>JAWLHE010000008.1:0-299459 GCA_041690495.1 Alphaproteobacteria bacterium | reverse complement strand
CATTGGCTGCACTGGTACAACCATCACAGACCTCATGCCGGCATCGCCGCCTCAGCCCCCGCCGCGCGCCTGAACAACCTCCTTGGCAACGACAGCTAGCGCCGGACCTGGTCCTCATGGACATCCGGCTCCAGGGCGCCATCGACGGTATCGAGGCGGCCCGGGAGATTTGCAACGTGCATGCTTGTGCCGTGATCTTTATCAGCGCGCATTCCGATCCGGATACGTTGCGGCGCATCGGCGAGCTCGGCTCCCCGACGGTGTTGAGCAAGCCGGTCGACCGGGCCCGTCTTCTTGCGGCGATACGGAAGGCGATCGGCACATAGCATTGGCCCCGTGCCCCCGAAGGCTCAATGTACGCCATACCGGCTACACCCAAAGGGGACTGGAACGGCCTCCGTCCCGCTCACGTTGCAATCCTTGCGCGACTCCCGGCGGGGTTGTCGTGCCTTGCGATACGGGAGCCGGCGATGGCCGAAAGGTTGCAGCCCGAACCCTCCGACCGAGCCGGCTGGGCGCGGACGCCGACCCGGCCCGATCTCGAGGGAGAGCGAAGGGCCGAACGCTGCGAGCAGCGGCTGATGATCGCCGCGGCCGTCGCGATCGGCGTCCTGAATATCATGATCGTCGCCGCGGCGGCCTGGCATCCCGCCAGCACATTCGCGCTGACGCCGCTCATCCCCGGATAGGCGCAAGACGCTCGCGGCGCAATTCCCCGGCGCCTGCGGCAACATCGCCCTGCCCTCGCAAGATAGAAGGGCTGGCCAAAGCCCGCCTTTTCACATTGCACGTCCGAGGCAGGCTAGCCCTTATGGGCGCGCACCTCTTGCCGCTGTTCGCCAAGCCCTTCGATGCCGAGCTGCACGACGTCGCCGGCCTTGAGATATCGCGGCGTCGGCTTCATGCCCAGACCGACACCCGGCGGCGTGCCCGTGGTGATGATGTCGCCGGGATTGAGCGTCATGAACTCGCTGCAATAGCTGACCAGTTTCGCAACCCCGAAGATCATGGTCTTCGTGGACCCGCTCTGCCGCTTTTCGCCGTTGACCGTCAGCCACATGCCGAGATTCTGCACATCCTTGATCTCGTCGCGGGTCACCAGCCAAGGGCCGATCGGACCGAACGTGTCGCAGCCCTTGCCCTTGTCCCACTGGCCGCCGCTGCGCTCGAGCTGGAATTCCCGTTCGGAC
The DNA here is from genome assembly GCA_041690495.1 of Alphaproteobacteria bacterium. Classification (GTDB taxonomy): domain Bacteria; phylum Pseudomonadota; class Alphaproteobacteria; order CACIAM-22H2; family CACIAM-22H2; genus DATAAP01. The sequence continues at coordinate 298,269 of JAWLHE010000008.1, read as the reverse complement.
ACGTCGTTGACGACGCAGTAGCCCGCGACGTAGTTGAGTGCCTTGTCCTCGGGCACATAGGAGGCCTTGCGGCCTATGACGACGCCGAGCTCGACTTCCCAGTCGGTCTTGCGCGAGCCCCTGGGCATGACGATCGGGTCGTTCGGCCCCTGTATGCAGCTGGTGGTTTTCATGAAGATCACCGGCTCCTTGGGGATTGGCGCCCCCGATTCCTTGGCGTGGTCGATATAGTTCAGGCCGATGGCAATGAACTTGCCCACGTTGTTGACGCAGGCGCCGAGCCGCTGCCTGCCTTTGACGACGGGCAGCTTTTCGATCTTCAGCTTCTTGAGCTGGCCGATCCCGCCGATCGTGACGGGCGTTATGTCACCGATTACCTTCGACAGGTCGCGCAGCCTGCCTTCACTGTCTATGAGGCCTGCCACCTCCTTGCCCGGACGGCCGTAACGCACGAGTTTCATTGGCGCCATCTCCCCTGTGACTGTTGGACTGCTAAAGGCTGAAGCCGCCGTCGGCAACGACCGCCGTGCCGGTGGTATAGGAACTCTCATCCGAAGCGAGGTAGAGCGCCACGGCCGCGATCTCCTCGGCGGTGCCGAGGCGGCCCATAGGCTGGCGCGCAATGAAATCCTTCCGCGCCTGCACCGGATCGGCGAAGGCGGCGATCCGGCCCTCCAGCGACGGCGTCTCGATCGTGCCGGGGCAGATCGCGTTGCAGCGGATGCCCTGCTTGATGAAGTCGGCGGCGACGGCCTTGGTGAAGCCGATCACCGCCGCCTTGCTTGTGCCGTAGACGAAGCGGTTGGGAATGCCGCGGATCGACGACGCGCCCGACGACATGTTGACGATCGAGCCCTTTCCCCGCTCGAGCATCGCCGGCAGGAACGCGCGCGTCATCCAGTACATGGCGCGCACGTTAAGGTTCATCGTGAAATCCCAGTCCTTGTCGCTGCACTCCAGGATTGTGCCGTGATGGACGAAACCCGCGCAGTTGAACAGCACGTCCACCGCGCCGATCTCCCTTGCCGCCAACCTGACCGCCGCATCGTCCAGGACATCAAGACGCCGCGTGACGATGCCATTGATGCCCGCGAGTTCCTTGAGCGCAGCCTCGTTGATGTCGGTCGCGTAGACCTTGGCGCCCTCGCGCGCAAAGGTAATGGCGCTCGCGCGCCCTATACCGGCTCCCGCCGCCGTGATGATCGCCGTCTTGCCCTGCAGTCGCCCCGCCACGGCCCCTCCGCTTGTAACCATCCAGTGAAAACCAGCCGCGGATCGTAGTGGCGGTCCCGGAGCTTGGCAAGCGAGCGCCGGGGAAGGCCGAACGCTTTTATCCGGCCGACTGCATCCGTCGGCCTTGAAAGAGTCCAAGGCCGCGTATGACCGCTTTCTCCAGCTCGGCGAGGATAAAGACCAGCGCACCGGCCATGAGCACACGCAGCCATTCCCCGGCGTCGAGATGTGCCGACCCGAACACGTCCTGTAACGGGCCGACATGCGCGAAGGCCAGCTGGAGGACGGCACAAGCGGCAACCGCGACCAGTGCGTACCGGTTTCCCAGCAGCCCGTCGCGCGACAGCGCCGGCCGGAACAAATAGCGGCTGTTGATCAGGTAGAACATTTCGCCGGCAACGACAGCGCTTACGGCCATGGTCCGGGCGGTCTCCAGGCTCGCGCCTCGATCAAGCTCCCAGAGAAACAGGCCAAGCGCGCCCGCCATCATCAAGACGGAGATCAACGCAACCCGCCAGACGAAGAAGCCCGACAGCAGGCGCACTGCGGGATCGCGCGGCGGCCGCTTCATGATGTCGGGCTCGGGCGGCTCGAAAGCCAGGGCGAGGCCGAGGGTGCTCGACGTCGCCATGTTGATCCAAAGGACCTGGGCTGGCGTAAGCGGGAGCACGAAGTCGAACAGAATCGCGGCGATCACGACCAGGGCTTCGCCGCCATTGGTCGGCAGCATGAAAAGGACGAACTTCCGGATATTGTCGTAAACGCCCCGCCCTTCGCGGACCGCGTTGCTGATCGTCGCGAAGTTGTCGTCGGCAAGCACGATATCCGCGGCTTCCTTGGCCGCTTCCGTGCCTTTCAGCCCCATTGCGACCCCCACGTCCGCGCGCTTCAATGCCGGCGCGTCGTTGACGCCGTCGCCGGTCATTGCCACGACCTGACGCGTCGCCTGCATCGCCTGAACCAGACGCAGCTTGTGCTCCGGGCTCGCCCGCGCGAACACGTCGATCTCCGGCACCATCGTGCGAAGATTCTCGTCGTCCATCAGCTCGATCTCGGCGCCGGTAAGCGTCGGCTTCTCCTGACCGATCTTCAGCCGGGCGCCAATGGCTCTCGCCGTCTCCGCGTGGTCGCCGGTGATCATTTTGACCCGGATGCCGGCGGAGTGGCACTCCGCGACTGCCGCGATCGCCTCGTCCCTCGGCGGGTCGATGATTCCGCAGATGCCGAGCAGCACGACACCGTCTTCTACGTCCGCGAACCGCACCTCTCGCTGCGAGCCATCGACGCGCTTCACCGCGATCGCGAGAAGACGCAACCCGCGGGCGGCAGTATCGGTGATCCACCGGCGCCAGTAATCCGGGTCGAGCGGCACCACGCATCCGTTGCTCATATGCCAGCTGCACATCTCGAGAATCCGCTCGGGTGCTCCCTTCACATAGATCAGGCCGCGGCCCTCGTGGTCATGATGCAGGGTCGCCATGAAGCGGTGCTCCGATTCGAACGGAATGACATCGACGCGCGGCAGCGCGCCCCTCTCTTCGCCCGCTTCGATCCCTGCCTTGGCGGCGAATACGACCAGCGCGCCCTCGGTCGGGTCGCCTTCGATCCTCCATCCATCGTCGCGACTGCGCAGGGTTGCGTCGTTGCAGAGCAGGCCGGCGCGCGCGATCTCGGTCACGGCCGGATAAGCGGCCGCCGACACGGGCTCGTCCGCCAGCCGGAGGCCGCCTTCGGGCACATACCCGACTCCCGTGACGTCGAACACGTGGTCCGCCGTTATCACGCGCTGCACCGTCATCTCGTTTTTCGTCAGCGTGCCGGTCTTGTCAGAGCAGATGACCGTCACCGAACCGAGCGTCTCCACCGCCGGCAGGCGGCGCACGATTGCCCTGCGGGTCGCCATCCGCTGAACGCCGATGGCGAGCGTGATCGTCATGATGGCCGGCAGCCCCTCCGGAATCGCCGATGCGGCAAGCGCCACGACCATCACGAACATGTCGGCCGGGGCCTGGTTGCGCCAAATGACGCCGAACGCGAACGTGGCGGCGGCCATCGCGACGATCGTCAGCGCCAGCCACCGGCTGAATCCGGCGATCTGCCCCAGCAGCGGCGTCGTCACGGACTGCACCTGCTCCAGCATCGTGCTGATGCGGCCGAGCTCGGTGGCGGAACCGGTGGCGACCACGACTCCTACCCCCTGCCCCCAGGCGACCAATGTGCCTGAATAGAGCATGCAGCTCCGGTCGCCGAGCGGCGTGTCTTCTTCCACCGGCAGGACCGATTTCTCGCTCACTTCGGATTCGCCGGTGAGGATCGCTTCGTCTACGCGCAGGTTCTTTTCGGCGATGATGCGCAGATCGGCCGGGACCTTGTCGCCGGCTGCGAGAAGGACGATGTCTCCGGGCACCAGGGTCTCGGCAGAGACCTCGACCCTTTCGCCGTCGCGGCAAACGATCGTGAACGGCGACAGCATCTTCCGGATGGCATCGAGCGCGGCTTCGGCCTTGCCCTCCTGAATGAATCCTATGATTGCATTGACGATGACCGCCGACAGCAGGACGCCCGTATCGATCCAATGCGCGAGCGACGCGGTAATCGCGGCGGCTCCCAGCATCACGTAGATCAGGACGTTGTTGAACTGCAGCAGGAACCGCAGCCACGCGGGCCGTCCGCGCGGTGCCGGAAGCCTATTGTGGCCGAAGTACGCGAGCCTGCGGGTTGCCTCCTCCCCGGTCAATCCGCGATGACGATCCGTCTCGAGACAGGCGGCTGCGGTATCGGCATCGAGACTGTGCCAGGCTCGGTCCTGCAACTTCGAGGATGTATCTTTGGGCACTAACAAGACTCCAGATTTCCGTCTGCAACCGCACTCTTCAGCATTCGAATGGAAGTGCAGCCGGGATGTTGTGGCAGGCCCGGGAGGCGAACCAGGCGCAACCGGCGGCCCGGCGACGATTCGGCCATCGCCGCTACCCCGATCCGCGAGACGGCGTCCTGATCGGCTATCGCGAGGGCGTTGGCGCCGGCTCGCTCTGTCGCACGACCAGCACGTCGCATGGCGCCGACGACAGCAGCCGCGCTGCCGTACTTCCCAGAAGCAGATTGAGGACGGTGCTTCTACCGCGGCTGCCGATCACGAGAAGTTCGAGCCCCTTGTCGTAGGCATAGGCCCGCACAAGGGTCTCGACGGACCCGCTTTCGATAAGGACCTGCAACTTTGCGCGGCCTTCCTCGGGAAGGGCGGCTTCCGCCAGAAATCTTGCGCAGGCGTCGGCGGCTAGCCGATGTTCTTCTTCTTGCCAGGCTTTGCTCTGGCCGGATGCGACGGCAGGCGCGAAGCCGTGGAGCACGGCGATGGCCGATCGGGGGAATAGCGCAACGGTAGCCTCCAGTGCCTGACGCGCGCTGTCGGAGAAGTCGGTGGCGACGACGATCTTTCTGTACGAGTGCCTTGCCCGGGTCTTTACGACAAGAACCGGAGCCGAGGCTCGGCGGACGATTTTGTCCACCGTGGCCCCCAGAATAAGACGCCCGAAGGTTTCGCTTCGCGCGGTGCCCGTCACGATGAAGTCGCAACGGAGATCATTTGCCACTTTCTGGATGACTTCGGCCGGGTCGCCCTCTTCGATGATGGCCTCGAACGGCACGTCCCGTCCCTGAAGGTCATCGCGAATCTGCTGTTCGGCGATCGCTGTCCGGCGAACGCTGTCGCGACGCCACGAGGGGATATCGCTCTCGGCTCCGAGTTCCGTCAGGAAATCCGATTCAATCGCATGAACGACGACGAGACTGGCCTTCCATTCCAGAGCAAGCAGCGCAGCTCGATCGAGTGCCCGATCGCACCGCCCGCTCAAATCAGTGGCAAGCAGAATTCTTTGCGGTCTGGCATCGGAATTCTCCATCATCGCTCCATCATACTTGAGAGTCCCCAGCAGGATGCCGCTACCGGCGGCGATCGCTCAACAGGAATCGAACGGATTCCTGCGTCCCTGGCATTCGCGTGTCCATTCCATATCGATTTGGGCCGACACGGCGCGATGCGGCATCAGCCGCGCGCTGTCTCTGCGAGAAGGCGCGCGCCGAGCAGCCCCATGACCGCCCCGGCGAAGCGGTCGAGCCAGGTTCTGGAGCGTAGATAGGCGGCGCGCGGCCGGTCGGCGGAAAACGCGAGCGCCACAACTGCGTACCACGCTGTCTCGAGCGCGAAGATCAGCGGCGGCAAAGTCACATACGCCCAGCCCGGCATTTCAGGCGGCAGCAGGGCCGCAAAGACGCTGCCGTAGACGATCGCCGCCTTCGGATTGCTGAGCTGCGTCGCGAGCGCGAGGACGAACGATCGGCCGGGGCTGGCCGCGCCGCCTGCGGCGGTCTTCGGAACGATGACCGGATCCTTTGCGCCGCGCCAGATCGCGACGGCGAGATAAAGAAGATAAAGGCCGCCAAACAGCTTGAGCCCGAAATAAAGCCATTCGACCCGGGTGAGGATCGCCGCGAGCCCGGCAAGCGCCAGGGTACCGAAGATGACGCCGCCGAGCCCCATGCCCACGGCGGCCGCGAGCCCGTCGCGTCGCGACAAGGCGATCGACGTGCGCGCGACCAGCACAAAGCTCGGGCCTGGACTGACAACGCCGATCAGCAGCGCGCCGAGAATTGCTGCGATCACAAGGGTTGCATCCATGGCATCTCCCGGTTCTGCGTTGAATGCTGCCGAATGCGCAGTCGTACCGGGAGAATCCGCGGCGCGCAACGGGCGAGCCGGATCGCGCTGCCCTCCCCGCGCTCCATCCCAGCTTGGGCCTGCTTCGCCGCCTTGGCACAAGCCCCGCTATACCCCCTATAATGGCGGTCATATCCGGAGGAGCCACCCGCCTATGGCCGAGCCGCAGATGAAGCTGACGATCCGCCTCAATCCCGCCGACAATGTCGTCGTCGCGCGCACCGACCTCCTGCCCGGGACGGCTATCGCCGGCGAAGGCGTCACGACCCGCGCCCATGTCCCGTCCGGCCACAAGGTCGCGACCCGGCCGATCGCCAGCGGCGAGCCGGTCAGGCGCTACAATCAGATCATCGGCTTCGCCACCGGTGATATCGCCGCGGGCGAACACGTCCACACCCACAACTGCGCGATGGGCGATTTCGCGCGCGACTACGCGTATTGCGAGAATGCCGTGCCGACCCAGTACGCCAACGAGCAGGCGATGTTCCAGGGCATCGTGCGCAAGGACGGCCGCGTCGCGACGCGCAACTATATCGGCATCCTGACCTCGGTGAACTGCTCGGCGACGGTTGCCAACTACATCGCCGAGGCGTTCAAGGCCAACCCGTTTACCGGCCACAATCCGCTCGCCGACTTCCCCAATGTCGACGGCGTCGTGGCGCTCACCCACAAGACCGGCTGCGGCATGAACGACGGCGACGCGCTCGACGTGCTGCGCCGGACGATGGGCGGCTACGCCAGGCACCCGAATTTCGCCGCGGTGTTCATCGTCGGGCTCGGCTGCGAGGTGAACCAGATCGGCGGGCTGATGAAGGCCGGCGGGTTCACCGAGAACGAGCGCTTCCACACCTTCACCATCCAGGACACCGGCGGCACGACCAGGAGCGTGCAGAAGGGTGTGGCGCAGATTCGCGAGCTGCTGCCCATCGTCAACAATGTGAAGCGCGAGCCGGTGCCGGCCTCGCACATCACAATCGGCCTGCAGTGCGGCGGTTCCGACGGCTATTCCGGGATTTCGGCCAATCCGGCGCTGGGTGCTGCGTCCGATCTGCTGGTGAAGCACGGCGGCACCGTGATCCTGTCCGAGACGCCCGAGACCTACGGCGCCGAGCACCTGCTGACGCGTCGCGCGGTCAGCAGGGAGGTCGGCGAGAAACTGGTCGGCCTGATGAAGTGGTGGGAGGAATACACCGCGCGCAACAAGGGCGAGATGAACCAGAACCCCTCGCCCGGCAACAAGGCCGGCGGCATCACCACCATCCTCGAGAAGTCATTGGGTGCTGCTGCGAAAGCCGGCACGACCAACCTCGTCGACGTCTATCAGTACGCCGAGGAGGTGAAGGCCAAGGGCTTCGTGTTCATGGACACGCCGGGCTACGACCCGGTCGCCGCGACCGGCCAGGTCGCCGGCGGCGCCAACATGATCTGCTTCACAACGGGCCGCGGCTCGGTCTATGGCTGCAAGCCCGCCCCCTCGATCAAGCTTGCGACCAATACGCCGCTCTACAAGCGCATGACCGAGGACATGGACATCAATTGCGGCACGATCATCGACGGCGCCGAGAGCGTGCAGGAATGCGGCCAGCGCATTTTCGAATTGATCCTGCGCGTTGCATCGGGCGAGCGTACCAAGAGCGAAGCGCTCGGCTTCGGCGCCGACGAATTCGCGCCGTGGCAGCTTGGCGCGGTGATGTGACGCAAGCCGTTCTGCGCAGCAGAAGGACTCACGTCATCCGCGCGTCATCCGCGGACTTGATCCGCGGATCCATTGTACTTCATGTGAGATGGATGGCCGGGCCAAACCCGGGCATGACGAAGACTAGATACGATCAGGAACGCCCATGCCTCACGACAGCAACACACCCGACTGGCGCAACCATGGCATCCGCATCGTGCGCGCCGGCGAGCTCGACACCAACACGCCGCAGACCCCGGGCATGAACCGCGCCTCGGCGATCTCCTACGCGCAGACCGGCGCGCAGAAGATCTGGGCCGGCACGGTGCATATCCATGCCAATGCGAAGACCGGCGCGCACCATCACGGCGAGGTCGAGAGCGTCATCTATGTCGTCAAGGGACGCGCGCGCATGCGCTGGGGCGAGAAGCTGGAATACATGGCCGAGGCCGGGCCCGGCGATTTCATCTATGTGCCGCCCTATGTGCCGCATCAGGAGATCAATGCCAGCCGCGACGAGACGCTCGAATGCGTGCTGTGCCGCTCGGGCCAGGAGCCGGTCGTGGTCAATCTGGAGATAGAGCCGGTCGAGAAGCCTGAGGAAGTCGCCTGGATCGACCCGATCCACAGAAAGCCATAGCAGGCGACCGGAGGCCGGCGGCGAGTTGGACCCCGACGGCCCGTCTTGCGTTAGTGACAGGGTATTCGTAAGCGCGGCCGACGCCGCTCGGCCATCTGCGGAGACTGGGCATGAAGCTGCCATTCAGCAGGCGCTTTGCGTGCGGCCTCGTCGCGGCCGCCCTTGCGGCGTGCGGTGAGGATGACGAAGCGGCGAGGCAGGGGGCGCAGGGCCAGCCGCAGGGCCCGGTTCCGGTCGGCACGATCGAGGTCCAGCCCCAGCCGATCCGCCCTGGCGAGACTTTCGTCGGCCGCATCCAGGCAACCCAGAGAGTGGAGGTTCGCGCCCGCGTCAGCGGCTTCATCGAAGCGCGGCTGTTCGACGAAGGCGCTATAGTCAAGCAGGGCGAGCCACTTTTCCGCATCGAGCGCGGCACCTACGAGGCGATCGTCGAGCAGCGGCGTGCCGACGTCGCCGCCGCCGAGGCGCAGGCAGAGAACGCGCAGCTTCAGGCGGAGCGCGCGCGCGAACTCATCAAGCGTGAAAACATCTCGCAGGCGACATTGGACGAACGCGAGGCCGCAGCGCGCGAGACGCGCGCCGCCGTCCTGCAGGCGCGCGCCGCCCTGCGGCAGGCCGAGATCAATCTCGGCTACACCGACATCACGGCTCCGATCACGGGGCGAACCGGTCGCGCCAATTTCGACCTCGGGGCCCTGGTCGGCCCGGAGAGCGGGCCGCTGACCGTCATCGTCACCGAAGACCCCACCTACGTCCTCTTCCCGGTCAGCCAGCGGCGCCTGCTCAAAGCGCAACAACAGGCGGGCGCCAAGGGCCTCCGCCCCGAGGACTTCGTCGTCAATGTGCGGCTCTCCGACAATGTGCCCTATCCGCATCCGGGGCGCGTCGACTTCGTTTCCCCGACCGTCCAGCGCGGAACCGATACCGTCGACGTGCGTGCCGCGATGCCGAACCCGGGTGGGCTTCTGCGCGACGGCCAGTTTGTCCAGGTCACGATCGCGTCGGCCCGACCCGAAATGGCGCTCGTCGTGCCGCAATCTGCCATACAGGCAGACCGGCAAGGCCAGTTCGTGCTCATCGTCAACCCGGAGAGCAAGATCGACGTGCGCCGCATCGAGACGGGCGACACGCTCGACCGCGGCAACGTTACCATCCGCGCCGGCCTTGATGCCGGCGACACTGTCGTGGTCCAAGGTATCCAGCAGGTCCAGCCCGGCACGCCCGTCGAGCCTCGCACCGTCGAACCGGTGTCCGGCACTCCGCAGCAATGATCTCGTCGCTGTTCATAGACCGGCCGCGGCTCGCGTTCGTCATCTCGATCGTGATCACGCTGGCAGGCCTCCTCGCCCTTCTTCGCCTCCCCGTCGCACAGTTCCCCGACATCGTCCCGCCCCAGGTCAGCGTCAGCGCAACCTATGCCGGCGCCAATGCCGAAACCGTCGAGGCGACGATCGCGCAACCGATCGAGGCACAGGTCAACGGCGTCGAGGACATGATCTACATGGATTCGACCAGCGGGAACGACGGCTCCTACAGCCTCAGCGTCACCTTCGCTACCGGCACGGATCCGGCGATCAACACGGTCAATGTCCAGAACCAGGTCCGCCTCGCCGAGGCGCAGCTCCCGGAAGAGGTGCGCCGGACGGGGGTGAGCGTGCGGCAACGGTCCTCGGCGTTCCTTCAGCTCATCAGCCTGGTCTCGGAATCGGAAGAGTGCGCCCATCTCTGCCTGACGAACTATGCTCGCCTCAACCTCGTGGATCCGATCGCGCGGGTGCCGGGCGTCGGCGATGCGCGGGTGTTCAGCCAGTACAGCTACAGCATGCGGATCTGGTTCGACATCGATCGTCTGACCAGCCTCGATCTGACGCCGGCCGATCTCGCCACCGCCATCCGCGCCCAGAACGTCCAGGCGCCCGTCGGTCGCATCGGCTCGCCGCCCGTGACGCGCGAGCAGCAGATCGAGATGCCGCTCGAGGCCCAGGGACGCCTTTCGGATGTGGAGGAGTTCGAGAAGATCGTCCTTCGCGCCAATCCCGACGGGTCGCTGCTGCGGCTGGGGGACGTGTCGCGGATCGAGCTCGCCGCGGAATCATACAGCTCCCTCGGCTATTCCAACGGCCGACCGGCCGCGGTCATCGGTATCTACCAGTCGCCCGGGGCCAATGCGGTCACTACCGCGGACGCCGTGCGTGCCCTGCTCGACCAGCTCTCCGCGCGGTTTCCCGAAGGCGTGCATTACGAGATGACCTTCGACACGACGGTTTTCGTGCTTGCCGCCATAAGCGAGGTGATCCGGACCCTGATCGAGGCATTCGCGCTGGTCCTTGTGGTCGTGTATCTGTTCCTCGGAAGCTGGCGGGCGACGATCGTTCCGATGGTCGCCGTGCCGGTGTCGCTGATCGGCACCTTTGCCGTCCTGCTGGCCTTCGGACAGTCCGCCAACACGATCTCGCTGTTCGCGCTGGTGCTGTCGATCGGCATCGTCGTAGACGATGCCATCGTCGTGGTCGAGAACGTCGAGCGCGTGATGCAGGAAGAGCCGGACCTGTCGCCCGCCGAGGCCACCAGGAAGGCGATGACGCAGATCACCGCTCCGATCATCGCGATCACGCTCGTCCTGCTCTCGGTCTTCATTCCCGTCGGCTTCATTCCGGGCATCACCGGCTCGCTCTACGCGCAGTTCGCGCTGACGGTATCGACCGCGATGCTTTTCTCTGCGGTCAATGCGCTGACCCTGAGCCCGGCGCTATGCGCGCTGCTGCTGCGACCGCGCGAACGGCAGCGCGGCATCATGAACCGGATCGGCCGCGGCATCGACCGCGTGCGCAACGGCTATGCGTCGATAGTCGCCCGGCTCGTACGGATATCGCTGTTGTCGCTGGTCGCGGTCGGTGTCGCCTTCGCGGGATATTTCGGCCTGGGCCGAATCGTGGCGACCGGCTTCCTGCCGGATGAGGATCAAGGCGCGCTGTTCATGGAAGTAAAGCTGCCGCAAAGCGCATCGATCAACCGCACGCAGGGGGTCGTCGCCCAGGTCGAGCAGCTGGTCGGCGACATCCTCGGCGTGCAGAGCGTGACGTCGGTAGTCGGCTTCAGCCTTCTCGACGGGCTGCAAGTCGGCAATAGCGCGTTCATCGTCACCCTGCTCTCGCCTTTCGACGAGCGCGTCGAGCAAGGGGTTACCGCCTTCGACGTCCTGGACCAGATCCGGCAGCGCACCGCGCGCGTGGCCGGTGCGCAGATTCTTGCCTTCAATGTGCCGGCAATCTCGGGCCTCGGCAATATCGGCGGCTTCGATTTCCGCCTGCAGTCGCTCGGCGGCGCACCGCCCGAGGAACTCGCCGCCGCCGCCGGCGGCCTCGTCTTCTCGGCCAACCAGCATCCGGACCTCACGCGCGTGTTCTCCACCTTCCAGGTGAATACGCCGCGGATCCATATCGACCTCGACCGCGACAAGGCGCAGGCGCTCGGCGTCTCGGCGACCGAGGTCTATAACGCGCTCCAGATCGCGATGGGCAGCCTGTACGTCAACGACTTCAATCTGTTCGGACGGACCTGGCGCGTCACAGTCCAGGCCGAGGCCGCCGACCGCAATGCGGTTGAGGATATCTGGCGCCTGCATGTTCGCAACCGCGACGGAGAAATGGTGCCGCTGCGCAGCCTCGCCTCGAGCCGGCTCGAGATCGGGCCGCAATTCATCACCCGATACAACAACATACGTTCGGTGACGATCAACGGCTCGCCGGCGCCGGGCCGCAGCTCCGGCGAGGCGATCGCCGCAATGGAGTCGATGTCGGCCGAGAACCTGCCTCCCGGCTACGGCTTCGAATGGTCCGGCATCTCGCTCCAGGAGATCCAGGCCGCCGGCCAGACGCCGATCATCCTCGGATTGGCTGTTCTGTTCGCCTATCTGTTCCTCGTCGCGCTTTACGAGAGCTGGACGATACCGATCGCAGTCCTGCTCTCCGTCTCCGTCGGCATGCTGGGCGCCATGTTTGCCCTCCTGCTCACGGGGCTGGCGAACAACGTCTATGCCCAGATCGGGCTGGTCGTCCTGATCGCCCTCGCCAGCAAGAACGCGATCCTGATCGTCGAATTCGCCAAGGACCGGCGCGAGGAAGGTCAGGAGATCGAGGCGGCGGCGATCGAGGGCGCGCGCCTGCGGTTCCGGGCGGTGGTGATGACGAGCCTCTCGTTCATCGCCGGGCTCATTCCGCTGGTCATCGCGGAAGGCGCCGCCGCGGCCAGCCGGCGCTCCGTGTCGACAGCCGTGTTCGGCGGCATGATCGCGGCGTCGAGTCTCGGCCTGTTCGTCATTCCCATGCTCTACGTCACCATTCAGCGCCTGCGCGAGCGGTTTGCGCGCCGTCGCAAGTACAAGCCCGCCCCCGCGGGTTGAGGCGCTACCGATAATCTTTCGCTAACCATACCGCCGGACGCGATCACCTTTTTTTAGCGGTTTGCCGCCAAGCTTCGCGGCATGGAACAGAGACCCATCGCCGCGCTGAAGAATCTCGGACCGACGACGGCGCGCGACCTCGCCGAAGTCGGTGTAGCCACCTTCGCGCAGCTGCAGGAGGTCGGTCCCGTCGACGCATGGCACCGGCTCAACCAGTTGCGGCCGAAACAGTACACACTGGTGGGCCTCTACGCCCTTGCCGGCGCCATTCTCGACAAGGAATGGAAGGAGCTGCCCGCGGATTACCGCACCCGGCTCAGGGAAGAGGCGGCACGGTCTGGCCGAAAGACCAGGCGGAAGAATGCGCCGAAGGGCGGTAGCCCGCATCAAGTGCCGCAACCATCGAACGTGGCGTCAGGACATTGACCGCCACGGCTTCGGGCCGCACCATCGCCTCCGTATAGCCCGACGGCGACCACCGCAGAATCTGGTCACCCCATACCAGCCACGGCGTCGTGCCATCGGGACCGACGACGAATGTTCCGTCGGGCAGTCTGTCCATCTCCGCGGAGAACATCACCTTGGCGCTGCGCGGCGGCTCGCTGACACGGTCCCGCTGCAGGATCGCGTCGATCTTCTGCACTGGCGCCTGAATCGTCAGATCGAGGCCGGGATTGCCGGCGATCCATGCTTCCTTGAATCGCAGATAGTCCTCGCGGCGGCATTCGCCGCACGGCCGGTGCCCGGCCGCGATTGCCGTCGCCTCGTCCAGGAAGAACAGCGCGGTCCAGCGGTTCGGCGGCATGACCGCGCGGTGTCGGCCCTTGAACTCGAGCCGGCAGGCGATCCAGGCGCGCGTCGTCCAGCGGCGGACGATATTGCCTTTCTCGTCATGCAGGCAGCCGCGATTGCCGGTCAGCGTCCCGCGCGCCGGCGTGGCGATAAGGTTGCCGAATGGATCTACGCGATTCTGGCGGGGCATACGGGCTATGGCGAGGGCAATCCAAATCGGGACGCGTCATTCGCGGGCTGGCCTGTCCTCGGACTCGACCCGAGGATCCGCAGGTCCATCGTGCCGCAGGCACCATCGGCCGCCGAGCCTTCGCCCGGCGGCGACGCAGAGGGGAAAGGCTCAGTCACCGCGGCACATCGCCTTTCACCACCGTCCGGTTCATGACGCGGCGTTCGTCCTTGGCGTCATAGCCGGTGGCGCGGTGCATGGTGCAGCGGTTGTCCCACATCACCAGCTCGCCCGGCTTCCAGCGATGCGCATAGACGAAGCGCGGCTGCGTCGCATGGTCCATCAGCGCATCGAGCAGCGCCTTGCCCTCCTCCTCGCCCATGCCGTCGATGCGAACGGCATGATGGCTGATATAGAGGCATCTGCGCCCTGTCTCGGGATGAATACGAACCAGCGGGTGATCGACCGGCGGCGCCTCGCGGCGCTGCGCCTCGGTCATCGGTGGCGCGCCGGCGCGCTGCCGCGAAACATCGAGGTCGTGGACCGCGCGCAGGCCATCGATCCGCCGCTTCATCCCGGCGTCGAGCGCGTCGTAGGCCGCGTACATGTTGGCGAACAGCGTGTCGCCGCCCGCGCGCGGAACCTCGATGCCATAGAGCAATGTCGCCAGCGCCGGCCGTCGCTGGAACGAAAGGTCGGAATGCCAGACCAGGGTGCCCTTGTCCGGATGCTCCCCGGTGGTCTCGCCCTTCCCGTCGACGTTGGAAAGGACATAGATCTCCGGATGGGTCGGCGAACGATACTGGTCGAGCACGTGGACCTGCAGCTCGCCGAAAAGGCGGCTGAATTCGACATGCTGCGTCTGATCGAGGCGCTGACCCGGGAAGCAGACGAGCAGATGCCGGAGCAGCGCGTCGCGCAGTGCTGCGAATGTCCGCCCGTCGGCGGGCCGCGACAGATCGACCCCGGCAATCTCGATACCCATCGCCTCCGACAGCGGACGCATCGCCAGCCGCTCGGCGGCCCGCATGGCATTCATGGCATCGCTCCTCCCGATCCCCTCAACTGACGATCGTCGCGATTCCGGCCGCGGCGTCAACGGCCGCGCGTGCGCCGTGGCGCTCCAGCCTATCGAGCCATTCGACGATCTTTCCGCGGAATGTCGGGTTGCACGGCAGATCGTCTCCAAACACCTCGTTCAGTCCGAGCAGGGCGTCCACCCGGTCGGCGGCATTGCCCGTCGCGCGCGCTCGCGCGGTCAATGTTCCCGCGAGCGGATCGGATATGTCATAGCCCACGCCACGCTCGTCCACGCCCCGTACATAGCGCATCCAGCCGGCGACACCGAGTGCGAGCGCATCGATCGGAGCATCGACCGCAAGACGTTGTCGGATCGTGCCGAGCAGTCGCTGCGGCAGCTTCTGGGAGCCGTCCATTGCGATCTGTCGGCACCGATGGCCAAGCGCGGGGTTGGCGAAGCGCTCGATCAGTGCGCGGCGATAGCAGGGCAGATCTACGTCCGCGGGCAGCGACAGCGTCGCCGAAGCCTCTTCCATCACGCGTTCGACGAGGCGGCGAAACGCGGAGTCGCCGATGACCTGATAGATGAACTCATGACCGGCAAGTGAGCCAAGATACGCCATCGTCGAGTGGCTGCCATTGAGAAGCCGCAGCTTCATTTCCTCATACGGCGCGACGTCGGCGACGAACTCGGCACCAGCCTTCTCCCACGCGGGACGGCCCGCCAGGAATCGGTCCTCGATCACCCACTGCCGGAACGGCTCGGTAAGCACGGGCGAGGCGTCGGCCAGCCCGAGCTGCGCCGATACCGCGGCGCGATCCTGCTCGGTCGTCGCCGGCACGATGCGATCGACCATGCTCGACGGGAACGCGACATTTCCGTCGATCCACTGCGCGAGCTGCAGATCGCACAGCTCGGCGAAACGGCGCGCGACGCCCTGCAGGGTGCGGCCGTTATGCGGAAGATTGTCGCAGCAAAGCACCGTCACCGGTCCGGCGCCGTCGCGCCGGCGTCTCTCGAGCCCGCGCACGAGCATGCCGATAGCGGTCTTCGGCGCACCGGGCTGGGTCACGTCGTGAATGATGCCAGGGTCATCCTCGCGAAGCCGCCCGCTCGCGGAGTCATGACAATAGCCCTTCTCCGTCACGGTCAGAGAAACGATCCGCGTCGCCGCGGCGGCGATGCGCGCGACCACCCCTTCTGGATTCTCCGGTGCGAACAGGACCTCGCGCACCGTGCCGATCGCATGCATCCGCTCGCCGTCGCGACCGCGCTCGACGAGGGTATAGAGCCCGTCCTGCGGTGCGAGCCGGTCGCGGATGTCCGGGGAGCGCAGGCTGACTCCGCAGATGCCCCACGCGCCGGACGCAAGCGCCAGCGCGTCCTGCGTATAATGAGCCATATGCGCGCGGTGGAACGCGCCGAGTCCGAGATGGACGATACCGATGCCGAGCGACGCCGGATCGAATCCCGGCCGCTGGACCGAAGCCGGGAGCGCATCGAGCGTACGCAGCGAGACTCGCGGCATCAGGTCTGCCCGCCCGCGGCGCACCGGGCAGGACCGCCTGCGCCGGATCCGCACCGCGCCGCATGGCCCTCGGCGGCGCTCACAGCTTGTACGCGCGCTTGACGAGATTGTAGGCAAGATCGACCGCGACCTCGCGGGCCTCGTCCTCATCGAGACGATGATCGGCGACCAGCTCGGCCAGGTAGGCGCAGTCGACCCGCCGCGATACGTCATGGCGCGCCGGAATGGAGAGGAACGCGCGCGTGTCGTCGTTGAACCCGACCGTGTTGTAGAAGCCGGCGGTCTCGGTGGTCGCCTGGCGGTAGCGCTTCATGCCTTCGGGCGAATCGTAGAACCACCAGGCCGGGCCGAGCTTGAGGATCGGGTAGTGGCCCGCAAGCGGCGCCAGCTCGCGCGAATACGAGGTTTCATCCAGAGTGAACAGAATGACGCCCAGCTTCGTCTCGTTGCCGAACCGGTCGAGCAGCGGCTTCAACGCGTGCACATAGTCGGTGCGTGACGGGATGTCGGCGCCGGTGTTGCGGCCGAAATCGCGGAAAAGCTGCGGGTTGTGGTTGCGGAACGAACCCGGATGGATCTGCATGACAAGCCCGTCGTCCAGGCTCATGCGCGCCATCTCGGTCAGCATCTGTCCGCGGAAGCGTTCGGCTTCCTGCGGCGTGCATTTTCCGGCGCGCGCCCTGGCATAGAGCGCCTCGCACTCCGCGCGAGGGAGGTCGAATGTCGCCGCCGTGGGGTGGCCGTGATCGGTCGAGGTAGCCCCCATGTCGGCGAAATAGGCGCGCCGGTCGGCCAGCGCGTTGAGATACCCGCCATAGGTCGACACGTCCTGCTTCGCGAGCCGCCCCAGCTCCGCGACCTGCTCGGAAAAGCCCTCGAACTCGGGATCGACCACCGGATCCGGGCGATAGGCCGTGATCACCCTTCCCTTCCAGTTCGAGCGCTTGAGCTTCCGGTGATGCTCGAGCGGGTCGGTCGGCGGCTCGGTCGTCGCGATCACCTCGATGTTGAAGCGCTCGTAGAGCGCGCGCGGCCGGTACTCCGGCTTCTTGAGCGCCGCGTCGATATGATCGAAATAGAGGTCGGACGTATCGGGCCCCAGCCGCTGCTTGAGTCCGAACACCTTCGCAAAGACGTGGTCCAGCCACAGCCGCGTCGGCGTGCCGCGGAAGAGATAGTAGTTCTCGGCGAAGAGGCGCCAGACCTTGCGCCTGTCGCTCTCGACCGGCTTGCCGTCGAGGCGCGGAATGCCGAGTCGCTCCAGTGCGATGCCCTGGCTGTAGAGCATGCGATAGACATAGTGGTCGGGCACGATGAACAGGGTCGATGGATCGGCGAACGCCTCGTCGTCGGCGAACCAGCGCGGGTCGGTGTGGCCGTGCGGACTGACGATCGGCAGACCCTTCACTTCACCGTAGAGCCGACGCGCGATTGCACGCGCGTCCGGATCGGCGGGAAACAGCCGGTCGTCGTTGAGGTGCAGAGATTGCGTCATTGCATTCTCAGCCGGTCTCATCCGTCGCCTTGAGCAGCGCGTCCTTTACATGCGCGAGGTGATCGCCCATCGCCGTGCGGGCGTCTGCGGCATCGCGTCGCCACAGCGCATCGAGAATGCGCTCATGATCCGCCAGCCAGCGCGGGCGGTTGACGCGCATGTAGAGATTGTCGTTGAGGCGCGTCCACATCGGTGCGCGCGTCCATTCCCACAGCTCGATCACCGTACGCGCGAGCAAGGCGTTGTGGGTCGCGCGCGCGATTCCGATATGGAACAGCCGGTCGCCGTCCTCGTTGTCGGCGCCGCTCGCCTGCTCGCGGCGCATCACCTCGAGCGTTTCGCGGAGAGCCGTCAGCTCCTCGTCGGTTGCATTGACCGCGGCGAGCGCCGCCGTGCCGCCCTCGATGGCGCCGCGCGCGTCGAGCAGCTCGAACGGACCCGGCCCCGCATCGTCCTCGGGCGCGTTGCCGCCAACTCCGGAGACGTAGATTCCCGAGCCGATGCGGATGTCGACGAGACCGCCGAGCTCCAGTGCGATCATTGCCTCGCGCACCGTGGCGCGGCTGACGCCGAGTTTGGCCGCGAGATCGCGCTCCGGCGGCAGGCGCTCGCCTGGCGCGAACCTCCCCGAAGCGATCAGCCTCTCGATCTGATCGGCGATCTGACGGTATAAGCGGCGATTCTCGACGGCCTGGACGGGCATGCGCTACCGGCGGCTCCCCTCCGTGCTTGCCCTTCTCGACAATGCACGACGCGTGGGCGATGGTATATTGGCCTAGTGGTCAGGCCAATCTGCCTTGAGCCGAATGCGGTGTCAAACCCGCCCGGCGTCGGGCGCAAGCTCTGGTAAATGAAGTAAAAAGCGCTGCGATTCCGTGAAAGCCGCACCGACCTTCGCCGCCTCCCTGTTCGGGACAGCGGTTCGCCATCACCAGGGCGGGCGCCTCGATGAAGCAGCCGCAGCATATATGAGCGTGCTGCGGGTCGCGCCTGACCACGCCGATGCGCTGCATCTGCTCGGCGTGCTCGAGGCGCAGCAGGGCCGGCCCGACCGGGCGCTGCCGCGCCTGCAGCGCGCGGCGCAACTCAGCGCCGCGAATCCCGAGATCCGGCTGAACCTTGCCAACGTCCTGCTTGCGAGCGGCCGGGGCGACGAGGCGCTGCAGGCCTACCGCACGGCACTCGGGCTGCGCCCGGATTTCCGCGAGGCGCACACGGCGCTGCTGCGCGCAATCGCCCGCATCGGCGCTTTCCTCGAATCCGAGAACCGCGCCGGCGAGGCGGTGCCGCTGTGGCGCGAGGCGATCGCGCTGGCGCCCGACGACGCCGGTCACTGGGTGGCGCTCGCGCGGGCGTTGGAGACCACCGTCTTCATCAAGCGCGACCCGCAGCTGCACGACGTTCTCCTGCGCCTGCTCGCCCACCCGGCGATCGACCCGAATCCGGTCTGTCACGCGATCCTGAGCTATCTCCGGCTTGCTCCCGGTTTCACCGAGGCCTGTGCGCAGCCGGATCCGCCCGAATCGATTCCGGACCAGAATCTTTTCGTCCGTCTCCTCGAAACGGCGATCGTCGCCGATCCGGAGATCGAGGCGACGCTGACGCGCTGGCGTGCAGCCGCCCTGCGTCGGAGCGAGGCCGCTCCACTGCCGCTGCTCTGCGCCATCGCCGCGCAATGCTTCGCGACCGAATACGTCTATGTCGAGACGGATGCGGAGAGTGCCGCGGTCGCGCGGCTCGAAAGCGAAACGGCAGCCGCCTTTCGGAACAATGAAGCGGTTGCACCGGCGCGCGTCGCAATCCTCGCCGCCTATCGACCCTTGCACCGCCTGCCGTACGCCGCCGCGATCGGCGCCGCCGACTGGCCGATGCCGGTCGATGTCCTCATCCGCCGGCAGATCGCCGAACCGGTCGAGGAAGAGCGCCTGCGCAGCGCGATTCCGGCGCTGACCGCGATCCGCGATGCCGTCTCCCTGGCGGTGCGCGACCAGTACGAAGCCAATCCCTATCCGCGCTGGCGCGGCGTGGCACGGCCGCGGCCGGCGACGGCAATCTCCGACCGGCTCGGCACCGAAGCGCCGGAGATCCTCGTCGCCGGCTGCGGCACCGGGCAGCATTCGGCGGCGACGGCGATGCGCTATCCAAGAGGCCGCGTTCTCGCTGTCGATCTCAGCCTCGCCAGCCTCGGCTTCGCGCTGCGCCGCGCGCGCGAGATGGGCCTCGCCAATCTCGACTACGCGCAGGCCGACATCCTCGAGCTCGGCGCGCTCGACCGCCGCTTCGACATCATCGAATCGGCCGGCGTGCTGCATCATCTCGACGACCCGCTCGCCGGCTGGCGCGTGCTGACCGATCTGCTGAAGCCCGGCGGCCTCATGCTGATCGCGCTCTACAGCGAGCTGGCGCGCCGCCCGATCGTGGCCGCGCGAGCGTTCATCGCTACGCGCGGCTTCGACGCGACGCTGGAAGGCATTCGCAGCGCGCGCCGCGAGATTCTCGCGCAGATGGATGACAGCGTCGTGCGCCGGCTGCGCACCAACCGCGACTTCTACAGCGCGAGCGGCTGCCGCGACCTGCTGTTCCACGTGCAGGAGCACCGCTTCACCCTTCCCCGCATCGCCTCCGCCCTGGAGGACCTCGGACTCGACTTCCTCGGCTTCGACGCGCTCGGCGGCGACATCGCCGCGCGGTTCCGCGCGCGCTTTCCCGGCGATCCGCAGATGCGGGTTCTGGCGAACTGGGACGCATTCGAGCGCGACAACCCGGACATGTTCGCCGGGATGTACCAGTTCTGGGTCACAAAACCGCCGCAAACCGGACGAGGACAGCAATGAAGATCAGGGACGCCCGGGTGATCGTCACGTGTCCGGGCCGCAACTTCGTCACCCTCAAGATCGAGACCGACGAGGGGATCTACGGGCTCGGCGACGCGACCCTCAACGGGCGCGAGAAGGCGGTCGCCTCCTATCTCGCCGACCACGTCGTGCCGTGCCTGATCGGCCGCGACCCGCAGCGCATCGAGGACATCTGGCAATATCTCTATCGCGGCGCCTACTGGCGGCGCGGGCCGGTGACGATGTCGGCGATCGCCGCGGTCGACACCGCGCTGTGGGACATCAAGGCGAAGGCCGCGGGCATGCCGCTCTACCAGCTGCTCGGCGGGCGCTCGCGCGACGGCGTGATGGTCTACGGGCACGCCAACGGACGCGATATCGCCGAGACGATCGACGAGGTCGGGAAGTACATCGATCTTGGCTACAAGGCGATCCGCGCGCAGTCCGGCATCCCCGGCCTCGCCTCCACCTACGGCGTCGCCAAGGACAAGATGTATTACGAGCCGGCGGATGCAGCCCTGCCGTCCGAGACTTTGTGGGACACCGCGAAGTACGTCGATCACGTGCCGAAGCTGTTCGAAGCGCTGCGTACGAAATACGGCTTCGGACATCACCTGCTGCACGACGTCCATCACCGCCTGACGCCGATCGAGGCCGGTCGGCTCGGCAAGGCGCTCGAGCCCTATCGCCTGTTCTGGCTCGAGGACCCGACGCCGGCGGAGCTCCAGGAGGGCTTCCGCCTGATCCGCCAGCACACGGTGACGCCGCTCGCCGTCGGCGAGGTGTTCAACGCGATCCACGACTGTCACATCCTGATCCAGGAGCAGCTCATCGATTTCATCCGTACCACCGTCGTGCATGCCGGCGGCATTACCCATCTGCGCCGCATCGCGGCGCTGGCCGATCTCTACCACGTGCGCACCGGCTGCCACGGCGCCACCGACCTCTCGCCGGTGTGCATGGGGGCGGCACTCCACTTCGACATCTGGGTCCCGAATTTCGGCGTGCAGGAATACATGCGTCACACCGAGGAGACCGATGCCGTATTCCCGCACGCCTATAGCTTCAAGGACGGCTTCCTCCATCCCGGCGACCAGCCGGGCCACGGCGTCGACATCGACGAGAAGCTCGCCGCCAGGTACCCGTACAAGCCGGCCTCCCTGCCGGTGAACCGCCTGACCGACGGCTCGATGTGGAACTGGTGAGCCATGGTTCCCTGCGCGCGTTTCGCATTTCTCCACGCCCGCCGCGGCTTCGCCTTCCACGGATCGTTGTGATACGCTTTCGATCAGAAGAACGATCCACGGCGCGCGCGGCCGTCGCGGCGGCCCGTTCGCCATCACCGAGATTGACGACCGCATTCAAAACTTCCTCTCGGAGCAACCGATGTTCTCGCTCAAGGGACGGGTAGCGCTGGTCACCGGGGGCTCGCGCGGCCTCGGCTTCGCGATGGCCAAGGCGCTCGGCAAGGCCGGCGCCACGATCGTCATCAACGCCCGCGGCGCTGGCCGCCTCGAATCGGCGGCCGAGATGCTGCGCAAGGACAAGATCGCCGCAACCGCCCTGGCGTTCGACGTCTGCGACGAGAAGGCGGCGATCGACGCCGTCGCCCGCGTCGACCGCGAACACGGCCGGCTCGACATCCTAGTCTCCAATGCCGGCAGCAACATCCGTGGCGCCGTGCTCGACTACAAGACCCCGGATTTCCAGTCGGTCATCGCCACGCATCTTACGGCGGCATTCGTGCTGGCGCGCGAGGCGGCGAAGATCATGACGCGCAACCGGCACGGCCGCATCATCAACACCACTTCGATCATGGGACGGGTCGCGCGGCCGACGATCCCGGCCTACGCCGCCGCCAAGGCAGCGCTCGATTCCCTGACGCGCGCCATGGCGGTCGAACTCGGCCCGCAAGGCATCACGGTCAACGCCATCGCGCCCGGCTATTTCGTCACCGAGATCAACACGCCGCTGCTCGCCGACAAGGCTTTCACGAGCATGATCGAGCGGCGCACGCCGGTCGGCCGCTGGGGCCAGCCCGACGAGCTGGGTGCCGCCGCCGTCTTCCTCGCCTCCGACGAAGCCGCCTACGTCAACGGCCACACCATGGTCGTCGACGGCGGCATCACCATCGCGTTGTAGGCCTCCGCACGACGTCGGTCATCCGCGCCACGTTCGCCGCTCCGCGGATCAGGCCGCGCGAACGGCTGCAAGGAACTGGTCGACCTGGGCGCGCAGCGACTCCGCCTCGCAGGTCTGCGACCCGGTCGAGCCCCTCGCTGAATGCGGTCTCGAACTCGATCATCTTCCGGACGATCGGCCGCTGCTCCGCCGCTCCCGCCGCCGTCTCCGCCTGCTGCAGTCCATCGCGGATCTGCGCGGCCAGGTCACGCGCGCGCTGCAGGGCGGCGGCATCGCCGGAGGCGGCATACTCGCCGGCCTCTCGCTCCAGGGCGACGACGTTGCGCTCGATGGCCAGGGCGGTCAGCGTGTTGGCGGTCAGCCGGTCCGACTCCTCGAGGGCGCGACCGGAGGTCTTCAGCCCGTTGAAGGCGACCACGCCGACAAAGGCAAGCAGCACCAGGACAAGGCCGAAGCCGAAAATAGAGGCGCTGTCCGATCTTGATCCGGGACACGAGGCCCGCCGCCCGGGCGCGGCCCAACAAGGAGGGGATCGAGGATGATTCGCTCGGATTCTTCATGCTCTTCATACGCGTAACTCCGCTCGAAGCAGGCGGTACCACTACGCGCGGGACTTCCCCGAAAAATTCTTTACGACCTGTTTAGGTTGCGGAGTTTTCGGTATCAGGATAAGCGAGCCGCCGGCTCCCGGCCCGATCAATCCGAGCAAACTACGGGCGAAATCAGAGCCCAAGCGGCCGTCCCTCAGACGGCGCGCAAATCGTCCTCGATGAAGGCCTGGATGATCGCGTCGACCGAGCCGTCGTCGGTCAACCCCATGCCGCGGGCGCGTTTGCTGTCGAGCCGCGCCGGCCAGCCGTCGACGATCTTCTGGATCAGCGGGTCCTGTTTCCAGACGATCTTCCTGTACGCGTCGTTGCCGGCGACGCGCTTCACCGCCTCGGCCATCTCGCCGACCGTGACGTCGAAGGACGGCAGCATCAGCGTGCGGTTGGTGCCCCACTTCTCTGACGCGAGTTCGTGGGCGTGGATGAAGCATTCCACGGTCTTGCGCGGGCTGAGCAGCGGCATCCAGTTGTCGGGCCTGACCGGGCAGACCGCCTCCTGGCCCTGCAGCGGCTCGCGGATGATCGAGGAGGCGAAGGTCGAGGCCGCCTTGTTCGGCTTGCCCGGCCGCACGACGATGGTGGGAAGCCGCAGCGCGCGGCCGTCGACGAAGCCCTTGCGGGTGTAGTCCGCGACCAGCAGCTCGCCCATCGCCTTCTGCGCACCATAAGAAGTCTGCGGCGTCAGCTTCTGCTCGTCGGTGATCACAGGCGGCATGTCGCCGCCATAGACCGCGATCGACGAGGTAAAGACGACGCGCGGCGGCGTCGGCAGCGCGCGGCAGGCTTCGAGCACGACGCGGGTGCCGTCGAGATTGACACGGTAGCCGAGATCGAAATCCGCCTCGGCGCCGGCGCTGACGATGGCGGCGAAGTGGAAGACGCTGTTGGTGTCGCCGCTGATGAGCCGGCGCATCAGGTCCGGATCGTAGACCTCGCCGGCGACGAACCGGACGCGCTTGTCCTTCGGGATGTCAGGCGCTTCCGCCACGTCCATCAGGATGAGCTTCTCGATGGTGCGCTGCCTCCCGTCCGGCCCGGCGAGCGTGCCGCGCTCGAGCAGCTTCTTCGCGAGTTTCTTTCCGAGCATGCCGGCGCCGCCGGTGATCACGACTTGCATGGCGTTCTTTCCGTTTATTGCGTCCGTGCGTCGGCCTCGCCCTTCGACAAGCTCAGGACGAGGCCGTTCTAACAATGCGCCTCATGCTGAGCTTGTCGAAGCATGAGGGCAACTGCGCTATCAATTCCCCCGCCGGTTCGCCTGCACGAGACGGTACATGCCCTCGATGTTGAGCTGCGCCATCTGCTCGAATCCGGACCAGCTGCGGTACTTGTCGAGATCGACCATGCGCCTGACCTCGTCGAGCGACCTGCCCTCGCGCGCCAGCGCCAGGACCTGGCCGCGCAGGTCCTCGAGATAGTTGCGGAAGGCGGTGACGTGCTGCCTGTTGCCGAGCGGGCCGTGGCCGGGAACGAGAATGTCGAAGTCGATCTGCTCGACGCGGCGCAGCGATTCGATCCAGTCCGGCATGTAGGCGTCGGGGAAGTCGCGGAACGCCATCGCCTCGACCGGGATGAAATCGACCGCGAACAGCACGCGCTCGACCGGGAAGTACATGACGATCGAGTTGTCGGAATGGTTGCGGCCCGCATGGATGAGCTGCATCACCGTGCCGCCGAGATCGATCATCGCGCGCTCCGAGAACGTGACGCTCGGCACCGCCGTCGGGCGCTTCTCGCCGATGATCACCTCGCGCGCGCGCTCGTGCGCCACCACGATCGCGGTGTCGGCAAACACCTCACCGCCGGCGATGTGGTCGGCATGGTCGTGGCTGTAGACGAGCCAGCGCACCGGCGCGCCGAACCGCCGCTGCAGCTCCGCCTTCAGCCATGTCGCGGCGTCCCGGTTGATCGGGTCGGTGGCGATGATGCCGGCCGGCGTCACCACGAAGATCGAATAGTGGTTGTTGTTGCGGAAACGGTAGATCTCGCCGGCGATCCTGGTGATCTCGCGCGTCGCCGGTGCCTGGGCGAGCTGGTCGCCATATCCGTGGTGCGGTTGCGCCGCGGCCGGCAGCACCAGGATGATGGCGATGATGGCCGCGAGGACCGCGCCGGTGCGGCTGGTCATGGACATTCTTTCCTCCCCTGCGCTTGCGCAAGGTTATAGCCGATGCGGTGGCGCACGATAAGCCGAACCTCTCGCGTGGCGGGAATCACGGCGGGCAGTTGCGGAGGAGGCTGCTCATCGGCATGCGCCATTGGAGCTGGGCGCGGGTGAGCGGCGGCGGCGGGTGCTTCACTGCTTCAGGGGCGTTTGCTGTCGGCACCTTCTCCCCGTCCATCGCGGCGGCGGCGCCATCCTCACCCTTTGCGACGTCGCTGGACGTTGCTCCGCAGCCAGACGCGGGCTCCGAAGTGCGCCCGGCCGCGTCCCTTCTCCCGCTTGCGGGTCCTTCGACAGGCTCCGGACGAGGAGGCGGAGGATGAGACCCGTTCCGCCGCGACGATGCCGCCCACACGCGCGCCCTCTCCCGCCCGCGCGCCGCGGCGAGGCGGGCGGCGGCTTCGCGGGCCCGGTCCTCGTCGTCGAGCTCGGGCAACGCGGCGAAATCGCGCAAATGCGCCGGCAGCGCCCCGCCGCGCTCGACCAGGCGCCACGCCGTAGCCGCCGAGACGTCGAGCGCCCGCGCGATCTCGCGCGACGAACAGCCGTCCTCATGCAGACGCCATGCGGCGACGGCGCGATGGTCGACGTCGTCGAGCCGCGTCCATGCAGCGCGGCCGCCCCTCAGCGACAGCCGCAGCTCGAAACGGCGGCAGTCCTCGCCCGCCATCGCCCGCGCCGCGGCGACGCGCACCAGGCAGCGCACACCGTCGTCCAGCCCCGCACCGGGCGGAAGGGCGAGCCGCAGCACCGTGTCGGCCAGGGCGGCGATGGCGCGCGGCTCCGCCGCATCGACCAGCAGCACCGCGCAGTTGCGCCGGCGCAAGCCGCGCAGCCAGCCTGTCAGCGCCGCCCAGCGCGACCCGACGCCGCGTCCCGGGCCGACCAGTGTGGCGAGCCCGTCGATCACGACGAGATCGGCATCGGTCGCCAGGCGGTCGAGCGCGGTACGGCCCGCCTCGCTCGCCACGTCGGGCAGGCCGGAAGACTGCGCATCGCCCGGCGCGATCACGAGGTTGGGCGACGGTTCGCCGCGCGCCAGTGCGGCGAGTCTGCGGCGCAGTAGCGCCTCGCTGCCGGCGGCATCGACAAGGACGACGCGGCAGGGTTTGCGCGCGCGCCAGCCGGCGAGCGAGCCGCCCCGTGCCGCGGCATGTGCCATCGCCAGCGCCAGCCAGCTCTTGCCGGTGCCGCGCGCGCCGGCGATCAGCGTGATGCAGCCGCGCGCCAGCACCGGTCCGAGCACCGGGCGCGCGTCGGGCCCGTCGCGCTCCGCGAAGACGTCGGCCGACCACGCGGCGATGTCCGGCACCACGGCATGCGCTGTCCCGTTCATGGTCATCTTCGTCCTCCCTGAAATGAAAAAGCCGGCGCGGGAAAGCCCGGCCGGCGCGGTTGCAGCAAGACACGCCCCTCGCTGTCATGCCCGGACTTGACCCGGGCATCCAGGCCGGTCGCACCGGTGGCGAGGCCGCCGTGGACCCGCGGGTCAAGCCCGCGGGTGACAATGAATAAAGAGGCGCGTGACGGGCCGGAATCAAAAGGCGATTATATACTTGCCGTACCCAACGACTCGGGGTAGTATTCCCTCATTGAATTGAGGGAAGCCATGTCCGTCCTGTCCAAGCCGTACTTTCACGATGAAGCCGCCGCTTTCGCCTATCTGGAAAGCGTCCTGTGGCCGAATGGCCCTGTGTGCCCGCACTGCTTCAACGAGAACCCGGCGCGCATCTACGAGCTGAAGGGCAAGACGACCCGGCTGGGGCTGAAGAAGTGTGGCGACTGCCGCCGTCCGTTCACGGTGAAGGTCGGCACGGTTTTCGAGAGTGCCCATATCCCCCTGCACAAGATGTTGCAGGCGACCTACTTGCTGACCTGTTCCAAGAAGGGGATCAGCGCGCACCAGCTCCATCGGGTGTTGGAGATCACGTACAAGAGCGCGTGGTTTCTGGCACACCGTATCCGTGAAGCGATGCGCGACGGCAAGCTGGACGTGTTCGGCGAGGACGGCGGCGCGGTTGAGGTTGATGAAACGTTCATCGGCCACGACAAGAGCAAGAAGAAGCGCCGTGGCACCGATCACAAGCACAAGGTTCTGGCGCTAGTCGAGCGGAACACTGGCCGCGCGCGGAGCATGGTCATTGACGACCTGAAGGCAAAGACGATTGCGAGCATCGTCATTGAGAACATCTCGCACGAGGCACGCCTAATGACGGACGAGGCTGGATACTACAAGACGGTTGGTCGCGGCTTTGCCGAGCACGGCGTCGTGCAGCATGGCATCGGCGAGTATGGGCGCGGCGACATCCACACCAACACGATTGAGGGCTATTTCAGCATCTTCAAGCGTGGCATGAAGGGGGTGTACCAGCATTGCGGCCGGAAGCACCTACATCGTTACCTTGCGGAGTTTGATTTCCGCTACAACGAGCGTAGAATCACTGACGGTGAGCGCGCCGAGCGCGCTCTTGCGGGCGTTCTGGGGAAACGTCTGACCTATAGGTCAGCTGACGCAAAGGCCGATCGGAATGGGCGATCGGGATGAACTGACATTCAAGTTCTACGGCTCCGATCAATTCAATCGGGACGCCGATGGGGAGCTTTTTGCCCGGCGTTTTTTCAAATTCATGCAGGGGCTGCATGAAGCTGATAAGGCGGCCAATGGCCGGCGGGTGCATAGGTTCCTTATCAGCGATCTGCACCGCAGCTCCGCTTCCGCAAGTGTTCGCGAACAGCTCACTGCTGCCGACCATGCTCGGCCCCAATCTAGCTTTGACTATTATGAAGGGGCCCTTGTTGCGGTTCGGAACGATAGTCCCGTCGCGAGAGACCTGCCGATCAAGCTCGTCAAATATTTCGTCGATATTAGCAATGGCTCTGGCGGATTCGTCGGCGCTGAGGTTCGGCGCGAGCGAACCGGCGTTGTAATTCATATCGATAAGATCCTGGAAGAACGCGCCAAGCGCGTACTGGGAGACATCGACAGACAACAAACCGGAGCGCTGCCGCTGTACCGTGGCGCAGCTTATGGGGCTTTCGACGGTCGTTTGCGAGTGCTGGAAGATCGTGACGGCGCTGACCGTGTAACGATCAAACTGACGGCAGGCGGAAAAGAAATCGAATGCACAGTTATCGGCATCGATCCGGAGGAATTGGGTCGAGCGTACAAGCGCCGCTGCATTGTGAGGGGGCTTGCACATTACAGCGGCGAGCACGGATTGCCCGAGCGAATCGACATTCGGGAAATCCAAGTCGTTGAGCGCGCCGAAGGGTTGGATGCGTGGCGCGGCTCTTTCAATCTTCCCGCCCCCGATGACGACATCCGGGGGTAGGGTTGACCGCAGAGATACCGAATTATTATTGGGATACGTGCGTCTTCATCGCTCATCTCAATGACGACAAAGCCGCCTACGGCGATCTGGTTGACGACATCAACCAGTTCTTAAACGAGGCTGCTATTGGCGAGTGCGTCATTCACTGCTCGACAATAACGATTGCAGAAATTACGCGCTCGCACCTCAAGAAGGCCGACAAGTTTGAGAGTTTCATGAAGGCGTTTCACGGCACCGTTGTGCCCCTCTCGCCCGATCCGAACCTAATGGCTTTGGCCTCGGAACTCAGAAGCCTTACGTACACGAAATCCAACGGCACGCGGAAGCTTCAGACGCCGGACGCCATTCACTTGGCGTCAGCACTCACCCTCATTGATGTCTACGGCGTTCCGCTGACCGCTTTTCATACGTTCGACAACGGCAAGAGCAAAGGGCCGGACGGTCCGGGCACACCGCTGTTGTCCTTTGAGACATGGTGCGAGAAATGCAAAGACGACCCTCTCGCCAAAAAGGTCATAGAGCTAAATCGGTGCAAACCAGAGCACCCAAACAAAAAGATGGTGCTGTGAAGAGCGCTAAGGGTAACCGGGAGGCATTCATAGCTGCCGCTCGCGCGGCTGAGTGCGACGAGAACGAAGCGGCTTGGGAAGATCGGCTACGAAAGGTAGCCAAATCCCGACCCAAGCCCGAAACGAAGAAGCCCGCCAAGTAGGCGGGCTTTCTGATTCTGGAGGCACCAATGCGGCACTTGCGGGTGCGCGTGCTTATGAGGCTTGCCCGCATGCTGCGGGTGCCCATTGACGTGCATCAAGCCTTCTTTGTGAAGGGCATGAGCTTGAAGATGTCATCGTCCTTGGACGCCCCGATGAGCCGGGCGGATTTGTAATCGGGCATTCCGATTAGAACGATGTCCTTTGATGGGGCTATGGCCTTCTTCACGGTCGCGGCCACCCCGTCAATGTTCGGCTCGGCCTCGAATACGAAGAATGACGAGGTTTCAAGCCACCACTTCTTGGTCATGCCCTGAATTGCGTCGGTAAGCGCTTGGTAGCGGTTCGGGTAGTCGCTGTCGTCTTCAAGCCGGAAGCTGAGCCAGTAAACCGCCATATCAACCCCCCATTTGTAGGCAGCACATGAATGCTACCTATTGTGGTTGGGTACGGCAAGTACATAAACGCCAATCAAAACGCCCGCCGGGTGGGGATCCGTGCGAGCGCAATTCTGCCGAGGTCAATATAGGCGATCGGGCCGCGGGTGTGGAGGGGGAGATTGCACGCCCCCTCATCAAAAGCGGCCGTTCATTCAACGGATTGCCGAAGTCCGGCTTCCGTCGGCGAACACCCGGGTCCAGCGCAGGACGCGAACCGACCGGCGCAGGCCGGTAGGCCAGAGCGGGTCGGCCTTGTAGAGCGCCGCAACGGCGCCGGCGCTCTCGGCCTCGACCAGCCACAGGCCGCCGGCCGCGTCGCCGTCGTCGCCCTCGCGCAGCGGGCCGGCGGCGCGGATGCGGTCGCGATGCCGCTCGAGGAAATCGAGATGCGCCGGCATCAGGCGTCCGCGCGCATCGGCGTAGGCGGGATCGTCGGTGAACAGGACGGCGTAGAGCATCGCGGGGTCTCCTTTCTCCCCGCCAGACCTAGGACGGCCGGCCCTGCAAAGAAATCATCGAGTTTGCCGGGCAAGCCTGCAAAAATGCAGGCCATGGAGTGGAGCGACCTGCGCTATGTCCTGACCGCCGCGCGCGCCGGCACGCTGGCCGCCGCGGCGCGGCGGCTCGGCGTCAACCAGACCACGGTCGCGCGCCGGATCGCCGCGGCCGAATCGTCGCTCGGAACGCGCCTGTTCGAGCGAGCGGACGGCGTCCTCCGCCCGACCCGTGCCGGGGAGGCGGCCATCGCCCGCGCGGCGCAGGTCGAGCGCGAGGTGGACGCGCTGGAGCACGGCGTCGGCGGTTCGGATACGACTGTCGCCGGGCTGGTGCGCGCGACGTCGGTTCCGATCCTCGCCAACCGCCTGCTGCTGCCAGCCCTGCCGAGGCTTTATGCGGCGCATCCGCGCCTGCGGATCGAGCTGATCGCGGCACCGCAGAATCTCAGCCTGACGCGGCGCGAGGCGGACATCGCGCTGCGTCTCGCGCGCCCCGAGCGCGGCGCGGCACTTGCGCGGCGCGTCGGGCGGCTCGACTACGCGATCTACGGTCCACGGCGGCACGGCCGTGGGGCGCTGCCGTGGATCACCTACGAGGACGGGTTGAGCCATCTGCCGCAGGCGCGCTGGATCGCGGCGCACGCCGGCGGCGCCGAGCCGAAGCTGCGGGTCAACGATGCCGAATCGATCCTGCAGGCGGTGCGCGCCGGGCTCGGCCGCTCGCTCCTTCCCTGTTTCGCTGCCGACCGGCATCCGGATCTGAAACGTCTCAGCGGCGCGACGCCGGCGCTCTCGCGCGAGGTCTGGCTACTGGTCCATCGCGACGTGCGTGCGCAGGCGCGCATTGCCGCCGTGCTCGATTGGGTCGCAGAGACGGTTTCCGCGCCGGACAGGCTGTCGCCCGGCTAGGCCGGCCAGGCGATGGCGGCCTTCGGCCGCGACTTCAGCGCGCCGCGTCGGCAGTGCGCGCAGCGGGCGCCACCCGCCAGACGACATTGCCGACGTCGTCGGCCACCAGCAGCGCGCCTGCGCGATCCACCGCCACGCCGACAGGGCGGCCGAGCGCGTTCTCTTCTGCATCGAGGAAGCCGGTCAGCACGTCGACGGGAGGGCCGGATGGCCGCCCGTTCGCGAACGGCACGAAGATGACCTTGTAACCGCTGCGCGGCTTGCGGTTCCACGAGCCGTGCTGGCCGATGAAGGCGCCGTTGCGGAAACGCTGCGGAAAGGCCCGGCCCCTGGCGAAGGCGAGGCCGAGCGAGGCGGTATGATTGCCGAGCGCGTAGTCGGGCACGACCGCCTGTGCCACCAGGTCGGGACGCTGCGGTTCGACGCGGGTGTCGACATGCCGGCCCCAATAGCTGAAGGGCCAGCCGTAGAAGGCGCCGTCGCGCACCGAGGTGAGATAATCCGGAACGAGATCGCTGCCGAGCTCGTCTCGCTCGTTCACGACGGTCCACAGCACGCCGGTCGCCGGCTCCCAGCCCATGCCGTTGGGATTGCGCAGGCCCGAGGCGAACAGGCGCGTGGTTCC
Organism: Alphaproteobacteria bacterium; assembly: GCA_041690495.1. Classification (GTDB taxonomy): domain Bacteria; phylum Pseudomonadota; class Alphaproteobacteria; order CACIAM-22H2; family CACIAM-22H2; genus DATAAP01. The sequence continues at coordinate 266,336 of JAWLHE010000008.1, read as the reverse complement.
CGTCGCAAGGTCGATCTCGTGGATCGCCGCACGGCCCTCCTCCTCGTCCAGGCCGTTCTCGCCGTGATCGCTGTTCGAACCGACGGTGGCGTAGAGGCGCCGTCCGTCACGGCTGGCGATCAGGTTCTTGGTCCAGTGGTGGTTGCGCGGGCCCGCTGGCAGGTCGGCGATCTTGATGCCGGGCGCGTCGATGCGCGTGGCGCCTTTCCGATACGGAAATCGCATCACCGCGTCGGTGTTGGCGACGTAGAAGTTGCCGCCGATCAGCACCATGCCGAAGGGTGAGTTGAGGTTCTCGAGGAAGGTCGTCCGCGTTTCCGGCACGCCGTCGCCGTCCGCGTCGCGCAGCAGGGTGATGCGGTTTGCGCTCGGTACGCCGGCGCCGGCGCGCTCCATCACCATCTTCATCGCCCAGCCTTTCACGCCCTTGCGCTGCTCCGGCCGCTCCGGCCCGTTGGTCTCGGCGACCAGCACGTCACCGTTGGGCAGGACATGAAGCCAGCGCGGATGGTCGAGATCGCGCGCGAAGGCCTCGACGGCGAGGCCCGACGCCGCTACCGGCTTCCCGCCGTCGGGCCAGCCCATTGCCGGAGCGATGCTGACGGTGGGGATGAACGACTCGCTCGGCTCCGGCAGAGTCGGATTGGGCCCGAACGATTCCTGTTCCGGCAGCTCCGCCGTATGGCCGCAGGCCGCAAGGATGGCCGCCATCACGCTCATGATCAGGCCTCTCTTCGCTGACATGGCATTCCCCGTATCTCGCGAACCGCCCCGTTGAGAAAATGTCAGCGCGGCCGATGCGTTCCGCACGCGGCCGTGCGGCTTCCGCGCGGATGCGTTCACGCCGCGCCGAAGAGAGAGGACGCAAGTAGCGCAAGCAGAGATGCGGAACATCCTCGAAGCATTCCGAGTTGGGCATGGAAACAGGAGTTGCCCAATGCCATTCAATCCGCTCGCCGAAAGAGGAATGCCGCTCGACCGCCAGCTTCGCAGCTGGTCCGAGCTCAACGTCCAGCCTTACAGAACCGACGCCGTCCACCCCTACACCCGTTGCCGCGCCATCCTGATGAACGGTGTCGAGGTCGAGGCGGCAATATTCTCGCACCAGTTCAACCGCAACACGCCCGACGTCAAGCTGAAGCAGATTCTCGCCCAGGTGCGGCGGATCGAGCAGCAGCAGCAGAAGGCGGTGAACTGGCTGCTTCCCGCGCAGGAGAACGTGCTCGAGGTGACGATCGGTTACGAGCAGGTGGCGGTCGACCTCACCGCCTGGCTTGGGCGCAACGAGCCCGACCCGTATCTGCGCCAGGTCTACGAGTTCGGCCTGCTCGAGGATTTCGATCACCTTTACCGCTACGCCAATCTGATGGACCTGCTGGGCAACGGGCGCAAGGCGGAGGAGATCACCGGCAACTACACCGAGATCATGCCCGGCCGGCCGACCATCTTCGAGCACCGCGACCCGCGCGACGAGCTGCGCCGGCCGATGACGGTCCAGGCGGCACACCGCCAGTCGATGCTGAACGCCCTGACATTGGTGTCGGCCGAGCAGCAGACCATGAACTACTACATGAATTTCGGGAACCGGCCGGCAAATCCGCTCGCCCGCGCCCTCTATCTCGAGATCGCGCAGATCGAGGAGCAGCACGTCAGCCACTACGAATCGTGCCTCGACCCGGAGATGGGCTGGCTGACCAACTGGCTGCTGCACGAGTACCACGAGTGCTGGCTGTACTGGTCGTGCATGGAAACGGAGGTCGATCCGAGGATCCGCGCGATCTGGGAGCTGCATCTGAGCATGGAGCTGGAGCACCTGCGCATCGCCGCGCAGTGCCTGCTGGAGATCGAGGGCAAGGACGCAGCCGAGCTGTTCCCCGAGGGGGTCCAGGCGCCGATGACCTTCGAGGAAAACAAGGCCTATCTGCGTGACGTGCTGGCGCGGCAGGTCGATCTGACCGCCTGGGATTCCGAGTTCGTGCCGGTCGACAGTCTGCCGGACGGCCACCGCTACTTCGCCTACCAGGCGGCGGTGAACAAGGGCGGCGTGCCGAGCGAGGACGTGATCGCCCGGCGCCGTACGCAGCAGGGCAAGGAATACCGGTTCCAGTCCGACGGCGAGTATCCGGTTGCGGCCCTGCAGGAGAACGGGCCGCACGACGATCTGGGGTACTGGCGCAGGGTGAGGACACAGGGCGCCGAGGTGAAGGAGCGCATGCCCGAAATGGCCGAGCAGGACTAGGAGACGAGCATGGCACAGAAAGGCAAGCATGGCGGCGTGCGCGGCGCCGTCGACAAAGTGGCCGACACGGTCGGCGGCATGATGGGCAAGGCGTCGGCGGCGACGGTTTCGACGGCGGATTCGTTCGTCGAGAACGCCGCGATCGGCGACATGTACGAGATCGAGGCCGCGCGCATCGCGCTGCAGCGGTCGCGCTCCGAGCCGGTCCGCGTCTTCGCGCAGATGATGCTCGACGACCACACCACCGCGACCCACCAGATGATGTCGGCGCTGCGCACGAGCGAGGTGAGCCGCTCGCAGTCACTGCAGCTTCCGGCCGGGCTGGACACGCGGCGATCAAGCATGATCGACCATCTGCGCAAGGCCGACGACGCCGATTTCGACAAGCGCTATCTCGAACAGCAGCAGATGGCGCATTCCGAGACCGAGACGCTGCTGAGCGGCTACGGCGAGAGCGGCGACAACCCGCAGCTCGCCTCGCTGGCGCGCTCGGCCCTGCCGATGGTGCAGCGGCACAAGGCCATGGTCGAGCGCATGATGCAGCGGTAAGGCGCGATACGAAGAACCGCCCCTACGGATGGGAACGGTCCCGACGGTCAGGCGGCGCGGCACCGCGGCCACACCGATCCTGTAAGCAGATTCGACACGCCGCGGACACAGCCGTCCGGCGCGGCGCGCACGGGACGCCGTTCATCCCCTGCTATCGCGCAGTCAACAACCTGTCGGGGTATGGGCGTGAAGCAAGTCTATGTAAAGCCACGCAGCCGGGCCGAGGCTGCGCCGCTTTGAAGTGGCCGGCGGTTGGGGCCGGCCTCGCCGGCCGGCCCGGGCGGCGCCGCCCGAGGCGCCTCATCCGCTGTCGATGTTGCAGCGCGGCCGCGTGCGGTGGGTCGCTTCGAACGCGGTCAGAAGCGCATCGTCGCGCGCTTCGGGGTTCAGACACGCCTCCCAGGTGAAGCTTCTGGCGCCGCGGGTGCAGGCACTGTCGCGGCCGGCGATGTGGTCCATCAGGCGCGAGCGGAGCGTGGCGCTGCCGCCGGCCGCCCTGCCGTAGTAGATGACTCCGGCGCCGTCATAGAGCGCGTAGATGCCGGGTGAGGCCGGCGCGCGCTTGATGTTCATTTCCGTGAAGGCGATCGGGTCCATGCCCCGCCTATCTCTTCCTGCCGACGGCGGCGCCGTTCGGCTTCTGCGTCACCAGCGCGAAGGGCGACGCCGCCACGGGGGGCTTCACCTTCGGCTGCTTGGGTTTCTTGTGCTCGCGATTGCCGCGTTTCTGACCTTTGGCCATTGCTGCTCTCCGGGTGGGTTGTGGAGGCGGACCTGGCCCGGCCGCCCTGCGGGTCTGGGTGATTGCGCGCGGGCCTAGTAGGCCATGTCGCCGTCCGGCGGCGCGTGGCCGGCGCTCTCCTCCGGCTTCTCGGCGATCATCGCCTCGGTGGTGATGAGAAGCCCGGCAATCGAAGCCGCGCCCTGCAGCGCGAGACGCACGACCTTGGTCGGATCGATAATGCCGGCCTTGATCATGTCGGTGTACGTGCCGGTCTGCGCGTCGAAGCCGTGATTCGCGTCACCCTTCTCGATGAGCTTGCCGACGACGACGGCGCTGTCGCCGCCGGCGTTCTCGACGATCTGCCGCGCCGGCGCCTGCAGCGCACGGCGGACGATGTCGATGCCGACCTTCTGGTCGTTGTTCCCGGGCGACAGCCCGGCGAGCGCCTTGATGCCGTAGATCAGCGCGACGCCGCCGCCGGCGACCACGCCTTCCTCGACGGCGGCCTTGGTCGCATGCATCGCGTCGTCGACGCGGTCCTTGCGCTCCTTGACCTCGACCTCGGTGGCGCCGCCGACCCGGATCACCGCAACGCCGCCGGCCAGCTTGGCCAGCCGCTCCTGCAGCTTCTCGCGGTCGTAGTCCGACGTCGTCTCCTCGATCTGCACCTTGATCTGTGCCACGCGCGCCTGGATGTCGGCCTTCTTGCCGGCGCCGTCGACGATCGTGGTGTTCTCCTTCTCGATGCGGATCTTCCTGGCGCGGCCCAGCATGTCGAGCGTCACGTTCTCCAGCTTGATGCCGAGCTCCTCGCTGATCACCTGGCCGCCGGTGAGAACGGCGATGTCCTCGAGCATCGCCTTGCGGCGATCGCCGAAGCCCGGCGCCTTCACCGCCGCGACCTTGAGCCCGCCGCGCAGCTTGTTGACCACCAGCGTCGCCAGCGCCTCGCCCTCGACCTCCTCGGCGATGATCAGCAGCGGCTTGCCCGACTGCACGACGGCTTCGAGGAGCGGCAGGATCGCCTGGACGCTCGCCAGCTTCTTCTCGTGCAGCAGGACGTAGGGAGATTCCAGCTCGGCGACCATCTTCTCGACGTTGGTGATGAAGTACGGCGAGAGGTAGCCGCGGTCGAACTGCATGCCCTCGACCACGTCGAGCTCGGTCTCGAGGCCGGTCGCCTCCTCGACCGTGATCACGCCCTCGCTGCCGACTTTCTTCATGGCGTCGGCAATCATCTGGCCGATCTCGGCGTCGCCGTTGGCCGAGATGGTGCCAACCTGGGCGATCTCCGCGTTGGTCGAAACTTTCTTCGAGCGCTTCCTGATGCTCTCGACCACGGCGTCGACCGCCATGGTGACGCCGCGCTTGAGGTCCATCGGGTTCATGCCCGCGGCCACCGCCCTGGCGCCCTCGCGCACGATCGCCTGGGCGAGAACCGTCGCCGTCGTCGTGCCGTCGCCCGCGAGATCGGAGGTCTTGCTGGCGACCTCCTTGACCATCTGGGCGCCCATGTTCTCGAACCGGTCTGCGAGCTCGATCTCCTTGGCGACGGTGACGCCGTCCTTGGTGATGCGCGGCGCACCGTACGACTTGCTGAGAATGACGTTGCGGCCCTTGGGGCCGAGCGTCACCTTGACCGCGTTGGCGAGGACGTCGACGCCGCGCAGCATCCGCTCGCGCGCATCGGCGTTAAACTTGACTTGCTTGGCTGCCATGATCTGCTCCTATGCGGCTTTCCTAGCAGCCGGTCTCTCGATGATGCCCATCAGGTCCGATTCCGGCATGATCATAAGGTCTTCGCCATCGAGCCTGATCTCGGTGCCGGACCATTTGCCGAACAGCACGCGGTCGCCGGCCTTGACGTCCGGCGGCTGAATTGCGCCCTGCGGCGAGCGCGCGCCGGGGCCGACGGCGACGACCTCGCCTTCCATCGGTCTTTCCTGCGCGCTGTCGGGGATGAAGATGCCGCCGGAGGACTTCTTCTCCGGCTCTATGCGGCGAATCAGGACACGGTCCCGGAGTGGTCGGAATTTCACTGAAATCCTCCCTGCACCAGCCGCTGGCGCTCATTTTTGGCACCCTCGGATCGAGAGTGCCAATGGCTACGTGGGGAGGCCGCCCACGGCTTACAAGGAACAAAGATTCGCGGGGCGCGATCGCTGAACCGTCCTCCGGCTACTCGGATGCCCTTCGCCTGCTCTCGACTTCGGCCAGCGTAGCGCGGTAGCGGTCGGAATCGGCGCCGCCGAGCGCGACCGCCCGGCGCGCGGCGTCACGCGCCTGGGTGAGCCGGTGCTGGGCTGCCAGGCTGTGCGCGAGGTTGTTCCACGCCGCGGCTGCACCCGGATGTCGGTCCACGGCCCCTCGGAACGCCGATTCGGCGCCGGCGAAATCGCCCAGGGCGTAGCGCGCGTTTCCCAGCCCGATCCACGCCGCAAGGTTTTCAGGCCAGCGCTTCAGGATCGCTTCGTAGCTCGCGGCAGCTTCCACAGGACGGCCGACCCGCTCGAGGCCGGCGGCCGCAGTCAACACCGCATGTTCGCCGGCGCTCGCAGGCAGGCGGTCCGGCGGAAGCACCACGATGGCCCAATGCTCACCGCGCGACCATGTCCGCTCGAACGTGGAAAGGGCCATGCGGGAATCGCGCTCCAGGCCGGAATGGAGCCGGATCTCGCCCGACGCGAGGTCGAAGCCGGTCGCGACCGCGAAGTGCCAGACCGGGTACCAGTCGAGACCGAGGTTCTGAAACACGATCACCGGATGGCCGGCGGCGAGCTCGGCAAGCAGGCCGCGAAGCTGCCCGACCGGGACGGCCAGACGACCGTTCCGCCGCGCCGCCGCGATCATGTCCGCGCGCATCGTTCCTTCGCGCCCGGGCGTGAAGACCTGCGGCGCAATGGCATGCTGGCCGACCGGGACGCCCGACCAACGCAGCGCCATCGCGAGAGCGGCGGGACCGCAATAGTTCTCGTCCTGCGCTATGAAGGGGACCTCGGCAATCTCGGCGCGCTGCGGCAGCCTGCCCGGATCCTCGCGGAGGCGCACGGTTTCGGGGGGCGTCGCGCAAGCGGCCAGCGCCGCGAGGAGCAGAGCGCCGGCCGCGAGCCGCAGGTTCGCCGCGAACGGCCGCACCGGCCTCAGCGGATGCTGCGGGTGAACGGGAAGACCTTCGTGACGCCCGCAATGTCGGTGATCAGGAGGACGATGAAGATCAAAAGAGCGGCGCCGATGATCACACCGAAAGCATCGCCGCCGGCCGGGTCGTGGCGGATCACATCGGCGAGCCGGCTGATCTCATCGTCGGAGAGGCTGCGCACCCGCGTGACCGCCTCGGCCGGATCGACTCCCATCGCCAACAGCTCCTGGCGAACATCCTCGCGCGCCAGGAACCGTTCAACGCTCGCGCGTTCATCCGGGCCGGCAAGGTCCTCGATGACGCGCTCCGTCGGCACCAGTCCCGCCTGTGCCACATGCAGCGGCATCGACGTAACCAGGAAGACAGCGGCGAGCGGCGTCGCGATCAGGCGGCAGAGCGCGCGGAATCGGCCGGACATCGTTTTTCTCCTGTGGCTGCTCGGGACGACCGACAGGATGAGCGAGCCGTCGTTCCCATTCAACGCGATGAACGTCGGATAGCCGAAATAGGCATGCGCGGCCCGCCGCATCGCTCGGATGCATGCGGCGCGCAAGCTTCGCTGTCAGCTTCACAGGAGGACAAGGCCAAGTTTCGGGCGGGCCTTGGCCCGCCCCGCCGCCGGTCATTCCTTCACGGCGCCGGTGAGGCTGGAGACGTAGTGCTCGACGAAGAAGGAATAGAGGATCGCGACGGGGAGCGAGCCGAACAGGGCGCCGGCCATCAGCGCGCCCCAGTGGTAGACGTCGCCCTCGACGAGCTGGGTCAGCACGCCGACCGGCACCGTCTTCTCCTCCGACGAGGAGATGAAAGCGAGCGCGTAGATGAACTCGTTCCACGACAGCGTGAAGGCGAAGATGCCGGCCGAGATCAGGCCGGGCACGGCCAGCGGCAGCGTGATCCTCCACAGGATCTGCAGCCGCGTCGCGCCGTCGATCAGGGCGCATTCCTCAAGCTCGTACGGGATCGACTTGAAATAGCCCATCAGCAGCCAGGTGCAGAACGGGATGAGGAAGGTCGGATATGTGAGGATCAGCGCCCACGGCGTGTCGTAGAGGTCGAGGCCGTAGACCATGGTCGCGAGCGGAATGAACAGGATGCTCGGCGGCACGAGATAGGCGAGGAAGATCAGGAGGCCGACGGTCTGGGCACCGCGGAAGCGCAGCCGCGTGATCGCGTAGGCGGCGAGCACACTGGCGAAGATCGACAGGAACGTGGCCGTGACGGCGACCAGCATCGTGTTCCACAGCCAGGCCGGGTAGTCGGTCTCGAACAGCAGCTTGCTGACATTGGCGAGCGTCGGACTCGATATCCACAGCGGGTTGTGGTCGGTGAAGTTGTAGAGCTCGTCGTTCGGCTTGAACGTCGTGATCCCCATCCAATAGAAGGGGAACAGCAGCACGAAGACGAAGACCGCCAGCGGGAGATAGACCGTCACGACGCGCCGGGGCAGCGTGTCGAGATACTTCATGCCGGTCGAATCGGTCGTCGCGACGGCGGCCTGGGTCGCGGTGTCAGTCATCGCGGCCCCCCTGCTGCCATTTGCGGCGCTGCAGGCCGTAATAGCTGAACACCGTGGCGAAGACGAGGAACGGAATCATCGCCACCGCGATCGCCGCCCCCTCGCCGAGCTGGCCGCCCGGGATGGCGCGCTGGAAGGCGAGCGTCGCCATCAGATGGGTCGCGTTCATCGGCCCGCCGCGGGTGATGGCGTAGATGAGCTGAAAGTCGGTGAAGGTGAACAGGACCGAAAAGGTCAGCACGACCGAGAGGATCGGCATCAGCATCGGCACGGTGACGTGGCGGAAGCGCTGCCAGGCATTGGCGCCGTCCAGCGCCGCCGCCTCGTAGAGCGAGGGCGAGATCGTCTGCAGCCCGGCGAGCAGGCAGATGGCGACGAACGGAATGCCGCGCCAGATATTGGCGGCGATCAGCGACCAGCGCGCGTTCCACGGGTCGCCGAGGAAGTCGATATAGACGTCGATCAGCCCGAGCCGCTCGAGCGACCACGAGATGATCGAGAACTGCGCGTCGTAGATCCACCAGAAGGCGATCGCCGAGAGCACGGTCGGGATGATGTAGGGCAGCAGCACGATCGCGCGCAGGAACGCCTTGAACGGCAGGGTGTGGTTGAGCAGCAGGGCGAGCCACAGGCCGAGCCCGAATTTGACCACGGTCGCGACCGTCGTATAGAGGATGGTGTTGAAGACCGAGAGCAGGAAAACGTCGTCCTGCATCAGCGAGATATAGTTCTCGAGCCCGATCCAGACGCCCGGGCGGCCGATCTTGACGTCGGTGAAGCCCATCCAGATGCCGAGGCCGAGCGGATAGGTGAGAAAGACCAGCAGCAGCGCAGCCGCGGGCAACATGAAGACCACCGACAGCACGGTCGGATGGTCGAGCAGGCGCGAGATCGATTCGCGCCTGCTCATCGCCTGCGGTTTGACAATAGTCGCCATGAAGTCCGTGTATGTGGAGAGATCAAGGTAGGGGCCGATCCCTCACCCTGAACCGCCACCCGCATCCTCGCCCTTCGACAAGCCCAGGACGAGGATGCAGGTGGCGAGACGAAGGGCCGGCCCCTACACGATCCATCCGTCCAGACTAGACGCGATAGTAGCGCTCGGCGCGCTTCTGCGCGTCGGCCGCGGCTTCCTTCGGCGTCTTGGCGCCGGAGGCCGCCTGGGCCACCATGTTGACGATGATGAAGTCCGCCATGGCGCCGGACGAGGCATAGCCGAGCGAGCCGGCATAGCCGGGCCACAGCATCTTGCTCATCAGGTCGCGATACGGCGTGTGCTTCGGATCGACCGTCCAGATCGGGCTCTTCTCGTAGGCCTTGAGCGGCTGGCTGAAATAGCCGATCGAGGCGTCCTGCCACGGCACGTACTGCTCGCGCTCCAGCATGAAGCGGATGTAGTCCTTCGCCGCCTGCGGGTATTTCGTGTACTTGAACACCATCGCCGGCACGGTCAGGTGCAGCTCGGTCGGCCGGCCCACCTTGCCCATAGGCAGCACGGCGTGCTGGATGTCGGCGGCCATCGCCTTGATCTTCGGGTCCTGCGAGGTCTTGGCGGCGTAGTAGATCGAGATGCCGTTGATGGTCCAGCTGACCTGGCCGTCGATGAACGCCTTGTTGTTGTTCGCGTCGAGCCAGGAGAGCGTGCCCGGCACGAAGGTCTCGTAGAGCTGCTTGCAGTATTCCAGCGCCGCGATCGTCTCCGGGCTGTTGATGACGACCTGGTCCTTCTCGTCGACCATCTTGCCGCCGAACGCCCACACGATCCAGTGCGCCCAGGTGTTGCCGTCGCCGACCGCGTTGCCCAGCGCCAGCCCGCCCGGCGTGCCCTTGGCCTTCAGCGCCTGGCAGGCCTTGAGCATGCCGTCGAGGTCGCTCGGCCAGGTGTCGAAGCCGGCGGCCTTGAGCTGCGATTCGCGATAGCAGATGCGGGCGCCGGCAGCACCCAGCGGGATCGAGATCCAATTGCCGTTGCGCATGCCGAACTTCTTGCAGACGTCGTACCAGCCGCCGTACTTCTTATCGAGATAGGTGCCGAGATCGGTCAGATCGAGCAGCTTCTCGGGATACTGGTGCGCGTCGTCGTACCAGCCGTAGACGATGTCCGGACCCTTGCCGACATTCGCCGCGACCGCCGATTTCGGGCGCAGGTCTTCCCAGCCCTCGCTCTCGACCCTGACCTTCACGCCGGTCGCCTGCTCGTATTTTTTCGAGTTCTCGAGCCAGACCGTCTCGTCGCCCTGGACGAATTTCGACGGGCGCAGCACGCGCAGGCTCGCCCCCTTCTCCGGCTTGTAGCTGAGGCTCGGCGCGTCCTGTGCCTGCACCGTGCCGATCGCACCGGCGCCGATCGCCGCACCGGCGGCGACGCCGGCGCCGATCCTGAGGGCGTCGCGTCTTGAAAAATCGCTCATCTGGCACTCCTCCCGTTGTTTGACCGTTTTAGTCCTGCCTAGAGATGACGCCCGGTATCGGCGTCGAACAGGTGAATCGTGTCGAGCCGCGGCCGCAGCATGATGCGCTCGCCCGGCTGGAAGTCGTGACGCTCGGTGAAGACGGCGGTGACCTGCGTGCCCGCCATCTCGACGAAGACCTGGGTCTCGGCGCCGGTCGGCTCGATTACCTGCACGTCGGCGGGCACGCCGTCGCCCTCCGCGCCGATCGAAAGGTGCTCGGGCCTGATGCCGAACACGACCTTGCGCTCGGGCGGCGCCGGCGCGTTCGCCGGCAGCGGCAGCGCCGTGCCGGATTCGGTTTCGATGTAGCCGGCGCTGCCGTTGCGGCGCACGACGCCGGTGATGAAATTCATCGCCGGCGAGCCGATGAAACCGGCGACGAACAGATTGGCCGGGTTGTCGTAGAGCTCGAGCGGCGTGCCGATCTGCTCGACGATGCCGTCATGCATGACGACGATGCGGTCGGCCATGGTCATCGCCTCGATCTGGTCGTGCGTGACGTACACCGTGGTGGTCCTGAGGCGCTGGTGCAGCGCCTTGATCTCGGTGCGCATGGCGACGCGCAGCTTGGCGTCGAGATTGGACAGCGGCTCGTCGAACAGGAAGACCTGCGGGTCGCGGACGATGGCGCGGCCCATCGCCACGCGCTGACGCTGCCCGCCCGAGAGCTGGCGCGGATAGCGCGCGAGGTACTCCGTCAGGTTCAGGATGTCCGCGGCCTTGCGCACGCGCTCGTCGATGATCTTCTGGTCCGCCTTCCGCAGCTTCAGGCTGAACGCCATGTTGTCGTAGACGGTCATGTGCGGATAGAGCGCGTAGTTCTGGAACACCATCGCCACGTCGCGGTCCTTCGGCGGCAGATTGTTGACCTGCCGCCCGCCGATCGAGATTGCCCCGCCGGTGATCTCCTCCAGCCCCGCGATCATCCGCAGCAGGGTCGACTTGCCGCAGCCCGACGGCCCGACCAGCACGACGAACTCGCCGTCGGCGATATCGATGTTGATGCCATGGATGACTTTGGTGGTCCCGAACGCCTTCTCGACGTCGCGGACGACTACGCCTGCCATGCGTCTCCTCTGCCTGCTCCGCGTCTTGTCGTTTTCGTTCTGCGGAGCCCCGATCTAAACCGGTTTACCCGCAAGCTGCAAGCGCGAAACGTCCGATGGTGGAGCACTCTCGCGCCCAGCTCGGCCGGCGACGTTCCGACCGGTCCGGCCGCACGGCGATCAGACGCGAAACTCCTGCGCCGTGGCGTAAATCTGCTCGCGCAGCCATCCGTGCGCCGGGTCCTGATCGTGGCGGCGGTGCCAGAACAGAAGGATGTCCGGTTCCGGAACGTCGATCGGCGCCGAATACAGGGCGAGGTTCAGGTCCTTCGCGACCGCGCGCGCGTACTGGACCGGCACGGCCGCAATAAGGCCGCCGCGCGCGACCGCGCGGCCGATGCCGTCGAAATGCGGCGAGGTCAGCACGACGCGCCGCCTGCGCCCGACGCGCGCCAGCGCATCGGAGACGAATCCCGTCGTGCTGCCGTCGGCCGAGCGCAGCGCATGGGGAAGCGCGCAGAACAGATCGAGCGGGATCACGTCGCCCTCATTCAGACCGGCCGCTTCGAGCGCCGGATGACCGCGCGAGGCGATGATCGTGAATGGCGACCGGAACAGAACCTGGCGGGAGATCCATTCGGGCGGCTCGAACATCGGACCTTCCAGCGCCATGTCGATGACATGGTCGCTGAGGAGACGGGCGATGTCGCCGCGGCCGGTATCGAGGAGACGCAGGGAGATGCCCGGCGCCGCGCGCGAGACCGTCTGCCACAGTTTCGGCATCATCAGCATCGAAAAGAAATCGGCGCTGAGCAGATGAAACTCGCGCGTTGCCTCGGCCGGATCGAAGAGCGCCGCGGCGCTGAGCGTCTGCTCGATCTGCGCGAGCGCCGTCCTGATCGGCCCGGCCAGCGCAGTGGCGCGCGGCGTGGGCACCATTTCGTTCATCTGCCGGATGAAGAGCTCGTCATGCAGGGCGTGACGCAGCCGGTTGAGCGCGGCGCTCACCGCGGGCTGGCTCAGCCCCACCCTTTCGCCCGCCCGGGTGGCGCTGCGCTCGCGCATCAGCGCGTCGAACACCCGCAACAGATTGAGGTCGAAGGACGCGAAATTCACGGCAGTAATCCGGCCGATACGATCATTCGATTTCCGGTCCCGCCCTCCGCTGGCGTACCCATTGGACATGGGTCGGCACGACCAGGAGCAAGGCCCAGCTTACCGTTCCAGACGCGAGGTGGAAAATGCTGACTCAGACGGACAACGGCTCCGGCCGGCTTGTCGTTCGCGAGGCGGGAACCGGACCGACACATGATGTGCTCGGCGTCACCCATACCTACAAGGCGCTGGCCGGCGAGACCGGCGGCCTCGTTTCGGTGTGGGAGGCCGCGGTCCCGCCAGGCGCCGGCGCCCCTCGTCATCGCCATGCCGGCGAGGACGAGGCGTTCTACGTGCTGGACGGCGAACTGACCGTGGAGGTCGAGGGAAAGCCGCACCCGGTCGTGCTCGGCCGTGGCGGCTTCGTCCACACGCCGCGCGGCGTCGCGCATTCCTATCGCAATACCGGGGTCGGACCGCTCCGGCTGCTGGTGATGTGCGTGCCCGGCGGGCTCGAGCGCATGTTCGGTGCCATCGATGTCGCCGGGCGTTCGCATGGAGCAGCGGACGAAGCCACACTCGTCGATATCGCCGCCCGGCACGGCGTGTCCATCGAGCGCGGCGGCTGAGTCCGGATCCTCACGGTCCCTCCCGTCCAGGGACATCTCGGGGTCCGACGCCTGCTCCCAACGTCCGAATCCGCGCGACGACGTGGTCGACATGCGGCCGCAGGCGGAGAGGCAGGCGGAGAGAGTGTCTCATATCCGGCAGCTCAATGCGCAAGCAGGCCGGCTTGCGCCGCGATCGTGGCGAGGCCGCGCGCGGCCGCCGCATCGCCGGTCACGACATCGGTCGCGACACTCTCGGCGGCGAGCGCGTCGCGATAGCGCCGCGCCAGCGTCGCCGCCCCGACCAGCACGACCCTGTCCGCCGGCATCGCCGCGCGCGCAGCGCGAATCTCGTGGCCGATCAGCAGGCCGGACAGGAACGACGCGAGCGCTTGCGGCGGCTTGTCCGCGAACAGGCCGTCGGTGCGCACGGCGAAGAACTGGTGGAGCAGCCCGCCCTGCCCTCGCCCGCGCGCGATTCCGTCGGCGAACGCGGCCTTGTCGTGCGCGTTGCCTTCCATGAGACGGCCGAGGATCGAGTGGCCGCGCAGCACGCCGTAGACCTCGCCGGTCATGAAGGTCGCGAAGGATACGATTCGGCCCCGCTCGACCCTCACCCACTTGCTGTGCGTGCCGGGCAGGCACAGCACCCCGCTCCCGCCGTCGAGGGCCGTGAGCGATCCCACGACCTGCGTCTCCTCGCCGCGCATGACGTCGCGTCCGCCGGCGAGCGCCGGACCGGCGAGGCCGGGCACGATGCGCGCGTCCGTTCCGGGGGCGGGCGTCAGCGCCGCGGCAAGCGAACCCGTGTCGGCGGGCAGCTCGACATAGGGCGCCTCGACCCAGCCCTGGCGGCTGCCGATCATGCCCGACATCAGGACGGGTGCCCCCGGATGCGCGTCGCGCCAGTCGCCGACGAATTCCGCGAACGCGGCGGCGAACGCAGCGTCCTTCACCGCGAGGATTCCCTTCGCCGCCTCGCGCGCCTCCAGCACCGCGCCGTCGCGGGCGATGCGGAACGCGCGGCAGTTGCTCGTGCCCCAGTCGAGGCCGATCAGCGCCGTCATGCCGCAGCGCTGCAGGCGGCGAGCATATCCGCCGTCGCAATGACGCGCGCGTACTCGCCGTGCATGTTGGCGAGCGACAGCGCATGCACGTCCTCCGCCGGCCAGCGCCTGCCGCGAAGATCGGTCCTGTCGGCCGCCCAGGTCGCGTCCGCGACGACCAGCGTGTCGAAGCCGAGATTGCCGGCCATGCGCACGGTCGCCTCGACCGAGTTATGGGTCAGCACGCCGGCGACGACGATGGTCACGTGGCCGCCGCGGCGCAGCAGCGCCTCGAGATCGGTGCCGATGAAGGCGCTGTTGGTGCGCTTGGCGACGACGGTCTCGCCCGGGAGCGGCATCGCCTCGGGCTTGAACTCGGTACCACTCTGGCCCGGGCGATAGGGCGAGTCGGGAAAGCGCGAGTCATGCCGGATGTGGAAGATCGCGCGGCCGCTGCGGCGGAACGCCTGCAGCAGGGCGGCGATGTTCGCCTCGGCGCCGGGATTGTTGCGCGGTCCCCACTTCGGGTCGTCGATCGCGGTCTGCACGTCGATGACGACGAGCGCTGCATCGCGCGGCAGCGCGGGCCCGCTCATGACAGCGCGGGCTCGAGCCGGTCGAGCGCTTCCGACAGGCGCTTCTGACTGGTGGCGAAGCAGAGCCTGAGCCAGCCCTCGCCTTCCGGCCCGAAGGCGATGCCCGGAGCCAGGCCCACGCCGCTCTTCGCCACGATCTCCTTGGCGAATTCGAGGCTGTCCGTCATGCCGTCGACCTGGAAGAAGGCGTAGAACGCCGCATCGGGCCGCGCCATCCGCACGCGGCGCATGCCGCCGAGGCGCTGCGTGACGAGGTCGCGCGCATGGCGGTACTGCTCGACGATCTCGGCGACGAAGCTCTCGCCGTCGCGGATCGCCGCAAGGCCGGCATGCTGCACGAAGGTGGTCGCGCCGGACATGTTGAACTCGTTGACCTTGCCGAGCGTGTCGCCGTAGGCGGGGGGCGCGACGATCCAGCCGAGCCGCCAGCCGGTCATGCACCATGACTTGGAGAAGCTGTTGATCGAGATCACCGGATCGTCGGGCCCGGCGATGTCGAGCAGCGACGGCGACACGCGCCGGTCGTAGACGATGCGCTCGTAGACCTCGTCGGCGATGATCCAGATGCGGCGCTTGCGCGCGAAGTCGAGGATCGCGCGCAGGTCGTCCGCGGTCGCCATCCAGCCGGTCGGGTTGCCGGGCGAGTTGACGAAGATCGCGCGGGTGCGGTCGTCGCAGGAATCGAACAGGCGGTCGAGATCGAGCCGCCATCTGCCGTCCTCGACCCTGAGCGGCGCGCGGCGGGGCTCGCCGTTGAGCGCCGTGACGGCGTCGGCGCAGTTGGGCCAGAGCGGCGTCACGAGGACGACGTTGTCGCCTGGATCGACGAGAGTCTGCATCACCAGCATGATGGCGTTGACGCCCGACGCGGTGATGCTGACGCGGTCGGCCGTCACGCCGCGGCCGCGCAGGCCCGAGACGTACCGCGCGACCGCCTCGCGCAGCTCGGGAACGCCCCGATTGGGCGTGTAGAAGGTCTTGCCCTGCTGCATCGCCTTCGCCGCCGCCTCGGCGATGAAGGGCGGCGTGACGCGGTCGGACTCGCCGAACCACAGTGGGATCAGCCCTTCCTTGCCGAACGCGGCGTCCGAGACGGCGCGGATGCGCGAGCCGATCATGCTCTCCATCAGCGGCCTGAGACGGGCGGGCAAGGCCGGAAGCCTATTTCTCTCTGAAGTCACGACATCACCATAGAGCGCTGGATCGGCCCCCTCTCCCTTGGGAGAGGGTTGGGGTAAAGGGCTGGGCGCGATTTGTCCATGTGGAGAGAGGCCCCGCCACATATGGACCGAAGGGAACCTGGCGACGGAATTTCAGTCCATCGAACCCGCGATTCCGCAGCCGCAGCCACAAAACCTTCTCCGCCTCGGTCGCGTCGCGCCGCAGGTGGCGCGCGCGATCGAAGCCGGTAGCCGCGACCGGACGGAAGCGGCTCAATGACTCTCCCTGCCGACCGGGGCGCCGGAGGAGCCGACGAGGAAGTCGAGATCGACGCCCTTGTCGGCCTGCATGACGTGGTCGTGATAGAGCTTGACGTAGCCGCGCTCCATCGGCGCCGGCGGCGCCTTCCACGCCTTGCGGCGCTTCGCGAGCTCGGCATCGGAGACGTCGAGATGGAGCCGCCGCTTCGCGACGTCGAGCTCGATCATGTCGCCGTTCTTCACCAGCGCCAGCGGCCCGCCGGCTGCCGCCTCGGGCGAGGTGTGCAGCACCACGGTGCCGTAGGCGGTGCCGCTCATGCGCGCATCGGAGATGCGGATCATGTCGGTGACGCCCTTCTTGAGGATCTTCGCCGGCAGCGCGAAATTGCCGACCTCCGGGAAGCCGGGATAGCCCTTGGGGCCGCAGTTCTTGAGCACCATCACGCAGTTCTCGTCGACGTCGAGGGCGGGATCGTCGATGCGCGCGTTGTAGTCGTCGATATCCTCGAACACCACGGCGCGGCCCTTGTGCTTCATCAGGTCCGGCGTCGCCGCCGACGGCTTCAGAACGGCGCCGTCGGGCGCCAGGTTGCCCTTGAGCACCGCGATGCCGCCCTGCGGCTTGAACGGCTGCTTCAGCGGGGTGATCACCTGGCGGTTCCAGCACGGCGCGTCCCTGGAATTCTCCCAGATCGTCCTGCCGTTCACGGTCAGCGCGTCCTTGTGCAGGAAATCGCCGATCTCGCGGATCACCGCCGGCAGCCCGCCGGCGTAGTAGAAATCCTCCATCAGGTACCTGCCGGACGGCATCAGGTCGACGAGGCACGGCACGTCGCGGCCGAGCCGGTCCCAGTCGTCGAGCGTAAGGTCGACGCCGATGCGGCCGGCGATCGCCAGCAGATGCACGACCGCGTTGGTCGAGCCGCCGATGGCGCCGTTGACCCGGATTGCATTCTCGAAAGCCTGCTTTGTCAGGATCTTCGACATGGTGAGGTTCTCCTTCACCATCTCGACGATGCGCCGGCCCGCCATGTGCGCCAGCACGTTGCGGCGCGAGTCCGCGGCGGGAATGGCGGCGTTGCTGGGCAGGCCCATGCCCAGCGCCTCGACCATCGACGCCATGGTCGAGGCCGTGCCCATGGTCATGCAGTGGCCCGGCGAGCGCGACATGCAGGCTTCGGCCTCGATCATGTCATCGACCGTCATCTCGCCGGTCTTCATCATTTCCGTGAATTTCCAGACATGCGTGCCGGAGCCGATGTCCTCGCCGCGGAACCTGCCGTTGAGCATCGGCCCGCCGGAAACGGCGATGGCGGGCAGGTTGCAGCTCGCCGCCCCCATCAGCAGCGCCGGCGTGGTCTTGTCGCAGCCGACCAGCAGAACGACGCCGTCGATCGGGTTGGCGCGGATCGATTCCTCGACATCCATGCTGCAGAGATTGCGGAACAGCATCGTCGTCGGCCGCATCAGCGTCTCGCCGAGACTCATCACCGGGAACTCCAGCGGGAAGCCGCCCATCTCGTAGACGCCGCGCTTGACGCGCTCGGCGATGACGCGGAAATGGGCATTGCACGGGGTCAGCTCGGACCAGGTGTTGCAAATGCCGATGACCGGCCGGCCGTCGAACAGGTGGTGCGGAAGCCCCTGGTTCTTCATCCAGCTGCGATGCACAAGGCCGTCGCGGTCGGTGCGCCCGAACCATTCCGCGCTGCGGTATCGGCCCTTCTTCGAATTGTCGCTGCTGCCCGCCACGGCGCTCCCCCTATTGATTGTCCTTCCCGGAAGGACGCGATCCTAATTGCCACCCGCGGCCGGCACAATGGCCGGCCGCCGCGCCGCGAGTCCGGCGGTCCGTCGATGCCGAGCTCGCCTGCCCGCAAAACCCGCGGCGTGCGCCGCAACGCCACGAAAAACCCGGGAACAATCCGGGCGTTGGCGGCGATTAGCTGAGAGAACGCGTCCTCGACCGTCGGCGCGCGCTGCCTTGGGGAAGGAGCGTTGCGAAAACCGCAGAGCCGGTACGGCGTGTCTGGCAGGAATGACGCGTCTTCGGTCAGATGAGAAAAAAGGACGGCGCGAAAGCGTCGAGTGATGATAGAATAAAAGAAAAATGTTCCGGTCGGCTGCCACAGACAACTGGAGGTATCGATGGAACACAAGACTTTGGAGGAGATCAGGCAAGTAGCCGATGTACGCCAGCAGAAACCGCTCTCGCGGCGCGAGCGCCTCGAGCGCTGGGCCGAGGCGCTCGAGCGCCTCAACGGCGCGCGTGTCCGGTCGCTGGTGCGCACCGAATACGTGCCGCGCGAAGAGCGCGACCTGATGCGGGTCGACAATTCGCCGCTGAGCGTGGCGTTCGAGGACCCGGTACTCCGCTCCGAAGGTCTCAAGAGCGACAGGCTAGGCGACGCGACGACGTTCTTCGGCCTCTCCGAATCCGAAATGCACTACATCGTCTGCTACTGCCATTACGGCGAGACGATGTCGTCGGAAGAGGTGTCCCGTCGGATTCGCGCGACGGCGCGCCAGAGCGAGGGGACGACACGGGCGGGTGCGCATGCATTCGTCACGCTCGGCTCGATCGCTGCTGTCGCCGTGGTGGTGATCTCGGCTATCTGAAGCCGATCGCGGCCGGCGAGGCTCGGAGTCGATTGAAGTCGACGCGGCTTGGCTGCTCGCGGCCGCGAAGGAAGGTTTGTCTGCCCTGCCCGTCAGGGCCGGGCCAGCACCTTGCCCTCACCTTGGGTCCAGCGTCCGTACAAGCGCTGGAACCCAAGGTGGGGTGATCTGCGTTCGGGTCAGGCCGGCTCTTTCGCCCGCGCCAGGGCTGCCTCGCGCAGCGCCGTGATCGTGGTGCGCGTCGAGACGAGTTCGGGATCGGTCCGGAGTTCGATCACCGCCGGTTTTTCCGATTTGATGGCGCGTTCGAGCGCCGGCGCGAACTCGTCGGTCCGCTCGACGCGTTCGGCGTGACAGCCGAGCGCGCGGCCGAACTCGACAAAGTCGGGATTGACCAGATCGGTGCCGACGACCCGCGTCGGATGCTCGCGCTCCTGGTGCATGCGGATCGTGCCGTACATCCGGTTGTTGGCCAGGATACAGATGACATTGGCGCCGTATTGCACTGCCGTGCTCATCTCCTGCCCGCACATCATGAAGCCGCCGTCGCCCATGAAGGCGATGACCAGGCGGTCAGGATGCACCAGCTTGGCGGCGACGGCGGCGGGCACCGCATAGGCCATGGCGCCGCTGGTCGGGCCGATCTGGCGCCCGGGCCTCCGGTAGCTCAGATAGCGCTGTGCCCAGCCCGTGTGATTGCCTGCATCCACCGTGACGATCATGTCCTGCGGCAGCTTCTCGCGCATGTCGGCGAGCGCCCGGCCGTAGTCGAAGGCGCCGTTGTAGGGCGTCGGCTCCAGGCTCTCGAGATAGTCGGCGCGCGCCCGCTCGGTCCATGCGGCCCAGCGCCGGCCGTCGACCGGCGGCATGGCCGCGGCAAGCGCCGCAAAGGAATCGGCAGAAGCCTGGATGCCCAGGGTCGGCCGGTAGACGCGGCCCAGCTCGTCGGCGTCGGCATGGACGTGGATGAGCTTCTGGCGCGGCTTGGGCGAGTCCATGATGGTGTAGCCCTGCGTCGTCATATCGCCGAGCCGCGCGCCGACCACGATCAGCAGGTCTGCCTCTTTGGCGCGCCTGACCAGGGCGGCCGGGCCCGACGTGCCGATGTCGCCGGCGTAGACGCGCGAGGTGTTGTCGAACGCGTCCTGGCGGCGAAAGGCGCAGCTGGCGGGAATGTTGTTCGCCTCCGCGAAGGCGACGATCCGGCGGCAGGATTCGTCGCTCCAGTCCGGCCCGCCGATCAGCAGCAGCGGCCGATGGGCCTGCTCGATCAGGCGGCGCACGCCGGCCAGGTCCGCCGAATCGGCGTGCGGCCTGGCCGCCACATAGCGCTCGCCGTCGGCGACCGCGACCCGGTCGGTCAGCATGTCCTCGGGCAGGGCCAGCACCACCGGGCCCGGCCGCCCGGAGGTCGCGACGTGGAAGGCGCGGGAGAGGTATTCGGGGATGCGCTCGGCTTGGTCGATCTGCGCCGCCCACTTGGCAACCGGCCCGAACATCTGCCGGTAGTCGATCTCCTGGAAGGCCTCGCGGTCGATCATGCCGCGCCCGACCTGACCGACCAGCAGGATCATCGGCGTCGAATCCTGGAATGCGGTGTGCACGCCGACCGAGGCATGGCAGGCCCCCGGCCCGCGCGTGACAAGGCAGATGCCGGGGCGGCCGGTCAGCTTGCCATAGGCCTCGGCCATGTTGGCGGCGCCGGCCTCGTGGCGGGCATTGATGAGCCTGATGCGGGGCACTGCGTCGTGCAGTGCGTCGAGGACCTCGAGATAGCTCTCGCCCGGCACGCAGAAGGCCATGTCGGTGCCATGAATCAGCAGCTGGTCGACCAGAATCTGGCCGCCCGAACGGAGACGGTGTTGCGCCATAATTCTTCCTGGTTGGAGCGGGCGTGCCGCCCGGACGCCGCGGGTGCTCAGAGCTTCACGCAAATATTCTGCAGCTCGGTATAGAACTCAAGCGAATGAATGCCGCCCTCGCGGCCGATTCCGGACTGCCTGGCGCCGCCGAAAGGCGTACGCAGGTCGCGCAGGAACCAGCAGTTGACCCATGTGATTCCGACATCGACCGCGCGCGCGACGCGGTTGGCGCGCGACAGGTCGCTGCTCCAGATCGAGGTGGCGAGGCCGTAGCGGCTGTCGTTGGCCATGGCGACCGCCTGCTCCTCGGTATCGAAGGGCTGGACGTGGCAGCACGGCCCGAAAATCTCCTCGCGCACCACGCGGGAGTTCTCCGCAAGCCCGGTCCAGATCGTCGGCTCGATCCAGGCACCGTCGTCGAGGCGGCCACCCATCTTCGGCACGCCGCCGCCGGTGACGACCCTGGCGCCGTCGGCCCTGGCGGCCGCGTAGTAGCCCAGCACCTTGTTGCGATGCCTGCGGCTGATCAGCGGCCCCTGGCTCGTCGCCTTGTCCATGGGGTCGCCGCGCCTGAGCCGCTCGGCCTCCGCCTTGAGCGCCTCGGTGAAGCGGTCGAACAGCGGGCGCTCGACATAGACGCGCTCGGTGTTGAGGCAGACCTGGCCGCAATTGGCGAACACCGCGCGGGTCATGCCCTCGATGGTCCTGTCGAAATCGCAGTCGGCGAAGACGATCGCAGGGTTCTTGCCGCCGAGCTCGAACGACACGTCGCGCAGGCCGACCGCGGCCGCCTTCATGATCGCCTCGCCGGTGCCGGTCTCGCCCGTGAACGTGATGGCGTCGATGCCGGAATGGCGGGTCAGAAACTCGCCCGCCGAATCCGGCCCGAAACCGTGGACGACATTGTAGACGCCCTGCGGCACGCCGGCCTCGTTCATCACCTCGCCGAGCAGGGTTGCAGTGGTCGGCGTCTCCTCGGAGGGCTTGACGACTACCGTATTGCCGCAGGCGAGCGCCGGACCGACCTTCCACGTCATCAGCAGCAGCGGCAGGTTCCACGGGCAGATCACGCCGATCACGCCCTTCGGCTTGCGCACCGCGTAGTTGATCGCGCCCGCCCCGTCGGGCGTCGGCGTCTCGAAGAACTCGCCGCCGAAGCCCTTGACCAGGTCGGCGAACACCTTGAAGTTGGCGCTGCCGCGCGGAATGTCGATATGCGAGGCGAGCGACACCGGCTTGCCGGTATCGGCGACCTCCGCCGCCACGAATTCGTCGAAGCGCTTCATGATTCCGTCGGCGACGCGGTGCAGGATCTCGCCGCGCTCCGCCGCCGGAATGCGTCCCCATTTAGGGAGCGCGCGGCGCGCGGCCTGCACCGCCGCATCGACCTCGCGCTCCCCCGCCTCGTGAACCAGGCCGGTCACCGTGCCGTCGACCGGGCTGATGTTCTCATAGATACGTCCCAGGCCGCCCTCGGTATAGGCGCCGTCGATGAAATTCCGGATGCGCCGGCTGGTCGTCATCGTTCCTTCCCGTCGTTCGTCCCGTCCCGGCCGACAATGGCCCGCGACACTGTAAGCCGGGCACACGTGTTTGCGAACATGAAGCCGGCAGCGGGTGTCCGCGGTCGCGCCAAGCGATGGACTTCGGCGGGAGGCTCCGGCTAGGGTGTGCGCCCATGACCAAGCGCCCCGAACCGGCCCCCGCCCCGACCGACGCTCCGAGCGGCTTTCGCCAGCTCGTCGGCTACCGCGTGCTCGAATGGCGCGAGGGCGAGGCGACGATCACGCTCACGATCGGCCCGCGCCACCTCAATCGCTCGGGCGTGCTGCATGGTGGCGTGATCGCGACGCTGATCGACGCCGCGGGCGGCTATGCCGGATGTCATTGCGAGCATCAGGGCCGCGTGCGGCGCTCGGTCACGGTGTCGCTGACCACCCAGTTCCTCGCCCAGGCCAAAACCGGCGTGCTGACGGCACGCGCGCGGGTACGCGGCGGCGGCAAGCGCCTGTTCGTCTCCTCGGTCGAGATCCATGACGGCGCCGGCACCCTCGTGGCGATGGGCGAAGGCGTCTACCGCTATAAGACCGGCAGCGAAAGCCCGGAAGGCGTGCCGATCACGCGCAACGTCGAGAAGCGCGACACCCTGCTCGGCTGAGGCTCAGGCCGCGCGCTCGTCGGGGTGCGCGCCGGACGGCAGCCACACCTTCACGGTCGTGCCGCGGCCTACGGCACTGTCGATGGCGAGCGCGCCGCCATGCAGCTCGACCAGCGAGCGGCTCAGCGCGAGACCGAGCCCGGTCCCCTCGCCCTTGCGCGTGACCGCGTTGTCGACCTGCTCGAAGCGCCGGCCGATCCGCGGCAGATCCTCCGCGGCGATGCCGATGCCGGTGTCCGCGATCCTGAAGACGATGCCATCGCCCTCGCGCGCCGCCGAGACGTCGACGGCGCCGCCCGCGGGCGTGAACTTGATCGCATTCGTCAGCAGATTGAGCAGAACCTGCCTCAGCGCCCGCGCATCCGCCCGGATCGGCAGCTCGGGAGCCTCGGCCACGGTCAGCGCCACGCCCGCCTCGCTGGCGCGCACGCGCACGAAGCGCGCGCTGGCGCGCATCACCTCGGCGCCGTCGAGCGGCTCCGGATGCAGGGTGTAGCGCCCTGCCTCGATCTTCGACATGTCGAGCACGTCGTTGATCAGCGACAGCAGATGCGTGCCGCTCGAGTGGATGTCCTTCGCGTATTCGAGATAGCGGGGTGCGCCGATCGGGCCGAGTAGCTGGCTTTTCATCAGGTCGGAAAAGCCGATGATCGCGTTGAGCGGCGTGCGCAGCTCATGACTCATATTGGCGAGGAACTGCGACTTCGAGACATTCGCCATCTCGGCGCGCTGCTTGGCGGCCTGGGTCTCCTCGGCGAGGCGTACGAGATCCGCCGCCTGATCCTCGAGCTGCGTGCGCGAATGCTCCAGCTCCGAGACGATCCGGTGCAGGCGCTCCTCGCTCTCGCGCAGCTCCTTTTCCTGCTGCTTGCGCCGCGTGATGTCGGTGCGGATGCCGACCGTGAACCCGTCCGCGGTGCGACGCTCGCTGATCTGCTGCCAGCAGCCGCCGGCGACGCGAAACTCGACCGGATCGGGCGGCGGATTGCGATGCTCGGCGACGCGCCGGGCGATCCACGCCTCCGGCTCGCACCAGTCCGGCCGGTCGCGCCGTTCGGCGGCGACACCCATGCGCACGATTTCCTCGTAGCGCATGCCGATGATGTCAGGGCGCTGGCGCAGAAAGGGGAGAAGCTCGAGATATTTCTCATTGCACATCACCAGCCGGTCGTCGGGGTCGAACAGCACGAAGCCGGCGTCGATGCTCTCGATCGCGTCGCGCAGCCGCTGCTCGCTGGCGGCTGCCGCCGCGCGGGCCCTGCGCTCGCGCGACAGCATATGCGCGGCGATGCCCGCGAGCAGCGCGCCGATCAGGGTGAGTGCGCCGCCCTGCGCCAGCATCAGCCGGCTCCGCTCGACATAAGGCGCGAGAACCGCTTGCCTGGAGAAACCGACCATCGTCACCAGCGGATAGCCGTCGATCGCGCGGTAGCTGACGATGCGGGACACCCCGTCGGGCTCGCGATCGGAATGGAACGTGCCGACCGGCTCGCGGCGGACGCGGGCGAGCAGCTCGAGCTCCGGGTACGCCCGGCCGATCTCCCATCGGTCCGTCGCGCGGTGCGCGAAGAGCGTGCCGTCGAGACCGAACATCCCCATCGCGGCGCCCTCGCTGAGATCGGAAGGCCCGTAGAAGTTCTCGAAATAGCCGATCTGCACCGACATGTAGAGCACGCCGGCGAAGCTGCCGTCGGGCGCATCGCGCCGCAGCGCGATCGGAATCACCCACAGCCCGGAGCGGCGGCCAAGGATCGGCCGCTCGACGATCACCGTGCCGGACGTGGCCTTCGCCTTCCGGAACCAGGCGCGGTCGGCCGAGGAAACTCGCGGGCCCGGAATCGATCCGGTGACGAGATAACCCTCGGCGTCGTAGACGCCGATATGGGCGGCGACCCCGGACAGGTCCGGATTGCGCTTCGTGATCGCCGTGATGTCGGGCGCGTGCCCATGATCGAGGTCGTGGCGCATCGCCTCGATCAGGCCTTCGGCGGAGCGAAGCATGCGGTTCGTGTGCTCGGCGAAGGCATGCACCATGCTGGCCGTCTCGCGCGCGGCGTTGGCGATGTAATGCGCCCGCGAGCGCTCGAGCTCGGCCAGCAGGCCGACCCAGAACGCGACCAGCAGCACGGTCGCCGCTATGACGATCCATGCCGCAAGGCCCGGCCGTCGGATTCGAAACCATGACGTCATGTGCCGCACGGGGTGGCCCCGCCCCTCCCAGGCAGCCAACCTATGAGGGCCGACTGAATTTTACGTTAAGCTTTTTGCATCAGCTGCTTGCAGCGTCACGGCACAACCACAACGCGCGGCCGCAGCGGGATCACGGGAACGATCATGAGGAGGCTGAGAACGGCGAGCAAGGCGAACGGCGTCACGAAGTCGCCAGTCCAGCCGCGCAGCCAGCCGACAGCGACCGGCAACAGCGCGGCGAGCAGGTAGCCGCCGCCGAGCGCCATCGCCGTCAGCCGGCTCGCCGCCGCCGGATCGGCGCTATGGTCGATCGGCAGGTTGAGCGCCAGCGGAAAGATGCAGCCGATGCCGAGGCCGAGTACGAACGACCACAGGAACGGCGCCGCCAGCGGCATGAATGCCGCGGCGCCGAGGCCCGCGGCGGCGACAACCAGCCCGGCGATCATCAGCGGGCGGCGGTCGCGCCAGAGGTCCGCGACCGCGGCGAGCACGAGTTGCACGACGACCTGGGTCGCGACCATCCCGGCAACGACAAGGCCGGCGCGCGCGGCGGACCAGCCCTGTTCCTCGTAAAGCGGTACGAGCCAGGTGTGCGCCGACCAGAACAGCCCGAACGCGCCCGCAGAATACGCGGTGATGAGCCATGCGGTGCCGCTGCGCCAGGGGAAGCCGCCGCCCGAAGCGGATCGGCCATCGCCCGCGCGCCCTCCGGCGAAGGGCAGCCAGGCGAGCGCCGCGAGCAGCGCGGGCGCCGCCCAAAAGGCGAGTGCCGCGGGCCAAGCGCCGAACGCGTCGCGCAGCGGCGCGGTGACGCCGGCGGCAACGCCCGCCCCGAGCGTCATGCACATCGAATACAGGCTCATCACCGAGGCGGAACGTGCGCTGAAATGCCGCTTGACGATTCCCGGCACCATCGTCTGCGCGACGGCGATGCCGATCCCCACGAGCAGCGCCGTCGTGAACAGGATCGCCGCGTGGCCGGCGAGGATGCGCACCGCCGTCGCCGCGGCGATCAGCAGCACCGACCACAGCAGGCCGCGGGCGAGGCCGAGCCGGTCTGCGACCGGCGCGGCGAGAAACGGGAACACACCCATGCACAGCAGCGGCAGGCTGGTCAGCAGGCTCGCCGCGGCGTGCGACAGCCACAGCTCGGTACGGATCGTCTCGAGCAGCGGCGCTATCGACGAAACCGCCGGCCGCAGATTGAACGCGATCAGCAGGACGGCGGCGAGCAGGCTCGCGCGCCGCGCGCCGCCGCTCACGCGCCGGCGGCGAGACAATCCATCGCCGCCTGCACGCCGCCCTTCCTGTGCGGCACCTTGCCGAGTCCGAGGCCCATCTCGACGCCAGCAAGCGTGCCCATCAGCATCAGATCGTTGAAATCGCCGAGATGGCCGATACGGAAGATCCTGCCCTTGAGCTTGCCGAGGCCCTGCCCCAGCGACATGTCGAAGGCATCGAGAATTACCTCGCGGAGCGTGTCGGCGTCATGGCCGTCGGGCATCAGCACCGCGGTCAGCGAGCCGGAATACTCGGCGGGATTCTTCGCCAGCACCTCGAGGCCCCAGCCGCGCACGGCACGCCGCGTCGCCTCGGCATGGCGCGCATGGCGCACGAAGACGTTGTCGAGCCCCTCCTCGAGCAGCATCGCGATCGCCTCGCGCAGGCCGTAGAGCAGGTTGGTGCCAGGCGTGTATGGGAAAAAGCCGTTCTGGTTGGCACCGAGCATCGGCGTCCAGTCCCAGTAGCTTTTGATGAATTTCGACTGCTTGTGCGCGACGAGCGCCTTGTCGCTGATCGCGTTGAACGACAGGCCGGGCGGCAGCATCAGGCCCTTCTGCGAGCCGCCGACGGTGACGTCGACGCCCCATTCGTCGTGGCGGTAGTCGATCGAGGCGAGCGACGAGATCGTGTCGACGAGGAACAGCGCGGGATGCTTTGCGCGGTCGATCGCCTGGCGCAGCTC
Source organism: Alphaproteobacteria bacterium (assembly GCA_041690495.1). GTDB lineage: Bacteria > Pseudomonadota > Alphaproteobacteria > CACIAM-22H2 > CACIAM-22H2 > DATAAP01. The sequence goes on along the minus strand of JAWLHE010000008.1, from coordinate 239,106 downwards.
GCCGATGCGGCTGGTGACGCCGGTCGAGGTCTCGTTATGGACCGCTGCGACCGCCTTGATCCTGTGCTCCTTGTCCTCGCGCAGCTTCGCCTCGAGCGCCGCAGGATCCACGCCGCTGCGCCAGTCGCCGGGCACGAACACGACGTCGAGGCCGAGCCGCGTCGCCATCTCGCGCCACAGCGAGGCGAAATGCCCGGTCTCGAACATCAGCACGCGGTCGCCGGGCGACAGCGTGTTGATCAGCGCCGCCTCCCAGGCGCCCGTGCCGGAGGCGGGATAGATCACGACGGGGCCGCGCGTCTTGAAGATCTGCTTCATGCCGTCGAGCACCTCGCGGCCGAGACGGCCGAACTCCGGCCCGCGATGGTCGATGGTCGGCCGGTCGATCGCGCGCAGGATGCGGTCCGGCACATTGGTCGGCCCGGGGATCTGCAGGAAGTGCCGGCCGCTGCGGTGGCGGTTGCTGTTGCGCGCTGTGCTCATGGTCAGTCTCCTTGTTCGTCGCGCAGCACGCTGCCGGCTGCGTAGGCCTTGTTGCGCAGATGCTCGCCCATCAGGCGGCCGAGGCGCTTGCCGTCGCGCGCGGCGAGGGCGTCGAGGATCGCCTCGTGCTCGCGCACCGCCTCGTCCCAGCGTTCGTGCGACAGGTTGGCGGCATAGCGCGCGCGGCGCACCCGCGTCGACAGGTTGTCGTAGAGCCCGGTCAGCACGGAATTGCCGGCGATCCCGACGATCCGGCGATGGATCTGCTGGTTGAGCGCGAAATAGGCGGGGCGGTCGCCGGCCTCGTGGCAGGCGAGCATGCGCGCATGGAGCGCGCGGATCTCGCCGATCTGCTCGTCGGTGATGCGGCGACACGCCGCCTCGCCTGCGCCCGCCTCCAGCAGGGAAATGACAGCGAACAGCTCCTCGACCTCGCGTTCGGTGAGCTGCGTCACCTCGGCGCCGCGGTTGGGCAGCAGCTTCACGAGGCCCTCGGCGGCGAGCACCTTGAGCGCCTCGCGCAGCGGCGTGCGCGATACGCCGAAGCGCTCGCACAGTTCGCGCTCGGGGACGCGCGAACCCGGCGCCAGCTCGCCTTCGAGCACCAGCTCGCGCAGCCGCGCCGTCACCTCGTCATGCAGCGAGACGCGGCGGATCGGCGCCCGGCGCGACGCTGACGAGAGCTCAGGCTCGGTTTTCACTTGCCAGGCCTGTTTGTATAATGCATTTTGAATTCAATACTGGAATTGGCTTGGCTGGTCAAGAGATAGACCGGCGCGATCGCCGCCCGGGGCGTCCGACGAGCAGGGCGTGCGATCCAGCCTCCGGCGCGGCGGCCATGCCGGATCGGCTCGACGGCGGCGCGCGGTTCGGTCCTATACTCCGCGCCAACAAGACAGGAGGTTCGCCATGCGTCTCATCCCCGCCCTCGCCGCGCTGCTGATCGCCAGCCCCGCCGTCGCCCAGACCGATTGCGGCCCCACGCCGCACGCCAAGCCGCTGGCCGATGCGTGGACGAGTCGGTCCGCGGCGAAGAGCCCGGGCGAGGCGCTGACAATGAATCAGGCGGTGTGCACACAGGCAGCGCTCGTCAATGCGCTGTCGAAGTCGCAGGGCAAGGCGATCGGCTACAAGGCCGGGCTCACCAGCCCGGCGGCGCAGCAGCAGCTCGGCGTGCCGATGCCCGTGATGGGCGTGCTGCTGGAGAAGATGCTGCTGCCGGACGGCGCGACGGTCCCCGCGAATTTCGGACCTCGACCGCTGTTCGAGGCGGACATGCTGATGACCGTCAAGGACGACGGCATCAACCAGGCGCGAACCGTGACCGAGGTGGTGAAGCACATCTCGACCCTGCAGCCGTTCATCGAGCTGCCCGACCTCGTGCTGGCGCAGGGCGAGAAGATGACGGGCCCGGTCATCGTCGCGATCAATGTCGGCGCGCGCAGCGGCGTGGTCGGCGATCCCTTACAAGTGCTGCCGACATCGGAGTTCGTCAACGCGCTGGCGACGATGCAGGTGACATTGACCGCCGACGGCGCGGAGATCAGCAAGAGCCAGGGCAAGACAATCCTCGGCCACCCGCTTAACGCGGTGCTGTTCATCGTCGAGGAAGTGCAGCGCCGCGGCGGCAGGCTCAAGGCCGGCGACATCCTCAGCCTCGGCTCGTTCAGCCGCCTGACGCCGCCGAAGCCCGGCCAGAAAGTGGTCGCGACCTACGAGGGCCTGCCCACGGGGCCGATGACCGTCTCCGTACAGTTCAAGTAAGCACCGAATGCCGCTCGACGACACAGCGCCCGCTCCCGCCTCGTCTCCGCGCAGCGCCCAGGTGAAGCCTGGCGACAGCCGGCTCGCCGCGCGGCTGCGCAAGGAAATGGAAGGCGACGTCCTCTTCGACCCGTTCAGCCGCGGGCGCTATTCGACCGACGCGTCGATCTACCAGATCGAGCCGATCGGCGTCGTCGTGCCGAAACGCGTCGACGACATCAGCGCCGCCATCGCCATCGCGCGCGAGGAAGGCGTACCCGTGCTGCCACGCGGCGGCGGCACCTCGCAGTGCGGCCAGACGGTCGGCCGGGCGCTGGTCGTCGACACGTCGAAATACCTGAACCGCGTGCTCAGCATCGACGCGGTCAGCCGCACGGCGTGGGTCGAGCCCGGCGTCACGCTCGACGCGCTGCAGAAGAAGCTGAAGCCGCACAACCTGACCTTCCCCGTCGACATCTCGACCGGCAGCCGCGCCACGCTCGGCGGCATGACCGGCAACAATTCGTGCGGCGCGCGCTCGATCCGCTACGGCAACATGGTGCACAACGTCCGCGCCATCGACATCGTGCTGGCGGACGGCAACTCGGCGCAGTTCGGCGAGGTGCCCGACGATCTCGGCGAAATGCCGATGCAGCAGCGCTACCGCGCGCTGGTCGAGGACGCGCGCCGCATCACCGGTTCGGTCGCCGACGAGCTGCGCTCCGAGCGCTGGCCGCGGCTGCTGCGGCGCGTCGGCGGCTACAACCTCGACATGATCCGGCCGCACACCGTGCCGGGGCTCAACCGCAACGAGCCCGGGCACAACATGGCGAAGCTGCTGGTCGGGTCGGAAGGCACGCTCGGATTCTTCACGCGCATCCAGCTCGACCTGTCGCCGATTCCGCCGGCGCGGGTGCTCGGCGTCTGCCACTTCCCGACCTTCTACAAGGCGATGGACGCGACGCGGCACATTGTGAAGCTGGATCCCGCCGCGGTGGAACTGGTCGACCGCACGATGATCGAGCTGTCGCGCGAGATCGCGATGTTCCGGCCGGTCGTCGATCGCTTCGTGCGCGGCAAGCCCGACGCGATCCTGCTGGTCGAGTTCGCCGGCGAGAATCTCGAGGCCGAGAAGCGCAAGCTCGTGCAGCTGGTCGAGCTGATGGGCGACCTGGGATTCCCCGACAGCGTCGTCGAGGCGACCGACCCCGCCTTCCAGAGCGCCATCTGGGAGGTGCGCAAGCAGGGCCTCAACATCATGATGTCGATGAAGGGCGACGGGAAGCCCGTCTCCTTCATCGAGGACTGCGCGGTGCCGCTTGAAGACCTCGCCGAGTACACCGACCGGCTGACGAAGGTCTTCCACAAATACGGCACCGAGGGCACGTGGTACGCGCACGCCTCGGTCGGCACGCTGCACGTGCGGCCGATCATCAACCTGAAGGAAGAAGGCGGCGCGAAGAAGATGCGCGCGATTGCCGAGGAAGCCTTCGCGATGGTGCGCGAGTACAAGGGCTCGCATTCCGGCGAGCACGGCGACGGCATCGTCCGCTCCGAGTTCCACGAGGCGATGTTCGGGCCGAAGCTGGTGCGCGCCTTCGAGCAGGTGAAGGATTCCTTCGACCCGAACGGCCTGTTCAACCCGGGCAAGATCGTGCGGCCGCACCGCATGGACGACCGCACCCTGTTCCGCTACCCGCCCGGCTACGCGCCGCAGAAGATCGAGACGGTGCTCGACTGGTCGGCCTGGGGCGGCTTCGACCGCGCGGCGGAGATGTGCAACAACAACGGCGAGTGCCGCAAGTTCGACACCGCGGTGATGTGCCCGTCCTATCGCGCGACCCTGGACGAGCAGCACCTGACGCGCGGCCGCGCCAACACGCTGCGCCTCGCCCTCACAGGCCAGCTCGGACCCGACGCGCTCACCTCCGACGCGATGTGGGACACGCTCGACCTCTGCGTCTCCTGCAAGGGGTGCAAGCGCGAGTGCCCGACCGGGGTCGACATGGCGCGGATGAAGATCGAGTTCCGCCATGCCTGGAACAGGCGTCACGGCCTCACCCTCAAGCAGAAGCTGATCGCGTACCTGCCGCGCTACGCGCCGTTCGCGGCGAAGCTGTCCGGGCTGATGAATTTGCGCGACCGCGTCGCGGCGCTGGGGCGGCTGTCGGAACGCCTGCTCGGGTTCAGCGCGCGACGCTCGCTGCCGCAATGGCGGCGCGATCCGTTCAGGGACGACGAGGCGAAACCGGCCGCCGCCGCGAAGGAGGTCGTCCTCCTCGTCGACACCTTCACCCGGTACTTCGAACCGGAGAACGCGCGCGCGGCCGTGAAAGTGCTCGAAGCCGCGGGTTATCGCGTCCATCTGCCGACGCCGATCGGCAAGGGACGGCCGCTGTGCTGCGGCCGCACCTTCCTCGCCGAAGGGCTGGTCGCGGAGGCGCGCGCCGAGATGCAGCGCACGATCGACGCCCTCGCCCCGCATGTCGCCCGCGGCACGACGATCGTCGGGCTCGAGCCATCCTGCCTGTTCACGTTCAGGGACGAAATCCTGGCGGTGATGCCGGGCCGTGACGCCGACGCGCTGGCCGCGCGCGCGATGCTGTTCGAGGAGTTCCTGGTCGCCGAGCAGAAGGCGGGCCGGCTCGATGCGCTGAAGCTGAAACCGCTCGCGGAGAAGACCGCGCTCGTGCACGGGCACTGCCACCAGAAGGCCTTCGGCGCGATGGGCGCCGTGCAGGCGGCGCTGAAGCTGGTGCCCGGTCTCGAGGTGAAGGCGATCGAGTCGAGCTGCTGCGGCATGGCCGGCGCGTTCGGCTACGAGGCGTCGCATTACGACGTGTCGATGAAGATGGCCGAGCTGTCGCTGCTGCCGGCGGTGCGCGCCGCCGGTCCCGACACCCTGCTCGTCGCCGACGGCACCTCGTGCCGCCACCAGATCCGCGACGGCGCCGCGCGCGAGGCGATCCACGTCGCCCGCGTGCTGGCGCGGGCGCTGGTTTAGCCCCTCTCTATCGAGAGAGGGGAATGTCGGTCGGTGTGGCCGAGCGCGTCAAACACTGCCAATCTCAAGCAACATCGTCATGCCCGGACTTGGTCCGGGCATCCAGAGGCACCTGCAGCGTTGCCGCGACTGGATCGCCGGATCAAGTCCGGCGATGACAGTCTTTCTATCGAGAGAGTCCGGCCGGTCTGTGGCACCACCACTCTCCCGCTTGCGTCTTCAACTTCCGCAGTGTTCTCTTCCCGCATGACCACGAACGTTCCGCCGCTCGCGGCGTCCGTCAGCGATCCCGTCGCGAAACACTACGATCCCGGCGATCTCGTCGCGGCGCTGCGCGCCGCGCTCAAGGAGGCCGGCAAGCATCCGAGCGATCTCTCCGTCGACGACCTCACCGTCATCGACCAGATGCATGTGCGCGGGCGCGAGGCGACGCGCGAGCTGGCCGCGAAACTGGCGCTGACGAAGGAGACGCGCGTGCTCGATGTCGGCTGCGGCATCGGCGGGCCGTCGCGGTTGCTCGCGGCCGAATACGGCTGCCGCGTCACCGGCATCGACCTGTCGCCCGAGTACTGCCGCGCCGCCGAGGCGATCGCGCACTGGGTCGGGCTCGACGACCGCCTCGACTATCGTCCCGGCGATGCGCTCGCCCTGCCCTGCGGCGCCGAGGCCTACGACGTCGTGTGGACGCAGCACGCGGCGATGAACATCCGGGACAAGGCAAAGCTCTACGCCGAGATACGCCGCGTGCTCAAGCCGGGCGGCGCGCTCGCGCTTTATGACGTCGTGCAGGGTCCCGAGCAGCCGGTCCATTTCCCGGTGCCGTGGGCGAGCGGACCGGAGATCAGTTTTCTCGTCACACCGGACGAGCTGAGGAGACTGATCGAGGGCGCGGGCTTCCGCATCGAGAACTGGCGCGACGCGACCGAGGAAGGCCGCGCGGCGACGCGGAAAATGGACGAGCGGATCGCGGGCGGTGCGGCACCGCCGCTCGGTGGCGCACTGCTGCATGGAGCGGACTTCGCGACGCGCGTGAAGAACCTGCGCCGCAATCTCGACGAGGACCGCATCCAGCTGATCGAGGCGGTATGCCGGCGGGATTGAACGGCGGATAGTCAGCACGAGAGGCGGATCTGAGACCCGCCTCTACGCGAGAACGAACTGGCAGGGGCCGATCGCAAACCGGCCTCGGCACGATCCGGCCCGCGCGACGCTACGCGGCGCGAACCGGCGCCGGCTTCGCGGTCGCGGTCTCGAGGTCCCAGGGCTTGACGTCCTTGGGCGGCTCCATGAAGTCGGCGACACGCGTCGCCATACGCGTGTCGAGCAGCACGTCCGCGGCAAGCGTGATCTGGCGCGTCGGATCCTCGAGGCTGACGAGCAGCGCATGCGGGCCTTCGCGATGCTGGATGATCTTGGCGACGCGCCATTGCGGCCGCGGTGCGCCGACCTTCTCGTAGACCTGGCCGATCTCGATCTGTGGCTTGCTCATCGCCGTTCTCCTGAGCACATTGATCCCGCCATTCCACCCGATCTTTCTTAATGATATGGAAAGGCCGGCGCCGCTTTTCCGGCGTATCCCCCCGCACCACAGTAGAAACAGTAAGAAGAGTGGCGATTGACGCGATGGCGCTATCGGCAAAGTTTTGGTAAATTTCTCGCGAACGGAGGCGGTCATGAGATACGCAGGACGCTTCGCGACACCCTTCGGGCAGGCGTTCGCCGTGGTCGACGAGGCGGGCGCGCTGTGCGAGTTCGCGCTCGACGGGCAGGCGCACGAGACGCCGGAGGACCAGCTCACCTGGAACAACGACGCGATCAGCGACGTGGCACGCCAGGTGGACGAATACTGTTCCGGGAAGCGGCGCGTTTTCGAGCTGCCGCTGGCGCCGGCGGGCACACCGTTCCAGCGCGCGGTGTGGGACCAGCTTCTGCAGATCCCCTACGGCGAAACCATCAGCTACGCGACACTGGCCGAGCGGGTCGGCCAGCCCGGGGCATCGCGCGCGGTCGGCCAGGCCAACGGCGCCAACCCCATCGCATTGATCATTCCCTGCCACCGCGTCATCGGCGCCGACGGCACCCTCACCGGCTACGGCGGCGGACTGCCGCTGAAGCAGGCGTTGCTGGAGTTCGAGCGGAGGCAGTGCGGCCGCCGCGAGCCGCAGCTCGCGCTCGGCCTCGGCGCCTGATCAAAGCAATTGCCGCAGGGCCGTGTTGGCCATAAACAAGCGGGCAGTTCCAGAGGAGTCCGCCGCCGATGAGTCCTGCCGAGATCGCCCGCACCACCGCCCGCATCCTGATCGAGACCAAGGCCGTCCTGTTCAACCCGAGCAAGCCGTTCATCTTCACCTCGGGCTGGGCCAGCCCCACCTATATCGACTGCCGCAAGCTCATCTCCTTCCCGCATGCGCGCAGGAAGCTGATGGACATGGCGGTCGAGACGATCGAGCGCGGCGCCGGCTTCGACGCGATCGACGCGGTCGCGGGCGGCGAGACCGCCGGCATTCCCTACTCCGCCTGGATCGCCGACCGCATGCATCTGCCGATGCTGTACGTGCGCAAGAAGCCGAAGGGTTTCGGCCGCAACGCGCTGATCGAGGGCGATCTCAGACCCGGCGCCCGCGTCCTGCTGGTCGAGGACCTTGCCACCGACGGCAAGAGCAAGATCCACTTCATCAAGGGCCTGACCGATGCCGGCGCTGAGGTGAAGCACGCCTTCGTCGTGTTCCATTACGGCATCTTCCCGCAAAGCCTCGAGACCATGGCGGCCGCGGGCGTCAAGCTGCATGCGCTCGCGACGTGGTGGGACGTGCTCGAGCTCGCCGAGCAGGAGAAGTACTTCGCGGCGAAGGACCTCAAGGAGGTGCGCAGCTTCCTCGAGCGCCCGGCCGAATGGTCGGCCGCCCATGGCGGCATCGGCGCCGAGAAGGCGGAGGCGTGAGACGGGAGATTTTCCCTTCCCCCTCGCCCTGCCCTCTCGCGGTTGGGGAGAGGGGTGGGAGGCACGCGCTGGAGAACCCTTCTGCCCGACGGGGAGAAGGCGATGTCAATCGGCGTCGCCGACGCGAAGCGTCGGGAGGATAAGGGGGGACACATGCCCCGCTTCTGCGCCAACATCTCAATGCTGTTCGCCGAACTGCCGCTGCTCGAGCGGCCGGCGGCAGCCAGGGCGGCGGGCTTCGCGGCGATCGAGGTGCAGTTTCCGTACGTCGTTCCGCTCGAAGACTTCGCGCGCGCGGTCGAGAACGCCGGCGTCGAGGTGGCGCTGATCAACTTCCCGGCGGGCGACGCGCAGAAGGGCGATCGCGGCCTGGGCGCGCTGCCGTCGCGCGTCGGAGAATTCCGCGCCGGCGTCGCAGAGGGCCGGCGCTATGCCGAGCGTCTCGGCTGCAAGCGCATCAACCTGCTCGCCGGCGTGCCCGGCGCGGGCGTCGATCGCGACACCGCGCGCAAGACACTGGCCGAGAACCTGCATTACGCGGCGGCGGCGGTGGCGCCGCTCGGCGTGACGGTGTGCCTCGAGGCGATCAACACGCGCGACGTTCCGGGGTTCTTCCTGCACGATCCGGACGAGACCGTCGGCGTGATCGACGAGGCCGGCGCCGCCAACGCAGCGCTGCAGTACGACCTGTACCATATGCAGATCATGCACGGCGACCTGATCGCGACCATCGAGCGGCTGAAGGCGCGCATCGGCCATGTCCAGTTCGCCGACACGCCGGGCCGGCACGAGCCGGGCACGGGCGAGATCAACTTCGCCAACGTCTTCGCGGCGCTGGACCGGCTGGGCTACGCCGGATGGGTCGGCGCCGAGTACCGGCCGCGCGCAAATACGGCCGAAAGTCTCGCCTGGTTCGCGCCGTGGCGCAGCGACGCCGATCCTCATAAAGTACCGGCATGAGCCGATCCCGCCTGCTTAAGCTTGCCCTGCTCCTGATCGTCGCCGTTTCGTTCGCCCCGTCCCCTGCCCGCGCCAAGAACGAGCTGACGATCGGCATCACGCAATACCCGTCGACGTTCAATCCGAGCATCGACGCGATGATGGCGAAGTCCTACATCCTGGCAATGGTCCGCCGGCCGCTGGTCATCTACGACCACGAGTGGAAGCTCGCCTGCGTGCTGTGCACCGAGGTTCCGACCATCGAGAACGGCCGGCTCAAGCCGGTCGACCTGGCGGGCGGCGGCAAGGGCGCGGAGATCCGCTTCACCATCAGGCCCGACGCGAATTGGGGCGACGGCAGGCCCGTCACAAGCGACGACGTCGTGTTCGCGTGGGAACTCGGCAAGCACCCGCAGAGCGCCATCGACGGCGGCGAGTACTACCGGCGCGTGACGAAGATCGAGGTGCATGACGACCGGAATTTCACCGTCCACGCCAACAGGCTGACCTTCAATGCCGCCGCGATCTATTCCTTCGACCCGATGCCGGCGCATCTCGAGCGCGCCGCCTTCGCCGAGCCGGAGAACTACAAGAAGCGCACGCTCTACGACACAGACACCACCAATCCCGGCCTCTATAACGGTCCCTACCGCATTTCACAGACCGCCCCGGGATCGCACGTCGTGCTGGAGCCGAACCGGCACTGGTCCGGCGCCAAGCCCCATTTCCGCAGGATCACGGTGCGGACTATCGAGAACACTGCGGCGCTGGAGGCGAACCTGCTGTCCGGCGGCATCGACTACGTCGCCGGCGAGCTCGGCCTGACGCTCGACCAGGCGCTGGCGTTCGAGAAGCGGCACGGCGCACGCTTCGACGTGTTCTACAAGGCCGGGCTGATCTACGAGCACATCGACATGAACCTCGACAGCGCAGTGCTGGAGGACCGGCGCGTGCGGCATGCCCTGATCCTTGCGCTCGACCGCGACGCGATCAGTAAACAGCTCTTCCAGGGCAAACAGCCGGCGGCGCACTCCTTTGTCAGCCCGCTCGACTGGATCGCCGCCGAGGACCTGCCGAAATACCGCGCCGACCCGAAGCGCGCCGCAGCGCTGCTCGACGAGGCGGGCTGGAACGCGATGCGCGACGGGTTCCGCCACAACGCGACGGGCGAACGGCTGACGGTCGAGCTGATGACCACGGCCGGCAACCGCTCGCGCGAGACGGTGCAGCAGGTGCTGCAGAGCCAGTGGCGCAAGCTCGGGATCGACGTGCGAATCCGCAACGAGCCGGCCCGCGTGTTCTTCGGCCAGACGATGCGCCAGCGCCAGTTCACCGGCATGGCGATGTATGCGTGGATCAGCGCGCCGGAGTCGCTGCCGCGCCTCCTGCTCCATTCCGGCGAGATTCCGCGGCCCGAGAACGGTTTCTCCGGCCAGAACTATCCCGGCTTCCGCAATGCCGAAGCGGACAGGCTGATCGACGCGATCGAGGTCGAACTCGACCGCGACAAGCGCAAGGCGCTGTGGCACAGGCTCCAGGAAATCTATGTCGAGGAGCTGCCGGTCCTGCCGCTCTATTTCCGCGCCGACTCCTATATCGTTCCCAAATGGCTGACCGGCATCGAGCCGACCGGCCACCTGGTGCCGACCACCATGTGGGTCGAGACCTGGCGGCCGCGGTCCTGATGCACAAGGCGCGGGGCGTCGCCGCGGCCCTCGCCGCACTGCTCGTTCTTTTCGCGCGGCCGGCGGCGGCGAAGGACGAGCTCGTCATCGGCATCACGCAGTTCCCGTCGACGCTGCATCCGGGATTCGACCCGCTGCTCGCCAAGTCCTATGTGCTGGCGATGACGCGGCGGCCGTTCACCGCGTACGACCAGGACTGGAAGCTGATCTGCCTGCTCTGCACCGAGCTGCCGACCATCGCCAATGGCGGGGCGAAGCCGATCGCGAAGGACGGGCGCGACGGCATCGCGGTCACCTATACGATCCACCCGGGGGCGACATGGGGCGACGGCGTGCCGGTGACGACGAAGGACGTCAAATTCACCTGGGAGGTCGGACGCCACCCGCATACCGCGATCGGCGCGGGCGAGTTCTTCCGTCGCATCGTCGCGATCGACATCGCCGACGACAGGACCTTCACGCTCCATTTCGAGCGCGCACGCTACGACTACAACGCGATCAACGATTTCGAGCTGCTGCCGGCGCATGTCGAGGCCGAGCGCTTCGCCGATCCCGGAACCTATCGGCAGCGCACCGCCTTCGATACCGACCCGACCGACAAGGGCCTGCATTTCGGCCCCTATCGCATCGCCGAGGTGAAGCCCGGCTCACACATAACGCTCGAGCGCAATCCGACCTGGTACGGCGCCGCGCCGCATTTCCGGCGCATCGTCGTCCGCGTCGTGGAGAACAGCGCCGCGCTCGAGGCCAACCTGCTGTCGGGCGCCATCGACTACATCCCGGGCGAGCTCGGCCTGACACTCGACCAGGCGTTGGCGCTGGAGAAGCGCCACCCCGGCCGCTTCGACATCCTCTACAAGCCCGGCCTCAAATACGAGCACATCCCGCTCAATCTCGACCATCCGGCCCTGGAAGATCCGCGCGTGCGCCGGGCCCTGCTCCATGCGATCGACCGCGAGGCGCTGAGCAGGCAGCTCTTCGCCGGCAAGCAGAAGGTGGCGCATTCCTTCGTCAGCCCGCTCGACAGGATCGCCGCCGCGGACGTGCCGTCCTATCGCTTCGATCCGGCCAGGGCTGCGGCCCTGCTCGAATCCGCGGGATGGACGCTCCAGGGCAAGGTTCGCCGGAACGCGGCCGGCGAGACGCTGTCGCTCGAACTCCTGACCACGACCGAGGACAGCACGCGCCGCCTCGTCCAGCAGGTGCTGCAGAGCCAGTGGCGCAAGACCGGCATCGAAGTGCGGCTGCGCAACGAGCCGGCGCGCGTGCTGATCGGCGACAGCATGCGCCAGCGCAAGTTCACGATGGCGATGTACTTCTCGTTCTCGGCGCCCGAGGGCAATGCCCGCGGCTTCCTGCATTCCGGCCAGATCCCCACCGCGGACAACGGTTTCGCCGGCCAGAACCGCGCCGGCCTCGGCGACGCCGAAACCGATTCGCTGATCGAGCGGATCGAAGCGACGCTCGATCCCTCGCCGCGCCGTGTCCTGTGGCGTGCGCTGCAGCACCGCTACGCCGCGCTGCTGCCGGCCCTGCCGCTCTATTTCCGCACCGATCCCTACATCATGCCGAAATGGCTCGACGGCGTGGCGCCGACGGGCCACCAGGGCGTCAGCACCCTGTGGGTCGAGAACTGGCGCATGCGGCCGTGATTTTTCCGCTGGATTAAGCGCGCTTCCATCCTCATCCTTCGACAAGCTCAGAATGAGGATCGCGAGGTCGGTTCGAGGACCTCATGTTGAGCTTGTCGAAACATGAGGTCCGATGCCACGGGCCCTGCCCCAGATGCCGCACCGCAATCCGCCATGATCCGCTACATCGTCGACCGCGTACTTCAGGGCGTCATCGTCGTGGCGGCGATGTCGTTCGTCATCTACGGCCTGATCGGGCTGATGCCGGGAGATCCCATCGACCTGATGATCAGCGCGAACCCGCAGCTCACCAGCGCCGACGCAGAGCGGCTGCGCCGGATCTACGGGCTCGACCAGCCGCTGCTCGAGCGCTACGCCGCCTGGGCGGGCGCGGCGCTGCAGGGCGATTTCGGTTACAGCCGCGGCTTCTCGCGCCCCGTGCTCGACGTGATCGGTCCGCGCCTTGCGAACACTGCAGCGCTGATGATCGCCGCGTTCCTGGTGGCGCTCGCCATCGGCCTGCCTGCCGGCATCGTCGCGGCGACGCGCCCCGGACGCCCGCTGGACACCGTCATAAATCTCTTCAGCTTCGTCACCATCTCGGTGCCGACCTTCTGGCTGGCGCTGATGATGATCATCCTGTTCGCGGTGATACTGGGCTGGCTTCCGGCGAGCGGGCTGCCGACCGGGCCAGCGGGCTTCCTCGAGCATCTCCGCCACCTCATCCTGCCGGTGATGACGCTCGCCATCGTCGAGGCCGGCGCCTATGCGCGCTACATGCGCGCGGCGATGATCGAGGCGTTGCGCCACGACTACGTGCGGACCGCGCGCGCCAAGGGCGCCAGCCGCATGCGCACGGTGCTCGGCCATGCCCTGCGCAACGCCATGATCCCGGTCGTGACGATCATGGCGCTGTCGTTCGGCGGCCTGTTTTCGGGAGCGCTCGTCACCGAGACGATGTTCGCCTATCCCGGCATGGGCAAGCTGATCTTCGACGCGGTGATGGGCAACGACTTCAATCTGGCGCTGGTGACCCTGCTGTTCGCGACCGTGCTGACGCTGGTCGGCAATCTGCTCGCCGACCTCGCTTACGTGGCGCTCGACCCGCGCATCAGTTTCGCCGGCGGGCCGGAGAAGGACCGCAGCGGATGAGCCTGCGCGGCCGACCGCTCGTCCTTGCGGCCGCGATCGTGCTCGCGGCGCTCGTGGTCCTCTCGGCCGCGGCGCCGCTGATCGAACAGCTCATGGGCATCGACGCCAACGAGGCCGACCTGCTGCAGCGGTTCCAGCCGCCCTCGCCGGCGCATCCGCTCGGCACCGACGAGATCGGCCGCGACGTGTTCCTGCGCCTCCTCTATGGCGGGCGCGTGTCGCTCACCGTCGGCTTCGTCGCCGCGGTGATCGCGGCGGCGATCGGCACGCTCGTGGGCGTGGTCGCCGGCTATCTCGGCGGCCGGCTCGACGCGGTGCTGATGCGCCTCACCGACGGGGTGATCGCCCTGCCGCTGCTGCCGCTCCTGATCGTGCTCGCGGCCGTCGACCTGTCGAAGCTCGGCCTCTCGGGACTGGCCGTCTCGGAGAACGCCAGCCTGTACCGCATCGTCGCCATCACCGCCCTGGTCGGCTGGACGACAGTGGCGCGGCTGGTGCGCGGGACGACGCTCAGCCTCAAGGCACGCGACTTCGTCCGCGCCGCCGTGGCGCTCGGCGCGCGGCCGGCGCGCGTCATGGCGCTGCACATCCTGCCCAATGCGGCGTCGCCGATCATCGTCGCGACCACGCTGGCGGTGGGGCAGATCATCCTGTTCGAATCGGTCCTGAGCTTCCTCGGGCTCGGTATCCAGCCGCCGCTGCCGAGCTGGGGCAACATGCTGACCAATGCCCAGGAGGTGATCTGGACAGCGCCGATGCTGGCGGTCTATCCGGGCCTGCTGATCCTGCTCACCGTCGTCGCGTGCAACCTGCTCGGCGACGCGCTCCAGGAAATCCTCGACCCTCGTACCAGCAACCGTCGCTAACCTCTTGCCCTACCGATAAAGCCGCACAGGGTGCCCGCCTTCAAGACAACCGCCTTGCAGCGAGTTTTTTTCCGGTCGGAGGAACAAGCGTTGCGGCGTAACGTTCTTATCCCGCCACGCCGAATCAAGGGAGGGGTAAGCCATGACAAGCAGTTTCAGCTTGCGCGTGTTCTATGCCGCGACCTTCGTCGCGGGCTTGCTCCTGGGTATGTCCGCTGCCGTCCGCTGGGCGCTGTGAGCGCCGGACGCCCGGAACAACCGCTCGACCCGACCGGGCAAGGCCGACCGACAGGGATGTTCACGCCGCCGCATCGCTCGCGCCGGCGCCGTCGCGCACGAGCCTGAAGGTCAGCCGCGCCCGCGTTCCGCCGCCGTCGCGCGGCCCGGTCTTGAGCTTGCCGTCGACCTGGCCGGCCAGCGCCTCGATCAGCATCAGCCCGCTGCCGGAGGGGCCGCGCCCGCGCAGGCCGACGCCATTATCCGCGACGATGAGCCGCGCATAGCCTTCATGCCGCTGCAGCTTGATGACGACCTCGCCCTCGCGGTCGCCGGGAAACGCGTGCTTGAACGCGTTCGTCACCAGCTCGAGCGCGATCAGGCCCACAGGCAGCGCGGTGTCGATGTCGACCGTCATCGGCTCGAGCTCGGTCCGCACCATGACGCGCGCGGTGCCAAAGCCCTCGGCGACGCCCTGGGCGACGGTATCGATATACTCGGCAAGACTGAGCGCGCTGACCTGACCGACGCGGTAGAGCTGGTTGTAGGCCTGTCCGATCGCGGTAACGCGCCGGGCGATGTCGGTGAAGATCGGATGCGAATCGTGCGCGGCGGTGCGCGCCGTCAGGCGCAGCATGCTGGCAATCATCTGCAGATTGTTCTTCACGCGGTGGTGAACCTCGCGCAGGAGCACGTCCTTCTCGCGCACCGAACGCTCCAGCTCGACCGTGCGGCGGCCCACTTCCGCCTCGACGGCGCGCGCGCGCAGCACGATCAGACGCCCGAACGCCAGGGTCGCCGCGATCGCGAGCGCCGCCAGCGCGACTCTGTAGAGCAGCGACACGCGCCAGCCGTGGAGCGCATCCTCGACCGAGATGCCGACGTTGACGATGAGGGGAAGATCGATGATCCGGCGAAAGGACGCGATGCGCTCGGTGCCGTCCGTCGGCCAGACCGCCCGATAGGTCCCGCTTGCCCTGCCCGCCGCATGGCGCTGGAATTCGTCCGACTTATAGACATCCTCGAGCGGCCGGACGAAGGGCTCGCGGATCAGGAAAGCGCCGTCGCTGCGCAGCAGCTCGATGACCCCGCGCGTGCCGAGATTCAGCTCGCGATAGAACTGCTGGAAGTATTCGGGGCTGATGAAGAGCGCGGCCACGCCGGCGAATCGGCCGTCGCCGTAGGTCAGCCGGATACTGGTGCCCAGGATGTCGTCCCCGGTTCGCCTGCCGACGATCCGGCGCCCGACATAGATTCCCTGATCGCTATCGCGTTGTGCGACGAAGTAGTCACGATCCCCGACCCGTGACGACAGCGCCGGGAAGAAACGGCTGCTGGCGCGGCCGAGCCCGTTCTCGTCGAACAGCCACACCGAGTGGATGAAAGGGCGGTCCGCCAGCGCCGCGAGCTCGCCGTGCAGATCGGGATCGGCTGTCAGCGCATCCCAGTCCGGCGAGCCGATGCGCTGCTGGACCAGCCGCAGGCGGAACCGGATCGCGTCGAGGACGCGCTCGGAATGCTGCTCGAGCGCGCGTGCCACTGTCTGCGTCTCCGCTGCAGTCTCGCTCAGCGCATCCCGGTAATCCCGGACGATCGAAATGGCCGTGATGACGGTCACGGCCGCCACCATCACGGCAATCCCGGCGATCAAACCTGCGCTCAGGCGTCGCATGAAGCCACGCGGCTGGCATGATCCGGACCCGATCCCATTCGACGACCCTAATCGCAACCGCATGACATCGCAATCTCAACCCATTGTTGCGATGGGTCATTTATGCCGTTCAGGCGCTTCGCGCGAGCGGGTGCCGGGCTGTGATCGCACTGTGACCTCCGGCGGCTTCGAGCCGGGAACGAGGCCGGCGCTCTGGCCGACCATCGCGGCGGCACGTCCGGGTCCGGTTGCGCCGCGGCTCACGGCGATTGCCATGCCGGCCGTCACCAGCAGCAGCCCGGCGGTCGTGGCGCCGGACAGCGTCTCGCCGAGGACCGGTACCGCGAGCAGCGCAGCCATCGCCGGCACGAGCGCCGTGAACAGGGCAGCGCGCCCCGCGCCGAGCGCCGCGACCGTCCGCATATAGAATATCAAGGCGATGACGCCGGTGAGCAGCCCCTGGAAGGCCGCCTGCATCAGCACGGGGCCGAGCGGTGCCGCGCGCAACAGCGCGTCCCCGGACAGAACGAAGTAGACCGGCAGATAGACCAGCGACAGTGTCGAGACGATCGCGGTCGAGAGCAGCGCATCCACCCGCCAGGCGCGCGCCATCACGGTGAAGACCGACCACAGCAGGGCGGCGACTACGAACAGCAGGTGCCCGAGTCCGAGCGGCGTGCCGCCGCCGAGCCCCTGCGCGCCCATCGTCGCGATCCCCGCGACGATGACCGCCATGCCTGCGAGCTGCATACGGTTGAACCGCTCGCCGAGCACGAGCCGGCTCAACGCCGCGGTAAACAGCATCACCCCGGACGGGCCGATCATCGCCTGGTGGCTGGCCGGCGCCATGCCCAGGCCGGCGAAGACGATCAGGGCGTAGGGCACGCCGGCGCCGAGCCACATGACCAGCACCGCATGCCAGGGCACGTTGCCGATCCCCCTGGACGAAATCCCCGCCCGCGCCAGCACGGGCGCAAGTACGAGACCGGCAACGCCGAACCGCAGCGCGGCCACGTCGTAAAAGTCCAGCCCGGTCGTCAGCCCGAGCCGCGATACGACCGCCCAGCTTCCCCAGATCAGCGCGGTGCAGAGGCCGGTCGCGATGCCGAGAAGCAGCGTTCGCGTGGTGTCAGTCATGATTCAAGCGGCGCACCATAGGACGGCGATCGTTTCCCTGCACACGCGGGAAACGCAGATCTGATGCGACAACTCAGGGCGGCGTCCTGCGCGGCGGCGCGAGACGCGGAAGCGCGCGGTCGATGGCTTCGCTGCCGGCCAGGCTGCCTTGGGCGCCGAGCGTTTCGCAGGCGAGTCCGGCGGCGACGGCCGCGCGGTGCAGCGCGTCCTCGATCGACTCCCCGCGGTCGAGGCTCGCCGCCAGCACGCCGACGAAGGCGTCGCCGGCGCCCGTCGTATCGACTGGCACGACCGGCAGAGCGCCGATCTCCCACACCGCGCCGCTTCCGGCGGCGAGCGCCCCTTCGGCGCCCATCGTCAGAATGACGGTGACGCCGAGATGCAGTGCCAGCGCAACGGCCATCACGCGCTCGTCGCCACCACAGACGCCATGCTCCCTGGCCAGCCACGCCGCCTCGCCCCGGTTCACCACGAGGATGTCGACCGCGCGCAACACGCCGCCGGGCAGCATCGACGCCGGCGCAAGATTGAGCACGATGCGGGCACCGCGCCGGCGCGCGCGCCCGATCAGCGCTGCATTCTCGCCCGCGGGACACTCCATCTGCAGGACGAGCGTGGTGTCCGGTCCGAGCATGGCATCGCTCGCCTGGTCCGCCGCGACCCGGGCATTTGCCCCGGACGCCACCACGATCTGGTTCTCGCCGGCGTTGTCGACCGCGATCACCGCACATCCGGTCGGCGCGTCGTCATGCGCGACGCCGCGGATATCGACGCCGGCACGGGCGAGCGAGTCGAGCGCGAGCCCCGCGAATGCGTCGCGACCGACCCGGCCGATCATCGCGACGCGGGCGCCGTCGAGCGCCGCGGCTACGGCCTGGTTGGCCCCCTTGCCGCCCGGAATCGTCGCGTAGCCCGGTCCCAGGACGGTCTCGCCCGGCCCGGGCAGGCGCGGGACCCTGAACACCAGATCGACATTGATCGAGCCGAAGACGACGAGCATGACGCCGTTCTAGCCGACCGGCAGGCAAGAGTCGCGCTACGCTTGCAGCGGCCGGACGGCAGCCGAACCGGCGCGCCCACTATTGGTTTCGAAACATTTTTGCGTTAGCACAGGCGTCTCGCGATCGTAGGAGTACAGCATGGCGGGCGGGCAGATCGTACCGGTCATACTCTCAGGGGGCGCAGGAACGCGCCTGTGGCCGCTATCGCGCGAGCTCTATCCGAAGCAGTTGCTGCCGTTGCTGTCCGAGCACAGCCTGCTGCAGGAAACCGCGCGGCGCGCCAGCGGCCCGCTGTTCGCGCCGCCGCTGATCGTCTGCAACGACGAACACCGCTTCATTATCGCCGAGCAGCTGCGCCAGCTCGACATCAAGCCGCAGGCGATCGTGCTCGAGCCGGCCGCGCGCAACACCGCTCCCGCGGTCGCGGCGGCGGCAAAAATGTTGGCGGCAGAGAAACGCGACACCCTGATGCTGGTGCTGCCGTCGGATCACGCGATCGCGGATGTCGGCGCCTTCCACAAGGCCGTCGAGACCGCCGCCGCCGCCGCGCGCGCCGGCCGGCTGGTGACGTTCGGCATCACCCCCGAGCATCCAGAGACCGGCTACGGTTATATCCGCCGCGGCGCTGCGCTCGGCGGCGTCGCGGGCGCCTATGCGATCGAGCGCTTCGTCGAGAAGCCCGACCTCGAGACCGCGCAGGGCTATGTCGCGGACGGCGCATGGTCGTGGAACAGCGGCATGTTCCTGTTCCCCGCCCGTCTGCTTCTCGACGAGCTGATGCGCTTTGAGCCCGCGATGGTCGAGGCCGTCGCCGATGCGGTCGGCCGCGCCAACCAGGACCTCGAGTTCGTGCGCCTCGCCAAAGACAGCTTCTCGCGCGCGCCGGCGAAGTCGGTCGATTACGCGGTGATGGAGAAGACCGAAAGGGCTGCGGTCGTACCCGCGACGCTCGGCTGGAGCGATGTCGGCGCGTGGTCCGCGCTGTGGGACATCGGCGACAAGGACCAGTCCGGGAACGTCGTCGTCGGCGACGTCATCGCGCACGAGACAACGAACTCGTATCTGCGCAGCGAGCGGGTGCTGCTCGCGACGCTGGGCATTGCCGACGCGGTCGTGGTTGCGACCAGCGACGTCGTGCTGGTGGCCGCCAAGGACCGCGTCCAGGACGTCAAGAAGATCGTCGAGCAGCTCAAGGCCAAGGGCCGCAGCGAGGCGGTCTCGCACCCGATCGTCTATCGGCCCTGGGGCAGCTATCAATCGATTGACACAGGACACCGCCACCAAGTCAAGCACATCATGGTGAAGCCCGGGCACAAGCTGTCGCTGCAGAAGCATGCGCACCGCGCGGAGCACTGGGTCGTGGTCAGCGGCACCGCGCGCGTCACGCGCGACGAGGACATGCTGACCTTGCGCGAAAACATGTCGACCTACATCCCGGTCGGCTGCGTGCACCGGCTCGAGAATCCCGGCCCCGCCCCCCTGCATCTCATCGAGGTGCAGTCCGGCGGCTATCTTGGCGAGGACGACATCATCCGGCTCGACGACACCTACGGACGGCAATAGCGATTCACAGGAACACGCCGCGATCGAGAATGATCGCCGTGTATTCCTCGTAGGTCAGGCCGAGCTCCTCGGCGCGGCGCAGCCGCCGCAATGCGATCTCGCGCGGCGGCGTCTTCCAGGCCTTCTTGTGGGCCCGTGCCCAACAATAGGCGTGCCATCCATGGCCGCTCGGATCGTCAAGCGGCGGGCCACCATTGTGGCCGATGCCCGGAATTTGCGCAGACCCCGCCCGAATTTCAGGCAGTTCCGACCCGATGCGCCGCAGCGCATTGAGACCGAACGACAGCCTGGTGCGCGCCGCCCTGCCGATTCCCGCCCGTTCGCCCATCGCTCTTCCGCTCCGCATGCCGCGCCGGACGACGCGGTTCTCCCTGAGAAAATGCGCAGCAATTCCGGTGCCAAACGCGGGCCGACCGGGGCGTCGGGGCGGCACTGCACGCTGTGACGATGTTCACAGCCGCCGCGGCGACCCGCTGCTAACGGGTGTGTCCGCACACCCTGCGCGCCCCTCGGACGGAGACCTTCATGAGCACAAAGTTCGTGTCGAACGTGACGCCGCCCGCGAACGCCAACGACCGCTGGTCCGCACCCCCGGGCCGACGTGTCGAGATCGTCGAACCCGGCTCCGCGCAGCAGTTCGCCCACGCCGCCGACCTGATGCGCGGCTTCATCCAATGGTGCCGCGCGCGCTATGCCGAGCGGGCATGGGCAGTCGAGACGTATTTCCAGCCGGCTTCCGTCGAGAAGGAGCTTGCCGCGCTCGATCTGGCCTATGCGGCGCCCGGCGGTGCGCTGCTGCTCGCGCTTGTCGACGGCGTACCGGCAGGTTGCGTGGCGCTGCGGACGCTCGGCGACGGCGTGTGCGAGATGAAGCGGCTGTTCATTCGCGAGCCATTTCAGGGGCTCGGCATCGGCCGCAGACTCTGCGAGGCTCTCATCGCGCTGGCCGGCCAGCGCGGCTTCAGGGCCATGCGCCTGGAAACCGGAGACAAGCACCTCGAAGCGCATGCACTCTACCGGTCGCTCGGCTTTGCCGAGATCGCGCCGTACTACGACGCGCCTGCGGAGCTGCGTCCCTATCTGACCTTCATGGAGCGGCCGCTGTGAGCGGACGCGGCGGCGCGGTCAGGCCGGCAGCACCGGCGGATCGACCGCCCGCGCCTCGGGCAGGCGCCGCTCCTCGACCGCGTGGCAGGCAACCATGCCGCCCGCCGGCGCGGGCTTGAACTCCGGCCGCTCGCGCTTGCAGCGCTCGTTTGCGTACGGGCAGCGCGGATGGAAGGCGCAGCCGCTCGGCGGATTGAGCGGGTTCGGCACTTCGCCCGCGACCGGCGTGCGCGGCCGGCCCGACATCTCGAGGTCGGGAATCGCGTCGAGCAGCATGCGCGTATAGGGATGCTGCGGCTGCGCGAACAGAGCTTCGACATCGGCAAGTTCGACCAGCCGCCCCAGGTACATCACGCCGACGCGGTCGGAGATGTGATAGACGACCGCGAGATTGTGCGAAATGAACAGATAGGTGAGCCCCAGCTCGCGCTGCAGCTCCTTCATCAGGTTGAGGATCTGCGCCTGCACCGAGACGTCGAGCGCAGAGGTCGGCTCGTCGCAGACCAGGAAATCGGGATTGCTCGACAGCGCGCGGGCGATGGAGATGCGCTGGCGCTGGCCGCCCGAGAACTCGTGCGGAAATTTCTCACCGTCAGCCGGCGACAGGCCGACAAAGCGCAGCAGCTCGTCGACGCGGCGGCGGATTTGGGCACGATCGGTCAGGATGCGGTGGGCGCGGATCGGCTCGGCGATGATGTCGGCCACGCGCCAGCGCGGGTTGAGGCTGGCATACGGGTCCTGGAAGATCATCTGGAAGCGCCGCCGTACCGGCTGCATCTTCGCGCGCGAGTTGAGCGAGGCAAGGTCGACGCCCTCGAAGGCGATCGAGCCCTTGCTCGGGCGGTAGAGCCCGACGACGAGGCGCGCCACGGTCGACTTGCCGCAGCCGGACTCGCCGACCAGCGACAGGGTCTCGCCGCGGCGGATCGCGAAATCGACCCCGTCGACCGCCTTGAGGATCAGCCGCGGCTGGCCCTCGATGACGCGGTTGAGCCACGGCCGCGACACGTCGAAATAGCGCGCGAGGTTGCGCGCGACGAGGATCGGCTGCTCGGCCTGCGGCGTCATCTCACTCATCGCCGGCTGCCCGCAGCCGCGGGCTCTCCTCGTCGTAGAGCCAGCACGCGACGCGGCTGCGCTCGACGTCGATCAGGTCAGGCCGCTCGACATGGCAGCGCGCGAACACCCTGGGGCAGCGCGGATTGAAGGCGCAGCCGGGCGGTATGGCGTTGAGCCGCGGCATGGAGCCGTCGATCTGGGCCAGCCGCTCGTCGCGCCGGGTGATCTTCGGGATCGAACCCATCAGGCCGACGGTGTAGGGATGCTTGGGCTGCTTGATGACGTCGCGCACCGGGCCGATCTCGGCGATGCGCCCGGCATACATGACGGCGACGCGGTCGGCCGTCTCGGCGATCACGCCCATATCGTGCGTCACCAGCATCACCGCCGTGCCGTGTTCGCGGCACAGACGCTTCAGCAGCGTGATGATCTGCGCCTGGATCGACACGTCGAGCGCCGTGGTCGGCTCGTCGGCGATGACCAGGCGTGGGTTCGCGCACAGCGCCAGCGCTATGACCACGCGCTGGCGCATTCCTCCCGAGAACTGGTGCGGGTAGTGATCGATGCGCCTGTCGGCCGCGGGAATGCCGACCTCCTGCAGCAGCTTGACTGCGTGCGCACGGGCCTGCGCCGCATTCATGTCGAGATGGGTCTGGATCGTCTCGACGAGCTGCCGGCCGATCGTGTAGAGCGGGTTGAGCGAGGTCAGCGGGTCCTGAAAAATGGCGCCGATCTCGCGGCCGCGGATGCGCCGCATCTGCTCGTAACCGAGATTGTCGATGCGCCGTCCCTCGAGCAGCACCTCGCCGCCGGCGATGCGGCCCGGCGGATCGAGCAGCCCGATGATCGCCGCGCCCGTCAGCGACTTGCCGGCGCCGGACTCGCCGACGACGCCGAGCACCTCGCCCGGATCGATGTGGAACGAGATGTCGTCGACCGCGACCAGATTGCCGCGCCTCGTCGGGAACTCGACCCGCAGATTGCGCACGTCGAGCAGCGCACGGTTGGCAGGCGCCCGCGTCATCGCGTCACGCGCAGCTTCGGATTGAGAGCGTCGCGCAGCCAGTCCCCGAGCAAATTGACGGAAAGCGCCATCAGCACCAGGGCGAGCCCGGGGAAGATGGTGATCCACCACTCGCCCGACATAAGGAAGTCGTTGCCGACATTGATGAGGGTGCCGAGCGAAGGCTTGGTCGGCGGCATGCCGACGCCGAGGAACGACAGGGTTGCCTCGGTGATGATCGCCAGCGCCAGATTGATCGTGGCGATGACCAGGACAGGGCCGATCACGTTCGGCAGGATATGCGAGAACAGCAGTCGGATCGGATGGACGCCGATGACGCGCGCGGCCTGCACGTACTCCTTGTTCTTCTCGACCAGGGTCGAGCCGCGCACCGTGCGCGCGTACTGCACCCAGTAGGACAATCCGACCGAAAGGATCAGGACATAGAGCGCGAACTGGTCGTGCAGCTGGTGCGAGAACGCCGCGCGCAGGATACCGTCGATCAGCAGGGCAATCAGGATCGCGGGAAAGCTGAGCTGGACATCGGCGATGCGCATGATGACCGCGTCCACCGCCCCGCCGACATAGCCGCTGATCAGGCCGAGCGTTACGCCCAGCACCATCGCGAAGATCACCGAGGCGAAGCCGACCAGCAGGGAGACCCGGGCGCCGTACATGATCGTCGACAGCACGTCGCGGCCCTGATTGTCGGTGCCGAGCAGGAACCGCGGATCGCTGTCCTCGATCCATACCGGCGGGCGGCTGGCGTCGAGCAGGTTGAGCGAGCCGAGGTCGAACGGATTGTGCGGCGCTATCCACGGCGCCAGCAGCGCTCCGGAGAAGCAGACCAGGGTCACCAGCGCCGCGAGCATGGTCAGCGGCGATTTCCGGAAGCTGTAGAATACGTCGCTGTCGAGGATGCGTGCGGACAGGCCGGGGGCCGTCTTCGTTGCGTCGGGCAATGTCGTGGCCATGGCGCTCAGTGCCCGCCGGAGATCGCGCGGTCGACCCGCAGTCGCGGATCGACGGCATAGTAAAGCAGGTCGACGATCAGGTTGATGGCGACGAAGAAGAATGCGACCAGGCAAAGATACGCGGCCATCACCGGCACGTCGGCGAAATAGACCGACTGGATGAACAGGTAGCCCATTCCGGGCCACTGGAACACGGTCTCGGTGATGATCGCGAAGGCGATAATGGCGCCGAGCTGCAGGCCGGTGATGGTGATGACCGGCACCAGCGTGTTCTTGAGCGCGTGGCCGAAATGCACGGCGCGGTTCGACAGCCCGCGCGCGCGCGCGAACTTGATGTAGTCGGTGCGCAGCACCTCGAGCATCTCGGCGCGGACGAGGCGCATGATCAGGGTCAGCTGGAACAGCCCGAGCGTGATCGACGGCAGGATCAGCGAGCGCAGGCCGCTCACGGTGAGGAAACCGGTGCTCCACCAGCCGAGCTGGACGGTCTCGCCCCGGCCGAAGGACGGGAACCAGTTCACCTCGACGGAGAACACGTAGATGAGCAGGATGCCGATCAGGAATGTGGGCAGCGACACGCCGATCAGCGACACGGTGAGGAAGACGCGGCTCAGCCAGGAATCGCGGTTGAGTCCCGTATAGACGCCGAGCGGCAGGCCGACCAGCAGGGCGAAGAATGCGGCGACGAGGCTGAGCTCGAGCGTGGCCGGAAGCCGCTCGAGCAGGAGTTCCTCGACCGGCCGGGCGAGCCGGTACGACAGGCCGAAATCGCCCTGGACCGCGTTGCCGACAAAACGCGCGAACTGGACGAAGAACGGCTGGTCGAGGCCGAGCTCGGCGGAGATGCGCGCGCGATCCTGCTCGGTGAATTCCTGGCCGAGCATGATCGCGATCGGATCGCCGACGTAGGTGAACAGCGCGAACGCAACGAACGCCACCGCGAGCATGACCAGAACGGATTGCAGCAGACGCCGTATGATGAAGGCGATCATGATGCTGGTCCTACCGGAACAAGCTCAGGGAAATCAATGTTCGCGTGCATATGAAGCCTGCGCCACCCCGTTCCATTGCGACCCCGCCGGAACAGCGGCACAGGGCGTTCACATGCTGCGCTGGCTCGATCATCTCCGGGTCGCGGCCTCGACAGCCCATGGTAGCGCAGGCAGCGGCGCCGCGGCCCGAGGCCGCCGGCTTCCCGAAAAGCGCGGGTGCGCCTGCATTGTTCTCCCGTCGTCCGGAGCCGGCGCAAATGGCTGCTCCGCAGCCGAAATCTCCCAGTCCGGGGCGGGGCAAGTTCCAGCTTCTCGCCCAGGATCCCCCAAACTTAGAAGAGTCTATTCCCAAGTCAACAAACTTGCACGCTAGGCATGCGACGCGCCCGGTAGACCGCGCCCGGCACCAGGCCTAGAATCCCTGCCGGATCCACGCATACGGTGCCGCACCGCCGGCCCGAACAGGAGAAGGCAATGAACGACATCCGGACCAGCGGACGCGGCAATTCGACCGCGGCGCGCGACATCGCGTCGCTCGTCCATCCCTACACCAACCTGAAGGTCCACGAGAAGGACGGCCCGCTGGTGATCTCGCGCGGCAAGGGAGTCTACGTCTACGACGACAGCGGCAAGGAGTACATCGAGGGCCTCGCCGGGCTGTGGTGCACGTCGCTCGGCTTCTCGGAGGAGCGGCTGGTCGAGGCGGCAACGCGCCAGATGCGCCAGCTCCCGACCTATCACGTGTTCGCGCACAAATCGCACGAGCCGGCCATCGAGCTCGCCGAGCGCCTACTGGCGATGGCGCCGGCGCCGATGTCGAAGGTGTTCTTCGCCAATTCGGGCTCGGAGGTCAACGACACCGCGATCAAGCTCGTCTGGTACTACAGCAACGCGATCGGAAAGCCGAACAAGAAGAAGATCATCTCGCGCCAGCGCGCCTATCACGGCGTGACCATCGCGAGCGCCAGCCTGACCGGCCTGCCCGCCAATCACCGCGACTTCGACCTGCCGATCGCCAACATCATCCACACCGACTGCCCGCACGCGTACAACTTCGCCGAGCCGGGCGAGAGCGAGGATGCGTTCACGACGCGGCTCGCGAACAGCCTGGAGGCGCTGATCCAGCGCGAGGGACCCGACACTGTCGCGGCGTTCATTGCCGAGCCGGTGATGGGTGCCGGCGGCGTGCTGATTCCGCCGAAAGGCTATTTCGCCAAGATCCAGGCGGTGCTCAAGAAATACGACATCCTGTTCATCTGCGACGAGGTGATCTGCGGCTTCGGGCGCACCGGCAGCATGTGGGGCGCACAGACCTTCGACATCAAGCCCGATATCGTCACGATCGCGAAGGCGCTGTCTTCGGCCTATCTGCCGATCTCGGCGCTGCTGGTCAGCGAGCCGATCTGGCGCGCGATGGTCGCCGAGAGCGAGAAGATCGGCACGTTCGGCCACGGCTACACCTATTCGGCGCATCCCGTCGCGGCGGCGGTCGCGCTCGAGACGCTCAAGATCTACGAGGAGCGCGACCTGGTGAGCATGGTGCGTCGCGTGGCGCCGCGCTTCCAGGCCGGCTTTCAGAAGCTCGCGGCCCACCCGCTGGTCGGCGAGTCGCAGAGCATCGGGTTGATCGGCGCCATACAGCTGATGAAGAGCCGCCAGCCGAAACAGGGCTTCGACCCCAAGCAGGCAGTGGCACCCTACATGGCCAAGCGCGCGCAGGAGCACGGACTGGTCTGCCGCGCCCTGTTCGGCGACCGCGTCGCCCTGTGCCCTCCGCTGATCATCAGCGAGGAGCAGATCGACGAGATGTTCCGCCGCTTCGCCCGTGCCCTCGACGACACCGCGGAGATGGTCCGCGAGAAGGGCCTGGCCGCCGCATAGCCGCAGGAGGACGAGATGTCGAAGTCGGCAGCGCTGCCGCTTGCAGGATTTCTGGGCATCGCCACGATCTCGTTGGCTGCGACCTCGACCGTCGCAATGGCGCGCAGCCTCGAGGCGCTGCAATCGCCCGACCCGGCCCGCGAGACGGCTGCTCCCGCCGATCCCGGGTTTGCCGCGTCGTGCCGGACCGCTGCGCGCAAGCTGCTCGGCGAGGGCAGCTTCCGCTTCGGCCCGCCGGCTTATGCGTCACGGAACGGCGAATCCGTCGTGCGCATGGAAATCAGCGTGCCGGGCGTCGCGCGCCGGGGGCTGTTCCGCGCGGCGTGCGTGCGGAACCGGCAGACCAGGACCGTCGAGGCGGCGGTCTTCGATGCGCCGGCCGACGATGTCGGCCCGCGGGTGATCGCGCTGGCGGGACCGGAAGGCGGCGGCGCGCCGGCTCCCGACTACGTCATCGGCTTCAATTACAGCGGGCTGGCGCCCGGACTTGCCTATCGGGATCCCTATGGCTATCCGGGCCTTGCCGCCCCATTGTGCCCGGCCTGCGCGCCGTTCGCAGCCCCCGACCCGGCGGCGCCGACGCCGCTGCCCGGCGCCGTCACCTTCCTGCGCCGGCAATCCGGGATCACGTTGAGGACGCAGCCCGGCGTCGCGCTGCGCGGCGGGCCAACCACTCCCGCGCCCGCCGCGCCGAGCACGAGCTTCGGCGGCGTGGTCCGCATGGGCATGGGCGGCTTCGTCCGCTAGAAGCGGGCGCGCCGCGGCGGCTGACATGAATCAGCCGCCGGGCCGGGAGTCCGTGCTGTGCCTCGGCTTGCGGCGTATGGCCGCGCCGCGAATTTGGGGTTTGCCGGCGCGGCGAACGGTGCTTTATTTCGCGCACTGCGGCGGACCTGACCATGGATTACGAACGCTATTTCGCGGAAGCAGTCGGACGGCTCAAGGCCGAGGGGCGTTATCGCGTCTTCGCCGACCTGGAGCGGGTCTGCGGCGCCTACCCGCGCGCGCTGTGGCACGGGCCCGGCGGCCCCGTCGAAGTCACGGTGTGGTGCTCCAACGACTATCTCGGCATGGGTCAGCACCCGGTGGTGCTCGCGGCGATGCAGGAGGCGGTGAAGCGCTGCGGCGCCGGCGCCGGGGGGACACGCAACATCTCCGGCACCAACCACTACCACGTGCTGCTCGAGCGCGAACTGGCCTCGCTTCACGGCAAGGACGCGGCGCTGATCTTCACTTCGGGATACAACGCCAACGAGGCGTCGCTCAGCTCGATCGGCAGGCTGCTGCCCGGCTGCGTCATCTTCTCCGACGCGCTCAACCACGCCTCGATGATCGAAGGCATTCGCCACAGCGGCTGCGAAAAGCGCATCTTCGCGCATAACGACATCGCCGCGCTCGAGCAGGCGCTGCGCAGCGTAGACCCCGGCCGGCCGAAGCTGATCGCCTTCGAATCCGTCTACTCGATGGACGGAGACATCGCCCCGATCGCGGCGTTCTGCGATCTCGCCCGCCGCTACGGCGCCATGACCTATCTCGACGAGGTCCATGCGGTCGGCCTCTACGGCAGGCATGGCGCCGGCATCGCCGAGCGCGATGGCGTCATGCACCGCGTCGATGCGATCCAGGGCACCTTGGCCAAGGGCTTCGGCATCGTCGGCGGATACGTCACCGGCAGCGCTGCCCTGATCGACGCCATCCGCAGCTTCGCGCCCGGATTCATCTTCTCCTCGGCGATGCCACCGGTGGTCGCCGCCGGCGCGCTGGCCTCGGTGCGGCACCTGAAGCAGAGCACGGCCGAGCGCGAGCGCCACCAGGAACGCGCGGCGCGGCTCAAGCGCCTGCTCGCCGAGGCCGGGCTGCCGGTGATGGCGAGCGAGAGCCACATCGTCCCCGTCTTCGTCGGTGACGCGATTTTGTGCAAGCAGGCTTCCGACGCGCTGCTGGAAAGCCATCGCATCTACGTGCAGCCGATCAACTACCCGACCGTGCCGCGCGGGCAGGAACGCCTGCGGCTGACGCCGACGCCGCTGCACGACGACGCGGCGATGGCATCCCTGGTCGCCGCCCTCGAGGACGTCTGGTCGAGCCTGCGGCTGCAGCGCGCGGCGTAGGGTCGGCGCAAGGGTGGGTCTTAGACCGGCCCAGGCGCGGGCGGACGGGTGCAATCCATTCGCGCCGGACGACGTAGCCGCTATATTCGTCCCATGCACGACGTCATTGCCAGCTTCCGCGGTGTCCGCAAGACCTTCGACGGCGAAACCCTCGTCGTCCGCAGCCTCGATCTCGACATCCGTCGCGGCGAGTTCCTGACCCTGCTCGGGCCGTCCGGCTCGGGCAAGACGACCACCCTGATGATGCTGGCCGGCTTCGAGACGCCGACCGCAGGCGACATCGCGCTCGAAGGCCGCAGCCTCGCGCGGCTGCCGCCGCACCGCCGCGACATCGGCATGGTGTTCCAGAATTACGCGCTGTTCCCGCATATGAGCGTCGCCGAGAACGTCGCTTTCCCGCTCTCGGTGCGCGGCATCGGCCGCGACGAGAGCGAGCGCCGCGTCAGGCGGGCCCTCGGCATGGTGCGCCTCGAGGGCTATGAGACGCGCCGGCCCAATCAGCTCTCCGGCGGCCAGCAGCAACGCATAGCGCTCGCGCGCGCGCTCGTGTTCGAGCCCAAGCTGGTGCTGATGGACGAGCCGCTGGGCGCCCTCGACAAGCAGCTGCGCGAGGAGATGCAGCTCGAGATCCGGCACATCCACGAGCGGCTCGGCGTGACGATCGTCTACGTGACGCACGACCAGGGCGAGGCGCTGACCATGTCCGACCGCATCGCGGTCTTCCACCGCGGCGTCGTGCAGCAGCTCGACACGCCGACGGCGCTCTACGAGGAGCCACGCAACGCATTCGTCGCGCGCTTCATCGGCGAGAACAACCGCCTGGCGGGAACCGTCGAGAACCATTCCGGCGGCGCATGCGTCGTGCGGCTTCCCGGGGGCGCTCGCATCGCCGCGCGCTGCGCCGATGTCGGGGCCGCAGGCACGCCGGCGATCGTGTCGCTGCGGCCGGAGCGGATCGCGCTGTGCGCGCCGGGTACCGCAAACGGCACCGACAACCGGGTCGCGGCGCGGGTGTGCGAGCTGATCTATCTGGGCGACCATCTCCGCGCGCGCATCGAGCTTCCGGGCAGCGAGAGCTGCATGGTGAAGCTGCCAATCACCGGCGCCGGCGCGGCGCTCCGGGAAGGCGCGCAGGTCGAGGCGGTGTGGCAGGCCGCCGACGGCCTCGCCTTCGCGCCCGAAGCGGAGAGCGAAGCGCCGCGCCTTGCCGCCCACCCGGTCACAGACTAGAGTCGGTATCAAGCAAGCAGGCCCGCGCGACGGGCCATTTTCAACGGAGGCTGCGTAATGATGCAAAGAGTCCTTCTGACCGGCGCTGTCGCCGGCGCGTTCGCGGTTGCGCTCGCAGGCGCCGCCGCGGCCCGCGACCTGACCGTAGTGTCCTGGGGCGGCGCCTATCAGGACGCGCAACGCGAGGTCTACTTCAAGCCGTTCATGGAGCAGAAGAAGGCCAAAATGGTCGAGGAGAGCTGGGACGGCGGCGTCGGCGTGCTGCGCGCCAAGGTCCAAGGCGGCAACAACAACTGGGACGTCGTCCAAGTCGAGGCCGAGGAACTGGTACTCGGCTGCGAGGAAGGGCTCTACGAGAAGATCGACTGGTCCAAGGTCGGCGGCAAGGACAAATTCCTGCCCGACGCGGTGCATGACTGCGGCGTGGGTGCGATCGTCTACAATTTCGTCCTCGCCTACGACAAGGACCGCATCAAGGACGGTCCGAAAAACTGGGCCGACTTCTGGAACGTGCAGAAATGGCCGGGCAAGCGCGGCATGCGCAAGGGCGCCAAGACCAATCTCGAGATCGCATTGATGGCCGACGGCGTGCCGTTCAAGGACGTCTACAAGACGCTTAAGACCGATGCCGGCGTCGAGCGCGCGTTCAAGAAGCTCGACCAGCTCAAGCCGCACATCGTGTGGTGGGAGAAGGGCTCGCAGCCGCCGCAGCTCCTCGCCTCGGGCGAGCTGGCGATGACGGTGGCCTATAACGGTCGCATCGCCGCCGCGAACAAGAGCGACAAGAAGAACTTCGCGATCGTCTGGACCAACAGCATCTACACGATCGACTCCTGGGTGATCATGAAGGGCACGCCCAACAAGACGCAGGCCGAGCAATACATCCAGTTCGTGAGCCTGCCCGAGAACCAGAAGAACCTGCCGTCGAAGATCACCTACGGCGTGACCGCCAAGGCGGCGACGCCGATGATCGACAAGGCGGTTCTGCCCAGCCTGCCGACGGCGCCCGAGAACATCGCCACCGCGATCTATCTCGACGAGCCGTTCTGGGTCGAGAACCTCGACACGCTCAACCAGCGATTCAATGCCTGGGTGGCACGATAGGAGACAACGCGGCGCATAGAGACCTTCACCCTGCCCTCTCCCGCACGCGGGAGAGGGTTTCCATCGAGCGCTGGACCGCGTCCCTTCTCCCGCTTGCAGGTCCTTCGACAGGATCAGGATGAGGACGGCGGAGGATGAGGGTCGCGCCGCATGCTGCGATCCCGTGAACACAATCGCACTGAAACATGACGGCGCGTCGCTGAAGCGACAGCTGCGGCGTAGCCGCCGGATGGAGCAGCTCAAGTCGGCGGCGCTGGTCCTGCCCCTTTTCCTCTTCCTCCTTGCGACGTTCCTCGTGCCGATCGGCTCGTTGCTGACCCGCGGAGTGCTCGACCCCGAGGTGGCAGGCGCGCTGCCGCGCGTCACCGCCGCCCTCGCCGAATGGGACGGGCGCGACCTGCCGTCCGAAGAGGCGTTTGCGGCGCTCATTGCGGACATCCGCGCGGCGCGCGCAGCCGGCACGCTTGCGAGCGCCGCGACGCGGCTCAATTACGACGTCAGCGGCTTCCGCAGCCTGATGTTCTCGTCGGCACGCCGGCTGCCGGCCGAGCTGACGGCGTCCGCGCGCGACACCCTGATCGCGATCAATCCGAAATGGGGCGAGCGCGAGACCTGGGCGGTGATCAGGCGCGCCGGCGGGCCGCTGACCGATTTCTATCTGCTCGCCGCGGTCGACCTGCGGCGCAATGCCGATGGCGCGATCGCGTCGGTGCCGTCCGAACAGGCGGTGTTCGTCGACGTGCTGGGCCGCACCTTCCGGATCTCGCTCGTCGTCACCCTGGCCTGCCTCCTTCTCGGCTATCCCCTCGCCTATCTCGCCGCGTCGCTGCCGCCCAAGCGGGCCAACCTGCTGCTGCTGTTCGTGCTGCTGCCGTTCTGGACCTCGCTGCTGGTGCGCACCGCCGCGTGGGTCGTGGTGCTGCAGCGCGAGGGCGTCGTCAATGCGATGCTGCTCAATCTCGGCATCGTCGACGAGCCGCTGCCGATGATCTTCAATCGCTTCGCCGTCTACGTGGCGATGGTGCACATCCTGCTGCCGTTCATGGTGCTGCCGCTCTATTCCGTGATGCGCAGCGTGCCGCCGGTCTATGCCCGCGCCGCCGCCTCGCTCGGCGCCGCACCGTTCACTGTGTTCCGCCGCGTCTACCTGCCGCAGACCCTGCCAGGCATCACCGCCGGCTGCCTGCTCGTGTTCGTGCAGGCGCTTGGCTACTACATCACGCCGGCGCTGGTCGGCGGCGCCGAGGACCAGATGATCAGCTACATGATCGCGTTCTATGCCAGCCGCACGATCAATTGGGGCATGGCGGCGGCGCTGTCGATACTGCTGCTCGCCGCCACGGTTGTCCTCTGTCTCGTCTACGGCAAGCTGGTCGGCTTCGAGCGGGTCAAGGCGGCATGAACCGGATGACGCTTCCACCGACCGCCACGCCGGGCGAGCGGATCGTCTACGTGGTGTTGCGTGTCTTCGCGGCCGCTGTCTGCATCTTCCTGGTGGCGCCAATCCTCGCGATCGTCCCGCTGTCGTTCAGCTCGGGCGGATTCCTCCACTATCCGCTGCCGGGCCTCAGCCTGCGCTGGTATGCCGACTTCTTCTCCTCGCAGTTCTGGCTGCCGGCGTTGTGGAACAGCATCATCGTCGCGATATCGGCGACCGTGCTGGCGACGGCGCTCGGCACCGTCGCGGCGCTGGGCCTGTGGCGCTCGCCGTTCTGGGGCCACCGCGCCGTAATGGCGGTGATCGTGGCGCCGATGGTGGTGCCGCAGATCATCACGGCGGTCGGCGTCTATTTCGCCTTCGCACCGCTCGGCCTCACCAACTCCTATGCCGGGCTGATCCTCGCCCACACGGCACTCGCGGTCCCGTTCGTGGTCATCACCGTGCTGGCCACCCTGTCCGGCTTCGACCGCACGCTGGCGCGCGCCGCCGCCAGTCTCGGCGCCAGCCCGCTGACGGCGTTCCGTCGCGTGACCCTGCCGCTGATCATGCCCGGCCTCGTTTCCGGCGCGGTCTTCGCCTTCGCCGTGTCGTTCGACGAGGTGGTGATCGCGCTGTTTATCGCCGGGCCGGAGCAGCGCACCCTCCCGCGGCAGATGTTCAGCGGCATCAACGACAACATCAGCCTGACCATCACCGCCGCGGCGACGCTGCTGATCGTCACGTCGGTGCTGCTGATGGCCTGCGTCGAGATGCTGCGGCGCCGATCGGAGCGGCTGGCGGGGAAACGCTAGGCTCTAGACCTGAGGCGCTTGCCAGTCATTCTCCGCCTCGCCAACGGCGCGACAAGCAGCAGCGCCCCGAGCACCAGCGTCATTGCCGGCGGCTCGGACGCGACGGCGACGCGGAGGCCGTCGAAGCATACGCCGCCGCCTCTACCGGCGGCCTTGCGCCCGACCGATGTCAGCTCTGGTCCGCGCCCCCCGCGCGGTCGATCGCGGCGCGGATAAGGTCCTCCGATTCGGCCGCACCGATCCAGCGGACGACCTTCACCCACTTGCCCTTCTCCAGGTCCTTGTAGTGCTCGAAGAAATGGGCGATCTGCTCTATCAGCAGCGGCGGCAGGTCGGTGTAGTCGCGGACGTTCGAATAGAAGGGATGGAGCTCGTCGACCGGTGCGGCGAGAATCTTCTCGTCCAGCCCGGCCTCGTCCTGCATGAGCAGCGCGCCGACCGGCCGGCAGCGGATCACGGCACCCGGAACGACAGGAACGCTGCCGACCACGATCACGTCGCACGGGTCGCCGTCCTCGGACAGCGTGTGCGGGATGAAGCCGTAATTGCCGGGATAGAACATCGCGGTGTGCAGGAAACGGTCGACGAACATTGCGCCCGAGACCTTGTCGAGCTCGTATTTCACCGGAACGCCGCCGATCGGGATCTCGATGATCGCGTTCACGTCGTGCGGCGGGTTGCGGCCGACAGGAATTTTCGAGATGTCCATCTTCTTCTCCCGGGAACTGAGCCCCGACATGATGCGGCGGAGCGGGCGCGACCGCGCCGTTCCGGCCGTATCAGTAGGTCTTGCCCACGGTCATCGCCGTGCGGAAATCCTCGTCGCTGTCGATGAAGGACGGCTCCGGGCTGGCGCCGGTCGCATCGAAGAAGCGGCTGACGAAGCACCTGATCGATGCGCACAGCGCGATGTCGCAGATCTGCTGGTCGGAGAACCCGACGGCGCGCAGCCGGTCGATGTCGGCCTCGGCGACCTGCGAGGCGTCCTTCGCGATCTTCTCGGCATAGGCGAGCATCTCGACGTCCTTGTCGGGCAGGTCGGCCGTGCGGAAATCGCGCTGGACGGCCAGGACGGCGTCCTTCGAGCCGAGCTCGCGGATCAGCTGCTTGCCGTAGACATAGGAACAGTAGGTCGACGGCACGTGCTTCGCGGCGATCAGCGTGATCAACTTCCACTCGCGCAGCCTGAGCGAGAATCCGGCAAGGATCTTCTCGAAGAACTCGGTATAGATCGGCAGCAGGTCGGGCCGCGTGGTAAGGCATCTCGCCGTGTTCTGGACGAATCCGAGCCGCGCCCGCTGCGCCTCGTAGATTTCCGCAATCCGGCCGGTCGCCTCGTCGTCCGCGATGGTCTGCAGGTACATCCGCGTCTCCAGATCAAGTGCCCCAGTCCAGCCTAGCAGAACGCACGACGCCCTGCCCGCCCCCCCTTTTCTTCCCCTATACTCCCACCATGCCGCTCTACCGCGACCAGTCCCTGATCCCCACCGAAGCGGTCCGCCTTGCCGCCCTCGGCATTCTCACCGCCGGCCCCAGGAAGTACGGCGAGCTCGCCGTCGAAGTGCGCCATTTCGCGAGCCGCATGCTGGGGCCGACGCTCGACATTCTCGGCACGTCGATCGAGCTGCTGCGGTACGAAGGTCTGATCGAGCCGACCGGCCCGCGCGCGGCACCCGGCCAGAGCCTGACCGCCGACAGCACGGTGCAGCTTACCGATGCCGGACGCACCGCGTTCAAGGAGCTGCTGACCAGCCGCGTGCGGGCGCCGCTTACCGATCTCACCAAGCTGGTGATCGCGCTCAAGCTGCGCTTCCTGCATCTGCTGGCGCGCGACGAGCAGCGCGCGCAGCTCGAGATGCTGGTCGAGCTGACGACCTCGGAGCTCGCCCGCCTCAACGACCTGCGCGCGCAATACGCCGAAAGCGGCAACCTGCTCGGGGACTGGCTGGCCCAGGACATCGCCCAGAGCGAGCAGAAGCTCGCCTGGTACGAGGACAGACTGAAGAAAGCCTAGGCGGCTTGGCCGCCATACCCGCCGCAAGCGCATGGACAAGCGGCCCCGCAAAGAGCAACATAGGTTGGGGAGTAAAGCCAGCCCGGCCCCAATCCGCCCCCTCGAAGGGCGCACAAGAAGGCTCGCCGGGCCCGAATCTGTATTGAAACAGGCGGTTGTCGCGCGGGGTGGACGCGACGGGAACCGCATGGATGATGCCGGAGTGCGGCCTCGATGGACGTTGCGAGCTGGCTCAAGGATCTCGGGTTCGAGCAGTACGAAGCCGCTTTCCGCGACAACGACGTCACGCGCGAAGTCCTGCCGCACCTGACGGCGGACGACCTGCGCGATCTCGGGGTGAGCTCGGTCGGGCATCGTCGCCGTCTGCTGACGGCGATCGCGGAACTGGCCGGGGCGGCGGAAGCGCCGCGGCCGGATCGGCCGCCGCCCGACGCCGCCGCCGGTCCGGCGACCGCGGCCGGCGGCGAGGCAAGGAGCGCCGCGCAGGCCGCCGAGCGTCGCCAGCTGACCATCCTGTTCTGCGACCTGGTCGGCTCGACGGCGCTGGCGGGCGCGCTCGACCCCGAGGACATGCGCGACATCATGCGCGCCTACCAGGATTGCTGCGCGGGCATGATCGCGCGCTTCGACGGGCATATTGCGCGGTTCATGGGCGACGGCGTGCTCGCCTATTTCGGCTTTCCGCGGGCGCACGAGGACGACGCCGAGCGCGCAGTGCGCGCCGCCCTCGACCTCGTCTCCGCCGTCGGCAGGCTGTCGTCGCAGCCGGGCGTCGCGCTGCAGTTGCGCGTCGGCATCGCCACCGGCACGGTCGTGGTCGGCGACCTGATCGGCGAAGGCGCCTCGCAGGAGGAAGCCGCGGTCGGCGAGACGCCGGCACTGGCGGCGCGGCTGCAGGCGATCGCGCGGCCGAACGAGGTGCTGATCAGCGCGCGCACGCGACGGCTGGTCGGCGGCCTGTTCGACTTCGCCGATGCCGGGCTGCAGACGCTGAAGGGATTCTCCGAGCCAGTGCAGGTGTGGCGCGTCGTCGCCGAGACCACGATCGAGGACCGCTTCACCGCCTTCCATACCGCGGCGCTGACCGAGCTGGTCGGGCGCGAGCACGAGATCGATCTGCTGCTCGACCGCTGGGGACTGGCGCTCAACGGCGAGGGCCAGGTGGTGCTGCTGTCGGGCGAGCCCGGCATCGGCAAGTCGCGCATCACGCAGGCTCTGCGCGAGCGCATCGCCGGCCAGCCGCACGCGCGGATGCATCATTCGTGCTCGCCGCACCACCAGAACAGCGCGCTGTATCCGATCATGAGCCGGATCGAGCACGCCGCGGGGTTCGCGCGCGACGACACGCGCGCGGCCAAGATCGACAAGCTCGGCAAGCTGCTCGATCTGTCGGGCGGGGGCAATCCGGACACCCTGCCCCTGTTCGCCTCGCTGATGGGGCTGCTGACGCCCGAGCAGATCGCGGAAATCGACGGCACCGCCGAACAGCAGAAGGGTCGGACACTCAGGGCGTTGCTGGAACAGCTCGAGGCGCTGACGGCGCGCCAGCCGGTGCTAATGGTGTTCGAGGACGTACAGTGGATCGACCCGACCACGGCAGAGCTGCTCGGCCTGGTCATGGAGCGCATCGAGACCCTGCCAGTCCTGCTGGTCATCACCCACCGGCCCGAATTCACGCCGCCGTGGACCGGGCACGCGCACATCACCACGCTGTCGCTCAACCGCCTGAGCCAGGCGCAGCGCATCGCCATGGTGCAGCGCGTCGCCGGCGGCAAGGAATTGCCGCCCGAGGTGCGCGACCAGATCATCGAGAAGACCGACGGCGTGCCGCTGTTCATCGAGGAGCTGACCAAGACCGTTCTCGAATCCGGCATGCTCGAGGAATCGGGCGACCGCTACGTGCTGCGCGGGCCGTTGATGCCGCTGGCGATTCCCGCGACGCTCCACGACTCGCTGATGGCCCGGCTCGACCGCCTCAGCCCGGTCAAGGAGGTGGCGCAGATGGCTGCGGCGATCGGCCGCGAGTTCAGCTACGAGCTGCTCGCCGCCATCGCACCGACCGGTGAGGCCGAGCTGCAGAAGGCGCTGGGGCTGCTGGTCTCGTCGAAGATCATTCACGGCCGCGGCTCGCCCCCCTACGCGATGTACGCGTTCAAGCACGCGCTGGTGCAGGAGGTGGCCTACGAGGCGGCGCTGCGCAGCACGCGCCAGCAGCTCCATGCGCGCATCGCCGCGACGCTCGAACGGAAATTTCCCGAGACGGCGCTCACCCGACCGGAGCTGGTGGCGCACCATTACACCGCCGCCGGGCTGATCCCCGAGGCGGTCGAATACTGGTGCAAGGCGGGCCGGCTCGCAGCGGCGCGCTCGGCGAATGTCGAAGCGCGCAACCATCTCAACAAGGGGCTCGAGCTGCTGGCCGGCATGCCCGAGACGCCGGCGCGCAGCCGGCTCGAGCTCGACCTGCTGGTGGCGCTCGGCCCACCGCTGATAGCACTGGCCGGCTTCGCCGCCGAGGAGACGGTCCAGGCCTATCGCCGCGTGCACGCGCTGAGCGAGCGGGTCGGCAATCCGGCGATGCTGTTCCCCGCTCTCTACGGCGAATGGCTCTACCACGCGGCGCGCGCCGAGCACCGCACGGCGCAGGCGATCGCGACCCGCTTCTCCGAGCTGGCGGAGCAGCACCGCGCGCCGGGCCTGCGCGTCATCGCGCACCGCGTCACCGGTGTGTCGCACCTCTGTCTCGGCGAGCTCGCCGGCGCGCGCCGCCATCTCGAGACCGTGCTGCAGCGCTATTCTCCGGAGACGCACGGCGACCTGGCGCTGCGCTACGGCACCGATCCCGCGGTGTCGAGCCTGTCGTTCCTGTCGTGGGTGCTGTGGCTGCAGGGCCATCGCGAGGAGGCGTTCGCCGCGCGCGACAAGGGCATCGCCATGGCGCGCGCGCTCGACCACAGCCACTCCCTCGCGCACGCGCTGTGCCTCGGCGGCTGCCTGCTCGACTGCATGGACGGCGCCGAGGCGAGCGCCCAGGAACTGGCCGACGCCACGCTCGCGCTCGGTCGCGAGCACCGCTTTCCGTACTGGCTGGCGGCGGGTACGGCGGCGCAGGGCTGGATCCTGATGCGGCGCGGCAAGCCGGGCGCCGTCGCCATGCTGCTCGACGCCATCGACCAAGCGCGCGCCGCGATCATGGAGGAGTTCCGGCCGCTGCTGCTGGCGATGCTTGCCGAGGCCTATGCCGCCGACGGGCGGCCCGAGCTCGGGCTCAGGGCGCTCGACGAGGCGCTGGCCCGCGTCGCGCGCAGCGGGGAGCGCTGGATCGAGGCGGAGCTGTACCGCCTGCGCGGCAGGCTGCTGCTGTGCGGCCCCGCGGCCGACGCGGTCGCCGCGGAGGCCGCGCTGCGCAACGCCGTCGCGATCGCCCGCGCCCAGGGCGCGGTCGCATGGCAACGGCGTGCGCTGGCCGACCTCGCAGCGCTCGCGCCGGCACGGATCGAGATCGCGACGGCGCCCATGCCCGTCAGTACAGGCGCTGCCCGTCCGTAAGCGTCGCGTCGCCGGGCTCGTCCGAACCCAAATCGGACATCTGGCCGGCCGATTTTAAGCGGGGCCCGCACGGTCCGAGGATAGCCATGGATCGCGCGGAAAATGTGTCTTGACGTTTAATACGTACGGACGTATTAAACGGCCATGGCAAGAGCATCCCTTCGCGACCGCATCGTCGAGGCCGGACTCAAGGTCATGTTCCGCAAGGGCTATATCGGCGCGGGCGTACGCGACATCGTGGCCGAGGCGTCAGCTCCCCAAGGCTCGTTCACCAACCACTTCCGCTCCAAGGAAGCATTCGCGCGCGCGGTCCTCGACCACTATTTCGAGCACGTCAGGGGACTGGTGGCCGAAGCCCTCGGCGACAGGACACTGTCCCCTCGCCAGCGCCTGCGACGCTATCTCGACATCATCACCGACCGTCTCGCGGCGGACGACTTCGCCCGCGGCTGCCTGATCGGCGACTTCAGCCTCGAGGCGGCGCCGCTGAGCGAGATGCTGCGCGAACGGCTTGCCGCGATCTTCGCGGAGTGGCGCGTGCCGTTTGCCGACTGCATCGCCGAGGCGCAGGCGGCGGGTGAGATCGCAGCGACCTTCGCACCCGACGATCTTGCCGAATTCCTGCTTGCCTCGTGGGAGGGGGCCATCCTGCGCATGAAAGTGGCGCGCAGCCGCGAGCCCCTCGAGCGCTTCAAGCGAATCGCCTTTGCAACCGTCTTCAAGGAGCCATGACGATGAACCCCGATACCGCCCTGCCGCAGCGTTCCGTGCTCGGATCGACGATGGCGTATCGCGAGGCAGGGCGGACAGGCGCGCCGGTTGCGTTGTTCCTGCACGGCAACCCGACCTCCTCCTACATCTGGCGCAACATCATCCCGCATGCGGCGCCCGTCGCGCACTGCATCGCCCCCGACCTGATCGGCTTCGGCCAGTCCGGCAAGCCGGACATCGGCTACTACTTCGCGGATCACGTCCGCTATCTCGACGCGTTCATCGCGGCGTCGGGCGTGTCCTCGGCCTATCTCGTGGCGCAGGATTGGGGCACGGCCCTCGCCTTCCATCTGGCGGCGCGCCGGCCCGACTTCGTCCGCGGGCTCGCCTTCATGGAGTTCATCCGGCCGATGCCGACATGGGACGACTTCCATCAGGCGCCAGCCGCGCGCGAGACGTTCCGCAGGTTCAGGACGCCTGGCGAAGGCGAGAGAATGATCCTCGACGGCAATGCCTTCGTCGAGAGGGTGCTTCCCGGTTCGATCATACGCAAGCTGAGCGACGAGGAGATGGCCGTCTACCGCGCGCCGTTCCCCACGCCGCACTCGCGGCGCCCAACCTGGCAGCTGCCGAACGAGCTGCCGATTGCAGGCGAGCCCGCCGGCGTCCACGCCGTGCTCGAGCAGGCGCATGCCGCCCTCGCCGCCTCTACCTATCCCAAGCTGCTCTTTACCGGCGATCCCGGCGCGCTCGTGTCGCCCGCCTTCGCCGAGCACTTCGCGGCGGGCCTGAAGAACTGCAGCCTCGTGCGGCTCGGTGCCGGCGCCCACTATCTCCAGGAGGACCATCCCGAGGCGATCGGCCGCTCCGTCGCGGCGTGGATGGCCGGGATCGAGGCGGCGCGGCGCCACGCTGCGGCGGCATAAGCGGCGTCTCGACCCGATCAGCAAGGCAAGGCAGGCGACGACAGCCATGCAGGACATCGAGCTCATATCGGCCTTCGACGACCGGCGGCAGCTCGCCGCGCTCTACAAAGCGGCGGCGCTGGGCCAACGGTCGCCGGAGGAGATCGCCACGGCTTTCCGGAACAGCCGCTACGCGATCTTCGCGCTCGACCGCGGCAACCTCGTCGGCGCCGGCCGCGCCTTCGGCGACGAGGTCGATTGCGCCGTCATCTGCGACCTCGCAGTGCACCCCGACTTACAGGGCAAGGGCCTCGGCGAGCGAATTCTCGAGACCCTCAAGCAGGCCATTGGACATCACCGCCGGATCATCCTCTACGCGAAACCCGGCAAGGAGGAATTCTATCTGAAGCGCGGCTTTCACAAGATGCGGACGGCGATGCTGACATCGTTCATCGTTCCGGAAGAAATCAATCGCGAGGCAGGCATCATCGAATGAGACAGCCGTCGCGGCCTCGCAGCACACACCTTTGCAAGCCAAGGAAAGGCGTCGCCAATGACCACCGTGTCCATCGTCTATTGCAAACCGTGCGGGTACGAAAAGCGCGCCGCGGCTGCCGCCGCGGCGCTGAAGCAGGAGCTCGCCGTCGCCGCGGTCCTGGTGCCGGGCAAGGGCGGCATCTTCGAGGTCCGGGTCGGCGACGAGGTCGTGGCCAGACGCAGCAAAGGACATTTCCCGGATGCCACCGAGATCGTCCGGACCGTGTCCGCTGCGATGAGGGCCGGATAGCCAGCCCGCTCGGACGGCGCCGGGCCGATCGACACCGGCGCCGCCCGCTCGTGACCGTCCACCGCCGGTTCGACCGGCTTAGTGCCGCGCCTCCAGGATCAGGTTGAACGGCGTCTTCGCCGCTTCGCGGAAGCGGGTAAAGCCGGCGTCCGCGAAGACGTGTCCAAGCTGCCTCCTGCCCGCCTGCGCGCCAAGCACATGCGTGCCGCTCTCGGAAATCGCGTGCGCGCAGCAGAGGGTCGTCGACGCCGAATAGTAGAGACGCCCGACGGGATTGAGGTTGTCCTCGACCCGGTCGCCGGCGAACGGCTCCACGAGCATTACCGTGCCGTCCGGATCGAGACTCCGCGCCGCATGCGAAGCGGCGTCGACCGGGCGCCCCATGTCATGCAGGCAGTCGAAGAAGCAGATCAGATCGTAGTCGCGCGAGGGATAGGCGGTCGCGTCCGCGACCTCGAACGTGACGCGATCCGAAACGCCTGCCTCCTGCGCGGCCTTGCGGGCGGCCACGATCGATCCCTCGTGGGCGTCGAATCCCCAGAACCGCGACTTCGGAAACGCCTGCGCCATCAACACGGTCGAGTGACCATGGCCGCAGCCGATATCGGCCACCTTCGCGCCTTTCTGCAGCTTCTCGACCACGCCGTCCAGCGCCGGCAGCCATTCGCTGACCAGGCTGCCGCGATAGGCGTTCCGGTAGAACGCGGCTACGCCGCAATAGAGGCGCTCGTCGTGGTCGCGCCAGCTGACGCCCTTGCCGCTCTTCATGGCGGCGAGCGACTTGTTCTCGTCCGACCACATCGACGCGACGACCTGCCAGGCGTGTGGAATGAACACGGGACTGGTGTCCTCGGCGAGAACCTTGGCCTGCTCGGCGGTCAGTTCGTAGGTCCCGCTCTTCGGGTGGTAAAGCACGTACCCGGCAGCCGCCTGCGAGTTAAGCCACTCGCGAACATAGCGCTCGGCGCAACCGGTGCGCTTCGCCAGTTCCTGCGAGCTGACCGGTCCGGCGCCGGCCATTGCCTTGTACAGTCCGAGCTTGTCGCCCAGGCTGACCATCACGCCGCCATAGCCCGCTGCGAGATCGCCGACCACCTTGCCGAGAAGATCATTGAGCTTCTGCTGATCGATTGTCATTACATTGCCGTCCATCGCGTGCTCCATTCGTGAATGCTCAGGGAGGAGCACTCTTAGAGGCCCCGGGATCGCAGGACGAGTGGCAGGCCCGCCAAAACCGGTCTATTTGTGCCACCAGGATACGGAACAGGAGTCGTCGACCCATGGCCCAGCCGAACCGGCCGCTGCATGTCAGCCTCGTCGCCATTCCCGATGCCGTCCTCTCGACGCTCAGCGGCATCTACGACGTGCTGAACGGTTTCGCGTTCCTGGCGCGGACGGACGATGCGATACCGGAGACGCCGCCGTTCAAGGTGGAGATCGTCGGCGCCGCGCGCGGCCAGGTGATGCTCGCCAGCGGCCTGCCGATCGAGACCCACCGCGGCATCGACGAGATCGACAGGACCGACATCGTCATCGTGCCGTCGATCGTCCTCAAGCGCTCGGCATGGGAGAAAGGCCGCTATCCCGAGCTGGTCGCATGGTCGCGCGCGATGCACGACCGCGGTGCGATACTGTGCTCGGCCTGCTCGGGGATATTCGTGCTGGCCGAGACGGGGATGTTCGACGGACTCGAAGCCACTGTTCACTGGGGCTATGCCGGCGCCTTCCGCCGGGCGTTTCCGCGCGTGCGGGTCCATCCTGAGCGCGTCCTCGTGGCCGCGGGCGATCGCCAGCAATTCGTGTCGTCAGGCGCCTCGACGACATGGCACGATCTCGTGCTCTACCTCATCGTGCGGCATGTCAGCCCGACGGCGGCGCAGACTGTCGCGCGGATGTTCGCCTTGCAGTGGCACCACGACGGGCTCGCGCCGTATGTCGTCTTCGAGCGGCCGAAGGATCACGGCGACGCGGTGATCGCAGCGGCGCAGGATTGGGTCGCGACCCGCTTCTCGGTCGGCAGCCCGGTCGAGGAAATGATCCGGCAGTCGGGCCTGCCCGAGCGCACATTCAAGCGGCGCTTCACCCAGGCGACCGGAATGCCGCCCCTGGT
This sequence comes from Alphaproteobacteria bacterium, assembly GCA_041690495.1. Lineage (GTDB taxonomy): Bacteria > Pseudomonadota > Alphaproteobacteria > CACIAM-22H2 > CACIAM-22H2 > DATAAP01. Next base: position 195,325 of record JAWLHE010000008.1, on the reverse strand, counting down.
CTATGTCCAACGCCTGCGCGTCGAGGACGCCAAGCGTCGCCTCGAGCGCACCGACGCGCCCGTCGACGAGATCGGCTGGAAGGTCGGATACGAGGACCCCGCCTTCTTCCGCAGGCTGTTCAAACGGACCACCGGGCTTTCGCCTGCTGTATACCGCCGCCGGTTCCAGATTCCGCGTTACGCAAGCAGTGGCGACGCCGCGGCGAAGCGATCTCATCCGGAAAACTGACGGACGCATGGCAGGCGATCGGGCGCGTGCCGATGGACGGCTGATCCACCGGCATCGACCCGGCGCACGTAGGAGCCGCCGAGATCCGATCAGACGGTCCGATTCCTTGCGTCGCGACAGGTATGCCGACCGGACGAATGCCGGTCGATCGAGCAGCTTGGCAACCGATTGACCGGGGCGCCGCCCCCGACCGGGGACGGAACCGGGCCGGGCGAATGTCGGACTTCCGCCCCTGGGCGCAAAACGCCTCACGAAGAAGGAACGACGCAACAAGCGTCCCGTTTCGGAAGGAAGCCATTCTCCGCCTGCCAGCTCTCGAAGCGGCGCGGGCATCGGAGGACGATTTGCTCAGGATCGGAATCTCGGGGTCGTACGGCGGATTGAATCTGGGCGATGAGGCGATCTTGACCAGCGCGATCGCCCAACTTCGCGCGGAGGTGCCCGATGTCGAGATCGTCGTCTTCTCGAAACATGTACAGCACACCAGCGCGCACCAGAACGCCGATCGCGTGATCTCTCCCCGCGAACTGCTGCTCGAAGACATCATACCGGAGATCGAACGGCTGGACCTGCTCCTGCTTGGCGGCGGCGGCATTCTCTACGATACGGAGGCGCGAACCTATCTACGCGAAGTCGCCATCGCGCATGAACGGGGCGTGCCGACCTTTGCCTTTGCGATCGGCATTGGGCAATTGAGCGATCCCGAGGAACGCCGCGCCGTCTGCGACGGCATGAACCGGATGGCAGGCATCACGGTGCGTGAGCTCAGTGCGAAGCGCCTGTTCGAGGAGATCGGGGTGGATCGGCGGATCACCGTGACGGCAGATCCGGCGTTCCTGCTGACGCCGGAGCCGTTCCCGGACGACAGGCTTCGTGCCGCAGGAGTACCGCTCGACGTCCCCCTGATCGGGCTGTCGGTCCGCGAGGCAGGCCCCGCCGCGCCCAAGCTGGGCGAGGCGGCGTATCATGGGCTCCTGGCGGAGGCTGCGGATTTCATGGTGCACCGCTACGATGCCCATGTCGTATTCGTACCGACCGAGCGCGCCGATATCCGTGAGGCGCACCGGGCCGTGGGGCAGATGGCGACGCCGGAACGCGCCCACATTCTTCCGTTCGACTACGGCCCGGCACAGGTTCTCGGGCTCATGGACCGGTTCGAAATGGCGGTCGGAATGCGGCTTCACTTCCTGGTTTTCGCCGCCCTCGCCGGCGTGCCGCTCATGGCCCTGCCCTATGCGTCCAAAGTTGCCGATCTCCTCGAGGCGCTTGGCTTGCCGAAGCGGCCGGCAGCGCACGAGCAGTATGCCGGCGCATTCCTCGCTGACCTGGACCGGCTGTGGGACAATCGCGCCGGCCAGCGGACGCTGTTGCGCACCCGTGTCCCGCATCTCCAGGATCGCGCCCGGCAGACCGTGCCGCTGGCGCTTGCGGCCATCCGTGATCGAGCGCGCAACGCCGACGTGCCTTCGCGTGAGAGGTCCGAGAATGCCAGTGCTAAAACGGCCACCTGAGCCGCGCACCGTCGTTCTTCCGCCCCGCACTGCGCATGTCGGAGGTCGGACAGACGTGCTCGTCGTCGGCGGCGGCCCCGCCGGTCTCGGCGCGGCGCTGGGCGCGGCATGGGCCGGCGCCAATGTCATCCTCGCGGAGCGCTATGGCTTCCTTGGCGGCAACGCGACCGTCGCGCTGGTGATGCCGCTCATGTCGTTCTTCACCGAGCGGCGCCAGCCCGGGTCGGCGAACAGTGCCCGATTGCTGCCGACCGATCATGGGCCGGGAGATCCCGTCGTCGCCGGCGCCCTGGGAGTCTTCCTCGAAAGGCTTGTCGCAGCTGGCGGCGCGGTTACCCCGTCGGAGACGACCGGTTACGTCGTTCCGTTCGATCCGGAGATGTTCAAGCTGACCGCCGCCGAGCTCCTCGACGACGCTGGCGTGAATGTGCTCTTGCACGCCTTCGCCTCGGGCGTGATGACGGACAACGACCCGCCGGGCGTCGTCCTGGAGACCAAATCGGGCCCGGTTCTGATCGAGGCGGACGCGATCGTCGATTGCACGGGCGACGGCGACATCGCGGCTGCAGCGGGGGCGCCTTACGAGATCGGGCGCGACGCGGACGGGCTTGTCCAGCCGATGACGCTCATGTTCAGGATGGTCGGCATGAACCATCCCGCCTTTGCAGCGTACGTGCACGAAAACCCGTCGCAATGGCGCGGCGTACACGGCCTGTGGGACTTGATCGCCGATGCCGCGGCGGCGGGCGAACTCGAGCTGCCGCGCGAGGATATTCTCCTTTTCGCCACGCCGCATCCGGGCGAGGTCGGCGTAAACAGCACCCGGGTCACGAGCGTGCTGGGAACCAGCGTCTGGGATCTGAGCCATGCGGAGTGGTCGAGCCGGCGCCAAATGCGCCAAATCGCCGCTTTCTTGAGAAAGCGCGTTCCGGGGTTTGCCGACGCATATGTCGTACAAAGCGGGACGGCCATCGGCGTGCGGGAGACGCGGCGAATTCTGGGCGAATACAAAATGACCGCCGAAGACATTCTTTCGGCGCGCAAGTTCGGCGATGCGATCGCGCGCGGCACGTATCCGATCGACATCCACAACCCGGTTGGAAAGGGTACCGTACTGAAGCGGGTGCCGCCCGGCGAGGCGTACGAGATTCCGCTGCGATGCCTGCTGCCGCAGGCCACGGAGCGCATTCTCGTCGCGGGGCGATGTATCTCCGGCACGCACGAAGCGCATTCGTCGTACCGGGTCACGCCGACCGCCATGGCAACCGGGCAAGCCGCCGGTGTGTGCGCTGCGATTGCCACCCGGACGAGGCGCGTGCCGCGCGCAGTGAGAGCGGCGGAGATTCAGGCAGAGCTGAGGCGGCAGGGGGCCAGCTTGCGCACCTCGGCTGGCAGGAACGATGGTGCCTGACGTCGTTGGCCACCGGTTCGTCAGCGATGTTCGCGGCTCGTAGTGAGCTCCGGCAGGCCCGTCAGAAGACCCGGCATGGATTCCCGGCCTAATAGAGGTGCTGTCCGCCGGTGATGAAGATCTCGGAGCCGGTGACGTAGCCGAAGTCGCTGGAGCAGAGCTGAAAGATCACGCCCGCGACCTCGGCGGTCGTGCCCATGCGGTGCATCGGAATGCGGGTGATCAGCGGCTCGTACTCGGCTCCCACCATCTCGGTCTCGATCTCGCCGGGCGCCACCGCGTTGACGCGCACGCCGAGCGCCGCGAACTCGACGGCCATCTCGCGCGTCAGCGCCGACAGCGCCGCCTTCGAGGTCGAATAGGCCGAGCCGGCGAAGGGATGCACCGCGTGGCCGGCGATCGAGGTGACGTTGACGACGGTGCCCTTGCCCTTGGCCAACGCGCCGGCGAAGCCGCGCGCCAGCTCGATCGCCGCGTAGAAATTCAGCTCGAATACCTCGCGCCAACCGTCGATCTCGCCGTGCAGCACGCCGAGCCGTTCCTTGTAGGGCGTCTTCGGCGACATGCCGGCGTTGTTGACCAGCGCGTGCACCGGGTCGCCCCCGAGGCGCTCGGTGACCGCGGCGATGAAGGCCTGCCGGCTGGCAGAGTCGGCGAGATCGGCGGGCACGTGATGCGCCCAGTTGGGATCGCGGCGGCAGTCCTCGGGAACGTCGTCGCGCGAGCAGGTGAAGATGCGCCAGCCCGCGTCGCTGAACCGCTTCACAGTCGCGTGCCCGATGCCCCGGCTTGCGCCGGTGAGAATGAGTGTCTTGCGTTCCGACATGGCGCGCGGAGATTAGCAGAACGCGCACGAGGCGCCACAACCCTCTCCGCAAAGGGAGAGGGGTAGACCGGCACGCGGGACCGCTACCTTACCGAGACGATGCGGAAGGGGCGGTTGACACCGTCATGCTCGGTGATCGAGATGTACTCGCCTTCCTTGATGACATGGCGGTCGAACCTGAAGATCGGCTCGTCGTCGTCGTCGCCGGGCGCGTAGGAGAACATCCAGTGGCCGCCGCGGCCATGGATGAGATTCCCCGTCTCGTCGTCCTCGCCGACCCAGAAGCGACGTACGCCGCATGCCTCACGGTTCTTCTTCCACTCGTCGAAATCGAGATTGCCGTCCGCCCCGAGCGGCGCGGTGAATTCGTAGCCGCAATTGGGGTTGCCCTCGGGGAACTCCTTGGTGCGCGCCAGCTCCAGCCGAATGCGTCTCAGTGCCATCGTACCCTTTCCCTGCCCCGGCCCATGCCAGGACAAACTCGTCAGCTTTGCCCAAGGTTCCCCAACGCGGCGGCGCCGTCCTTGCGCTGGATCAATGCACCATGAAGGCGGGGATCGTCGCGTTGGCGAGCACGTGCTCGGTGACGCCGCCGAACACCATCCGCCGGAGACGGCTGCGCGTATAGGCGCCCATCACCAGCAGCCCGGCGTCCAATGCAGCCGCCTCGGCCAGTATCTGCGCGCCGACATTGGCCTGCTTGCGCGTCGGCGGCAGCAGGTCGGCCTTGATGCCGTGCCAGGCGAGATACTCGATGACCTTGCCGCCATCCGCCGCCTTGTCGTTCTCGACGACCGACAGTACGGCGACGCGCTCCGCCGTGCCCAGCAGCGGAATTGCGGCGGACACCGCCCGCGCCGATTCGACGCTGCCGTTCCACGCGACCAGCACCGGCCCCGTCGTCATGCGCGCCAGCGCGCCCGGCGCCAGCGGCACCGCGAGCACCGGCCGGCCGGTATCGAGCAATGCCGCCTCGAACGACACGGTCGGGACGACGTTTCCCTCCGAGGTCGGCCGCGGCACAACGATCAGGTCGGCGAGCCGGCCGCGGCGACCGACCAGTTCGTCCTCCGGCCCGATATCCTCGCGCCACGACACGGTCGGGCCGTTCTGGCCGCCCGACGCGGCGGCGAATGGCACGTTGCTGCGCTCGCGCCATGCCTCGAAGGTCGCGCGCGCACGCGTCGTGCGGGTCGCCGAGTCGCGCTGCGCCGCCTCCATGATCTGCTGGATCAGCGCACCCGACGCACCCTCGCCGAGGAACGGCACGGCGTCGCGGGGGTCGAGCTCCGGATGCAGAACCTCTATATGCGCGCCGAAGCGTTCCGCCAGCGCCAGGGCGGCATCGAGGACGATCGCGTCGCCCTCACTGCCGGAAACCGGCACCAGAATGAATCTTATCGCCATATTGGCCTCCCTGCGCCAATGAACCTGTTCGTCTCGTTCATTCGTTCAGCTTAGCACTGAATTCCGGTGGCGGGACAATCGGATACGATGGACAGGATCGAGGCGGCGATCGCTTCGGCGGGCCCGGACGCATCGACCCGATGCCAATCCAGCGGGCCGATATCGTAGGCGAGCTGGCGCCGCAGCACCTCGACCGTCGCGTCCGAGGCATCGCCGCGCCGGGCGTCGATGCGTTCCGCCAGTCGTTCGGCCGGCGCGTCGAGCCAAATGCCTGTGAACGCCACGCCGGCCGCGCGCGCCGCCGCGGCAACCGCATCGCGCTCCTCCGGGGCCGCGAACACCGCATCGGCGATCGCGGCCTGCCCGCTTGCGGCGACCTCGCGCGCGGTGCCGATCAGGACGTCATAGACCCGCCGCGACGCCTCGCGCGTATACGCAGCGGCATCGAGGCGCGTCGTCGCGGAAACGCCGGCGAGCGCCTTGCGGATCACGTCGCTGCGCAGCACGACCGCCCCGGGCGCACGGCCCAGCGCGGGTGCGGCCAGGCGTGCCACCGTCGATTTGCCGGTGCCGGACAGCCCGCCGATGGCGACCAGCCGCGCCGGCGCCGGGGACAGAAGTCCGAGTCCGAGATCGAGCGCCGCGCGCGCCTGCCCGATCAGCGCGCGCCGCGCCTCCTCGGCGGGCTGCGCGCGGGCCGACGCGGCGAGGGTCTGCGCCTTGACTCCGGCCCTGCAGGCGAGAAACAGCGGCAGTGCCGAAAGCGCGCCGCGATCGCCGCTCGCCTCGAGATAGGCGTTGAACGCAGCGTTGCCGAGCGGTCTGAGTGCACGCTGCTCGAGGTCCATCAGCAGGAATGCGAGATCGTAGATCGTGTCGATGCAGGCGATCTGCTCGCTGAACTCGATGGCATCGAACAGCACCGGCCGGCCCTCGATCAGGCAGATATTGCGGAGATGCAGGTCGCCATGGCAGTGGCGCACGAACCCGCCGACACGGCGCGCATCGAGGAGCGCGCGCGTGCGCTCGAGCCATTCCCGGCAACCGCGGTCGAAGCGCTCGACGAGCGTGCGGTCGAACGTCTCCCCGGCATCGAGCAGGCCGGTACGGTTGCCGTCGATCACCCATTCGATGCCCGCGACGCCACCGTGGTCGGGGCGCCGCTCCGCCTGTGCGTGGAATTCGGCGATCTCCGCTGCGAGCTCCCGCATCAGCGCATCGGTCAGCGCGCCGCGCGCGGCGAGATGGTCGAACAGGCCCGCCTGGTCGAAACGGCGCATGACGACCAGCCAGTCCACCGCCTCGCCCGTGCCGCCGATGCGCAGGGCCCCCGCCTCGCGCGTCACCGGCACCACTGCCTCGTACAGCATCGGCGCGGTGCGGCGGTTGACGGCCAGTTCAGCTTCGCACATCGCCCGGCGCCGCTCCGGCGTCGAATAGTCCATGTACGGAAACCACACCGCCCGCTTGAGCTTGTAGGCGCGCTCACCGGCAAGGAAGACGACCGCGCCGTGGGTATCGATCCGCTCCACGCGGTCGACGCCTGCGCCGTAACTTCCGGCGCGGCCGAGGAAGTCGATGACGTCCTGCTGTTCCGTGGTTTCGCGGCGCGCGGTCACGAAGACTTGGCGAAGCTGCGGCGCGGCTCGTCCACGCCCTCGGGGTCCTGGTGAATCAGCACTTCGGCGTTCGGGAACGCCTTGAGCACGTCGGCCTCGACCGCATCGGAGATCTCGTGCGCGCGTTTCAGGCTTATCTCCGGATCCATCTCGATGTGGAACTGGATGAACAAGGACAGCCCCGACGAGCGCGTCCGCATGTCGTGCATGCTGCGCACCTCGGGGTGATTCAGAACGATCGTGCGGATCTCGGCCCGCTGCTCGTCCGGCAGCTCGCGGTCCATCAGCAGGTCGAGCGAGCCGCGGCCGATGCGGATGGCGCTGACCAGAATATAGAGGCCGATGGCGATGCCGAACAGCGGATCGGCGAGGTCGAACCCGAACCACACCGACAGCACCAGCGAGACGATGACGCTGCTGTTGAGCAGGAGGTCGCCCGCGTAATGCAGCCGGTCGGCGCTGATCGCGAACGAACCGGTGCGTGCCGCCACACGGCGCTGATAGGCGACGAGTGCGATCGTCAGCACGATCGCGATCACCATCACGGCGATGCCGATCCCGCCTTGCTCGACCGGCCGGGGTGCGCCGAGGCGGCGGACGGCCTCGACCAGCAGCAGCAGGGCGGAGCCGGTAATGAACGCCGCCTGTGCCAGTCCTGCCAGCGGCTCGGCTTTGCCGTGGCCGAATCGGTGCTCGCGGTCGGCGGGGGTCAGAGCATGGCGGATGGCGAACAGATTGACGAGGGAGGCGAGCGCGTCAAGCAGCGAGTCGAGCAGGCTCGACAGCACGCTGACCGAGCCGGTGAGCACCCACGCCGCGACCTTGATGACGATCAGGATCGCCGCGACCGTCACCGAGGCATACGTCGCGCGCCGCATCAGGCCGTCGTGATCGACCGTGCTGCTCGGTCTCGCCGGCGAACCTGCCATCGGAGCTCCGCTCAGGGAAACAGGCGCTCGGTCCGCCAGCCGGCGCCATCGCGATGATAGACGAGGCGATCGTGGAGGCGGAACGGCCTGTCTTGCCAGAACTCCATCTTCTGCGGAATCACCCGAAAGCCCGACCAGAACTCCGGGCGGGGAATCTCGCCCAGGCCGAACTTGGCCGCATACTCGGCCGCGCGCTTCTCCAGCTCGAAGCGCGAGGCCAGCGGCCGCGACTGCCGCGATGCCCATGCGCCGATCCGGCTGCCGCGCGGCCGCGAAGCGAAATAGGCGTCGGCCTCCGCCGGTTCGACCGGCTCGGCCGGCCCTTCGACCCGCACCTGGCGCTTGAGCGACTTCCAGTGGAACAGCAGCGCCGCGCGCGGATTCGCCGCGAGGTCGCGGCCCTTGCGGCTCTCGAGGTTGGTATAGAACACGAACCCGCCGCGATCGATGCCCTTGAGCAGCACCATGCGAACCGACGGCTGGCCGGACGCGTCGACCGTGGCGACCGCCATCGCGTTCGGATCGTTCGGCTCGCCCGCTTCGGCCTCCTTCATCCATGCATGGAAATGCATCAGCGGATCGGCAAGCTCGGCAGCGATACTTTTGTCCATAATGTCAAACCCGGCGTCCGGTGTGCGCCCTACACTCGCTATTGGCTCTGTTGTATAAGGGTTTCGCGCGTGCGTCGCGAGCGCCTTGTTCCGGCGGCGCCATAGCCTTTGCGGGATGGAAGGGCTTGCGAGTCCAGGCAAGACCCAAGACCGAGCCAATGAGCCTCTCGCAGCAACGTCTTGAGAGGGATCAGCAGATGAAGACGACACGAACTGCAGCGATGGCCGTACTGATGCTTGGCGTCGCGGCATGCACGCAGGGCCAGGAAAAGGCGGAATGGGGCACGATTCTCGGCGGCATCGGCGGCGCCGCGGCCGGCTCGCAGATCGGCGGCGGCAGCGGCCGCATCATCGCATCGGTTGCCGGCTCGCTGCTCGGCGCCTTCGCCGGCCGCGAGATCGGCCGGTCGCTCGACAGGGCCGACGTCGCCGCGGCACAACAGGCCCAGGAGCGCGCCCACACCGCGCCGGTCGGGCAGCAAATCACCTGGAGCAATCCGGAAAGCGGCCATTCCGGCGCCGTGACGCCGATCCGCCAGGGCACCGACAGCGCCGGCAATCCGTGCCGCGAATACCAGTCGACGGTTACCATCGGCGGCAAGACAGAGCAGGCCTACGGCACCGCCTGCCGTCAACCGGATGGAAGCTGGAAGGTCGTCAACTGACATCCTACCTTGGGGATACGGCGGTCGTAGGGCGACGACGACCGTCGCCCTCTTTTCCTTGAACGACGAAACGGCCGATGCGCGATCCCTATGAAGTTCTCGGCGTCAAGCGCGATGCCAGCGCCGACGAGATCAAGAAGAAGTACCGGCAGCTCGCGAAGAAGCTGCACCCCGATCTCAACCCCGGCAATGCAGAGGCGGCGGCGAAGTTCAAGGACATCTCGGCCGCGTACGATTTGCTGTCGGATCCGCAGAAGCGCGCGCAGTTCGACCGCGGCGAGATCGACGCGAGCGGCGCCGCGCGGCCGGAGCGGCAGTACTACCGCGCCTATGCCGAAAGCCCCGAAGGCGCCAAGTACGGCAGCGGCTTCGATGCCGAAGACCTGTTCGCCGATCTGTTCGGGCGCGCGCGCGCGCGCGAGTTCCGGGCGCGCGGCACGGACGTGTCTTATGTAATGCCGGTCGACTTCCTCGAGGCCGCGACCGGCGCAAAGAAGCGCGTCACGATGGCCGACGGAAAGGTGCTCGACGTCACGATCCCGCCGGGAACCGAGGACCGGCAGACGCTGCGCCTCAGAGGCCAGGGGCAGCCCGGATTCGGCGGGGGGCCGCCCGGGGACGCCTATATCGAGGTGCACCTGCAGCCGCACGCCTATTTCACGCGCAAGGACAACGACGTTCATCTCGAACTGCCGATCAGCCTCTCCGAGGCGGTGCTGGGCGGCAGGATCACCGTGCCGACGGTCGACGGCGACGTCATGATGAACGTGCCGAAGAACGCCAATACGGGAACCGTGCTGCGCCTCAAGGGCCGCGGCATACTCGATCGCAAGAGCCGGACCCGCGGCGATCAGTATGTCCGGCTCAAGGTCGTCCTGCCCGAGCCGCCCGATCCCGAGCTGACCCGCTTCGTCGAAGGCTGGTCCGCCGGCCGCGAGGACGACGTCCGAACACGGCTCGGATTCAAGAAATGAGGGCGGCATCGGAGGTCCTCGCCGCCTGCGGCATCAGCCAGGACGAGCTCGCGTTGTGGATCGAGCGGCGCTGGATCATTCCGCTCAAGAGCGCCGGCGAGTACGCATTCAGCGAGGCGGACTTCGCCCGCGCCCAGATGATCGCCGAATTCCGCCGCGACCTGGCACTCGACGAGGACGCGCTGCCGCTGGTGCTCGATCTCGTCGACCAGCTCCATGCGACGCGGCGGCGGCTGCGCCAGCTGATCGCCGTCATCTGCGAGCTGCCCGAGGAGCAGTGTCAGGCGATTCTCCAGCGGCTCGACAGCCCGGCAAAGCCAGACCTGTAGCGCCCGGCCGCTTGTTGCAGCGCGCAATGCGCGTTTGCGCCCACCCGCGCATGGTGTAGGATCAGCGCCCGTTTCTGCAACTGGAGCATGGCGTTACAATGAATGAGTCGCGACCCTTGATGGCCGGGAAGCGCGGGCTCGTCATGGGAGTCGCGAATGACCGCTCGATCGCCTGGGGCATCGCCAAGTCGGTCGCCGAGCATGGCGCCGAGCTGGCCTTCACCTATCAGGGCGAAGCGCTCGAGAAGCGCGTGCGGCCGCTGGCCAGCGAAGTCGGGGCGAAACTCGTGCTGCCCTGCGACGTGACCGACGAAGCGAGCCTCGGCGGGGTTTTCGGCGAGCTCGAGAAAAGCTGGGGTTCGCTTGATTTCGTCGTCCATGCCATCGCCTTCTCCGACAAGGATGAGCTCAAGGGCAGGTACATCGACACGACGCGCGAGAACTTCCTGCGCACGCTCGACATCTCGTGCTTCTCCTTCACCGACGTGTGCCGGCGCGCGGCGAAGCTGATGCCGAACGGCGGCAGCCTGCTTACCCTCACCTATTACGGCGCCGAGCGCGTGATGCCGCATTACAACGTGATGGGCGTCGCCAAGGCGGCGCTCGAGGCGAGCGTGCGCTATCTCGCCGCCGATGTCGGACGCCAGAAGGTCCGCGTCAATGCGATCTCCGCAGGGCCGATCAAGACGCTCGCGGCCTCCGGCATCGGCGACTTCCGCTACATTCTCAAATGGAACGAGCTGAACTCGCCGCTGCGGCGCAACGTGACCATCGAGGAGGTCGGCGGCGCAGGCCTCTACCTGCTCAGCGATCTGAGCGCCGGCGTCACCGGCGAGGTCCATCACGTTGACGCCGGCTATCACGTCGTCGGCATGCTTGCGACCGACGCGGCCGGGCCGGTTGCAGACATGCTGGCGACGTTCAGGCCGAAAGACTGACGCTCGATGGGCAACAGTTTCGGCACGCTGTTTCGCGTCACGACGTGGGGCGAGAGCCACGGGCCCGCGATTGGCTGCGTCGTAGACGGCGTGCCGCCCCGCATCCGGCTCGATGAATCCGACGTCCAGCACTGGCTCGACCGGCGCAAGCCGGGCCAGTCGCGCTTCACGACCCAGCGCCGCGAACCGGACGCCGTGAAGATCCTCTCCGGCGTATTCGAGGGCCAGACCACGGGCACGCCGATCTCGCTGCTGATCGAGAACGAGGACCAGCGCTCCAGGGACTACGACGACATCAAGGCCAAGTTCCGCCCGGGCCACGCCGACTACACTTACTGGGCCAAGTACGGCATCCGCGACTATCGCGGCGGCGGGCGGTCCTCGGCGCGCGAGACAGCGATGCGCGTCGCCGCCGGCGCCATCGCGCGCAAGGTGCTTGACGGCGTGTCGATCCGCGGCGCGCTGATCCAGATCGGCCCGCACCGGATCGACCGCGCCCGCTGGGAGTGGGACGCGGTCGAAGACAACCCGTTCTGGTGCCCCGATCGCCAGGCGGCGCAGACCTGGGAGGGCTATCTCGACGGCGTTCGCAAGGCGGGCTCGTCCGTCGGCGCGGTCATCGAGATCGTTGCGAGCGGGCTGCCGGCCGGCCTGGGTACGCCGATCTACGGCAAGCTCGATTCGGACATCGCCGCGGCGCTGATGGGTATCAACGCGGTCAAGGGTGTCGAGATCGGTGCCGGCTTCATGGCCGCGGAACTGTCGGGCGAGGAGAACGCCGACGAGATGCGCATGCGGGACGGCAAGATCGCGTTCCTGTCGAACCGGGCCGGCGGCATTCTCGGCGGGATTTCGACCGGCCAGGACATCGTCGCACGCTTCGCGGTCAAGCCGACCAGCTCGATCCTGGCGCCGCGGCGCACCGTGACGATTTCCGGCGAGGACACCGAGATCGCCACCAAGGGACGCCATGATCCCTGCGTCGGCATCCGCGCCGTTCCCGTCGGCGAGGCGATGGTCGCGTGCGTGCTGGCCGATCACCTGCTGCGCCACCGCGCCCAGTGCGGATAGCGGACCCGGCCCCGCCCGATGCCGCCGCGAAGGCGGAATGGATGGCCCGCCGCGCGGCCATGGAAGCCCGTGACGAGAAGCAGACGCCGTTTGGCCCGCGCTCGCGCCACTGGAACCAGTTCAAGCGGCTGATGGTCGTGCTGCATGCGTCGCTGCGGGCCACCGGACTGTACGCGCGGGGCACGCGCAACGCGCTCGACATCCAACTGCGCGAGCTGGATCTGGTGCTGGACGATCTGCCGCACGTCTTCGACGGCTATCGGCTGCTGCACATCACCGACCCGCATTTCGACTCGCTGGAAGGCACGGCCGAGCGCATCGCCGAGCTGATCCGCCCCCGATCCGCGGACCTTCTCGTCATGACCGGCGACTACCGGCGGCGCGTGCACGGGCCGCACGAGCAGATCGAGCCGGCGCTGGCGACGGTCCTGAAGGCCGCGCGGGCCGGCGACGGCGCACTCGCGATCCTCGGCAACCACGACACGGTGGCGATGGTGCCGTCGTTCGAGCGGCTCGGCGTCCGCGTGCTGGCGAACGAGACCATCACCGTTCGCCGCGGCGGCGAGTCGCTCCACCTGACCGGCTTCGACGATGTGCACTATTACTACACGCCGGCGGCCGATGCGGCTGCCGCCGCGGCGCCGGCCGGCTTCAAGATCGCGCTGGTCCACTCGCCCGAATTCGCGCTGCACGCTGCCGGCGCGGGCTACGGCCTCTATATCTGCGGCCACACCCACGGCGGCCAGATCTGCCTGCCAGGCGGCAGGCCGGTTCTCACTGCGAGCGCTTTCGGCCGCCGTTTCGCGGCCGGTCTTTGGCAGCACGATCGCATGGTCGGCTATACCAGCCGGGGCGCAGGCGCGTCCGGCCTTCCTGTGCGCTTCTTCTCGCGCGGCGAGGTCACGCTCATCACTTTGCGGCACGGACGGGAACGATCGGGGCCGCCGCAACGGATCGCCGGAAGCATCTGAAGGACACCGCAACTGGACGTCGCCCCCTCGGATATAGATTTGCAACCGAAGATTCGCTATGAAGGCTGCCGTACAGTTGCAACGGATGCTGCGCGTATTCGGGGAGGTCAACATGAAAACATCGTTGCATAGAATCCGGCGTCTGTGGACGTCGGCCGCTGCGGCCGTTGTCGCGGCGTTCTGCCTGTCATCAACCGCCGCCGAGGCGGCGGTCATCCTTCAGCAAACGCCGACACTGAGCGGCAACGGCATGACCAGCGACACGGCAAGCACCCGTGCATTCGAGGATTTCCGGCTGACCGCCGGGGCGACGATCACCGATCTGCAGTGGTGGGGATCGGTCACGAACATCCCGGGCATCTACGAGCCGCTGTCGGGACCGATGGCCTTCACAATCAGCTTCCATGTCGATGACGGAGCGACCGGATTCTTTCCGAATACGACGCCCTTCTCGCAGCAGGTCGTCAGCGCCACCGGCGCGATTGCCTCCCAGGTCAACGGCGTCTCTCATTTCCAGGCGCATCTGGATACGCCGGTCGACCTGCCTGGCGGGGTCGATCTGTGGATCTCGATCGTCGGCAACGACCTGGCCGGCGGCATCCAGTTCGCCAGTCCGTTCACCTGGGGCGGTGCGGATGCGGATGCCGCCGGCGCCCCCACCCCCAATCTCATCGCGGGCCAGATCGGCGACAACCCGCCCTTCCTGGCGCAGGTCCGGCTTGCCTTCGTGCTCGAGAGCAACCCCGTACCCGAACCGGGAACGCTGGGCCTGCTCGTGATGGGCATAGCCGCGCTCGGCGTGCAACGCCGGCGCAGCCGTCGCGCGAGGCAATAGCGCCGGCCGTTCCGCGCCGCGGCCCGGCGCCGCTTCATCTGGTTCCGTGCGGCGCGAGCGCGTTGCGGCGCGACGCGCAACGCCTTATCAATGCATGAGGAAACAGCGACCTCGTCGAAACCGCGCGAGGGCAGGCCTTGGCCCGGCCCGCGCGCAGATGCCGGACTGCGATTGGCTCCATGCACACCGACCGCCGCGGCCTTCCCCTGACCGCCGCCAGCGCCGAAGCGGCGAGGCTTTACGACGCGACGATCGACGGCTATCTCGCCTTCAACCGCGACACCGGCAACGTACTCAGGCAGGCGCTGACGGCCGACCCGGCAATGCCCCTGGCGCTGTGCACACGCGGCTATTTCTTCAAGCTGTTCTGCACGCCCGCTTTCGAGGCGCGCGCGGCGCAGAGTTTCAAGGCGGCGCAGGATGCCGCAACGAAGGGCGGGGCCACGCCGCGCGAACGGGCCCATCTCGACGCCCTCGGCGCGTGGTGCGCCGGGGATTTCGAGAAGACCCTGGCGCATCTCGAGGCGATCCTGCTCGATCATCCGCGCGACATCCTTGCCCACAAGATCGCGCACTATCTCTACTTCTATCTCGGCGATGCCGAGCGCATGCGCGACAGCATCGCGCGCACGCTCCATGCGTGGGACGAAAGCGTGCCCGGCTACGGCTACATGCTCGGTATGCACGCATTCGGGCTCGAGGAATCGGGCGCGTACAGCCCGGCGGAGACGGCCGGGCGACGCGCCGTAGAGCTGAACCCGGGCGACGCGTGGGCCGTGCATGCCGTGGCGCACGTGATGGAGATGCAGGGCCGCCAAAAGGAAGGCGTCGCCTGGACCACCGAGACCGAACCCGGGTGGCAGTCCTGCAACAATTTCGGCGGTCACGTGTGGTGGCATCGCGCGCTGTTCCTGCTGGAGCTCGGCGACCACGACGCGGTCCTCGACCTCTACGACCGCCGTATCCGCGCCGAGCTGACGGAGGAATATCTCGACATCGTCAATGCGACGGCATTGCTGTGGCGCCTCGAGGATGAGGGCGTCGATGTCGGCGGACGGTGGAACGAGCTGGCCGACAAATCCGAGAGCCGCAAGGACGACCACCTGCTCGCCTTCGTCGATGCGCATTTCATGATGGCGCTGGCGGCGGGCGGTCGCCATGCCGCGGCGCAGGCGATGCTGCGCTCCATGGCGGAGCCCCCGGCCGGGACCGAAGCCGCCGTCTTCAGGGAGATCGGCGCGCCGGTCTGCGAGGCGGCCGCCGCCTATCGCGCCGGAGATTACGACCGCGCGGCCGACCTGCTGCTGCCGGTCCGCTACGGCATCCGGCGGCTCGGCGGCAGCCATGCGCAGCGCGACATCTTTGCGCGCATGCTCATCGAGTCCGCGATCCGCGCCGGCCGGCTGAAGCTCGCCCGCGCCCTGCTCGCCGAGCGCGCCGCGAACAAGCCGAACAGTCTGTGGACCGCGCGCCGCCATGCCCAGGTCCGCGAAGCGCTCGGCAGCCGGCCCGGCATGCCGACGCCGACAGCGGGCGCCGGCGCATGACGCCGCCTCGGTCCGATGGGCCGGTCTTCATGGTCCGTCGCTCGATGTGGTCGATCCTGTTGAACCTCCTGCTCGGGGCGCTGCTGGCGGCGGTGACCTTCGCCAATGTCGTTCACCAGTTCCGCACCGGCGGGTCGTGGGCGGTGGCGATCATGTTCGGCATCATCGCCGCCTACTTCTTCTGGCACGGCGTGGAGCAGCTTCGCGACCGCTCGCCGCTGATCGAGATCGGCCCCTCCGGGCTGACCCTGCGCCCGGCGAGCGCGCAGCCGATCCCGTGGCAGCGCATCTGGAATGCGCAGGCGGGCAGCGGCCTGTTCGGCTTCGGCGGCGGTCGCGTCGATTTTCAGGTCGATGCGGAAACCTTCAATACACTCAAGTTCGGGCAGCGATTCATGGGCGACGTGGTGGTGAAGAAGCGCACCGCGCCCAATTCGTTCTCTGTGCTGACGCCGCAGCTCGACGAAAGCGCGGGCGCGATCTTTGCCGCACTCAAGCGCTATTGGCCGCCGGACCGGCGCGACGACGAAGACGAACAGGGGGAGTGAGACAATGCCCATTCTCGAGACGACGATCGCCGGGAGCCTGCCGAAGCCCGCCTGGCTCGCCAAGCCGCTCAGCCTGTGGGCGCCGTGGCAGCTCGAAGAAGCGCTGCTTGCGGAAGGCAAGCGCGATGCGACGCTCGCGGCGCTCAAGGAGCAGGAGGCGGCCGGCATCGACATCGTCACCGAGGGCGAGCAGTCGCGCCAGCATTTCGTCCACGGCTTCCTCGCCCAGGTCGACGGAGTCGATTTCGCGCGCAAGAAGCGCATCGGCATCCGCGCCGACCGCTACGAAGCGGACTGTCCGACGGTGACCGGACCTGTCCGCCGCCGCGGCCCCGTGCACGCCGAGGAGGCGCGCTTCGCCCGCGCGCATACGAAGCACAAGCTGAAATTCACCCTGCCCGGCCCGATGACGATCGTCGACACGCTCGCCGACGAGCATTACGGCGACCGCGTCAAGCTGGCCTTCGCCTTCGCCGAGGCGCTGAACGAGGAAGCCCGCGAGCTCGCCGCAATCGGAATCGATGTCGTCCAGTTCGACGAGCCGGCGTTCAACGTCTACATGGACCAGGTACGCGACTGGGGCATCGAGGCGCTGCACCGCGCCATCGACGGGCTGACCTGCAAGACCGCGGTGCATATCTGCTACGGCTACGGCATCAAGGCCAATACCGACTGGAAGCTGACGCTCGGCTCGGAATGGCGGCAGTACGAGCTTACGTTCCCGCATCTGGCGAAGAGCCGCATCGACCAGATCTCGCTCGAATGCGCGCATTCGCGCGTGCCGATCTCACTGATCGGCCTGCTCGAGGGCAAGGACGTGCTCGCCGGCGCGATCGACGTGGCGAGCGAGCTCGTCGAGACGCCCGAGGAGGTGGCCGCGACGATCCGCGCGGCACTGGCCTATGTAAAGCCCGAGAAGCTCTTCCCCTGCACCAATTGCGGCATGGTGCCGCTGCCGCGGGACGTCGCCTACGGCAAGCTGCGCGCGCTTGCCGCCGGTGCCGCCATCGTCCGCCGCGAGCTGGGGCAATAGCAGGTTTGCACTTGCCCCGCGATACGCGACCGCGTATGCAGCGCCGCTGTAATCGCGAGGATGCCCGTGACTGCAGCCGCCGAGATCGATGCGCAGGCCCTCCGCCGTCTTCTGGCCGAAGACCGCGCCGTGCTGGTCGACGTGCGCGAAGTGGAGGAATTCGAGGAGGAGCGCATTCCCGGCGCGCGGCTGGTCCCGCTCTCCGCGTTCGATCCGCGCCGGGTCGCCGAGGCGGCTGCCGGCCGCCCGGTGGTGCTGTATTGCCTGTCGGGACGGCGCGCCGGGCAGGCTGCGGCCGCCCTGACGGCGCATCACCGCGCGGTCCTGACCCTTAAGGACGGGATATGCGGCTGGACCGGCGCCGGACTGCCGACGGAAGCCGCGCCGGGCGGGACGGATTGATCCTCGCGAGCGCCCACCGCCCGCTCGACACACTGTGATACCGTGATCTCCCTACCCGTTCGAGTAGAAAATCGTGTCGAGTCGCAATCTGGGTATATTATTTGCCAAGCTGGCACGTTATAGTCGCGCTATCTCAATTGCCGGCAATCGGTATCATGATTTCCCCGTCCCGCCTCAAGAAGAGCAGTTTTCCGGTTCGAAAGCCGAATCTCGTGGATGCCCATGTCGGCTCCCGCCTGCGGCAGCGCCGCATGCTGCTCGGGATCAGCCAGGAGCAGCTCGCCGAGATGCTCGGCCTGACGTTCCAGCAGGTCCAGAAATACGAGCGCGGCACCAACCGGGTGAGCGCCTCGCGCCTGTTCCAGCTGGCACGGACCCTGGACACGCCGATCACGTGGTTCTTCGAGGACATGGAGCAGGAGCGCACCGGGGAGCAGCCGGAGCCGTCCGGTGCCGAGACCGAGGAAACCGATCCGATGTCTCGCCGCGAGACGCTGGAGCTGGTGCGCGTCTATTCGCGCATCGACGACCGCAAGCTCCGCAAAAAGCTCTACGAAATGGCGAAAGCCCTCGCCACGGAATAGCCCGCCGCGCGCGCCCTCAGCGCCCGGGCCCAGGGTCGCGGGCCGAAACCGTCAGGACCAGGTGCCGTCCGTCCGCCGTCCGACAGGGCAGCATCAATCGCTCGTAACGCCACCGCTGCACTTCGCCGTCCGGCCGCGTTATCGCCGCGTGCACCAGCTCGCAGCGCGCCGATTTCTTTTCATCCACGGCGGCACAGCCGTCGGCAATCCACTTGCCATAGACCGGGTCCGGCTGATCCGCGAGCCTGCGTCCCACCGCCTTCTCGGCCCACGAGCTGCCATAGAGCAGGAGCGACCCGCCGCTGTGGCGGAAGATGAACTGGCCGGTATCGCCGTCGCGCTCGGCGACCATCGCGCGATCCCACAATCCATGGGCGCGCACCGCCGCCAGGATGTCGTCGTGCCACGACCCCTTGAGCCAGCCGCGCAGCAGCGGCGCGAACGGATGGCCGCCGGGGGCGAGCACCGTCTCCATGCTGCGCGGCGTGGCGATGAATGGCTCGGGCGGTGCGCTGCGCATGCTGCCGTGGAGGATCTCGGTCAGGCGGCGGAACAGGGTCCTCGAGTCGCCGCAGACCTCGTCGTGCCACGTCTCGCCCATCCACGAGATCGCGGTGCGGCGCGGCCGGCACTCGGCCAACCTGTAATAGAGTGCGGCGACGGTCCGACTGCTGACCAGCATCGGCCGCAGCCGCACGCGCACGAAATCCGGCCGCTCGACGATCAATACATAGCCGAGATTGCGAACGATGTAATCGAGCGGATCGAAATCGGCGCCGGTGCAGTGAAGCTGGCCGAGAATGCGCGGCGATGGCCACGGCCGCTCCTCGCCGAGATCGTCGATCACCAGATAGCGCGCCAGACGGTCCATCTGCATCGTGCCGGCTTCCCCCTGCCCGCCGCTGCCATTATTTGTAACCGCCAGCCCCGTGCGGCCAGCGTCGATATTGATAGCACCGATCTCAGGGGCCACGGCAAGACGAGTTCGCATGACCGTCATGTTTTCCGGCCGCCGCGCTCGCGCACTCCGGTCTCCTGAAAATTGAACCGCGCCGCGATCAGGAACTCCCGGTTGCCGTCGGCGCCCTCTATCGGACTCGGGGTCAGGCCCAGCACGTCCCATTGCCGGCCTTCGAGCCACGCCGCAATCCGCCCGCAGACCTCGTCATGCAGGACCGGATCGCGCACGATGCCGCCCTTGCCGACGCGCCCGGGCCCGACTTCGAATTGCGGCTTGATCAGCGCGACGAGTGCCGCGCCGGGACGGGCGAGCGCGAGCGGCGCCGGCAGGATTGTCGCGAGGCCGATGAAGCTGGCGTCGCACACGATCAGACCGATCGCATCGGGGATATGCGTCCGCGTCAAATGCCGCGCATTGGTCTTCTCCAGGACCACCACGCGCGGATCGACGCGCAGCCTTTCCGCAAGCTGGCCCTGGCCGCTGTCGACCGCATAGACCTTGGTAGCGCCGCGCGACAGGACGACGTCGGTGAACCCGCCGGTCGATGCGCCGACGTCGAGTACGGTCAGCCCGGCCGGATCGATCGCGAATCGGTCGAGCGCGTACGCGAGCTTGACGCCGCCCCGCGACACCCAGGGATGCGCCGCGCCGCGAACTTCGAGCACCTCGTCCGGCCCGATCGCGATGCTGGCCCAGTCGAGCCGTCTGGTGCCGGAGAATACGGCGCCGGCGCGAATCAGCGCCTGTGCCCTGGCGCGGCTCTCGGCCAGCCCGCGCGCGACGAGCGCCACGTCGATACGCTGTTTGCCGGTTGCCATGCCACATTGTTCGCGCCCGCGGCGGCGCGTCAACCCCGCACCGCCAGATGCAGCTTCCCGCGCCGCGCCAAGCGCGCCAGCTCCAGCACGGCGACGACGGCGAGGCCGGTCGCCAGCCCCCACCATACGCCGACGCCGCCCCAGCCTGCATGGAACGCCAGCGCTATGCCGACCGGGAAACCAACCAGCCAGTAGCCGATCGCGGCGAATATCGCGGGGATGCGCGTGTCCTTGAGGCCGCGCAGGGCTCCGATCGCGATCGCCTGCACGCCGTCGAACACCTGGAACAGCGCCGCGATGCCGAGGAAGGCGGTCGCCAGCCCGATCACGCGCGCATTGCCCGGGACATCCTCGACGAACAGCCCGACCAGCGCGTGCGGCATCGTCCACATCAGCAGCGCCGTACACGACATGAACGTTACGCCGAGCGCCAGCGCCACCCATCCGGCGCGCGCAACGCCCGCCGCATCGCGCGCACCGGCGGCGAGGCCGACGCGCACCGTCGCCGCCTGGCCGATGCCGAGCGGCACCATGAAGGCGACGGCGGCGCATTGCAGCGCGATCTGGTGGGCGGCGATCTCGGCCGTGCCGAGCAGGCCCATGAGCTGCACGGCGCCGGCGAACAGCGTCACCTCGAGCACCAGGATCACGCCGATCGGCAGGCCGATGCGGAAGATCTCGATGAAGCGCCGCCAATCCGGCCGCCACAGCCGGCCGAGGATGTAGAAGCGGCGGAAGCGATGATCGGACAGGATGAACGCGAGCAAGGCCAGAAAGCTGAAGGTGTTGGCGATGCTGGTGGCGATGCCCGCCCCGACTACGCCGAGCGGTGGCAGTCCGAACCGGCCGAAGATCAGCGTCCAGGCGAGCAGCGCATTGAGAAGGACTGCCAGAACCATCACCACCAGCGCCGGGCGCGGACGCTCCAGCGCCGCAACGAAGAAGCGCAAGAGCATGAATCCGACGGCGGGCAGAAAGCCCCACAGCATCGCCCGTGCATAGCCGGCGGCGGCGGCGGCATTCGCCGGCTCCTGGCCCACGGCGAGCAGGATGGCTTCAGTGTGCCAGATCACGACCATGCACGGCACGCCGACCGCGAACGCCGCCCAGAACCCCTGTCGCACGCTGCGCCGCGCGTCACGCACGGCGTGGCGCTTGCGCCCGACCGCCTGTGCGACCAGCGGCGACACCGCCATGACGATGCCGAGCGTAAACGTGATCAGCACATAGACGACGTTGGTGCCGAGCGCTCCGGCTGCGAGCGCTTCGGCGCTGTGCCACCCAAGCAGCACCACGTCGGTGGTCATCGTCGATATCTGCGCGAGCTGCGTGCCGATCAGCGGCAAGGCGAGCGCCGCTGTCGCGCGCAGCTCGGCACGCCACGGCGAATGCACGGTCTTGTTCTGGGCAAGCGTAGACATGGGGCCGCGTGTCTAGCGCGCGCCCGATGCCGTGGCAACCGCGCGACGCGCAGCCGAGTCATGCGTGGGGGGATGCGGACAATCCTGGATGTTTGTCGGACGGCTCCGCTTTCTGTTCTCGCCACCGCGCGGGCGAAAGGCCGAACTCCCGCTTGAATGCCCGGCTGAAGGCCTCCTCCGACCCATAGCCGACGGCGTGCGCGAGCTGGCCCACGGACTTTCCCGTCTCGCGAAGCTGCAGCCGCGCCGTCCGCAGCCGCCAGATCGTGAGATAGCGGATCGGCGGCACGCCGATGAGCTCGCGGAAGCGGTCCATGAAGGCGCTGCGCGACAATCCGACTTCCCGCGCCAACGTCTCCGCGGACCAGGGCGCGCCGATGTCGCGATGGATGAGCGCCAGTGCACGCCCGACCTGCGGATCTCTCAGCCCTCTCAGCCAGCCGGCCTCGTTCTCTGCCAGCGTCGAGGCGTACTGGCGGACCGCCTCGACCAGCAGCAGCTCCGAAAGACGCGACATGACGCCGGACGAGGCCAAACGGCCTGCGGCAAGTTCGCTCGCCGCAAACCGGACCGATGCCTCGATCCAGTCGCGCGATGCGGCCTCGTGGACGCCGAACCTCAGCACGCTCGGCAAGGCCGCGATCAGCGGATTGTAGGCGTCCTCCGTGCCGAGAAAGCCGCAGACGAGGCGCGACGGCTCCCCTCCGCCCCCATGAGAAATGCGGGCAAGGCCGCCATCCGCGGCGGGTTGAATCAGGGTGCCGGTGCGCACCGGCCTGAGCCCTGGCGCGCTCGCGAGAATATGGAGATCATTGCGCGGCAGGAGCACGATCTCGCCGGCTTGAACCTGCATCGGCGGTTCGTCGCCGACGCAGACATACAGCGCGCCATCGACGACGAAGTGGTAAGCGATCACCTGGGCAACCGACGCCAGGAACGGCTTGCAGTCCTCGGCCCCGATCTGCGCCGTTACGCACCACGGCGCCGTAAAGTGCGCATCGAGGAAGATGCCGCCCGTCAGCCGGACCGAACGAAGCGCATCCGAGAGCGGATCCATCATTGTGGTTTCCCCACAGATTTGGACGAACAGTCAGACGATTCGGTCGCTCAGTCATTCGCGGGCGACGCCGCGTCGGCTATTTGGGTGCGCTCGGAAACGGCCGGTCGGCCGCCCGCAGACCGGGTGGAAGCATCGTGGAATAACGGGCACGAGCAAGCGAACAGAGGAGAACGATATGGCTACGAGTGTCAAGCAGATGATGGAAGCGGCCAACGCCGCGGTGCCGCGGATCACGCCGGCGCAGGCCAGGGACATGATTGCCGGGAACAACGCGATTGTGATCGACGTCCGCGACGCGCCGGAGGTGCAGAAGAGCGGCAAGATCGCCGGCGCGCTGAACGTGTCGCGCGGCATGCTGGAGTTCCGGGCTGACCCCGAATCGCCCTACCATGACCAGAGCTTCGCAAAGAACAAGACGGTCATCCTCTACTGCGCATCTGGCGGCCGCTCGGCGCTGGGCGGCAAGGCGCTCAAGGACATGGGCTATACGCAGGTTTACAACCTGGGGGCCTTCAAGGACTGGGCAGAGGCGGGCGGGGCGGTCGAGACGACGCTCGCGTCGGCGACGTGATCCGGTCCAGCGCCATCCCCTAAACCACGGTTATCATCGCCGGACTCGATCCGGCGATCCAGATGTAGCGGCTCGGTCCGCGATACTGGATGCCCGGTCCCCTCGGACCTGATCCGGGGGCCGGGCATGACAGCCGACTGCGAAGTCGGACCGCTAAGCCCTGACCGGCTGCGTGCCGGCCTGGCCGCCGAGTGCGGCGAGCGCCGTCGCGACGATATTGCGGGCGGACAGTCCGGCGTCGTCGTACTGCTTGCTCGGACTGTCGTGCTCGATGAAGCGGTCGGGCAGGATCATCGGCCTGAATCTGAGGCCGGTGTCGAGCAGGCCCGCCATGGCCAGAAACTGCATCACCTGGGCGGCGAAGCCGCCGATCGCCCCCTCCTCGATCGTGATCAGCACCTCGTGCTCGGCGGCGAGCCGGCGCACGAGATCCTCGTCGAGCGGCTTGGCGAAGCGAGCGTCCGCGACGGTAGTCGACAGCCCGCGCGCGGCGAGCTCCTCGGCCGCCTTGAAGCACTCGCCGAGCCGCGCGCCGAACGACAGCAGCACCACCTTCGTGCCTTCGCGCAGCACGCGCCCCCTGCCGAGCGGCAGCACTTCGCCGCGCGCCGGCATGGCGACGCCGGTCCCTTCGCCGCGCGGATAGCGCACGGCCGATGGCCGATCGTCGATCGACACCTGGGTTGCGATCATGTGCATCAGCTCTGCCTCGTCGGCGGCCGCCATCAGCACCATGCCCGGCAGACAGCCGAGATAGGCGATGTCGTAGGCGCCGGCATGGGTCGCACCGTCGGCGCCGACCAGCCCGGCGCGGTCCATGGCAAAGCGCACGGGCAATTGCTGGATGGCGACGTCGTGCACGACCTGGTCATAGGCGCGCTGCAGGAAGGTCGAATAAATCGCGACGAACGGCTTGAAACCCTCGGTCGCGAGGCCCGCGGCAAACGTCACTGCGTGCTGCTCGGCGATGCCGACGTCGAAGCAGCGCTTCGGGAAGCGCTCGGCGAACTGGTCGAGGCCGGTGCCGGACGGCATCGCCGCGGTGATGGCGACGATGCGCTCGTCACGCTCGGCCTCGGCGATCAGGCTGTCGGCGAAGACCTTGGTGTAAGTCGGCGCCGCCGCCTTCGACTTCAGCTGCGTGCCGGTGACCAAGTCGAACTTGTTGACGGCGTGATACTTGTCCGCCGATTCCTGCGCGAAAGGATGGCCCCTGCCCTTCTGCGTCACGACATGGATCAGCACCGGACCGGGCTCGCTCGAATCGCGGACGTTCTTCAGGACCGGCAGCAGGTGGTCGAGATTGTGGCCGTCGATCGGCCCGACGTAATAGAAGCCGAGTTCCTCGAACAGCGTGCCGCCCGTCACCATGCCGCGCGCGAATTCCTCGGCGCGCTGTGCGGCATTCTTGAGGGGACGCGGGAACCTGTCGGCCAGATCCTTCGCCACCTGCCGGATGTGCCGGTACGACTTCGACGAGATCAGCTTCGACAGATAGGCGCTCATCGCACCGACCGGGGGTGCTATCGACATGTCGTTGTCGTTGAGGATGACGATCAGCCGCGTGTCCATCGAACCGGCGTTGTTCATCGCCTCGTAGGCCATGCCGGCGCTCATGGCGCCGTCGCCGATCACGGCGATGACATTGTTCCTGGCGCCCTTGAGGTCGCGTCCCACAGCCATGCCGAGTGCGGCGGAGATCGAGGTCGAGCTGTGCGCGGCGCCGAACGGGTCGTACGCGCTCTCGCTGCGCCGCGTGAAGCCGGACAGGCCGCCGCCCTGGCGCAACGTGCGGATCCGGTCGCGCCGGCCGGTGAGGATTTTATGTGGGTAGCACTGATGCCCCACGTCCCAGACCAGCCGGTCGCCCGGCGTGTCGAACACGCTATGAAGCGCGACCGTAAGCTCGACCACGCCGAGCCCTGCGCCGAGATGGCCGCCGGTGCGACTGACCGCGTCGATCGTCTCGCGCCGCAGCTCGTCGGCAAGCTGCCTGAGCTGCTCGGGCGAAAGCCTGCGGAGGTCGGTGGCGTCAGCAATCGTGTCGAGCAGCGGTGTGGCGGAATTGTGCCCGATGTCGGTCATGTCGGTCCTTAATTGCGGCCGTTGGCATCAGCTGCGCCGGTCGACCACCCAACGCGCGACGTCGCGCAGAAGGTCGGCTTTTTCGCCGAACAAATCAAGATGCTCAACGGCTTGCTCCGCAAGCATGCGGGCCTGGGCGCGGGCGCGCTCGGCCCCCAGGAGCGAGACGAACGTAGCCTTGCCGCGGGTGGCGTCCTTGCCGGTGCGCTTGCCGACCTCGCCGGCCGAGCCTTCCGCGTCGAGCAGGTCATCGCTCATCTGGAACGCGAGCCCGAGCGCCTGTGCGTAGCCGCGCAGCGCCTCGCGCAACGGTTGCGGCGCCTTGCCGAGGATGGCGCCCGCCTCGGCGGCGACACAGATCAGCGCGCCGGTCTTCATGCGTTGCAGCCGCGTGATGGCGCCGATATCGAGCGCCTGGTTCTCTGCGAGCAGATCGATCATCTGCCCGCCGACCATGCCCTCTGCGCCCGCCGCGTCCGCCAGCGCCAGCACCAGATCGGCGCGGACCTTCGCATCGGAATGGGTCAGCGGATCGGCGAGCACCGCGAACGCCGCAGTGAGCAGGGCATCGCCCGCCAGGATCGCGGTGGCTTCGTCGAACTGCTTGTGGACGGTCGGGCGGCCGCGCCGCAGATCGTCGTCGTCCATCGCCGGGAGGTCATCGTGCACGAGGCTGTAGCAATGCACCATCTCGATCGCGCAGGCGGCGCGCAGCGCACATGCCTCGCTTACCGCGAACAGCCTTGCGCTCTGCAGCACCAGGAACGGCCGCAGCCGCTTGCCGCCATCGAGCGTGGCGTGGCGCATCGCCTCGTACAGACGGGATTCGAGTCCATTGCCCGCCGGCAGCAGCGCTTCGAGAGCGCGCTCAATCTCCGCGGCGTCGTCCGCAAGCGCCTGCTGCAGCCTGGACGTCACGCAGCATCACCCAAAGGTGGCGGGCTCGCTCTTCACCGCGCCATCGCCGCCGAGCGCGATTTTCTCGATCCGGCTCTGCGCCTCGGTCAGCTTGCGCTCGCAATGGCGTTTGAGCGCAGCACCGCGCTCATAGGACTTGATCGCCTCGTCGAGTTTGCCCTTGCCGGATTCGAGCGAGCGGACGATCTCCTCAAGCTCCTTGAGCGCATCTTCGAAGCTCAGCTTGGCAATATCGGCTGGAATCGCGTTTTCGGCCATCGCGGGCTCCCCAGTAGTCGCGGTGTTATAGGCGACACCTCCGCGCCGTGCCATGCCCAAACCGCCGCGGTCCACGGTGGCGCGACAATCGGCTTGTAAAGAGAACGTTTTATTTATACAAATTCATCATGATGCGGCAAGCGGTTGTACCAGCCCTGCTCGACGCGGCGGAGCGGCTGTTCGGGCTTCACGGCATTCATGGGGCCGGCATCGACGCGATCCTCGCCGCGTCCGGCAAGTCGAGTCGCAGCCTCTACCAGCATTTCGGCTCCAAGGAGGGACTCGCCCGCGCGGTCCTGAAGCGGCGGGACGCAGCGCTCCTGGCGATGCTGGGGAGCGCCGCTGCCGCCGCGCCGGAGCCGGAAGGCAAGCTGCTGGCGCTGTTCGATGCGCTCGAGACCTGGTTCCGCCAGCCGGATTTCCGCGGTTGCCCGTTCGTCCACGCCGCCGGCGCGTTTCCTGATCCCGGGCACCCGCTGCGCCGCGCCGCCGCCGACCACAAGCGCGCCATGCTGGCCCTGCTGCGCGAGCTGGTCGCGCAAGCCGGATTCGTTGCGCCGGTGCGGCTCGCGCGCGAGCTTTACCTGCTTATCGAGGGCGCCACGGCCGCGGCCCTCGTCCTCGGCGAGCCGGGTGCGGCGGCGACCGCAAAGCGCGCCGCCGCCACCCTGATCGAGATGCACCGGCGAGGCTAGCGAGTCACTCCACCGCGATGTGGACGATCGCGTAGACCCATTGCTCGTCGCCGCGGTCGGCGAGCGCCGGAACGTCCTTGCGCGGAAAGGCGACCCAGGACGGCCCGAAGCCGCCGAGCGCCAGATATTTTCCGTCGCGCTTCACGGCCAGAACGATCGGCCACCGCTCGAGCTCCGCAACCGGAATCTCCTGCGTGTAGCCATCGAGCGCCGAGACTTTGATCGTCGCGCCGCCTGCGACCGCCGCCTTCAGCACGTCGCGCAGCAGCGGCCCCTCGAAGATGTGCAGCGGCCCGCCCTGCGGGTAATCAGCCTGTACCTTGCGCATGCCGAGGGCTTCGAGCATTGCCAGATCGAATTCCGCGGCGCGCTCGAACGTCACCTGCTGGTTCTTGAAGAAGGCATCGCGGCTCCCGTCGAACGGACGGCGATTGGTCTGCGCGATCCTGCCTGTGACGGTGAGGATGACGGGGCCGGAAGGCGATTCCAGGGTCTGAGCGGAAGCGACGCCGGCCCCGCCAAGCAGAAGGACGACGGCCAGCGCGCGTCCAAGCACATGCCAGGTCATGCGATGACCCCGCTTTGTAAGGCAGATAGCGATGATGATCGGAACAGATCAGGCGGCCATCAACGCCCGCACATGCGCCGCGGCCGATGCGGCAAGGGCGTGCAGGTCGTAGCCGCCTTCGAGCGTCGAGACCAGCCGGCCCTTGGCATGCGTTTCCGCCACTTCCATCAGGGCGGCCGTCACCCATTCGTAGTCGTCCTCGTGCAGCTGCAGCGACCCGAGCGGGTCGTCGGCGTGGGCATCGAAGCCGGCCGAGATCATGACCAGCTCCGGCCGGAACCGGTCGAGCGCAGGCAGAATCAAGCGCTCGACGCCGCGACGGAACTCCTCGCCGCTCGAATAGGGGCGCAGCGGCAGGTTGACGACGTTGCCGAGCCCCCGCTCCTCCGCCGCACCTGTGCCGGGATAGAGCGGCCACTGATGCGACGAGGCGTAGAACAGGTTCGGGTCGCGCTCGAACATGTGCTGCGTGCCGTTACCGTGATGCACGTCGAAGTCGATCACCGCGACGCGGTCGAGCCCGTGATTGGCGCGCGCATGCAGGGCACCGATCGCGACGTTGTTGAACATGCAGAAGCCCATCGCCTGCCCCGCCTCGGCGTGATGGCCTGGCGGCCGCACCGCGCAGAACGCATTCTTCGCCCTGCCCTCCACCACCGCGTCCACCGCCGCGACGACCGCGCCCGCCGCGCGCAGCGCCGCCTCGCCCGAGGCTGGGCAGACGATGGTGTCGCCGTCGAGGGCGTGGCGCCCCGCCGGCGGGATCGTGCCCATCACCGCCTCGACATAGGAGACAGGATGGCACAGCGTCAGGTGCCGGTCCTCGGCGCGCGGCGCCTTGACCCGCTCGAGGTCCTTGAATTCGGGATCGGAAAGACCCTCGAGCACGGCCTGCAGCCGCGCCGGCGATTCCGGGTGATAGGCGCCCGGATCGTGGTCGAGGCAGGCGGCGTGGGTGACGAGAAGCGTGCTCATAAGGCGTTTCCGGCAATGTCTTCGACTTATATGGGGCGCCATAGTGCAGCGGGCCAGCCTCGGCGGCAAGCAGTCGAGTCCCGTTAGGGTGAGGGTCCCGGTTCAGCACGCGCCAATGCCGACCGGCACTTGCCCGCGCGGAGACACTGCCCCTCACCCGCATGTCAATTGACATGCGCCTCTCCCAAAGAGAGAGAGTTCCGATCGCGCATCTCGTACCGCCGTTCTTGACTTTGCCGCCGCCGCGTCCGAGTGTCGTTGTGTTCCGAGGGGAGCCCCGCCAGGGGGCTGAGACACCGCCGGCCCAATCCGTCGTAGGACACCGGGCAGCGCGGAAACCCGTCGAACCTGATCCGGGTCATACCGGCGTAGGAACTGGAACTCGCGGGCCGCGCAGCACAGAACTCGACCGACGAAGCCGCCCCCGTCCCCGTCCCGACCGTCCCTCCCGGATCTCCGTCGCCATGCTGCAACAGGAGATTCGACCGATGCCCGACGACATCCGAAACCAGCCGAACACCGTCTCGACCGGACCGCTGCCCGCCTCGCGCAAGGTCTACGTCTCCGGCAAGCGCCATCCCGATCTCCGCGTGCCGCTGCGCGAGATAGACCTGGCGCCGACCGCGAACGAGCCCCCGGTGCGCGTCTACGACACATCCGGACCCTATACGGACCCCGAGGCGAGGATCGACATTCGCGCCGGACTTGCACCCGTCCGCGCCGCATGGATCCGCACGCGCGGCGACGTCGAGGCGTACGAGGGCCGCGCGATCAGGCCGGAGGACGACGGACTGAAGCGCGGCGAGGCCCAGGCCAACACGGCCGTGTTCGCGACGCGCAATCGCCCGCTCCGCGCGAAGCCCGGACGCGCGGTGACGCAGCTTCATTACGCCCGCAAGGGCATCGTCACGCCGGAGATGGAGTACATCGCGATCCGCGAGAATCTCGGTCGCGAGGCGGTGGCGGAAGCCGCCGCGCGCGACGGCGAGAGCTTCGGCGCATCGATCCCCGACCACGTCACGCCCGAATTCGTGCGCGACGAAGTTGCGCGCGGCCGCGCCATCATTCCCGCCAACATCAACCACCCGGAAACCGAGCCGATGATCATCGGCCGGAACTTCCTGGTGAAGATCAACGCCAATATCGGCAACTCCGCGGTCGCCTCGTCGATCGAGGAGGAGGTCGAGAAGATGGTGTGGGCGATCCGCTGGGGCGCCGACACGGTGATGGACCTGTCCACCGGGCGCAACATCCACACCACGCGCGAATGGATCATCCGCAATTCGCCCGTGCCCATCGGCACCGTGCCGATCTACCAGGCGCTGGAGAAGGTCGGCGGAAAGGCCGAGGCGCTGACCTGGGAGATCTATCGCGACACGCTGATCGAGCAGTGCGAGCAGGGCGTCGACTATTTCACCATCCATGCCGGCGTGCGGCTGCCCTATATCCCGCTGACGGCAAAGCGCGTTACCGGGATTGTCAGCCGCGGCGGCTCGATCATGGCGAAATGGTGCCTCGCGCATCACAAGGAGAGCTTCCTCTACGAGCGTTTCGCCGAGATCTGCGAGATCATGCGCGCCTATGACGTCAGCTTCTCGCTCGGCGACGGGCTGCGGCCCGGCTCGATCGCCGACGCCAACGACGAAGCGCAGTTCGCCGAATTGGAGACGCTGGGCGAGCTGACGAAGATCGCCTGGGACCAGGACGTGCAGGTGATGATCGAGGGCCCCGGCCACGTGCCGATGCACAAGATCAAGGCCAACATGGACAAGCAGCTCGCGGTGTGCGGCGAGGCGCCATTCTACACGCTGGGGCCGCTCACCACCGACATCGCCCCCGGATACGACCACATCACCAGCGGCATCGGCGCCGCAATGATCGGCTGGTTCGGCACGGCGATGCTCTGCTATGTGACGCCGAAGGAGCATCTCGGCCTGCCCGACCGCGACGACGTCAAGGTCGGCGTCGTCACCTACAAGATCGCGGCGCACGCCGCCGATCTCGCCAAGGGCCATCCCGCGGCAAAGCTGCGCGACGATGCGCTGTCCCGTGCCCGTTTCGAGTTCCGCTGGCGCGACCAGTTCAACCTGTCGCTCGACCCCGAGACTGCGGAGAAGTTCCACGACCAGACGCTGCCCGCCGAGGGCGCCAAGCTCGCGCATTTCTGCTCGATGTGCGGCCCCAAATTCTGCTCGATGAAGATCACGCAGGAGATCCGCGAGCAGGCGGCCAAGGGCATGGACGAGATGTCGGAGAAGTTCCGCAAGACGGGTGCCGAGATCTACCACGCGGCGGAATGAGCCCTCTCCCTCTCAGGGACCTCATCCTGAGCCTGTCGAAGGATGAGGTCCCCGGCGCGACGTGTGACACGCATGCCCTCACCCTTCGACAAGCTCAGGATGAGGACTCTGGATAGAGCGGTTCGAGGGTCGGACAGAGGGATTCCGCCCGGAAGATTGACGCGGTATCTCCCAAGGCCTCATCCTGAGCTTGTCGAAGGATGAGGCCGCCGGCGTGGTCCACGTCTACATGCTCCTCTGCAGCGACGGCTCCTACTACGTAGGGTCCGCGCGACTCGGCCTGGGACAACGCGTTGCCGAACACAATTCCGGTATCTTCGGCGGCTACACCTCGAAGCGCCGACCGGTCGAACTTGTCTGGCACCAGGAATTCGACCGCATCACTGATGCAATCGCTGCCGAGCGTCAGATCAAAGGCTGGTCACGCGCCAAGAAGGAAGCGCTGATCCGCGGCGACTTCGCCGAGATGCAGCGGCTGGCTCTCGGGAAGACCAATCCGCGCCGCTTCAACGCGCCCTGAGCCTCACCCTTCGACAAGCTCAGGATGAGGCTTTTCTTCTATCGCGCTTTTCCAAAACGGAACGCGACCTAACGGGCGACCTCATCCTGAGCCTGTCGAAGGATGAGGTCGCCCCGCACGAATCTCCGCCCCTACTTCGTCGTGCCCGACGCCTGCGCCATCAGCTGATCGCGGATCGGCAGGTTGCGGATGCGTTTGCCGGTCGCGGCGAAGATCGCGTTCGCGAGGGCGGGCGCGAAGGGCGGCACGCCAGGCTCGCCGACGCCGCCTAGCGGGACGGAGAAGTCGGCCGGCACGATGTGGACTCGCGTCTCGCGCGGCGCCTCGTCGATGCGGGCCACCTCGTAGTCGTCGAAATTGCCCTGCTCGACGCGGCCGTCCTTGTAGGTGATCTCGCTCTTCTTCGCGAGACTGAGTCCCATGACCACGGCGCCTTCGAGCTGCGACCGGATGCGGTCGGGATTGACGAAGGCGCCGCAGTCGATCGCGATGTCGACGCGCGGAATTGTAAACTCGCCCGTGTCGTCCACCTCGACCTCGACGACGGTGGCGATGTAGCTGACGAAGCTGCGATGCGCCGCAATGCCGAGGCCGCGGCCGGGCGGCAGCTTGCGTCCCCAATCGCCGCGCTCGGCGACCAGCTCGACGACGCGCCGCAGGCGGCCGGTATCGATCGGATAGATGTCCGGGTTCTCGCCATAGTCCCAGAAATCCGACATCGACTTGCGCGGATCGACGATCCGCGCGGGACCGATCATCGCCAGCAGCGCCTCCTTCTGGTCCCTGCCGGTCGCCGCAGCGATCTCCGCGACGAAGGACTGAATGGCGAAGGCGCGCTGAATGTTGGAGACGGAACGGAACCATCCGATCCGAGTCATCGCGGCCGCCTCGCCGTCCTCGATCTGGAGATTGGCGACATCGAAGGGCACGTCGGCGAGGCCCATGCCGTGCTCGAGGGCGAGCTGATGCTTCGAGTCCGGACCGAACAGCGAGCCGATGCTGGGCTGCACGCTGCGGTGGCGCCACGCGATCGGCTTGCCGCCGGCATCGAGCCCCGCCTCGATGCGCTCGACGGAAACCGCGTGGTAGACGCCGTTATGGATGTCGTCCTCGCGGGTCCACATCACCTTGACCGGTGCACCGCCCATCTCCCGTGACAGGATCGCCGCCTCGACCGCGAAATCAGGTTTAGACTTGCGGCCGAACCCGCCGCCGAGCAGCGTCACGTTCACGGTGACGTTCCCGGGCGGCAGGCCGAGGCGCTTCGCCACGAAGTCGCGGGCAGCCTGCGGGCTCTGCACCGACGTCCACACCTCGCACTTGTCGCCCTGGATGCGCGCCGTGGCGCAGGGCGGCTCCATCGTCGCATGCGCGAGATGCGGAACGTAATACTCGGCCTCGAGCTTCGTCGCGGCCCGCGCGAACGCCGCATCGAACTCGCCTTCCTTGCGCACGACCTTGCCCGGCCTGCGTGCGGTCTCGCGCATCTGCTGCGCGTAGGCTTTCGAGTCGTAGGCGCGGTTGGGCCCGTCCTCCCACTCGATCTTCAGCGCCTCGCGGCCGCGGATCGCCGACCACGTGTTGGTCGCGATCACCGCGACGCCGCCGACCGGCATGAACACCGACGGCGGCGGCTCGCCCTCGATCTGCACTACCTTCTCGACCCCGGCGATCTTCATTGCCTCGGCGGAATCGACGGACTTCACCTTGCCGCCATAGACCGGCGGCCGCGCGATGACCGCGTATTTCATACCGGGCAGCCGCGTGTCGGTGCCGTACATGGCGCGGCCGGTC
Source organism: Alphaproteobacteria bacterium (assembly GCA_041690495.1). Lineage (GTDB taxonomy): Bacteria > Pseudomonadota > Alphaproteobacteria > CACIAM-22H2 > CACIAM-22H2 > DATAAP01. Next base: position 161,941 of record JAWLHE010000008.1, on the reverse strand, counting down.
GTGATGTCGAAGCCGTCGACGATCGGCGTGTCCTTGCCGATATAGCGGAACTGCGACGGGTCCTTGAGCTTCAGGCTGTCCGTCGCCGGAACCGGCATCGCGGCGGCGTCGGCGGCGAGCTCGCCGTAACCGAGCTTGCGGCCCGAAGCCTTGTGGAGCACCTCGTGGTTCTGCGCCTCCACCTCGGCAGGATCGACGCCCCAGCGTTTGGCCGCGGCCGCCTCGAGCATCGTGCGCGCCGCGGCGCCGCACTCGCGCATCGGCTTCATGAAATGCCGCGTGCTGCGCGAGCCGTCGGTGTCCTGGTTGCCGTATTTTGCCTCGTCGCCCGGCGCCTGCGCGATCTTCACGCGCGTCCAGTCGGCTTCGAGCTCCTCCGCGACGATCAGCGGAATGCCTGTGCGCACCCCCTGCCCCATCTCGGAACGATGGCAGACGATGGTGACGGTGCCGTCGCCGGCGATCGACACGAACACGCGCGGATCGTTGACGGTGCCGTGCGGCATCGCATCGGCGCCGAATTTCTTCGCGTTCTGCGCCAGCGCGCGCAGCGGCAGGATCTGCGCCGCGAGCACCAGCCCGCCGGCGGAGGCGACGCCGGCGAGGAAGCCGCGCCGGCTGACGTTCTCGATGATGATCCGGGACATCTCACGCCCCCTTTGCTGCCGCCTTGATGGCGGCGCGGATGCGCTGATAAGTCCCGCAGCGGCAGATGTTGCCAGCCATCGCGGCGTCGATGTCGTCGTCGCCGGGGTTCTTCGTCTGCTGCAGGAAGGCGGCCGCCTGCATGATCTGGCCGGCCTGGCAGTAGCCGCATTGCGGCACGCCGGCGTCGCGCCAGGCCTTCTGCACGGGATGCTCGCCTTCGGGGTCGAGCCCCTCGATGGTCGTCACCGCGCGACCGTCCGCCTCGCCCATCGTCGTGATGCACGAGCGCACCGCATCGCCGTCGAGATGCACGGTACAGGCGCCGCATTGCGCGACGCCGCAGCCGAACTTGGTGCCGGTGAGGCCGAGCTCGTCGCGCAGGTACCAGAGCAGGGGCATCTCGGGATCGGCATTGAAGCTGTGTTCGCGACCGTTCACGCGCAGCTTGATCATGGAGTTCTCCTGGACGGAATGCGGGGCGGAGTCTGATCAGAAAACGTCGAGTGCGCAGGCCGTGCGAGCGGCCGCCCCCGCGGCCGATATCCGAACTGCACGATTCTATCGTGCCATTGCTCAAGGGTCCTCGTCCACACAGGACTAAATCTTAGGTGGTATGCATGGAGAAACATCGCTTCCGTGAAGAAACCGCCTTCTGTCCCGTCACGGCTTGTGCTGGACTCCGGCCGGCCCATTGCGCCTGCAGGCCCGAGGCCCGGCAGGCGCCTGTTTTGCGAGGATGGCGTGCGACCGCGATGCAGGCCCGACGATCTCCACGGCAAGCGCAGGTCCCGATCCCTCGACGCGGGGCCGAAGGCGAACTGCAAACTCCTGTGAAGCAGTGAAGCGCCAGGTAATTGCACAAATAATCAACAACTTACCTGCTTCGCATAGTGCTTCGCCCGGCCGCGCTCGGCCCGCTTGCGTCAGGTGGCGCGGGCCGGGCATGATCCGGCGCCATTTACTCGAGGGGGAATGCCCGTGAAGAAGACACTGCTCGCTGCCGCCGCCATCCTGGCGCTCGGCAGCGCCACCGATGCCGCGGCCCAGACCCGCGTCACGCTGAAGTCGGCCCAGACCGGCACGTCCTACTATCTGATGACCGTGCAGATCGGCGAGGCGCTCAAGGCCGCCAGCGGCGGCAAGATGACCGCGACGGTCGAGGAGAGCCAGGGCTCGGTTCAGAACGTCAAGGAGGCCGCGCGCCGCCCGGGCAATTTCGTCTTCACCACCCCGCCCGGCCTGCTCGACGCGGCACGTGCCGGCAAGAAGCCGTTCGAGGGCGAGAGCGGCTACGACGCGATCCGCGGCCTGTTTCCGGTCCCGGGCATCACCATGCACTGGATCGTGCGCGCCGATTCCGGCGTCAGGGACCTCACCGACCTTGCCGGCAAGGACTTCATTCCCGGCGGCCGCGGCACGGCCGGCCAGCGCCTGACCATCGCCGCATTCGAGGCGCTCGGCATGGCCGGCAAGGTGAAGCTGGTCGACACCGAGCTTGCCTCCGCCTCGGCCGCGGTGCGCAACAACCAGGTGACCGGCTTCGTCACCGCCAGCGCGCATCCGTCGCCGCAGGTGACGGAACTCGCCGCGTCGACGCCGATCAGGATCCTCTCGCTGACGCCGCAGCAGCTCGCGACCGTGCAGCTGGTCGACAAGACCTCGATCGGAATCGTCATCCCCAAGGGCACCTACCCTACCCAGGACTATGACGTCACCACCATGTCGGTGCCGGTCGGCGCCTATGCCACGACGCGCATGGACGACGCGACCGCCTATGCCGTCACCAAGGCGTTCTGGACGCAGCGTACGGCGATGACGAAGCAGAACCCGCTGTGGGGCGGCGTGAGCCCCGACATGATCGGGTCGCTGTCCGGCAAGCTCCATCCCGGCGCGATCAGGTACTACGAGGAAGCGAAGATCGCCGTGCCGCAATCGGCGCGATAGCACACTCATACATGCAAGATCGTAGGGGCGGGTTTAAACCCGCCCCTACACGTTTCTGTCGAGCTGAATTGCGCTAGGTTGGATGTCCGTTTGAAGCACCTGATCATTCTCGCCTGGGCGGCGGTCACGGTCGGCTTTCATATCTGGCTGATCTTCTCGGGCCTGATTCCGAATCTCGTCTCGCGGCCGCTGCATCTGCTGCTGACCATTCCGTGGGTGTTCTTCATCGGCGCGAAGGGATCGCCTTTGTCGCGCGGCATCGGCTATGCGGTCGGCGCGCTCGGCATGGCGGCATGCCTGTACATCGTGCTCGACCGCGACCGCCTGCTCGACCAGTACGGCACGATCGAGGGCTGGCTGCAGCACGCCGTCGCGGTGGTGCTGATCATCGCGGTCCTCGACATGGCGCGGCGCGCGATCAAGCCGGTGCTGCCGTCGGTCGCCCTGCTCGCCCTTGCCTACGGGCTGTTCGGTCATCTCATTCCCGGCGAGTACGGTCATGACGGGCTGCCGCTCGAATCCTTTCTCGGCACGCTGATCATCGCCGAGGGCGGCTTGTGGGGCGAGCTGACGGCAATCTCTGCAACCGTGGTGGCGCCGTTCCTGATCCTCGGCGCGGTCGTCGGCGCGGGCGATGCCGGCGAAGGCTTCATGGCAATCGCCAAACGAGTCGCCGGGCGCTATCGCGCCGGCTCGGCCAAGGTAGAGGTCGTCGCATCGGCGCTCTACGGCACGATCTCGGGTTCGGCATCGGCGAACGTTGCCGGTACCGGCACCATCACGATCCCGAACATGATCCGGCTCGGCTATCCGCGGAAATTCGCGGCGGCGGTCGAGGCGGTCGCCTCGACCGGCGGCCAAATCACGCCGCCGATCATGGGCGCGGGCGCCTTCCTGATGGCCGAGATGCTGCGCATCACCTACACCGACGTCATGGTCGCGGCCGCATTGCCTGCGGCGCTGTTCTACGTCGTCACGTGGCTCGGCTGCCACTTCTTTGCCTATGTCTATGGTCTGAAGGGCCTGCCGGAAAGCGAACTGCCGTCCTGGGCGCATGTCGGGCGCACGGCGCCCTTCTTCCTGCTGCCGTTCGGCATTCTGGTGGCGATGCTGATTTTCACCAGCTACACGCCGCAATACGCCTGCCTTATTGCTATAGGCGCCACCGTTCTGCTGCTGCTGATCGATCACACCGGCCACATCGACTGGAGCCGCTGGGGCCGCCGTCTGGCGCAGGCCGCGGTGGATGCATCGGGACAGATGGCGATGATCGCCGCCGTCATCGTCTGCGCCGGCATCATCGTCGGCGTGCTGCAGATGACGGGGCTCGGCGTCAAGGTCACGTCGGCGATCCTGTCGGTTTCCGGCGGCCGCATCTGGCTGGCGCTTATCCTGACCGCGCTTGCCTGCATCATCCTCGGCATGGAAGTGCCGACCACAGCGGCCTACATCATCTGCGTCTCGGTCGCGGCGCCCGCCCTTGCCGAACTCGGCCTCGACCAGCTCGAGGCGCATTTCTTCATCTTCTGGTACGCGCTGCTCTCAACCATCACGCCGCCGGTCTGCGGCACCGTCTACATCGCCGCCGGCATCGCCCAGACCCCGTGGCTCCCCGTCGCCGGCACGGCGATGCGCCTCGGCCTCGGCCTGTTCCTGCTGCCGCCGGCCTTCATCGCCAATCCCGCGCTGCTGCGCCCGGACGAGGGTGTCGCCCTGGCGCTGTTCGCCGCGATCAAGGTTGCCCTTGGCATCGGCCTGGTGTCTTACGCAACGATCGGCATCGGCGGGCGCGCATGGCCGCGGCTGGCGGCCATCGCGGCAGGGGCCGCTCTCATTTTCGCGCGGATCTAGACCGGCCGGGCCGCGCCACTCCCGCCCCGGCTCCGCTTGCCGGCCAAGGCTCAACCGATTGAATCATATACGATTTCCGTGGATTTGCCCGGCCCGGTTCTCTGTGAACCAAGTCACTGCGCGACCGCCGATTCCGGTCTAACGTGCCGCCTTATCAACACCGTTCCGACGGAGTCGACAATGACGACGATCATCTCCAACGATCATATCGGCCGGTTCGCCGCGCTCGATCACTCGGTCTTGGAGGAAGTGCAGGCGATCATCGAAGCGGGCGGCCAGCCGCAGTCCCTTGCGGCCGAATGGGCCGGCGCTGTCGAGACATGCCAGACCGAGCCGCGGCACGTGACCTGGATGAAGGCGGCGCTCAAAGCGTTCGGCTGAGTACGGGCTGCCCGAACGGGCAGTACGCCCTAACGATGTGTTTATCTATGGTGGTGGATCATCCGTCTCCGGTGCCAAGCCGGGTCGAACAGGAGGATCCACCACCATGTCCAAATCCCTGGCGATCGCAGCGCTAGGCATCGCCGCCGTTCTCACGATCCCGGCCATGGCAGAGCAGCCGGATGTCGCAGCGCCCGGCCAGGCGTATTCCACGAGCTTCGCCCCGCTCGCGCCAGGCGTCACCATCGCGATCCGGCCGCTCGACAATTCGCGCGCCAACGTCACTCTCGGCCGGCATTTCGCCACGGCCCTGAAGAAGCGCGCCATGACGGTGCAGACCATGCCGGCGCCGCTGGTCCTGAACTTCGAAACGGAAGTCGATCAGGCGATCCGCCGCGACATTCCGCTTTCGGCAGGCGCGAGCAGCAGTCGCGGCGACGTGCCGCACGGCCGTTTTGGCGGCGAGCTGGACCGCGGGACGCTGCGCTACGTGCTGACCGCAACGCTCGACGACGAACGCACCGGACGGCGCCTCTGGCACGGGGAGGCAGCCTATTCCGGCGCCCCCGCCGACGAGGCAGACATGCTCGCGGCGATGGCCGCCATCCTCGGCGAGCAGGTCGGCCGGACCGTTGGCCTGCGGAGATTCCGGCTGGAATAGCCGCATGGGCATCCGCGAGCGCATAGCCGCCGTCAAGGGCGACATCGCACGTTTCTCGGGCGACGCGATCGTCAACGCGGCCAACGAGACATTGCTGGGCGGCGGCGGCGTCGACGGTGCCATCCACCGCGCCGCGGGACCGCGGCTGCTTGAGGAATGCCGGGCGATCGGCGGATGTCCGACCGGCGCGGCGCGGCTGACGCGCGGCTACGATCTGCCAGCCAGATACGTCGTCCACACCGTCGGGCCGGTATGGCGGGGCGGCGGACACGGCGAGGACCAGCTGCTCGAATCCTGCTATCGCAGCGTGCTGGCCATCGCGCGCGACCATGCCCTACAGACGATTGCATTCCCGGCGATCAGCACGGGCATCTATCGCTTTCCGCTGGCCCGCGCGACGGCGATCGCGGCCAGCACCATCGCGGAAGAGCTGCGCGGGACACCCGGGATGCACGTCACGTTCGTATGCTTCAACGACGAGACGCTGGAAGCCTACCGCGCCGAACTCGCGCGCCTGCGCTGACCCGACGCGCGGTCCGCTTGCCGATCGGAGCAGCGGACGGCCGTTCGCGCATCCGGTCGAGCGCTGCTCTCGAACAGAACTGCCCGAGCCGCGCCGCGTCCCGCAACCGGTTGGCCAGAAAGCTCCGGGTCGTCCGCTGCCCTTCGGAGCGGTCCGCTGCCCATACCATGACCGTCGCCTCGAACAGCCAGGTCAGCGCGATCTCCTCGAGCTGGCGGCGCGGCGGTCCTGCATCGAGAAGGGCGGCCTCGCGCAGCCACTGCACCGTGCGCGACAGACGGACGATCAGGGACGCGACGAAATGCGGATGGCCGGGATACAGCTTGCCCAGCAGCATTTGCCGCGTCACCGTGCGGTGCGGCGCAAGCGCATCCAGCCAACGCAGCATGACCCGCTCGATGCGCTGCGCGGGCTGTAGCTGCGCGAAGTCCGGCTCCTGCGGTGCCACCAGCATGGCGCGGTCGGCCTTGCTCAACCATGCCTCGGCAATGGCGTTCGCATCGCGATAGTGGCGATGGATCTCGGCAAGCGGAATATCCAGCGCCGCGGCGATGCGGTGAAGGCGCACCCCTTCCCAGCCGACCCGCTCTGCCTGTTCGAGCGCCACGGCCATGATCGCCTGGGCGACATCGAGCGACGGCTGCGGAGTCCCGGCGGCAGTGCTGCTCGGCATGGAAACGATGGTAAGTCCGGCGGCACCTTGACGCAATGCGCACCGGACCGGCCGTAGCGGACTATTCGGCATGCGGCGGCGCAGCGTATTGTCACGCGATGACTCCCGACCCCGAATCCGTGAGTGCACTGCTCCGCCGCGCCGCCACGGAGATCATCCTCCCCCGCTTCCGGAAGCTCGCGCGTCACCATATCCGCGAGAAGGGGCCCGGCGACCTGGTGACCATCGCCGACACCGCAGCCGAGCGGCTGTTGACGCCATTGCTGGCGGCACTCGTGCCTGGCTCGGTGGTGGTCGGCGAGGAGGCTGTCGCCGACGACCGCGATGTGCTGGAGCGCCTCGGCGGCACCGCCGGCGTATGGCTGGTGGACCCGGTCGACGGCACGTTCAATTTCGCGCATGGTAATCCCAACTTCGCGATCATCGTGGCGTTCGTGGAGCACGGCCATGTCCGGGCCGGGTGGATTCATGAGCCCGTCGAGGACGAGACCGTCTGGGCCATCGCGGGCGGGGGTGCGTGGCGCGGCCATCAGCGCCTCGTGCTATCCGAGCCTCCGCCGGCGGAAAGGATGGCAGGGATCGTATCGGGGCGGCTGCCGAACGGGCGGCGCGCGCGGGAGGCGCTCGAGAGAAGTGGCCACCGCGGACGTATGGAGAGTATCCGCTGCGCGGGACGGACCTATACGAAGCTGGTGGCAGGCGAATTTCACTACGCGTACTTCAGCCGCAGCATGCCGTGGGACCACGCAGCGGGCTGGCTGATCCATCGCGAAGCCGGTGGCCACGGCGCCTTTCTGGACGGCGGCAGCTACAGCCCGGTGCGCTCGGATCACCCGCTCCTGCTGGCGCCCGACCGCGCATCATGGGACAGCCTGCGCGCCCTGCTGCTGTCGCCGTGAGCGGTCCGGGCCGGCCGAGGGATTGCCCGGCACGCGAGATCGCCCGGGCCGTTGCGGCAGAGAACCCGGTCCTGCGGCGCCGCCTGCCGGGCCCTAGGAGAGCCAGAGCAGAAACATGACGACGATCAGGGCGGCGCACGCGATGCCGTACGTCGCGTTCCAGCGCTGCACGATCGATGCATCCTTGCCGAACATGCGCGCCAGCGTCAGCGTTCCACCGGTATAGGGCGAAAGACAGGAGGACAGCGACCACGCCGCCTGCAGGGCGAGCGCCAGCGCCAGCGGCGGGATCGGCAGCGGCGTCATCTGCATGACCGTCGTCCCGACGATGGTGGCGGTGATCAGGGGCGTCACCGCGATCTGGGCGAGCAGCAGGATAATCAGGAAAGCGCCGATCGCGATCGCGGCCCCCGGCAGCTGGGCGCTCGACAGCCACGTGCTGACGCCGCCCGCCTCGACCATCGCGCTGAATCCGACCCCCATGAATGCCGCAGAACCGAGAACCGCCGATTCCGGCCTGGTCTGGGGCAGCAGGCCGATCACGTGACGGCGCAGCCGGCGGCGTGTCACCGCCGCCGCCGCTGCGGCGCCGAACCGCCAGTGCTGGATCACCAGCCAAACGACGGCGACGAACGGCACGGTACTGAGCACGGCAACCAGCAGGCCCAAGTCGAACAGGAATTTCGCGGCGAGAACGCTCAGGAGGATCAGCGTCGTGACGCCGAGCATCGGCAACAGCTCGCGCGGCGAAACCGGTGGCGGCGGCTGCAGGGCGGCACGCCGCGCAGAAGGCGGCCATTGCAGGCGATCGATGATCCAGCCGATCGCCATCCAGGCGAAGGCCAGCGCGACTGCCGGAGGCACCAGGTCGAACCAGGACACTGTCGGCACCAACGACAGAATGTAGCCGACGCTGATGCCCGTCGGCGTCCACATCACCGTGGCTGCGAAGCCGCGGATCAGCGCCGTAACCATGCGCCGCTCGCGGATCGCCACGACCGCGGGGTCTCCGCCCGCCGCGGCAAGAGTGTTGGAGCGAATCACCATGGCGCCAAGCAGAGTCAGCGACCCCATATTCAGCACGATGGTGAAAAGATGGCTGCCGAGGGTCAGGGCGGCATAGCGCCGCGGCGGCGACTGCGCGATCAGGTAGAGGCCGCCGCGGCGTACCGCCGTCGAGCTTCGCGCCGCATCGCGCAGCAGGTTGAGAGTTGCGATGAAGGTCAGGAACAGGCCAGCACGGTCGAGCGAGACGCCCAGGACGGCGAACGGTTCGGCCGCGAGTACCGGGATGGGCAAGGCGATGCCGGCTGCCGCGGCGATGAAGATCAGCTCGACCCCGCGCATCCGCTGCAGATTGACGAGCAACCATAGCAGTACGCTGACTCGCACCAACGGACGCACCTCGTTCAGCCCGGCCGCCTCGGCAAGCAGCGTGCCGGCGCCGACCATCACGATCAATGCAGCCGAAACCCATGGCTCTGCGTTGGACAGAGGTCGGATCGCGCCTTTCGATGGTGGAGACCCATGCATAGCCGGTCTTGTCGGCCACCCGCGGCATGCGGGCAAGCCCAAATGCCGTATGCGACCTATGCAGCCCGGTTCCGGTCGCTGTCGCAAGATGCGGAGGCGGCGCCTATACTTGGTCGCAGGATGACCTTCATGCGTCGCGACCGCGTATCCGGGGTTCGATGACGGCGTTGCGGGCCCTCGCCCTCGGAATCATGCTGGCGGCTCTTGCGCAGATGTGGCCGGCTGTTGCCGAGGAGGTCGATCTCGAGCTGGTGCTCGCGGTGGATGTTTCGCGGAGCATCGATGACGAGGAGTTCGCGCTGCAGCGGGAGGGCTACGCTCAGGCGTTCACGCATCCCTCCGTCATCGAAGCGATCCAGTCCAGTCCGCGCCGGCGGATCGCGGTGACGTTCATCGAGTGGGCGGGAGCGGATTTTCAGAAGGTGGTGGTGCCATGGACCGTCGTCAGCGACGCCGAGAGCGGTGCGCTGTTCGCCGAGGCAGTACAGCGTGAGCCTCGAGCGTTCTGGGGCTGGACGTCCATCAGCGGCGCCATCGATGCGTCGATGCGCGCCTTCGACGCCAGCCCGCATGACTCGCAGCGTCGCGTCATCGACATTTCCGGCGACGGCGTCAACAACAGCGGCCGCGCCTCTGCGGATGCGCGGAACGAGGCGGTCGCGGCCGGAGTCACGATCAACGGGCTGGTGATCATGAACGACCGGCCGACACCGGGCTTCTTCCGGATGCCGCAACCACCGCTCGACGAATTCTACCGCAATCACGTGATCGGCGGGACCGGCGCCTTCGTGATCGCTATCGACGATTTTTCGACCTTCGCGTATGCAATCGTCAACAAGCTGATCAAGGAGATCGCGGCCGCCCCCCTCGCCCCCGACGTCGCACGGGCCGATTGAACGGGACGCGGTTGCGGGACTCTCTCAAAACACGGACGCGCCGGCCGAAGGGCGATGCCGCCATGTTCTATCTCGCCGCCCGCGACCCGCGCATTCCGTGGTCTGCCAAACCGGTTGCGGCCGCCGTGGCCGCCTACGCCGCCAGCCTGATCGACCTGATCCCCGATTTCAGCCGGGCATGCCCGTCAAAGTCGTGATCGTTTCGCTCGGTATCGCCCCTGCCCTGTGCATTATGCTGCCCACGATCATTGCCGTGATCTTCCATGACCTCCCCTGAGCACCCCGGACAGCATATTGGCGCGACCGGCTATCTCGCCGCAGAGGGCTTCACCGAGGACCTGATCGAGGAACTCGGCAGCGTGCGCGCGGTGCACGACCGCCTGGTTCTTGCAGACGGCCCGCCGCGCCCGGCGGCATGGGCGGCGAGTGTATGGTTCGATCCGCTGCTGATCCCGATCCGCTCGATTGGCGAAGGGGCCCGCGCGCTGCGTGCGATCCAACGCAACTGGGCGCTCTATTCTTTCGCACATCACCGCCGCGCGGCGCTGATCGAGGCGAAGCTGCCGCCCGTCCGGCCCAAGCCCCTCGCCTATCCCGCACCGCCCCCGGCGGCACCGCTTGGCTCGTGGACCCTGCTCGATGCGCACACCCTGCTCGCCGCGCCGCACTGCTCGAGCCCGTTCCGGCACGGCGAGGTCGCATTCGTGGAAAACAAGGCCGTGCCGCCCAATCGCGCCTATCTGAAGCTGTGGGAGCTGTTCACGCGCCTCCAGGTCAGGCCGGCGCCGGGCGAGCTGTGCCTCGATCTCGGCGCCAGCCCGGGCGGCTGGAGCTGGGTTCTGCACGAAACCGGCGCGCGCGTCCTTGCGGTCGACAAGGCACCGCTCGCGCCTGCGATCGCGAACCTGCCGCGCATGAGCTTTCGCCGCGAGAGCGCCTTCGCGCTCGATCCGCACGAGGTCGGGCCCGTCGACTGGCTGTTTTCAGACGTGATCTGCTATCCCAAGCGACTACTGGCGCTGGTTCAGCGCTGGCTGGCATCGGGGACCTGCCGTCGCCTGGTCTGCACGGTCAAGTTCCAGGGAAAAACCGACCACGCCGTCGCGCGCGAGTTCGCGTCGGTCCCCGGCGCGCGGCTCATGCACCTGCATCACAACAAGCACGAGCTGACCTGGGTCAGGCTGTAGCGGGCTGCGCCGCCGTCCGCCGCCGCGCGAGCTGCGCCGCCACGATGATACCCAACAGCAGCAGCGCCGGGATGTAGAACAGATACTCCGACGGACGATCGAGCGGAACCTTGACCGCGGTCACGCGCTGCCCGGTCTGCAAGCCTGCCTTGGCGGCGGGGCTGCGCAACCGCACTGGGCCGACCTGCAGGCCGTCCCCGGTCCTGAGCAAGGTCACGCCGGAACGCGCGAAGCGTTCCTGGGCGGTGCTCCCGGCATCGAGACGCAGCGTCACCACCTTGCGTACCGTCTCGCCGTCAAGATCCTCGCCTTCGACCGTGAAGGCAATCGGCTCGGCAGGATTGACGCTCTGCGCGATCGTCAGGAGCCGGACCGGCTCCGCATCGCCGAAGCGCGGATAGATCTGGTCCATCCAGTAGCCGGGACGGAACAGCGTGAAGGTGACCAGCAACAGCGCCAAGGTTTCCCAGACGCGGCTGCGCACCAGGAAAAAGCCCATCGTCCCGGCGGCGAACAGCATCATCGCCACAGTCGCGCCGACGACGACCAATGCACCTTCGAACCAGTCGCTGATGTCGACCAGCAGGAGCTGCGGGTTGTAGATGAACAGGAACGGCAGGACCGCGGTGCGCAGGCTATAGAACGAGCCCTGCAGCCCGGTCTTGATCGGATCGGCGCCCGAGATCGCCGCCGCGGCATAGGCAGCCAGGCCGACCGGCGGCGTGATATCGGCCATGATTCCGAAATAGAAGACGAAGAGATGCACGGCGATGAGCGGGATGATCAGCCCGCCCTGGGCGCCGAGTTCGACGATCACCGGTGCTATCAGCGTCGCGATCAGAATGTAGTTCGCCGTGGTCGGCACGCCCATGCCGAGAATGAGGCTGGCGAAGGCGGTGAAGAGCAGCATCAGGATGACGCTGCCGCCCGAGATGAGCTCGATGAAATCGGTCATCATCAGGCCCATGCCGGTCAGGGTCACCGTGCCGACGACGATGCCGGCGGTCGCGGTGGCGACGCCGATCGACACCATGTTGCGCGCGCCGAGCGCGAGCCCGTCGAGCAGCTCGGTGAAGCCCTGGCGAACTGCCGCGCCCAGCGCCGCCTCGCGGCGGAAGAACGCCGTGATCGGCCGCTGCGTCACAAGGATGCCCATGATCGTGACGGTCGCCCAAAACGCGGACAGCCCGGGCGAAAGCTGCTCGACCATCAGGCACCACAGCAGCACGATGATCGGCAGCAGGTAGTGCAGTCCCGTGCGCACCGTCGGCCAGGTGTCGGGCAGGTGTATCGCCGGGGCGTTGGGATCGTCGATCTCGAGATCCGGAAACTTCGCCGCGTACCAAAGCAGGGCGACATAGACGCCCGCGCCGACCGCAGTGAGAATCCATCCCGCGGCATCGCCAAACACGTCGGCGGTCCAGCCGATGCCGTAATAGACCGCGAGCGAGAGCAGGACCATCGCGAGCACGCCGGTAGCGATACGGAAGAGCCGTTGCGCGAGCGTGCGCTGCACGGCGCGCTGCAGCAGCGGCGTCCCCAGCTTCATCGCCTCGAGATGGACGATGTAGAACAGCGCGACGTAGGAGATCACCGCCGGCAGGAAGGCGTGCTTGACGATCTCGTTGTAGGGCATGCCGACATACTCGACCATCAGGAAGGCGGCGGCCCCCATGACCGGCGGCATGATCTGCCCGTTGATCGACGACGCCGTCTCCACGGCGCCGGCCTTGACTGCACTGAACCCGGTGCGCCGCATCATCGGGATGGTAAAGATGCCGCCCGAGACGACGTTCGAGATCGACGAACCGGAGATGACGCCGTTGAGGGCCGAGGAGACGACCGCGACCTTGGCCGGGCCGCCGCGCAGATGGCCGAGCAACGCCAGCGACACCTGCATCATGTAGTTGCCGGCACCGGCCTTCTCGAGCAGCGAGCCGAACAGCACGTAGAGGAACACGAAGCTGGTCGAGACGCCGAGGGCCACGCCGAATACGCCTTCGGTCGTCAGCCACTGGTGCGAGACGACGCGGCTCAGCGACGCGCCGCGGTGCGAGATGACGTCGGGCATGTACGGCCCGGCGAAGGTGTAGGTCAGGAACAGGACGCCGATGATCACGAGCGGCGGCCCGAGCGAGCGTCGCGTCGCCTCGAGCAATATAAGCACGCCGACGATGCCGACGGCGAGGTCGAGCCCTGTCGGCAGGCCGGGGCGCAGCGCCAGCTCGCGATAGAACAGGACGTGATAGCCGGCGCAGAACGCGGCGATCAGCGCCAGCGCCCAGTCCTGCAATGGAACCCGGTCGCGCGGCGAGTTCTTCAGCGCCGGATAGGCGGTGAATGCGAGAAAGAGCGCCGCGGCGAGATGGATCGAGCGTGCCTCGGTGTCATTGAGAATGAAGACGCCGAAGACGAAAGGCAGCGGCGAAGCGTACCAGAGCTGGAACAGCGACCAGGCGACGGCGACGATGAACAGCAGCTTGCCCGGAAAGCCCGCAGGGTTCCGCGCGCCGATATCGGCCTCGGCCACCATTTCCTGCAGCTCGTCCGCCGTGGCGGGCCGCTGCTGTTTCTCGCTTGCCATCGCTTGCTACTGCGGAAAGAAAAACGGGCGGAGCGGATGCTCCGCCCGTCCAGACCTCAGCGCCAGCCCTTTTCCTTGTAGTATTTCTCCGCGCCCGGATGCAGCGGAGCGGACAGGCCATTCTTGACCATCTCCTCGGCCTTGAGATTGGCCAGCGCCGGATGGAGGCGCTTGAACTCGTCGAAGTTCTCGAACACGCCCTTGACCACGGCATACACCGTGTCGCTGGGCACGCGCGTCGACGAGACGAACGTCGCGAGCACGCCGTAGGTCAGTGTCGGATCGGGGTTCCCGGCATAGACGGGCGGGATGTTCACCTTGGCGTAGTACGGCTTGTCCGCCACCAGCTTGTCGACGGCCGGGCCGGTGATCGGCACGAGCTTGGCGCCGCAAACCGTGACGGGATCCTGGATGTTCGCCGACGGATGGCCGACGCCGTAGAAAAAGGCGTCGATCTTGTTATCACAGAGCGCCGCGCCGTGCTCGTCGGCCTTGAGCTCCGCCGCGAGGCTGAAGTCGCTCATCTTCCAGCCGAGCGCGCCCAGCAGCTCTTCCATCGCGGCTCTCGTGCCCGACCCCGGATTGCCGACATTGACCCGCTTGCCCTTCAGCTCCGTAAAGCTCTTGACGTTCGCCTCCTTGCGGGCGAGCACCGTGAACGGCTCCGGGTGGACGGCGAAGACGGCGCGCAGGTCGCCGACCGCGCCCGAGCTCTGGAATGCGCCGCTGCCCTTGATGGCATGGAACTGCACGTCCGACTGCGACATGCCGAAATCGATCTCGCCGGTTTTGATGGCGTTGACGTTGAACACCGAGCCGCCGGTCGATTCGACCGAGCAGCGGATGCCGTGCTCCTTGCGGTCCTTGTTCACCAGCCGGCAGATGGCGCCACCCGCCGCGTAATACACGCCGGTTACGCCGCCAGTGCCGATGGTGACGAATTTCTGCTGGGCCTTGGCGGGCGCGCCGCTCACAGCGGTCGCGCCGACCGCGACGGCGGCCGCGATGGCCAGGGACATCCTCCGTGAAATCATCGACAGTCTCCCTCTTTATCTGGTCTCAACTTCTGGTCGTGCGGAGCGCGGCCGAATTCCCGCGATCACAGCCTTTCGTTGGGTTTAGCAGGATCGGCGCGTCCGGTCCATGGTCAGCGGCCTGTAAGGCAATCCCCCTCTCGGACCTTTCCCCGGCTGTCCGGGGCGACTATTGTTGCCGTCTGGAATGAGGGAGCCCCGATGCCGCACCGTTCCAATCCACGCCTTGCAGGGCGCCTTCTCACCGCCACGGCCCTCGCCCTGCCCCTGATCGCGGCGCCGGCCTCGGCGCATCACGGCTGGGGCAGCTACGACGCCGCAAATGCCCTGACGCTGACCGGGAAGGTCCGGGAAATGACCTATGCGAACCCGCATGGGACGCTGCGTCTCGACGCCCCAGGCAAGGTCTGGCTGGTCATTCTGGCGCCGCCCTCGCGCATGCGGAACCGCGGCCTTCCCGCCGACGCGCTGGAGCCCGGCACGACGGTGACGGTGGTCGGGTATCCGCACAAGACCGACCAGGCCGAGCTGCGCGCCGAGCGGATCACGGTGAACGGCAAGACCACCGAGCTGCGCTGATCCCATGGAACATTCCGGGGGGCCGGCGTGGGCGCTGGCGCTCGAGCATTCGTCGCTGGCGCAGCTGCTGCGCGAAGCGGTGTGGATCTATCCGGCCGTCAACGTCACGCACGTGCTGGCGATCGCGCTGCTCCTGGGCTCCATCGCAGTGTTCGATCTGCGCGTGATCGGCTTCGGGAACGGCCTCGCCGCCGACCGCCTCGCCCGGCTGGCGCTGCCGGTCGCCGCCTCCGCACTGGCGGTCGCAGCCGCCACCGGCATCCTGCTGTTCATCACCGAGGCGACAGCCTATCTGCGCAACCCGGTGTTCCTGGTCAAACTGGGATTGATCCTGGCCGCCCTCGTCAACATCGTCGTCCTCCATCGCGGCGCCTTTCGCAGCATCAAGCAATGGGGCGCCGATCCTCCGCCTGCGGCGCGGCGCGCTGCGGCGCTGTCGCTCGCGCTGTGGCTGGCCGTGGTCGCGTGCGGCCGCCTGATCGCGTATTTCTGAGACTGCAGCTTTCTCGTCAAGGTGGCAAACCGGCCGATGATCGCGTATCGTCTGCCCATGCGGACCTGGATTCTCGCCATCATGACGTTGTGCATCTGCAGCGGCGCACAGGCCGACGAACCGGTCTGGCGCCTGCTGCGCGACGGCGGATACGTGCTGGTCGTCCGGCACGCGCAGGCTCCCGGCAAGGGCGATCCGGCGAATTTCCGCCTCGACGACTGCACCACGCAGCGGAACCTGTCGGCGGAGGGCCGCCGTCAGGCTGCGATGCTCGGCGAGGCCCTGCGTGCCCGCAACGTGCCGGTCGGCCGCGTCCTGTCGAGCCGCTGGTGCCGCGCCCTCGAGACCGCGCGGCTCGCCTTCGGCCAGGTCGAGCCCGAGCCGATGCTGGATCAGTTCTATGAACCCGACCAGCGCGTCGAGCGGACCGGCGCGGTCAGGGCAATCATCCATGACTGGCCCAAGAACCGCGGCAATCTCGTGCTCGTCACGCACCAGCCGAATGTCACGGCGCTCACCAATATCAGCGCCGAGGAAGGGGAAATCGTCGTCATGGCCGTCGCGCCGGACGGGACCCTGGCGGTCTACGGCCGCCTGAAGCCGTCCGGCTCATCCCCCAAGCCAGCGGGCGGCTGATCGTCTATTCTGGGCGCATGCGTCGCTGGCCGGCCGTCCTTTTTCTGCTGCTCTGCATGCCCGCCCAGGCATTTGCCGATGAGGCATTGTGGGACAGGCTCCGCGCCGGCGGGCTGGTGGTCGCAATACGCCATGCGAACGCGCCGGGCACCGGCGACCCGCCGCAGTTCCGGCTGGGCGACTGCTCGACGCAGCGCAACCTGTCCGCCACCGGGCGCGCGCAGGCAACGGCGCTCGGCGCCGCATTCCGCCAACGCGGCATTCCCGTCGGCCGCGTGCTCTCGAGCCGCTGGTGCCGGGCAATGGATACCGCGCGGATCGCCTTCGGGATCGCCGAACCGGAGCCGGCGCTCGATTCATTGTTCGGCCGCCGCGATCAGGCCGAAGCACTTACCGCCGCCGCGACGACCCTCATCCGCGCGTGGCCGCGCTCGGGCGGCAATCTCGTCATGGTCGGCCACAACGCGAACATCGCGGCGTTGACCGGCCTGTCCACCGCCGACGCAGAGATGGTCATCCTGACCGCGACTCCCGACGGTTCGATTCAGGTGCTGGGGCGCCTACGCGCATGACCGGGTCGCGCATCGCGGCAGACGATGCATGGAAGCGGCAGCGGCCCGCTGCCGGCTCGCTCGTGCTCGACCATGCCGCCCATTTCGTCCCTGACATCG
Organism: Alphaproteobacteria bacterium; assembly: GCA_041690495.1. Classification (GTDB taxonomy): domain Bacteria; phylum Pseudomonadota; class Alphaproteobacteria; order CACIAM-22H2; family CACIAM-22H2; genus DATAAP01. Next base: position 144,748 of record JAWLHE010000008.1, on the reverse strand, counting down.
AAGCGGCATCGCGCACCCTCGAGCGCGTCGGCTTCGCGCTCACGCCGTTCTCGCTGCAGCAGCATCGCCTGGCGCCCGGCGCGCCGCTCGTTCCCGCCGGCTCCGGCAACCGCTGCGTCATGCTGCGCAGCGGCTATCTCGAGTTCCTGACCCCGACATCCGACACGCCGGTGGCACAGCGCATGCGGGCCGCCATGGCGCGCTATGTCGGGCTGCACCTGGTCTGCTTCGGCACCGGTGAATCCGGGCGCTTGCACCGGCATCTCGCAGCCGGCGGATTTGCTCCACAGCCTCCTGTGGCGCTCGAGCGCAGGATCGGGACGGAAACCGGCGAGGGAACCGCGCGCTTCACCGTGCTGCGCGTGCCGCCGGAGGCGATGCCCGAGGGCCGCATCCAGATCGTCGAGCATCATACGCCCGAGCTGCTGTGGCAGCCACGTTGGCTCGACCATCCGAACCGCGCCATCGGCCTCGCGGCATCGATCGTCTGCGTGGCCGACCCTGACGAAGCCGCCGGGCGCTATGCCCGTTTCGCCGGCGTCGAGCCGCAGCGCCAGGGCCGCGTGTACGTGATTGCGACCGCACGCGGCGCGGTGGTCATCAGCGGCCCGGAAGCCGTCGCGCAGCTGCTCGGCGCGAAGCCGCCCGTCTTGCCGTGGATCGCCGGGAGCGTCCTGGCCAGCGAAGACCTGGCCGCCACGGCTGCATGGCTCGAGAGCGCAGCCTGCCCGGCCGCGCGGGTCGCGCCAGCCGCGATCGCGGTCGTGGCACCGGCCGATCTCGGCGGCGTGTTCATGTTCCAGGCGGAAGGCGGGCGCATTCCGCTCGAATAGGCGGCACGCTACAGGCGCCCCTGCTCGAAGTCTTCGCAGGAATAGCCGAGCTGATTCAGCGCCTCTTCGAGATAGTTGGCCAGCAGCGGCGTGCCGATCAGATAGTTGGGGCGTCGCTCGTCCTCGACGGCGCGCGCATCGACAAGGATATTGTCCCATTCTTCCTTGGTATAATCGCCCCGGCCCAGCCACATCAGCGCCAGAAGATTCGTATACTCTTCCTCGTTCAGACCTTCGATGTGCTGGCGCATTTCCAGCACAACCGCGTCGTCTCCGATATCTTCGAGGATCGCGCGAAACCCGTCGTCGGACATGTTGTCCCCGGAATCCGGTACGACAGGTTCGACCTTGGCCTGAAACTGCCGCGCCAGGACGATCAGGTAACAGACCTTTTCAGGAGCAATTCCCAGCGCCGGCATTCGATTCTCCGAGAGCTTCACGATCGGCACCCAGAGACGCAACGGCCCCCTGCGGCGATCGTTCCCGCTGCGCTGGCGTGCAATGCCGACCTGCGCGCGAAGCGCTTGCCGCGCGAGGCAACTCGGGCGAGACTCGGCGAGTTCCGAAGCATTTCATTCTCTTTCCTTTCGTAATCCAGCCCCTCGCTCACCCATGCAATCCGGCCACGCGCCGCTGACACAGACGCTTGCCGCCTATGTCAGCGCCTTCCAACCGTCCGCACTGCCCGAGCCCGTCCGGCTGCGCACGATCGACATGATCCTAGACGGGTGCGGCGCCCTGCTCGCCGCCGCGGATCCCCGGTTCTCGACCGGCCGGTTGATCGCGGGGCTGGCCGCCGACCTCGGCGGGCGGCCCGCGGCAAGCGTGGTCGGCCACGGCTTCCGCACCGGCCCGATCGACGCCGCGCTTGCCAACGGCACTATGGGCTATGCCTGCGATGTCGAGCCGCATCATCCCGAGGGCGTGCTGCATCCGATCGCCGTGATGATTCCGACCGCCCTCGCAGCCGCCGAACTTGTCGGAGCGGACGGCCCCCGGCTCATCGGCGCGGTGGCCCTCGGTTGCGAGGTCGAGTACCGGCTGTCGATGTCGCTCGGCCCCGTGGAGCAATACAATCTCGGCTTCCATCCTTCGGCGGTGTGCGGCTGCTTCGGTGCGACTGCGGCGGCGGCGTTCCTGCTCGAACTCGATCGCGAGCAGGTGGTACGCGCCTTCGGCCTCGCTGGCTGCCAGGCGTCGGGCCTGATGGCCTGGGAGAGCGACCCGACCGAAAACGCGCGCCCGTTTCAGATGGGAATGGCCGCGCGCAACGGAATGACGGCAGCGCTGCTCGCCGCGAGAGGCTTCGGCGGCCCGACCGCCATATTCGACGAGGGCCACACCGTCTTCCGTGCCTTCAGCCGCAATCCGGATCCCGGGCGGCTGACGCTCGACCTCGGGCGGCGGTTCGACGGCATTATGGAACTGGCGATCAAGCCGTACTCGAGCGTCTCCTTCCTGCACCCGGCGCTCGATGTGCTGCTCGGCCTCATGCGCGCGCATCGCCTGCGCATCGAGGACGTAGCGGAAATGACGATCCGGTTCCCGAAATCGGGCGCGCATTGCATCGACGGCAATCCCCTCAAGAGCCATTGCGCGCAGTACATCCTGCCGGTCGCGATGACCGAGCGCGGCCTGAACATCGCCGACCTGTTCGTCGACCGGCGCGAGAGCGATCCCGAGGTCGCGCGCCTTTCGCGCCATGTGAAGGTCGTCCGCGACGAGGATCTCGATCGGGAGTTTCCGAGGCGCTATGCGACCATCATCGAGCTGGAGACGCGGTCCGGCCAGCGATTCGCCGAACGCAGCGATGTCGCGCGAGGCTATCCCGAGGCACCGCTGAGCGCCGCCGAGATCGCCGACAAGTTCCGGCGCATGGCCGGCACGGTCGCCGCCCCCGACCGGGTTGCGGCGCTCGAAACCGCACTCCGCGGGCTGTGGCAGGCCGGGGAGATCGGCACGCTCGCAGGGCTGATGCGCGCCAAGCCGGACGCGACATGAGCCGGTTCGTCATGCCGCTCGCCTCGCGGGAGGAAGTCCGGCGCGGCATTCTGTTCGTGCTCCTCTCCGTCTTCATCTTCGGCATCGCAAACGCCCTGGTGAAGCTCGCGGCGGAAACCTACCCGGTTACGCAGATCGTGTTCTTCCGGTGCGCGTTTGCGCTGATCCCGGCCATCGTGCTTGTGACGACCAGCGGTGGCCTTTCGACCCTGCGCACGCACCGGTTCGGCGAGCATTTCTCGCGCGCGATCGTCCAGTTCATGGCGATGATGTGCATCTTCACGGCATTCCGGCTGATGCCGCTCACCGATGCCGTCAGCATCACCTTCGCCTCGCCGCTGTTCATGACCGTGCTGTCGATCCCGCTGCTGGGCGAACGGGTCGGAATTCACCGCTGGGGCGCAGTGCTGGTCGGCTTCGGCGGAATCATGCTGATGGTGCAGCCGGGTCCCGGCATTCTCGAAAGCGGCGCAATTTTCGCGCTCGCCAATGCCTTCCTCAGCGCGTCCGTCACGATCGCGCTGCGGCGCATGACCGTCACCGAATCCTCAGCAGCACTCGTATTCTACCAGATCGCCATCACTGCAGGCCTGAGCCTGGCGCTGCTGCCGCTCGGCTGGGTCACGCCGGACTGGAAGGATCTCGGCATTCTGGCGGCGATCGGCATCTGTTCTGGAATCGGCCAGTACTGCTGGACGCAGGCCTTCCGCAACGCGCCTGCGTCCGTCGCGGCGCCGTTCAGCTATACCTCGATGATCTGGGCGGTGCTGTTCGACTTCCTGCTCTGGCACGCGGTGCCGTCGATATGGCTGCTCGGCGGCGCCATGGTCGTGGTCGCCAGCGGCCTCTACATCCTCTATCGCGAGACGGTCCGCGGAGTGGTGCAGACGCCGGTCTCGCCGACCGCTCCGCGCCAGGAGTAGCTCAGTTCGCCGCACCCGCCGCCGGCGCGCGTCCGGCCGGACGCGACCGCCCCGTCCTCCGGCAGTTCCTCGATGAGGACGGTTGCCAGCCCCTCCCTCTCCATCCGAAGCTCGCGCGCCGCCTGGCGCGACAGGTCGATCACGCGCGCTCCGACATAGGGACCGCGGTCATTGATCGTCACGTCGATGAAGCGGCCGTTCCCGAGATTGGTGACGCGCACATTCGTGCCGAGCGGCAGGCTGCGATGCGCCGCAGTAAGCTTGTTCATGTCGAATGTCTCGCCGCTTGCGGTCCGCCGCCCGTGGTGCCAGCGCCCGTACCACGAAGCCTGGCCGATCTCCTCGAAGGGCTCTGCGTTGTCCGGCGCTGCATTGCGCTCCGCCTCCTTCCGCTCGTGCACCAGCGTATTCGCCAAACCGATGTCTGTCTTGAGGTCGAACGGCGCGTGTTGAGGCGGCAGGTGAATCGGCGCTGCGGACGTCCGACCGACGGCCGCGACGCCAGTTGCGATCGCGATCGCGACGAATAGAAACAGGAAGGAATGCAGGCCGGCCATCGCGATGCCTCGGTCAATCCGGATGCACGCCCGCCCCCTCCGGGCTTGGAGCCGGCCACTCCAACGGCACGGCCACAGACCCGGTTCCCGGATCGAAAGCGCTCTGCCTGCCTCGCGCAGGGTCGCGGTGCCGGGACCATGGCGCGGCGCGCGCCACGTCATTGGAATCCGGGTGCATTCGACGGCGCAATGCCGATGGGCGGCGCCGAATTCATCGGTGGTAGGTCGAGACGGCGAGCGGGTCAACGCTCGGTCAGCAACTCGAAGCTCAGCAGAAGCGTGCGCTGCAGGAAGAAGTAGTTGTCGTCCGACAGGACATAGATGAGCGTCTGGCCGTCGGGTCCGCGCCGGGCGGCTATGCCCTCGAAATTGTCGAGCGCCAGTGGCGGTTCGATCAGGGCCAGCTCGCTGCCGACCAGGCGCGCGCCGGGCCTGATATCCTCAGCGCTGATTCGTACGATTCGCGCGCCGGGCACGCCAAATTTGGTGAAACGGCGCTCGACCACGACGATGTCGCCGTCGGGCAACCGCGCGGCGCCGGTCGGCTTGAAGTCCGGGCCGGGCACGTAAGTCAGCCTCTCCCACGTGCGGCCATCGCCGATCCAGCCGACCGTGTCGTGGCTGGCATCGGTGAGGTCTTCGGTCAGTGCGAACAGCCGGCCGCCGGGCAGGCGAACGAGGGCCTCGATTCCGCCATTCTCGGGAATCCTCGCAGGGCTCTTGGGCGGCGGAACGATGCGCGGGGGCCGCGAGAACGGCGGCTCTGCCGCGGGGTAGAGCCAGACGCGGTGGCGGCGCTCGTAACTGACGAAGAAAGATCCATCGGGCGCGCGCGACATGCCCTCCGCATCGCCCGCAAGCCCCGGCTGGCGGCGACCGCCGAGATTGAGGAGCCGGCCGAGCCGCGCATCGTGCAACCGGACCACCGCGCCGCGCGCGTCGTACTCAACCGTGGCATCGAACCAGAATCCGCGGTCCGATACCGCGGTCAGGCGCCGTCCGTCCTCGCTGAGGTCCAGATCGGACCAGCCGCCGAAACGGCCGTCATTTGCCGCAAGGCTCGCGCCGCCGCGAAAGACGAGCTTGCCGATGCGCGTACGCTCCGGATCGCGCGGGTCGAGCGTCAGCGGCCGCGCGACGATCTGCATCGGGTCCGGACCGGCCGCATCGGCGGACCCCGCATCGAGCGGCGCCGCGCATGCCGCAAGCAGCAGCAATGCCGCCGCCGGCCAGCGGCCGAATCGATTTCGTTTCAAGGAATCCAGCCTGCCGCGAAGACGAATTGGGCGCAGGACCGGATAGTCCCGCGCCCATGTTCTAGCCGTTCGACAATGCTCAGGCTACGCCGTACTTCTTGAACCACTCAAGCATGCGATTCCAGCCGTCTTTCGCCGGCTCCGCACGGTATGTCGGACGGTAGTCGGCATGAAAGGCGTGCGGCGCGTCGGGGTAGATGACGAACTCGTGCGGCTTGTTGGCGGCCTTGAGCGCCGCTTCCATGCGCTTGACCGACTCCACCGGAATGCCGGAATCCGCGGCGCCATAGAGACCGAGGACCGGGCACTTCATCTCGGCCGCGAGATCGATCGGGAATTTCGGCGTCAACTCGCTTGCCTGCCCGACCACGGGACCGTACCAGGCGACGGCGGCCTTGAGATTGGGATTGTGCGCGGCATACATCCAGGTCGCGCGGCCGCCGCGGCAGAAGCCCGTCACGCCCATCTTCTGGGCATTGCCGCCGTCCGTTGCGGTTGCCCAGCGTGCCGTCGCGTCGAGGTCGCTCATCAGCTCGGCATCCGGCTTCTTGTTGGCGATGGCGAGCGCTCCCTGCACGTTGGACGCCTTCGCCGGGTCCCCCTGACGGAAATAATAGTCCGGTGCCACGGCGAGATAGCCCGCCTTCGCCAGCCTGCGGCAGGTGTCCTTGATGTACTCGTGAACGCCGAAAATCTCCTGACATACGATCACCACAGGCGCACCCGAGCCGCTCGCCGGCTTGGCGCGATAGCCGCCCATCTCGCCGCCGGACACGGGGATGCGCACGTCGCCGGCGGTCAGACCCTGGGTGTCGGTCCGCACCACGGTCTGGGCCGCGACCGGGCCGGCCGCCAGCGTATAGCCGGCCGTCGCGAGCGACACCGTCACGAAGCCGCGCCGCGTCAGCGGCGGAACGGGGGGAAACAGGGCTCTTGATTCATCGAGCATATGGGTTGACCTCCCTTGGCGCTGGTCTATCCGCGGATCAACACCATGGCGAAGCCCTGCATTCCCGTCCAGTGGGGGGAACCGCAGCGTCCGCTCAACAAAAGGTGTGTTCGAGTCGACCCGGACCCTTTTCGCCTCGGCCCCGGCGAAGCGCGCCCGCGCTCCCGGCGCGACCGGAGGCTCCGTGCTCCGGAGCCCACCGAGGAATATCCCAGGACTCCGCAGACCGGGGGAGGCGCTTTGTCAAGCAGGCGCGGCCTGCCTAACAGCGAACCGCTAGCTCGCGCGCCGCCTTCGGGTGGGGCTGGCAAGGCGGCGCTCTTCCTCGTCGAACAGCTCGGCGAGCTTTTCCATCATGGTGCCGCCCAGCTGCTCGGCGTCGACGATGGTGACCGCACGACGGTAATAACGCGTGACGTCGTGGCCGATGCCGATTGCCAGCAGCTCCACCGAGGAGCGCGTCTCGATATAGTCGATCACCTCGCGCAGGTGCCGCTCGAGATAATTGCCGGGGTTGACCGAGAGCGTTGAATCGTCGACTGGCGCGCCGTCGGAAATGACCATCAGGATCTTGCGCTGCTCGGGGCGCGCGATCAGGCGGTTATGCGCCCACAGCAGCGCCTCGCCATCGATGTTCTCCTTGAGCAGGCCCTCGCGCAGCATCAGGCCGAGCGACTTTCGCGCACGCCGCCAGGGTGCGTCGGCGGGCTTATAGATGATGTGGCGCAGGTCGTTGAGGCGTCCCGGCGCCGCCGGCTTGCTCGCCGCCAGCCAGCGCTCGCGGCTCTGCCCGCCCTTCCAGGCGCGCGTTGTGAAGCCGAGGATCTCGACCTTGACGCCGCAGCGCTCCAGCGTGCGCGCGAGAATGTCGGCGCTCATCGCCGCGACCGTGATCGGCCGGCCCCGCATCGAGCCGGAATTGTCGATCAGCAGGGTCACGACGGTGTCGCGGAAATCCGTGTCCTTCTCGCGCTTGTAGGACAGCGGGAAGACGGGGTTGACGACGATTCGCGCCAGCCGCGCGGCGTCGAGCATGCCCTCCTCGAGGTCGAACTCCCAGGCACGGCTCTGGCGCGCCATCAGGCGGCGCTGCAGCCGGTTCGCCAGCCGACCGATCACGTTCTGGAGGTGGCCGAGCTGCTGGTCGAGATGATGGCGCAGGCGCGACAGCTCGTCGGGATCGCACAGCGCGTCGGCCTCGACGATCTCGTCGAAATCCATGGTGAAGGCGCGATAGTCCGGCTCGTCCGGCGCATTCGTAAGCTGGGGATTCGGTCGCCAGCGGCGGCCGGGCCGCTCCGGGCCGTCCTCGCCCATGCCGGTTGCGTCCTCTCCCTCGCTGTCCTCGGTGGCGCCCTCGCTGCCTTCCTCGCCGGGCATCTCGCGGACCTCGCCGGCGCTGGCGCTCTCGGCCGATTCCTCGGCGCCTTCACCGCGCTCGCCGGCTTCGGCACCCTGCTGGTTCTGCTCGCCCTGGCCTTGGTCCTCGTCGGACTCGCTCGAGGCCGCATCCTCCTCGCCCAGTTCCAGATCTTCGATGAGCCGGCGTACCGTGGAGGCAAAAGCTTCCTGGTCCCTCAGGACGCGCTGCAGCGCTGCGAAATCGGCGCCGGCGCGGGCCTCGATCCATGGCCGCCACAGGTCGACCATGCGCCGTGCGCTCGGCGGCGGTGGCTGCCCGGTCATGGACTCGCGCGCGAGCAGCGACACGACTTCGGCGAGTGGCGCCGACTCACGGTCGGCGATGCGCGCGAAGCCTTGCGTGCGGCAGCGCTCCTCCAGCGCCGCACTCAGATTCGCTGCAACTCCTGCCATGAATTTCGCGCCGAGCGCCTCGCACCGCGCCTGCTCGACCGCGTTGAAGATCGCGCGCGAGAGCTGACCCGACGGCTGACGGCGTGCATGCACGCTGTCGTCGTGATGGCGCAGGCGCAGCGCCATGGCGTCGGCTTCGCCGCGCACGATCGCGACCTCGTCGCTGGGCAGATCGCGCGACGGCACCGGCAGACGCGCATCGTTGCCGCGCAAGCCTGCGCCTTCGGGTGCAAAGGAAACGGTGAGCTCCGGACGATGCGAAACGGCCCGCATCGTGGCACCGGTCACCTGGCGGAAGGCTTCGATCGGACCGTCGTTCTGGCGGGCCATGTCAGCGTGGACGCGCGCTCAATGGGTGTGGTGGCCCGGACCGCCGCCCAGCTTGTGCCCGCCCAGCTCCACTCCGAAGCAGCGCTGGTAGTACTCGGCCACGGTCGAGCGCTCGACCTCGTCGCACTTGTTGAGGAAGGTGACGCGGAAGGCGAACGGCACGTCGCCGAAGATGCGGGCGTTGTCGGCCCAGGTCATCACCGTGCGCGGCGACATGACGGTCGAGATGTCGCCTGCGATGAAGCCGGCGCGGGTCAGGTCGGCCAGCGCCACCATTGCCGAGATCAGCTCGCGCCCTTCCTTGGTGTCGAAATACGGCACCTTGGCGAGGACGATGTTCACCTCCTCGTCATGCGGAAGGTAATTGAGCGTCGCGACGATGTTCCAGCGGTCCATCTGACCCTGGTTGATCTGCTGCGTACCGTGATACAGGCCCGATGTGTCGCCGAGGCCGACCGTATTGGCGGTCGCGAACAGGCGGAACGCCGGATGCGGGCGAATGACGCGGTTCTGGTCGAGCAGCGTCAGCTTGCCCTCGACCTCGAGCACGCGCTGGATCACGAACATCACATCGGCGCGACCGGCGTCGTACTCGTCGAATACCAGGGCGCACGGATGCTGCAGTGCCCAAGGCAGCAACCCCTCGCGGAACTCGGTCACCTGCACACCGTCGCGCAGCACGATCGCGTCGCGGCCGACCAGATCGATGCGGCTGATATGGCTGTCGAGATTGATGCGGATGCACGGCCAGTTCAGCCGGGCGGCAACCTGCTCGATATGGGTCGACTTGCCGGTGCCGTGATAGCCTTGCACGATGACCCGCCGGTTATAGGCAAAGCCGGCAAGTATCGCCAAGGTCGTGTCGCGGTCGAAGCGGTAGGCCTCGTCGAGGTCCGGCACATGGTCGGTCGGCTTCGAGAAGGCCGGCACTTCCATGTCGCTGTCGATTCCGAATGTCTGGCGGACCTTCACCTTGATGTCGGGAAGAGCCTTGGCCGCGTCATTGGCGGCGGTGGTTACGGATGGCATGAGAGGAATATCGTTCTTCTGCTGGGTCGTTGCGAGGGGCGCGTCGCCGAAACGCCGCGCGGCGATCAGTCGCTGGCGTCGAACTTGGCATTCTGCGCCTGCGTTTTGAGGAATGTATATGCCTGGTTGATCGACTTTAGCCGTTCTTCAGCAACCTTGTCGCCCCCGTTGGCGTCGGGATGGTGCTGTTTGACCAGCTCCTTGTAGCGCGCCTTGACCTCCTCCTGCGTGGCGCTGGCATCGAGGTCCATGACCGCCAGGGCTTCCGCTTCCGGCGTCGCGGTCCGCGGCGTGCGTGGCGGGCTCGATTCCGCGCCGCCGCCCACATGTTCCTCGAAGAAGTGTGCGAACGCGGCGCGCAGCTGCTCGGGATCGAGCCGGTGGATGCTGCTGTTCGGGCCCATCGGCCAGGTGGGGCGCCAGCCGACGGTGTCGGCGCGACGTGCCTTTTCGATCTCCTCCGGGCTCATGCCCTTGTAGTAGTCCCATGCCGCGTTGTACGCCCGCACATGGTCGAGGCAGAACCAGAAATAGTCGTTCAGCCGGTTCCGGGCGCGCGGCGCGCGGAATTCCCCCGAGGCACCGCAGCCAGGGTGCTCGCAGCGGCGGTCCCCGGCGGCAGCGCTCGGCTGGTAGTAGGCTGAAACTCTGCTGCGTGGGCGGGCCATAAGACGTTAAGTATGGGGAAGCCTAAGGGCACTGACAAGATACCGTAAGCCGTTGTCAGACCTGCGGTTTCGGAGGGGTCAAGCCTCCGATGCGAATTCCGCCCTCGCGTCCATCGCCACGCTTCGGCCGGGCCCTTCGGCCCACAGGCGCACGGTGCGGCGATCGCCGTCCGGGACCCCGCCGACAAGGAACGGGGCCGTATCGAACAGCGGACTCCTGGCGCGGAAGGAAAAGTGCGCGAGCTGCCGGTCAGGTGCCTCGCGTCCCACAAGATCGAGCAGCAGCGTAGCTACGAGCGGGCCATGCACGACAAGACCGGCATAGCCTTCGACCTGGGTGACGTAGGGCTGGTCGTAGTGGATGCGGTGGCCATTAAAAGTCAGGGCGGAATAGCGGAACAGCAGCACCGGATCGGGCCGGATCTCGCGGTGCCATACAGGATCGCCCGTCGCCTGCCCGGGCTGGGGCGATGGCGCGTCGGGTGCGGGCGGCGCGCGATAGACGATGTCTTGCTCTTCCTCGACGACCAACCCCTGTCCGCCCGAGATTCGGTGCGCGACGGTCACGAAGACCAGGTCGCCGCTGCGGCCGCGCTTGGCCTCGACGCTGACGATGCGTGACTCGCGGCGGGCGATCTCGCCGACCCGAAGCGCACCCGTCATGGTCAGCCTCCCGCCGGCCCACATTCGCCGCGGCAGGGAAACCGGCGGCAGGAAGCCGCCGCGGCGCGGATGACCGTCCGACCCGAGCTCGCTCTGGCGCGCAGCGCCGTTGAAGAACAGCCAGTGCCAGCCCGGCGGAAGCCCGTCGCCGGTTCCCGGTGCCCGATCCCGGTCGAGGGTAGCTGCCATCGCCTCCACTCGGTTGGGGGCGAGCAGCTCCTCGACCATCTGGGTGCGGCCGGTCCAGCCCTTCAGATGGGCGATCTCGTCGTCGGTGAGCGCCATCGTCTATTCCGCTGCCCTGGTTTCGGCGAATTCGCGGCGGATCGCTTCGCCGTGCTCGTCCAGCCTGGGAACCGGCCCCAGCGATGGCGTTTCGCCGGCAAACCGCGCCGGCGGCGCCGGCAGTTCGACCGCGCCGTTCGGCGTTTCGACCGCGACGCGCCGGAGCTGCGGATGCTGCGAGAACTGCGCGACCGTGTTGACGCGGCCGAAAGCGATCTGCGCATTCTTCAGACGCGCGCACAGCGCGTCCGTCGCCACGCGGCCGAAGGCGGCCGCGATGATCGCGTCGAGCGCAGCACGATTCTCGACGCGGCCGACATTGCTGTCGAACCGCCTGTCGGTGGCGACGCCGGGATCGCCGAGCACCTCGGCGCAGAAGCGCGCCCACTCGCGCTCGTTCTGGATGGAGATCAGGACGAGCTGTCCGTCCTTGCTCCCGAAGGCGCCATAAGGCGCCACGGACGGATGCGCCAGGCCGATGCGCGCCGGCGCGCCCGAACCGTAATCCTGGTGCAGCAGCGGCACGGTCATCCACTCGGCCATGCCGTCGAACAGCGATACCTTGATGCCGCTGCCCTTGCCGGTTCGGCCGCGCGCGATCAGCGCCTCGAGCACGGCCTGGTAGGCGTACATGCCGGCGGCGATGTCGCAGACGGACACGCCGACCCGGCCGGGGCCTTCGGGGCGGCCGGTCACCATACATAATCCCGTCTCGGCCTGCACCAGCAGGTCGTAGGACTTCATTTCGGCATAGGGCCCCTCGTCGCCATAGCCGCTGATGTCGACCGTGATCAGGCGCGGATACTTCGCGCGCAGCGCGTCCGAGCCGAAGCCGGCGCGCACCGCCGCACCCGGAAGGAGGTTCTGGATGAACACGTCCGCGCGCGCGACCATCCGCTGCAGCAGCGCGCTGTCTCCGGAGTTCTTGATGTCGAGGACAATCGATTCCTTGCCGCGGTTGAGCCAGACGAAATAGCTCGCCTGACCCTTGGCGGCGCGGTCGTAGCCGCGCGCGAAATCGCCCTCCGCGCGCTCGATCTTGATGACGCGCGCGCCGGCGTCCGCGAGACGCGAGGCACAGTATGGGGCGGCCACTGCCTGTTCCAGCGAGACGACCAGCAGGCCTTCGAGAGGACGTGACATGCTGGCGAAGATATCGCCACTCGGCCGCCGGCCCAAGCGCTTATGCGCGAACGGCCGATCGTGTATGTCTTGGCCCGGGAAGCACAGAACCGGATGTCGAACGTGATCGAAATCGGCAGAGTCCACGCGATCCACCGCTACCCCGTCAAATCGATGCGAGGGGAATCGCTGCAGCAGGCAAAGCTGCGCTGGACAGGCATCGACGGCGACCGGCAGTACGCCTTCGTGCGGACCGCGAACGGCTCGCGATTTCCGTGGTTGACCGCGCGCGAGGTTCCTGAGCTGGTCCTCTACCGCGCCCGATTTGCCGAGCCCGACGATCCGCGGCGCTCCGCGCTGACGATTGCAACGCCGGATGGGGTCACGCATCCGGTGCAGTCGCCGGAATTGGCGAAACGATTGAGCGAGGCCGCTGGCGAGGACGTCCGCATGATCCAGATCGGGCGCGGCGTCTTCGACTCGATGCCGATTTCGGTCGTGAGCACGATCACGCCGGGCCTCGTCGGGGGATGTCACGGCCGGCCGGTGGATATCAGGCGCTTCCGGCCGAATATCGAGATTGAGCCGGTGGACGCACAGACCGAGCGGTCTTGGCTCTCCGGCTCGCTCGTCTTCGGCGACGGCCATGCCCCGGCGCGGCTGCGCGTCAACTGTCCGATCGAGCGCTGCGCCATGATCGCGGTTGATCCCGACACCGCTTCGCGCGATCCGGCGCTGGTCAAAACGGTGGTTCGGAACTTCGGCAACGAAATCGGCGTCTACGCGGGCATCGAAGCCGTCGGGACGATCGCAGTCGGCGATCCCGTCCGGCTCGTCGGCGATTAAGGTCCGTATGAACGCGGCAGGCCGAGCACGTGCTCGGCGAGATAGGACAGGATCAGGTTGGTCGAGATCGGCGCGATCTGATAGAGCCGCGTCTCGCGGAACTTGCGCTCGACGTCGTATTCCTCGGCAAAGCCGTAGCCGCCATGGGCCTGCAGGCACATGTCGGCGGCCCCCCAAGACGCGTCGGCGGCCAGCATCTTGGCCATGTTGGCCTGCGGCCCGCACGGCTCGCCGGCCTCGAACAGCCTGGTTGCCTCGCGCACCATGAGGGCGGCAGCCTCGCTCGCGGCATAGGACCTGGCGATCGGGAACTGGACGCCCTGGTTCTGGCCGATCGGCCGGCCGAACACGATGCGGCTCTTCGCATATTCGCTAGCCTTGCCGATGAACCAGCGCGCGTCGCCGATGCATTCCGAGGCGATCAGGATGCGCTCCGCGTTCATCCCGTCGAGGATGTAGGAAAAGCCCCTGCCTTCCTCGCCGATCAGGTGATCCGCCGGGATCTCAAGATTGTCGAAGAACACCTCGGTCGTCGCATGGTTGATCATCGTGCGGATCGGCCGGATGCTCAGCCCCCGCTTCAGCCCCTCGCGCATGTCGACGACGAATACGGACAGTCCAGCGGTACGCTTCTTCACCTGGTCGCGCGGCGTGGTGCGGGCCAGCAGCAGCATAAGGTCCGAATGCTCGGCTCGGCTCGTCCACACCTTCTGGCCGTTGACCACGTAGCGGCCGTCGTCCTGACGCACCGCGGTAGTGCGAATCGCCGTCGTGTCGGTTCCGGCGGTCGGCTCGGTCACGCCGAAAGCCTGCAGCCGCAGCTCGCCCTTGGCGATGCCGGGCAGCCAGCGCTGCTTCTGCGCCGCACTGCCGTGCCGCAGGATGGTGCCCATCGTATACATCTGCGCGTGGCAGGCGGCCCCGTTGCAGCCGCTCTTGTGGATCTCCTCGAGGATCGCCGCGGCGGCGCTGATGCCGAGCCCGCTGCCGCCGTATTCCTCGGGGATCAGCACGGCGAGCATACCCGCCTCGGTCAGCGCCTTGACGAATTCCGTCGGGTAGCGCCGCTCGCGGTCGAGCTCCCGCCAGTAGCTTCCGGGAAAGCGCGCACACAAGGCGCGTACCGATCGGCGGATTTCCGGAAAGCTCTCTTCGCCAGTCATTTGCGCTCCCGCTGTCGAGGTCGGCACATTATAAAGATCGGCGCTTCACATCAATTGCGGCAGCGGCGAGGTTCGGACCCCATGCAGACCAGAAAACACACCGACGTGATCCGCGATTGGCTTTCGCCCAGGGGCAAGCGGATTCTCGACATCGGTTGCGGCGACGGCGCCCTTACCCGTTTCCTCGCCCGCGAGGGCGCGATCGCGACCGGCGTCGAGCCCGGCGCCGGCATGCTTGCGGCGGCCAAAGCCGAGCCGCGCGTGGGCAGCGAGGACTATGTCGAGGCCGGCGGCGAGGCCCTGCCATTCGGGGATGGATCGATCGACGCGATCGTCTATCTCAACGCGCTGCATCACGTGCCTGCCGAGGCCATGTCGCCCGCCCTTCAGGAAGCCGCCCGCGTGCTGAAGCCGGGCGGCGCGCTGCTGGTCATCGAGCCGCTCGCCCAGGGCGACTATTTCTCCGTCACGCGCCGGATCGAGGACGAGACGGAGGTACGCGCGGCGGCTTACGAAGCACTGCGCAAGGCGGCCGGCACGAAGCTGCGCGAGACGCGCGAGGAGATTTATCTGACTCCGTTCAAGTACGCCGACTTCGACGCCTTCGCCCGGCGCATGGTCGCCGTCGACCCGTCGCGTGCCCCGGCGGTCGAGCGCCATCGGGAGACGCTCCGCGAGGAGTTCGAGCGGCTCGGCCGGCGCGGCCCGGACGGCTTCGCCTTCGACCAGCCCTGCCGCGCCAACCTGCTGGTACGCGAGGCCTAGCCTCCGGCGCGACGGACCAGAGCGGCCAGGAGATCCGGCGCCACGGCGATGCCATCGGCCCTCGCCTGCGCCCGCAGCTTGAGGCGGCGCTCGCCGGGAAGCCGCGTGCCGGGCTGGTCGAGGATCGCCTTGCCGAGCTCCGCCACGCGCGCCGCGAAGCCCATGCCGCCGAAGCGCGTCGGATCGATCAGGAAGAAGAACTGGCCGACGCGCGGCGGCGGCCCTTTCGCGTCGAAGAACGAGCTGGCCTCGTAACCGAAATGCGCGCCGGTGAGCGCCGCCGACAGGATCTCGACCATGAGGACGAGTGCGGCGCCCTTGGCATCGCCCATCGGCAGCATCGTGCCGGACATTGCTGCCTTGGCGTCGCGTGTCGGCTTGCCCTCGGCGTCCAGGGCCCAGCCCTCCGGGATCGGCTCGCCCTTCTGCGCCGCCACCATGATCTTGCCGCGCGCGACCTTGCTGAGGCTGAGATCGATGACCAGCGGCGTCCGCCGGGCGCAGGGGCAGGCGAAGGCAATGGGATTGGTGCCGAACAGCGCGCGTGAACCGCCCCAGGGTGCGATCGCCGCGGGCGAATTGCCGAAGACCATCGCGATCAGGCCGCGCTCGGCCAGCGGCTCGACATGATAGCCGGCAGCGCCGAAATGATGCGAGTTGGTGATGCCGATCCCGACGACACCAGCGGCCTTCGCCATCTCCGCCCCGCGCGCGAGGCCGCGCTCGATCGCCGGGAAGGCGAAGCCGTCGCGCGCATCGACCATCAGCGCCGCAGCGGCCGACTCTGTCAGAACCGGAACGGCGTTGCCGTCGACCTTGCCGGCGCGAGCCTGGTCGGCATAGGCCTGCAGCCGCGACAGGCCGTGGCCCGCCTGGCCGTCGGCCTCGGCCGCCACCAGCGCCCGGGCGACGCAGTCCGCGTTCTCGCGCGTGACACCCGCGGCGATCAGGACGCGGGCGGCGAGATCGCGGGCGTCCTCCAGCGAAAGACGCTTGCTCACTTGAGCGCACTCAGCGCCCGGCGGACGCTTGCGACGGTGACGGAAGACACGCGCGCATTCGACTCCTGCGTCACACCGGCGATGTGCGGCGTCAGCAGCAGGTTCGGCACGCCTTCGAGGATCGAGCCTCTCTTCAGCGGCTCCTGCTCGTAAACATCGAGCGCGGCCCCGCCGAGCTTTCCCGCCTTGAGTGCGGCGGCCAGGGCCGCCTCGTCGATGATGCCGCCGCGCGAGCTGTTGATGACGAAGGCGGTCGGCTTCATCTTCGCGATCGCCGCCGCGTCGATCAGATTGCGGGTCTTCGGCGTGTAAGGGACATGCAGGCTGACAATGTCGCTGGTGCGGAACAGCGTGTCGAGATCGACCGGCGTGGCGCCGTACTGCTTCCAGGCCGGATCGTCCGGCTTCACCGCGGGATCGTAGCCGCAGAGGTTAACTTCCAGCGCCTTTGCCCGTTTCGCCACCTCGCGGCCGATGCCGCCGAAGCCGATCATGCCGAGCCGCTTGCCGGCGACCTCATGGAACATCAGGTCGTTGCGCGGCCACTTGCCGGCGAGCACGTCGGCATTGGCCTGCCAGACGTTGCGCAGGCCCACCATCATCGCCGCGATCACGTATTCCGCGACCGAAACCGAGTTGGCGCCGGTCGCAGGAAAGACCTGGATGCCGCGCCGTCCGCATTCATCCATGTCGATGTTGTCGAGGCCGACGCCGAGCCGGCCGATCACCTTGAGGCTCCCGCAGCCCGCCAGCACCTTGCCGCGGACCTGTGTGCGGTTGCGTACGATCAGCGCCGGCGCATCGGCGGCGAGGCGGACGATCTCGTCGGGATGGTCGACGAGGTTGCGGTCGTAATGGACCTTGAAATCGCGCTTCAGATCCTCGACCGCCCAGGGGTCGATGAACTCGGTAATGACGATGTCGTACATCGGCGGCTGGCTACTCGGCGGCGGTCCTTATCAGCGTTTCCCCCGGCCGCACGCGGGTGAAGGCAACGGGCTCCGTCGTAACGTCGATCCGGCCGCCGCGCAAGATGATGGAGGTATAGCGCGACCCCATGAGGTCGCTGGTTTCCGGAAAGTCGCTGCGGAAGTGGGCGCCGCGCGAATCCTCACGCGCAACCGCGGCGGCGACGATGGCACGGCTGACCAGCACCAGGTTCTTGAGATTCAGCCAGTCGTGCCAGGTCAGATTGAAGGCGAGGCTGGCGGCACTGACGCCGATCCCGTCGAGGGCGCGGTCGAGATCGTCGAGCCCGGAAGCGGCGCGCACCAGGCTGCCGGCATCGCGGATGATCCCAGCCTCCTCCCACATCAACTCATGCAGCGTCTCGCGGATCGCCTCCACGTCTCCCGACGCCCGCCCGAGCGGCGCCTGCGCGCGGGCAACCGCAGCAGCCAGCGCCGTTTCGTCCGCCGCGCGCCACGCCGACTCCGCCTGGACCCAACGCGCCATTGCATCGCCGGCTATGCCGCCGAAGACGGTGGAATTAGCGACGCCGTTGCCGCCGAGACGATTGGCCCCGTGCACCCCGCCGGTGTCCTCGCCGGCGGCGAACAGGCCGGTCAGCGCGGTCGAGCAGTCCGGATTGAACTTCACGCCGCCCATCATGTAATGCGCGGTCGGCACGACCTCGACGAGGCCGCCGACGAGATCGAAGCCGACGTCCCGGCAGCGCTCGACCATGCCCTTGAACTGGCGACGGACCATGGCCGGGTCGAGATGCCGCATGGTCAGGAACACGCCGCCATGCGGACCCACCGCCTCGCCCTTCCGCATCTGTTCGAACATGGCGCGACTGACGATGTCGCGTGTCGCACGCTCGCCGCGCGCATCGTAGTCCAGCATGAATCGCCGGCCGTTCGCATCCATCAGATGGCCGCCGGCCCCGCGCAGGCCCTCCTCGATGATCGTTCCCGAAATGCGCGTGTCGGGACCGGCAATTAGCCCGGTGGGATGGAACTGCACCATCTCCATGTCGCGGAGCGCCAGCCCGGCGCGCAGCGCCATGGCCATGCCGTCGCACGATTTGTCGCCGGACGGCGTGTGGTATTTGTACATGGTCGGACCGCCGCCGGTCGCAAGCAGCACCGCCCTGGCCTGGACGAACACGAAATCGCCGCTGCGCATGTCGATGAACAGCACGCCGGCGATGGCGTCGCCCGCCGGTGTCCTGATCAGCTCGATCGCGCGGTGCTCCTCCAGCCGGTGGATGCCGCGCGCCCAGACCTGCTCGGCGAGGCGGTTGATGATCTCGATGCCGGTCAGGTCGCCCTTGTGCACGGTGCGGTCGAAAGTCTGGCCGGCAAACGCCTTCTGGTGCACGGTGCCGTCGGGATTGCGGTCGAAGAAGCAGCCGAATTCGGCCTCCAGCTCACGGATCCGCACCTGTGCCTGCGTCACCAGCGTCCAGGCCAGATCCTGGTCGTTGAGCCACTTGCCGCCCTCGATCGTGTCCATGAAATGGCGCTCGGCTGAATCGCCGGGCGCCAGCGCCACGTTGTAGCCGCCCTGCACCATGCGCGTGCAGCCGCATTTGCCGAGCAGCCCCTTGACCGCAACGGTGATGTGAAGGCCGGGCGCAGCCTTGCCCGCATGCAGCGCTGCGAGCAGCCCGGCGCCGCCGCTGCCGAGAATCAGGATATCGGTTTGCAGGCGCTTCATCGCACGCGGCGAGGCCGTCAGGCCTTCACGCCCATCGCGGCGAGCGCCGCGCTGCGGCGCTGCTCGGCGGTAGCCTTCACGGCGTCGTAGAGCGAGCCGCCGTGGCTGTCCATGGCCACGAGCAGCGGCCCGAACCCTTTCACCCGGAACTTCCACAGGCTCTCGGGGTTGAGATCGTCGAGATCGACGTCCTCGATCGCCTCGATCCAGGTCGTCTCCAGCGCCGCGGTGCCGCCGATGATCGCGAGATAGGCGCCGCCCAGCTCGGCGAAGGCTTTTGCCGACTCGTCGCCGAGGCCGCCCTTGCCGATGACGAATCGCACGCCGTTCTCGCTCATCAGCGGCCTGGTGAAACGCTCCATCCTGGCGCTGGTCGTCGTGCCGATGCAGACCGGCGCGTAGCCCGCGGGATACTCGGCGGATCTGTCAACCTTGCGCACGTTCGGCGCCGTGTGGATCACGGCATGGCCATTGAGATCGAAGCGCGTCTTGCGGCCGCGATCGAACATGTGGATCTGCGTCGCGTCGCGAATGCCGAACAGCGTGCCGCTGATCGTCACCGTGTCGCCGGCCTTCAGCGCGCGGACCTGCGCCTCGACGACCGGCATCGTGAAATCGTGGTGTGCCATGGTCAGAAGCCGATCTCGACGCCGTTCGGCGTGAAGGTCGCCGTGGCACGGCGCGCGGAATGGCACTGGATGTTCACGGCGACCGGGTTCATGGTGATGTGCGTTGCGGCGAGCTCGACGTGGACCGCGAAGGCGGTCGAATCGCCGCCGAGGCCCTGCGGACCGATGCCGAGCGCATTCACCGCATCACCAAGCATCTTCTCCAGCTTCGCCCCCTCCGGGTCGGCGCAGGTCGAACCGAGCGGCCGCGTCGCGGCGACCTTGGCGAGATGCATGCACAGATCCGACGTCCCGCCGACGCCGACGCCGACGATGGTCGGCGGGCAGACCTTGCCGCCCGCCTCCATGACCCGATCGATCACGAACGTCTTGATCGCGTCCGCGCCCTCGGCGGGGACGCACATCCTGAGGAACGAGCCGTTCTCGGAGCCGGATCCTTTCGGGATCATCTCGATGCGAAGCTCGTGCGGCCGGTCGGAGAAGTCGATATTGATCACCGGCATGCCGATGCCGCAGGACGTGTGCTCGTTGACGCGGGTAATCGGGTGGACGACGGACGAGCGCAGCGGATGCTCACGCGTTGCGCGCTCGACCCCGCGCCGGATCGCGGCCTTCAGAGCGACGCCGTCGACATCGACGTCGCGGCCGATCACAACGTTGTAGATCGGCAGGCCGGTGTCCTGGCACAGCAGGTTGTCGGTCCGCTCGGCAACCGCGATGTTCTCGATCATCGTTGCCAGGATCGTCTTCGCCGTGCGGTCGCTTTCGTCCGCATCGAGGCGGCGGAAGCCCTGCTTGATGTCGTCGGGCAGCACCTTGAGGGCGCGGATATAGAGCAGCTTCGCCGCCTCCTCTACCGCCTCGGGATCGACATGGAGTTTGTAGGCATTGTCGCCTGGACGGTTCATCGCTGCATGCCCCATTTGCGCACGGTGTGCGTCTCGATCGTTCGGAAGATCACGCTCTCGACCAGCAGGCCGATGATGATGACGCAGGTCAGCCCGGCGAAAACGTATGCCGTCTCGAGCTGGTTACGGTTTTCGAAGATGAACCAGCCCAGACCGCCCGAGCTCGATGACACGCCGAACACCAGCTCTGCGGCGATGAGCGTACGCCAGGCGAAAGCCCAGCCGATCTTGAGCCCGGACAGGATCGACGGAAACGCCGCCGGTATGAGGATCGCCATGACATAGCGCAGGCCGCGCAGCCCGTAATTCATCCCGGCCATGCGCTGCGTCTCCGAGACGGACAGAAACCCCGTATGCGTGTTGAGCGCGACCGCCCACAGCACCGAGTGAATGATCACGAATATGAGGCTGGGAATGCCGAGGCCGAACCACAGCAACGCCAGCGGCAGCAAGGCGATCGCCGGCAGCGGATTGAACATCGATGTCAGGGTCGACAGCAGGTCGGTGCCGATTCGCGTCGAAACCGCGACGGTCGTGAATACCGCGGCGAGGAACAGGCCCGCCGCATAGCCCATCAGCAGCACCTTGATCGATATGAGCACCCGATCGAGAAGCGGGCCGTGCACGGACGCATCCCACAGCGCGCTCACCGTGTCGGAGAATGCCGGAAACATGAGGCTGTTCCCGGCATAGCGCGCATAGGCCTCCCAGGCCGCCACGAGAACGACCAGAATGAATACGCGGCGAACCCAGTCGACATTGCTGATCCGCTCCCACCACGACAGCGGCCGAGCGACTTCGCCGATCTGGCCGGCCTCGAGGGTCGTGTTTTCGAACTCGGCGCGGACCGGCGGGACGAGGGCTGCGCGGGCCTCAGCCATGGGCGGCTCCCTCCTTGGCGAGCGCGTCTTCCTCGATGCGCTCGGCGAACAGCATGTTGTGGATGCGCTGATTGAGCTCCATGAATTCCGTCCCGCCCTGCTCGGCATGCCCGAACTGGTGCGCGTTGAGCTCGGCCTTGACGCGCCCGGGATGCGGGCTGAGCACGAGAATGCGCGAGCCGACGATGATCGCCTCCTCGATCGAGTGCGTCACGAACAGCACCGTAAACCGCGTGTCGTCCCAGAGCTGCAGCAACTCCTCCTGCATCTTGCGCCGGGTCAGGGCGTCGAGCGCGGCGAACGGCTCGTCCATCAGCAGGATGTCCGGCTCCATCGCCATGGCGCGGGCGATGGCGACGCGCTGCTTCATGCCGCCCGAGAGCATGTGCGGATAGACGTTGCTGAACTTGGTGAGGTTGACCTTGTCGATGTATCTGAGTGCTCGCTCGCGTGCCTCGGCGCGGCCGCAGCGGCCGCTCGTCAGCATCGGGAACATCACGTTCTGCAGCACCGTCTTCCAGGGCAGCAGCTGGTCGAATTCCTGGAACACCATCATCCGGTCGGGGCCGGGCCGGTCGATCGCCCGGCCGTTGAGCTGCATCGACCCTTCGACCGGCTTCATGAATCCGGCGACACCCTTCAGCAGCGTCGACTTCCCGCACCCCGACGGACCGAGCAGGACGAAGCGGTCCGCCGGGTAGACGTTGAAGCTGACCCGATACGTCGCCGTGACCAGATGGTCGCGGGTCTTGTACTGCAGCGTCACCCCGTCCACCGACAGAAGCGGTGCGACGTTCGGGCCCGCAGCGCTGCTGCGGGCCGAACTGCCGCTTCGGCCGGCGAGCTGGGCGACAGCCACGCTCAGCTCCCCTGTTTGCCGTGGACCTCGGGGAAAAACAGGTCCTTCCATGACGCCGGCTTCTCCTTGATCGAGCCGACCTTGTGCATGAAGTCCACGTACTTCATCACGCTCTGCGGTGTCGTCGTGAAGACATTGTCGGGGTCGGCAAGGATCTTGTCGATGAAGGCCTGGGAGAGCTTCGACTTTTCCGCCTTGATCCACAGAGCCGCCGCGGCCTTCTTGTCGGCATTGATGAACTTGACCGATTCATCCAGCGCAGCGATGAAGGCACCGAACAGCTTCGGGTTCTTCTCGCGGAACGACGAGGTCGCCCAGACAGTGTTGAACGTACCAGGTCCACCGAGGACCTCGAACGAGCTCAGCACCCGCCGTACGCGCGAATCTTCCAGCTCCTGGTACTGGAACGGCGCCGAGGTGAAATGCGCGGTGATCTCGCTCTTGCCGGACATCATCGCCGCCAGGGCGTCCGGATGCGACATCGATACCGTAAGCCGATCCAGGGCATCGTGCTTGCCAAGCATCTTCTCCGCCGCCATCTGCAGCGTAACCGCCTGAATCGAGACCTTTACCGCCGGCAGCGCGATCTTGTCGGAATCGGTGAAGTCCTTGATGGTTTTCACCTTGGGATTGATCGTCGTCAGATAGAGCGGCATCGAGTTGATTGCCGACACGCCCTTGACGTTGAGGTTGCCTTTGGTCTTGGTCACGATCGTGACCAGGGGCCCGACGCCGCCCGAGGCGAAATCGAGATTGCCCGAGATCAGCGCCTCGTTCATGGCCGCGCCGGAGCTGAAGCGCGCCCAGTCGACGGTGATGTCGCCGAGACCCGCCGCCTTGGCGTGCTTCTCGATCAGCTTCTGCACTTCCATGATCGTGATCGGCAGGTAGCTGATGCCGAACTGCTTGGCGACGCGGAGCTCCTTCTTCTCCTGCGCCATGGCCTCGCCGCCCCAGCCCAGCGCCGCGGCAGCCGCGATGCCGCACACGAAAGTGCGGAAGAAGGTTCGTCTGTGATTCATCATCGTGTTTCCTCCCGGTTTCCTTTTGAAAGATTTTATACTAGCTTCGATTCGATCGCACGAAGCGAGACCGTGCACGCGGCGGGTTGCGTTACGTCGTCATCTCCGCTCTCTAACATTGCTGTCCATCACCGTGTCGCAGGCGTGCCGCGGAAAGACAATCAAGAAAGCCTATCAATGCTTTCAAGGTGGTCTTGATTGCCATCAAACAATTCATCGCCTACACCACCAGCGCCAATCCGGACACGAGTACCAGCCACAGCACGATCCGGCGGAACTGGCGCTCGTCGACCCTGGCGTAGAGCCTGAGTCCTGCGAACGTGCCGATCACGATGGCCGGCGCGCAGATAGCGAACGCCGCCCACACTTCGGGGCCAAGCAGGCCGGCGAAGGCCATTCCCGCAAGCGCCAGTGCATGCATGGCGATGTTGAAGGGCTGGTAGACGCCGCGCCCGATCTCCTTGCCCCAGCCGCGCAGGTCGCACCAGAGCACGGGGATGACGCCGGACAGGCCCGCCATCCCGCCCATCACGCCGCCGACCATGCCAATGCCGCCGTCCGCGAGACGGCCGCCGGCCAGCACCGGCTTGAACGAGCGCCGCAACAGCGCATAGGTGGAGTAGACGACCAGGAACAGCCCGAAGCCGCGCTTCAGCGGGCCCGGTTCGGCGATCTTGAGAATCATCACGCCGAGCGGAATGCCGAGCGCACCGCCGAGGATGAACGGCCAGAACAGGTCGGGTCTGAACGAGCGGTGGAGCGAGAATGTCGTGATCAGCTGCCCCGTGAGGCTGCACAGCACGACCAGCGGCCCTGCTACGACCGGATCGAGAAAATGCAGCCAGAGGCTGAGGGCCACCATCCCGAAGGCGAAGCCGGACAGGCCGGAAGTGAACGCCGCGATGAGCGCCGACGCGCTGATCGCGAGTTCGGGGAAGCCGATGGTCACGGCGACACCACATTGAGCAGGAACAGAAGACCTGCGGCGAGGCTGAACCCGGCGGTGACCGCGACCGTGGTCCGCTGCCAGTCGCGCCAGCCGGCGAACTCGATCGCGAGCAGCCGGATGCCGCCGGCAAGATGGGCCGCCAAAAGCACGACCAGCCCGGTCTCGGCGAATTTGAGCAGCGGGCTGTCGGTCCAGCGCAGGAACGAATTGAGCGCCACCGCGCCATCGATCGCCTGGCCGAGCGCCCAGAAATGCAGCGGCAGGAACAACGCCAGCAGCAGACCCGAAACACGGTGAATGGCGAAGGCGAGATAGTTCGGATGCGCGCGCATCCGCCACCCCATGGCCGCGGACCCCGTTCTCATCCGACCAGCCCTCCGATTGCGCGCCAGCCGATCGCGATCAGTGCAACCGCCGCGATTGCCGTGGCGCCGTCGAGGGAGGCGCCGCGCCACGGCGTCATCTCGCGCAGGATCGTACGCAGGCCGATCGGCGCGTGCACGGCCACAGCGACGACGAAGACGCTGTAAAAGACGAGCCAGCCGACCGAGCCACGCGTGCGCGCCAGGATCTCCTCGGCAGTGAGGCCGCCCTGAACAGCATAGATCACCGTCGCGAGATGAACTGCCACGCAGACGGCAAGCACGGCGGCCGATGCGCGCTGCGCGACCCACAGCAATGTCTCGGTCCGCGCCGTCGTCCCGTTCATCAGATCTCGCCCTTGATCGCTGCGCGCATGGTCGCGCGCTTCAGACCGGCGATCGAGCCGGTCGGATCGAGATGCTTAGGACAGTACTCGCGGCAGCTCTGCTGACTGTGACAGGCGTGACAGCCGGCATCGCCGGCCACGGCAGCAAGGCGTCGGGCGCCGGCGCCGTCGCGGACGTCGTTGACCAGGGTCCAGGCGCGGTTGAGCGCCGCGGGCCCGAGGTAGTCGCCGTTCCAGCTCACGACATCGCAGCCCGAATAGCAGATCCCGCAGCCGATGCATTCGATGCCGGCGTCGGCTGCGCTACGCTCCCGGCTGTCCGGCGCCACGACGGCAAAGTCATTCGGCGCGTCCACCTTCGGCACGAACCGGCCTTCGGCCCGCGCCCATTTGTCGAAGAACGCCGACATATCGACCGCAAGATCCTTGACGACCGGCAGATTGCGCAGCGGTGCGATCGTCACGGTGTCGTCCGCCGCGACCTTGGCCACATGCGTGCGGCACGTCCACCGCGGCACGCCGTTCACGGTCATGGCGCATGATCCGCACATGCCGACGCGGCAGGCAAAGCGGTACGACAGCGTCGGATCGATCCGGCGCTGAATCCACGTCACCACATCGAGCACGGTCTGGCTGGCGCGTCGCGGCACCTCGTAGGCCTCGAACCGCCCGGCCTCGGTGCCGCGCCAGATCCGCACATTGAGCGTCGCCTCGCTCACGATCTTTCTCCCATGCCTCGGCCGCTTCGCACGGCTCTTGGTCGGATTTCGGGGGCGCGCCGCCTCGCGGCGAGGCGGCGCAGCCGTTCAAGCGCTCTGGTACAGCTTGGTCAGCACGAACTCGCGGTGGCCGAGCGCCTCGGCAGCGGTGAGCCGGCCGTTGCAGGTGCGGATCATGATGTCGATCAGGCGGTCGCCCGCCTCGTCGAGCGTCAACTCGCGCCGCAGGATGCCAGACACGTCGAGATCGATGTGCTCGCTCATCGTCCGCGCCGTTTTCGGGTTCGCCGTGAGCTTGATGACCGGCTCGATCGGGTTCCCGATCACGTTGCCCTGCCCGGTCGGGAACAGATGCACGACGAACCCCGCCGCGGCCTGGAGCGTCACGCACTCGGCAGCCGCCGAGGACGTATCCATGAAGTAGAGGCCGGCGCCCTTGCCGGGCTCCTCGGCCGGCTTCAGCACGTCGATGAACTTCGTGTTATGGCCGATCTTCTGGAAGTTGCCGAACGCCTTTTCCTCAATCGTCGTCAGCCCGCCGGCAATGTTGCCCTTGGTCGGCTGCGATTCCGACAGGTCGTTGGTCTTGTGGCGCTCGATCATGTCGTTATACGCGTTCCACGTCGCCATGAACTTCTCGGACACGTCCTTGCTGACGGCGCGCGTCGCGCAGATCGTCTCGGCGCCGGTCAGCTCGGACGTCTCGCCGAAGCATGTCGTGGCGCCGAGCGGGTCGATCTTGTCGATCAGGTTGCCGACGGTCGGATTCGAGGCGAGGCCGGAGGTCGTGTCCGACTCGCCGCATTTGCACGAAACCCACAGCTCGTTGATGTAGCATTCCTCGCGCTGGAGCTCCGAGGCCCAGTGCACGAACTCCTTCGCCTTGCGCGAGGCCGCCGCGATCGTCGCGATGTCGCCGTTGCCCTCGATCGAGAAGCCCTCGACCGGCTTGCCGGTTTTGGCGATGCCGTCGACGACGCGCTTGGTCCAGCCCGGCTCGATGCCGATGACGATGCAGGCCGCGACGTTCGGGCTGGCGCCCGTGCCGATCAGCGTGCGGAAATGCAGCTCGAGGTCCTCGCCGAACTGCAGCCGCCCGTAGGGATGCGGCAGCGCCATGGTGCCCTTGATGTTGTTGGCGACCGCCTCGCACGCCGCGTTCGACAGGTCGTCGAGCGGCAGGATGACGACATGGTTGCGAACACCGACGCGACCGTTCGAACGGCGGTAGCCGAGGAAATTGAGCGAGCGCGCGTCGCGCTTTGCCACGGATTTGCCAGCCATCGCTACCACCTCTTGGTCTTGACGTTGTGGACGTGCGCGTGCGCGCCTTTGGCGATGTCCGCGACCGCCTTGCCGATGTCGTTGCCGTACTTGATGACGGTGTCGCCGGCCTTGATGTCCTTGAGCGCCACCTTGTGGCCGAGCGGAACGGCATCCAGCGCCTTCACCTGGATCGTCGCGTCGCCTTCCATCACCCAGCCGGTCAGCATCTGTCCCGGCTTCACGTCCTCGACGACCACGACGCCGACGGTATCGGTCTTGTCGTGGACGATGAAATGGGTCGTCATTCTCCCCCTCGCTACGGTCGCTTTCCAGAGACCCCGAGGCTAGGCCCCTGCCGCCGGGGGAGTCAACGCGATTCTTATGTCTTATATAAGATAGGAGTTATGGTAAGCTCCGAATCGATGGATGCGCCGGCCCCTGGCTTCCGACCGCTCTACGCGCAAGTGAAAGACCTGCTCGTGCAGCGTCTCGTCTCGGGCGCATGGCGGCCGGGCGAGGCGCTTCCGTCCGAGTTCAGCCTCGCCGCGGAGTTCAAGGTCAGTCAGGGCACGGTGCGGAAGGCACTCGACGAGCTGGCGGCGCAGAACGTGGTCGTGCGCCAGCAGGGCAAGGGCACCTTCGTGGCGACCCACACGCCGCAGCGCGCCCTGTTCCACTTCTTCCATCTCATCGGCGACGACGGCGAGCGCGCTATGCCGTCGCACCGCGTGCTGTCGCTGCGCAACGCCAAGGCGAACAGGGCGGAGGCCGTGGCGCTTGGCATCGATCAGGGTGCGCCGGTCATCCGCCTCAAGCGCCTGCGCCAGCTCGGCGGGCGCGATGCGATCGTCGAGCGTATAGCGCTGCCCGGCTGCCTCTTCCCTGGCGTCGTCGACCGCATGGGCGATGCGCTGCCCAACGAAGTCTACCGGTATTACGAGCAGGTCTACGGCGTGACGGTCGCGCGGGCGGTCGAGAAGCTCAAAGCCGTCTCGGCGACCGAGGAAGAAGCGCGCTGGCTCGGCCTCGAACCCGGCGCCCCCCTGCTCGAGATCGACCGCACCGCCTACGGGCTGGACGGCCGCGCGGTCGAGCTGCGCATCAGCCGCTGCGACACCGCCGCACACCACTATCGCAGCGAGATCGTTTAGCCGGCAGGAACAGCGGCCACGGTTTCCCCGTTCCTTTCGCGAACGAGGGAGATGACATGCCAGGCAAACGGACCAGCAAGGCCCCCACGGCACCGAAGCGCGAAACGATCGACACACCCGTCGACCACCGGCGGCGCGACCACACATCGGGCATCGACACGGTCGAGGGGCGGCAGAGCAGCCGCAACGCCAATATCGACGCGCCGCAGCAGAAGTACCGCGAAACGCCCAAACGTTCGTGAGCCATGACGCGCCGCGAGATCGTCGACCTGGTGCGGGCCAAGGCGTACTGCACCAAGGAAGGGTCCGAGAACGCCATCGATGCGCTGTTCGCCGAGCTGACCAACCGTCTGCGGCGCGACGGCAGTGTGGCACTCCCGGGTTTCGGCTCATTCAAGGTTTCAAGACGCGGTGCCCGCATGGGGCGCAATCCGCGAACCGGCGAGGCACTGCGCATCAAGACGTCGAAATCGGTGCGATTCAAGCCCGCGAAAGCCCTGAAGGAGGCGCTCCGCGAGGCGGAGATCATTCCCCTGCGCGAACGCAAAAAAGCCTGCGACTGACCTGTTTCTCTTGCGAGCCTGGGGGCCGGGGCGCGGCGCCCCGCCGGCCGTACGGTTCTGGCTGAGAAGCCCTGCACCCGTCGCGGTTGCCGCACCGGCGACCGCTGCCTATAGTCAGCCGCCTTACAATATCGAGAGACCCATGGCCGTACCCGCCTCGCCTGCCTTCACCACCCGCCCCGAGATCGCCGGCACGTTCGGCGTCGTCAGCTCGACCCACTGGCTCGCCTCGCAGGTCGGCATGATGATCCTCGAGAAAGGCGGCAACGCCTTCGATGCGGCGGTCGCTGCCGGGTTCATGCTGCAGGTCGTCGAGCCGCACATGAACGGCATGGGCGGCGACGCGGTGATGCTGGTCCAGCCGAAGGGCGCCGCGCTCCCCACCGTGATCTGCGGCCAGGGCACAGCCCCCGCCGGCGCTACCATCGCGCACTACAAAAGCGAGGGCCTCGACCTCGTGCCCGGCACCGGCCTGCTCGCCGCCGTCATTCCCGGGGCGTTCGATGCGTGGATGCTGATGCTGCGCGACCACGGGACGATGAAGCTGGAAGACGTCCTCACGCCTGCGATTTCCTACGCACGCGACGGCTATCCGCTGATCGCCGGCGTGGTCGGCGCCATCTCCGGCGTCGCCGAGCTGTTCCGCACCGAGTGGCCGACCTCGGCCGCGGTGTATCTGCCGGGCGGGAAGGTGCCGGCGGCCGGCTCGCTGTTCCGCAACGTGAAGCTCAGCGAGACCTACACGCGCATCCTCAGGGAGGCGCAGTCCGCCGGCAGTGACCGCGTGAAGCAGATCGAGGCGGCGCGCGGCGCATTTCTCAGGGGCTTCGTCGCAGAGGCAATCGAGGCGTTCGCAACGAAGACCGCGGTGATGGATGCCTCGGGCCAGCGCCACAAGGGCGTGCTCACCGCCGCCGACATGGCGGGATGGCAGGCGAGCTACGAGAAGCCCGCGACCTACGACTATCGCGGCTACACGGTGTGCAAGGCGGGTCCGTGGAGCCAGGGTCCGGTACTGCTGCAGGTGCTGGCGCTGCTCAAGGGCTTCGACATCGGTGCCATGGACACCGTCGGCCCCGACTTCATCCACACGCTGGTCGAGGCGAAGAAGCTCGCCTATGCCGACCGCGACGCCTATTACGGCGATCCGAACTTCGTCGACGTGCCGCTCGAAACCCTGCTGAGCGACTCTTATAACGCCGAGCGCCGCAAGCTGATCGGCGGCGAGGCCTCGCGCGATCTCCGGCCCGGCGCGCCCGACGGCCGCACGCCGAAGCTGCCGCAGTACAAGATCGGCGGCGGCGCTGCCGCCGTTGCCGGCGTCGGCGAACCGGCGCGCAACGAACAGGATTCCTACGACCGCAGCGGCGGCGCCATGGGGATCGCCGCGAGCCGGGCCGCGCGCGGTCCCGCCGAGGGCGACACCTGCCATCTCGACGTCATCGACCGCCACGGCAACATGGTCGCGGCGACGCCGTCGGGTGGCTGGCTGCAGAGTTCGCCGATCATTCCCGAACTCGGCTTCTGCCTCGGCACGCGGGCGCAGATGTACTGGCTGCAGGACGGGCTGCCCTCGAGCCTCGCCCCCGGGCGGCGGCCGCGCACGACGCTGACGCCGAGCATGGCGCTCAAGGACGGCAAGCCCTATCTCGCCTTCGGCTCGCCCGGCGGCGACAACCAGGACCAGTGGATCGGGCAGTTCTTCCTGCGCCACGCGGACCACAAGCTGAACCTGCAGGCGGCGATCGATGCGCCGATGCTTCAGACCGATCACTGGCCGAACTCCTTCTATCCGCGCCAGGCCTTTCCCGCGAAGGTCATCATGGAGGGCCGCTTTCCTAAGGCGACGATCGACGAGCTGCGCCGCCGCGGCCATGCCGTGGAGGTCACCGGCGATTGGACGCTCGGCCGCAACTGTGCCGCCTCGACCGACGGCACGCTGATGAAGGCCGCCGCGACGCCGCGCCTGCAGCAGGCCTACGCCGTCGGGCGCTAGGGCCGGCCTGCTTCAGCGCTTCACGCGAGTCTGCAGTTCGGCTGGCCCGGCGGCGGGTTCCAGATTTCGCCCGGCGAGCAGGTCGTTTCGAATCCGGCCCAGCGATTCCAATCGCTTGAGTGTTTCACCGCGTAATCGGCAAGTGCGGTTGCGCGGCCCGTCCTTTCGCACGCCGCTTCATGCCGCACAATTGAAGGATCGGCGCGAAGCGCGTAACGCCTTGATCCCGAAGGGACCAGTCCGCGCTGCTTCACCGTTTCACGGGAGTCTGCAGTTGCATTCACCGCCCCCGCACCGCGGCCGCCGGCCCCGTGCGGATCGGTGCGGAAACGGCCATCAAGCGATTCCAGCACTTTAGGCGTCTCACGGTTTCATCGGGAAAGCCGGTCGCACCTTCCCCCTGGGGTCCGGGATGCCCATTCCATAGCCATCCACGTTCAGGCACGCGATTGCCCCGATGCGGCGTCCGGAAAATGACAGCGCCCGCCGGCCGTCAGGGCCGCGCGGGCGCAATTGTGCTGCGCAAATCAGACC
Organism: Alphaproteobacteria bacterium; assembly: GCA_041690495.1. Lineage (GTDB taxonomy): Bacteria > Pseudomonadota > Alphaproteobacteria > CACIAM-22H2 > CACIAM-22H2 > DATAAP01. The sequence continues at coordinate 113,692 of JAWLHE010000008.1, read as the reverse complement.
AGATTCGCCCTGTGAAGTCGATATGGATTTCGCGCAAGCACATGCAGCACCCTGGCGGACCGGAGCTTCGGTGGTCCCGCTCATCGCATCGCGCAGACGAAAGGCGCGCTCTGCTGCCGTTTCAACCGACAGACGCGAGGCACGGTACGCCGCCGGAGCGGTGTCCGAAGCCGATCATGAGACGGGCGTGCCGGCGCGTTGCAGTCGGGCGCAACTGTCTTCGCGTTCCGCCAAACGAGTCATATTTTCGCCAATCTTTGCCGTGACGGTTGCGCCCTCTCGAGGGGGCCGATGATCCGCAAAATCACTCTTGTTGCTGCTGCCGCAGTTCTTCTGGGTCTCGCCGGCTGCTCCGGCGTGCGCGAGACCGAGCCCGGCCGCACCGCGACCGAGCAGCTGCTGTTCTCCGTCGCCGCGGAGCGCGCAGCGGATCAGCTCGCCCTCGACATTCCAGTCGGCACGAAAGTCTTCCTCGACCTTTCGTATATCGAAGGGACCGACAGCAGATATCTCGCCGGCACGATCCGCGACCGGGTGCTGCGCCGGGGCGCCGCGATAGTCGACATCAAGGCGCAGGCGGATCTGGTGGTCGAGCCGCGCGTCGGCGCGATCTCGATCGACCGCGACTGGACCACCCTGGGCACTCGAGGGTTCGAGTTCCCCATTCCGCTGGCCGGCGACCTGAGCGTGCCGGAAATTGCCCTCTACAAGCGTGACACGCAGCAGGGCGTGGTCAAGATCGCCGCCACCACCTACGACCGCGAAAGCGGCCGGATGGTCCAGTCGCTCGATCCCGTATACGGCTTCGCCCACAAGACGAGATGGGGCGTCTTGCTGTTCATCTCATGGGAGACGAACGACCTGATGCCCGACGGGCCGAAGCGGCAATGGGTCGGCGACTGAGGCGGTCGCGAAGCCGCCGCCCCCTATTCCGTGTTCCATCCGGCGAGCGCCGCGCCGTTACCGCCGGTACAGTATTCTCGCATCCTGAGACGCGCCTGATCCTCGTTTGTCCGCGGCGAAGATTTGCCGTGCCGCGGCGGCTCGGGTCGGCGAATATGCGAACAGGCCCAAGACTTCGGCGCGACTGGACTCGGCCCGGCGCCGACCCTTAACCTGTGTCAGGGACATTCAGCGCCCCGGGACAGGTCGCCCCAGGGCGCAAAACAGAATCGGAAATGGAGGATACGCTCATGACCATCGCGGAATACCGCCGCCGCACGGTGGTGGCGGGACTCGCCGCCACGGCCGCGCTCGGCTTTGGCACAATTGCCCACGCCGCCGACCCCATCAAGGTCGGCGTCACCATCACCCAGTCGCCGCCCGGGTCGGTCGTCCAGGGAACCCAGGTCAAGGACGGCCTCGAGGTCGCGCAGAAGATCATCAACGATGCCGGCGGCGTGAACGGCCGGCCGATCGAGCTGGTCATCGAGGATACCCAGGGCATTCCCGAGAAGGCGCGCGCCGCGGTCGAGAAGCTCATCACCCGCGACAAGGTCGTCGCCGTGACCGGCGAGCACCAGAGCTCCGCCGCCCTCGCCGGGATCGAGGTCGCGAAGCGCTATCATATTCCGTACATCAACACCAACGGGTGGTCGGACGAGATCCGCAAGAAGGGCTACGCGGAGGTTTTCAACCCCGGCAACTACAACTCCCGCGTCGCCATTGCCGTAGCCGACACGATGAAGGACATGAAGGCGAAGCGCGTCGTCACCTTCGCCGAGAACACCGATTACGGCATCGGCCTCGCCAAGCTCATCGGCGAGCAGATCAAGGAGCGCGCGCCCGGCATCGAATACAAGTACGAGACGCTCGATCGCGCCGCGAAGGACTACCTGCCCGCGATTCTTCCCATGCGCGCCAATCCGCCGGACGTCGTCATCGACACGATGCTGCCGCCCGGCGCGTACATCTTCATGAACCAGCTCTACGAGCAGGGGATCGCACCGTCGCGCAAGACCTATTTCTACGACGCATCCGGCCTCGCCGACTATCCCGACTTCTGGCAGAACGTGAAGGAAGCAGGAAAGGGCATGCTCGTCTTCGGTCTCTATCACCCGAAGATGGAGATGCCGCCGCTCGGCAAACAGGTTGCGCAGGCCTACACGGCAAAGACGAAGAATGCGCCCAATCGCCTTCTCTTCCAGGCGGCGGACTCGCTGTTCATTATCGCCGAGGCGATCAGGAAGGCCGGCTCGACGGATGCGGACCCGATGATCAAGGCGCTGGAGGAGATCAAGTACACGGGCACGCGCGGCGAGATCACCTTCTCGAAGGAGTCAGGCTACAAGTACCACCAGTGGCTCGACGTACCATACGTGACCTTCCAGTTGACCGAGATGAACCAGAAGATCGAGGACGCCCCGCTGGTCCAGCAGCCCGGCCAGCCCTTCGATGCAGCCAAGGTCTGGAAGCCGTCGCGCTGACGCCTTGATCGTCCACCCGCCCGGCGCGGTCCCGCGCCGGGCGGGCTCTCATTCGAGCCATCCCGGTCCCAATGCTGCTTCTCGATCTCACGATCAACGGGCTGATCACAGGCCTGTTCTATGCGCTCATGGCGATCGGCCTGTCGCTGATCTTCGGCATTCTCAAGATCGTCAACTTCGCGCACGGCGAGTTCTACATGATCGGCGCCTACACTTACACTCTGGTGGCGCTCGCGTTGGGCGTCTCGCCCTGGCTGGCGCTTCCCGGCGCATTCGTGATCGGTGCAATAGTCGGATGGGTGACGGAGCGCACGCTCATGCGGCCGCTCTATGCCGGCTACACGTCCTGGGGCCTGCTGAAGGACGAGTATGCGGTAATCGTCACCTTCGGTCTGTCGCTGCTGCTCATCAACCTCGCCGACAAGGTCATCGGCCCCTATGCGTATCGCGGCCCGACGCTGGTCAGCGTGTCGCGGATGGAGATCGGCCCCATCCTGATCAGCGGCCATCGCCTCTTCGCGGCGATCGTGACGCTGGCGATCATCGTCGGCATAGCGCTGTTCATGCGCTATTCCTTCTGGGGCCGGCAGATCCATGCCGTCGCGCAGAACCGCCTCGGCGCCTCGCTTGCCGGAATCGACACGGCGAAGGCGAGCAGCATCGTGTTCGCGCTGTCCGGTGGACTCGCGGCGATCGCCGGCGCGCTGCTGTCGCCGCTGATCAACGCCTCGCCCGACGTCGGCGTGTTCCCGGCGGTCAAGTCCTACGTGATCGTCGTCCTCGGCGGGATGGGCTCGATTCCAGGGGCCATCATCGCAAGCCTGTCGCTCGGCGTGCTCGAATCATGGGGCGCCGTCTACATTTCCTATGATTACCGGGACACGTTCGGCCTCGTGATCCTGATCCTCGTCCTGCTGTTCCGCCCGCAGGGACTGTTCGGCGAGCGCGGACGCGAAGTCTGATGGACTCCCGCCGCCGCTCCATCGTCGAGTTCGCCGCGGCGCTGGCCGTGCTCGGCGTCGTTGCGCTCCTGCCGCTCGGCGTGACCAACGACTACTGGCGGGGCGTGCTGATCGTTTCCATGTACTTCGCCATGCTCGCCAGCGCATGGAACCTGCTGGCGGGCTATACCGGCCAGTTCTCGCTGGCGCCGGCCGCCTTCGCCATGATCGGCGCGTATACGACCGGCCTGCTGTCCCATCACTTCGGCATTTCGCCCGCGATCGGCATCCCGGCGGCGATCGTCGTCGCAGGCGGAATCGGCCTGGCGCTGGGTCGTGTCGTCATGCGGCTGCGCGGGCCCTATCTGGCGCTGACGACGCTGTCCTTCGCCGAGATCATGCGCCTTGTCATCGGCAACTCCATCGAGATCACGCGCGGCGATCTCGGTCTCTCCGTGCCCGGGCTGCTCGACAGCCGGCTCGGCTACTACTACCTGTTCCTCGTACTGCTGCTGGCGATCCAGGTGGGGCTCTTTCTCCTGCTGAGGGCGCCCGGCGGCCTGTACCTCCAGGCGATCCGCGATGACGAGGTCGCGGCGTCCAGCCGCGGCGTCGACGTCGTCTTCTGGAAGACCGCCGCCTTCGCGCTGAGCTCGGCGGTCAGCGGCCTCGCCGGCGCGCTCTACGGCCATTTCGCGCAGCTCGTCAGCCCGGAGCTGGGGCTGCTCGGCCAGACCGGCATCATCGTCAGCATGGTCGTGATCGGCGGCATGGGCACGCTGGTGGGGCCGCTCGCCGGCGCCTTCCTCGTCTACGTGCTCTCGGAGTATCTGCGCGAGTTCGGCGGCTATCAGCTCGTGGTCTTCGCGCTGCTCGTGGTCCTGTTCGCCCGGTTCTTCCGCGAAGGACTGTGGGGAATTGCGCGGCGCCTCGTCCATCGTCCGGCGACAGCGGCGGGCAAACTGGCGGAGCGGCGGCCATGACCGGGCTTTCCGTCCGCGGCGTTCGCAAGCGGTTCGGCGGTCTCCTGGCGGTCGACGACGTCACCTTCGACGTCGCCGAAGGCGAGCTGGTCGGCCTGATCGGCCCGAACGGCTCCGGCAAGACGACGCTCCTGAACATCCTGAGCGGCCATCAGCCTGCCGACGGCGGCGAGGTCCTCCTCGATGGCGAGCCCGTTCTCGGCATGGGACCGGAGCGTCTGGCCAAGCGCGGCGTATTGCGCATGTTCCAGCTGACCCGGATTTTCCGCCGCATGAACGTCGTCGACAACCTGCTCATCGCCGGTTGCGCGCTGGGCCTGGCGCAGGACGAGGCGCGCCGCCGCGCGGAGCGCCTGCTCGGCGAGCTGAGCCTCAGCCACGTCGCCCATCTCGACGCCGGCAACCTGTCCGGCGGCCAGATGAAGCTGCTCGAGTTCGGATCGTGCTTCATGGTGCCGCCGCGCATCGCCCTGCTCGACGAGCCGTTCGCGGCGGTGCATCCGACGATGAAGGAGATCATGGCCGGCTTCATCCGCGCGCGTCACGCCGAGCGCCAGACGTTCATCCTGGTCAGCCACGACATGCCCGTCGTCGTAGAGCTGTGCGCCCGCGCGATCTGCATGAACGCAGGCGCGGTGATCGCCGACGACACGACGCGCGCCGTGCTCAACGATCCGCAGGTGATCGAGGCCTATCTGGGAGGTGCGGCATGAGCGCGGTGCTGCGTATGGAAGACGTCACCGCCGGCTATGTCGGCGACATCGACGTCCTCCGCAACCTCAGCCTCGCAGTCGAGGCCGGTTCGATCACCGGCCTGATCGGCCTGAACGGCGCCGGCAAGTCGACGATCATGAAGACGATCTGCGGGTTCCTGCGGCCGAAGGCGGGGCGTGTTCTGTACGGCGATGCGGACATCACCGGCATTCCGCCGCACCGGCTGCTGGAGCGCGGGATCTGGTACATCCCGCAGGAATCGAGCCTGTTCCCGCTGATGTCGGTCGCCGACAATCTGCGCCTGCCGCTCGAAGGGCTCTCGCGCGCGACAGGAACGCCGTCGCGGGCCGAGGTGGCGCAGCGGCTCGAGGACACCCTGACGCGGTTTCCGGCGCTGCGCGAACGCCTCGGCACGCAGGCGGGCGACCTCAGCGGCGGCCAGCAGAAGATGCTCGAATTCGCCAAGGCCTATCTGGTGCGGCCGCGGCTGTGCCTCGTCGACGAGCCGTCGATCGGGCTCGCGCCGCGAATCGCCGAGGAAGTCTACGACTGGATCCGGCTGTTCGCGTCCGAGAACATGTCGATCCTGCTGGTCGACCACAACGTCCGCCGCGTCGTCCGCATGTCAGGCTATATCTACGTGCTGAGCCTCGGCGAGATCACCGCCGAGGGTCCGCCCGCGGCGTTCGAGGGCGACCTGCACGAGCAGGTCAGGTCGTGGCTCGGCGTCAATTTCTGAGGATGGAAACGGGTCGCACGGACGCAATGCGCAACATCCGCCCCCGCCCGCTCGATCGCGCCGCATTCGCCCCCTTTGGCGACGTCGTCGAGCCCGGCGGCGCCGGCACGCCGGCGAATGACGGCCGGGCGCGGCGGTTCGCCGGGCTGGCGCGCCTCGCCGCGACGGCCCCGTCGCCAGAGGTGTCGGTCTATCAGGTCGGGCCGAGCACCCTGCCGCTGACGGTCGACTACATGGAGCGGCACCCGAACACGACGCAGCTGTTCTTCCCGACCGACGGGGACGATTATCTCGTCGTGGTCGCGCCGTCGAATGCGCGCGGCGCGCCCGATCCCGCCGGCATCGCCGCCTTCACCGGCCGAAAGGGACAGGGTGTCAACTACAGGGCGGGCACATGGCACTACCCGATCGTGGCACTGGAAAGGCCGGCGGCCTTTCTGATGCTGATGTGGGAGTCCGGGACCGCGGATGACTGCCAGACCGCGGCGCTGGCGGCCGCGGTCCGGATCGAGAAGCCGGCGACCTGACACCGGCCCCACTCTAGTCCTCGCGCATGCGCGCCGCCGCCGTCGCCAATGGTCCTGCGCCGGCGAAGGCCTCGCGGTGCGCGGCCTCGCCGTGCTGCTTGAGCGGCTTGTTGCCGGTCAGCGCGCGCAGCAGGACGTAGAATACCGGCGTCAGGAACAGCCCGAAGGCGGTGACGCCGATCATGCCGGCGAACACGGCAACGCCCATCGCGTGGCGCATCTCTGCGCCGGCGCCGGTCGACAGCACCAGCGGCAGCACGCCCATGACGAAGGCGAGCGAGGTCATCAGGATCGGCCTGAGCCGCAGACGGCTCGCCTCGACCGCCGCCTGGAACGGCGTGCGCCCGGCGAACTCCAGCTCGCGCGCGAACTCGACGATCAGGATGGCGTTCTTCGCCGACAGGCCGACCAGCACGATCAGGCCGATCTGGGTGAAGACGTTGTTGTCGCCGCTCTCCAGCCAGACGCCGGCCATCGCCGCGAGCAGACCCATCGGCACGATCAGGATGATCGACAGCGGCAGGACGAGACTCTCATAGAGCGCCGCAAGGACCAGGAACACCAGCAGGATTGCCAGCGGAAAGATCCAGATGCCGGAATTGCCGGCGAGGATCTCCTGGTAGGTCAGCTCGGTCCATTCGAAGCTGAAACCGGGCGGCAGGGTCTCGGCCGCGATGCGCGCGACCGCGTCCTGCGCCTCGCCGGAGGAGAAACCGGGCGCCGCGCGGCCGTTGATGTCGGCCGACAGGAAACCGTTGTAGCGCATCGCACGCTCCGGCCCCGCGCTCGGCCGCACGTTTAGCAATGCCGCGAGCGGCACCATTTCGCCGGAGTTGGAGCGCACCTTGAGCTGGCCGACGTCGTCCGGCCGCGCGCGGTACTCCGCATCCGCCTGGACGCGGACCGAATAGGTGCGGCCGAAGCGGTTGAAGTCGTTGACATAGAGCGAGCCGAGATAGATCTGCAGCGTCTCGAACACGTCGCTTACCGCGACGCCGAGCTGGCGCGCCTTGGTGCGGTCGACATCGGCGAAGAGCTGCGGCACGTTGACCTGGTAGCTCGAGAACAGACCTGCCAGCTCCGGCGCCTGCATGGCGCGGCCCATGAACGCCTTTGTCGCCTCGTCGAGCGCCTGGTAGCCGCGGCCGGCGCGATCCTCGATCTGCAGCTTGAAGCCGCCGATCGTCCCGAGCCCCTGCACGGGCGGCGGCGGGAACATGGCGATGAATGCGTCGTCAATGGCGGCGAACTGTTGGTTCAGTGCCATCGCGATTCCGATGCCGCTGAGGTCCGGGGTCTTGCGCTCCTCGAACGGCTTCAGGGTCACGAACACGATTCCGGCGTTCGAGCTGTTGGTGAAGCCGTTGATCGACAGGCCCGGGAACGCCACGGCGTGCTCGACGCCGGGCTGCTTGAGGGCGATGTCGCTCATGCGGCGGATCACGTCCTCGGTGCGATCGAGCGTGGCGCCGTCGGGAAGCTGGGCGAAGCCGACCAGGTACTGTTTGTCCTGCCCCGGCACGAAGCCGCCCGGGACCGTCCGGAACAGGCCGACGGCGACGGCGACGAGTACGAGATAGATGCCCATCATCACCGCCTTGTGGGAGATGACGCGGCGCACGCCGCCGCTGTAGGAGTCCGACCCCCAGCGGAACGCCCGGTTGAACCCGCGGAAGAACCAGCCGAGATAGCGGTCCATCAGCCTGGTCAGCAGGTCCTTCGGCTCGTCATGCCCCTTCAGCAGCACGGCGGACAGCGCGGGCGAGAGGGTCAGCGAGTTGATCGCCGAGATCACGGTCGAAATGGCGATGGTCAGCGCGAACTGCTTGTAGAACTGACCGGTCAGACCGCTGATGAAGGCGAGCGGCACGAACACGGCGGTCAGTACCAGGGCGATGGCGATGATCGGGCCCGACACCTCGCGCATGGCACGGTGCGTGGCGTCGCGCGGCGACAGCCCGGCCTCTATGTTGCGCTCGACGTTCTCGACCACGACGATGGCGTCGTCGACGACGATGCCGATCGCTAACACCAGTCCGAACAGGCTGAGCGCGTTGATCGAGAAGCCGAAGATGTACATCACCGCGAACGTGCCAATGATCGAAACCGGCACCGCGAGCAGCGGAATGATCGACGCGCGCCAGGTCTGCAGGAACAGGATGACGACGAGGACGACCAGCGCAACCGCTTCCAGCAATGTGTGCACGACCGCCTCGATCGAGGCGCGCACGAACTGCGTCGGGTCGTAGACGATCTCGTAGTCCACGCCCTCCGGCATGTACTGCTTCAGCTCGGCCATCGTCTTGCGCACGTTGTCCGAGATGGCGATGGCATTGGAGTTCGGCGCCTGGAAGATCGGTACCGCGACGGCGGACTTGTTGTCGAGCAGCGAGCGCAGCGCGTATTCCGAGGCGCCCAGTTCGATGCGCGCGATGTCGCGCAGCCGCGTCACCTCGCCGTTGGCGCCGGTATTGACGATGATGTCGCCGAACTCCTCCTCGCTTTGGAGCCGTCCCTGGGCGTTCACCGAGAGCTGGAGATTGACGCCCGGCAGGCTCGGCGAGGCGCCGATGACTCCGGCCGCCGCCTCCACGTTCTGGGCGCGGATCTCGCGCACGACGTCGCTCGCCGAGAGCCCGCGCTCCGCGACCTTCTGCGGATCGAGCCAGACGCGCATGGAATAGTCGCCGGCGCCGAACAGCATCACCTGGCCCACGCCCTCGATCCGCGCGAGGCGGTCCTTGACGTTGAGCAGCGCGTAGTTGCGCAGATACGTCATGTCGTAGCGGTCGTTGGGCGACAGCAGGTGAACGACCATGGTCAGGTCGGGCGAGCTCTTGACCGTGGTGATGCCGAGCCGCCGCACCTCCTCGGGCAGGCGCGGCTCGGCCTGCGCGACGCGGTTCTGGACGAGCTGCTGCGCCTTGTCGGGATCGGTGCCGAGCCGGAAGGTGACCGTCAGCGTCATCAGGCCGTCGGTCGTCGCCTGGCTGCTCATGTAGAGCATGTCCTCGACGCCGTTGACCGCCTCCTCGATCGGCGTCGCCACGGTCTCGGCGATGACCTTCGGATTGGCGCCGGGATAGTTCGCGCGCACGACCACCGACGGCGGTACCACTTCCGGATACTCGGAAACGGGCATCACCCGCAGCGCGAGCAGGCCGGCGACGAAGATGAGCACCGACAGCACGCCCGCGAAGATCGGGCGGTCGATGAAGAACCTGGACGGATTCATGGTTTTGCGTCCTTACGCAAGGCGGAGCCGCGCGTTCAGCGCCGCGCGGCTTCCGCCATGTTCGCGGGTTTCGGCTGTCCCAAAGGCCCGCCGTCCATCCGGACGAGCTGCGGCGCCACCAGCATGCCGGGGCGGATTCGCTGCAGGCCGTTGACGACGACCTGCTCGCCCGCCTTGAGGCCGGCGGTGACGACGCGGAGCCCGTCGACCGTGGCGCCGAGCGTGACCTCGCGGTACTCGGCCTTGCTGTCGGCGCCTATGACCATCACGAACTTCTTGTTCTGGTCGGTGCCGACCGCGCGCTCGGTGACGAGCAGCAGCGACTCGCTGCGCGCGCGGCCCATGCGGAGCCGTGCGAACTGCCCGGGCATCAGGCTGCCATCCCTGTTGTCGAACACGGCGCGGACGCGCACCGTGCCGCTGCGCGTGTCAACCTGGTTGTCGATCAGCTGCAGGCGGCCCTGATAGGGCGTGCCGTTGCTCGTCACCGTGCTCATCCGCACGGGGATGCGCTCGACCTGGGGACTGCCGCCATCGCTGCCGACCGCCTGCAACGCCCGCATGACCACCTGCTCGTCGGCGTTGAAGCTGGCGTAGATCGGATCGACCGACACCAGCGTGGTCAGCACCGGCGCATCCGGCCCGGCGGCGACGAGATTGCCGACGGTGATCTCCAGCTTGCCGACGCGGCCGGCCACGGGGGCGCGCACCTCGGTGTAGCCAAGATTCAGCTTCGCCGCCTGCAGTTCCGCCTGGGCCGCCCGCAGGTTGGCCTCGGCCTCGCGCTGCGCATTGAGCCGCGTATCGAGGTCACGCTGCGACATGTTGCGCGACTCGAACAGGCGCTGGCCGCGCTCGAGCTCGTTGCGGGTGAGCGCCACGCGCGACTGCGCCGCGACGACCACCGCCTCGGCGCGCCTGACCTCGGCCGCGAACGGCGCGGGATCGATCGTGATGAGAAGGTCGCCCTCCTTCACCAGCGCGCCTTCGCGAAAATGGACGGACTGCATCGCGCCGGCGACCCGGGAGCGGATCTCGACCCGCTCGACCGCCTCGAGCCGGCCCGAAAACTCGTCCCAGACGATCGTGTCGCGCGGCTCGACCACCGCAACCGAGACCGGCATGGCCTGCGGGGCGGCTTCGGCCGGAGCGGTCGCCTGCGCGCCGATATCGGGCGGCGCGAAATACCAGGCGGCACCGCCGCCGGCGGCCGCGAGCGCGACGCCTGCACCGAAAATACGGCCGCGGACGGAGGGATTCTTCATGGTGAACTCCTGGCTCGAGCGAAGGACCGGCGGGAACGGCGCGACGCCGCTCCGGACGTTCCTTCTCGGGTATTGTTGGCAGTGGATTTGAGGGCTGACGGCTTCCGGATGACCTGTGGGCGAAAGCCGGTCCGCCGGGCTATGATTCCGCCGGTACCTTCATCGGGCACATGACCTTGGCCGTCGATGCGTTCGTCATTGAACTGTCCCGGAAGCTGGGGTTATGTATCGTTCGGTACATATAGAGGCGGTGGAATGCCGGTGTCAAGGGACTTATATACCGATCGGTAGGGAAAGGAGGTTGGCGAAAGTGAAATTCGGGCGACCGCGCGAGTTCGACGTGGACGAGGCGCTCGACCGCGCCCTGCAGGTGTTCCGTGCCAAAGGCTATGAAGCCACGTCGCTTTCCGACCTCACCGGGGCGATGGGAATCACCCGTCCGAGCCTGTATGCCGCCTTCGGCAACAAGGAGGATCTTTTTCGCAAGGCGCTCGACCGCTACGCGGAAGAGCGCAGGAAATTCTGGAAGAAGGCGCTCGAGGAGCCGACCGCGCGCGCGGTGGCCGAAAAACTGCTGTACGGCAGCATCGACCTGCTGACCGAGAAGGGCTGCCCGCCGGGCTGCCTCGCGGTTCAAAGCACGCTTGCGTGCAGCGACGAATCGGAAGCCATCCGGGCGGAAGCGATCTCGCGCCGCTCGGAGGCGGAGACCGCAATTCGCCAGCGATTCGCGCGCGCGAAATCCGAGGGCGACCTGCCCGCCGACGCCAGTCCGGGCGATCTCGCCCGCTACATCGTCACGGTGTTTCAGGGCATGGCGGTCCAGGCGGCCAGCGGCGCCAGCCGCCGGGAATTGCGCCGAATCGCCGAAACGGCGCTTCACGGCTGGCCGACATAGGCCGCCGGCGGCGGACGCGGCGCCGCGAGGCTGCTCTCGCCTGACCCTTTCTTCCGAATGAAGCATTTTCCCGCCCGCTCGCCGTCCGGACCTGATCCGAGATCTGTAACTTAGACCCGCGGCCTCGTGCCCGCTGCGAACTAGTTCACAGATGGCCGGCGGCCGAGCCGCTATGCACCATCCGGCCGCCGAGTCCCGACGTCGACCGGAGCCGGGGCGTCAGCGCTCCGTGGCGATCCAGAATCGCAGCTTGGTCGTGTGGCCATCCGTCTCGGTCGGCCGCTCGGCGTCCGTTGCACCCCCGTTTGCAAGAATGACCTTGCGCGATGCATCGTTGCCGGCGTCGCAGGTGACGAGGATGCGGGCAAGCCCGACCTCGCGCGCCACCGGCAGCATCAGGGCAAGCGCCGCGGAGGCATAACCGCGGCGTTGCTTCCACGGCACGACCGAATAACCGACATGCCCGGAGACATGCGCGGGCAGCGCCTCCGAGCCCGGCGTGAAGCGGAGATTGATGGCACCGCAGAACTCGCCGTCGCTGATCCAGAACACGCGCGACGGCAGGCGCGGCATGGTGCGGCCGCCCGCACCGACGATCGTCCCATCCTGGCGCGTCAGCTCGGCAAGCAACGCGTCCGGCCCGCGGCGGTACAAAGCCAGCTGCTCGCCGCTCACGTCGCGCGTGGTGTTGGGCGACCAGCCGCGCGCCAGCGCGGCCACGTAGGCAGGCAACCCGCTCAGCGCCGGCGGCACCAGCCGTATCGCGACCGGCGCTTTCATTCAGGCAGCGCCACGGAAGCGGCGCTCAGAGATCGAACCGGCCGACGGCCTCGGGCTGGAACAGCACCTTGAGGAGCGTGATCCGCTTCGTATCGCCGTCGAGAGTGTTCCAGGCGATGGTCTGTCCTTCCGTCAGGCCGATCAGCGCCGTGCCGGTCTGGCCCAGCACCGAAATGCGGCCCAGCACGCTGTCCTCCTGGCCGGGATAGACCAGCGAGACCGTATAGACTTCGCCGGCAATGTCGTCCCGATAGCGCACGCGCGAGTTCATCGTCACGACGTTGCGCGGGACGCGCTCTGGCGGCACGATCGAGGCACGCCCGAGCTCTACGCGCAGGAACTCGACCAGCACGTCGTAGCGTTGCGAGGCGAACAGGTCGATAACCTGCGTCAGCCGCTCCCTGTCGCGCGACGTGACCACGATCGGCGCCGTCCTCTGCTGCATGTTCATGGCTCAATAGATACTCCAACCGGCCCGTTCTGCAATGGCATCGCGACCGGCGCGTCCGGGTGCCGGTTGCGCTTTCGGGCCATCGAAAGTATATTGAGCGCACAATGGTTGCGCCTTCCGAATCTTTCACCGTTTCCCTCCGCCGACGCTGGATCGTCCAGGGAGCGGGTTGCATCAAACCGGCGCTCGCCCCGTCGTGCGGCTGATCACCTGACGATCCCCACGCCGCATCCGGGGCTTCTTTCGAGTCAATAACCGTCGGCTGATCCGACCTTGGCGCAGAGCCAAGGGCGCGACCCGTTCGCGCGCATGCCGGCTATTCATGTCCTCAGCCCCATACCAATCCGCCTTCGAAGGGCAAGGCCACTGGCGAGGTGCGCAATGACCGGTCACATAGACCAAGAGACCACGTTGGACCCCCCGGACCGCGGGGGCGACATCCGCGAAATCACCGCGGATGCCGACGCGCTGCCGCCTGTGATGATCACCAGCAACGACGCGCGACGCCTGCGCGCGATGCTTTCCGGAGCGCGCGGCAGGGCGGACGCCGCGGTCCTGCGCTTCCTTTCGCGCGAGCTCGACCGCGCCATCGTATGCCAGCCCGACATCGTGCCGCCCAACGTGGTGACGATGAACTCGCGCATTTTCTTCCGGCGCCATTCCGGCCAGCCGGTGCTGTCGCGTACGCTCGTCTACGACGACGACTATGCCGTGGTCGGAGGCACCCTCTCGGTGTTCACGCCGCTCGGCGCCGCCCTGCTCGGCCTGCGCGACGGCAGCCAGATGCCGTACGTCTCGCGCGAGGGCGTCCGCTACGTCGCCGTCGTCGAACGCGTGGCCTATCAGCCGGAGGGCGAAGGACGGCTGCAGCGCGCGCCCTATCGCTACTGGCCGCAGGCGAGCCTTTCGGACAATCGCAGGCAGAACGTCCCCGCACCGCCGCCGGACAGGGACGACCGCACGGTGGTGCCGCTGCGACCCCGGGTTCAGCCCCGCCCGCAGCCTGCCACGCCGCCCGACGACGACGATCCCGGCCCGAACAACGCGGCCTAGAACCCAGAACGCGATGGAACACACATGACCAAGCAGAATCTTCCCGAGATCAAGATGACGCGGCGCGATTTCGCGCGCATCGACCAGCTCACCGCGACCCATGTCCCGCCGAACGCCTCGCGCACGCTCGAGTTCCTGGTGCGCGAGCTGTCGCGCGCGAAGGTGGTCGCGCCCGAACAGATCGGCCCGAACGTCGTAACCATGCAGTCACAGGTCAAGTATCGCGACGAGGAGACCGGGCAGCAGCGCGTGGTGACGCTGATCTATCCGCCGAGCTCCCCGACGGGCGACGACTCCCTGTCGATCATGACGCCGCTGGGCGCGGCCCTGATCGGGGTCTCCGAAGGGCAGTCGATCGAGTACGAGCGCGCCGACGGGGAGAAGCGCCGCGTCACCGTGGTGAAAGTGCTGTCCCAGCCTTCGCCGGAGAGCTGACGCGGGAATGAAGGTCATCGTCTGCGGCGCCGGAGTCATCGGCGTCACCACCGCATATTCGCTCGCCGCCGCCGGGCACGACGTCGTCGTCGTCGACCGCCGGCCGCATCCCGGGATGGAGACGAGCTTCGCCAACGCCGGCCAGATCTCGTGGGGATATGCGGGCCCGTGGGCGGCGCCGGGCATTCCTCTGAAGGCGCTGCGCTGGCTGTTCGAGCGCCGTTCGCCGCTCATCCTGCGCGCACGGCTCGACCCCGGCCTGTGGCGATGGCTCGTACGGATGCTGAGGAGCTGCACGCCGGAGGCGTATGCGCGCAGCAAGCGCGACATGGTCCGGCTCGCCGCCTACAGCGTCGAGTGCCTGCGCGCGCTGCGCGACGAGCTCGGGCTGCGCTACGACCAGGGCACGAGCGGAACGCTCCAGGTGTTCCGCGACAAGAAGGCGGCGGCCGGCGCCGCAGCGGACATTGCGATCCTGTCGCAGCTCGGGGTCCCGCACAGTTTTCTCAATCGCGAGGAATGCATCGCGAAGGAACCCGGCCTCGGCCCCGCCGCAGACAAGATCGCCGGCGGCCTGCACCTGCCGGGCGACGAAACCGGCGATTGCCATCTCTTCACACAGGAGCTTGCGCGGCGCGCGCAGCGGCTCGGCGTCGAGTTCCATTTCGATACGGCGATCCACGGCTTCGAAACGTCGCATCGCAAGGTCACGTTCCTCGACACGGATATCGGCGCGCTCACGGCCGACGCCTTCGTCGTGGCGCTCGGCAGCCATGCGCCACGGCTGCTTCGCCCGCTCGGCATCCGCATACCGGTCTATCCGGTGAAAGGCTACTCCGCGACCATACCGATCGCGGACCCGGCACACGCGCCAGCCTCCACGGTGATGGACGAGAGGCACAAGGTGGCGATCACGCGGCTCGGCGACCGCATCCGCGTCGCCGGGATCGCGGAACTCGCGGGCTACGATCTGCGGCTGCGACAGCGCCCGTGCGATACGCTGGCACATGTCGTCAAGGACCTGTTCCCGCGCGGGGGCGATATGACCCGCGTGCAATTCTGGACGGGCCTGCGGGCGATGACGCCCGAAGGCCCGCCGCTGCTCGGACGTTCGCCCTACGAGAACCTGTTCCTCAACACGGGTCACGGCACGCTGGGCTGGACGATGGCGTGCGGCGCTGCGCATGTGGTGGCAGACCTCGTCGCGGGCCGCAGCGTGGCCATTGACCTTGACGGCTTGACGATCGAGCGATACCGCGCCTGAGTGCGGCCACGCTTGAATTCTCCCCGGCGCCTTCCCAGATAGAGGCTATGTTCCACCCGTCGCATCATATACCGACGTCCGAATGGACGGTTCGGCCTGCCGGCTGCGCCGAACTGGAACCGCTCGCCCCGTGACGCCGCTCGTCACTGCCGTGACGAGCTGACCGCCTCCGGGGCATCCCACCAAAGACATATCGACAGGCTCTTGCAATGCGAGCGGAATTGGACCGCCCGCGGATCGCTCGTCCTGCCGAGTTCCACCCATCAGGAGGACAACAACATGAACATGCCCAATATCACCCTGACCCGTCGCGATGTCGGACGCCTCGACACGCTTCTCGGCGGCGCCGTGCTCGATCGCATCGGCAAGGTCGGCGAATTCCTGCTCGACGAGCTGACCCGTGCCGAGATCGTGCCCGACGACGAAGCGCCGGCGACGCTGGTGACGATGAACACGACGGTACGCTTCCGCGACGAGGAGAGCGGCCGCATCAGCGAGGTGACGCTTGCCTATCCGCAGGACGCCGCCGCACGGGACGGTGCCGTATCGGTGCTGACCCCCGTCGGCGCGGCCCTGCTCGGCCTCAGCGAAGGCCAGAGCATCTCCTACGAGACGCTCGACGGCCGTCTCAAGACGTTGACCGTAATCAATGTCCTTGGACGGCGCGGTAACGGCGCCTGATCCGGGATCGTGCGGAGCCTGGGGACTTCCCGGGCTCCGCAGCACATCAGTTCGCCATTTGCGACGGCAGGAAGTGCACGATCTGCGGAAATGCCGCAAGGATCGCGATCGTCGCGACGATAATGAAGAAGAATGGCAGCGTGACCCGGGCGACGTAGCCGATGTCCCTGCCCGTCATTCCCTGAAGCACGAACAGGTTGAAGCCGACAGGCGGCGTGATCATCGACACCTCGACGACGATCACCATGTAGATGCCGAACCACAGCAGGTCGATCCCCGCTGCCTGGACGACGGGTAACAGAACGGCCGTCGTCAGAACGATCATCGACACGCCGTCGATGAAGCATCCGAGCACGATGAACAGGACCGTGAGTGCCGCCAGCAGCGCGTAGGGCGACAGGCCGAGCGTGCCGATCCATGCCACCAGCAGACGCGGCAGGCCGGTGAAAGCCATCGCCGCGGTGAGGAACGCCGCACCGGCGAGGATGAACGCGATCATGGTCGAGGTCAGCATCGCCGCGACCAGCGCATCAGAGAAGCTGCGCCAGGTCAGCGTGCCGGACAGAAACGAGAGGATCAGCGCGCCGGCGACGCCGACAGCGGCGGCCTCCGTCGCCGTGGCGAAACCGCCATACATCGAACCGATCACGATCAGGATCAGCAGCAGAACCGGCGCCATGTGGCGCGACGATTTCAGCCGTTCGATCAGAGGCGAAGTCGTTTGCTCCTTGGGCAGATGGCCGGTGACCAGCGCCCAGCCGGCGACATAGAGGCTGAACAGCGTCATCAGCAGGAGGCCCGGCAGGAGGCCGGCGATGAACAGCTTCGCGATCGAGACCTCGGCGGCAACGCCGTAGACGATCATGCTGATCGACGGCGGAATCAGCAGGCCGAGCGTGCCGGCCCCCGCGATCGAGCCGATCACGATACCGTCGGGATAGCCGCGCCGCGTCAGCTCCGGGATCGTCATCTTGCCGATAGTGGCGCAGGTCGCCGCCGAAGAGCCGGAGAACGCGGCGAAGATGCCGCTGCCAATCACGTTTACGTGCAGCAGCTGCCCGGGCAGCCGCCCCATCCACGGCGCCAGCCCCTTGAACAGGTACTCTGCCAGCCGCGAGCGGAACAGGATCTCGCCCATCCAGATGAACAGAGGCAAGGCCGTCAGCGTCCAGCTTGCAGCACTGCCCCAGATCGTCGTCGCCATCACCTGCCCGACCGGCGCGCCGGTTCCGATCATCGCGACGGCGCCGACGATGATCAGCGCGAACGCGATCCACATTCCCGCGCCCAGCAGGATGAAGAGGAGAGCGACCAGCCCGATCGCGAATAGGAGATCGCCCAAGTCCCGTCCCTCTCAGCCTTCGCGCTGACCGATGGTGGCGGCCGTTTCCTCGGCTTCGGCGGCGGCATAACCCGGCATGCGGCCGCGCAGCGCCGCCGCCAGCTCGTCGACACAGGCGACGACCATGACCATCGCGCCAAGCGCCATGACGGATTGCGGGATCCACAACGGCGTCGGCACGATGCCCATGGCGCGGTCGTCGAACACGAAGGATTCCCATGTCAGCATCGTCAGATGCCACGCGAGATAGGCGGAGGTCGCTGTTGCAATGACCAGGAGCGCCAGCTCCATGACGCGGCGCCAGCCCGGCGGATAGCGACCGAGCAGGAGCGTCACGCGGATATGCGCGCCGCGCCGGAATGCATAAGCAAGCCCGAGAAAGGCAGACGCGGCCATCGCATAGCCGGCGAAATCGTCGGCGCTGGGCACGATAACGCCGAGCTGCCGGCCGATGATCTGAGCAAGAACCAATGCTCCGATCAGGCCGAGGCAGATCGTGGCCAGCACGCCGGAGACGGCATAGAGGCGGTCGAGAAATGCTCTCAGCATCTGGCAACCATCGTCCCGCGCCGCGGGGCGGGAGCCGCGGCGCGGGCCGCCTTCGACTCAGCGACCGAGCGCGGCGGCAATCTTCCTGCCGTCGGGGCCCGCCTTCTGCTTCCAGTCGTCGATCAGCGACGAAGCCACCGCCCGGAACTCCTGCATGAGCTGCGGACTCGGCTTCACGACTTCCATCTTGTTGTGGCGCATCGTCTCGAGCACTGCTTCCTGCGCCTTGGCGCACAGCTCCCAGCCGCGCTGCTCCGCCTCGCGCGACACGTCCAGCAACGCCTTCTGCGCGGCCGGCGACAGACGCGCGAAGGCGCGCTCGTTGACGACCACGGCGCTGCGCGGATGGAATGCGCGGATGTCATAGAAGTAGTGGCCGTAATCCCAGCCCTTGATATCGACCACGATCGATGCCGCCGCGACCATCATTGTCGCCATGCCGGTGGTGAAGGCCTGCGGAATCTCGGGCACCTGCACGGTCACCGGTTGCGCGCCGAGCCGCTCGGCGAGTCGCGAGGTCACCTGGTTGTAGGCGCGGAACTTCTGGCCCTGGAAATCCTTGACCGCGCCGATCGGCCCCTTGGAGAAGACGCCGTTGCCGGGCCATGGCGCGGAATAGAGCAGCTTGAGGCCGCGCTTGTGCAGCCGGTCCTCGAGGGCGGGACGCTGCGCGTCATAGAGCTTGCGCGCCTCGTCGAGCCCGACGGCGAGAAACGGAATCATGTCCGCCTCGAACAGCGGGTCCTCGTTGCCAAGATTCGACAGCAGGATCTCGCCGATCGGCACCTGCCCGCCGCGCACCGCGCGCGGGATCTCCGGCAGCTTGAACAGGGAGGCGCCGCTATGCACCGTAATGTCGATCTCGCCCTTCGTCGCCGCGCGCACCTTGTCTGCGAACCAGACGACGTTCTGGGTGTGGAAGTTGCTATCGTTGTAGCCGGTGGGAAGATTCCACTTCTCCGCCGCGGCGGGTTGGGCCGCGAAGATCGCCGCAGCGGCGGCGAGCGCCGCCAGGTTCCACTTGCTCATCGTTCCTCCTGGAATGGTGTTTTCTGAATTCGTGCGAGTGGACGGTTGCGTCTCAGGCGACCGCACGCTCGACCGCGGGTCCCCATGCCTTCTGCCAGTCCTGCCCGAGCATGTCTGTGACCTTTCCGTCGCGTTCGAAGAACTTGTTCGGTACCTGGAACACAGCGATCATCAGGCCGCCCTCGGGCGTGTGGGCGGCGTGCCGGCTGCCGGCGGGGCGCCAGACGAACTCACCCGGCCCGACATCGCAGTCGCGGTCGACGAGCCGGCCTTCCATGACATAGGTCTGTTCGATCAGGACGTGCTCATGATCGGGCAGCACGGCGCCCGGTGCCATCCGCAGCAGGCACGTCAGCAGCCCGGCCTCCTTGTCGATCATCAGGGTCTTGACCTCTACCCCGGGAAACTTGGTCTGCTCCCACGGCAGTTCCGCCACCTTGACGTGGCGCGATTTGAGCGGATCCAGGCCCGCGTGATTCTTGGCATTCGGCGTAACGGCAGTCATCAGGACCTCCACTGCGTTAAGACGCGGCGCTCGCCCGTTCGCATGGCGAACCAGCCGCCGGTCATAAGGACTCTGTACTATCTGCTCTGGAACATACGTAATCTGCGGGATTCGCGCGGCGCGTCCTCCGATCTTTTTCTTGTCCAACTTGTCGTGTCATACTAGCACGTACCGTCGCGTGCATTCTGCATTTCTCGCAGCGATAGGCCGGCAGGACCGCGCTGGACGCGCCGGTTCCGGCGGTCAGCGGCATGCGCGTTCCTACCGCAATGCGGCTTCCATCCCGGCAAGCGGCCGCGCGCGTTGCGTCTGCGCCGCCATGCGCACCGGCGCATTGGCCGCCCCGTAGAGGTCGTAGCCGCCGACGCGCTGCACGATTTCGAAGAAGAAGCGGCCCTCGAACGGCTCCGTGTAGAGCTGGAAATATTCGGCGCTGCCGGCACGGTCGTAAAGAATGCTGTCGCGCTCCATGCGCGTCACGAGCTCCGATGACAGATCGAAGCGCGCCGCGAGATCGTCATAGTAGTTCGCCGGGATCGGCAGCAGATTCACGCCCCTGGCGCGGCAGGCCGCGGCCGCCGCGAAGATGTCCTCGGTGCGGAACGCGATGTGATGGATGCCCGCGCCCGCAAAGGCGGACACCGAGCGCGCCGTGACCGTGTCGCGATCACCCGAGATGTTGACCGACAGCCGCACCGCCCTGTTCGCACTGGCCAGCGCCCGGCTGCGCATCAGCCCGTGCGGGTCCGCCAGCACGAAGACATCGTCGGGCTGCAGGCCGAGCACGGCGCGGTAGAACAGGACCCAGCCATCGAGCTGGCCCGCGGGTATCGCTTGGGCGATATGGTCGACGGCCTCGAGCCCGGCCGGCGCCGCGGCGGCGCGATCGTCGAATATGAAGTCGGTCTGCAGCGGCCCCGCGCCCGGCGCCGTCTCCGCGACGAAGTAGATCAGGCTGCCGTCCAGCGCCCGCACGGCGGGGATGGTGCGTTCGTCGGGGCCGACGCGACCCTCGAAGCGCGCGCAGCCGAAGGCCTCGGCGCGGCTGAGGGCTTGGAGATCGTCGGCCGTCCGCACGGCCAGCGCGCAGATCGAGGGGCCATGCATCAGGAAATAGGATTCGGCGAAGGATCCCGGCTCGGCGTTGAGCACGAGGTTGATGTCGCCCTGGCGGTATAAGCTCACGGCCTTGCTGCGGTGATGGGCCGCGCGCGCAAAGCCCATCGTCTCGAGCAGGCCGCCGAGCGCGGCGACGGTGTCGCCGCCGACCGCGAACTCGACGAACGACAGGCCTTCGAGCGCCGGCAGCGCCGGCGGATCGAACAGCTCGACGCGCCGCCCGGGCCGACTGGCCTGTGCTGCAGGGGCCGGCGTCCGGTTGCGCACCTGCTCCTCGAGGAACAGCAGCGAGCGCATGGCGTCGACCGCGGTCGGCCGGGTCGGGGAGGCACGGAAGTCGTCGTTGAAGACCTCGAGCGAGACCGGCCCGGCATAGCCCGACGCGATCACCGCCGCGAGGAACGCCGCGACGTCGAGATCGCCCTGGCCGGGGAAGCAGCGGTAGTGGCGGCTCCACGACAGCACGTCCATCTTGAGGCGCGGCGCATCCGCGAGCTGCACGAAGAAGATGCGCTCGCCGGGAATAGCGGCGATCCGGGCGACCGGATCGTCGATCGCGAGGGTGTGGAAGCTGTCCAGCACGACGCCGAGATGCGGGTGCCCCGCACGGCTGACCAGCTCCCACGCGCGGCCGCAGGTCCGTACCTGCGTGCCCCAGGCCAGCGCCTCGTAGCCGATGCGAAGGCCGCGCTTCGCCGCGCGGTCCGCCAGGGTGAAAAGCTGCGCCGCCGCGCGCGCGTCGTCGGCGATCGCGTGCGGCGTCGCGTTCGAGCAGACCAGCATCAGCGGCGCGCCGAGCTCCTCCATGACGTCGAACTTGCGCTCGGCCCGGTCGAGATTGCGGCGGAACTGCCCGTCGTCGACGCCTTCGAGATCGCGGAACGGCTGATAGAGCGCGATCTTCAGGCCGAGATCGGCCGCCAGTGCACGGACCTGCCGGGCCGATCCGTCGTAATAGAGAAAGTCGTTCTCGAAGATCTCGACCGCGTCGAAGCGCGCCGCGGCTGCGGCCTGCAGCTTCTCCTCGAGGGTGCCGCTCAGCGAGACGGTTGCGATCGAGCGATACATCCCGGCGCCTCCAGTTCTTGAGAATGGCCCCCAGTCTAGACTGCGGCGCGGACGTTCTCCGCGTCAGGATCGCGGCCCGTCTGCGTCCTCTGCAGGAACACGGCGCGCATCGTTTCCGCCGGCGCCGCCCTGCCCACGAACAGGGCGAAGGCGTCGACCGCCTGGCCGATCGCCAGTTCCTGTCCGGTCATGATCGAGGCGCGCGCCTGCCGCGCGGCGGCGATGAACTCCGTTTCCAGCGGCGTATAGACCGCGTCGGTCGCCCAGCGCAGGCCGTCAAGTGGCACCCGGGAAACGGGGTTGCCCGGATAGGCATGCATGCCGACAGGCGTCGCGTTCGCGACCCCGTCGGCTCCGGCGACCGCTGTGGCGGCATCGGCGGCGGCGACCACGCGCACCGCGACATGCGCCTTACGGATATCGGCTGCCAGCGCATCGGCCCGCGCGCGATCGAGGTCGAACAGACGGATTTCCTGCGCCCCGAGTGCCGCCAGCCCGTGCGCCATCGCGCGTCCCACGCCGCCAGCGCCGATCAGCGCCGCCCTGCCCGGCTTCGCCGTGCCGAAGATGCGGCGCCACGCGGCGACGAAGCCGGTATAGTCCGTATTGTGGCCGACCAGCCGGCCGTCCCTGACGACCACGGTGTTGACCGAGCCGACCGCCACGGCGGGGCCTTCGACCGCGTCGAGATGGGCGACGACCGCCTCCTTGAACGGATGCGTGACGTTGACGCCGGCAAAGCCGAGCACCCGCACCCCGTCGAGGAGCCGCGGCGCGTCTTCCACGCCGTGGCCGAGACGATCGGTGTCGATCAGGTGATAGCGCAGGTCGATGCCCAGCGCCCGCGCGGCGGCCTCGTGCATGGCCGGCGAGATCGAGCGGCCGATTTTCGCCCCGATCAAGCCGACGAGGCGGCGGTCAGCGGACATTGGCAGCCCCGGAGATGATGCGCTCCCTCCCGACGAACCCTGATGACAACAAATGTACCAAGTAGTACATTCGGTCAAGGCCGCTCGCAATCCGCGATCAAAAAAGGGAGGAAAAACATGAAAGCAACAATGACCCGACGCTCCGTCCTCGCCGCAGGCGCATCGCTCGTCGCACTCGGCGCCGCCGGCGCGAGCGCACAAACGAAGCCGAAGCTGCGCTGCGCTGCGGTGTTCAGCGACCAGGACATCCGCGCCGAGGCGTTCCGGATGTTCGGCAAGGAGATCAGCGACCGCTACGATTTCGAGGCGTTCTTCGGGGGCACGCTGTTCAAGCAGGGCACCGAGCTCGTGGCCATGCAGCGCGGCAATCTCGAGATGGGGAACATCGCGCCGCAGGACATCTCGAAGCAGATCCCCGCCTGGTCGATTCTGACCGCGGCCTACCTGTTCCGCGATGCCGACCACCTGAAGAAGGTGTTCAACGGCGAGATCGGCGCCGAGTTCAAGAAAATGGCGCGCGACCAGCTCGGCATCCAGATCCTGACGCCGGTGTATTTCGGCACCCGGCAGGTCAACCTGACCTCGACGAAGAAGATCAACACGCCGGCCGATATGGCCGGCATCAAGCTGCGCATGCCGCCGGGCGAGTCATGGCAGCTGCTGGGACAGGCGATGGGCGCCAACCCCACGCCGGTGGCGTTCTCCGAGCTCTACACCGCCCTGCAGACGGGCGCGGTCGACGGCCAGGACAACCCGCTGCCGACCAGCCGGACGATGAAGTTCCACGAGGTGACGAAGCAGTTCGTGCTGACCAATCACCTCGTCGGCTACGACCTGCTCTCGGTTTCCGCGAAGATCTGGGACGCGATGACGCCGGACCAGCAGAAGAAGTTCCAGGCAGCGGCCGACCAGGCGATCGCCTGGAGCACGACGAAACACCTGAATCAGGAGAAGGAGCTGGCGGAGTTCTTCCGGTCGCAGGGCCTGCAGGTCTACAGCCCGGACGTCGCCGCATTCCGCGACAACGCGCAGAAGAAGTATCTCGCATCCTCCCTGTCGAAAGACTGGCCCAAGGGCATGCTCGAGCGCATAAACGCGGTGAAGTAACGGGGGCGAACCGCGTTAGGCCGGCCGGCTGCCGCGAGGCGCGGGCCGGTCACGTCTTGGGGGATGACGGGCTGGCCGATGAGAGCAACGCTGGTTACTGCAGGGGCATGGCTCAGGCGGCGCGCGGATGATGTCGCCGCCATCCTCTTCATCGTCATGTTCCTCGCCTTTATCCTGCAGATCATCACCCGCTACGTGATCAATTTTCCGCTCGGCTGGACGTTCGAGCTCAGCATGCTGTGCTGGGTCTGGGGCGTCCTGTGGGGTGCCGCATTCGTGGTCCGCGAAAAGGATGAAATCCGCTTCGACGTGGTCTACAGCCTGCTCGGCGAGCGCACGCGGCGCGGCCTGACGGTCGTCACCGGCCTGGCGCTCATCGCCCTGTACGGGATCTCGCTGCCGGCGGTCACGGACTACGTCCTGTTCATGCGGGTCGAGCACAGCGCCTATATGAATATCCGGCTCGACATCGCCTTTTTCGTCTACGTGATCTTCGCGGTTGCCGTGCTCGTACGCTACGCCTGGCTCACCTGGCACGCCCTGCGCGGCGAGGCGCCGGAGACGCTGCTCGACGCCACCAGGCACGAACCTTCGCCGTGAATCTCGTCAGCCCGTTCTCGCTCTCGCTGTGGGCGATCACGCTGCTCGCGCTGTTCGGCCTGCCGATCGGCCACGCGATGATCGCCGGCTCGATCCTCTACCTGCTTATCGTCGGGCAGGACATGGGTCTTGCCGCCGAGCAGCTGCTCAACGGCCTCTACAATTCCTGGATCCTGCTCGCCGTGCCGCTGTTCCTGCTGTCGGCGGAGCTGATGAACGTCGGCAGCATGTCGGACCGGCTGCTGCGCTTCTGCGACGCGATGGTCGGCCGCTTCCGCGGCGGCCTGGGTCACATCAACATCGTACAGAGCGTCATCTTCGCCGGCATGTCCGGTTCGGCCATCGCCGACCTGGCGGGGACCGGCCGCGTGATGATCAACATGATGACCAAGGACGGGAAGTATCCCGTGAGCTACGCCGCGGCGACAACCGCGGCGTCGGCCGTCATCGGACCGATCATCCCGCCGTCGATCCCCATGGTTCTGTTCGCGCTGGTTTCCGACGCCTCGATCGGCTACCTGTTCCTCGGCGGCATCGTTCCGGGCCTGCTGATGGCGCTGGCGCAGATGGTGATCAACTCGATCATGGCGCACCGGAAGAACTTCCCGGTCGAGAAGCCGATCCCCCTGCGCGAATGGCCGAAGATCACCATCGAAGCGTTTCCGGCCCTGATGATGCCGGTCATCCTGCTCGGCGGCATCTACAGCGGCGTGATGACGCCGACCGAGGCGGCCGCCGTCGCGGCGGCCTACGCCTTCCTCATCTCGGCTTTCCTTTACCGCAGCGTCACGCTGCGCCAGACCTACGATGCCTTCCTGAACAGCGCGCGCTCGACCGCGTCGATCGGCATGCTGATCGCCGGCGCGCTCGTCTTCAACTACGTCGTCACCATCGAGCAGATCCCGCAGGCGGTGAAGGTGCTGCTCGACGGCTTCGAGCTGACGCCGACCGTGTTTTGGATCATGGTCAATATCATCCTGCTCGTGCTCGGCTGCCTGCTCGAAGGCACCACCATCCTCCTGGTGATCGTGCCGGTGTTCATCCCGACTGCACTGGCGATCGGCATCGACATGGTGCATTTCGGCGTCGTCGTCGTGTTCAACATCATGATCGGCCTGGTGACGCCGCCCTACGGGCTGCTCCTGTTCATCGTCTCCAACCTGGCGGAGACGCAACTGCGGCTGGTGATTCGCGATACCATGCCGTTCGTGCTGGCGATGATCGTCGCACTCGCCATCATCACCTTCATTCCGGACACGGTGCTGTGGCTCCCGAAGCTGCTCGGCTACAGGGGCTGACGGCGCGGCCGGCGCATTTCCCGCAAGCGATCCGCAATGATAAAGGGAAGGAGCTGCCATGCCGACAAGCGTCATGATCCTGAACGGGCCCAACCTCAACATGTTGGGCGTGCGCGAGCCGCATATTTACGGCTCCGTTACGCTTGCCGCCGTCGAGGAGTCGTGCCGCGAGCTCGCGGCGTTCATCGATGTCTCGCTCGATTTCCGCCAGTCGAACAGCGAAGCGGAGATGGTCGACTGGATCCAGGACGCGCGCGGAAGCATCGACGCAATCATCATCAATCCGGCCGGCTTCAGCTTCTATTCGGTCGCGATTCTCGATGCACTCAGGATGTTCGAGGGGCCGATCGTCGAGCTCCACATCTCCAACATCCATGGGCGCGACCCCGCCCACCGCCATTCAATCATGTCGGCGGGCGTCAAGGCGGTGATCTGCGGGCTCGGCACCTACGGCTATGTCGTCGCCTTGCAAAGCGCCGCCCGGATGCTCGACGCCCTGCCCGACAGCCTGCCGGCGCCGATCAGGCGCGGCCCGGCCTGACCGCCGCCAGGACCGTGTCGATGACAACGGCGCGGCGCGCGCGCAGCGCCTCGGGCGAGGCCATGTCGCGCTTGAAGATGCGCGAGAATGTGTAGCGGTTGGCGACGTTGAAGAAGCACAGCGCGCTGATCGACATGTGCAGGTCGACCGGGTCGATGCCGCTGCGGAACACACCTTGCTTCGCCCCCCGCTCCAGCACGCGGCTCACCGCGTCAATCGCCGTGACGTTCAGCTTCTGGATGGCGTCTGAACGGGCGAGATACTTGCCGTAGTGCATGTTCTCGTTCATCACCAGCCGGATGAAGTGCGGGTTGCCGTTCTCGTAGTCGAAGGTGAACCCGACGAGCGCGCGCAACGCGTCCTCGGGGGAGAGATGGTCGAGCTCCAGCGTGTTCTCGACGCTACGGATGCTGCGATAGGCTTCCTCCAGCACCGAGATGTAGAGCTTCTCCTTGCCGCCGAAATAATAATAGATCATCCGCTTGCTGGTCCTGGTGCGGGCGGCGATCTCGTCGATCCTGGCCCCGCTCAGGCCCTTCTCGGCGAACTCCGCGGTCGCCACGGCGATGATGTCGCGCCTGGTCTTCTCGGGATCGTAGGTCCTATGGGCCGCCGTACCCGGACGTCCGTTCTTCTTCTTCTTCGCGGCCATCGGCAAACCACTCGGTTCAGGCAGTCGGGCCGACGCATCGGCGATACGGATGATTTACAGCCGAACGCCGCAATTCTCAACGCCGGCCGGCCGGAACGCCTGGCGCGCTCATGAGCACGCCGCTACGATGCGCCGGAACGCCGCGACTCGAGGAATTGCACATGGCAGCCGCCGCACTCAGCATGCCCACGACCAGGCTGGCGTCCGGCGAGCAGATTCCCGCCTTCGGGCTCGGCACGTGGCGGATGGGCGAGCAGCCGCGCCGCCGCGCGGACGAGCTGGCGGCGCTCCGGCTCGGCCTCGATCTCGGCGCGGCCCTGATCGATACGGCCGAGATGTACGGCGACGGAGCCGCCGAGGAGATCGTCGCCGAGGCGGTCGCGGGTCGCCGCGACGGGATTTTCATTGTCAGCAAGGTGCTGCCCGGCAACGCCACGCGCCGCGGCACGATCGCGGCCTGCGAGCGCAGCCTGAAACGGTTGAAGACCGATCACATCGACCTCTACCTGCTGCACTGGCGCGGCGCGGTGCCGCTGCAGGATACCGTCGAGGCATTCGCAGCGCTGGCCGACGCCGGCAAGATCCGGCACTGGGGCGTCAGCAATCTCGACAGCGCCGACATGAAGGAGCTGGAGCGCGTTCCGGGCGGCAAGAACGTCGCCACGAACCAGGTGCTGTACAATCTCGCGCATCGCGGCATCGAGTACGACCTGCTGCCATGGTGCCGCAAGCGCGGCATTCCGATCATGGCCTATGCGCCGATCGATCAGGGCGGACGCATGCTGAAGGATGCGACCTTGAAGAAGGTCGCCGCGCGCCATGACGCGACGCCGGCACAGGTAGCGCTCGGCTGGCTGCTGCGCCAGGACGGAATGATCGTGATTCCGAAATCCACCTCGCTCGACCACACGCGCGAGAACGTCTCCGCGCTCGACCTGAAGCTCACGCTGCAGGACCTGGCCGACCTCGACCGCGCATTTCCCCCGCCGAAGCAGGCGGAACCGCTGGCGATGGCCTGAGTCGGTGGCGTCTAGTCTCCGGTGAAAACGGGACGCCGCTTCTCGATGAACGCCCGGATGCCTTCGCGGACATCGCGTGTGGCGGCGACGCGCCCAAACTGGCTTGCCTCGATCGCCAGACCTTCGTGAATCGAGACATTGAGACCGCGGGTCACGCTTGCAAGGCAGGCGGTTACACCCAGTCTCGGTTTGCTCCGGATCGTCGCTGCCATCGCCAGAGCCTCGGCCAGCAGCTTGTCATGCGGCACGACGCGATTGACGAGCCCGATTTCGAGGGCGGCCGCCGCCGGGATCGGTTCGGCGGTCAGGATCATGGCCAGGGCGCGTTTCCGCCCGGCCAGGCGCGCGAGCCGCTGCGTGCCGCCGAAGGTCGGCGGAAAGCCGAGATTGATCTCCGGCTTTGCGAAGGTCGCGCGATCGCTGGCGATGGCCAAAGGTGCCGCCTCGGTCACTTCACAACCTCCGCCATAGGCAAGGCCGTTGACGGCGGCGATGACCGGCTTCGGGAAGGCCTCGATGCGGCTCGTGAATGCCTGCCCACGCGCGACGAACTCGCGCAGCGCCGTCTCGGTCCCGTCGCGAACACTTTCCGCGAAGCAGACGATATCGGCACCCGCGCTGAAGGCCCTGTCCCCTGCACCGGTCAGGACGACGACGGAAATCGCAGGATCCCGCTCGATTGCGTCGAGCTCGCCCATGAGCAGGTCGATGGTGGCGTAATCGAGCGCGTTCAACCGCCCGGGCCGGTTGATGGTGAGGAGGCTTACTCCGTCCTGGTCATCACGCAGAATGTTTGCCCGTTCCACCCGCCTCTCCGTCTGGTTCAATGCCGCACCCCTCGATCTTCCCTGCTTCGCCCGGATACGACAAATTAGATTGCTTCCCGTTCGGATGAACGCCGCTCATCTGAATCTCCGACGAGCCGCAGGATGGAACGGAGATCGAGCACGACCGCGATCGGGAATGGCGACGGCGGCAGCGGAATTCGGGTAGTCTCGCCTGCAACACCAGCAAGGAGACCGTCATGGCGAACACAGAGGAAATCAAGCAGAACGCACCCTATGTGGACCTGCCGAATGTGAGCGAGAGCTTCGCCGATTCGCTGGTGCATATGATCTTCGACGGCTCGAATCTGCGGCTCGATCTCGGCGTGATGCGCTGGGAGCCAGGCAAGTCGCCCGCTCCGCCGACCGGCATGCGCTACACGGCCGCCCGCCTGGTCATGACGCCGGCGCTGGCGATCGAGATGTACAACCAGCTCGGCAAGGTCGTCGAGATGCTGGTCGAGCGCGGCATGGCGCAGAAGGCATCGAGCGCGCCGCCGCCGACCAGGCAATAACCGTGGCAGCGCCCGACCTGTAAAGCGTCGCGGGACACACCATTTCCGTAGCCATGGACGCGGCGAAGCTGCCGCACGGGTGCAGGGCATGGATATCCTGACGACCGCAGCACTGAGTCTCGGCGCCGCCTGGGCGAGCGGCATCAATCTTTACGCCGTCGTGCTCACGCTCGGCCTGCTCGACGCGGCGGGCTGGATCGCGCTGCCGCAGCAGCTCGAGCCGCTCTCCTCGCCGCTCGTCCTGTGGATCGCAGGTGCGCTCTACGCGGTCGAGTTCGTCGCCGACAAGGTGCCGGGCATCGACCATGTCTGGGACGCGATCCACAGCTTCATCCGCGTGCCGGCCGGCGCCGTCATCGCCGCGGCGGGCGTCGCCCAGATCGATCCGGAATGGGCAGTCGCGGCCGGGCTGATAGGCGGAACGCTTGCCCTTGGCAGCCATCTCGGCAAGGCCAGCACGCGCGCCGCCGTGAATCTCTCGCCCGAGCCGTTTTCGACCTGGACGGTTTCCATTCTCGAGGACCTCGCCGCCATCAGCGCCGTGCTGATGGCGCTGTTCTTTCCCGTCGTCTTCCTGATCGGCCTCGCGATCGTTGTCGCGTTGACGATCTGGCTGCTGCCGAAGCTTCTGCGCGTCGCCGCGCGTCTGTTCAGGAGGATTTACGGATGGTTGCACGGCGGTGCCGGTCCGCCGCGCAGACGGCAGACTCCGGGCTCCTGACGACCGGGGCGCACGATCCCGGTCGGGCGACGGTCAGGCTTGCTTGCGGCGCTGCACCGGGCGGTGTCCCCCGGTGGGCCGATGATGACGCTCTCTCGGGCGGCCGGGATGCTCCATCCGAACAGCCTCGATTTGGATGTCCTTATCCTTGTCATCAGTGCGCCGTGGGGGGGGGGGCGCCCCGGGGGGGCGCCGGGCCGCGGCCCCAACCCGGGCCGCGGCACGTCCCGCGATCTCGAACCTGGTTTCGCGATCGGAGATGCGGATCGTCCCTATCTCGCGCTTCGTGACATGGCCGCGCCGACAGATGAGCGGCACCAGCCAGCGCGGGTCGGCGTTCCGATTGCGACCGATATTCATGCGGAACCAGGCCGTCTCCCCGCCTTCGCCGCGGCGATGATCGGGCAGGCCCGGCGCCGGCTCGGCGATGCTGTCGAGCAGCTCCTCGGGCGCGGGAAGGCGTGCGCGGTGCAACCGGATGAACGCGACGGCGACTTCTTCGCTGTCGTGTTCGGAAAGCAGCGCCCGCGCTGCGCTCCGCTCTTCCTCGCTCGCCGCCTCCGCCCAGGCCGCATCCTGCAACAGGCGCTTTCGGTCCTCCTCGCGCACCTCGTCCGCGGAAGGCGGCGGCATCCACTTCGCCGGGATGTTCGCCGAGGCCAGCAGCCGCTCGGCCCAGCGCCGTCGCGTGTGCGGCACGAGCAGCACACAGATCCCCTTGCGCCCCGCCCGGCCGGTGCGGCCGCTGCGATGCAGAAGTACCTCGCGATCGCGCGGCAGATCGGCGTGGATGACGAGTCCGAGGTCGGGCAGATCGATGCCGCGGGCGGCAACGTCGGTCGCCACGCACACCCGGGCGCGCCCGTCGCGTAACGCCTGCAGCGCGTGCGTCCGCTCAGCCTGGCTCAGTTCCCCCGACAGCGCCACGGCGGCGAAGCCGCGCTCCAGCAGCTTGCCATGCAGCTCACGCACCGCCTCGCGCGTCGAGCAGAACACCAGCGCGCCGCGCGCCTCGAAATAGCGCAGCACATTGACAGCGGCATGGTCCACGTCGTTGGGCGCGACCCGCACGGCACGGTAATCGATGTCGCCATGCGGCTCGTTCTCCACGGACGTGACGATGCGAACCGCGTCGCGCTGATAGCGCCTGGCGAGCGCCGCGATGTCCTTCGGAATGGTCGCGGAGAAGAGCAGCGTGCGGCGATCCGCCGGTGCTGCCTCGAGCAGGAATTCCAGATCCTCGCGGAAGCCGAGATCCAGCATCTCGTCGGCCTCGTCGAGGATTACGACCCGGAGGTGCCGGGCCTCCAGGTTGCCGCGCTCGAGGTGGTCGCGCAGACGGCCGGGCGTGCCGACGACGATGTGGGCGCCCTGCGCAAGCACGCGCTGTTCGCGGCGCGGGTCCATTCCGCCGACGCAGGACACGACCCGCGCCCCGGCGTGCTGATAGAGCCAGCTCAACTCGCGGTGGACCTGGAGCGCCAGCTCGCGCGTGGGCGCCACCACCAGCGCCAGCGGCTCCGCCGCAGGCCCGAGCCGCCCGCTTTCGCCCAGCAGGGTCGCGCCCATCGCAAGCCCGAAGGCGACAGTCTTGCCGGAACCTGTCTGGGCTGAGACCAGCAGATCCTTTCCGGCCACCCCGGGCTTGAGCACCTCTGCCTGGACGGGTGTCGGCTCGGCATAGCCGCGTTCGGACAGCGAACGGCCGAGGTCGGGCGGAACTGTTGGAAAAGGCATCTCAATCCGATCAAATGTCTTGATTGCAACCAATGGCACAGGCGCGTCGGCGTTCCGGGCCGCCGCGCGCGCCCCGGGCCATCGCAGACTGCATATGGGGAGCCGCTACCCGCCCTTCACCATGTAGAGCGGCGGCGTCGTCGAAATATCGAGCCGCTTGCGGTCGGGCTCGGGCGCTGCAAGGGGCTCGACCTCGCGCATGGTCGAGAGCGAGCGCCCGGTCAGGTCCTGGTACTCGCGCGTCCCCTGCCCCTTCCAGTCGATCTCCTGCTGCGTCAGCTCGCGCACGATCTTGCCCGGAATGCCGGCGACGAGCGTGCGCGGCGGCACCTTGAAGCCGGCCTTGACGAAGGCAAGCGCCGCGATGAAGGCACTCTCGCCGATCTCGGCGCCGTCCATGACCACTGCGCCCATGCCGATCATCGCATTGCGCCGGATCGTGCAGCCGTGGAGGATCGCGCCATGGCCGATATGCGCGTCCTCCTCCAGCACGGTATCCGTATTGGGAAAGCCGTGAATGACGCAATTGTCCTGCAGGTTGCAGCCGGCCTCCATGATCAGCCGCCCGAAATCGCCGCGCATCGAAGCACCCGGCGCGACATAGCAGTTCGGCCCGATGATCACGTCGCCGATCAGCGTCGCGGCCGGATGCACGTAGCTGCTCGGATCGACCACCGGAATCAGCCCGTTGATCTCGTAGACGGGCATGTCAGGCCGCCACCGGGACGCGCGACTGGACGACGTGGAAGCGCGGGGCGACGAAGGCGGCGTCTGTCAGCGAGGCGTTGGCCGCCGGATTGCAGCCGGATGCGTGATAGTCGCTGAACGCAGCCGACTGGTTGACGTAGATGCCGCCGGTCAGATTGCACGAGATGGATACCCCGGCATCGGCGGCAGCATCCTGCGCCGCCTCGAGCACCTTCGGATCGGTCGAGTAGACCGCCGCGGTGATGGCTCCTTTCGCCTTCGCGGCCCTGGTCGCGCGGGCGATCGCGTCGCCGGTGTCGGCGGTCGGGATCAGATAGGTGATCGGGCCGAACATCTCCTTCGTGTAGACGTCCTCGCGGCCGGCCTCGACGCGCACCAGAGTCGGCGTCTGCACCGTAGCGCCCGCGAACTGCGGGTGCTCCAGCGTCTTCGACGCGCGCACGACGAAGCCCTGGCGCGCCGACTCGTCGATGCGCTGCAGGGTCGCCTTGTTCTGGATCGCGCCGAGCACCTCGACGGCGCGGGCATTGTCGCCGAGCAGCCCGTCGATGGCACCGGCGATGCCGCGCGCGACGTCGTCGAACGACAGATGCCCGGATTCCGTCTCGATGCCGTCCTTTGGCACGAAGATGTTCTGCGGCGTGGTGCACATCTGGCCCGAATAGAGCGACAGAGAGAAGGCGAGATTCTGCGTCATCCCCTTGAAGTCGCTGGTCGAATCGATCACCACCGAGTTGACTCCGGCCTTCTCCGCGAACAGCACGGCCTGGCGCGCGTTCTTTTCCAGCCAGTCGCCGAAGGCCGGGCCGCCGGTGTAGTCGATCAGCGCGATTTCGGGCCGCGTCGCCAGACTTTGCGTGATCGGCGCACCGGCATCGTCGGCCGCGAGCTGAACCAGGTTCGGATCGAAGCCGCTCTCCTTCAGCACCGCGCGCGCAACGCGCACCGTGATCGCCAGCGGCAGGACCGCGGCGGGGTGCGGCTTCACGATCACGGCGTTGGCGGTCGCGAGGTCGGCGAAAATCGCCGGATAGGAATTCCAGGTCGGGAAGGTCGAGCAGCCGATGACGAGCCCGATACCACGCGGCACGACCGTATAGGTCTTGTCGAGCCGGATCGGGTCGCCCTTGCCGCGCGGCTTCTCCCAGCGTACGGCGCCCGGCGTGCGCGCCATCTCGGCATAGGCATAGGCGACGGCCTCCAGCCCGCGGTCCTGCGCGTGCGGGCCGGCGGCCTGAAACGCCATCGCGAAGCCCTGTCCCGTCGTGTGCATGGCGGCATAGGCGATGTCGAACGACATGCGGTTGAGGCGGTGCAGGATCTCGAGGCACACGCCGGCTCGCGCCTCGATGCCAGCCTTGCGCCAGGCCGGCATCGCCGCCCTGGCCGCGCCGAGCAGAGCGTCGATATCCGTCTTCGGATAGGTGATGCCGAGATCGAATCCGTAGGGCGAACGTTCGCCGCCCACCCGCCCCTTGCCGGGCTGATCGAGCTCGAACGGCTTGTCGAGTTGCGCCTCGAATCGCGCCCGGGCGTCGGCATTGGCGGTTTCGCCATAGATCTTGCCGCTCATCGCCTCGGGGTAGGGCGTCCAGTAGCCGCGCTTCGCAATCGCCTCCAGTGCGGCGTCCAGAGTTGCGCGATGCTTCTCGAACAGGGAATTCGTCATTGTCTGCTCCGCAATTCAGCCTCTTGTGTAGCGCAAGCCCAGGCACTTGGTAACCCCCGCGGACCTGTTTATAGTCGCGCGGCCATGGCCTATCAGACCATCCTTCTTGACATTGCGGACGGGGTCGGGCGGATCACGCTCAACCGACCCGACCGGCTCAATTCCTTCACGCCCGACATGCATGCCGAGCTGCGCGACGCGATCGAGGTCGCCGCGAAGGAGGTGCGCGCCCTGCTCCTGACCGGTGCCGGACGCGGCTTCTGCGCCGGGCAGGACCTGACGCAGCGCCGCCAGATGGGCGGCGAAGGCGAGGCGCCGCCCGATCTCGGCAAGACGATCGAGACCTTCTACAACCCGCTGATCAAGCGCCTGCGCTCGCTCGAGCTGCCGATCGTCGGCGCCATCAACGGGGTCGCCGCGGGTGCCGGCATGAGCCTGGCCCTCGCCTGCGACATCACGCTCGCCGCCCGCTCGGCCACCTTTCTGCAGGCCTTCGCCAGGATAGGGCTCGTGCCCGATTCCGGCAGCACGTTTTTCCTGCCGCGGCTGGTCGGCGATGCGCGTGCGCGCGGACTCGCCATGCTCGCGGAGAAGATCACCGCCGAGCAGGCCGAGGCCTGGGGCCTGATCTGGAAGGCGGTCGACGACGACAAGCTGATGGACGAGGCGACGACGCTCGCCCGTCATCTCGCGACCCAGCCAACCAAGGCGCTCGCGGCGATCAAGCAGGCGCTCGACGCCTCCCCCACGAACACGCTCGGTATCCAGCTCGATCTCGAGCGCGACCTGCAGCGCGCGTTGGGTCACACCCAGGACTATCGAGAGGGCGTGAGCGCGTTCTTCGAGAAGCGTCCGCCGAAATTCGCGGGACGGTAACGCCAATGACCGATTCGGCACAGGCGATCGCAAGCGCCGTCGGCGAGGGCATGTACGCGAAGGACCGCGCCGCGCAGGCGCTCGGCATCACGCTGCTCGAAATCCGGAAAGGTTACGCGCGCATGAGCATGGCCGTGCGCGGGGACATGCTGAACGGACACGCGACCTGCCACGGCGGGCTCATCTTCACCCTTGCCGATACGGCGTTCGCCTACGCCTGCAACTCGGGCAACCACGCGACGGTCGCCCAGAACTGCACCATCACCTTCCTGGCGGCGCCGCGCGAGGGCGACGTCCTGACCGCGACCGCGCAGGAGCGCCAGCGCGGCCGCCGCACCGGTTTCACCGACATCGACGTTGCCGACCAGACCGGCAAGCTCGTGGCCGTCTTCCGCGGCCACTCCTATCAAGTGAACGGCACCGTCGTGCCAAACATCGGGACTATCGACCAATGAGCGAAGCTTACATCTGCGATGCCATCCGCACCCCTATCGGCCGCTATGCCGGCGTGCTGTCGCCGGTGCGCACCGACGATCTCGGCGCGGTGCCGATCAAGGCGTTGATGCAGCGCAATCCGAAGGTCGACTGGAGCAGGATCGACGACGTCATCTATGGTTGCGCCAACCAGGCCGGCGAGGACAACCGCAACGTCGCGCGCATGGCGGGTCTGCTGGCCGGACTGCCCACGGACGTGCCCGGCGCCACCATCAATCGGCTGTGCGGGTCGGGCCTCGACGCGGTCGCCACCGCCGCGCGCACCATCAAGACCGGCGAGGCCGAGCTGATGATCGCCGGCGGCGTCGAGAGCATGTCGCGCGCGCCGTTCGTGATGGGCAAGGCAGAGGCCGCATTCTCGCGCGACGCGCAGATCTACGACACGACGATCGGCTGGCGCTTCGTCAACCCCGTCATGAAGCAGCTCTACGGTATCGATTCGATGCCTGAGACCGCCGAGAATGTCGCCGCCGAGCACAAGATCGCGCGCGCCGACCAGGACGCCTTCGCCCTGCGCAGCCAGCTTCGCGCCTCGGCCGCGCAGAAAAACGGCCGCTTCGCCGAGGAGATCGTGCCGGTTACGGTACCGAAAGGACGCGGCGAGACGATCGAGATCGACAGGGACGAACACCCGCGCGAGACGTCGATCGAGGCGCTCGCCAAGCTCAGGGCGCCGTTCCGCGCGGGCGGCACCGTCACGGCCGGCAACGCCTCCGGCGTCAACGACGGCGCCTGCGCGCTGATCCTCGCCTCCGAGCGCGCGGCGAAAGCGCATGGGCTGACGCCAAAGGCGCGCATTGTCGCCGCCGCGACCGCCGGCGTGCCGCCGCGCGTCATGGGCATGGGTCCCGCGCCCGCCACGCGCAAGCTGCTGGAAAAGTCCGGTCTCAAGCTGTCGCAGATCGACGTGATCGAGCTCAACGAGGCATTCGCGGCCCAGGCGCTGGCGGTGCTGCGCGATCTCGGCATTCCCGACGACGCCCCGCACGTCAATCCGAACGGCGGTGCCATCGCGCTCGGCCACCCGCTCGGCATGAGCGGCGCGCGTCTCGCCACCACCGCGACTTACGAGCTGCTGAAGACCGGCAAGCGCTACGCGCTGTGCACCATGTGCATCGGCGTCGGCCAGGGCATCGCCATGGTGATCGAGCGTGTGTGACGGCGACCGGGAGAGCCTTGACCGGACGTTAACCTGCGCGTGCCAGTATCGGCTCGCGACGATTCCATCCGGCCGGGACGCGGCAGGCAAGTGGTGCAGCGGGCGGCTAGATTTCGGCTAACCGATTGTTTTGCTGCATATCTCTGGCTGATCGCGATCCGTGCCTCAGGGGCTCGCCGCAGATGTGTGGTAACAGTTGCCGCGGTCATGACCGAGTTCCGCCAGCGCATCAGACATCCCGAGCTGCTGCAGCTCTACGACTACTGGGACAAACGGCGCAATGGCCGGCGCTTCCCGTCGCGAGCGGATATCGACCCGCTTGACCTGAAGTTCGCGCTCGGCAATCTCACCCTCGTCGACGTGCTTCATGATCCGCTGCGCTTCAGGTTCCGGCTGACCGGCAGCCTGTTCACGCAACGCATGGGTATCGAACTCGCGGGCAGGTTCGTCGACGACATTCCAGACATCCCTTACCGGGAACAGGTCCAGGCAATTTTCGCCAAGGTGGCAGAGTCCGGCGAACCAAGCACCTCGCTCAACGAGCGCATCATCGAGGGCGAGCCGCACAAGTTCGAGGTGCTGCGCCTGCCGCTCTCGGACGATGGAAGCACGGTCACGATGCTGCTGACCTGCGCCATGTATTTCGACCGGCCGCCGAATCAGCCTGCGCTGGGCCGCAGCGTCGGCCGAAAATTTGAGCCGCCGAAGACCATCGACGGCTAGCGCCCCGACGCGGATGCGGCAGGGAGTTGCCAAATCCCGGGTTTTGCCGCATTTGATCGGATCAACACGGCCCCCTCGCCCTGATCGCGGGGAGAGAAGCAGCCGATCACCATGGGGGAAGAACACGCCGATGCAGTCGAAAAAACCGCGTAACAGGAAATCGGCGCCCGCGAGAGCCACGGCCAGAGCGGCGGCCCGGTTCAAGCTGGTGCCCCGCGCGCCCAGGACCGTGCATGGCAAGACGCTGCGGCTCGGCTCCGACAGGCGCGCGCTCGACCCGATCGAGATTGCAAGCCGCGACGAGATCGTCGCCCTGCAGGTCAGGCGGCTGAAATGGACGCTGCAGCACGCCTATAAGAACGTCGCGTATTACCGCAAGAAGTTCGACGCGGCAGGCGTGCATCCGGGCGACTTTCGCCGGCTCGAGGATCTTGCGAAATTCCCGTTCACGACCAAGGACGATCTGCGCGCGACGTATCCTTTCGGCATGTTCGCGGTGCCGCGCGAGCGGGTGCTGCGCATCCATGCATCGTCCGGCACCACCGGCAAGCCGACCGTCGTCGGCTATACCGCCAACGACCTGAAGCACTGGGCCGATGTCGGCGCGCGCTCGATCCGCGCCGCCGGCGGGCGGCCCGGCGACGTCGTCCACGTCGCCTACGGCTACGGCCTGTTCACCGGCGGGCTGGGCGCCCACTACGCGGCGGAACGGCTGGGCTGCACGGTCATTCCGATGTCCGGCGGCCAGACCGAGAAGCAGGTCCAGCTCATCCAGGATTTCAAGCCGCAGATCATCATGGTAACGCCGAGCTATGCGCTGGCGATCGCCGACGAGTTCGAGCGCCAGGGCCTCGACGCGCGCCGCTCGTCGCTGCTGATGGGCATTCACGGCGCCGAGCCGTGGACCGACGCGATGCGCAGGGAGATCGAGGAGCGCTTCGCGATGGACGCGATCGACATCTACGGCCTGTCCGAGGTGATGGGGCCCGGAGTCGCCAACGAATGCATTGAGACCAAGGACGGCCCGACGATCTGGGAGGACCATTTCTATCCCGAGATCGTCGATCCGGCGACGGGAGCGCCGCGCGCCGATGGCGAGATCGGCGAGCTGGTCTTCACGTCGCTGACCAAGGAGGCGCTGCCGGTCATCCGCTATCGCACGCGCGACCTGACAGCCCTGCTCCCCGGCACGGCCCGCACGATGCGGCGCATGGCGCGCATTACCGGCCGTACCGACGACATGCTGATCATCCGCGGCGTCAACGTCTTTCCGACGCAGATCGAGGAGCTGATCCTCAAGGATGCAAGGCTGTCGCCGCACTACGTCATCGAGGTCAAGCGCGAGGGCCGCCTCGACGAGATCGAGGTCGTGGTCGAATGCAAGCCCGAGCATGTGGGCAAGGCCGAGATCGAAAGCGACTGCGCATCGCGCCTCTCGCATCACATCAAATCGCTGATCGGTATCTCGGCGCGCGTGCGCCCGGTGCCGCTCGGCGGCATTACCCGCTCGATGGGCAAGGCCAAGCGTGTAATCGACATGCGGCCGAAGCGCTGAGCAGGTCCGACGGGCGGATTGACGGCCGCCGACGGCGACATCCGTGGGACCGATATCGAGGTGCTCGGCGTCTCCACCCGCGCAGCCGCCGCATCGTTCGGACTGTGTACCGCCGGCGCGGTGTGCCCGATCGCGCCGCAGCGCCCGGTTCCATGCAGCTCGCCAGCCTGCGGTCTTACGTAATGGCCCGGGCGCCCTGCTCGGGATCTCCTTCGCCGGTCAACGGGCGGCTCGCGACAATCAGTTTCATCTGAAACCATTTGCGCTACTATGGTGCCGAGGGCGCGCACGGGAGGGCCGTCCATGGGCAGTTACACCTATCCGAAATTCGGGTACCGCATCTGCGCGGACCAGACTGCGCCGGCCCCACCGCGCCACGACGTCGTTGTCGTTGGCGCCGGACTTGTCGGGCTCACAGCCGCCATCGATCTCGCCCTCAAAGGCGTTCGTGTCGTCGTGATCGACGACGACGACACGGTGAGCCAGGGCAGCCGCTCGATCTGCCAGGCCAAGCGCACGCTCGAAATCTGGGACCGGCTCGGCTGCGCCGCGCCGATGCTGGCAAAGGGCATTACCTGGCAGACCGGCAAAATCTTCTTCCGCGACCGCAAGGTGTTCGCCTTCGATCTGCAGCCCGAGGGCGGCCACCGCTTTCCCGCCTTCATCAATCTCCAGCAATACTGGGTCGAGCAGTACCTGGTCGAGCGCGCGCAGAGCCTGCCCAATATCGAGCTGCGGTGGCGGAATCGGCTGGCCGGCCTGACGGCGCATGAAGACCATGTGCGTCTCGAGGTCGAGACGCCGGACGGCCGCTATGTCTGCACCGCGGACTGGGTCATCGCCGCCGATGGCGCGCGCAGCACGGCGCGGCGGATGATGGGTCTCGATTTCCGCGGCAAGGTGTTCGAGGACCGATTCCTGATCGCCGACGTGCGGGTCGACGGCGCCAAATTCCCGACCGAACGCTGGTTCTGGTTCGACCCGCCCTTTCACGAGGGCGGGTCGGCGCTGGTCCACCGCCAGGCCGACGGGTTGTGGCGGGTCGACCTGCAGCTCGGCTGGACCGCCGATCCCGAATCGGAGAAGCGGCCCGAGCGCGTCATCCCGCGCCTCAAGGCGGTGTTCGGCGCCGATACCGCATTCGATCTCGAATGGGTCAGCGTCTACACCTTCCAGTGTCGCCGCCTCGAGCGCTTCCGCCACGGCCGCGTGCTGTTCGCAGGCGATGCCGCGCACCAGGTCTCGCCGTTCGGCGCACGGGGCGGCAATTCCGGCGTGCAGGACGCAGACAATCTGTGCTGGAAGCTGGCGCTGGTGCTCAAGGGACTGGCGCCCGGGACCCTGCTCGACAGCTACGACGCCGAGCGCAGCCTGGCCGCCGACGAGAACGTCCTGATCACGACGCGCAGCACCGATTTCATCACGCCCAAGGGCGCCGCCAGCAAGCTGTTCCGCGATGCGGTGCTCCAGCTCGCCGAGCGGCATCCCTTCGCGAGACATCTGGTGAACAGCGGACGGCTCTCCCTGCCGACGCTGCACGATCCCTCGCCGCTCAACACGCCGGATCGCGATGCGTTCGCTGGCGCGCCGGGCCCCGGCGCCGCAGCGACCGACGCTCCTCTTCTATGCGACGGCGCCCCGGACTGGCTGCTCGGAACGCTCAATGGCGGCTTCAGCGGCCTCTATTTCAGCGACGGCCCCGTTTCGGCCGACACCGCGAGCCAGCTTGCGGCGCTCGACCAGATGCCTCTGCCCGTGCGGCCGCTGATCGTCGCACCGGCCCCGGCGCCCTCGCCGCAGGGACTACGCGTCGTCGTCGACCGCGACGGGTCGGCCCGACGCCGGTATGATGCCCTGCCCGGCACGTTCTATCTTCTGCGGCCGGACCAGCATGTCTGTGCGCGCTGGCGTCGTTTCGACCCACGCGCGGTGACCGCCGCCGTCGACCGGGCCACC
Source organism: Alphaproteobacteria bacterium (assembly GCA_041690495.1). Taxonomy (GTDB): domain Bacteria; phylum Pseudomonadota; class Alphaproteobacteria; order CACIAM-22H2; family CACIAM-22H2; genus DATAAP01. The sequence continues at coordinate 72,604 of JAWLHE010000008.1, read as the reverse complement.
GGGCGCGCCGCGCCGCATCAGGAGCATTCATGAACAAGCTGCGTACCGAGACCGCGTTCGAGCGCCCCGACGACTTCTACGAATTGCTGATCGAGACGCATCGCGGGTTGAGCGACGAGCAGAGCGCCATGATCAACGCCAAACTGATCCTGCTGCTGTCCAACCATATCGGCGACCTTGACGTGATCCGCGAAGCCCTCCACCTTGCCAAGCAAGGCGTGTAGAAAGGCAATCGTCCTCACGTCCAAATGGCGGACCCCGTGCCCCCCACCGACATTCCGTTCCGGTTTCCGGAGCAGCACGAGCTGTTCAATCTCTGGTCGCGCAAGCGCGGCGAACGCCGGATGCCCGAACGCGCCGATCTCGACGCGACGGAGTTGCGCCCCTGGCTCGGCAATCTCCATCTTCTCGAAGTCGTCGATGGCGGGTGCGATTTCAAATACCTGGTCTATGGGACCCAGATCGCCCGCTATTACAACGTCGAGATGACCGGCAAGCTGGTTTCGACCTGGCCGGCGATTATGCGAAACGCCGCCTTCGAGACCTATACCAGGGTTATCCGCGACCGCTGCCCCTATCTGGTCTCGCAGAACGAGTGGGCGCCCGATCGGCTGTTTGCCAATCACCGCATCGTCCTGCCGCTCTCGCGCGACGGGCATGCGGTCGACCACATCCTGGCCTATGTCCGCATGCTGGCGACGCCCGAGGGCAAGCAGGGCGTTCAGTATCATCCTCTGCCACCCGAGCCGTCCGCGAGCTGACCCCCATGCCCAGCTTCGACATCGTCTCCAAAACCGATCTCGCCGAGGTCGACAACGCGATCCAGGGCGTGACGCGCGAGATTTCGACCCGCTTCGATTTCAAGGGATCCAAGTCGACAGTCACGAATGTCGGCGGCGAGATCACCATCGTGGCCGACGATTCGCTCAAGCTGAAGCAGATCCAGGAGCTGGTGAAAGGATATTTCGTCCGGCGCAGGCTCGACCCGACCAGCCTCGACTGGCAAGCGGAGGAGCCTGCCTCCGGAAACACCGTCCGCCAGAAGGTCACGGTCAAGCAGGGGATCGACCGCGATACCGCGAAAGCGATCGTCAAGGCGATCAAGGACTCGAAGCTCAAGGTGCAAGCCGCCATTCAGGGCGACGAGCTTCGCGTCTCGGGCAAGAAGCGCGACGACCTGCAGCAGGCCATCGCGCTGGTAAAAACGCTCAAGCTGGACCGCTCGGTCCAGTACGTGAACTTTCGCGACTGAACTTCTCTTCATCGCGGTTCGCGCACACCATCCGGGAACAAGTAGCCACTGTCCGGGTTGCAAGTGCAACGGCGCCCTATGGCCGTCTTGCAATACAGGGAAAGGAGACCCGGAATGGCAGGCTCGGACAATCAGCCCGGTGGGACCCGCGCGCCGGGCTCGTCCTCCGGCACCTCGATGTCGAGTTCGAGCGCCGCGCGGCCCTCTGCATCTGCTGCGTCGGACGTGGCGCAACAGGCGACCCAGCAGGTTCGCGAGCAGACGTCGCGCGCCACGGAACAGGCGCAGCAGCAGGCCCAGGCCTTTCTTTCCCAGCAGAAGGAGGTTGCGGCCGGGCATATCGAAAGCGTGGCGCAAGTGTTGCACCAGACGGTCGATCAATTGCGCGAGCGCAGCCCTGGCGCGGTGAGCGACTATGCCGAGCGCGCCGTCGGCAGCATCGATTCCCTGGCGAAAGCGTTGCGCGACCAGGACATTCGCGGCCTGGTGGGCCAGGTCGAGGATTTCGCGCGCCGCCAGCCCGTCCTGTTCATGGCCGGGACGGTCGCAGCCGGATTCGCGCTGGCCCGGTTCCTCAAGAGCTCGTCGCAGGGCGGCGAGACCTATGGCCAAGATGAAGGCCAGTACACGCAGTCGCGGGAGGGCGAAGGCGCATACGCCTACCCGTCCGAGGCGGAAACCGGTCCCTATGGCACGACCTCGCCCCTCTCGAAACAACCGCCGGCGATGAGCGGCGGCAGCGGCCAGGCATCACCGCAATACAGCGGGACGCGCTCCACCAGGCCCGGAACGCGCGCCACGGCCGAGGAAATACAGCGGGCCATGAGCAAGGAGCCAGAGTGATGGCCGCGCGACTCGAAGACCGAATCGAAGACCGTCCGCTCGCCGGCAAACAGCAGGATCGCTCGATCGGCGGTCTGATCGGCGATCTCGCGCACGAGACGACGACCCTGCTGCGCAAGGAGGTCGAACTTGCCAAGTCCGAGATGACGGAAAAGATCGACAGGCTGCAGAACGCAACGGTTTCGATGGCCGCCGGCGGCGCCGTGCTTTACGCAGGCTTCCTGGTGTTCCTGCTGTTCGCGGTCATCGCTGTGGATGCGATACTCGACAACTGGATGAACACGAACTGGTTGGCGCCCCTGATCGTCAGCGTGATCGTGCTCGGCATCGGCTATGCGATGCTCAGATCCGGACAGAAGCGGTTCGAGGCGCGCGCGCTCATGCCGAGCCGCACGATGCGCTCGCTACAGCGCGACGCCTCGTTCATGCAGCGCGAGAGTGAGGCAACGCAGGCAGCGATGCGCGGCGATCCTGTCCGCACGCGGCCGCTCGCAGAGGAGGTTCGCGATGGCTCGCAGTGAGGCCGAACGCAATCACCGCTCGCCCGACGAGATCGAGCGCGATCTCGAGCAGAGCCGGCTTGAAATCAGCCGCACGATCGATGCGATCCAGCGCAAGATCACGCCGGGGCAGCTTGCCAGCGATGCCTATGGCTATGTACGCGGCAACGGCACGGAGTTCGCGAAGAATCTCGGGACGGCCGCGAAGAACAATCCGGTGCCCATCGCCCTGATGAGCATCGGCCTCGCATGGCTGATGATGGGCGGGCGCGGCACCCCCTCATACTTGCAGGGCGGATACTCACGCCGCGGAATGGAGGAGTCCGGCGGCGGCAAGAGCTCGTTCGGGCAAGCGATCGGCGCGACCGGCGAGTACGCGCGCTCCGCGGGCAGCGCCACCGCCGGCGCAGCCAGCAGCGCCGGAAGCAGCCTCTACCGGGCGGGACAGAGTGCAGGCGAGACGGTGAGCGGCGTCGGGCGACGGGTCGGCGACATGGCGGCCGGTGCGTCCGGTCGCGTCCGACAGATGGCGGATGATGTGCGCGATCTTGCCTCGGAATGGAGCGAAGGTGCGTCCGGGTTTGCCGATAGCACACGAGAGCGCATGCAACGCGCGGGCGAAGTCGTACAGGAGCAAACGATGCAAATGCGAGACAGTGCCAATTCCCTCTTGCGCGAGCAGCCGTTGGTCGTCGGCGCTCTTGGTCTGGCCGCCGGCGCGCTGCTCGGTGCGATGATTCCATTGAGCCGGCGCGAGAACGAGATGATGGGCGAAACGCGCGATCAGCTTCTCGACCAGGCTAAGGATGTGGGCCAGCAGACCCTCGGCCAGGCCGCCGAGTCCGCGAAAAGCGTCGCGAATGCCGCTACCGAGGCGGCGCTCGACGAAGCGGACAGGCGCGGGCTGACGAAAGCCGGCTCCGAGCCGGAAAGCGGCAGCGAGGGCGGCGGCGTGCGCTCGGACAGGCCCCTCACCGAGCAATCCGCGGCAGGACAGCGTACATCCTAGAGCCGGGCGGACGTTCGAGAACGGGCGCCGCTCAGGCAGCGCCCGTTTTCCATTTGCGGCCTACGGCGAGGCGCCAACCGTATCGGCCACATATGCCTCGCGGCGGCCGAGGGGAGCGCCGCCGCGATCGGTCGTATCCTTGGCGGTCTGCCGTTCCATCTCCGCGTTGAGCTCGGCTCCGAGCAGGACGACATAACCGCTCAGATAGAACCACATCAGCAGGATGACCACGGCGCCAAGCGTTCCATACGTCTCGTTGTAGCTGCCGAAATTGGCGACGTAATAGGAGAATGCGAGAGAGCCTGCGAGCCACAGCACCGTGGCGGCGACCGCGCCCCAGCTCACCCATTGCCAGCGCGACTTCTCGCGGCTGGGCCCCCAGCGATAAAGCACGGCCAGCGCGAACATCACGCCGATCGCCAGCAAGGGCCACCGGGCCAGAGATACGGTGGTCGAAATGCCACCGGGCAGGCCGATGAGCTGCAGCGCCGCGGGCAGCGCCGCGACGAGCGACAGCGCGAACAGGCCGAACAGGATGGCGCCGACCGTCAGGCCAATCGCAGTGGCGTAGAAGGCGAGCACGCCGCGTTTTTCCGGCTCGTCATAGACCACGTTGAGGCCGGTCATCAGCGTCTGGACCGCAGCCGACGAGCTCCACAATGCGAACAGCAGCGCTATGATCACACCGAAACCGAGGCTCTGGCGCGGCTGGCTGGTGATTTGCGCAAGTTGGTCCGTGATGATCCTTCCGGCCTGCTCCGGGACAATGCCGATCACCATCGCGATCTGCTCCTCCACGTCGCGTGGATCGAAGGCCAGGCCATAGAGCGATACCGCTGCGGCGAGCGCCGGAAAGATCGCCAGCAGGGCGTAGAACCCGACGCCCGCGGCGAGCACCGAAAGATGATCCTTCGAAACCTCGTCCTTGACGCGCCAGAGGATGTCTCGCCAGCCGGCCGCCGGAATCTGGTACGGCTGGTCGGCCTCGCGGCCGCGACCCGGTTCGTTGGCGCGGCGATGGTCGACCGGCCCGGTCTTGCGGCGGTCCTTGCCCGGGGTGACGCCCTGCTCTCCCTTGGGCCGCGAGCGGGGTTCCCGCGTGTCGTCGGCGAAGTGCGGCCGCGACCCGAACGTGGAGGCGATCGCGATGCCCGCAGCGGCCGGCAGCACGAACCCGGTAAAGAAACCACGCTCTGCCATCCGGGCCTCCTGACGATGGGGACAGGAGTACTAACGCGAACCAACCGGCAAGGTTCGGCCCCAAACGGCCAGGCTTCGTGATCCGGATCGGGAGCGCGCGGAACCCGGCGGCGTCCGCGCGCTCCCTCCGGACTCAGACCCGCAGCCGGCAGCGCCTCGAAGCTCCGATCAGGCCGCCCAGTGCAATTCCGAACGTCGCCAGCACGGCCGGCTCGGGAACCGCGAACAGCTCATCGCGCACGCCGACGGCGATATCCGGATGGTTGGCGAAAACCCCGTCCGCGCCCCAGCCGAACACCGTCTCGTACTGATCCAGATTGTTGGTAAGGGTGTAGAACTGGACGAGCATGCCCGCCTCATGCGCATTCTCAACGCACTCGACCCCTGCTCCGCCTGCGGGACTCGCGCTCATCCCGAGACCGTCCGCAAATGCGGCGACAGCCGCGAAGTCGGCGATCTGGCCGCACGAGCCGAGCAGCACCACCGGAATGTCCGTCATCTCCGACCAGTTCTGGACCGTCGACGCATTGAACGACTGCAGGTAGACGTTCTTCTTCAGCGGGTCGAAGAGGTCCCCGTACTTTCCCAGGCCGAGGGTTTCGAGAATCTTCTGCTCGATCTCGGCACCCGCGATCTTCGCCTCAGGATAGACGCCGACAATCTTGCCGGTCGTGTCGTAGATGTCTTTCACGTAGTCGAGGACCTGCTCGAACGTCGGCACCTTGTAGTCGAAGGTCGGATCGAAATAGGTGTCTTCCGTCTGGTAGCCGCCGGCGGACCGGGATCTTGCCGTCAGCTTCTGGATGTCGGCGTAATCCAGATTCTCGACGTAGTACTGGCGAGTTCCGTTGACGACGACCCCTTTTGCAAACAGCGCAGGATCGCCGGCGGCGACCTGCTGCACGTTGGTGGTCGCGTTCAGGCTGCGGTCATGGCGCGCAACCAGGACGCCGTCCTTGGTCAGGAAGAGGTCCGGCTCGATGAAGTCGGCCCCCATCTGCACGGCGAGCTTGTAGCCCTCCATCGTGTGCTCGGGCAGATAGCCGCTCGCGCCGCGATGCGCGATCACGATCGGCGGCTGGCCATCGAGCGTCAGCGGAGCCGCCGCGGCGGACCCGGCATGTCCGGCGAGCAGGCCGCAAGCGAGAAGGATCACGGCGGTGCGCCGCGCGGAACAGAATGTCATGTGGTGCATCCCCTTGCGTTACTGGTGCTGTAGCGGCGGGATTCCGCCGCAACCGCCAGTAAGCCCGGTGACGATGTCGCGCGAGGGGCGATTCCGTGAAGCTTGCTTGACGAGGCGGGCCGCTCAGTCCTGCAGCGCCTTCCACATCTCGATGTCGCGCTTCGCGGTCCAGATGCGCGGATGCGCGATTCCCGCTGCCTCGTCATAGGCGCGACTGACGCAGAACGGCATGCAGTGATCAAAGATCACCAGCCGCCCGTATTTTTTCTGCATGGCGCCGTAGGTCCGGTCGAATACCTGTTTCAGGTTCTTGCGGCCTTTCACACCTTTGCGCGCATGCGTCAGCAGTTCCTTAACGAAGGCCTGGGTGCTGCGGATCGCACGCTCGCACGCCGCCGGCGTCATCAGCGCGTCGCCGCGTCCGGGCACGAGCCGCTTCGGCTTCAGCGCGCTGAGCCGCTCGAGGGTCGCAGGCCATTCCTCGAGGTGGGCGTCGCCGCAGTAGGGCGTTGCTCCCTCCTCCACGAGGTCGCCCGAGAACAGCACTTTCTCCTTCGGCAGCCAGGCGATGGTATCGCCCTTCGTGTGGCCGGCGCCGACATGCATGATCCGCACCTCACGGCTGCCCATCCGGATCGTCAGTTCGCGGTCGAACACCATGGTCGGCCAGGTCAGGCCCGGCACCGATTCGACATCCTTGAACAGCCGCGGAAAGCGCTGCACCTCGGACCTGAAGTCCTGCGCACCGCGCTCCTTGATCAGCTCGTAGGTGCCCTTGCTGGCGATGATGTGCTCCGCGCCATAGCCCGACGCCCCCATCACGCGCACGGCATGATAGTGCGTCAGCAGGACGTACTTGATCGGCTTGTCGGTCACGGTACGGATGTGCCGTACCAGGTCCTGCGCCATCGACGGCGTCGCGCGCGCGTCGACCACCATCACGCCATCATCGCCGACGATGACGCCGGAGTTCGGGTCGCCCTCGGCGGTGAGGCAGTACGCCCCGTCGGCGAGCTTGGTAAAAACCTCCTTCTTCTCCTCGAGATCGCCCTGGCTCGCAAATTTCTTCTTCATGGTCAGATTCCCAGATACGCTTCCTTGACCCGTTCGTTGGCGAGCAGCGACGGCCCCGAATCCTGCAGGACGATGCGACCGGTTTCCAATACATAGCCGCGGTCGGCGATCGACAGCGCCGCGTGTGCATTCTGCTCGACCAGGAAGATCGTCGTGCCCGCCGCCTTCAGCCTGCTGATCGTCTCGAAGATCTCGGCAACCAGCAGCGGCGCCAGCCCCATGCTCGGCTCGTCGAGCAGAAGCAGCTTCGGCCGCGCCATCAGCGCACGGCCGATCGCCAGCATCTGCTGCTGCCCGCCCGAAAGGGTGCCTGCCGGCTCGTGCTGCTTGTGCTTGAGCACCGGAAACATGGTGTAGATGCGATCGAGGTCGTCGCCGATCGTATTCTGGTCGCGGGTATAGCCGCCCAGGGTAAGGTTGTCGTGGACGCTGAGCGGGCCGAACACCTGCCGTCCCTCGGGCACCTGGGCGATGCCGCGCCGCACGCGCCGCGCCGCCTTGGTGTAGGTGATGTCCTCGCCGAGAAAACGGACCGAGCCGCCGCTCGCCGGCTGCACGCCCGAGATGGTCCGCAGCAGGGTCGTCTTGCCGGCGCCGTTGGCCCCGACCAGCGCCAGCAGCTCTCCTTCCGCCACAGATAGATCGATGCCCTTCAGCGCCTGGATGCGGCCGTAATGGCTGGTCAGGCCGGATGCCTCGAGCAGCACGGCGCCGGTCATACATGGCCTCCGGCGATCCCGGCACCGAGATAGGCGCGGATCACCTCCGGATTGTCCCGCACCGCCGCCGCGGTCCCTTCCGCCAGCCTCCGCCCGTAGTCGAGCACCAGGATGTGGTCGGACACGCCCATCACCAGCTTCATATTGTGCTCGACCAGCACGACCGTGGTGCCGTCGGCGGCGATTGACTGGATGAGCTGGTCGATTTCCAGGGTCTCCCGCGGATTGAGCCCGGCGGCCGGCTCGTCGAGCAGCAGAATTCTCGGCTCAGCCGCGAGCGCCCGCGCGATCTCGAGCCGCTTGAGCGCGCCGTAGGGCATCGATGCGGAATCGGCGTCGAGATAGGCGGCAAGCCCGACGCGCTCCATAAGGGCCGCCGCGCGGTCGTGCGCGTCGCGGTTGGCGCGCTTGATCACCGGCAGGTGCACAAGCGATGCCAGCAGCCGGCGCGGCGAATGCAGGTGGCGGCCGACCATGACGTTCTCGAGCGCCGACATGTTGAAGAAAATCTGCAGGTTCTGGAAGGTGCGCGCGATCCCGCGTTCCGCGCGTGCGGCGGTCGTGAGCGCGGTCACGTCCTCGCCCTCCAGCATGATCCGGCCGGCGGTCGGCGTATAGACGCCCGTGATTAGGTTGAACAGGGTCGTCTTGCCGGCGCCGTTGGGACCGATGATCGAGTGCACGTGACCGGTGCTGACCGAGAAGCTCAGATCGGCGACGGCGTGAACGCCGCCGAATGCCTTCGTCAGGCCGTGGACCTGCAGCACGTTCACGGCGCCCTCCGCCGCCACAGGCTCATCAGCGTCGGAACCAGACCGCGCGGCATGAAAATCATGACGCCGATCATGATCGCGCCGAGCACGACGTGCTTGTAGTCGTGGAACGCGGTAAGCACCTGCGGCAGCACGGTCAGGATCGTCGCACCGACCAGCGCGCCGAAGGTCGACGCCATGCCGCCCAGCACCACCATCGTGACGAACTCGATCGAGCGCAGGAAGCCGGCCTCGACCGGGGTCACGAAACGCTCGGCATGCGCAAACAGCGAGCCGGCGATGCTCGCGAACACCGCCGAGACGACGAAGACCAGCACCTTGTAACGCGAGATTTCGATGCCCGCCGTCTCCGCCGCGATCTCGGAGCCGTGCAGCGCCCGCAATGCGCGCCCGACTGGCGACTCGACGAGATTGAGCGACACCCACACCGCGAGGACCAGCGCCCCTGCGGAAATCCAGTACCACGTCACCGCGCCGGTCAGTCTCCAGTCCCAGATCCTGAGCGCCGGAACGCTCATGCCGTCAGGGCCGCCGGTCAGCGGAATCTCGCGGTTGATGACGATGGAGATGATGATGCCAAGACCGAGCGTCGCCATTGCGAGATAGTGGCCGCGCAGACGCAGGATTGGCCGCGCCACCAGGAAGGCCACCAGCGCCACGCCAAGCGCGCCCGCCGCCATCGCCAGCAGCCCCGGCCATCTGTAGTGCGAGGTCAGGATGGCCGAGGCATAGGCGCCAAGCGCAAAGAACCCGGCATGGCCGAGGCTGATCTGGCCGGCATAGCCGATCAGGAGGTTGAGGCCGACGCAGACGATCGCGTTCAGCGCGGTCTTGATCGCAATATCGTAATAGAAGTTGTTGGGCAGAAAGAGCGGCAGGGCGAGCAGGAGTGCGACCAGCGCCAGGATGCCGCCATGCCGCGCCGTAAGCAGCCAGGCGACGCCGCGCGCGGCCCCGGCAGCGCCGATGTCCTTCGCTGAGAATCCCGATTGCAGTGAGCCGCCCGGGCGCTGCACGGTTCAGACCCGTTCCGTGCGTCTCGTGCCGAACAGCCCGCTCGGCATGAAAAACAGGACGCCGAGGATGATCACGAACGCCACTGCATCCTTGTAGGCGGAGCTGATATAGCCGGCCGACATCGCCTCGATCATGCCGAGCGCCAGGCCACCGGCGACCGCGCCGTAGCTGCTGCCGAGCCCGCCGAGGATCGCCGCAGCGAAACCCTTGAGGCCCAGCATGATGCCGATATCGTACTTGGTCAGCGTGATCGGCGCCGTGAGGATGCCCGCAAGCGCGCCAAGGGCGGCCGACAGGCCGAAGCTGACCAGCAGGATCGTGCGCACATCGATCCCGACCAGCTGGGCGGCCAGGGGATTGTACGAAGTGGCGAGAATGGCCTTGCCCAGCCGCGTATGCTCGAAGAACCAGCGCAGCGCCGCAACCACGATCACCAGTGCGCCGATCACCCAAAGCCCCTGCGGCTGCAGCGCAGCGCCGCCGATGATGATCGGAGTCTCGCCCGTGAAGGACGGCAGGCGGTGAAAGTCCTTGCCGAGCGCCACCTCGACCACGCCGCGGATCAGGATCGAGGCACCGATGGTGATGATGATCAGGGTGATGACGCCGGCGTTGCGCGCCGGTTCGACCGCGAATTTCTCCAGCAGCAGGCCCACCGCGACGACCAGGCACACCGCAAGCGGGATCGCGACATACATCGGCAGACCCGCCAGCATCAGCGACACCGTCCCCATGCCGCCGAGCATGACGAACTCGCCCTGCGCGAAATTGATGACGTGGCTGGCGTTGTAGATGATCGAGAACCCGAGCCCGACCAGCGCGTAGATCGCGCCGACGGTGAGTCCGGAGAACAGGAACTGCAGGAACTCGGCCAAACCAACCCTCTTCCTCGGCCCAAGGGACGTAGGGGCGGGTTTGAACCCGCCCCTACAAGGTGATCAACGGCAGCCTCGCGCTACTCGATCAGCTTCCAGGTGTTGTTCCTCACCTCGACCATTTTGAAGGAGTCGAGCGACAGGCCCATGTGGTCCTGCGGCGTCATGTTGTAGATGCCGTCGGCGCCGATGAACCTCTTCGTGCTCTCGATGGCGTCGCGGACCTTGGCCTTGTCGGTCGAGTTCGCGCGCTTGATCGCGTCGAGCGCGATATGCAGGCCATCATAGGCGTGCCCGCCGAAGCCCGACGGCGGCAGGTTGTAGGCTTCCTTGAATGCCTTGATGTAGGCGAGCGAAACCTCGCGTTGCGGATCGCCCGCCGGGAGCTGCTCGGCCACCAGCAGGGCCGGGACCGGAATGCGGATGCCCTCCGCCCCGCCGCCGGCGCCGTCGATGAACTGCTGCGAAGCGACGCCATGGTTGAAGTAGAAGGGGATGTTGGTCATCCCGAGCTGCTTCCAGTTGCGCGCGGTGATCGAGGTCGGCGCGCCGAAGCCGCAGCCGAAAATCACCTGTACGCCGGGGGTGTTCTTGATCTTGGTGAGCTGCGGGCTCATGTCGCTGTCGGTCGGCGCATAAGTCTCGTCGGCAACGACCTTCAGCCCGTATTTCCCGGCGAGCGCGTGACCCTCCTTGCGGCACGACTGGTCGAAGCCGCCCGAGCCGCCGATGATCGCGACGTTGGTAAGCCCGCGCTTCTTCATGTCCTGATAAGACTTCTCGACCGCCATGCGGTCGGAATGCGGCATCTTGAAAACCCACTTCTTGACCGGCTCGACGATGACATTGGCGCCGGCGAGCGAGATGAAGGGGATCTCCGCCTCCGTGACCAGCGGAACCACCGCCATGGTCTCGCCGGTGGTGCTGCCGCCGACGATCATGTCGACCTCGTCTTCCTCGATCAGCCGGCGGGCAAAGGTGACCGCCTGCTTGGCGTCGCCGGCGCTGTCGTAGATGATGATCTCGAGCTTGCGGCCGAGCACCCCGCCGGCCTTGTTGATACGATCGGCATAGAGCCTGAGCGTCTTTGCCTCCGGGTCGCCGAGGAACGAAGCGCCGCCGGTGATGGACAGGAACGAGCCGATCTTGATCGGCTGCTGCGCCTGCGCCGCGCCGGTACAGGCGAGAACCGCGCCGGCAGCGAGCACGCCGAGCGCGTGGCGGCGGGACACTATGGTCATTCGAACCTCCCTCATTGATTCTTGGCTATATAGTTGCACTTGTAACTATTGTCCGCTTCCCTGTCCAGCAGACCGGCGCGGATGATACGGAGCATTGCGCGGCGACGTCCATGCCTTCAGGTAGCGGACGCACCGCGCCGCCGGCCGTATCGCGGGATACAATCGGGACAGTGTCGGGAGGGGACCGGTCGTTGGCTCGGAACATCGCAGAAACCTGGCACCTGCCCGACGATCTCGCCGGGCCGTGGCTGCGCGCGACTCATCTTGGACGGCGCGTACGGCGCCGCAAGGGCGCGGTCATGTATGCACAGGGCGAGGTCTCGACGCGGTTCTGGTTCGTCCTCGGCGGCCAGATCAAGGTGTCGATGGTCCGAAGCAACGGCGACGAGATCATCCTCGAATTCATGGGCCGTGGCGCCCTGTGCGGTGAGGGCGCGGCGTTCGACGGCATCCCCCGGTTCTCGACTGCGGTGGTCTGGCGCGATGCCGAGCTGATCGAGTTCGACGCGACGAAGCTGCGAAGGGCGTTTGGCGAAGACCCCGATCTGGCGCTGTCGCTGCTGCGCATCACCAGCCTCAAGCAGAGGGTGCTGGCGACACGGCTCGAGCGCGCCTACGCCCCCTCGCCCGAGGGCCGCATCGGCGAGTTCCTGCTGCGCCTCGGCGAGCTCTACGCCAAGCCGATGGCGAAGGGAAAGCTCATCCAGGTCTACCTGACGCACGAGCAGATCGCCGCAATTACCGGCACCTCGCGCGTGACGGTTACGCGCACCCTGAACCGCCTGCGCAAGGCCGGTGCCATCGACGTGACCGACGGCCTCATCTGCGTGATTGACAGCGCGGCTTTGCAGCCCGCGTGATTCCTCCGCCGCGGCGCCTGTATCCGCCGATACAGACGACGCACCGGACACAAAGCTAGGTTTCGCACAGGCAAAAGGAGAGAAGATCGTGAACAAAGCCCACAACCCCGGCTCGATCGCGCCGCCGTTCCGCAACATCTACTCGCACGGCGTCGAGTGCCCGGCGAACGCACGGACCTTGTGGATCTCCGGCCAGGTCGGGACCCGGCCCGACGGATCGATCGCGTCGGACTGCGCCGGCCAGGCCGAGCAGATCATGCAGAACATCGGCGCCATCCTCGCCGAGGCGGGCATGGGTTTCGCCGATCTCGTCAAGCTCAATGCCTATCTCGTGAAGGCCGAAGACATCGCGGCGTTTGCGCCGGTCCGCGCCAAACATCTCGCCGGCGCCAAGCCGGCGATGACCAGCGTCGTCGTCACCGCGCTGGCGCAGCCGTCCTGGCTGATCGAGGTCGAGGCGGTCGCGGCCAGGAGCTGAGCGGCGCAGGTGGCTTTGCGGCGAGGCACCCAGGACCAGGCGCCCGCCCCGGACGAGCTGATCGACCGGGCGCGGCGCCTGATCCCCGTGTTGCGCGGGCGGGCCGCCGCATGCGAGGCCGCCCGACGCATTCCCGCCGAGACCGCGCAAGACCTGGTCGAGGCCGGGTTCTTCCGCATCACCCGGCCCGCCAGCGCCGGGGGTTATGCGATGCGCCCTTCGGTGCTGTGGGCGGTGACGCGCGAGATCGGCCGCGGTTGCGGCTCGACCGCGTGGATCATGAGCCTGCTCGGCCTGCACCCGTGGCTGGTCGGCATGTTCGATCCCGAAGCGCAGCGCGAGGTGTTCGCGGACGGCGATGCGATCATTCCGGTGCTGACCGGCGGCGTCGGGCGCGATATTTCCGTCGAGCCGAGCGGCAACGGTTACGCAGTCAGCGGGCTGTGGCGCTATGCCTCGGGCGTCGACATCGCGACCTGGGTGATCGCGATGGTGCCGATCCGAAAAGCCGGCACCGACATGCCCGAACCGCATCTCATTCTCGTGCCGAAGCGCGCGTTCAGCATCGACGATGCGAGCTGGAACGTGCTCGGCATGCGCGGCACCGGCAGCAAGGATGTGCGGCTCGACGGCGCCCATGTGCCGGCGCATCGCACGCTGTCATGGATCGACGCGCAGCGTGGCATCTACCCGGGCTCGACGCTCAACCGGGAGCCGACCTACCGCGCGCCGCTCAACGGACTGTTTGCGATGTCGACCGCCGCAGCGGTGGTTGGTGTCGCGAGCGGCGCGATCGATCATTTCATCGAAGCCGCGAAGACCCGCGTCCCCGTCGGCACCGGCGAGCGCCAGATCGCCGACAAGGCCACGCATATCGAGGCCGGCCGGTGCGCGGCACAGGTGCACATGGCGTTCGCGCTGCTGATGCGCGACGTCGACGAGATGTACGACACCGCGGCTGCCGGCCGGACCTTCACGACCGCGCAGCGCGCACGCTACCGCATGGACGCCGCGCTCGTCTCGCGTACCGCCCTCGCCGCGGCCGACCGGGTGTTCAATGCCGTGGGCGGCAGCCTGCTGCCGACCGGTGCGCCGCTCGAGCGCTGCTTCCGCGACATCCATTCCATGGCGTCGCATTTCCTGCTGCAGCCCGAGCCCGCGGGCGAGCTCTATGGCCGCGTCCTGCTCGGCCTCGACCTGCCGCCAGGAGCTCGGATCTAGCGCACACCCTGCCCCGGCTTATCCCCGATGGCGGGCCTAATGCGGCCAGATCAGCCATCTCCGCCTGACGCCGGATCGGTCACCGGAGCGAGCGGTCCTCGACACGACGATCCCGAAAATCCCGCCGATCGCCGCGCATGCCAGAAGGATCAGAAGGACGCCGGCCCACCAATAGAAGGTCTCGTGCATGTCTTGCGGTGCCGCCCCCGGTTCCGGGACTTGCGGATAGAGACGTGCCCCGCCCGGCCGGGCGGGGCACTTCGTCACGTCCGACTTACGAGGACGGGAGCTCGCCCGTGACCCAGTAGTCGATGCGCGCCTTGTTCTTGGCGATGTAATTGTCGACGGCCTTCTCGTACGACGTCTCGCTGGCCTCGAACATCATCGTCTCGAGGTCGTCGAGCGGCACGTACATGCGGGCGAAGAACTCCGCGACCTTGGAATGGTCCTGGTAGAAGTCCGGACGGGCCATTACGTGGACGCGCTCGAGTCCGCCGAGCGTCCCCTTCGGGTCCTCGAGGTAGCGGAGCTTCCACTTGGCGAACTTCCAGTGCGGGCTCCAGCCCGTGGCGACGATCCAGTCCTTGCGGTCGACGGCACGCTTCAACGCCGCGGTCATCGCGGCACCGCTCGCCGATACCAGCGTGTAGTCCTTGAGGCCGTACTCATCGAGAGCCTTCTCCGACGCCTGCATCAGTCCAGCGCCCGGATCGATCCCCTGGATCTTCGCGCCGAGCTTCTTGCGGACCTCGGGCTTGTTCAGGTCGGCGATCGTCCGGACCTGATCGACCGGAACGTAGTCGGGCACGACCCAGCCGAGCCGCGCGTTCGTATAGAGGATACCGAGCGGCACGACCTTGTCGCCGACCTTCTCCATGTAGCTCGCATGCGTCACGGGCAGCCACGCCATCATCATGACATCGAGATCGCCCTTGGCGAGCCCCTGGTACTGCAGCCCGATATCCGCGAGCACGAGCTCAACCGGCTGGTTCATGCGCGTTTCGATGACCTTCTTGGCCAGCTTGGTCATCGCTTCGGCATCCGACCACGCCGTCCAGCCGATCCTGATCGGCTCGGTCTGGGCCTGAACCGGTTGCGCCCCGAAGGCGGCCACGGCCAGAATGCCGACGGCTCCCGCCGCGACCCGCTTCAGAAAGGTTCGTCTCATCGCGCTTCTCCTTGGTTGCTGGTGACCAGTTGGGCCGGGCGAGCGTGCCCTGCCCCCTGCTCGAGCGGCCGCGGCGCAGCCGCTCGATCCTTTGATTCCGATTGCTCCGGCGGTGTATTCGCCGCGGGCGCGGCAATCGCGGCCCCTGCTTTCCGCAGGCGCTTGCGCCGCGCGCCAGACCGCGGTCTGCCGAAGCTTTGCGTAATGCGATCGAGCAGGATCGCCACGAGAACGACGGCAAGGCCGCTCTCGAAGCCGAGGCCGACGTCGAGCCGCTGGATGCCGCGCAGCACCTCGTTGCCGAGGCCGCCCGCGCCGATCATCGAGGCAATGACGACCATCGATAGCGCCAGCATGATCGTCTGGTTGACGCCGGCCATGATCGACGGCAGGGCGGTCGGAACCTGCACCTTGAGCAGCAGCTGCCGCGAGGTGCATCCGAACGCGAGACCAGCCTCGACCAGCTCCCGCGGCACCTGCCGGATACCGAGCGAAGTGAGCCGGACAGTCGGCGGCAGCGCGAAGATAACGGTTGCAATCGTACCCGGCACCTGGCCGAGGCCGAAGAACATCGCCGCCGGGATCAGATAGACGAAGGCCGGCATCGTCTGCATGAAATCGAGCGCCGGCCGTAGCACCGCCTCGGTCCTGTCGTTCCGGCCCGCCGCAATGCCGATCGGCACACCCAGGACCAGCGCCACGACTGTGGCCGCGAGCACGAGTCCGAGCGTATCGACCGTCTGCGGCCAGAGATCCAGCATGAATATGACGGCCAGCGCCACGGCGGCGAAAACGGCGAACTTCCAGCCGACGCGCCAAAGCGCGAGGAGGACGATGATGCAGGCGAGCGCGACGCCCGGCAACCAGGACAGCGCGGCGCTGATTCCGCCGACGAGGCCGCCGATCGCGATATCGATCGCATCGAACAGCCATTGCGCGTGATCGAGCAGGAACTCGACGGCAATCTCGACGATCTCTCCGAGTGGAAGCTTGAAATCCATGTCTTAGTGGCTCCGCCCGAGTGCTTCGAGATACGTCGTCTTCGAGATGACTCCGACATACATGCCATTGGAATCGACGACCGGCAGCGCATAGACGCTGCGCGCGACGAGCGGCAGCACCTCGCCCATCGACATGCCGGCGGAGACCTGCGTCACGTCGGGCAGCATCGCGTCGGCAAGCGAGGCACCGTCGCCCCGGTTTATCGCTTCGATCAGGCTCTCGACGGAGACGATGCCCTGGAACTTCCGTCGTGCGTCCTGGACATAGCCGAACTCGCGGTCGCGCTCGCGGAGCTGACGCAGGGCGGCGCGCACCCCCTCTCCCGGATGCCGGATCAGGCTGACCTGATCGCGCCGCGCGATATCGCCCGCGGTGAGCACGCGCGTCAGGTCGATGTCGCGGAAGAACGAGCGGACATAGTCGTTCGCCGGCGTCTTCAGGATCTCATCGGGCCGGCCGATCTGCACGATCCTGCCGCCTTCCATGATGGCAAGGCGGTCGCCGATGCGGATTGCCTCGTCGAGATCGTGGCTGATGAAGATGATGGTCCGCTGATGCTCCGTCTGCAGGCGCAGCAACTCGTCCTGCATCTCGCTGCGCGTGAGCGGATCGAGCGCCGAGAACGCCTCGTCCATCAGGAGAATCGATGGTTCGTTGGCGAGCGCGCGCGCGAGACCGACGCGCTGCTGCATTCCGCCCGACAGCTCCGACGGCCAGCTCTCGGCATAGGCCTTGAGCCCGACAGCCTCGAGCGCCTGCATTGCCCGCTCCCGCGCCGCATTCGCCTCGATGCCTGCGACATCGAGCCCGAACGCAGCGTTCTGCCAGACGCGCAGATGCGGCATCAGCGCGAAGTTCTGGAACACCATGCTCATGTCGCGGCGGCGCAGCTCGATCAGCTCGCGGCGCGACATCCGCATGATGTCGCGGCCATCGACGAGGATCTTGCCCGCCGTCGGCTCGATGAGCCGGTTGAGCATCCGCACAAGGGTCGACTTGCCGGACCCGGACAGCCCCATGACGACGAAGATCTCGCCCGCTTCGACATCGAAGCCTGCGTCCTGCACGCCGATCGTCTGGCCGGTACGCGCAAAAATCTCCTCCTTCGGCACGCCCCGACGCATCAGGTCCATGGCCCTGGCCGGGCTGGTTCCGAAAACCTTGAAGAGGCCGCGTACAGCGATCTTGGTCGTCGCGATTGTTGAATCTCCCGAATTTCACTGCCTCGCGGCAGCGACACCCCAAATCCGTGATGGACGCACTTCCCCGCGCAAAGCTTGCTGCGGATGCAAATCGACGTCAGAACGATCGGCCGTCAGGCCCGACTCTGGCACTTACCTTCGACGGAAGGCTGAAAAGCAGGGGCGGAAAAAAGATGTCACGCCCTGGCGGATCCGGATATGGATCCGGCAACGATGCACCGAAGTGGTATTCGGTACGAGCGTCCCTGTCGGATCGCAAGCGATCACATACGACATCGGGACAGCCAGAGAACTAACGCAAGAAAACGCACAGCTACAGAATCAGAAAGCCATTCTCCCTTTCCTTTCCTCAATGTCGTGACGTGCGGTGCTGCGCGCCGCACTTCTTCTGTTCACCTTGCTTTCGCAGTGCGCGGCAGCGACCCGCGGCACCATAACATCGGAGAGATGAGGTGCAAGCGGAAATCTCCGCATTTCGCATGCGCCTTCCCCACGATACTGAAGTTCTACTACGACCCCCGAGAATTGATCTTGATCATATTATCGCAGCAACAAACTGTTCTGCTTGCCGCTGCCAATTATCCACGCAAATTCCGCCGGCATGTACGCGATGCGAACACGCCATTTGCGACGCATATGCCGCATGGGAGCGTTCGACGCGACCGGACGGGGCCCGGGCGCAAACGGATCAATCAAACCTGACCTGCACGGCGGCAACGCGCCCGGCGGATGTAAGATGAAATGCTGGAAAACGGTTACGTCGCCAACCTCGGGCGGAGCCAGGACGATACTGAAGGCTGCGCGGCCGCCGAACTCCGTTCACGCCGACGTGCAATGCGGTGTCGCAGGCGAGCCCGTCATTCGGTCGTCTTGCCGTCGAAATGCTCTTCCTTGGCGTCGGCCTCCGCCTTGGTCGCATGCACCGTTCCGTCACGATGCTCCGGCGGTCCATAAAGCGTATAGAGCCGAAGCGGCTCGTCGCCAGTGTTCATGACATTGTGCCGCGCGCCTGCGGGCACGATGATCGCGTCGTCGCTTTCCACCTTCGTCTTCTTGCCGTCGATCAGGACCTCGCCCTTGCCCTTCTCGATGCGGAAGAACTGGTCGCGATCGTCATGGACCTCCTCGCCGATCTCGCTGCCCGGCTGAATCGACATCAGCACCAGCTGGAGATTCTTGCCGGTGTAGAGCACGCGGCGGAAATCCGTATTCTCCTCGGTCAGCTTCTCGATATCGTCGATGAATCCCTTCATGTGCGGCTCTCCGGATCGGCGTGGCGACAAGTTCTGGAAGTCGTTTTCGTTCCTGCCGGAACGGCTCTCGTCCAATCCAGCTTAGCATCTGACCTTCGGCGGGAGCCACGCTCTTCAACCCCGAGTCCTGGCTTGCGGTTCCTTGCGGAAGCGTTCCGCGCACGATCGCGGTCCGCCAACGCGCGCAGGCGCAGGCTTCTTCCGGCGGCCCGGCGAAGCCCGGCCAACCGCGCCGGTCCAGTCCAGGATCCTCGGCCAGAGCCGCTCGTGCGCGAGGGCCGCTACGAGCGGGCCGAGATGCTGGAGCATTGACCCGCAATCGCCTCTGTACTCGAGGATCTCGACCGCCAGGTTCGGAACCGCCTCGAGGCCTACAAGAACCGAGGAAGGCGGGACGATCCGGCCCACCAGATTGATCACCGCGATTACGGGGCATCGCAGGCGAGCGAGTCCCGTCCGCCGCGCGCCGACCTGCAGCGTGCCCTTCAGGAAACAGTCCTTGCGGTAGAGCAGTTCGAGCGTCTCCTCGAAGAGCTGCCCCGGCAGGGGCAACTCGTCATAGGACCAGCGCTCGACCCGCGCATGAATCGCGAGCGCAGCGGGATCGAAAACGCTCGCGGCGAGATCGGAAAATCGCTGCAGCTGGAACGCTTCGGGCGCCGCCGCCGCGCTCAGAGCGCTGATCACCGAACCCGGCACGGGGCTGCCGGCCATCTCGCGAATGCACCGGGCGTGCGGAATTGCGGCGACGGCACGTGCCAGCGGGCCTCCATGCTCGCCGAATGCAAGCGGCGCGTCGACCGCAACGAGGCCAGCCACCCGCTCGGGAAAGAGCGTGGCGAAGATGGCCGCGAAGGTGCCGCCGAGAGAGTGCCCCGCGAGAATTGGGGCAGACACGCCGGTTTCGGCCGCGATCGCCTCGATCGCCACGCGGGGCAAACGGCTGGCATAATCGGCCAGCCCGAGCCCGTCCTCGTCAATGGTCGGAATAAGCCATTCCAGAAGATACACCCGCAGGCCCCGGCGGAGACAGTGCCGCACCACGCTGACCTCGGGGATGAGATCCCAGATATAGGCCCGCTTGAATGGAGCGGGAACGATCAGGAGAACCGGCCCTGCGGCGCCATGCCGGCCG
The DNA here is from genome assembly GCA_041690495.1 of Alphaproteobacteria bacterium. GTDB lineage: Bacteria > Pseudomonadota > Alphaproteobacteria > CACIAM-22H2 > CACIAM-22H2 > DATAAP01. The sequence continues at coordinate 52,596 of JAWLHE010000008.1, read as the reverse complement.
AGATACGCCCGCAGCCGGGCGCCGGGAAATTCGGCGACCGTTCGATACGGCGCTTCCTGCGGCCCGAGGCCGATGGCATCGAATGCACGGCCGATGCGCCGGCGTGCATCATCCATCCATTCCATCACGGCATCCGCCCCCATGGCGTCTGCCTTGCCTAACGCGATGATGCGGGACTCAGCCTCGCCCGCGATAGGGCGCAACACCCTGCTCGGGCAGCCACAGCCCGGCCGGCGGGCGGCCAGTCTGCCAGAACACGTCGATCGGCATGCCGCCGCGCGGGTACCAGTAGCCGCCGATGCGGAGCCAGCGTGGCTTGAGGAACCCGACCAGCTGCTTGGCGATCCCGACCGTGCAGTCCTCATGGAAAGCGCCGTGATCGCGGAACGCGCCGAGATAGAGCTTGAGCGACTTGCTTTCGACCAGCCAGCCGCGCGGCGCATAGTCGACGACCAGATGGGCAAAATCCGGCTGGCCGGTGATCGGGCAGAGCGAGGTGAACTCCGGCGCGGTGAAGCGCACGAGGTACAGCGCGTCCGGGTGCGGGTTGGGCACTCGCTCCAGCTCCGCCTCTTGGGGCCGCTGCGGCCGTGCGGTCGTGCGACCGAGCTGCTTGAGTTGCTTGTAGGATTTCTGCGCCATGCGGTACCGGCCTGTCGTGATTGGGGCACACTCTGCGCAACGGCGGGCCGAAAAGAAAGCGGCTTACGCCGCGGGTGACTTTGTGTTCGAATCGGGCCGTAGAAACACGCCCGCGCGGACCGGACGGCCGGCGGGGCGTTGGGCCGGAGCGGGGTTGACGAACATTTGGCAGTCCGGCGGTCGCGCGCGCCCGACACATGGGTTCGGCATAGGCGCGGGTGTGTGCCGCGATGAGGCTGGGCCGCATGCACGAGAAATTGGTGGCACAGGTAGAAGCTGGCATCGATGTGCCAGCCGGGGTCGGCGGGTGCAGGAAACCGTACGGGAAACGTCCCGGGATTCATGCGAGGAAGCCAGCATCCGCGGCCGACGAGCTGGTCGAACGCTTTGTGGAGGATCGGCGTATTGGCGGCCCTGGCGAAGGGCTCTTGTCCAAGGATGCCAAGCCGGATGATCGGCTTGGTCCGCGTCGTCGCATCGTCCGGATCGCAGCCGGCATCCCGGCACAGGATACGGCGCGCGGCGCGATCAGGCTCCTTCCGCCGATGCCCGCCTTGAACGTTCCGGGGTCCGGCCAAATGCATGCGCGCGTGAAGCAGTGAAGCGGTAGAGTATTCGTACCGTCAGATCAAAGGCTTATCCGCTTCATTCAATGCTTCGCACGAGACATGCGTGAAGCGGCTAGGAATGGGGCGGTCCGATCACCCTTCCCGGCGAAACATGAAACACCTGACGGCGGTCGGACGCTGCGTTCTCAGGAGCGCCGGGTTGCACTAAGATCGCCCGGGACGGCCGCGCCGCGCTGCGCATGGGGGGATGGTGCGCGAATACCTGAAGGTCTATCTGCCGATCATCGCGATCGTCGCGGCCGGCTTCGTCATCGCATACCGGCTGGTCGATCCTGCGCCGTCGCGCATGCTCCGCATCGCCACCGGCGCGCCAGAGGGCGCCTATGCCGCCGCGGCGGAGCGCTACAGGGCCATCCTAGCGCGCGACGGCGTCGAGCTGGAGATCGTCCCTACGTCCGGCTCGGTCGAAAACCTTCGCCTGCTCGCCGACGCCGAGACGGGCATCGACCTCGCCTTCGTCCAGGGCGGCACGGGCGCCGCCGCCGCAGGGCCCGCGCCAGGGCTGGTTTCGCTCGCAAGCGTGTTCTTCGAGCCGCTGTGGATCTTCGCACGCGGCGAGCGCGCGCCGCGGCGCCTGAGCGAGCTTGCCGGGCGGCGGCTCGCGATCGGCGCAGAGGGGAGCGGCACGCGCGCTTTGGCGCTCGAGCTGCTCGGATCGAGCGGCGTATTCGACACGCCGACCGCGCTTGCCGATCTCGGCGGCGAGCAGGCGGTGCAAGACCTGCTTGCAGGACGGATCGATGCGGCGTTCTTTGTCACCGGCCGGCCGCGGCCGCTCCTGACGCCGCTATTCCAGGTGCGCGGCATCCATCTCGTCGCCCTCGATTTCGCAGAGGCCTATACGTTTCGCCATCCCTTCCTGAGCAAGGTGACGTTGCCGGCGGGCCTGATCCGTCTCGATCCGCCGATCCCGGCCCGGGACGTGCCGCTGCTCGCTCCTGCCGCTGCCCTGGTCGCACGTGACGGCCTACATCCGGCGCTCATCGACCTGCTGCTCGGTGCCGCGAAGGAGGTGCACCGGCCGCGCCAGCTCTTCGCGAAACGAGGCGATTTTCCGTCCGCCGCCTATCTCGATTTTCCGATCGACCGGCAGGCGCAACGCTATCTCGAGGCTGGCCCCTCGTTCCTGCGCCGCTACCTGCCCTTCCAGGTCGCCGGATTCGTCGAGCGTCTGTGGGTGCTGGTGCTGCCGCTGATCACGCTCGCCATCCCGCTGATGCGGATAGCGCCCCCGACCTATCGCTGGCAGGTCAGACGGAAGATCTACCGCTGGTACAAGCACCTGCGCCGACTCGAGGACGACATGTGGCGGGCGCGCGATCCCAAGACGCGCGCGCAGATGGCGGAACACCTCGACCGGCTGCAGCGCGATGTCGGCAAGCTGAAGGTGCCGCTCGCCTATGCCGAGCAGCTCTATCATCTGCGTCTTCACATCGAGTTCCTGCGCCAGCGCATGGCGGCGGAACCGGCCAGCCGCTTTCCGCGTAAGGTGTCGGCCTAGGCTTCCGGCTCGGTCTTCGACTGCGCGCTCTCGAAAGCGGCGACGAACGCGGCGAGCCGGCCCTCGGCGATCGCGTCGCGCAAGTCCGCCATCAGGTCCTGGTAGTAGGTCAGGTTGTGCCGCGTCAGCAGCATCAGCCCGAGAATCTCCTCCGCCTTGAACAGATGATGGAGATAGGCGCGCGAGTATTTCTGGCACGCCGGGCAGCGGCAGCGGGGATCGAGCGGGCCCCTGTCCTCGGCATGGCGCGCATTGCGGAGATTGAGGGTGCCGGCGCGGGTGAAGGCCTGCGCGGTGCGGCCCGATCGGGTCGGCAGCACGCAATCGAACATGTCCATGCCGCGCGCGACCGCTGCGACGATGTCGGCGGGCTTGCCTACGCCCATCAGATAGCGCGGACGGTCGGCCGGCAGGAAAGGCTCGGTCGCTTCGAGCGTCGCGGCCATCGCCTCGAACCCCTCGCCCACCGCGAGCCCGCCGACCGCGTAACCGTGAAAGCCGATCGCGGCGAGCGTCTTCGCCGATTCCTCGCGCAACGCGGGAAAGACGCTGCCCTGGACGATACCGAACAGGCCGTAGCCGGGCCGCTCGACGAAGGCGGCGCGCGAGCGCTCGGCCCAGCGCATCGACAGGCGCATCGATGCTGCCGCGTCGCCCTCGCTGACGGGAAAGGGTGTGCATTCGTCGAACGCCATGGTGATGTCTGAGTCGAGCAGATGCTGGATCTCGATCGAGCGCTCCGGCGTCAGCTCGTGGCGCGAACCGTCGAGATGCGACTGGAAGACGACGCCTTTCTCCTCGATCTTGCGCAGCGAGGCCAGCGACATGACCTGATATCCGCCGGAATCGGTAAGGATCGGCCCCGGCCAGTTCATGAACGGGTGCAGCCCGCCGAGCCGCGCGATGCGCTCCGCACCCGGCCGCAGCATCAGATGATAGGTGTTGCACAGGATGATCTGGGCACCTGTGGCGCGGACGTCCTCCGGCGTCTGCGCCTTGACCGTCGCGGCGGTGCCGACCGGCATGAAAGCCGGCGTCTCTATGGTGCCGCGGCCCGTATACAACCGGCCGCGGCGCGCGCGGCCGTCAAGCCCGAACAGCTCGAAGCGGAACCCGCTCATGACGCATCCGCCCGGTGCAGGAGGCAGGCGTCGCCGTATGAGAAGAAGCGGTAGCCGTTCGCGATGGCGTGCGCATACGCGGCTTTCATCCGCTCGAGTCCGGCGAAGGCGGCCACCAGCATGAAGAGCGTGGAGCGCGGCAGATGGAAATTGGTCAACAGCATGTCGACGACGCGGAAGCGGAACCCCGGCAGGACGAAAAGCCGCGTCTCGCCCTGCCAGGGCACGATCCGGCCCTCCTGGGCCGCGACGGTCTCGAGCGTGCGCAGCACAGTCGTGCCAACCGCGACGACGCGGCCGCCGGCCGCGCGCGCCGCTTCGACCGCAGCGGCCGTATCCGCCGGTATCTGGCACCATTCCGCGTGCATGCGATGTTCCTCCACGCGCTCGGTCTTGACCGGCAGAAAGGTTCCGGCGCCGACATGGAGCGTGATTGGTACATGCGCCACCCCGGCCGCATCCAGCGCCGCAAGCAGCGCCGGGGTGAAATGAAGCCCGGCGGTCGAAGCGGCGACCGCGCCCTCGCGCCGGCTCCAGACCGTCTGGTAGTCATGGTCGTCGCGGCGGTCGCCCCCGGTCCTGCGCTTGATGTACGGCGGCAGCGGCATGCGGCCGTGCCGCTCGATCGCCTCCATCAGCGTGCAACCGGAGACGATGAACGCGAGCGTCACCTCGCCGCCTTCGCCCTTGTCGCGGACCTCCGCTGCGAAACCGGGCGCGAAGGTGACGAGATCGCCGACGCGCAGCCGCTTGCCCGGCCTGGCGAAGGCACGCCAGGTCGTTTCGTCGATCCGCTGGTGGAGGGTCGCCTCGATTGCCGCGTCGCCGCGTCTGCCGTCGAGGCGGGCCTTGATCACCCGGGTGTCGTTGTAGACGAGCACATCGTGCCGCCGCAGCAGACCGGGCAGGTCCCGCATCGCGCGGTCGCGGAGCGCGGCACCGACCTCGAGCAATCTCGCGGCATCGCGCGGCTCGACCGGATGCTGGGCGATCAGCGCGCTGGGCAGGTCGAAATCGAAATCGGAGAGTTTCACGGCCGGCGAGGCATATCCCCGGGCCGCGTTCGGCTCAACCCCTATTCGCAGAGTGGCCCGGCTTTGCGAATGGCTACGTCTGCGGCACGCTAGACGGCCGCGCCCGGCCGCGGAGGCGCTGGCCGTAACGTTCGATAAGGCGATGCGCGTCAGCCGCCGAAATATCCGGCCGCTCGGCCGTCAGGACGTCCACCACGAACGCATGCAGGACCGGCCCGGCAAGACGGCGCGATGCCGCGATGTCGAGCGCTTCCAGGATCAGGTCGGCGATGTCGGGTCTGACCGCGATCGAGCTCACGACGGACGTCTCCCAAGGACTGCCGCTCGCATTAACATATTCGCCCCCGAGTCGCGAAGGACGGCTCAACCCTGGGGCGAACGGATCCACCTCGCCCATGTGCCGGGACAACTTGTCGCGGGACTCAATCCGGCGCGGCCATCTATCGTCGGCGCCACACGATGACACGTCGCCTTCAACTCAACGGCTCGACTCGGCTCGAGCGGGATGACATGACCGGCCGGGTCGCCGAGGCGATCTCGTTCAGCGGCGCGTGGCTCGTGGGGTTCTCGATGTTCTCGAACGTCTCCGCGACGGTGCGGGTCGGGCTCGCGGCGCGTCAGGTCGATTCGTTCGGCCGCTGCCTGCATGCGACCGGCCTGGTCCTCGATGACGACAGCCGGCGTGCGATCACCGGTTGGTCAGCAGAATCCGACGACGAGGTGGTTGCCACGTTACGGATCGCGTTTCTGGCCGACGCGGCCGAGCCCGAGGCCGCATAACCGCCCTTTCCGATCGACCGCGTTTTCCCGTCAGGCGGCCCCGGCCCACTCCTCGCGGACAGCCTCGTCCGCATCGGCTGGGCGGCGAGCCCGCATCGCTTCGAATTCGGCGGCGGGCAGTAGTCGGCTGAGCGCCCAGACCGCCATCGCGCGTACTAGCGGCGACGGATCGTCGAGATGCGATTCGGCGGAGGCGGCAAGGTCGCGGTCTCCGCTGTTGCCGATCGCGATCAGGACATTGCGCAGAAAGCGGTCGCGGCCGATGCGCTTGACCGGCGATCCGGAAAACACCTGGCGGAAACTCGCGTCGTCGAGTCGCGCCAGATCGGCGAGCCGGGGCGCCGCGAGCTCGGCACGCGGCAGCAACTCGGGATCGCTCGTGCGCCGCGCGAACTTGTTCCACGGACAGACTGCGAGGCAGTCGTCGCAGCCGTAGATGCGATTGCCGATCGCCGTCCGGAACGCGCGCGGAATGTGACCCTTGAGCTCGATCGTCAGATAGGAGATGCAGCGCCGCGCATCGAGCCGGTACGGCGCCGGGAATGCGGCAGTCGGACAGATGTCGAGGCAGCGGCGGCAGGCGCCGCAATGGTCGCTCTCCGGCGCATCCGGCTCCAGCTCGAGGGTCGTGAACACCTCGCCGAGAAAAAGCCAGGAGCCGAACCCGCGCGAGACGAGATTGGTGTGCTTGCCCTGCCATCCGAGGCCGGCTTGTTGGGCCAGCGGCTTCTCCATGACCGGCGCCGTGTCGACGAACACCTTCACGTCATGGGAGAATCGCTCGTGCATCCAGCGCGCCAGCGCTTTGAGCCGCTTCTTGACCGGATCGTGATAGTCGCGGCCCTGGGCGTAGACGCTGATGGCGGCGCGGTCGCCGCGGGCGAGATTGGCCATCGGATCGCCGGGTGGGCCATAGTTGGCCCCAAGCACGATAACCGAGCGTGCCTCGGGCCACAGCACCTTCGGATCGCCGCGCCGCGCTGCGGTCTCGGCCATCCAGCCCATGTCGCCATGCAGTCCTTCGGCGACAAAGCGGGCGAGTTGCTCTCTCGCCGTATCGGCCAGCTCCGCCCGCGCGAATCCGACCGCATCGAAGCCGAGCTCGAGCGCCTTGTGCCGGATCAGATGCTTGGCGGTTTCGAGAGCGCTGGCCATCGGCGCAGGCTTACTCCGCCGCCGTGCTGCGGGCAACCCGGCCGGCCTCATGGCACTTGCGATGGATTAGGGCGATCGGACCGGATTTGCTAAGATTTGCCAAGCCTCCCCGCCACGGTGCCGGAACGGGTGCGACGACGAGCTTGACCGCGAGATGCGTGAACCGATCCGATACCTGCCCGATGACGAGCCTGTTAGGGTCGCGGACCCAGGCCAGGACGGGTCATGATCGGCGACATCCTGCCTTACCTGGTGTTCGGGGTGGTCGCCGCGGGATTGGCCGCGACCATCACATGGGCGATGGCGCATTGGGCGCTACTGGTCGATGTGCCCAACCAGCGATCGTCGCATGCGAGACCGACGCCGCGCGGCGGCGGACTCGGGATCGTCGTCGCGTTTGCGGCCGGCCTGCTCGCGCTGAACGATCTGGCCGGCGGCGGCTTGCTGGACGAGCCCGCGGCGATCGGGTTCGCTGCCGGGGGGCTGATCATGGCGGCCGCCGGCCTGATCGACGACATCAGAGCGATGTCCTTTGGCATCAAGCTCGCTGCGCAGATCGGCGCGAGCGTCGTCGCAATGGCCGCGGGCCTGGTCATAACCGTCATCGACATCCCCGGCTTCGGGCCGGTCGATCTCGGCCCGCTCGGCTACCTGCTTACCCTGCTGTGGATGATCGGACTGACCAACGCCTACAACTTCATGGACGGGCTGGACGGCGTCGCCGGCGGCACCGCCGTCCTCGCCGGCGGCTTCCTGTGCGCGGCCGCCATCCTGCTCGGCGACGGTCGCGTCGCGGCCCTCGCCCTTCTGCTGGCCGCGACCAGTGCGGGATTTCTTCTCCTTAACTTTCCGCCCGCGCGCATTTTCATGGGCGATGTGGGCAGCCAGTTCCTGGGCTTCGCCTTCGCGGCGCTCGGCGTCATGCTGGCACGAGGCGACACGACCGGGACGCTGGTGCTGGTCGTGCCGGTGTTGCTGTTTCACTTCCTGTTCGACACGATCTTCACGATCATACGCCGCTGGCGGCGCGGCGAGGACCTCACGGCGGCGCATCGCGGCCATCTCTACCAGCTGCTCAATCAATCCGGCTTCAGTCACCGCCAGGTTGCGGCTGTTCACTACCTTCTGGTTGCAGTCCAGGGCATGGCCGTGCTGTGGATGGTGGAGACGCTGCCAAGTCAGCGGTCGCTTGTGCTGGTTGGGCTGGTTCTCGTCCAGGCGGCTTATGCCGCAGTCAGCCTCAGATTGTTTCGCGCAAGCCGCGCCGCATCGGATTAAGAGTTTTTCGACGACTGCAACGGTACCATCGCGCATGCGGCTTGCCGTGACCATTGCGGCACAGCTTGTGCGATCCTTGGGGTGTTAACGTCCGGTTAACCATGCGGTCCTACCCCTAGGCCATTCCCACAATCAGTTAGGACGGGATGGCTTATGACTTCCCTGGCGGAACGCAGCAGCGGCGGAAGCGTAGTCGAGCGCAAGGAGGACACCCTCCTCGCCTGTCTCGTCTGGCTGGCCCAGCACCATGAGCGCGCGATCTCGCCAGATGCCCTGCGCGCAGGCCTGCCGCTGGTGGACAACCATCTTACCCCGGAGCTGTTCGTGCGCGCGAGCGCCCGAGCCGGGCTGACCGCGCGGACAGTCAAGCGCGCCCTCTCGGCGTTCTCGCCGCTCGTCCTGCCGGCGGTGCTGCTGCTCAAGGACCGTCAGGCGCTTATCGTCACACGCATCGACGAAGAGTTCGCGGAGGTTCTCCTTCCCGAGACGGCCTTCGGCACGACGCGCATGCCGATGGCGGAGCTCACCGAACGCTATCTCGGCTTCGCGATCCTGGTGAAGCCGGTGTATCGCGCGGCCGACCGCTCCGAGTCGGCGGCGAAAACGCCGGCAGCCGGACGGCACTGGTTCCGGGACACCCTGCTCAAGTTCTGGCCGATCTGGTCGCAGGTGGCGCTCGGCGCGGTACTGATCAACGTGTTCGCACTGGTCATGCCGCTGTTCGCGATGAACGTCTATGACCGCGTCGTTCCGAATCTGGTCATGGAGACCCTGTGGGCGCTGTCGATCGGCGCCGGTCTGGCCCTGCTGTTCGATTTCGCCATCAGGCTGCTGCGCGGCTACTTCATCGACTTTGCCGGCAAGGGCGCCGATACGCTGCTGGCGAGCCGCATCTTCCAGCAGATCCTCGGCATGCAGCTGGCGCACCGACCCGGCTCCTCCGGCGCCTTCGCCAACGAGCTGCGCGAGTTCGAGACGCTGCGCGACTTCTTCACCTCCGCGACACTGACGACGATCATCGATCTGCCGTTCGTCTTCCTGTTCATCGCCATGATCGCCATCATCGGCGGACCGCTGGCCTGGGTCCCGATCATTGCGGTGCCGATAATCGTCGGTGTTGGTCTGGCGCTGCAGTTTCCGCTCGACGCGATCGTCAAACGCTCGTTCCGCGAGGCGGCGCAGCGTCACGCGATCCTGATCGAGACCCTGAACGGCCTCGAGACGATCAAGACGATCGGCGCCGAGGGCCGCATGCAGCGCCAGTGGGAGCAGTTCGTGGCGATGTCGGCGGGATCGAGCCTGGCCGGACGGCTGTTCGCCTCCATCGCCGTCAACTTCTCGGTGCTCGTGCAGGGACTGGTCTACGCCATCATGATCATCGTCGGCGTCTACGAGATCGCCGCCGGAAACATGACCACGGGCGCCCTCGTCGCCTGCTCGATCCTGTCGGGCCGCGCCATGGCGCCGCTGGCGCAGGTCGCAGGCCTGCTGACCCGCTACAACCAGTCGATGACAGCCCTCAATGCCCTCGACAAGATCATGCAGGTGCCGCTCGAGCGTCCGGCCGGACACGCGATGCTGCACCGCCCGCACATTCAGGGTGCAATCGAGTTCCGCGATGTCTCGTTCGAATACTCGCAGGACGGCGGCAAGGCACTGGACGGCGTTTCGTTCACGATCCAGCCCGGCGAGAAGGTCGCGATCGTCGGCCGTGTAGGCTCGGGCAAGAGCACGGCGAGCAAGCTGATCCTCGGCCTCTTCCGGCCGAGCACCGGTTCGGTGCTGATCGACGGCACCGACAGCCGCCAGATCGACCCGGCCGACCTGCGCCGTCACATCGGGACCGTTCCCCAGGACATCTTCCTGCTGAACAGCTCGATCAAGGACAACATCACCCTGGGCGCGCCCGACGCTACCGACGCGCATGTGCTGTACGCCAGCCGGCTGGTCGGCCTAGACGAGTTCGTGCGGACCCTGCCGCAGGGCTACGACCTCGTCGTCGGCGAGCGCGGCGAGCGGCTCTCGGGCGGGCAGCGACAGGCGATCGCGCTGGCCCGTGCCTTCGTGCGCGACCCTTCAATCGTGCTGCTCGACGAGCCCACCAGCGCTATGGACCAGGGCACCGAGGAGCTGATCAAGCGGCGCCTGTCCCATGGTCTCACCTCGAAGACCCTTGTTCTGATCACGCATCGTCCGTCGCTGTTGTCGCTGGTCGAACGGCTGATCGTGCTCGACCGCGGCAAGGTGATCGCCGATGGACCGCGAGACCAGGTCATGAAAGCCCTCATGCAAGGTCAACTTCGCGCCGTGCCCCCCGCGGCGAAGCCGGGAGCAAACGCATGAAGACGGCGACCTATGACAACGCATTCATGTCCGAGCTGACCGCGGCGACGACCGCGCGGCCGCCGCTCGCGACCACCCTGTTCCTGTTCACAATCGCCCTGCTGGTCGTCGCCTTCGGCGCCTGGGCGGCAATCGCCAAAATCGACGAGGTGGCGGTCGGCACCGGAAAAATCATCCCCGCCACGCAGATCCAGGTCATCCAGAACCTGGAAGGCGGTATCGTCGCCGATCTCCTTGTCAAGGAAGGCGAAATGGTCCAGGAGGGCCAGATCCTGCTGCGCGTCGACGGCACCGGGTTCCAGTCGGAGCTCCGGCAGAACCGGGCCAAGCAGATGGCGCTCGAGGGCTCGATCGCGCGGCTCACGGCCGAAATCGAAGGCAAAGACGTCGTGTTCCCCGCATCGATCCTGGCCGAGCGGCCGGATATCGCGGAGCGCGAGCGCGCGCTCTACAAGTCGCGCCTGAGCGAGCTCGAGGCTGCGCTCGAAGGAGCGCGCCAGCAGGCCGAACAGCGCCGGCAGGAGGTCAACAATCTGCAGTCGCGCGAGCAGTCGCTGGCGCGCAGCCTGTCCTTCGTGAAGCAGGAGCTGACGATGTCCCTGGAGCTGGCCGAGAAGGGCTATCGCTCCAAGCTCGAGGTCCTGAAGCTGCAGCGGCAGTACACGGATCTCGAGGGACAGCTCAACTCGACCAAGATCGCGATTCCGCAAGCCGAGGCGGCACTGGCCGAGGCGGAGCGCAAGATCGAGGAGCGGCGGCTCAACCACCGCAGCCAGGCGCTGACCGAGCTGGCCACGCACCGGGCCGAGCTCGCCACGATCAACGAAGCGCTTCTCGCGCAGCAGGATCGCGTCACGCGGCGCGAGGTGCGGTCTCCCGTGAACGGCATCGTCAAGCAGGTCAAGGTCCACACGGTCGGCGGCGTGGTCCAGCCCGGCGCCGACCTGCTCGAGATCGTTCCGGTGGACGACCAGCTCCTGGTCGAGGCGCGCGTGTCGCCATCGGACATCGCATTCATTCGCCCCGGCCAGAAGGCAACGGTGAAGCTGACCGCCTATGACTACTCGATCTATGGCGGGCTCGAAGCAGAACTCGAGCACATCAGCGCGGACAGCATCCTCAACGAACGCGGCGAGCCGTACTACCTGATCCGCGTTCGCACCAGGGAGAACCAGATCGGCAAGAACGACAAGAAGATGACGGTCATCCCCGGCATGGTCGCAACGGTCGACATCGTCACCGGCGAGAAGACCATCCTGCAGTATCTGATGAAGCCGCTGCTGAAGACCACCCAGCACGCGCTCAGGGAGCGGTAATCGTCAAATACCCTCCGGACCGGATCGGGGGCGGGTTTCGGCCCGCCCCTTTTTCCTGTCCGTCAGTCGAGGATCTCGACCGCCGGCGTCGCCCGAGGCAGGGCGACCGTGAAGCGCGCACCGCCATTCTCGCCGTTCTCGACGCGCAGCGAACCTTTCATGAGCCGCGCGAGATGGCGCGAGATCGACAGTCCGAGTCCTACGCCCTCGTGCGGACGCGAGTAGGAATGGTCGTGGATCTGGACGAACGGCGCGAAGATCGCTTCCTGCTTTTCGGGCGGAATGCCCGGACCAGTGTCCCAAACCGTAACCTCGACCATGGAGCCGCGCTCGGCGATGTCGACGCCGATCCTGCCGCCCTCCGGCGTGAACTTCACCGCGTTGCTGAGCAGATTGGCCACGATCTGGATGGCGCGCGTCCGGTCGACCATCAGGACGCAGTCGGGCGGGCACCCGCCCGATACCAGGTCCACTTTCTTTTCCGCCGCCCGCATAGCAACCAGCGAATGCGCCTCGTTCAGTACGTCCGCGAGCGTGACCGGCGCCAGCTGCACCGTGACAAGCTCGCCCTCGAGTCGCGAGACGTCGAGAATGTCATTGAGGATATTCAGCAGATGGTTGCCAGCCTTCAGGATGTAGGCGGCGTACTCGGTGTAGCGCTCGAGATTGGGGCCGAAGCGCTGGCTGGCGATGACATCGGCGAAACCGATGATGGCATTGAGCGGCGTGCGCAGTTCGTGGCTCATATTGGCGAGGAACTCGCCCTTGGCGCGGATCGCCGCCTGGGCCTGTTCGAGCGCCACGTCGAGATGAAGATTCTTGGAATTGAGCTCGCTGAGGGCGCGCTCGAGATCGCGCCGCGAGTCCTGTGAGGCCTGCTCGGCGGCGTGCTGGGCGCTGACATCGGTGCCGGTGCCGCGAAAGCCGGCAAAACGCCCGGTCTTCAGATGGAAATAGGGCACGCCGCTGACGACATGTCGCCGCGTTCGTCCTCCGCGGTCGACGATGTCGAGGACGACATTGCGGAACGGTATGCGCGCGGCCAGCGCCGCATCGACCTTCTCCGCCGTCTCGCCGGCGAGGCTGGCAAGCTGGCGCCCGACGATCAGCGTCGCCGGCTGACCGATCACTTCAGTGATGCGCTCCGAAATAAAGGTGACGCGGTTGTCCGCGTCGGTCTCCCATACCCAGTCCGAGGCCGAGCGCAGCACGTCGTTGAACGATTCCTGCGTCGCACGCAGGCGCTCCGTCGTCGCCACCTGCGCCGTGATGTCGTAATAAACACCGCCCAGCGCCACGAGCCTGTCCGCGGCATCGAACACGGGAAAATACTGGATGCGGTAGTGCGTCGGGCCGGCAGCGGTGGGAAATGTGCGCTGCATGCCCAGCCGCTTCGAATCGGTGCGCAGACTGGCAAGGATGCCGGATACGTCCTCGCGCAGCTTGGCGAGATGGGCGTCTATGTCCTTGCTCGAGGCGCCGGCAAGGCCGAACAGTTTCAGGTACGAGCTGTTGGCGTAGAGAAGATTGCCTTCGAGATACGCGATGAAGATCGGCGACAGTTCATGCATGACGACGCGTGCAAGCGCCGCCTGAAGGTGTGTGTCGGCCAGCGTGCCGCCCATCCCCGACACGAGCCGGGTCGGACCACGGTGCAGCGCCGGCATGGAAGAAAGGAAATCGCCTTTGGCCGTGGACGTCACGCTGACCCCTGGTCGATGGCGGCGATCGCTTTCAGATACTCGCTATCGGCGCGCCAGAAGCGCACGGCATTGCGGGACTGCTCCGGCGTCAGGGCGTCGAAGAACTTGAGCAGCTCCTGCAGCTGCTTCGGCGCCGTCACGGATGACCCGCCTTGCCGCGACAGCAGGAACAGCGAGGCGAACGTGTTGCGGTCGATGCCGATCGTCTTGGCGATGACGGCGAGGCTCTCTCCGCCCGGATCGAAGACGGCGCGACGGATGATGGCGGGGTCGAGCCTCGCCAGATGCGCAAATCCGGCGATGAAGGCCGAGAACTTGCCGCCGCGCAGCGCCTGGACGAGGAAGCGGTGATCGAGCGCATTCGCTTCGACGAGTCCCTGGATGAGACGGCCGACATGCGTGTCCTTGCCGGCATTGACCGCCTCGGCGATCGCAGCGCGCGCCGACTCGCGGAGCGCGTCGTCGAGCATGGCCGCATCGACGCTGAAGCGGGTCAGGATCACCTTCCGCAACGCCGCCGAGACCCACCAGAACATGCGGTGCGCGAGATCGGGCGTCAGGTCGTGGCGGCTCAGCAACGGCTCCTGGAAGCTGTCGACGCGCTGGGATTCACCGACCAGGTATTCCAGCGCGCGGCGCGACAGCACCGCGTCCGGATTCTTGAGCAACTGCTCGATGACGCGATCGTCACCATTGTCGACTATGGCCTCGGCGACCTCGGCGCTGAGCGGCGCGCGCAGCGCGATCACCAGCAGATGCTCCTGACTGCGATGCTTGACGATCTCGATCAGGTCTGGATCGCTCAGCAGCCTGCTTCCTCGCAGGATCGGGCGTGCTACTTCGGCTTCGTCATTGGCAAGCATCAGAAGGAGCTCGCGCGGCGCCGTTTCCATCTGGGCGAGGCGCGCCGACAGCGCGCGCCGCACCTGCATCTCCATTTCGTGGATGAGCTTGCCAAGGATTTCGACCATGAGCGTGCGCTCGCGGTCGCTCAGACGCCCGTCGCTCGAAAGAAACAGGTCGTTGATGTTGTCGAACAGGACGCGACGGCTCTGTTGCGTCTTGCGCTGCGCGAACCCCATCAGGTCGCGCAACGCAGCCATCTGTGCGTCCGATACCCCTTCCGTCATCAAGACAGCCGTTCCCCGCCGAAGCGGCACACCCCTGGAACCTATCGCTCAAAAATACCAAACTTGACCTTGGTTTAGAATCGAAACTTTCCATCGAAAATTAACCATAGCCAGGCCTGGCAGGGCGATATTGCCGGCCTCTTCTAGCCGATTGGCGCCGCTGGGCTATCGGGCCAGCCAATGGCCTTGCTCCGCTCGACCGCGCCGGCGACCGCAAGCACGCCCTCCTCGTCGGAGCGGCGGCCGACGATCTGAACGCCGACCGGCAGCCGGTCGCGCGTCAGTCCCGCCGGCACCGAAATGGCCGGCACCCCGGCCAGGGTCACGAGGAAGGTCGGCGCCACCCAGTCGATATACGTGGCCATCGGCTTGCCGTTTATGCTTTCAGGATAGTTCTGCTCGACCGGAAACGGCGGCACCGCGGTGCACGGCGTCATCAGCATGTCGTACTGCTCGAACAGGCGACGGAAGCGGTCGAACACCTGGGCGCGTCCCTGCTCGCCCAGCGCCACGTCGCGCGGCGATTGCGCCAGGCCGGCGCGGATGTTGCCGACGAGGTTGGGATTGAGGCGATCGAGCTTGTCCAGCTTGTCCATGTGGCGGTCGACCATGTACTGCCCGCGCAGCCGCAGGAACGCCGGCCGTGCGAAAGCGAGGTCGAAGGCGATCTCCTCGACCTGCGCACCGTCCTGCGCAAGGTCGAACGCGGCCTGCCGGCACAGCTGCTCGATCTCGCGATCGACGCCGATCCCGGCGATGTCAGGGCAATACGCGACCTTCAACCCACTGCGGATCCCGCCCCGCGAGGCGGCCACGAAGTCGCGGCCCTCGACCGGAATATTGATCGGGGCGTAGGCGCTCGGCCCGGCCACCGCCTGCAGCATCAGGGCGGTATCCTCGACGGTGCGCGCCATCGGCCCGGCGACATCGAGCGTGGCCCAGGGCGCCGGAGTCGGCCAGCGCGGGATCAGGCCCGGCGTGGGACGCAGGCCGACGACGCCGCAGAACGCCGCCGGCGTGCGCACCGATCCGCCGAGATCGCTACCCGTCGCGAGCGGGAACATGAAACTGGCGAGGCCGGCAGCACCCCCGCCGGTCGAGCCCGAAGCGCTCAAGGCGGGGTTCCAGGGATTGCGGGTCGGGCCAAACAGCGCGTTGAACGTGTTGGCACCGGCGGCGAACTCGGGCGTGTTGGTCTTGCCGATGACGATCGCGCCCGCCGCCTTGCAGCGCTCCACGATCAGCGCGTCCTCGCCAGGGACATTGTCCTTGTAGAGCGCCGAGCCGTAGGTCGTCCGGATCCCCGCGGTCGGATGGACATCCTTGACCCCGACCGGCACGCCGGCAAGCATGCCCGGATCCTGCCCGGCAGCGACCGCTGCATCGACCTTCCGCGCCGACTCCCTCGCGTGGTCGGCGGCCAGGGTGCAGATCGCGTTGAGCCGGGGATTCTTCCGCTCGATCGCCGCCAGATGCGCCTCGACAACGTCGGCAGCGGTCAATGCGCGGGCGCGCACCCGCCCTGCGATCTCGACGGCGCCCAGCCTCGTAATATCCTCACTCGTCATGGCGTCCTTCAGGTTTGCTCGATACCTTGCGACATTGCCACGGCTGCGCTTTCCTGTCTTGCGGCGAACACGCCTCCGGCCTAGTTTTCTGAAGCGAATCAGGAGACGACGTGCCCGACTCAGCCCCCCTGCCGACGGGCAGCCAGAAGAGATGGGCTAGAGACATCGCGCATTCGGCGTGCCCGCACGACTGCCCGAGCACCTGCGCCCTGGAGGTCGAGCGGCTCGACGCCCGTACGATCGGACGGGTACGCGGCGCCAGCGGGAATCCGTACACCGCCGGCGTGGTATGCGCCAAGGTGCAGCGTTACGCGGAGCGGGTTCATCATCCCGACCGGCTCGCACAGCCGCTGCGGCGCACCGGTGCCAAGGGCATTGGACGCGCCGCATTCGCGCCGATCTCGTGGGACGACGCGCTGGACGAGACCGCAGAGCGGCTGACCCGCGCCGCCCAGCGTCATGGCAGCGAGGCGGTGTGGCCCTATTTCTATGCCGGAACAATGGGGCTGGTGCAGCGCGATGGCATCGAACGTCTCCGGCACGTCATGCGCTACTCGCGCCAGCACAGCACGATCTGCATCACGCTCGCCGACAGCGGCTGGCTCGCCGGGGCGGGCGTCAAGCGCGGCGTCGATGCGCGCGAGATGGCGGAGTCGGATCTGATCGTCGTGTGGGGCGGCAATCCCGTCAACACGCAGGTCAACGTCATGACCCATATCAGCCGCGCGCGAAAGGAGCGCGGCGCGAAGCTGGTCGTGGTCGATCCCTATCGGACCGGAACGGCCGAAGCCGCCGACATGCACCTGATGCTGCGACCCGGCACCGATGCGGCGTTGGCCTGCGCCGTCATGCATGTGCTGTTCAAGGAAGGCTTTGCCGATCGCGCCTACCTGGCTAAATACACCGATGCGCCGGACGAGCTCGAAGCTCACCTTGCCAGCCGCAATCCGGCCTGGGCCGCTTCGATCACCGGGCTCGCAGTCGACGATATTCTCGACTTTGCGCGACTCTACGGGCAGACTAGGCGCAGCTATCTGCGCCTCGGCTACGGCTTCTCGCGGGCGCGCAACGGGGCGGCGAGCATGCACGCCGCCGCATGCCTGCCGGCCGTCACCGGCGCCTGGCAGTATCCGGGCGGCGGCGCGCTCTACGCGAACGGCGCCCTTTACGGCCTCGACAAGACGATGATCGAGGGGCGCGATGCACTCGACCTTTCGATCCGCCTGCTCGACCAGTGTCGCATCGGGCCGATCCTGCTCGGCGACAAGGCGGATATCGGGGACGGCCCGCCGGTGACCGCCCTGTTCATCCAGAACACCAATCCGGTCGTCGTGGCACCGGAGACGGCCAAGGTGCGCGCCGGCTTCGCGCGCGACGATCTGTTCGTATGCGTGCACGAACAGTTCATGACCGAGACCGCGGCGATGGCCGACATCGTGCTGCCGGCAACGACGTTTCTCGAGCATGAGGACATATATCAGGCCGGCGGCCACACCTTCCTTCAGGTAACGAAGAAGGTGATCGAGCCTTACGCCGAATGCCGCTCGAATCATGAGGTAATCTGCGCGCTTGCCAGGCGGCTCGGCGCCTGCCATCAGGGCTTCGACATGACCGCGTGGGAGATGATCGACTGGACGCTGAGAGCCTCCGGCCATCCCGATGCCGAGACCATGAATGCCGGCCACTGGCACGACTGCGCATTGTCGTTCGACAAGGCGCATTTCATCACCGGCTTCGGCCATCCCGACGGCCGGTTCCGCTTCAAGCCGGACTGGAATGCGCTCGGCCGGAACGGCGACAAGATGCCGAAGCTGCCGGACCAGATGGCGTTCGACGCGGCCAGCGCCGAGCATCCGTTTCGCCTCGTCGCCGCCCCGTCGCGCTCCTTCCTCAACACGACCTTCAACGAGACGCCCGGATCGGTCGCGCGGGAGAAGCGGCCGACGGCGCTGATCAATACCGACGATTGCACCACGCTCGGCCTATCGGAAGGAACACGCGTGCGTCTGGGCAACCGGCGCGGCAGCGTCGTCGTGCACGCGAAGCCGTTCGATGGCGTGCAGCGCGGCGTCGTGATCGTCGAGGGCATCTGGCCCAACGCCGCCTTCGAGGAGGGTGCCGGGATCAACACCCTGACCAGCGCCGAGCCCGGCTATCCCAACGGCGGCGGCGTCTTTCACGACACAGCCATTTGGGTCAGGCGCGCCTGACCGGCGGACGGTCAGACCGCGCTCTTGTGGCGCTTCGCACCGGCAAGCGCGCCCCTGTCGCGTGCGAGCAGCTGGCTTGCAAGGATGACCAAGAGCAGGGCAAGCCCCGCCAGATCGGTCATCCAGCCTGGCTTGATGAGACAGAACGCCGCGGCGACGAGAAGGCCACGCTCCCACAGCACCGCCGGCCGGAGCAGGTAGCCGTGCAGTCCCGCCGCAAGCATGAGCGCCCCCGACATTGCCGTCACACAGGAGAACAGGATCACGTGCCAGTCGCCGATCATCAGCAGCGCCGGCTCGTAGACGAACATGAACGGGACTATGAACCCGGCCGCGCCGATCTTCACCGCGGCGAGCCCGCTCTGCCACAGATCGGCCTTTGCGAGCCCCGCCGCGGCATAGACCGCGAGTGCCACCGGCGGCGTGATCGCCGACAGGATCGCGAAATAGAAGGCGAACATGTGCGCCGCCGGCTCGACCACGCCGAGCTTGATGATGGCCGGAACCAGCAGCGCGGTCATGATGATGTAGGCCGGCGTGGTCGGCATGCCCATGCCCAGCACGATGCCGGCGACCATCGTCAGGAGCAACGCGAGCAGGAGGCTGTTCTGCGCCAACCCGACCACGATTTGCGTGAAGACGATGCCGAGCCCGGACAGCGCGACGACGCCGATGACGATCCCGGCGCAGGCGCAGGCCAGCGCCACGGCCAGCGCGTTGCGCGATCCGTCGATCATCGCCTCGACGATGTTGGAGAGCGTGACGTTGCCGCGCGTACCCTTGCGGAGAGCCGCGACCGGGAAGCAGGCGAGCGTGCCGGCCAGCGCCGCCATCGGCGCGCTGTATCCGGAATACATCACCGCCAGGATCGTCAGCACCGGCAGGAAGAGATGGCCTCGCTCGCGCATCACGTTGCCGAGCCGCGGCAGATCGGCGCGCGGGAGGCCGACGAGTCCGCGCCGCTTCGCCTCGAAATGCACCGCCCCGAAACAGGCGACGTAGTAGAGCACTGCCGGGATCAGCGCCCACAGGGTGACCTGCAGGTAGCTGACGGCGAGGAACTCCGCCATTACGAAGGCAGCCGCCCCCATGATCGGCGGCATGATCTGGCCGCCGGTCGACGCCACCGATTCCACGCCCGCGGCGAAATGCGGCTGAAAGCCGCTGCGCTTCATCAGCGGGATGGTGATCGGTCCGTCGACCATGACGTTGGCGACCGCGCTTCCTGAGATCGTCCCGAACAGGCTCGAGCTGACGACCGCGACCTTTCCCGGGCCGCCCGCCGTGTGCCCCGTGAGGCTCAGGGCGAAGTCCATGAAGAGCTGCCCCGTGCCGGTACGCTCCATGAAGCTGCCGAAGAGCACGAAGATCAGCACATAGGCGGCCGAGACGCTGAGGGGAATGCCGAAAATGCCCTCGGTCGTCATGAAGAGCTGATCGAGAAGCCGCATGGGCTCCAGCTCGGCAATCAGCAGGCCGTAGGCGAGGAAGATGAGCGCCGTCAGCGGCAGCGCCCAGCCGATCAAGCGGCGCGTCGCCTCGATGATCACCGCGGTCAGGACGACGCCGAGCACCATATCGGCGGGCGTCAGGTCGTCGATGTAGTAGATGCGGGTGACGACGTACTCGTAGTTGATGAAGAGATAGACGATGGGCGCAGCGCCGGCCACCAGCAGCGCGTAGTCGGCAAGACCCGGCGGCTGCCCGGCTTGGGACGCCCGGGCGCGGTGGAGCAGGAACACGAGCACGATCGCAAACAGCAGGTGCGTGCCGCGGAAGAGAATGGCCTCCGGCGTGCCGAAGGCGATCGCCCACATGTGGTAGAGCGACATGGCGATGCCGATCGCACCCGCCACATAGCGGACGATCCCGCCGTAGCTCAGATCGAGCTTCATCGATTGCATTCGGTCACTGTGCGCGTATAGCGCCGGGATGAGGCGGGGCGGCCCGCCGGGCCGCCCCTCTCAGACTACATGGTTTTTACGGTGAGGCCTTTTTCCTTGTAGAACTTCGCGGCGCCGGGGTGGAACGGCACGCCGATGTCCTGACCCATCATTTCGACATTCACGCCCTTCATCGCCTTGACGATCGCGGCCATCGAGCTGACGTTCGAGGCCATCGTCTTGGTCATCTCGTAGACGGTTTTCTCGGGCAGCTTGCACGAGGCGACGATGTGCGTCGCATAGCCGATGACCTTCACGTCCTTGTCCTGCTTCGGATAGGTCCCGGCAGGCACGTTGATCAGCGTGTAGCCCGGGTTGATCTTCTTCATCGCGTCTATGTTGGCAGAGAGGTCGAGCAGCTTGATGTCCCGCGACGCGGCCACGTCCATGATGGCGCCGGCCGGAATCGTGGTGCCGAGCATGAAGGCCTGGGCGTGCCCGTCCTTCATCTGCGTCACCGAGTCCGAATACGATACGAAGCTGGTCTTGACGCTGTCATAGTCGAGGCCGTTGACCTTCAGGATGTTGCGCGCGATCTGCTCGCCGGTGTTGCCGCGCGGCTGCGTGCTGATCGACTTGCCTTTGAGATCCTTGATCGAGTTGATCCCCGCATCCGCCGGCACGATGACCTGGAAGTACTGTGGATAGAGCGTCGCGACGTTGCACACGTTCTTGTGCGGCGTGTTGAACGGCGCGTTGCCGGCGATTGCGTCGACGGTGGAGATGCTGTTGCCGAAGCCCACCTCGGCCTTGCCGTCCTGTACGCCGCGCACGTTGGCGATACCCGCGCCGGGCAGCGACTGCACCTGCAGGCCGGGCACCGACTTCTCCCACATGTCCTTGAGCTGGCCGCCCAGCGGAATCCACGAGCCGCCCTGCGGACCCGTCATCAGCCGCACCGTCTCGGCCGAGGCAAGGCCCGGCGCACCGGCAAGCGCCGCCAGCGCCATGCCGGCAAGCACGAATTTGGAAGTCAGCTTCATCATTCTCCTCCCATAGGTTGAACGTTGTCACGCCGCCTGGACGTGTTTCTTGCGCCGAGTAAATCACAACTGGGGCGGCCGTGTCGCCTTTGACGTACACCGTTGACCATCAATGTATTTCCGGCTCCGGCGTCGGCTGGCCGCCGTGCAGGAAGTCGAGGTCGCAGCCCTTGTCCGCCTGGGTCACGTGGCGCATGTGCAGCGAACCGTATCCGCGCGGGTAGACCGGCTCCGGCTTCACCCAGGCCCGCCTGCGCTTCGCCAGTTCCTCGTCGCTCACCTTCAGCGAGAGCCGACGTGCCGGCACGTCGAGCTCGATGATGTCGCCGGTCCGGACGAAGGCCAGCGGCCCGCCGACCGCGGATTCCGGGGCGACGTGCAGGACGCAGGCGCCGTAGCTTGTCCCGCTCATGCGCGCGTCGGAGATGCGCACCATGTCGCGGACACCCTGCTGCAGCAGCTTCTTGGGAATCGGCAACTGGCCCCATTCCGGCATGCCGGGACCGCCGAGCGGTCCCGCATTCTGGAGCACCAGCACCGAATCCTTCGTCGCCGGCAGATCGGGATCGTCGATGCGCGCCGCCATTTCGTTGTAATCGCGGAACACCACCGCCGGGCCGACGTGCCTGAGCAGGTGCGGCTCGGCCGCGGAATGCTTGATCACGGCGCCGTCCGGCGCCAGATTGCCGCGCAATACCGCCACGCCGCCTTCGGGCTTCACCGGCTTCTCGCGCGTGGCGATGACGTCATCATCGAAGACCTGCGCGCCCTCAATGTTGGCGCCGAGCGGTCTGCCGTTGACGGTTATCGCGTCGAGATGCAGCAGGTCCTTCAGCCGCGCCATCAGGCCGCGCAGCCCGCCCGCATAGTAGAAATCCTCCATGAGGTACTTGCCGGACGGACGGATATTGGCGAGCAGCGGCGTGCGCCGCGACAGCGCGTCGAACCGGTCGAGATCGAGCTTCGCGCCGATGCGCCCGGCCATGGCGATCAGATGGATGATCGAGTTGGTCGAGCCGCCGAGCGACATCGCCACGGTGACCGCGTTCTCGAACGCCGCCGTCGTCATGATGTCGGAAGGCTTCAGGTCCTCCCAGACCATGTCGACGATGCGCCGCCCGCTGAGCGAGGCCATGCGCGCGTGATTGGCATCGGCAGCCGGTACGGACGAGAACCCCGGCAGGACCATGCCGAGCGCCTCGGCCGTCGACATCATCGTCGCCGCCGTGCCCATGGTCATGCAGGTCCCGAACGAGCGCGCGATGCCGTCCTCGATCTCGTTCCAGGCCTGGTCGTCGAGATTGCCGGCGCGCTTCTCGGCCCAGTATTTCCACACGTCGCTGCCCGATCCCAGCGTGTTGCCGCGCCAGTTGCCGCGCAGCATCGGCCCCGCGGGCACGAAGATCGCCGGGATGTTCATGCTGGCCGCACCCATCAGCATGGCGGGCGTGGTCTTGTCGCAGCCGCCGAGCAGAACCGCGCCGTCGATCGGGTTGGCGCGCAGCAGCTCCTCGACGTCCATCGCCAGCATGTTGCGATAGAGCATGGTCGTCGGCTTCATGAACGGCTCGCCGAGCGACATCGCCGGCAGCTCGACGGGGAAGCCCCCCGCCTGCCACACGCCGCGCTTCACCTCTTCCGCGCGCGTGCGGAAATGCGCGTGGCAGGGATTCATCTCGCTCCAGGTGTTGATGATGCCGATCACCGGCTTGCCGGCGTAGTCCTCCGCCGCGAAGCCCATCTGCTTCGTGCGCGAGCGGTGGCCGAACGACCTGAGATCCTGAACCCCGAACCAGCGATGGCTCCGCAGCTCCTGCGGCGTCTTGCGGCGCATTTCCTCTCCTCGAATGACCCGGGACTGTTCCGGCTTGAGGGCAGATTGTCAAGATGTCAGGCAACTTTGACCCTGGGACAAACTGGCCCGCATGTAGTAAATCAGGTTGCGAACACAGGGTGAGCCAGCGATGACCGTGCGACGCATTGTCCTGATGGGGAATCCGGCGCTGCGCCGGAAGGCGGACGAGATCGAGGACGCGCGCTCTGCCGCGGTCGCCCAGCTCGCGAACGACATGCGCGAGACGCTCGAGGCGATCGACGCGAACGGCCTCGCCGCCCCGCAGGTCGAGGTCGGCCAGCGGCTCGTCATCTACCGGGTGCCGGCGAATCGCATTCCGGCCGGCGCGAACCAGGAGCCGATGCCGTGGACGGCTCTGGTCAATCCGGTAATCGAGCCGCTGTCGGAGAAGAAGACGCCGATCTGGGAGCGCTGCCTGTCGCTGCCGGGACTCTACGGCTACGTCCCGCGCTACAACGAGATCCGCCTCACCTTCCGCGATCTCGACGGCGTGCGCCAGGAGCGGATCGCGCGCGGCTGGCATGCAATGCTGATCCAGCATGAATGCGATCATCTCGACGGCGTGCTCTATCCGATGCGGATGGACGATGTGAGCAGGCTCACCTTCGTCAGCGAACTCGGCGACGGCAAGCCCTTCTACAGCTACACGGCCGAGGAGTTCGACGGGCGGCAGGGCATATAGGGACCTGGCTCAGCCGCGCCGAGTCACCCCAGACGTTCCGCGCTGAAGGTATCGCAGGCGCGCATCTCGCCAGCTTCGAAGCCGCGCCTGAACCAATGCTGGCGCTGCGCCGAGGTGCCGTGGGTGAAGGACTCCGGCATGACCCGGCCGCCGCTCTGCTTCTGCAGGCGATCGTCGCCGATCGCGCTGGCGGCGTTGAGCGCCTCCTCGAAATCGCCGCGTTCGAGGACCTGTCGCGTGCGGTTCGCGTGGTGCGCCCAGATCCCGGCGAAACAGTCGGCCTGGAGCTCGATGCGCACCGACAGCGCGTTCGCGTCAGCCTGGCTCATGCGCTGCCGCACCGAGTTGACCCGGTCCATGATGCCGAGGACGTTCTGCACGTGATGGCCAACCTCGTGCGCGATGACATAGGCCTGTGCGAAGTCACCGGGTGCGCGGAAGCGCTGCTGCAGTTCGCGATAGAATGACAGGTCGATATAGAGCTTCCGGTCGCCGGGGCAGTAGAATGGCCCCATCGCCGCCTGGGCGAAGCCGCAGGCGGATCGCACCACCCCCGAGAAGAGCACCAGGCTCGGTTCCGGGTAGTCCCGATTGCCCTGCTGAAACAGAACGTTCCAGGTGTCCTCGGTGTCGGCAAGGACGACCGACACGAATTGGCCCAGCTCGTCTTCGGGCGCTCCCGAGCGCGGCTCCTGTTGCTCGTGCGGCGAAACATGATCCGTTCCACCGCCTTCGAGCAGGATGGCCGGATCGACGCCGAGCAGCATCGCAACCATCAGCAGGATCACCGCGGCGATGCCGCCGCCGGCAAGGCCGCGCCCGCCCATCCGGCCCATCGACATGCCGCGCCGGTCTTCGACGTTGGCGCTGCGCCGACCTCCCCGCCATCGCATGACCCGCGCTCCCACCGACTCCTTGCAACGGGACTAACGGCGCAGCCATGCCCGCAGTTTCGTTTGGCGCCGGAGGGGTCGGCGAGCTTGGCGGTTTGACGGGAGTCAGGCCCGGGGCAGTCGGATCTCGCCGAAATCGATCTCGTCGATCCCGCCGCCCGCTTCGAAGGGGGCAGAGCGCCATCGTCCCGCGGATCCCGCGCAGGAGATCTGCAGGACGAATGTCCCGCGCCCGAGCAGCGTCCATTGCGAGCGGAAATAACCGGTGCTGAAGTCCTGCGAATGCTTCGGAAAGCCCTCTGACATCGGCTCCTCAAGCGTTAGCGTGCACAGGTTGTAAGCTCGCCCGTTCTGATCCAGGACGGTACCGGACAGGAGCAGCGGCTCACCGGCCGTATCCGCGCAGCCGGCGAGGCCGGCAACCACCAGGCCCAGGACAGCCAATCGCCGCCGTGGTGCCGAAGACCTCTCGCGCATCGGCACACAGCCAACTTGAACGCTACCGCGCTGTCAAGGTTTGCAGCGGCGCGCTGGCTCGTCGCAGCGGTCTGCCGGCGAACAACCCGTCTTGCGCCGTCGTGCCGCGGCGAGTCCGGCAAGTCCGGCAAGTCCGATCGCGAAAACAGCGAGCGTGCCTGGTTCGGGCACCTCCGCGATCTCGACAAAGGCGAGACCCTTGGCCTGGTGGTCGAGATCGCCGATGAGTGTCGGCGTGCCGTCCGGGGTCACCCTGAACAGCGGGCCGTCTTCAAAGTGACCCTGCTTCCACAGGAACGCGCCCGCATCGTCCCACCACGTCAGCGCCTGCGCCTCCTCGTCAATCAGGGCGGTCGCCGAGATGTCGATATCGGTGATCGTCATGCCCGACAGGTCGATCGATTCGAAGCACAGGCCGAAATCTTCGTCCTCGCACGCGCTGTCATGGCCCGAGGCATGATACATCAGCCCGTCGAGCGGGTTGAACGCAATCGCCTCGCCGTCGTCGCCATTGCCGAGCGCCAGAAACAGGGTCGCGGTCGCGTCGGCGAGGCTGAACGTGAAGAGGGTCTCAGGCGTGTCGGCGCCGTCGCCGGTGACGCCGTAGAGCGTTCCCGCCGCGTCGAAGGCAAGTCCCGCGAAAAAGTCGCCGGTGTTGCCTATGCTGGTCGCAACGCCGGTCAGGGGATCGATCCGGACGAGTTCCCGGTAGTCGACCCCGTCCAGACGCAAGAGCCCGTACAGCTCGTTGGTGAACGGATTGACCGCGAGTCCGGTGCCGCCTTCTACAGTCTCGCCGGCCAGAGTGATCGCGACGCTCGAGTTGGTCGATGCGTCGGTCGGATCGATCACGCGAAGCAGATCACTTTGCGAATCGATCGAATAGAGAATTGACGCGGCATTGGCTACGGTCCCGCCGAGAGCGACATACAAAGCCGCCGCGCCGAGCAACGCAGTTCTCGATAGGATCTGCATGGAGACCTCTCCATCCGGTGCTGGTCCCCCCTCGGGACGACCCAAGCAAGAACCGAGCCGAAGACCGGAAACCATTCGAATCCCGCTGGATGGTCGCAGAGCGCGGTCCGCGCGCCCCCGCCCTTGTAAAAATCTCCGTCTACTCCTTTCGGACAGGTCGCAAGCTCTTCGCAGGCGCGAAGGCCGCATGAAGCCGTGACGGCGAGTGTTAGCCCTGTGCCGCGCGCATGAAGTCGAGGTCGCAGCCGTGCTCGGCCTGCAGCACGTGATCGAGATGGAGCTTGCGATAGCCGCGACTGCCGTCGATGTCGCTGCGTGGCTTCCATTGCGCCTTGCGCTTCCCGAGCTCCGCCTCGCCGACCAGCAGATCGATTCGCCGCGCCTGAACGCTAAGTCGGATACGATCGCCATTGCGAACAAGCGCCAGCGGCCCGCCTGCCGCGGCCTCCGGCGAGACGTGCAGCACGACCGTGCCATAGGCCGTCCCGCTCATGCGCGCGTCGGAAATGCGCACCATGTCCTTGACCCCCGCCCTGGCGAGTTTTCCAGGGATCGGCAGGTATCCCGCCTCCGGCATGCCGATCGACCGCGGCCCGGCATTCTGCAATACCAGGAAATCATCGGGCGTCACGTCGAGATCGGGCGAATCGATGCGCGCCGAAAGATCCTCCAGCGAGGAGAACACCACCGCCCGTCCCTCGCGCTCGAACAGGCGCGGATCGGCCGCGGCGCGCTTCAGGATGGCGCCGTTAGGCGCGAGCGAGCCGAACAACGCCACCAGTCCGCCCTTGTCCTGGATCGGCTGCTTCGCCGACCGAATTACCGATGCATCGACCCAGCCGGCATCGCGGTCGAGGCGCTCGCGCAGCGTCTCTCCGGTGACCGTCATGACGTCGAGGTGGAGCAGCGGCCTGAGTTCGCGCAGCACGGCGCCGACGCCACCGGCCGCGTGGAAATCCTCCATGTAGTTCTGGCCTGTCGGCTTGAGGTCGACCAGGACCGGTGTTGTTTCGCTGAGCTCGTTGAGCCGCTGCAGAGAAATCCCGATGCCGCGCCGCCCGGCGATCGCCGTCAGATGAATGATGGCATTGGTCGAGCCGCCGATCGCCAGCAGCACGCGCACCGCGTTCTCCACCGCGCCTTTCGTGACAATCCGGTCCGGCGTCAGACCCGAGCCGGCCAGCGCTACCGCGCGCTCGCCGCTCGCCTCTGCCGCGCGCAGGCGGTCGGCATGCACCGCGGGGATGCCGGCAGTGCCAGGCAGCGTCATGCCGAGCGCTTCGGCGATGCAGGCCATTGTGCTCGCCGTACCCATCACCGCGCAGCTTCCCGCCGTTGTGGCGAGATTGCCCTCGATCACGTCGATCTCCGCGCGCGTGACCGTGCCGGCGCGGAACTGCGCCCAGAAGCGCCGGCAGTCGGTGCAGGCGCCGAGCCGCTCGCCACGATAGCGGCCGGTCATCATCGGCCCGCCAATGAGCTGGACGGCCGGACGGTTCGCGGAGAGGGCGCCCATTAGCTGTGCGGGCACCGTCTTGTCGCAGCCGCCGACGAGCACGACGGCGTCCATCGGCTGGGCGCGGATCATCTCCTCGACATCCATCGACATCAGATTGCGGTAGAGCATGCTGGTCGGGTTTAGGAACACCTCGCCCAGCGAGATGGTCGGAAACTCCATCGGCAGGCCGCCGGCCGCAAGCACGCCGCGCTTCACAGCCTCGATCAGCTCGGGAAAATGGCGATGGCAGTTGTTGAAACCGCTCGCAGAATGCGCGATGCCGACCACCGGCTTCGCCAGCATTCTGGCGGAATAGCCCATCGACTTCGCGAAGGACCGGCGCAGATAAAGCGCGAAATCCGGGTCGCCGTAATTCGTCAGCCCGTTGGCGATTCCCGCGGGCCCGCCATTCTTCGTCATCGTGCTCATCCCTTGTGTTCGGGGCGCGGTTGCGGAACGGTTCCCGCGGTCGGGGCCGGAAGCCTTTCCTGGATAAAATCCAGCAGCTGCTGCAGCCGCGCCGTGGCCTGCGCCGATACCGCGCGCGCGTCACACGCGCTCCAATCATAAAATCCACGGCCGGTCCTGACGCCGAGATCGCCGCTGCCGACCATCGACTGCACCCAGCGGTTCGGCACGCGGTCGTGGGCGAGATGCGGCACGATCGCCTTTTGCGCGTTGGCGTGAATCGTCAATCCGCTGATGTCCTTCTGCTCGATCAGCCCGGTGATGCACATCCGCGGTCCCAGCATCGTCTTGGCGACGCGGTCGACGTCGGCCGGCGTACAGACGCCGGTCTCGATCAGATGGTAGGCCTCGTGCAGAATCGCGTGCTGCAGCCGGTTGATGAGGAAGCCAGCGATCGGCTTCCACAGCACGACCGGATCCTTGCCGGTGCGGCGCATCGCTTCGGCGACGCGCTCGACGGTCGCCCGCGGCGTGCACGGGCCCGCGACGACCTCGACCATCGGGAACACGTCCGCCGGCATGAAGTAGTGCACGCCGAGGAAGCGCTCCGGCGCCGCCAGCCCGGCAGCGAGATCCTCGAGCATCAGGCCGGAGGTGTTGGTGCCGATGATGACCGACGGCGGATAGGCGCTCTCGATCGCTTCGTACACCTCGCGCTTGCGCGCCATCTCCTCTTCGACCGTCTCGATGACGAGGTCGGGAATCGCGGCCGGCAGCGTGTCGGTCGCGCGCACGCCGTCGGGCAGGTCCGTCAGGCTGCGGGCACGGCGGCTCCACACCACCGTGTCGAAGCCGGCATTGGCGAACGATTTCGCAATCCCCCGCCCCATGACCCCGTATCCCGCTACCAGCACGCGCTCGATCGGCCGTTCCATTTTTCCACTGCCCGCTAGGGATGTTTCATGGCCCGGCCGCGGCGACCGTCCGCCGCCTTGTTAGGGCATTCCACCGCGGAAGCATAGTTCGGCGTGCCTCGGCAGGGCTATGCCCATGGCAGGCTTGACGAATCGGTATTTGTTAACGCCTCTTGCCGATCATGAGGCGTTTGCCCGGGGCATCCCGCGACGGCAGGATGGAGCCGGGCAATACGGCGAAAATTCGCGTGCGGCGGCTCATGGACATCGTCTCGCTGGCAATTCCGGATCTGAAGCTGCTGAAGCCGCGCCGCTTCGGCGACTCCCGCGGCGTCTTCTCGATGACCTACAGTCGCCGCGAACTCGCGGCGGCCGGGCTGGCCGCCGACTTCGTCCAGGACAACCATTCTTTCTCGGTGCATCGCGGAACGGTGCGCGGCCTGCATTTCCAGCGCGAACCGTTCGCGCAGGCGAAGATCGTCCAGGTGCTGCGCGGCGCGATCTTCGATGTGGCGCTCGATATCCGGCCGCATTCGCCGCACTTCGGCCGACATCTCACGGTCGAGCTGACGGCGGACTCCTGGCAGCAGCTCTATATTCCCGCCGGCTTCGCCCACGGGTTCTGCACGCTGGCAGCCGATACCGAGGTCTTTTACAAGGTCGATCGCGACTACGCACCGCAGCACGAAGGCGGGATCATGTGGAACGATCCTGAACTCGGCATCGCCTGGCCGGTCGGACCGGAAACGGCGACACTCTCCGAACGCGATCGCCGCTGGCCGTCGTTCGCGGACTGGCGTGCCGCGCATGCCGGTCGCGCGACGCCGGCCGGAGCGCGCGTCCGATGAAGCTTCTCGTAACCGGCGGCGCGGGATTCATCGGCTCCGCTTTCATCCGTCACGTCCACAGCGACAGCGATGCGTCGATCGTCAATGTCGACGCCCTCACCTACGCCGCCGTTCCTGCGGCGCTCGGGGAGATCGCCCGCTCGCCGCGCTACCGTTTCGAGAAGGCAGACATTGCCGACGGCCGCGCGATGCGGGCCATCATCGAAGTCCATCGCCCCGATGCGATCATCAACTTCGCCGCCGAAACCCACGTCGACCGGTCGATCGACGGGCCGGCCGCCTTCATCCGCACGAACGTGGTCGGGACATCGACATTGCTCGATGCGGCCCGGCACTACTGGGATGGCCTGCCGGCCGCCCGCCGCGGCTCGTTCCGCTTTCACCATGTCTCGACCGACGAGGTGTTCGGGTCGCTGGCGCAGGACGACCCCGCTTCGACCGAAGGCAGCGCCTACAGGCCGAACTCGCCTTATGCGGCGAGCAAGGCAGCAGCCGATCATCTCGTGCGTGCGTGGCACGGGACCTACGGATTGCCGGTCGTTCTGTCCAACGCGTCGAACAATTACGGGCCGTGGCAGTTTCCCGAGAAACTCGTCCCGCTGACCATCCGCAAGGCGCTGGCGGGCGAGACGCTGCCGGTCTACGGCAGCGGCGCGAATGTCCGCGACTGGATCCATGTCGACGATCATGCGCGCGGATTGTGGCTCGTCCTGACGCGCGGCCTGATCGGCGAAAGCTACAACATCGGCGGCGGCGGCGCGCGCACCAACCTGCAGGTGGTCGAGGCGATCTGCGCTCTGATTGAGGAATGGGCGCCGAAACCGCGCGACAGGCGGGTCCGCGATCTGATTGCTTTCGTGCCCGACCGGCCGGGACACGACTTCCGCTACGCGCTGGATTCGTCAAAGATCGCCCGAGCGCTCGGCTGGCGCCCCGCCGAGACGTTCGACAGCGGACTGGCCAAGACCGTGCGCTGGTACATCGAAAACGAGGCGGCGCTCCGCGACGTCTGGGCGGCTTCCTATGGCGGCGAACGCCTCGGCCTTCGTCAGTCCGGCGACGTGCGATGAGCGGCGGGCAATGAAAGGAATTGTTCTCGCCGGCGGGTCCGGAACCCGCCTCTATCCGCTGACGCAGGCCGTCTGCAAGCAGCTCCTGCCGGTCTACGACAAGCCGATGATCTATTATCCGCTGTCGGTGCTGATGCTCGCCGGCATCCGGGACATTCTCGTGATCACGACTCCTCACGATCAGCGCCCGTTCCTGGAGCTGCTCGGCGACGGCGAGCAATGGGGCCTCCGCCTGTCCTATGCCGTGCAGCCGCGACCGGACGGCCTCGCCCAGGCCTTCATCATCGGCCGCGACTTCATCGGCGCCGATTCCTGCGCGCTCGTGCTCGGCGACAACCTGTTCTTCGGACACGGGCTCACCGAGAAATTGCAGAAGGCGGCCCTGCATCGGACCGGCGCTACGGTGTTCGGCTATCGGGTTCAGGATCCCGAGCGGTACGGCGTGATCGAGATGGATCGCGGCGGCCGGCCGGTCCGGATCGTCGAAAAACCGAAAGACCCGCCGTCGCGCTATGCCGTCACGGGACTCTACTTCTATGACAATCGCGTCGTCGAGTTCGCGCACGGCATCAAGCCGTCGCAGCGCGGCGAACTCGAGATCACCGATATCAACAATTGCTACCTGGAGCGGGGCGAGCTGCAGGTCGAGTTGCTCGGTCGGGGTTTCGCCTGGCTCGACACGGGTACCTGTCGCTCGCTGCTCGAAGCTTCGCAGTTCGTCCAGACGATCGAGGACCGGCAGGGTCTCAAGGTCGCCTGCCCCGAGGAGATCGCCTGGCGCATGGGCTATATCGACGCGGCCCGAATGGAATCGCTGGCGAGCCGGCTGGACAACAGCGGCTACGGCGCCTATCTCCGCGGCCTGCTCGCAGACGGGAGCAATCGCTAGTGGCGTGCCACCGGCTCAGGCGCGCGACAGCAGCTTGCGCGTGAAACCTGCATATCGGAGCAACTCCGGAAAACCGCTGAGGCTCCGGATGTGCGCAGCCCATGCGGCGCCGCGCTGGCCCTTCCGACGATAATAGTCGGCGACGTCGTGCATCGCGCGGCGATATTTCCGGCCGAGCTCCCGCTTCACCCAGCCGGGCAAGGCAAGTTTAGCCATCTGCTGAATCGCCTCGGCGGCCGGCAGATTGTAGAAGTCCTGCTTCGAAAGCGAGTCGGGATAATAGAAATACTTGTACGTCGCCTCGTCGATGAAGGCGACTTTCCGTCCCTCCGCGAGCAGACGGAACGCGATGTAGGTGAGGTCCATCGACCGGACGGCATCGAACGTGTCCGGATCGAATGCCGCCTTCCGGAAGAGGCTGCCGCCGGCCGACAGCCAGCAGGACTCCAGCAGCGTGCCGCACGGATCCCGGCGCACGGCCGCCATGTCCGCAACGAACGGAATATCCCCCTCGGGACTCACGAAGATGCCGTTCGTCACAACCCAGTCGATGCTGCTGTCATCGTGAAGCGCGCGGAGCCGTCGCGCGATCGCGCCGGGCAGCAGGACGTCGTCGTCGTCTAGCAGCCCGAAGAATTCTGTCGCGCTGTGCTGGTAGCCGACCTTGCGTGCGACGAACGGCCCGGGCGGCTCGATCTGGATCACCTTCACGTCGGCGCGCTGAAGCAATCGCGCCAGCAGTCCGGGGTCGAACCGGCTGCCGTTGACGACGACGATCGGGATGCAACGGACCCCCTCCTGCGACACGACGCTGTCGATGGCGCGCAACAGAAGCTCGCGGCGCTGCAGGTCGCAGCGCGTCGGAATTATGATGCTGACGGACTCGGTCATGTCGTCGTGATGCGTTTGCCCGGCCGGATTATCGGCACGCGCCGTTGCTCAACCATTAATATGCCGTTCGATCTACGAAGCGATCACGGCGGCATCACGCGATCATTCGAATGTCTCCGCGCCGAGCGCGCGCAGGGCGGCCTTCGCGACCTCGACGTCCTGCGCGCCGGTCCCGGAGCCAACCCCGATCGCGCCTACCGGAATGCCCTCTATGATGATCGGGAAGCCGCCCTCGAGATTGGTGAGTTCGCCGCCGGTCGCGAGACCGAATTTCACCTCCAGCTCCGGCGACAATCCGCCCGAGGGCATGCGGTGCGAGGCTGCGGACAGCGCCTTCTTGTGCGAGGTCTTGATGCTGAGCAGCTTGGCGCCATCCATTCGCATGAATGCGAGCAGATTGCCGCCCTCGTCGACGATCGTGATGTTCTGGCCGACGTCGAGTTCCCGCGCCTTGTCCATCGCCGCATTCAGAGCCTTCAGCGCGCCCTCGTGGGTCAGTTTCAGGGATGGACGGGTCGTCGACATGGTCTTCTCAGCAAAGTTGCGCACAGGCGTGAAGTTTCAACATAAAATACAAACAGGTCAACAAGATAGACGCCCTCTCGGGACTTTTTCATGGTATCGTGCGGCGGTGATCGGCATCGTTGAATCGGCTCGTCCTAGAGCCGCATCACAGGGGACTGACATGGCCGCTCTGGAGCGCATTCCACTGATCGATTTCAGCGCATTCGTCGACGGCGACCCGGCCGGGAAGCGCCGCGCCGCTGCGGCGATCCGCGATGCGTGCGAGCAGATCGGCTTCCTCTATCTTGGCAACCACGGCGTTCCTCAGGAGAAGATCGACGCCGTGTTCGCTGCCGCACACCGGTTCTTCGCGCTGCCGCCCGAGCGGAAACAGGACCCGGCGATCCGGGTTACGCCGCAGCGAACGCGGGGCTACCAGCCGCTGTTCGCGCGCCATTACGCCAACACCGACGCTCCCGACGTGAACGAAGCGTTCAAATACCAGCATGAGTATCCGGCCGACGACCCCGACATCCTCGCCGGCAACCGCTTCCACCAGGCCAACCAGTGGCCGGCCGGCCTGCCGGGCTGGCGCGAGGTGCTGCTGGACTATTTCGGCGAAATGGAGCGTCTGTCGGACCGGCTGCTGCGCGCATTCGCCCTGGCGCTCGATCTCGAGGAAGAGTGGTTCCTTGCCTTCTATCGCAAGCCGCTGACGCAGGTGACCCTGCTCCACTATCCGCCGCAGCCCGCGCGGGCGCCGGATCGGCAATACGGCATCCGACCGCATGCCGATGCGACCGCCTTCACGGTGCTGGCGCAGGACGCGGTCGGCGGACTTCAGGTGGAATCGCGCAGCGGCGGCTGGATCGACGCGCCGCCGGTAAAAGGCGCCTATGTCATCAATATCGGCGACATGATGGCGCGTTGGACCAATGACCGGTTCAAGTCGACTCCGCACCGCGTCGTCAACCTGACCGGCCGCGAGCGTTACTCAGTCCCCTTCTTCGCGATTCCCGACTTCGACGCCGTTGTCAGTTGCCTGCCGAGCTGCCAGGGCGCGGACAACCCGCCGAAATACCCGCCACTTCACGTCGGCGAGGCGATCACGCGGAAGTTTGCGACGGACTGGCGCGGAACCACGAAGACCGCCTGAGCTTCCGGTCAGAACGCAGGTGCGGCATCGGGATTGACCGCGCGCGTGACGTAGGCCTGCATCTGCGGCTCATAGAGCGTCCACACGCGACGTAGCTCGGGTATGGGATCGTCGTGCCAGTCGACGCGCAGATCGACGATCGGCCAAGTATAGCGGTCCGCGACATGGAGGCCTGCCGCGTGCTCGTCGCTGATCTCGCCGCCGGCGGCGAGACCGGCCTCCAGCGCCCGCATCAGGCGCTCCGGCAGGGCCTGCTCGGCACTACGCGCGAATGCATCGATCATCGCATCGGGGACGGTCTTGTCGGCAAGGATATTGCCCACCGCGACGCAGTCCGTCCCGTGCGCCTCGGCGAAAACGGGCAGCGCCTTCTCCCCCGAGAACGACGCGGTCTGTCCGGCGCGGTCGATCACGGCGAGCTGGCGGTAGGCCGAGAATGCGGTGGCGCCGACCAGCTGTGCCAGCACCCCCTTGGCTCCCATGCCTTGCGCGAGGAAGGACAGGCCGAGCGGCCCAAGCTGCGGATCGGTAATGTTCTGCGTAAGCACGGCGCCGGTCGCGGATACCCACGCGCAACGGCTCGGCACGCAGATGCTCGAGGACGTGATGGCGATGCCGAAGGCGCCGGTTCTGGCGCAGCGTCCCGCAATGGAATAGGTCATCCTTCCCCCTCCCGCATTCGGCCTCCACTTCTGCCGGATTCTAGTCTGCGAAGACCAGCGCCTCGGACAGGTCGGCGGCGACGTTCACAACCGAGCCGATCGGCCAGCGCTCGATCACGTCGAATCGCGGCGCCCTGATGTGCAGCGGTCCGATGTCCGGCGAGGACAGATGCACATCGACATGCGTGCCCTGATAGACGTGAGCCTGTATCGTTCCGATCGCAACGATATTCTCATCGGCACCGCCGGCGAGCGACAGGCATTCCGGGCGGATAAACAGCGCGACGTCCTGCCCGTCCCTAAGCGCCGCATTGCGATCGGCGACGACGGACACGCGGCGGCCGCCGGCGATTTCGACCTGGACGGTCAAGGCATCGCGCGTGGCGACGCGGCCCGGCACGCGGTTGATGTCGCCAATGAACGAGGCGACGAAGCTGTTGGCCGGATACCGGTAGACTTCGTTGGGCGGCGAGATCTGCTGGATGATGCCGCTCGACATCACGGCGATCCGGTCGGACAGGCTCAGCGCTTCACCCTGGTCGTGCGTGACGAACACGGTGGTGATACCGACCCGCTGGTGGATCTGCTTCAGCTCGACCTGCATCTCGGCGCGCAGGTTCTTGTCCAGTGCCGAGAGCGGCTCGTCCAGGAGCAGGACCTGAGGGTTGATGACGAGCGCGCGGGCAAGCGCCACGCGCTGCTGCTGGCCGCCGGACAGCTGGCGCGGCCTGCGGTCTCCAAGGCCGCCGAGCCGAACGATGTCGAGCGCCGCACTCACGCGCTGCCGTATCTCATCGCGCGGCGTCTTGCGCATCTTCAGACCAAACGCCACGTTGTCGGCGACATCCATATGCGGGAACAGCGCGTAGTTCTGGAATACCATGCCGATCGAGCGGCGGTGCGGCGGCGTGTCGGTCACGCGCTGCTCGTGGATGAACAATTCGCCCGTGTCCGGCTCGAGAAAGCCCGCAATCAGGTTAAGCAACGTGGTCTTGCCACAGCCGCTCGGACCGAGCAGCGTAAGGAACTCGCCGCGCCGCACCTTGAGCCAGGTATCGGCTACGGCGACAACGCTGCCAAAGCGCTTGGTGACGCCATCGAGGCGAACGGCGGTATCTTCCGTCATCAGTGTGGTCTCGCTTTGCGGCGCCATGCGGTTCATCGTTGTCCCTCGATCGCGAGAATGCGCTGTAGGCCGAGGAAGCGGTTGGCGACGATGAGGATCAGCGCCGTCGATACGATGAACATGGTCGATATCGCGGCCATCGACGGATCGGCATACTCGCGCACGTAAGTGTACATCGCAACGGGCAGGGTCTGCGTGCGCTGCCCGGTCACGAACAGGGATGCGGTGAACTCGTTGAACGACAGGATCGCCGCGAACAGCCAGCCGCCGAACAGGCCCGGAGCCAGCAGCGGCAGGTCGATGCGGACGAGCACCTGAACCGGCGAGGCACCGAGGCTGGCGGCGGCCCGCTCCACCGTTCTGTCGAGATTCCGCAGCGATACGTACACGCTGCGCAGGACGAAGGGCAGCACCAGGATGACGTGCGTCACGACGACCAGGAAAAACGTGCGCGACAGCATCAGCAGCGGCTGCGAGGCGAGGATCAGGAAGGCGAGCCCGACCGTGAAATGCGGAATCACCAGCGGCGACAGCAGCAGGGTCTCAAGCGCCTGCTTGCCGCGGAAATGGAAGCGGTCGATCGCATAGGCAAAGGTCGTTCCGACCACGAGGGCGATGCCGGACGCCCAGGCCGTGACGATCAGGCCGTTGTAGAAGCCGTTACGGAAATCCTCGTAGTTGATCGCCTTGGTGAACCAGCGCCACGACGGATTGGCGGGCGGGAAGGACAGAATCGCCTTGTCGTTGAACGCCGCCATGATCACGACCACGGACGGGATCACCATGTAGATCAGGATGGCGCCTAGCACCGCCGCCGAAACAGCGGTCCACAGGGCGCGTCTGGTCGCGCGCCGCATCAGTGCAGCCCGATCCGCTCGAACCGCCGCGCCGAGACGCGGATCAGCACGAGCAGCGCCATGGTCAGCAGCAGCGCGGTCATGCTCAGCACGGCCGCGAACGGGAAGTCGAAGTTCGAGAATCCCATGTTGTAGACCATGTTCGAGATCATGTTGACCTTGCCGCCACCGACCAGCTGCGGGGTGGCGAAGGCGCTGAGGGTCCAGGCGAAGATCGTGATGAAGCCGGAAATGATGCCCGGCGCCGAAAGCGGCAACGTCACCTTGAGGAACACCTTGAGCGGGCTCGCCCCGAGGCTTGCCGCCGCGCGCTCGTAGTCGACGTCGATATGGCTGATGGCGGCCGCGAGGATGATCACCATCACCGGCATCGAGTACTGCACCAGCGCGATCACCACGCCGAGCGGCGTATAGAGAATCTCGAGCGGCTGCTCGATCAGGCCGAGATCGCCCAGCACCGAGTTGATGAAGCCGTTCTTCCCGAGCACGATCAGCCAGGCGTAGGTGCGCACGATGTCGCCGGTGAAGAGCGGGGAGATCGTGACGATCATGATCACCGATTTCAGCAGCGCCGAGCGCGATCGCACCAGCGCATAGGCGAGCGGATATCCCAGAAGCAGGTTGAAGAGCGCCGTCAGCGCCGAATAGTTCAGCGTGTCGACGAAGACGCGTACGTAGAGCCATTTCGCCATCCGCGCGAAATTGCCCAGGGTGAAACCGCCGACCGCGATCGAGCCGGGGATGTATTCGCGGAAGCTGTACTGGAACAGCGCTGCCATGGCCGCCAGGAACACGGCGCCGAGGACGACGGCCGGCAGCACGAACCAGTAGAAGAAGGGCGGAGATTTCGTGGCACGCATGGCAGCAGCTGGATCGCCTCCGGATCAGGCCCGGAGGCGATCCCTCACAAGTAGTCGCTCAGCCGCCGATGATGTTCTCGGTGAACCACCTCTTCCATTCGCCGAACATCTCCGAACGCAGCTTGTGGTCGATGATGATCGCCTCGTCCTTCCATTGCTTGGCGCTGGTGAACAGGCCGGGCAGCTTGGCGAGTTCGGGATCGACCGGCGTCTTGGCGTTC
The DNA here is from genome assembly GCA_041690495.1 of Alphaproteobacteria bacterium. Classification (GTDB taxonomy): domain Bacteria; phylum Pseudomonadota; class Alphaproteobacteria; order CACIAM-22H2; family CACIAM-22H2; genus DATAAP01. The sequence continues at coordinate 14,474 of JAWLHE010000008.1, read as the reverse complement.
ATCGGCCCCATTTTCTTGATCTTGACGATTCCCGCCTGGACCTGGGGGTCGAGCGCCGTGTTGATAAACTTGTAGGCGAGGTCGAGCTTCTTGGTGCCCTTGTTGATGCCGATATTGTCGATGCCGACGATGGCGCCTTCCTTCGGCACCACCAGCTTCATCTTGATGCCCTGGTCCATGTTGTGGAAGGCGTTGCCGGACAGGATTACCTGGACCGGCGTTTCGCCGTTCGCGATCTTCTCCTGGCTGGTCGCGTCAGAAGAATAGAACGCCTTGATATTGGGCTTCAGCTCCTTCAGCAGCGGCTGGCCCTTTTCCCACTCCTTGGCGCTGCCACCGTTGAGGATCGCGGCCACGATCATGATATGGCTCGGGTCGAAGTCGGGCAGGCCGAGCATGCCCTTCATCTTCGGGCTCCACAGGTCGCGCCACGAGTTGAACTGCATGTCGGCCGGAACCAGGTCGGGCCGATAGCCGATCGTGTAGACATAGGACCAGAGGCCGACCGCGTACGGGCTGACCTTGGCCTCTTCGAAGATGTCCTTGGCGTTGGGCACCTTCGAGAGATCGAGCTTCTCGAGAAGATCGTCGGAAGCGTAGAGCCAGCCGATATGGCTGGTGGTGAGCACGACGTCGGTCTCGGGGTTGCCCTTCGAGAGCTTCGCCTTGTTGAGACGGTCGATTGTGCCACCGGTCACGTACTCGACCTGCACGCCGGTGTCGGCAGTGAACTTCTTCCCGACCGTTTCGGCGACCATGTCGCGCCAGCTGCCACCCCAGATGCTGACCACGAGTTTTTCCTGCGCCAGCACCGGCCCCGCTGTGAGCGCGAGTCCGAACGCCAACGCCATTCCCATCGCTGATTTCCGCATGGCTTGAACCTCCTCAGTGTTCGATCACGCCGCGCATCGCCGCGGCTCTTCTCTTTGATCTCGCAAGACCGATGCCAACCCGCTTCGCGCGCGAGACTGAGTGCTGGAGCGGGTGTCTTTCCCGGCGACGCCGGAATCAATCGCGTATTCTTGGCGATTTTTTATTCGAGCGAAAGGATATTTGCTCAAATCAAAAGCAAACTCCCACGAGATGGGGAAAAGGTAAAATGTTCGCCCCCGGTTATTCATGAGAGAATGACCCGAATATTTGATCCAGACAACGATAAACCGTCGCCGGCCACGCTGGCGGCGCCGTGCTTCCCCTTCCCTCCGGCGCCGCCCGGTTGCGCGGGCGGGCCCTCAACTGCGTCCTCAGCCCTTGCGGTCGTCCGGTATGACCGCGAAGGCGTCGATCTCCATCAGCAGTTCCGGGCGTGCGAGGCCCTGAACGATGATTCCTGTCGACACGGGATGCACGCCCTTCAACCATTTTCCGATGACGCGATAGACCGCCTCGCGATAGGCGCGATCGGTGATGTAGACCACGATCTTGCAGACGTCATCGAGCCGAGAGCCTGCCTCCTCGAGCAGGATCTTCAGGCATTTCATTGCGTTCTCGGTCTGCGCCGCCGGATCGCCGATGCCGTGGATCTTGCCGTCGAGGTCCATGCCGGTCTGGCCGCGCACGAAGACCATGTTGCCGGCACGCACGACCATGCAGACATCGTTGTCGATGTCCTGGCCCTTCCAGACATCCTTGGTATTGAATTTGCGGAATCGCTGATGCGTCATGTCCCCCGTCCGATCTCCTTCAGGCCGCGACCGAGCGATAGCCGCGGTCGGCATAGATGAGCGGCCGCCCGTCGCGCGCCACCAGGTCGATGACCGTGCCCATAAGGATGCGATGCGAGCCGAATTCGACCTCGCGGCTCAGGCGGCAGTCGAAGGCCAGGAACGCATCCCGCAGCACCGGACTGCCGGTGACGAGCGTATTCCACTCGGCGCAGGCGAATTTGTCGGCCTTGAGCTCGAGCACGCGGCCCGCGAAGCTGTCCGAGACGCGCGCCTGCTCGGCGGCGAGCACGTTGGCGCAGAACACGCCGTTCTCGATGATCGCGCGATGCGCCGGGCTGGCCTGGTGAACGCAGGCCAGCACCGACGGGGGCTCGAGCGACAGGGAGCACATCGAGCTGACCGTCACGCCGAATCGCCCGGCCGGGCCGTCGGTCGTCACCACCGACACGCCCGTCGCCATGCGGCGCATGGCATCGCGGAAGCGTTCGGCATCGACCATGGCTCAGCCCTTCCCGTTGACTCGGTCGGAGAGATCGGCGGCGCGCTTGACGAAGTCGAGCGGTCCGGAGAAGTCGAAGCTGTTGTAAAGCGCCGCCAGATGGTTGAAATGCGGGGCCTGGGCGAACTGAACGAAGGTCAGGCGGTGGCCGGCGTAGTCCGAGTTGAGCAGATCGCGCGCGAAGGCGAGCAGCTTGCGGCGATCCTCGGCCTGCCAGTTGTCGTTCAGGCTGTAAAACTTCTCCAGCCAGTGCTTGGTGTTCTCGCTGCGGAAGGCGGCTGCGTTCGGCGTCACGCAGATCTGGCCGCCGCACAACTCGCGGGCGATATGCATCACCTGGGGCAGGTTGGCGCAGGCGTGGATGCGGCCGGCATAGAGCAGCGACTGGTTCGGCATCAGCAGCCCGCCCGGGCTCTTCTCCGCCAGCGCGATCGAGGCCGAGAGATGCGCGTTGATGCCCTCGCGGTAACAGACGAGGTCGGCGAGCTTCTCGCGCACCGCCTGCATCTTGTCGAGCCCGATCTGCTTGCAGTTCCACAGTGCGGCGCCGATCATCATGTCGGCGACGTAAAGCAGGCGCAGCACATAGGGAAACGCCGAATAGCGATGCAGCGAGCTGCGGATGTACTGCGCGGCTTTGGTATAGCGGTAGAAGAACACGTCTTCCCAGGGAATCAGCACGTTGTCGAGCACCATCAGGGTGTCGACCTCGTCGAACCTGTTGGCGAGCGGATAGTCGTCGGCCGATCCCTTGCCGACGAAGCCCGAGCGGCAGATATGCTTCACACCGGGCGCGCCCATCTTGACGATGCAGCCGACCGCGTAATCGGACAGTTTTTCGTCGGTCCACGCGCCGACGGTGGGCTTCAGGAACGCCTGGTCGGCATAGGCCGATGCCGTTTCGTACTTGGCGCCGCGGATGATGATGCCCTTGTCCGTCTCCTTGACGACATGGACCATCATGTCCGGGTCCTGGTCCTGCGGCCGTTTCGATCGGTCGCCCTTCGGATCGGTATTCGCGGAGACGTGGAAGATGTCCTTCTCGAGCACCGCCTGGATGTGATTATCGATGTTATCGGCGAATCGCGGGTCGATCTCGTTGAGGACCTCGCGGCCGTCATAAAGCGACCACATCTCGCCGACCGTCTCGTCGCCGACGCGGGTGACGACGCCGCGGATGTCCTTCATCACGGCATCGACCGCATGCCACTTGTCCCACCAGTCCTTCTGCTCGACCGGACGCTTCAGAAGAATCGAGTTGCGCACGTTGCCGTCGAGATAGCTCATCGTTTCGGAATAGCGCGCCTCGTGCGCCATGTCGTACATCCGGGCCCGGACGTCGACAATCGGCTTGAACGCCTTGTGGGTCGTAACGTCCTTGATCCGCTCCCCGTCCATCCAGATCTCGCGGCCGTCGCGAAGGCCCTGGCGGTAGTCATTGCCGGTGCGGAGCATGGCTGTCCTCGTTCAGGAGACGTTATCGGTCCGGCCGAAATCGTAGGAGTGGCCTCATCTTCGGTAAAATAGTATTTTGCGGCGAACTGGATCGGAAAATCCTATGCATCTGTCGATACGCGCGCTCCGCTATTTCGTGGCCACCGCCGAGACGCTCAGCGTCACGCGTGCCTCGCGCCAGCTTGGGGTTTCCCAGCCGTCGATCTCGGCGGCGATTGCCCAGCTCGAAGACGAGTTCCGAATCCAGCTCTTCATCCGGCGCCATGCCAAGGGGCTGACCCTGACCCAGGCGGGCGAGCGCGTTCTGCTCGAGGCGCGCGCCCTCCTCGCCCATGCGCGCGAATTCGAGGCGAGCGCCGGTTCCATGGGCGAAGGGCTCAAGGGCGAGATCGTTGTCGGCTGCTTCCTCACGCTGGCACCGTTCGTCATGCCCGGGCTGCTGCAGGGCTTCGAGGCCCTTCACCCCGACATCACCGTGCGCTGCGAGGAGTGGAACCAGGAGGAGATCCTGAGCGGCCTGCGCACGGGAAGGATCGAGCTGGCGCTGAGCTATGCCTACGCGACGAGCGACGAATTCGCGACCGAGGTCATGGCCGAGCTGCCGCCCCGCGCGATACTGCCAGTCGACCACCGGCTGGCCGGCCGCAACGCCGTCAGCCTGCGCGAGCTGGTCGACGAGCCGATGATCCTGCTCGACCTGCCGCACAGCCGCGAATACTTCCTCTCGCTGTTTCGCGCCTACGGTCTCGAGCCGCGCATCGTCCATCGCACGCGCTCCTACGACATGGTGCGCGGCCTGGTCGGACGGCATCGCGGTTACGGCATCCTCAACGCGATTCCGCGCATGCCCTACACCTATGACGGCACGCGAGTCTCAGCTGTGCCGATCCTGGAGGACCTGCCCCGCACGCTGGTCGTCGGCCTGCGGCTGCGCCAGGCGGCGCTCCGCCGCGCCGTCGCCGCCTTCAGCGCCTATGCGCGAGACTATTTCACCACGACCTGGCCGACCATCGTCGACGCCTCGGCGATCGAGAAGTCTGCCCGCAAACGCACGGCGAAGTCGCGCGAGGGCCGATCCTAGATCCGCCCCTTGCGGGATCTATCCTGCGGCGCTCAATACCCCCTTGCGCGGTCGACGACGTTGAGGAGCGGCCGGCCCTCGCGCAGGCGACGCAGGTTGTCGGCGATCTGCGCGGACGCGCTGCGCGGCACGGCGATGCTGGCGAGATGCGGCGTGATGGTGACCTGCTCGAGCGCCCAGAACGGATGATCCGGCGGCAGCGGCTCGGTGCGGAACACGTCGAGCGTCGCGCCGGCGATCTGGCCTTCGCGGATCGCGGCGATCAGGGCGTCTTCGTCGACGAGCTGCCCTCGCCCGACATTGATGAGCCGCGCGCCGCGCGGCAGCGCATTGAGCACGTCCCGACCGACGATGCCGTCCGTCTCCGGCGTGAGCGGCATCATGAGCACCAGGATATCCGTACGGGCGAGAAAATCCCCCAACTGCTCGCGGCCGTGGAAGGTTGCGACGCCCTCCACGGTCTTCGGCGTGCGCGACCAGCCCGCGACCCGGAACCCCTGGCGCAGCAGTTCGGATGCGGCAAGCGTCCCGAGATTCCCGAGGCCCATGATGCCCACGCTGCATGCTGCCGTCTCGCGCGGATGAATGTACCGCCAGCGCCGCTCGCGCTGCGCCTTCTCGAACGCGGGGAAGTCGCGATGGTATCGCAGCACGGCGAGCATCACGTATTGCGCCATCATCCGGTTCATCTCGGGATCGACCAGCCGCACGATTGGAATATCGGGCGGCAGCGTCTTGTCCTTGACGATGTAATCGACGCCGGCGCCGATATTGACAATCAGCCGGAGGTTCGGATATTTGCGCAGCTCGCCCGGCGGAGCCTTCCACACCATGGCACTTTCGATCTCCGCCGGATCGCCGACATCCGGATCGACGCGGAAATCGAGATCGGGCATCGCGCGCCGAAGATTCTCGCGCCAGTCCTTGGCGTCATCGAACTTGCTGTAGAACAGCATTGCCCGCGCTGTGGTCATCTCGTCCCTGTCTCCCGGTCAAGCAGCCGGCGCATCGCCTCGAGCGCAAGCTCATAGCCGTCCGCGCCGAGCCCGGCAACGATTCCCGTCGCGGCCTTGGAGATGAAGGAATGATGGCGGAACGGCTCGCGGCGATAGATGTTGCTCATGTGCACCTCGATGATCGGACCGGGAAAGGCAAGCAGAGCGTCGAGAATCGCGATCGACGTATAGGTCAGTCCGGCGCCGTTGATGACGATGCCCTGGGCCTTGGCGATCGCCTCCTGGATCCAGTCGACGATCTCTCCCTCGTGATTGCTCTGACGGAACGATAGCGTCAGGTCGAGCGCCCTTGCCTTGCGCTCGCAGCGCCTGGCCAGATCCTCGAATGTTTCGGTGCCATATACGGCGCCAGCAGTACGGCCGTAGAGATTGGCGTTCGGACCATTCAGGAAATAGACGGTCCTGACCGCGACGCGCGCACCCGCGCGCGCCGACGGCCTGCCGGCCGTTTTCACATGAGCCATGGGGCAGCCTCCTTTGCGACAGATCCCGGACGATGCGCCGGGCCGCGCCGATCCTATGCGCGGCATGCAATGCAGGAGAAGGCCGCGATTTCCTCGGACCGGGAAATCCGCCGGCCCGCGTTCCACAATTTGGCCAGATTTCAACCTTTGATGCCGGGCGCGATTTCCGGGATACTCCGGGGGAGCGCCAGCGTGGGATGCGGCGCAGCAATCCACCGAGAAGAGGAGAAACAGCCGCGTGTTGCAAGACGCACCGCAGACCGAAACCCAATTTTTCAAATCAATTCCGGCCTTTGCCGATCTCGATTCGGCGTTGCTCGGCCGGCTCGTCAGCGACGCCATTGCCGACGAGGTGCCCGCGGATCAGGCTCTGTTCGAGCAGGGCACAAGACCGGAGTTCCTGTTCGTTCTCGCCCGCGGCATGGTGGCTCTCACATCGCGCAAGGGCGACAGCTCGACCACGATCGACATTCTGCGGCCGGTTTCGCAGTTCCAGCTCGCGACCGTGCTGCTCGACGAGCCCTATCTTCTCTCCGGGCAGACCCTGCAGCCGTCGCGGATCCTGCGCATGCGCGCGGCGCGCGTCCGGCGGATCATTGAAAGCGAGCCTGCGCTCGCGATGGCCGCGGCGCGCTACCTGTCGACCCAGTATCGCCGGGTTGTCGGCGAGGTCCTCGATCTCAAGATGCAATCGGTGACGCAGCGCCTTGCCGGCTATCTCCTGTCGTTGCTCGTCGACGAGCCGGCGCGTACCGAAATCCGCCTGCCGTTCGGCAAGCGCCATCTCGCCGCACGTCTCGGCGCCAGCCCCGAACACCTGTCGCGCGCCTTCGCCGCGCTCCGCAGTCACGGGGTGACCACGCGCGGTGCGCGCGTCACGGTTGCCGACCGCGATAGCCTCACCTCGCTCGCCTCGCCCAACGGCACGAGCCGGAGCCGGGCGAACTGAAAGCGCCAGGCGAAGGGACCGCATAGGGGCCGATCCGGGATCGGCACCTGCTCGCCTGTCCGTGTGCACGGATTCGCCGCGGTGAGCCGACGAAAGAATCGAGGTCGCCTCCGCGGCACGCTGCACAGCGGATCGGCACGGCAAGGCAGATCGGCTCCCGCCCGGGTGGCGGCGATCGCCGGGCTCGGTCATAATGCACGCACAGCCATGCCGTTCGAACGCTGCCTGACCATCTTTCGCCGTCATCGTCGCCAGCAGCATCGCCCACGGCGCATGCAAGCCTTGATCCACCCGGAAACGGCATTCCGATGAAAACGCTCGCTGCGCTCGCCGCCGCCCTGGCCGAAGGCCGGACAACGTCAACCACCCTCGTGGAGGAAACGCTTGCACGGATCGCCGATCCGGGCGGGGAAGGAAAGCGCGCCTTCCTCAAGGTGTATGCCGACGAGGCGCGCGCGGCCGCTTCGTTTTACGACCGGCTCCGCGCACTCGGCCGCGCGCCGACGCCTTACGCCGGCATTCCGGTCTCGGTGAAGGACCTGTTCGACGTCGCCGGCGACGTGACCAGCGCCGGCTCGCGGGCCCTGGCCGACGCGCCGCCCGCATCGCACGATGCGCCGGTCGTGGCGCGGCTGCGCGCGGCCGGCTTCATTGTCGTCGGCCGCACCAACATGACCGAGTTCGCCTACTCCGGCCTCGGCCTTAACCCGCATTACGACACGCCCCGCAACCCTTGGGAGCGCGCCGCCGGGCGCATACCGGGCGGCTCGTCCTCGGGCGCGGCGGTTTCGATCGCCGACGGCATGGCCTTCGCGGCGCTTGGCAGCGACACCGGCGGCTCCTGCCGCATCCCGGCCGCGCTCACCGGCATCGTCGGCTACAAGCCGACGGCGCGCCGCGTGCCGCTCGACGGCGTCGTGCCGCTGTCGCTGTCGCTGGATTCGCTAGGACCGCTCGCGAACAGCGTTGGGTGCTGCGCGACTGTCGACGCCGTCATCGCAGGCGAGCCGCCTGCGGCGCCGGACCCGCTCCCCGTCCGCGGCCTGCGCGTCGGCCTGCCGAGATCCTTTGTTCTCGACGGCGTCGATCGGCACGTCGCAAGCACCTTTGAACGGACGCTGACGCAGCTGTCGCGCGCGGGCGCGGTCATCGGCGAGTTCGATTTCGCCGAGCTGACCGAGCTGGCGGCGATCAATGCCAAGGGCGGTTTCGCCGCGGCGGAGTCCTACGCCTGGCACCGGAAGCTCCTGGAGCGGGCCGGGCCGCTCTACGATCCGCGCGTGCGGGTGCGCATCCTGCGCGGCGCCGAGCAGAGCGCCGCCGACTACATCGATCTCGTCCGTGCACGGGGCGACGTTATCGCGCGCGCCAACCGAACCACATCCGCCTTCGACGCGCTGATCATGCCGACCGTACCGGTCGTCGCGCCGCGAATCGACGAACTGGCGAGCGACGAGGCTTATGCCCGGATCAACATCCTGCTGCTGCGCAATCCGAGCATCGCAAATTTCCTTGACCGCTGCGCAATCTCCCTGCCCTGCCACGCGCCTGGCACGGCGCCGGTCGGGCTCATGCTCGTGGGCGCGCACGGCGCCGACCACCGCCTGTTCGCCATCGCCGCCGGCGTGGAGCAGTCGCTCTCGGCGGCTCTGTAAAAGCCATTCGATGCGTTACCGGCTGCGCGACCCTTACTTGCCCTGCCCGCTCCTGCCCGCTCCTGCCCGCTCCTGCCCGGAGAGGATCGTGAAGGCAACGGGCCGCGGTCCCGCTCCCGCTCGCGGGAGGACCGACGATGAGGGCAGTTCCGAATTGCGCTGATCAAGGCGCTCGCGATGCGCTGCGCGGGCCCTGAACCCGACGCAACACGCGGGCGCCATAGCCAGGAAGCGCTACCACCGGCGCATTCGCGGACACCGTCAGCGTCTCGCCGTTGAGCACGTCGTGCACGCGGCCGGCGAGGCTGCCATCCTGCGACAACGCAACCTTGAGCGGCTCGGCGCCATAATTGAGCAGGACCACCAGGCCCTCTCCCGCCGCGCGGCCCGGGCGCAGATAGGCGAGCACCCGATCAGCGTGCGACGTCTCGACCAGCGCCAGCCGGCGCGAGCGCAAGGCGGGCTCGGCCTGGCGCAGGGCAGTCAGCCGCGCATAATGCTCGCGAAGGCCGTGCCCGTCGGTCCAGTCAACCGGCGCTCGGCTGGCGTAGGGTTCGAACTCGGCCCCGACCTCATCGCCCATGTAGATGCCCGGAATGCCGGGCAGGGTCAGCAGCATTGTCGCCGCGACGCGTGTCATCGGTACGCCGTGCCGCGTGACGAAGCGTGCGCCGGTGTCGTTGTTGTTGAGGAAGCGAAAGACATACGCGCCTGCGTCATATCCGGCGCCGCCATTGGTCAGCGCCTCGCGCAACAGCGGCACGCTCGCGGCACCTTCGGCAAAGGCCTCCTGCCATGCCCATACACCAAGCGTCCCGGTCCAATCATAGGCGGCATCGAAGCCGTGCGCGAGATAATACGGATCGCGCGCCGACGCTTCGGCGAGCAGCAGCAGATCGGGCTTGATGCGCTTCAGCTCCGCGCGCCAGCGCGGCCAGAACTCGGGGGCCCGCTCGCGGATGCCCCAGCTCGCATCGACGCGGAAGCCATCGATGTCGAATGCGCGAACCCAGTGCGCGAACGCCTCGATGACGTAGCGCCGAACTTCGGGATTGTCGAAGTCCAAGTTCTTGAGATGGGTCCAGTCGAAGTAATGCGTTGGCGCGCCGTCGGCCCCGCGGTCGAAGAACCGGAAATAGGGCGATGCCCGCGCCCGCTCTGCCGCGTCGGCATAATAGGGGTGTTGCTCGGAGGCGTGGTTGGGCACGAAATCCATGATCACGCGCAGGCCGCGCGCATGCGCCGCGTCGACCAGTCGGCGGAATTCCGACTCGGTGCCGAGCGATTCGTTCAGACCGAAATGATCTGTCACTGCGTAGCCGAAATCATGTGCCGGGCTCGCATTGACCGGCGACAACCACAGCGCCGTCGCGCCGAGAGCCGCGATCTCGTCCAGCCGCGCCTCGACATCCCTGAAGCCGCGCGGGCCGAAGAGGTGCGGTACGATGCCGTACACGACCGCGCAATCGACCCAGGCCGGGTGGTCGCGCGCGGGATCGACCGCGCGCGGCCTGCCGCCGTCGACGCGGAACGCGAGCGTGCTCGTGTCGTCGCGCCCAAGCGCGTCGACGACACGCAGCGTGACCTGGTATTCGCCGTCCGCGGCCGGCGTCTGGACGGCAAGGCGCTTGCCGGTCGCCGGCGCCGCGTCGAGCGGTGCGGCACTGCCGGTCGCATGGAGCGGTGCCGGATTGCCGAGGCGCGCGCGCCATTCATAGCGCCGGATCGGCGCCGCATGACCCTCGGCCGGCTCGCTGCGGCCGGCGTCGAGAATCAGGGCGTCGGCGACGGCCAGACTGCGCGCCCAGGCGCGCGGCGCGTCGCGCAGCCGGACCGTCCATTGCTGGATCGCGGAGGGCAGCAGGCCGCGCTCGTCGCGGCAGAACGCCTGGATATCGTTCGCGCCCTCGCGCAGCTTCACCGCCGCGCCGAACCTCCCGTCGTGCTGCCAGGCCAGCACAACTCCTGCCGGCGACGTGATCGTGATCTCGCTGCACTCGCCTTGGATCGAGCCTTCGATGCGCTTCGCGAAGGTCCATGCATCGCCGCCGCCGGTCGCGAACTCGAGCGTCCCGGCAACGGCCCCGCCCGCGAGCGAGGCAACGGCGACAACCGCGAGGGCGAGCCGTGCGCACCGTCCCTGCATGGCGATTCCGTTGATTGCCGGCCGGTCCCGGCCAAACGTGACACCCATCCCGGTTCCTCGCCGTCCTCGATGGTTCGACCATCGCCGGGCATGGTTAACGGCGCCTTAATGGAACGGCTAATCTTCTGAAATATCGGAAGAAGTCTGCCGGAGTAGCTGCTTGCCGAGATGCTGCCGCGTGCGTCGGAAAGGGTATTCCGCGCCGGCCGGGTTTGTGCTCGAGCCCGCGCGGACAATCACGTCCGCTCGATCTCCGACCTGGCGGGCCGTTGCGCGTCGGTATGAGCCGACATCCGGGTCGTCATTCCGGCAACCCTGCTTTGCGCAGGCCGGCAGCGAACGTAGCGACGTCTTCAGGCCGACGGATGGGGAACCAGTCCTTGACACTGGAGATGCGCAGCGCCGGGTCGAGTTCCCGCAAACGGCGCATCGCTTGTCGCGCTTCGTCCGTTCGGCCGGCAAGGGCGTGGCTCGCGGCGATAATGCCGGCGACGATCAGGAAGCTCGGCAATTCCCTGAATGCCTTCTCCGCCCAGGACGAGGCAGCATCGAAGCGGCCTGCGAGCAAATGCGCCATCGCGGTTCCGGCCTGCATTCGGTACATCTCCGAATCCAGCGGGCTCAAGCGCATCGCGCGCGCGAGGCGTTCGATCGCATCATCCGGTTCGCCGCGCCAGATTCGCAGGAAGCCGCCGAGGAACCAAGCCGCCGCGAGGTTCGGATTGAGCGCCAGCGCCCTGTCGACCAATGCGATTCCGCTATCGAGTTCGCCAACGAGATGCGCAAGCGCATGGCCGCTTCGAGCCAGCGCGACAGCATCGTCCTTCCCCAGCTCCACGGCTCGACGGGCCAGTCGAGCCCCCTCGGCGATTTCATGGGGACGATCGATCATCCATCCATTGATCTTCCGCCAGAAGTGACACCACGCCGCCATCGCGTAGGCCGACGCGAAATCCGGATCGAGCTGTATTGCCCTCGAGAACAACGGAAGTGCCTCGTCGGTAGCCACCCTGTTTCCCTGATGCAGGTGCGCCATTCCGCGCAGATAGTAGTCATAAGCGTCGAGGCTTTCGGTCGGCTTGCGTTTTGCCCGCCGGATCTCCGCCCTTTCCAGTTGTGGCGCGATCGCGCCAACGACGCTTTCTGCGACCTGATCCTGCAGCTCGAAAATGTCGTTAAGGGTGCCTTCGAACCGGTCCGCCCAGAGATGGGCGCCGGTCGTCGCGTCGATGAGCTGCCCGGTGATGCGCACCCGTTTCGTTGCCTTGCGCACGCTCCCTTCCAGCAAGTAGCGGACACCCAGCTCACGGCCCACCTGCTTCACGTCCACTGCGCGGCCCTTGTATGTGAAACTCGAATTGCGCGCGATCACGAACAGCCAGCGGATGCGCGACAGCGCCGACGTGATGTCCTCCACGACGCCGTCGGCAAAGTAGTCCTGCTCGGGATCGCCGCTCAGGTTCTGGAAGGGCAGCGCGGCAATCGAGGGTTTGTCGGGAAGAGCCGGCCCGAGGCCCGGCGATTCGCTTACGGCGGATTCAGCCTTCGGCGGGCTGGCACCAGGCGATGACAGCACTTCCCTGACATCACCGATGAAGCGGAAGCCCTTGCGAGCGACCGTTCGTATCAGGCGCTGGTCGGTGCCGTTGTCTCCGATTGCCTTCCGTGCTGCATTGATATGGCTGGTCAGCGTCGACTCGGAGACGATCCGCCCCTTCCATACGGCGTTCAGCAGGTCGTCCTTGCTGACGACGCGATCGCGGTTCCGAACCAGGCAAAGCAGCAGGTCGAAGACTTGAGGCCCCGTCGCAACGACCTTGGACTCCCGGGTGAGTTCCCGCCGGTCCGGGTCGAGCACGTAATCACCGAATTCGAACTGCACGTCGACGCTCCATGATTCCGCATGCATGCGGTTGGCAGTCGGGGCGAACGGGCGAACGGTCAGCAAGACATTGATTTGCAAAACGGATCTCGCCGGACAGAGTTGCCGCGCGACGACTTCTCGACAACATACTATAAGGGCGACAGCCGCCTTGGACAAAAAACCAACGCGGATTCAATAGAAACTGAAGGTCCCTGCAAAGTCTTCCGGCCGGCTTGCAGGCAATCTCCGCTCACATCGATCGCGCTGATGCAGCCGATGCAGACCGGAGTTCCCAATGAAGATCGTCGTTATCGGAGGCAGCGGCCTCATCGGAACGAAGCTCGTGAACAGGCTTCGCCTGAAGGGTCACGAGGTCGTAGCGGCGTCGCCCGACTCGGGCGTCAACACCGTCACGGGCCAGGGGCTGGCTGAAACCCTTGCAGGCGCCCTGGTCGTCGTCGACGTGGCGAACTCGCCGTCCTTCGAGGACAAGGCGGTCCTGGAGTTCTTCGAGACGTCGGGGCGCAACCTCCTCGCCGCGGAAGCGGCCGCCGGCGTAAGACATCACGTCGCGCTGTCGGTCGTGGGCACCGACCGTCTTCTCGAGAGCGGCTACTTCCGCGCAAAGATGGCCCAGGAGAAGCTAATCAAGGCATCCGGGGTCCCCTATACGATCCTACGCTCGACACAGTTCTTCGAGTTTCTCAACGGCATCGCCCAATCGGCCACCGATGGCCAGACGATTCGCCTGTCGCCTGCTTTCATCCAGCCCGTCGCATCGGATGACGTCGCCGACGTGTTGGCCGACGTCGCGCTGCACGCGCCGGCGAACGGCACGATCGAACTGGCCGGTCCGGAACGGATCAGCCTCGACGAGCTCGTGAGACGATTCCTGAGCGCGAAGCAGGACGCGCGCCGGGTGATCGCCGATATCCGCGCACGCTACTTCGGCGCGCGGCTGACCGATCAATCCCTCACGCCAGGCGACAATCCGCGCATCGGCGCGACGCGCTTCGAGGACTGGCTCGCCCGCACGAAGTGAGGGACCGCTTGCCGGTCCGCGATGCGGTGCGTGTCAGGCGCGATCCGCGGGTGCTGATTCGAAATCGGAGGGTCTTGGTTATGACGACGACCGAGGGCAATCCTGCAGTTCTGATCGGGATGTTTTTCATGGCGGTCTTCAACGGACTGTTCCTGACCATGAACGGGCTGTTCATGCTGGTCGCGCCGTTGGCCTGGTACGAATTTGTCCCGGGCGTGACCGACACCGGCTTCTTCAATCAGCACTTCGTCCGCGATATCGGGATCGTCCAACTATTCCTGGGCATCGCTTTCGGCATCGGCATCATCCGGACGGAGCGACGCATCGGATTGTGGGCGGCGGCGACGTTGTGGCTCGCCGCCCATGCCGTCTTCCACCTGTGGGAGGTTGCCGTCGGCATCTGTTCTCCATCGGTGATCGCCCGCGATTTTCCCGCCGTCTCCCTGCCGGCGATCTTCGGAGCGGTGCTTACCCTCTGGGCCATCCACCACGCACGCACCCGCAGGACGGCATTCGCCTGAGATCGGCCGGCGCATTTCTCAAGGACACACCCCATGAATCGAGAGACTGTACGAAAGACCGCTTTCGCGATGCCGCCGAGCAGCCCGGCCTTTCCGCCCGGCCCGTACCGCTTCG
>JAWLHE010000007.1:0-312292 GCA_041690495.1 Alphaproteobacteria bacterium | reverse complement strand
CGAGCCGATCACGGTCTACGGCGACGGCCGCCAGACCCGGGCGTTCTGCTATGTCGACGACCTGATCGACGGCTTCGTGCGGCTGATGGACGCGCCCGACACGGTCACCGGACCGATCAATCTCGGCAATCCGGTCGAGTTCACCATCGGCGATCTCGCCCGCAAGGTCATCGAGATGACCGGCTCGCGCTCCAAGATCATCGCCAGGCCGCTGCCGGCCGACGACCCGACCCAGCGCTGCCCCAACATCACGCTGGCGAAGTCGGTGCTGGGCTGGGAGCCGAAAATCCCGCTCGATGAAGGGCTCGGACGGACGATCGCCTATTTCGATCAGAAGCTCGGCGGCAAGGCGGAGGACCGGCTCCTGATGCAGGATGCCGCTCAGTGAACCGCGCCGGCGACGGCGCGCATCCCGGGAAGGCGCGCCGGTCGCAGATCTTCCCGATCCATGCCGCATTCGCCTTCGGACGCAATCTGCCGCGGCGAGCGGTCAGGCGGGTGCTTCGGATTGCCGGGCGGCGCCTGCTCGGGACCGTAACGCATGTGCACACGACTGCACCGGTAGCCTCGCTCACATTTGACGATGGCCCGGACCCGGGCAGCACACCGGCCCTGCTCGATCTCCTGCACCGGCACGGGGCGAAAGCGACGTTCTTCATGCTGGGCGCGCAGGCCCGCCGTCATCCGGAGTTGGTGGAGCGAACCGCTGCCGCCGGTCACTGCATCGCAAATCACTCGTTCGATCATCCGCGCTTTCCGGCACTGCCCCGCCATGAACGGTATCGTCAGATGCGCGAATGCGAGGTCGCTCTGGCACCCTATGGCCGTCGGATCTTTCGACCGCCTCATGGCTTGCAAAGCGTCGCCTCCCGGCTTGATGCGCTTATGCTGGGATATGACGTCGTCACGTGGAATGCCACGATCGAGGACTGGCTGGACCTGACTCCGGAGCAGATCGCCGAGCGGCTCGCCTCCCGGGTCAAGCCCGGCGGCGTCGTTCTGCTGCACGACGCACTTTACGATGCCAGGGTGCCGACAGCGCTCAATCGGGCCGCGACACTTGAGGGGCTGGACAGGTTCCTGGCCCGGTCCACGCTGTCATTCGTTACGGTTCCGGAATTGCTGCGTCGAGGGCCCGCACATCATGCGAACTGGTTCGTCCGATCCGATGACGATTGGGCTCGTCACGACCCCAGCTGAGCCGCCATGTCCAAAAGCCAGCCCAAGGTGAGCATCGTCACGCCGGTCTACAACGGCGAGGCCTTCCTCGCCGAGGCGATCGATAGCGTCCGCACCCAGACGCACCAGAACTGGGAATACGTCATCTCGGACAACTGCAGCAGCGATCGTACGGTCGAAATCGCGTCGCGATACGCCGCCCTTGACCCTCGCATCCGGGTGCATCGCGGCGACAGCTTTCTCCCGATCATCGCCAACTGGAACCGCGCGCTGCGCCAGATCGCGCCTGACAGCCGCTATTGCAAGGTCCTGCATGCCGACGACCGGCTCTTTCCAGAATGCATTTCGCGCATGGTCGACGTCATGGAGGACAATCCGGCCGTCGGGCTGGTCGGCTCGTATGTTCTCTCCGACCGCCTGATCGAGTGCGACGGCCTGCCTCTGGGCCAGGACGTCTGGGACGGCCGTGAGATCTGCCGCAGTACGCTGCTAGGCAAATACTACCTGTTCGGCAGTCCGTCGTCGCTGCTGATTCGTGCGGACCTTGTGCGCGCGAAGCCGCAGGGATTCTACAACGAGGATAACGTCCATGCCGATTTCGAGATCTGCTACGAGATTCTCGCGAGGCATGATTTCGGGTTCGTGCATCAGGTTCTCTCGTTCACGCGCACCCACCCTGGTTCGATGGGCAATACCTTCAGTCGCCATTACAACCCGCAGCTTGTCGAATATCTCGGCATGTTGCGGAAATACGGCCCGTTGTTTCTCGACCAGCCGACCTACGAGCGTCTGCACCGCGATTGGTTGAGAACCTACCGCCGGCTGGTGGCCCGCCGCCTGGCTTCGGGCCGTGGGCGAGACTATTGGAAGTTCCACAAGATGAAGCTGGAGCAGCTTGGCTATCGTGTAGGTATCCTTGACCTTGTGCGTGGCGGGATTGAGGAGGCCGGCCGCCTGATGCTTCATCCGCGTGAAGCCATCGGGCTGATTGCCGGAGTCATATCCCGCCAGATCGCGTCCCGGCAGCGGCCTATGGGAAACTGACGCGCCACCTCTGAGCAGTGGAGCGAGGATGCGTTGACAACCGGACCGTTCCGCAAAAGGCACACGAGAAGGCGTCCGACGCTGCAGCTTTCTGAACCGCTGCCGAGTGGACGGTTAGCGTCCATCATCGTCTGCAATCACAATTACGAGCGCTATCTTCGTGCGGCCCTGGACAGCGCGCTGGCTCAGACCTACCGGCCGATCGAGATCGTGGTCATCGACGACGGTTCGACGGATGGTTCGCGTGATCTGCTGATGGAGTACCAGGACAGGGTCCGTGTGATCTTCAAGAGCAACGGCGGGCAACCGAGCGCTGTCAACGCGGGGTTCCGGGAGTGCCACGGTGATTTTGTCTTTCTGCTGGATGCCGACGACGTTTTCGAGCCGGTCAAGGTCGCGCGCGTGGTCGAGATCTTCGAGCGCAACCCCGACGCGGCATGGGTGTTTCACGAGCTGGACTACATTGATGGCCGGGGTGCCGAGCTCCCGTTGCAAAGACTGCCCGACCGTCGACATGTCCGGGCGGTGATTCAGCGCCGCAAGCGGTATCGCGACTTCGCGCGGATCGATCTTCGCGAGCATTTCGCCGATGGCGGCAGGCTTCCCTATGCCTGTCCTGCTTTCAGTGCGCTCTCGTTTCAACGACGAACGCTGGAAGCGATCGTGCCGATCCCGGAGGATATTGCCCGGGCGGGCGACGAGTTTCCCAAGTTCGCGACCATTGCGCTTTTTCCCGGGATACATCTGGGTGAGCCGCTCGCGCTGCAACGCATCCACACGACCAACGCGGCAAGCTTTCGCGAATCCGGCGTGGACGAGGCGACGCGCTTCCTGAAGACCGCCTATCACCTGCGACACCGCTATGGCCACATTGCCCCCTCCACGGACAAATGGTTCGCAAGCTCGTTCGGCCGCATTCTCGGGACCAAAGGGAAGCAGGCGGCACTTTCCGATGAAGAAAGCCGGCGCTATCTCAAGGACTATTTCGGGCCGATGACCTGGGTCCGTCAGGCGCCGCGCATCGCGCTCCATGCCGCACGTGCGCGGCTTGCGGCCCGGCGCGCGCCTGCCGTGCCGCGCCGCTGACCATGCATGGCCGCGAGCTCCCCTGGACCGAGCCGGCGCCGGTTCTGGTCTATCGCGATCATCTCCTTCGCCTGTCGGAAGTCTGGGTACGCTCGCAAGGCGAGGCGCTGCGGAGCTTTCGCGCCCATTACGCCGGTTCGAAGCGGACGACCGATCTTGACATGCCGGCCGACCGGATTTTCCTGATCAACCGGAGAAGCCGGAGTGGACGAATCGCGGAGATCGTGTTCAAGACGACCGGCTATTCGCCGCGTCTGACGCGTTGGGCCGCCGCGGTCGCTCCGGCCCTGATCCATGCCCATTACGGGATCGACGGCGCTCTCATGCTGCCGCTTGCGCGGCGCCTTGGCGTGCCGCTCGTCGTCACCTTTCACGGCTACGAGGCGACGATGCGGGACGGGTATGCGGCGCGGTCGTTTTATCTGCATCGGAAATACGTCCGGCGGCGGGCGCGGCTCGCGCGCGAGGGCGCATTGTTCATCGCCGTGTCCAAATGCGTGCGGCAACATCTGCTTGCACAGGGCTTTCCGCCCGATCGGACCGTGACGCACTATATCGGGGTCGACGTCCGCCAGTTTACGCCGGACCCGGCGATCCGCCGGGAGAATGTCGTCCTGTTCGTCGGCCGGTTCGATGCCCTGAAGGGCGCGTCGTTCGCGATCCGCGCGATGGCCGATGTCGGGCGGAGCAACCTCGATGCCGAGCTGGTGCTCATCGGCGATGGCCCTGCCCGCGGCGAACTCGAGCTGCTGGCAAGGCGGGAGAATGTGCGCTGCCGGTTTCTGGGATTCCGGCCGCAGGCGGAGGTAAGGGGCTGGATGAACCGTGCCAAAATCCTGTGCGTGCCGAGTCAGACGATAGAGACCGGCGAATGCGAGGCATTCGGGCTGGTGTTCGCGGAGGCGCAGGCAATGGGCGTACCGGTCGCAAGCTTCTCCAGTGGCGGCATTCCCGAGGCAGTCGCGCATGGGATCACCGGGTTTCTTGCCCCGGAGCGTGACTGGCGCGCCCTGGCGGGCCATGTCGTCCGACTTCTAGCGGACCCTGTGCTCTGGGAGGAGATGAGCCGCGCCGCGCGGGAAAGGACGAGCGCCTTGTTCGATCTGGCTACACAGACGCAAGCGCTCGAGGATCTCTATCGCCTTGCGCTCCGCCAGCAGGCAGCGATGTCGCCGCGGGACCGGCACGACTGAACCGAGGAGGCAACTCTTTCGGGGCGCCGCCGGCATGACCTGTCCGAACATGGCTTTGCGAAGCCTTTCGGCGCGGGTGCGCGCTGCCAATGTCTGCCGTAGCTCCCCAACTGACGCCTAGGGCGCTGCGCGTACAACTCGTAACATCGCTGCAGAGCAGGCTTGGCGGGTCGGGTATTCCGGCCTCTGCCGACGGATGGGAGCGCATGATCGACGACGCCGGTCGGGACGCGACGCGTGAGGCGGCGACAAGTTTCGTATCGACGCTGGTCATCGACCAGAGCGGGTTGTTCCGCGAGGGACTCAGGCAGCTGCTCACCGGTTCGCCGTACCGCGTCGAGTTCGAATTCGCCTCACTCACGGAAGCCGTCACGCAGGTCGGGAAAGGCTGCCGGCCGGATCTTATCCTCAGCGAGTTCGACGACTCGAGCGATAGTTTCGGACATCTCAACAGGCTGCGTGCGGCCCGCCCGGAGTCAAAGCTTGTCGTCCTCACCAGCAGGCTGGTGCCGCGGTCGCTTTCCCACTCCCTCGAGGCCGGCGCAGACGGCTATCTTCTCAAGGACATTTCCATCGAGGCGCTGACGCAATCGCTGGGCCTCGTAATGGTGGGAGAGAAGGTCTTTCCGACCCAGCTTGCCGGACTCCTGGTCCAGGGCAAGGCTCGCCCGGAAGGGCCGACTTTTCGGCCCGGGGTGCGGCCAAACGGCCTGTCGGACCGCGAGGAGGCGATCCTGCGCTGCCTCGTGTACGGCTATCCGAACAAGATCATCGCCACTCAGCTGCAGATGACGGAGGCGAGCGTCAAGGTCCATCTCAAGGCGGTGCTGCGTAAGATTCGCGCCGCGAACCGTACCCAGGCTGCAATCTGGGCGATCAATAACGGTCTGCATGCAGGCTATGCCGCCGGCGACGGCGCCTGATCCGGAGGCGCAGAAGCGGGCAATGCGTTTTCCGCATGCGCCGGATGCCGGCTCGCCGGGGCCGTCTGCTTGACCTGGCCTGCCGTGCCGGCAAAACTTCTGCCGATGAGCGGCTCCCTCTGGGCATTTGTCGGAATCTCGATCGTCGTCATCGTGACACCGGGTCCGGACACGGCGCTGACGATCCGCAACACATTGCTTGGCGGCCGGACCGCCGGCATCTTTACCGGGTTTGGTGTCGCAACGGGGCAGGCCATCTGGGCGCTTGCAACAAGCCTCGGTATCGTGGCCCTGCTGGTCGCATCCGAGCCGGTCTTTGCCGCAATAAAACTCGCCGGCGCCGCCTACCTGGTCTTTCTCGGGGGACAGGCGCTATATGCGGCGATACGCTCCGGCATTGCCGACGCGTCGGCCGCTTCCGCCAGCTCCGGCCCTCGCCTGCGCGCATCGTCCGCCTTCGGGCAGGGCGTCCTGAGCGACCTCGGCAATCCGAAGATGGCCGTGTTCTTCACCAGCCTGCTGCCCCAGTTCGCATCGCATGGCGAGGGAATGATTCGTGAGCTCGTCGTTCTCGGGCTCATCTTCTGCGCGATGACGTTTCTTTGGCTGACTGTGTACGCCGTCGGCATCGCGATGGCCGGAGACCTCCTGCGCCGTCCGCGCATCAGCCGGGCGATCGAGGGCGTAACCGGGGCCGTTCTCGTTGCCCTCGGCCTCCGCCTGGCCGCCGAGCAGCGTTAGCACGCGGATTGGACCGCTTGCCCTGCCCGGTCGAAAACCCTAATTAGATCGCCCCGGGATGGGTGGCCGAGCGGTTTAAGGCACCGGTCTTGAAAACCGGCAGGCGGGCAACCGCCTCGTGGGTTCGAATCCCACCCCATCCGCCAGGCCGCACCCTTGTAAGGCAGAGCGTTTTTCAGCGTCCCGGGCGCCAGTCGGCGAGCGACGCACAGGTCTGTGCCCATGACGACGGTGCATCGGGCCACCCGCGTCATGCCGGCCCGGACATTGGCGCAGGCGGTCGAATGCGCGACCGCGCACGTTTTGCGGTGCCGACACAGCGACACCTGAGTCGGCAAGGCGCTCAGGGCGTAGACGCGACGGTTTGCCTTGCGCCGGTCAGAATCGACGCGGTCCGAGGCGCAAAGCGCCTCAGCACGTCGTGAGCAATATGACCCGCCACCACGGCAGCGATGGGCGCGGCGATCCAGAAAGCCGGATACGGCAAGTCGAAATGCTCGATCTTCCAGACCACCCAGAGACCGGCAAGAATCGGTCCATGGCTCACGAAAATGAAGAAGCTGTGGCGCGATAAATCGACGATCAGCTTGCCAAGCTGCGTTCGCAGCACGAGAGAGGACGCTGGCCAGAGCGCAACAACGCCAAGCATTTTGAGATACTGAATCAATTTTGGATTCCGCACGACCGTCGCAGCAACGCACAGGACCAGAAATCCCGCGAGCAGCGGCCAAGCGAAGCGGTCCAGGGCGTCCAAAGGCCATCGAAGCGTCGCAGCCATGCCGCCAAGATAGAACATGAGGAGAATCTCGTTGCGCCAGATGAGCCCCAGGTCGAAGTTCACATACCAGTTTGCAATCACGATCAACGCCCCGGCCCATACGGAATGGCGCAGGAAGGCTCCCAGGAGAGGAGCCAGCAGCGAGCAGACGAAGAGATCCCGGAGAAAGAACAATGGGAAGTTAACCGGCGCATCGGCGATTCCGACGAGTGCATTCAGCCAGATGATCGGGTCCGCGCTTTGCAGATCGACTCGAAATGCATGCTCGGTGAGCCCCGCATTCTGCAACGCGAAGACCGTCATAACCACCGGCACGTTCCAAAACAGGAGCGGCAGAAGGAGTGTTCTGACCTTCTTTTCTACAAGGCGCACTGGATGACAACACAGACCGGATCGGAACAGGAGAAATCCGGAAATTGCGCTTAATGTCGGAACGGCTGATCGAAAGAGCGAATTTGCAAGAAACGACCGCAGTAGATCAAATGGCCCGGCCCCCGCTTCCTGCAGTGAAACATACGGAGGGACATGAAGTATCACGACCCCGACGATCAGAAGATATCGCAATATCTGGATCCGGTCGGAGCTCCTCGCAGCTCGCGCGGGACCGCACATACTCTATCACCCGACGTGCCCGTTACATTCGAGGGCGCCCCCTCCAACCTGGAGCGAATATGAGGATGGTCGGCAATGCTGGCGACGTGACGATGCGCATCGCCGGTGCCCATTCTCTCAAGGCCATGGCGTCCCCCGACTTGAGTTTATTTAAGATTGCAGATGTTCATTCGGTAGTCAATCAGTGGTTAACGCCGACGTCGTACCGGAAGCGGCCCTGGGCGAGCGAGCCGCCCCGCTCCAGGCGTCGTCCGGAACCTGTTCAGGTTGTGGTTAGTCGACTTTTTCTGATCTTCAGGCAGGGCATCGTGCTCGGCGCTTCACGTCGCGCCGCGGGGTTCCCGCCGCCGGGATGACCGGAGCCACCGTCTACAAGGAGTCGGCTGCAGCGCGGGAGTGCGCTGCGAATGCAGTCTCGGCGTCGGTTGCCGGCTCGTGCCATGCCCCCTCAACCAGGATAGGCGGCGGCGTGCCGCCGCAGAGGGTCGGGCTGCCGCGTGCTACCGGTGCGTGGCGTTGAACCGGTCGAGCGACTTCGATCCCGGGACCAGCTCCGCATCGTCGAGCGCGTTGAGCGGCTTGTCGACCGTATTGAGATAGTCGTGCAGGTCGCGCGCGTCCTTCTCGACATAGAGCAGCCCCGTGACGATCTCGCCGGCGGCCTGCCGTTCCTGCAGATAGGTCATCGCCGCGATACGGTCGTGGGGGTCGTAGTTGGCCGCAAGCTTGCGCAGGAAGATGACCGATCCGTCGTGCTGCGTCACCGGCTCGACGCTGCCGGGGGCGTAGTCGGCGGTTATCTCGTCGCGGCCGACGATCACGTCGAGCCGGTTGACCGCTTCGTTGTGCTCGCGCACGTAGTCGAAGCTCTTGGTCGAGCCGGGATGGTTGTTGAACGCGACGCACGGGCTGATGCAGTCGATGAAGGCCGAACCGTGGTGCATGATGGCGCCCTTGATCAGTGGCACCAGCTGCGCCTTGTCGCCCGAGAAACTGCGCCCCACATAGGTGGCGCCGAGCTGCAGCGCCATGCCGATCAGGTCGATCGGCTCGTCGGTATTGACCACGCCGCGCTTGCTCTTTGAACCCTTGTCCGACGTCGCCGAGAACTGACCCTTGGTCAGGCCGTATACCCCGTTGTTCTCGACGATGTAGACCATGTTGACGCCGCGCCTGAGGCTGTGGGCGAACTGGCCAAGGCCGATCGAGGCCGAATCTCCATCGCCCGAGACGCCCAGGTAGATGAGGTCGCGATTGGCGACGTTGGCTCCGGTGAGGACCGAAGGCATGCGTCCGTGGACGCTGTTGAACCCGTGCGAGCTGCCCAGGAAATAGGTCGGGGTCTTGGACGAGCAGCCGATGCCCGACAGCTTGGCGACCCGATGCGGCGGCAGGTCCAGTTCGAAGCATGCCTGGATGATCGCGGCGCTGATCGAGTCGTGTCCGCATCCGGCGCACAGGGTCGAAACCGTGCCTTCGTAATCCCGCCGCGTGTAGCCGAGCTTGTTGGTCTGCAGCTTCGGATGATGAAATGTGGGCTTGGCGAGGTAGGTCATGGGACCGCCTTTCGCAGCGGAACGACATTGGGCGCCTGCAACCGCGCAGCGATCGCGCCGATGATGAAGCGCGCCGTGATCGGCGTGCCGTCGTAGTGAAGAATGGAGGCGATCTTCCGCGGATCGCCGTTGCATTCGTTGACCAGCAGAGTCCGCAGCTGCCCGTCCCGGTTCTGCTCGATCACGAAGACCTGCTCGTGCTCGGTGACGAAATCCCGAACCTCGTCCGAGAACGGAAAGCCGCGCACGCGCATGGTGTTCAGATGAATGCCGTGCTCTTCCAGGGTTTCGAGCGCCTCGTGCATCGCCGGCGACGTCGAGCCGAAATAGATCGCGCCGTGCCGGGTCTGCTGTCTGGCCCGGCGCACGATGGGTCGCGGCACGAGCGTCTTCGCGGTTTCGAACTTCTTGAGCAGCCGCTGCATGTTGTCGACATAGATCGGCCCCTCCTCGCTGTAGCGCGCGTAGCGATCCTTGCTGGTGCCGCGGGTGAAGTACGCGCCGCGCGTCGGGTGCGTGCCGGGATAGGTGCGATAGGGGATCCCGTCGCTGTCGACGTCGAGGTAGCGGCCGAAATCCTTGCCTGCCTCGAGCGCATCAAACGACATCACCTTGCCGCGATCGAGCCGCCGCGAATCGTCCCATGTGAACGGCTCGCAGAGCCAGTCGTTCATGCCGATGTCGAGATCGAGCAGAACGAAAATGGGCGTCTGCAGCCGGTCCGCCAGGTCGAAGGACAGAGCGCCGAACTCGAAGCACTCGCGCGGGTCCTCCGGAAACAGCAGCACATGCTTGGTGTCGCCATGCGAGGCATAGGCACAGGACAGAATGTCCGCCTGCTGCGTGCGGGTCGGCATGCCGGTGGACGGCCCTCCCCGTTGCACGTCGAAGATCACCGCCGGGATCTCTGCGAAATATGCGAGGCCGATGAACTCCTGCATCAGTGAAATGCCGGGTCCGGAGGTGCAGGTGAAGGCACGCGCCCCGTTCCAGCCCGCACCGATGACGATGCCGATGGAGGCGAGCTCGTCTTCTCCCTGGATGATCGCGTACTTGTTCTTCCTGGTTTCCGGATCGACGCGATAGCGGCGGCAGTGACTGGCGAAGGCCTCGGCCATTGAAGTGGACGGCGTGATCGGATACCAGGCCGCGACGGTGGCTCCGCCGAAGACGCAGCCGAGTGCAGCGGCACTGTTGCCGTCGACGAATATCCGGTCGCGCACCTCGTCTGCCCGGCGCAAACGCAGCCCGATCGGGCATTTCAGGTGCGCCTTGGCGTAATCATGGCCCATGTGCAGTGCATGAATGTTCGGCGCGATCAGCTTGTCCTTGCCCTGGAACTGTTCGCCGATCAGCTTCTCGATTGCGCTCACATCCATGTCGAGGAGCGCCGCGAGCGCGCCGACATAGATGATGTTCTTGAACAGCTGGCGCTGGCGCGGATCGGAATACTCGCGATTGCAGATCTCGGTCAGTGGCACGCCGATGACGTTGATGTCGGACCGGAACTTCGAGGCCGGCATCGGCTTCGTCGAATCGTAGAACAGATAACCGCCCGGATCGATCCCGGCGACGTCCTTGTCCCAGGTCTGTGGGTTCATGGCGACCATGAGGTCGACGCCGCCGCGCCGGCCGAGATAGCCGGCCTCGGAGACGCGAACCTCGAACCAGGTCGGCAGCCCCTGAATGTTCGAGGGAAAGATGTTGCGCGTTGCGACTGGTACGCCCATGCGCAGGATCGACTTGGCGAACAGCTGGTTGGCGCTGGCCGAGCCGGAGCCGTTGACGTTCGCGAACTTGACGACGAAGTCGTTGATACTCTCTAGGGATTGCAACATGCCCGGCCCGCGTGACTCATTATAGTAAGGACTTTCTGCATATCCCACGCGCCGGTGGGACAGCGTTCGGCGCACAGGCCGCAGTGAAGGCAGACATCCTCGTCCTTCACCATCACGCGACCGGTCTTGAGTAGATCGGAGACGTACAGGTCCTGCGCCAGGTTTTGTGCCGGCGCATTGAGCCGGTCGCGGAGCTCCGCTTCGGGGCCATTCGCCGTGAACGTGATGCAGTCCATCGGGCAGATATCGACGCACGCATCGCATTCGATGCAGAGGTTGCGCGCGAACACTGTCTGCACGTCACAGTTGAGGCAGCGTTGCGCCTCCAGATATCCGAGATTCTCGTCGAAGCCGAGCTCGACCTCGACCTTGATGCTTTTGAGCGCGACATCCTTCTCACGCAGCGGCACCTTGAAGCGGTCGTCCGGCGAAATGTCGTTGTCGTAGCTCCACTCGTGGATGCCCATCTTCTGGCTTGCGAGGTTCACCAGGGGCGGCGGGCGCCGCGTCATGTCCTCGCCGTTGCAGAGCATGTCGATCGAGATCGCGGCCTCATGGCCGTGCGCCACCGCCCAGATGATGTTCTTGGGGCCGAACGCGGAATCGCCGCCGAAAAAGACGTTCGGGATGGTCGACTGGAATGTCTTGGGGTTGAGCACGGGAAGGCCCCAGCGGTCGAACTCCAGGCCTATGTCCCGCTCTATCCAGGGAAAGGCATTCTCCTGACCGACTGCGACGAGCACGTCGTCGCACTCCATGTGCACGTCGGGCTCGCCCGTCGGCAACAGCTGCCGGCGTCCCTTGTCGTCGTATTTCGCGGCGACCTTCTCGAACAGCACGCCGGTCAGCCTGCCATTCGCATGCGTGAATTCCTTCGGCACGAGATAGTTGTGGATCGGGATGCCCTCGTGCATGGCATCCTCCTTCTCCCATGGCGAGGCCTTCATTTCATCGAAGCCGCTGCGCACCACGACCTGTACGTTCTCGCCGCCCAGGCGCCGCGACGACCGGCAGCAATCCATCGCCGTGTTGCCGCCGCCGAGCACGATGACGCGCTTGCCGATCCGGTCGATATGGCCGAACGAAACGCTCGAGAGCCAGTCGATGCCGATATGGATGTTGGCGGCGGCTTCCTTGCGCCCCGGAATGTCGAGGTCGCGGCCGCGCGGGGCGCCGGTTCCGACAAAGACCGCGTCGTAATCTTCGGCCAGGAGCGCCTTGAGGCTCTCGACCCGCTGCCCGAAGCGCGTCTCGACGCCCATATCCAGGATGTAGCCGACCTCCTCGTCGATCACCGACTCGGGCAGGCGGAATTTTGGGATCTGGGTGCGGATCATGCCGCCGGCCTGCCGGTCCCCGTCGTAGAGCACGACGTGGTAGCCGAGCGGCACGAGATCGCGCGCGACCGTCAGCGATGCCGGTCCGGCGCCGATCAGCGCCACGCGCCTGCCGTTCTTCGTCGCGGGCGCCTTCGGCAGCAGCGCCTTCACATCGCCCTTGTTGTCGGCGGCAACTCGCTTGAGCCGGCAGATCGCCACGGGCTCCTCGTCGACGCGACCGCGCCGGCAGGCCGGTTCGCACGGGCGATCGCAGGTTCGCCCGAGGACACCGGGGAAGACATTCGACGTCCAATTGACCATGTACGCGTCGGTGTAGCGGCGCGCGGCTATCAGGCGGATGTATTCGGGAACCGGTGTATGGGCCGGGCACGCCCACTGGCAGTCCACGACCTTGTGAAAGTAATCAGGGTTACGAATGTCAGTCGGGTTCACCTGCCACTCCATGATCGAGGCTTGGGCCACCCACAGAGCCGCGGCCGGCCTCGCTGCTCATCTTCGTCCGGCGCGATCCGCCTCGCCCTCGAGCTCGACCGCGATGCTGAGCAGCTCTCGCGTGACGTCGGGGACCATCGTCATCTCCGACAGGTCGCGGCAGCGCTGCGCCAATACGCGTAGTCGCTCAGCGCTTTGTGCGGGATAGTCGAGCGTACTCGCTGGCATGATGCCTCCGATGGTTCTCCCTCAACCCACCGAGACGCGCTGCACACTTTCGTGCGCCGTGTTCCTGGGCTCGGACAGATTGCCCGATCACAGGCGTGATCGCAATGCTTCGCGCGCGCGCGACGAACGGGTCCGCCTTCGCAGTGCGATACGGCGCGCGTTGCGGCGCGCAGCCGCCCGCATGCTTGCCTGTGCTGTCATGCGATGCTAAAAACGGATCGGCGTGTTCCGTTTTTGAATGACTTGCATCAAGTCCGAGAAACGGGCCACGCTGTGTCGTGCGCCCGTACCCGAAGAAGTTCCACTCAGAAGCGGAACCGCCGGGACACCAAACAAGGGAGGTAAACATGATTACGCGACGAGTTTTTGCGTGCTGCGTTCTCGCCGCCTTGGCCGTGCCAGGCGTCGCTGCCAATGCTCAGGACTATCCGTCCCGCCCGATCGAATTCATCGTGCCGTGGGGGCCGGGCGGCGGGGCCGACCAAGTTGCGCGCAAGGCCGCGAAGCTCATGGAGCCGATGCTCAAGGTTTCGATGCCGGTGATCAACGTCCCGGGCGCAACCGGCGTTACCGGCCTCAACAAAATGCTCACGGCGGAGGCTGACGGCTACACGATGTCGGTGATGACCGGCGATACGTTCGGTCTGCTCGCCACGTCGCAGCCCAAATGGGGCTTCAAGGACTTCACCCCGCTCGCCGTCATGATTCGGCAGCCTTCGGCCCTCTTCGTTGCGGAAGGCGGCAAGTACAAGACCTGGAAGGACGTCGAGGCTGCGGCCAGGACGACGCCGCTCAAGGTGGCGATCACCGGGTTCGGCAGCCCGGACGATATGACGGTCAACTACTTCGCGCGGAAAGGTCTCAAGCTCGTGTCGGTCCCGTTCCCGCGCCCCGGCGAACGCTATTCGGCGATTCTCGGCGGCCATGCCGATGTGCTCTACGAGCAGCTCGGCGACGTCCGCAGCTTCCTCGACGGCAAGCAGATGCGCCCGGCCCTCATCTTTGCGACCGAACGGTACAAGGCGTTTCCCGACATTCCTGTCTCGCAGGAACTGGGGCACGACATCATCCTGCCGCAGTTCCGGATCATCACAGTGAAGGCCGGCACCGATCCGCACCAGATGAAGATCCTCTCCGACGCGCTCGAGGCGGCGGCGAAGGATCCTGAATATGCGGCCTATCTCGAAGACCAGTACGCGGATCCGAAGAGCTATATCGGGGGCACGGCGGCTTCGAAGTTCCTCGAAAGCCAGCTGGCGACGATGAAAGCGCTCGCCAAATGAACTGAGGTGGCGCGCGGGTTCACACGCTGACCGGAGGGACGGAGAAGCCATGATCGGAACGAGCAAGCTCGCCCGCACCATGCCGTTTGCAGCGATCATGGCTGTCTCCGGATACTTCTACTATCTGGCCGATCATCTCGACTACGCCCCGATGCCGGGCCGGGTCGGTCCGGACCTCTGGCCGAAAATCATCCTCGGACTGATGATCGCCGCCTGCCTGGTCGGCATCGTCAACGCGGTTCGTGCCCGCCGGACGACCGGGGGCGAGAGCCTGTTCGCCATGCTTGCCGGTGAAACGGAGACCGGCGGCGACGGGACGGAGCAGACCAGGAGCTGGCCTTATCTGGCGCTTGCCGGAATCGGCCTATTCATCGCTTACGTGCTGCTGCTCGACATCATCGGCTTCGTCATCTGTACGGCCGTCCTGATCGCCGCATTTCTCTATCTCGGCCGCTACCGCAACCGGACCGTGATCGTCCTCGCGAGCCTTGTCGGTAGTCTGGGCTTCTTCTTCGTTTTCCGGCGAATCGTCTATGTCTCCCTGCCCCTGGGGCGCGAGCCGTTCCTTTCGCTCTCCGTCTGGCTGATGCAGGTCATGGGGATGAGCTGAGTATCACGAGGACACCACCAAGTGCTCGACATCCTCCAACATCTCGGCGCGGGCTTCATCGAAGTCTTCGCGCCGCTGAACTTCCTCGCACTGATCGTCGGGCTGATGCTCGGGCTGTTCGTCGCCGTTCTGCCCGGGCTGACGCTCGTGATGGGCGTCGTTCTCGCCCTTCCGTTCACCTACGGCCTCGGGCTTACGGCGGCGATCGTCCTGCTTACCGCCATGTACGTGTCAGGCACGTATGGCGGCGCGTTCACCTCGATTCTTTTCCGAATTCCCGGCGAGCCGATGGACGTTCCGCTCCTGTGGGACGGCTACAAGATGGCACAGCGCGGCGAAGCGGCGAAGGCGCTCGGTTACACGCTTTTCGCAGCCCTGGTCGGCGGACTCATTTCCGCCAGCGTCATGGTCATGCTCGCGCAGCCGATCGCGCGCCTGGCGCTGACCCTGTCCGCGCCGGAGTACTTCGCTATCATTCTCTTCGGCCTGACGAGCGTCGTTTGCCTCGGCGGCGGCTCGCAGGTCAATGCGTTCATCTCGCTGCTGCTCGGACTTTTTCTTTCGACGGTGGGCGTCGACGTCACATACGGCGTGGAGCGCTTTTCATTCGGGCTGCCGGTTCTCAGCGACGGGATCGAGTACATTGCTGTCATGGTCGGCGCCTATGGTCTCGGCGAGGTCATTATCCGGCTTGAACACGGGTTCCAGAGCCCGTCGCTGAAGGACGTGGGGGGCGGCGGCGTAAAGACCCGGCTGCCAAATCTGCGCGAGCTCTCGGCCCTCAAGGCGACCTTCGCCCGCAGCTCGATCATCGGCATCCTGGTCGGCATCGTCCCTGGCGCGGGTGCGACCATCGCCTCCTTCGTCTCCTACGGTGTGGAAGGCCAGTACGGCAGGCGCCGCGACCAGATCGGGGCCGGAATCCCCGAAGGCATCGTCGCACCGCAGACCGCGGCGACGTCGTCGGTCGGCGGGGCGATGATACCGTTGATGACCATGGGAATCCCGGGCAGCGGGGCGACCGCAATCATCCTCGGCGCATTCCTGCTCCACGGCATGCAACCCGGCCCGCAGGTGTTCTTCAACTCCTCCGAGATAGTCTATGCGGTGTTCGCCTCCATCTTTCTCGGCATCATCGGCATGTGCATCATCGGCTACTTCTTCATCAAGCTGCTGGTGAAAGTTCTCGATGCGCCGGAAGCGGTCGTCTCCGCCTTTGTCGTCATGTTCTGCTTCATCGGCGCCCTTGCGGCGCGCAACAACATCAACGATCTGTGGATGATCGTATCATTCGGCGTGCTGGGCTGGCTGTTCGAGAAGTATGGCTTTCCGATCGCGCCGCTCGTGCTCGGCTCTATCCTCGGTCCCCTGGCGGAATCGAATTTCATGACCACGCTCATCAGCTACCAGAACGACTGGACCGTGTTCTTCACTCGCCCGGTCAGCGGCATCATCATCGCGCTGTCGATCCTCGCCCTCGTATTCCCGTCCCTGCGAAGCCTGTGGCATCGCCGGCGCGCGTCCGGGGTCGCGACATGAAGGCGATATCGATCGCCCGCTTTGGCGGGCCGGAAGAACTGCGCCTGATCGACACCGCGCAGCCCGAGCCGGGGCCCGGCGAGGCGCTCGTCAAGATCGCGCGTGCGGGCGTCAACTTCATCGACGTCTATATGCGCGACGGCAGCTATGCCCGATCGCACACTTACAAGACCCCGCTGCCGATGGTGCTCGGCATGGAGGGCGCCGGCACCGTCGCCGCGATCGGCCCCGGTGTCACGGATGTCACGGTCGGCGAGACCGTCGCCTACTGCCTGAGCCGCGGCAGCTACGCCGAGTACGCGGTCGTGCCGGCATGGCGGCTGGCGAAGGTACCCGACGGCGTTCCCCTTGACGTGGCGACGACCCTCATGCTGCAGGGCTGCACGGCGCACTATCTGACGCACTCGGCGTTTTCGCTCGGTCCGGATCATACCTGCCTGATCCATGCCGGCGCAGGCGGGGTCGGACAGTTCGTCATCCAGCTCGCCAAGCGCCGCGGCGCGCGCGTCCTGACCACGGTCGGCAGCGCCGAGAAGGCGGAGATCGCGAAGGCGCGGGGTGCCGATGCCTGCATTCTCTACCGCGAGACCGATTTCCGCGCCGAGGTCATGCGCCTGACCGATGGGCGCGGCGTCGACGTCGTCTATGACTCCGTCGGCAAGGACACGATCCATCGCAGTATCCGCAGCCTGCGGCGTCGCGGCCTGTGCGTCCTGTTTGGCGGCAGCTCGGGCCAGGTGGCGGCGGTCGAGCCGCTCGAGCTGGCCGAAGCCGGGTCCGTGTTCTTCACCCGACCGCACCTGGCGGATTATACCGCGACGGACGCCGAGATCCGGATGCGGACCGGCGAATTGTTCGCGGCCTGGAAGGCGGGAGAGCTCGAGGTTACGATCGACCGTGAGATCGCGATCAAGGATGCCGCCGAGGCGCATCGCATCCTTGAAAGCCGCGGCACACGCGGCAAGCTGCTGTTACAGGTCAGTTGAGGCGCAGATGACAGAAGAGATCAGACTCCTGCGGCTCGCGGTGCCGTTGACGACGCCGTACAAGCTCGCACTCGGCAGCGTCGCGCATTTCGACACGATTCTGGTCGTCTTGCGCGCCGGCGACCGCATCGGCATCGGCGAGGCGACGATCCTGACCGGCTATACCGACGAGACCATCGAGGGCAGCTGGCAGCTTGCGACGGCTTTGGCGCCCCAACTCGCCGGAGCGGACGCGGAGGACGCAAGACGCGCAGCACTCGATATCTTCGACCGCGCGCCCTTCATGGCATCGGCCTTCGTGAGCGCGCTCGACATGGCCCAGGACCACCCTGCCCTGCGGATCGCGGCCCCCGTCCGCGTGCCGATCCTCGCGGTGATCAATGCAATGGACCCCGCCGGGATCGAGCGCGAGATCGAGCAGCATGTCGGCGCGGGTTATGAAACCCTGAAGGTCAAGGTCGGGTTCGAGGTCGCGGCGGACCTCGATCGCGTGCGTCTCATCCAGCGCGTTGCGGCGGGCCGCGCCCGGCTCCGGCTCGACGCAAACCAGGGTTACAGCGCGGCCGAGGGCTGCCGGTTCGCGAGCGCGCTCGATCCGGCCGGTATCGAGCTGTTCGAGCAGCCTTGCGCCGCGGAAGATTGGGACGCCGCGATCGCGGTGTCGAACGTCTCGACCGTGCCGATGATGCTGGACGAGTCCATCTACGGTATCGCCGACATCGAGCGCGCCGCGAAGACGCGCGCTGCGCGCTTCGTCAAGCTCAAGCTGATGAAGATGGGCGGCCTCGACCGGCTCGAAGCCGGCCTGCGCCTCATCCGCGAGCTCGGTATGGAGCCGGTGCTCGGCAATGGCGTGGCGACGGAGATCGGCTGCTGGATGGAGGCGTGCGTCGCGCGGCATCACGTCCGCAATGCGGGCGAGATGAACGGATTCCTCAAGCCGTCAGCCCGCCTTCTCGAGACGCCGCTCGCCGCCGAGCGCGGCGCCATTGCGCTCGATCCCGCCTTCGTGCCGGCGCTCGACGAAGCCGCGGTCGGCCGTCATACCGTCGCGTCCGAGACATTCTCGCCATCGCGGCGCGCGCGGGCGCACGCATGACCAAGACTCTCGTCACCGGGGTCATCGGATCCGATACCCATATTGTCGGAAATCGCATTCTCAGCATGGCCCTCGAGAAGGCCGGGTTCAAAGTCGTTGCGCTCGGCGCGCTGACGCCGGCCGAGGATTTCATCAAGGCTGCCATCGAGACGAACGCCGACGCGATCCTGGTGTCGTCGCTCTACGGTCAGGGCGAGCTCGACTGCAAGGGCTTCCGCGACCTCTGCGTCGAAGCCGGACTTGGCGAGATTCTGCTCTATGTCGGCGGCAATCTCGTGGTCGGAAAGCAGCCATGGCCGGAGGTCGAGCGGCGCTTCCTGGCGATGGGATTCGACCGCGCATTCCCGCCGGGGACGCGCACGGACGAAGTCATCGTCAGCCTTACCCGCGACTTTGCGGAACGCGAGCGCGGCCTGACACGGGCAGAGGGATGAGCGCGCACGCCCTCCTGATCGATTTCGGCAGCACCTACACCAAGCTGCGCGCCGTCGATCTGGCCGCGCGCCGGGTGGTCGGCAGCGGCCAGGGGCCGTCGACCGTCACCACCGACGTGCGCATCGGCATGACGCTCGCGCTGGCCGATCTCGAACGCCGGCTCGGCGGCCTTCCCCCCTTTCGCCATCGCCTTGCGTCGAGCAGCGCCGCCGGCGGTCTTCGCATGGTTACCGTCGGCCTGGTCAAGGAGCTGACCGCCGAGGCGGCTCGGCGCGCGGCGCTCGGTGCGGGCGCAAAGCTCGTCGGTGCGTACGCGTATCGCCTGACCAGGGACGACGTCGCCGCGATCGAGCGGGCAGCGCCGGACATTCTGCTGCTCAGCGGCGGCACCGACGGCGGCAATAGCGAAGTGATCGTCGCCAACGCCGCGGCGCTGGCGGACAGCGCCCTTGCCTGCCCGATCATCGTCGCCGGCAACCGCAACGCGACAGACGAGGTGACGGATCGGCTGTCGCGCCGCGGCAAGACCGCGACCGTCGTCGAGAACGTGATGCCCGAGTTCGGCACCCTGAACATCGAGCCGGCGCGCGCCGCGATCCGCCAGGTATTCATGGACCGCATCGTCCACGCCAAGGGCATAGACCAGGCCCACGACATGTTCGACCGCGTGCTGATGCCCACGCCTGCCGCCGTGCTCGAAGGCGCGCGCCTGATTGCCGCGGGCACGCCGGCCCAACCGGGCCTCGGAACCGTACTGGTCATCGACGTCGGCGGCGCCACCACCGACGTGCATTCGATCGGCAAGGGCGGACCCAGTCGGCCGGACATCGTTCTCTACGGCCTTCCGGAGCCGTATGCGAAACGCACCGTCGAAGGCGATCTCGGCATGCGGCACAACGCCGGCGCCATCGTCGAGGCCGCCGGCGCGGACGCAATCGCCAGGGACTCCGGAATTCCCGATAATGAACTCGATGCGGCGCTGGCTCCGCTCCTGGCCGATGTCGAGCGGCTGCCGCGTGACGCGTGCGAGCATGCGCTCGACCGTGCCCTGGCCCGCGCCGCGATACGGCTTGCAGTCGGGCGCCATGCCGGCACGATCGAGACCGTCTACACGGCGACCGGCCCGGTCTCCATGCAGCGCGGCAAGGACCTGTCGGAGGTCGATGTCGTGATCGGCACGGGCGGGCCGGTCGTGCACGCGCGAGATCCCGCGAGCATTCTCAGCGCTGCCCTGGCGGACCCGTCCGAGCCCGCTTCGTTGCGCCCGCGGCGGCCGCGCATGGTCATCGATTCCGAGTATCTCCTCTTCGCGGTCGGCCTTCTGGCCGAGGTCGAGCCCGATGCGGCGCTTGCCCTCGGCCTCGATCATATGCGTGACTGTGCTACGGAGGCTGCCGATGGCCATTTCTCTGCCGCGTGACGAGATACGTCCGCGCCTGACCCAGGCGCAGATTCCGGGCGACGAATTCGCGCGGATGCGCCGCGAGAACCTGGCGCGCTGGCCGACCGGTCGCGATGCGCTCGATCTCGAGCCCGCCGTCGCCTTCCACAAGTCGCAGCCGCGCCATCGCAACCTCGCCTGGGCTATGCGCAAGGCTGCCGCCGACGGGCTGTGCCTGACGCAGCCGCGCGGCGGGTTCGGCACGTTCGAGCTTCAGCTCGAACTGATGAAGTGCCTCGCCGAGGACGGCCTCGCCGATATCGTACCGACCACCACCGACAGCTATACCCGCAACGAGCGTTTCGCCCAGGCCGGCAAAGGCAGCGAGGAATCGCAGAAGGCCGGCCGCTCGCTGCTCAACGGCTTTCCGATCGTCAATCATGGCGTCGCGACCTGCCGCCGCCTGGTCGAGGCGGTCGATCGCCCGACCATCGTGCTGTCCGGCACCGCGATGCCGCGACTAACGTCGGAAATTGCGCTCGCCGCCGGCTATAGCGGCTATCTCGGCTCGGGCATCGCCTACACCACCTCCTACACCAAGGAAGTGACCATCGAGGAAGGCATCCGGAACTACCAGTATCTCGACCGCCTGACCGCGCTCTACCAGGAGCACGGCGTCGAGCTGCACCGCCGCCAGCCCGGCTTCCTCACCGGCACCAACATCCCGCCCTCGATCGCCATCATCATTGGCATCCTGGATGCCCTGCTCGCAGCCGGACAGGGCGTCAGGAATTACGGCATCGAGCTGGCGCAGACGCTGCACCTGGTCCAGGACGCCGCGGCGATCCAGGTTTGCGGCGAGCTGTGCCAGGAATACCTCCGGCGCTTCGGCTACGACGTGTTCGCCCCGGTCACCTCGCTGCACTGGATGGGCGCCTGGCCGCACGACGAGGCGCAGAGCGCCGCCCTGGTTTCGTACGGCGGCACACTCGCCGCGATCGGCGGCGCCGTCAGCGTCACCACCAAGAGCACCCACGAAGCGATCGGCATACCGACGCCCCGGGCCAATGCCGACGGGCTCCGCATGACCCGCATGGCGATCTACATGGCGCGGCACATCCGGCTCGACGGGCTCGCCGAATTCGAGTGCGAGAAGGATCTGATCCGCCGCGAGGTTCGCGCCGTCGTCGACAAGGTGCTCGAGATGGGCGACGGCGATGCGGCGATCGGCTCGATCCGCGGGTTCGAGAGCGGCGTCCTCGACATCCCCTGGTCGCCCAACCGCCACGTGAAGAGCCGGGTCATGCCGGCCCGCGACGTCGACGGCGCGCTCCGCATCCTCGACCCGGCCGGCATGCCCTTTCCGCCCGACGTGCTCGAGATCCACGAGGAGCGGCTGCGCCTTCGCGCCGAGCGCGAGGGCGTGCCGTTCGGCCAGGACCTCGCCGTCTCCAGCGTCTACGAGCTGAGCGAGGACCTCGACCGCCTGATGCCGTTTGCCCTGAACCAGGGCGCATGACGCCTTCGTGACGCAGCCCTGCTGATTCGGCCGGGCAATCCGCGACTGCTTCACTGCTTCACGCAACTCTGCAGTTCGCTTCGGGCCGCCTCTCCGCGGCCCCTCCCCGTGCGGCCTGAAGCAGGCCGCACGCAGCGGTGAAGCAGGCAAGTCGCTGATTCAACGAGACGATCCGGCGCTGCTTCAGTGCTTCACTGGACTCTGCACTTTGCGCCCCCTCCTTTCCCGGTGGTCGGAAAACAAGACGCCCGCCGGCTGGCCTGCCGGCGGGCGTTCTTCTCCGCCCCGATTCAAGCACAAGGCGCGGGATCCGAGAACCCGGTTCCTCCCTTTCGGTCAGGGCGCCGTCCGCAGGTGCTCGATGAGGGATTGCGCATGGGCCGGCAGGGCATCGAAGCGGCGGACGCAGATGGTCAGGCGCCGGAAGGCCCACGGATCGGACAGGCGGACCGCCCGGATGGCCATCGACCGCCGGCAGCGGCGCGCCGCGGTTTCCGGCACCACGGCAAGGCCGACGCCCTGCTCCACCATCCGGCAGATCGCGTCGAAGCTGTTGAGCCGGACACGCAGCTTGAGGGGGCGGCCGGCCCGCGCCGCATGCTGGCCGAGATGGTCCTGCAGCGCGCTGCCGGGGCTGAGGCCGACGAAATCGCGGTCGAGCACCTCGCGAAAAGCGATCTGCCGTCGCCGCGCATAGGCGTGGCGGCGCGGTGCCACGAGGACAAGGCGATCGGCCCGAAACGGAAATGTCTCCAGGTCGCCAAGATCCACGGTATCGGCCACGACGCCGGCATCCGCCAGACCCTCGGCCACGGCCTGAACGATCTGGTGACTCGGGCGCTCCTCCAGATCGACATCGATATTGGGATGTCGCGCCAGATAGGCCGCGAGCGTGTCGGGAAGATACTCGGTCAGGGCGGCGGTGTTCGAGAGCAGGCGGACATGCCCTTTCACCCCGCCTGCGTATTCTCCGAGTTCGCCGCGCATCGTCTCGAGCTGCTGCAGGACGACACGAGCATGGTGGAGCAGCGCCCTGCCCGCCGGCGTAAGGCGGATGCCGCGGCGACCGCGCTCGAGTAGGGCCGTTCCCAGCGTCTCTTCCATCCCGCGCAATCGGGCGCTTGCCGAGGCCAGCGCAAGATGTGACCGGGCAGCGCCATGCGTGATGCTGGCAGCCTCCGCGACGTGAACGAACAAGCGCAGATCGACCAGATCGAATCGCATGCAGATGGCCTTCCCGTCCTTGATCTGCCTTCGTCCGAGACGAAGGCACGCTCTGGCAGAGCCACATTGTGCCGTGCCGCCTTCCGGTGCAAGACGGACGCGTGTTCGACTCATCCGGCATCATGCTCGCGATCGCGACGACGTTCCTGCTTGCCGGGTTCGTCAAGGGCGTCATCGGGCTCGGCCTGCCGACCGTGGCAATCGGCCTGCTCGGCCTGATCATGGCGCCGGCGCAGGCGGCGGCCCTGATCGTCATCCCTTCCCTCGTCACGAATGTCTGGCAGTTCGCGGCGGGCCCCCGCCTCGTGCCGCTGCTGCGCCGGCTGTGGATGATGATGCTCGGGGTCTGCGCCGGCGTGGCGGCGGGCGCAGGCATTCTAACAGGCGACACGACTCGTGCGACCGCCGCCCTCGGATTCGCGCTGATTCTCTACGCCGCCGTGGGTCTTGCGTCGGTCCGCATCCGCGTGCCCGAGGGACTGGAGCGCTGGCTTTCTCCCGCGATGGGCGCGGCGACGGGGCTGGTGACCGCGGCAACGGGCGTATTCGTGATTCCCGCGGTGCCATACCTGCAGGCGCTCGCGCTTGAGAAAGACGAGCTGGTGCAGGCGCTCGGCCTGTCCTTCACCGTCTCGACGCTCGCGCTGGCGGCCGTTCTCGCCGGCGAGGGCCTGTTCCGGTTTTCGGTTGCGGGCACCTCTGTCCTGGCGCTGGTGCCCGCCGCGGCGGGCATGCTCCTGGGCCAGCAGGTCCGAAACCGCATTCGGCCAGCCGTTTTCCGGTCGTGCCTGTTCATCGGCCTGCTGGTGCTGGGACTGCACCTGGTGTTGCGGTCCCTGACCTGAACGACCCTGAAGATTCCGAGTCTTCGCCACAGTTCGGCCACGTGCGGGGGCGAGCATCCCGTGTGATGGCGATCACAGTCCGCCAGATCGATCGGTGACACGATTGCGTCACGTTCCGATTCGAGAGGAACACGACCATGTTGCAGGCTTTCTTTCTTTTCCTTGCCGATATGTTGGGCCTGCGCCAGCGCCGGCGCCAGGTTGTCGCGATCGACCGGTCGCCACCGAACTTCCTGCGGTAGGATGGCGCAACGCATTCGCTTCAGGGCGATGCCGTCCGGATGGTAAGGTGGTGCGATCACAATCGCGCCACTGCCATGAATCTCGCCGATCTCAAAACCCCCGCGCTCATCCTCGACCGTTCGCGCCTGGCCGCCAACATCACCCGCATGCAGGCGAGGGCGAAGGCGCTCGGCGTCGACTTGCGGCCGCACATGAAGACTGCCAAATCGGCGCAGGTGGCGACGATAGCGACACGCGGGTTCTCGGGCGGAATCACCGTCTCGACCCTGGCGGAGGCCGACTATTTCCTGAGGAACGGTTTCCGGGACATCACCTATGCGATCGGCATCGTGCCCGGGAAGCTCGACGAGATTGCCGCCCTGCAGAGCCGCGGCGCGACCGTGGCTGTTATCACTGACGATGTCGGGGTTGCGGGTGCCATTGTTCAGCGCGCCAAGGCATCAGGGGCCCGATTTCGGGTCCTGATCGAAGTCGATACCGGCGGCGGGCGGGCCGGCGTCGCCCCGGACTCCCCGGAACTCCTGGCGATTGCCGGGGCGCTGAAGGCACCGGGCGTCGACCTCGCCGGCGTGCTGACCCATGCCGGGCATTCCTACGCCTGCGAGACCATCGGCGACATCGTCGAGATCGCCGAGGCGGAGCGCGCGGGTGCTGTCGAGGCCGCGGAGCGGCTTCGCGCCGCGGGCCATCCCAGCCCGGTGGTGAGCGTCGGCTCGACCCCGACGGCGCTGTACGCCAGGCATCTCGACGGCGTCACCGAGATGCGGCCGGGCAATTTCGTGTTCTTCGACCTGTTCCAGGCGGCGCTCGGCTCGTGCAGCGAGGCCGACATCGCCGTTTCGGTCCTCGCCTCGGTCACCGGCCATCATCGCGGCCGCAACCACATCCTCCTCGATGCCGGCGCGCTTGCCCTCTCCAAGGATACGGGCGCCAATTCCCGTCGGCCGGGTACCGGCTATGGCGCGATATGCCAGCCTGCGGCCGCCCTGCCCGAGCCGGGGCTTGCGGTGCTCGACGTGCATCAGGAGCACGGCATCGTCGGTCAGGCGAAGGCCCTCGATGCGGTCGGGCCCTTCCCGTTCGGGCGCTTCTCGGTCGGCAGCCGCGTGCGGGTGCTGCCCAATCACGTCTGCATGACCGCGGCGATGTACGACCGCTATTACGTCACCGACGGCAGCGACGCGGTCCTCGACACCTGGGACCGCGTCAACGGTTGGTAGGCGTCAGGACCTGTTCCCGGACCAGAACGGCGCCGGGCGGAGGATGGCGTTTTCCATACTGATGAAAAGCTGCGAGGCCTTTGACAGATAGGCATTCCAGGCCGGGTCGGCCGACATCGCCGCACGCCGCCTGGCACGGTCGTTCAGATCGCTGTAACCCCATAAATGGACGATCTGGTTCTGCGGCCCGATATCGGCCTGATAGAAGCCGAGGCAGTTGCCGAGATGCTTGACCTGGATCGGCATGCCTTCGTTCTCATAGAGCTTGAAGAAGGCGCCGAGCTTGCCCGGGTGAAGGATATAGGTGCGATAGTCGATGGCGTTGAACGGCCCGCCGCCCTCGCCCTTCATCGGCCAGAACGGCGTCGCCCGCACAATCTTGTTCTCCTGCATGTACATGAACGCGGCAGACTTGGCCCGGTAGGCGTTCCAGGCGGGATCGCTTTCCATCGCGGCGCGACGTTTGGCGCGCTCGGCGATGTCCTGGTACTGCCAGAGATGGACGACCCGGTTCTGCACGCCGACCTCGACGATGTAGTAGCCGAGGCAGCCCGGCAGATGCTTCGTCTGAACCGGCCAGCCCTCGCTGCCATAGAGCTTGAGATAGGCGCCCAGCGCCCCGGGCTGCACGGTGTACGTACGCAGATCGACGATCATGTTTGCTCCAGGGGTTTTCAGAGGAAGCCGAGCGAGTGGCCGCCATCGACCACGATGACGCTGCCGGTCATGTAACGCCCGGCCGGCGAGGCAAGCAACAGCAATGCGCCGTCGAGGTCCTGCGCCTCGCCGAAACGGCGCATCGGCACGCGCCTGACCATGGCTTGCCCGGCCGGGCTCCGCAGGAACTCGCGATTGAGGTCGGTTTCGACATAGCCGGGAGCGAGCGCGTTGACGCGGATGCCGTGGCGCGCCAGCTCGAGCGCCATCGTCTGGGTCAGGCTGATCAGGGCCGCCTTCGCCGCCGCATAGGCCGAGATCCCGCCCGCCGGCCGCAGCCCCGTAATCGAGGCAATGTTGACGATGGCGCCGCCATGGCCGTGGGCAGCCATCCGCCTGGCGGTCGCGCGGGCGACGCGCCAGGCGCCGTCGAGATTGGTATCGAGCACCGCGCGCCATTGCGCCTCGTCCTGGTCGAGGAACGGAGCGGTCGTGGCGACCCCGGCGTTGTTGACGAGGATGGTCATGGCGCCGAGCTCCGTCTCGGTCTCGTCGACCGCGCGCTCGACCGAAGCGGCGTCGGTGACGTCGAGCGGCACCGGCAACGCTCGCGCATCGAGAGCGGCAATTTCCGTGGCGAGCGCCTCGAGCCGGTCGGCACGGCGCGCGGCGATCGCCACCTTCGCGCCGGCGCGCGCCAGGGTGAGCGCGAAATGCCGCCCGAGGCCGGACGATGCGCCAGTGACCAGCGCCACCTGGCCGGAGAGGTCAAAGGTGTTCGTCATCGCCTTTTCCGCGCCATGGCCGGGCTTGACCCGAGCATCCATTTCTCCGCGGCGGGATGGCGCTCAGCACCGGACCTTTCGTGCCGCGGCGCGATGGACCCGCGGATCAAGTCCGCGGGTAACGCCTCCATGAACTGAGAGAGATGCATCCTTACCGCATTTCCCTGGCGCGATTGCGCAGGACGAATTTCTGGATCTTTCCGGTCGAGGTCTTCGGCAGCGGGCCGAAGACGATGGTACGGGGCACCTTGAAGCCGGCCAAGTTGTCCCGGCACCAGGCGATGATCTCCTCCGGCGTTGCGCTGGCGCCGTTCTTGAGGGTCACGAACGCACACGGCGTCTCGCCCCATTTCAGGTCGGGCTGCGCAACGACGGCCGCCTCCATCACCTTGGGATGCTTGTACAGCGCCTCCTCGACTTCGAGCGAGGAGATGTTCTCGCCGCCGGAGATGATGATGTCCTTGGAGCGGTCCTTGACCTCGGCATAGCCGTCGGGGTGGCGCACGGCGAGATCGCCGGTGTGAAACCAGCCGCCGCGGAAGGCCTGCTTCGTCGCCTTCGGATTCTTGAGATAGCCCTTCATCACGGTATTGCCACGGAGCATCAGCTCGCCGATCGTCCTGCCGTCGCTCGGCACCGGCTCGAGCGTCCCGGGGTTGGCGACCATCAGGTTCTCGATCGTCGGATATCCGACGCCCTGGCGCGCCATCATCGCCGAACGCGCGGCGAGATCCAGCTCTCCCCAGCCGGGCTGCGGGACGCACACCGCCGAAGGACCATAGGTTTCGGTGAGGCCGTAGAGATGGGTGACTTGAAAGCCCATCTCCTCCATGCCGGCGATCACCGCCGACGGCGGCGCAGCGCCGCCCGTGGCGATCTCGACCTTGTGACCGAAACGCAGCTTCACCTCGTCGGGCGCATGGATCAGCATGGTGAGCACGATCGGCGCACCGCACATATGGGTGACGCGATGTGCCTTGATCGCGGGAAAGATCAGCGCCGGATCGACCCGGCGCAGGCAGACATGCGTGCCGCCCACCGCCGTCACGGCCCATGTGTAGGTCCAGCCGTTGCAGTGGAACATCGGCAGGGTCCAGAGATAGACGCTGGCAGGGCTCAGGCCGAACGTCATCGCGTTGCCGATCGCGTTCAGGTAGGCGCCGCGATGATGATAGACGACGCCCTTCGGATTGCCTGTCGTGCCGGAGGTGTAGTTCAGGCAAATCGCCTGCCATTCGTCCCGCGGCGGCTGCCAGTCGTCCTCGACGTCGCCCTCGAGGAGGAGCGCCTCGTAGTCCTTCTCGCCGAGCAGGTCGCCGCCGGTGCAAAGCGGGTCGTCGATGTCGATCACGGGCGGCGGCCGCTTCATCAGCTTCAGCGCCGCGGCGATCGTCGGCGAGAATTCGCGGTCGGTGATCAGCAGCTTCGCTTCGCCGTGCTCGAGGATGAATGCGATCGACCTGGCATCGAGCCGATAGTT
Source organism: Alphaproteobacteria bacterium (assembly GCA_041690495.1). Taxonomy (GTDB): domain Bacteria; phylum Pseudomonadota; class Alphaproteobacteria; order CACIAM-22H2; family CACIAM-22H2; genus DATAAP01. The sequence continues at coordinate 284,036 of JAWLHE010000007.1, read as the reverse complement.
GAGCGCATTGAGTACGGCTCCCGCCATGGGCACGCCGTAATGCGCCTCGAGCAGTGCAGGCACGTTGGGTGCCATCACCGCGACGGTGTCGCCGCGACCGATGCCGCGTCCGGCGAGGGCCGATGCGAGGCGGCGGCAGCGCGCGTGGAACTGTGCGTAGGTGTAGCGTAGTTCGCCGTGGATCACGGCCGTCTTGCGCGGGAAAACCGCAGCGGAGCGCACGAGAAAGCTCAGCGGCGTCAGCGGCACATAATTCGCGGGCACCCGCCCAAGGTCGGACTCATATTTGTTACGGCGCGGTCCGGTCGCACGGCGCGATACCACTCTGTTCCTCCCAAACCCTTAATTTCCGCTGATTATTCGCCTCCCCGGCGCATCCGGGTCAACATGTTTCCGGAAATCCTCCGGACGCCCCAAGTTGCGGAGCGCGAGGGACGCTCCTATGCTCCGTCGATGATCATCGATATCGTCTCCGACGCGATCTGCCCCTGGTGCTATATCGGCAAACGCCGCCTCGAGCGGGCGCTGGCGATGGCGCCGCAGCCGGCGCTGCAGGTCGGCTGGCGGCCGTTCCAGCTCAACCCGGACATGCCGGTCGAGGGCATGGACCGCCAGGACTACCTGCGCCGCAAATTCGGCGACCGCGCCGGCGGCGACATGTACCAGGCGGTGAAGGAAGCCGGGCGCGAGGAAGGGATTTCGTTCGCGTTCGAGCGCATCGGGCGCACGCCGAACACCCTCGCCGCGCACCGCCTGATCGCGTTCGCGCGGCGCGAGGAGCGCCAGGACGAGGTCGTCGAGGCGCTGTTCCATGGCTATTTCACGGAGGGCGCGGATATCGGCCGGATCGGCACTCTGACGGATTTGGCGACGTCCGCGGGCCTCGACTCGGACCGCGTGCGCGCCTATCTCGAGAGCGACGAGGACCTTGCGGCCATCAAGGCCGAGGACCAGTTCGCACGCCAGATCGGGATCCAGGGCGTGCCCTGCTTCATCATCGACCGCAAGTACGCCCTGTCCGGCGCACAGCCGCCCGAGGCTTTCCTCGAGGTGTTCGAGCTCGCGAAGAAGGAAGCGGCCAGCACCGAGGCCAGCGTCGATATCGTTTAGGGTCAGTGCTCGCCTTTCTCCATTGTCATCGCCGGGCTTGACCCGGCGATCCAGCAGTTCCGTCGGTAACGCCTGCGACGCTGGATGCCCGGATCAAGTCCGGGCATGACAGTCTCCATGTTGATGTGATCACGCAGCAGACGCGCGGACCGAGCCAATCGCGCGCCGGGCCATCTCGGCGTCGATCCGCACTCCCAGCGCATCGCTGACGCCCGTCATCGGCAGCCGGACCTCCGGGCTGTCGATCAATCCCGCCCGCCACAGCCAATGCTTGATCGGCGCCGGGCTCGGCTCCGCGAACAGCAGCCGCGCGAGATCGACCAGCTCGCGCCATGCGGCCAGCGCCGCCGCGACGTCGCCCTCCAGCAGCATCCTGCGCACGGCGACGAACTTTCCGGTCTCGACATGCGCGGCGGCGAGGATGCCGCCGTCTGCACCCTGCGTCAGCGCTGTGTAAAACTGCGCGTCCTCGCCGGTCAGGACCGAGAAGCCGGACGGCCTCGCGCGCAGCAGGTCGAAAGACTGTGCTGCGTCGGCGCAGCAGTCCTTGACGCCGACGATGTTGGGCAGTTCGGCGAGCCGCAGCATCGTTTCGTTAGCGAGGTTCACGCCGGTGCGATAGGGGATGTTGTAGACGAGGATGGGTCTGGGCGTATGACCGGCCAGCGCCTCGAAATGGCCGTAGAGGCCTGCTTGCGACGGCCGGGTGTAGTACGGACAGGCGATGAGATAGCCGTTCACCGGCCAAGGCTCGGTCCGATCGAGCGCCTTGAGCAGCTTGCGTGTGTCGCTGCCGGACAGGCCGAGATAGATCGGGACGCCATCGCCGCTTTCCTCGCGGACGACACGGACCAGCCGTTCCGTCTCTGCGTCGTCGAGCGTGAGGCCTTCACCGGTGGTCGCGGCGAGGATCAGGCCATAGACGGGCCCGGCCGCGTAATGGCTGACGAGACGCCGTAGCGACGCCTCGTCGAGATTGCCGTCCCTGAATGGTGTTACGAGCGGCAGCCAGACTCCGGCCAGACTCGGTTCGCTTGCACTCATATTCCGCTTCTCCTGCGTTGAGGCCGGCGGAAGCGGGTAGACACAAAAAAACCCCGTCCTGTCCGGCGGGGTTGATTGATCTCCTGAGTACGGCGCGTCAGCGCAAGCGAAGATCCACCCCGGTGCGGGGCTTTTTGGACTTGAGCTTGCTGTGCGTGGCGGCCATATCGGAACTATCGGGCGCGTCCGCGTTCCTGTCAACTCGGCGCGCGACGGCTCAGGTGCGGCGCGTGATGGTCAGATGGCAGCAACCGGGCTGCCCCTCCTTCCACGTCTTGTTCTGGATCGCGAAGCCGGCGGCGGCGAAGGTGCCCTCGTCCACGGCCCCGGCGATGTGACAGAGCCGCTCGACCTCCGGCGCGGGAAGCCCCATCTCCCGCCACGCGTCGCGCAAGGGGCAGCGGCCGAGACGGAGCTGCAATCCGTCGCCGTCGCAGCGCTCGACCGTTGGCGCGAACACGGCGTCGCCGCCCGGCACGAAGGCGAGGAAGGCTCGCTTCAGCCCCTCGAAATCGTCCGGCGCGAAGCGTGCGAACGGTTTGCCGACCTCCAGGCCGCGCCTATAGATCGCGCGGCGCAGAATTTCCGTCGCCTTCGTCTCACCCAGCTCGGCGCGCAGTTCGTCTAATACGGCCTTGTAGAACAGCGCCCGGGTCCTGATCGAGGCGTCGAGTGCTGCGATCCCGTCCCTGTCCATGTCGCCCTCCTAGGCACCGATGACGACCGGGCTCGCGAGATGGCGGATGGTCTTGACCACCGCCATCGCAACCAGCCTGCCGGTCTTGGCATTGCTGTCGCTGACCGCCACGTCTTCACGGAAGCTGAAGCGGCCGAACGCGCCTTCCGCCTCCACCTCTACGACATGAGTCGTGATCGTCGGATCGGCCACAATGACCAGCCGTGTCCGGTCGAGCCCGATGCCGGCCAGCGCCACCGTCGCCGAGATGTTGACGTTCCTCGGATAGAGGGCCGCCCCTTCACGCGCGCTGCCGTCGAAGATCACGGTCGGGACGTTCAGCCGCTCGAGGTCGAACTTTTCATCGGCAATGGTGCCGCGCCACGCGCTCGGGTCCTTGCGTACGGTCATGCGCACGCTGTCGAGCCCACCCTCCGCGGCGCCAGCGAGGATGTCCACGGCGCCAATCCCGGCCGAGGCGAGAAGCAGCTTGCGGCCGCTTTGCCGCGCCGCATCCGACAGGTCTGCGAGCAGACCCGGGTCGGCGGCAAAGGCACCGGTCGATGTCACGACGAGATGCGCGCCGGACTCCAGAGCTTTTCGGCCATGGGCCTGCAGCGCCTCATGTCCGGCGCCTTCAATGACGGCATTGAGGCCCGCCGCGAAGAAGGCCGATGGATCATCCGTCACCGCCGGCTTGCTGCCGGGGCGTGACCTGCGTGCGAGTACGATCGGTACATCAACGGACGTACCTAAGTTCCGCTCGATCAGGACGACGGCGTCCCGCCCGATCGCGCCGAAGCCGATCAGGCCGATCCGGTAGCGCTTCATACCGTGCGGCGCTCCGCCGCGTGCCGTCGCTGCCACAGCTCGATCGCGGTGCCCAGGATGCCGCGCGGCATGAAAATGATGAACACGACCAGCATCAGCCCGTAGATGGTCGTGTCCAGTCCGTGCACGTCGTGGCCGATCGCCACGCGCAGCGCCTCGGTCAGCAGCAGGGTGAACACCGCGCCCACCGTCGGCCCGAGCTGGACGAACATGCCGCCGGCGATCGCCGCGAAGACGATCTGCAGCGAAACACCGATCCCCGACACCGTCTCCGGATTGATGTAAAGCTGGTATTGGCCGTAGAACGCGCCGCCGACGGCGCTGAGCCCGGCGCTGATCATCGCCACCCTGAGCTTGGTCCAGGTGACGTCGATGCCGACCGAGGCCGCGGCGCCCTCCTCCTCGCTGATCGCCTGCAGCGCGTAGCGCGCCATCGAGCGGTCGACCCGGCGCCAAACGACCAGGCCGGCCACCCAAAGCACGAGCACGATGTAGTACCAGACGGTCTTGTTCGCGAACTGGAGCGCCGCGAGCGCGACCGGCCCTTCGGTCAGCGCGGACCGCGGCGTCAGGCCGAGCGAGCCGCCGGTGTGGTCGCGCAGCGCGATGATGATCAGGCGCACGACCTCGCTGAGCGCAAGCGTCGTCAGCGCGAAATAATGGCCGACGATGCGGAAGCGGAAGCACGGCCACCCGATCACGAAGGCAACCGCAACGGCGAGCGCCACTGCGGCCGGGATGCCGAGCCACGGCGTCAGGCCGAGCTGGTTCCACAGCAGGGTCGTGCCGTAGGCGCCGATGCCGGTGAAGGCGCCGTGGCCGAGGCTGACCAGACCGAAGCGGCCCATGATCGACCATGACGTGTAGATGTAGGCCCACAGCAGCACGAGGATGCAGAGATGGAGCGGATAGTCGCCGAGGCCGAGAAACGGCAGGACCGCCAGCGCCGCCAGACCGATCGACTGCCAGTACGCCATGGGACCCTCAATCCGACCGGGTGAACAGGCCGCGCGGCTTCCAGAACATCATGACGATGAAGAACAGGAAGGCGATGGCGTAGCCCCATTCGAGATGGAAGAAGAAGCCGCCGACCGAGATGAACTGGGCGAAGATGAATGCGGCGACGAAACCACCGATCATGTTGCCGAGCCCGCCGAGAACGCAGATCAGGAAGGTGATCGGGCCGAATGTCAGGCCGATCGCGGGGTGGACGTCGTACTGCAGCACCAGAAGGCAGGCGCCCAGACCGGCGAGCGCGCCGCCGATGGCGCTCGTCACCATGTAGATGCGGTTCGGGTTGACGCCCATCAGCGGCATGATGGCGCGGTCCTGACTGATGGCGCGGATCGCCGTGCCGATGAAGGTGCGCGTCAGGAACAGGTAGAGCGCGACCATGCCGCCGAGGGCCGCGACGAAGGCGAGGATGCGCGCGAAGCTAAAATACATCTCGTGGATCTCGACGATCGGCAGCCGCAGGCCGAGATTGCGGAACTCCACGCCGAAGACGAGCGTCGCCGCCGCCTGCAGGAAGAACAGCACGCCGCCGGTGACCAGCAGCTGGTTGATCGGCTCGGCGGCGAGCACCGGGCGGATGACGACATAGTGCAGGATCATCCCGCCGCACGCGACAAGCGCGATCGCGGCGAGGCCGGCAAGCGGCAGCGGGACGCCATAGACGGAGTACAGGAAATAGACGGCATACATGCCGACCATGATCAGCTCGGCGTAACAGATCCACACCACGTCGATGACGCCGAAGACGAGGTTCAGCCCGAGCGCCAGCAGCGCCAGCACGCCGCCGAGCAGCAGCCCGTTGAGCACCGTCTCGAGCAGGAAGATGTCGAAGATGTCGGTCATTCGCAGGGCCCGGCGGTGCGCTTCGCCCCCTCACCCTTCGACGGGCTCAGGATGAGGGGACTATGGAGGGATTGTGACCAACCCATCCATGAGTCTCGTCCCGAGCTTGTCGAAGGGCGAGGCCCGAAGCGCCGATTCATCAGCCCGTCGGCAAGAACCCGTGCGGCCTTACTAACAAAGGACTGTCGTCCCCGGACTTGATTAGGGGACCCAGCAGCGATTTCTCCGCGAAAAACGGCGGCGTGTGTGGAGGGTGTGGAACTGGATCCCGGGTCAAGCCCGGGATGACAAACTCTTGAATGAATACGAGGTGCGTAACCGTACATCTCAGACCCCCACATAAGCCCGGCGGATGTCGTCCGAAGCGAGCAGGCTCTCCGCCTCCCCGCTCGCCTTGATGCGGCCGACCTCGAGCAGATAGGCCCGATCGACGACGCGCAGCACCTGCTGCACGTTCTGCTCGACGATCAGCACGGTGAAGCCCTCGGCACGGATCCGGCCGATCAGCTCGAAAACCTGCTGCACCACGACGGGCGCGAGGCCGGCAGACGGCTCGTCGAGCAGAAGCAGCTTGGGCCCGCTCATAAGGGCGCGCGCGATCGCGCACATCTGCTGCTCGCCGCCCGACATGGTGCCGGCGAGCTGGCCCCGCCGCTCCCTGAGCCGCGGGAACAGGCCGTAGACGAAGTCGAGCCGCTCGGCGAACCGGCCCCGCGCCGCCGGATGAAACGCCCCCATGCGCAGGTTGTCCTCGACGGTCAGCCGCGGGAAGAGACGCCTTCCTTCCGGCACATGGGCAATTCCGCGCGAGACGACCTGATGCGCGGGAATGCCCGAAAGATCGACCCCCTTCATGAGGACGCGGCCGCGTGTCGGCGCGATCAGCTTGGAGATGACCCGCAGCAGGGTGGTCTTGCCGGCGCCGTTGGGGCCGATCACGGCCACCGCCTCGCCCGCATTGACTGCGAGCGAGACGCCGAACAGCGCCTGGAAGCTGCCATACCCGGCGGATACGCCCTCCAGCTCAAGCACGCGCCGCCCCCGCCGCGATGCGCTGCTGGACGTCTGCAGCGTCGGTGCCGAGATAGACCTCGATGACGCGGGGATCGTGCGCAACCTCGGCCGGTGCGCCGCTGGCGATGACCTCGCCGTGGTCGAGCACGATGCAGCGATCGACCACCCGCATCAGCACGCCCATGATGTGCTCGACCCAGATAATGGTGATGCCCTTGACCTCGCGGATGCGCGACAGCATGTCAGCCGCCTGATTCATCTCCGTCTCGTCGAGCCCGCCGAGCGACTCGTCGGCCAGCAGGAGCTTCGGCTGGGTCGCCAGCGCGCGCGCCAGCTCGAGCTTCTTCAGGCCGGCGGCGCCGAGCCCGTCCACGCGCGCAGCCGGGTCGGCGGAAAGCCCGGCAAGCCCGATCGCCTCGTCGGCATGCGCCTCGGCGTCGCTCCGGTCGATACGACCGTCATGCCCGTAATAGGCGGCCAGGACGACATTCTCGCGGATCGTCAGCTTGCGGAAGGGTCGCGGAATCTGGAAGGTCCGCGCGACGCCGAGATGGCAGACCCGGTTGGGCGGCAGGCCCGCAATCTCCTGCCCTTCGAAGGCGATCGAGCCCGAGGTCGGCTGCAGCGCCCCCGCGATGAGGTTGAAGGTCGTGCTTTTGCCCGAGCCGTTCGGGCCGATCAGGCCGAGGATTTCGCCCTGCCTGACCTCGAACGAAACGTTGCCGACCGCGGTGAACCCGCCGAACCTCTTCGTGAGTCCGCGAACGTTGAGCATCGGTGAAAGACGGGCGGGCGCGGCGACGCCCGCCCCCGTTGTCATGGTCAACGCGGCGCGTACGGATTGCCGGACGGCAGCGGCATGACCGGATCGATCGTCTTGATCGCGGCCGGCCATGCGATCTTGGTTTCGCCGCCGATATACTGCATCACCACCGGACTGGAGCGCTCGTTCTGCCCGGACATCTCGTGGCCCGGCGGGAAGAACTTCACGCCATAGCCCTGGATCGTGCCGCCGACGGGAATGTCGGTGTCGAGCGAAGCCTTGCGCAGCGCCTCCGGATCGAACCCGCCGTACTTCTTGATCGCACGCGGGATCACGTCGGTGAACAGGATCCAGCTCTGGTTGAAGCCCATCGAGGTATGCGGCGGCACCTCGCTCGCCTTGGTCTCGGCCTTGTAGCGCTTGACCATTTCCGCGGTCAGCTCGCCGAGGCCGGGCTTCAGGGTCTTCGGGTCGAGGAGCTGTGCCGCGACCGGATCGACGTTGTAGATGTAGTCGGCATCCTTGCCGAAGGTCTCGCGCAGCTTGTCGATCTGGCCATATCCGGCACCGTGGCCGATCAACGCCGACCATTTCAGACCCTGCTCGCGCGACTGGCGCAGGAACAGGGTGATGTCCGGATTGTAGCCGGTGTGCAGGATGACGTCGGGCCGGGAGCGCTTGAGCTTCGTGACCAGGCTGGAGAGGTCGGGCGCCGTCGCCGCGTAGCCCTCCTTCAGCGCGATCCGCATGCCCTGCTCCTTGCAACCCTGCTCGTTGCCGGCCGCGACGCCGGCGCCGTACGGTCCGTCCTCGTAGATGATCGCGACGCGGACGTCCTTCGCATCCTTGCCGAGTTTCGCCTTCGCGTTCTCGGCGACGAACATGCACGAGGCGACCCCGAACTGGTCGGAATGCACCTGCGGCCGGAACACGTAGCTGAGATTCTTGCCCTTGAAGACCGAGGAGGCGACGCAGACATTCGCCCACATGAACTTCCTTGCGGCGTCGACCTTCTGCGCCATCGGCACGCAATGCGCCGACGAGAACACGCCCATGATCAGATCGACCTTTTCCTGGTCGAGCAGACGCGTGGTTTCGTTGATCGCCACGTCGGCCTTGGATTGCGCGTCGGAATAGATCGGGCGGATCTTGTGGCCCTCGATGCCGCCCTTTTCATTAATCAGGTCGATGGCGATCTTGGTTCCGATCGCCGCCGCCTGGCTGCCGCCGGCCGCGAACGGGCCCGTGTAGTCGTAGATGACGCCGACGACGATGTCTTTCTTCTGGGCGTGCGAAACGTCCGCCTGCGCCGCCAGGGCCAGACCGATAGCCGAGACGAGCAGAGTCCTCCTGTATAGTGGCTGCATGCTTCGTTCCTCCCGGTATGTATCTTGTTTTGCGGTTACTTTGCGTGAGCCGGGGCGGAAGGGCAAGCGGCAATCGACTTCAGGTAGTCCGGGCGGCGCGCTCTGCGCCTTCTTCACGCCCGGGCGAGGATCCAGTCCCAGCGGCACTACCCAGGACAGTTCCGCATGCCGAAATACGGCGGACGGCCTGGCCAGCAGGCCGCTCGGAGGACGTCGGCACGACGCCGCGCGGCAGGTGGCGGCTCATTCGGCCCAGGCTTAGGAATCCTAAGCCACAGTCCAAGGAAGTGTCGGTTGTCTGCCAGCCGGCATCCCGGCACTATTCCGGCAAATAGGGGGCGCAGACCGTGAAGCTCTACGACAATCTCTCTTCGGGCAACGGCTACAAATGCCGGCTGCTCCTGCACCATCTCGAAATTTCCTACGAGCGGATCGAACTCGACATCGACAAGGCGGAAACCCGCACGCCGGAATTCCTGGTCAAGAATCCCAACGGCCGCGTGCCGACGCTGGAACTCGACGACGGAACGTATCTGCCGGAGTCGAATGCGATCATCTTCTATCTCGCCGAGGGCACGCCGTTCATGCCGGTCGACCGTCTCGGCCGGGCGCAGGCGCTGCAGTGGATGTTCTTCGAGCAGTACAGTCACGAACCCAACATCGCGACGTCGCGCTACTGGCTGACCCATGGCATCGAGATAACGCCGGAGCGCAAGATGATGCTGGCGATGAAGAAGAAGGGCGGCGTCGACGCACTGGGCGTCATGGAGCGCCATCTCTCGAAGCATGACTACTTCGTCGGCGGGCGCTACTCGATCGCCGACATCGCGCTCTACGCCTATACGCACGTCGCCGCAGAAGGCGGATTCACGCTCGATCCCTTTCCGGCGATCCGCAAATGGCTGGCGAGGGTCGCGGCGCAGCCGCGCCACATTCCCATCACCCGGGGCTGAGCATCGCTCACGCGCGCGTGAAGCACGGATTCGTGACCGCGGCCGGGCCCCGTTTCACCGGCTTGTGAGCCGTGATACGGGGCCATGCTCCTAGAGTGTGGTGCTTCACACTCATTCCGGGAGGATTCGAATGATCAGGCTACTGTCCGCTCTCGCGCTGACGACGTTCATCGCCGCACCCGCTTTCGCCGACTGCACGTCCGACGTCAAGGCCGCCGAAATGGCGGTGATGGAGGTCAAGGACATGAAGCAGAAGGAGATGGCCATGAAGGACCTCGACATGGCCAAGAAGGCGATGATGGAGAAGAAGGACGCCGAGTGCATGAAGAGCGCCGAGATGGCGAAGAAGAACGCAATGATGAAGAAATAGCGGCCACCCGCTCTCGCTCCGCTTGCCGGCACGCCGGGCGCCGCCTCGGCGCCCCACGGCTCCTCGCGATCAAATCGTTTTCTTTGTCACCGCCCGATCCTGAGGAGCGACTTCGCGCCGCGTGAAGTAGCGTCCCGAAGGTCGAACCGCAGGCGCGAACTTACGCAGCGAGCTTCGCCAGCTCCGACAGCAGGCCGCCGACGCCCTTGAGGCGCTGTTTCGGTTCGTCCCAGGCACGCATGAAGACCAGCTTGTGGTCGGGGCGGAGCTTCACCACGTCGGCCTTTCTCGTGATGAACCCGATCAGCCTCTCGGGATTGGCGAACTTGTTCTCGCGGAAGCCGACGATGGCGCCCTTTGGGCCGACCTCGATCCGGTCCACGCCGGCGGCGCGGCAGAGTTTCTTGATGGCGATCACCTGCAGCAGGTTCTCGACCTCGGCCGGCAGCTTGCCGAACCGATCGATCAGCTCCGCCGCAAATGCGTCGATCTCGGCCTCGTTCTCGATCGAGGCGAGGCGGCGGTAGAGACCCAGCCGGACGTCGAGATCCTCGACATAGGTCTCGGGGATCAGAACCGGCATGCCGAGATTGATCTGCGGCGCCCAGTCCGCTGCGGGTGCCGCACCGACGATGCCGCCGGCGCGCGCCTCGCGCACCGCCTCCTCCAGCATGTGCTGGTAGAGCTCGATTCCGACCTCCTGGATGTGGCCGGACTGTTCCTCGCCGAGCAGGTTGCCGGCGCCGCGGATGTCGAGATCGTACGACGCGAGCTGAAAACCGGCGCCGAGGCTGTCGAGGGTCTGCATCACCTCGAGCCGCTTCTGCGCGGCAGGCGTCAGCATGCGGTTGGGCGGCACGGTCAGGTAGGCATAGGCGCGCGTCTTGGCGCGGCCGACGCGCCCGCGAAGCTGATAGAGCTGCGCCAGGCCGAACATGTCGGCGCGGTGAATGATGATGGTGTTGACGCGGGGGATGTCGAGGCCGGATTCGATGATATTGGTCGACAGCAGGATGTCGTAGGTGCCGTCGTAGAACGCGGTCATGATGTTCTCGATCTCGGCGCCGGTCAGCTTGCCGTGCGCCATCGCGACCTTGCATTCGGGCACCAGGGCCGCGAGGCGCTCGCGCACAGCGGCAAGGTCCTCGATGCGCGGGCTCACATAGAAGGTCTGTCCGCCACGCATGCGCTCGCGCATGATCGCCTCGCGCACCACGACGGGGTCATAGGGCGACACAAAGGTTCGTACGGCAAGCCGGTCGACCGGCGCGCTGGCGATGATGCTCATGTCGCGCACGCCGGTCAGCGCCATCTGCAGGGTGCGCGGGATCGGCGTGGCCGTCAGCGTCAACACATGGACATTGGCCTTGAGCTGCTTGAGCCGCTCCTTCTGGCCGACGCCGAAATGCTGCTCCTCGTCGACGATCAGCAGGCCGAGTTCCTTGAAGGCGATATTCTTGGCCAGCAAGGCCGTGGTGCCGATGACGATGTCTATCTTGCCCTGAGCGAGATCGCGCTTGATCTCCGCCGACTCCTTCGCGGACACGAGCCGCGAAAGCTGCTCGATGCGCAGCGGCAGACCCTGGAAGCGCGCCTTGAAGGTTCGGAAGTGCTGTCGCGCCAGCAGCGTCGTCGGCACGACCACCGCGACCTGCGCGCCCGACATCGCCGCCACGAAGGCGGCGCGTAGGGCGACCTCGGTCTTGCCAAAACCGACATCGCCGCAGATGAGTCGGTCCATCGAGCGCCCCGAGGCAAGATCGGCCAGCGCCTCGTCGATGGCGCGCGCCTGGTCCTCGGTCTCGGGATAGGGGAAGCGCGCGCAGAATTCGTCGTAGGCGCCCTGGGGAGCCACCATCGGCTCGCCGGTCTGCAGCTTGCGCGCAGCCGCGATGCGGATGAGCTCGCCCGCCATCTCGGTGATGCGCTGCCTGACACGCGCCTTGCGCGCCTGCCACTGCACGCCACCAAGCTTGTCGAGCTGCGCCCCCGCCTCCTCCGAGCCGTAGCGCGACAGCACATCGATGTTCTCGACCGGGACGAACAGCTTGTCGTTGTCGGCGTAGAGGACCCGCAGCATGTCGTGCGCGGCGTTGTTCACCTCGAGCGTCATCAGCCCGTCGAATCGGCCGATGCCGTGGTCGACATGCACGACGAGGTCGCCGACGGCGAGCGTAGAGGCCTCGACCAGGAAGTTCTCGGAGCGGATGCGGCGCTTGCCCGCCCGGATCAGGCGATCGCCGAGGATGTCCTGCTCGGTGAGGAAAGCGAGATCGGCGGTGACGAAGCCGCGCTCGAGGCCGAGCACCGCCATGCCGACGTCCTGAATCGACAGTTTCTGCGCCGCCGCCCAGCCATCCACGGCAACGATGCGCTCGACGCCGTGGTCGCGCAGCAGGCCGGCGAGACGGTCGCGCGAACCCGCGGTATAGGCGGTCACCGTGACGCGGCGGCCCGCCGCCTGCTCCTGCGCGATGTGCGCACGCACACTGTCGAACAGCGATTCGCCCGGCCGGTTGCGCACCGCCGCGAAGTCCGGTCCGGGCTTGCCGCCCGCGTCGGTCGCCGCCGTACCGCCCTCTTCCGGTCGCGCGAACGGCGTGAAGACGCCGATGCTGCGCGCGTGCAGTCGCTCCGCCCATTCGGCATCGGTGAAATAGAGCCGCTCGGGCGGCAATGGCCGGTACGGCGGTCCCTCGACCTGCCTGCTGCGCATCACCGCGAGCCGCGCGTCGTAGTATTCCTCGATCTGCGCAAGGCGGGCCGCGACACCCTCGTCGGTCTGGTGATCGAGCGTCAGCACCGCATCGGGCAGATAGTCGAACACGGTTTCGAGCCGGTCGTGGAACAGCGGCAGCCAGTGCTCATAGGCGGGATAGCGCGTGCCGGTGCTGATCGCCGCATAGAGCGGATCGTCGTCGCCGACCGCCCCGAACAGCTCGCGATAGCCCGAGCGGAAGCGGTGAACCGACTCCTCATCCAGGAATACCTCGCTGACCGGGCGCAGGATCATCCGGTCGGCCTTGCCGCGGCTGCGCTGGGTCATCGGATCGAACGTGCGGATCGACTCGAGCGTATCGCCGAACAGGTCGAGGCGCAGCGGCTCGTCCGTTCCGGGCGGGAACAGATCGATGATGCCGCCGCGGACGGCAAATTCGCCCGGCTCGCGCACGGTATCGGCGCGGCTGTAGCCATTGCCGCCCAGGAAATCGACCAGATCCCGGACGACGAGCTTGCCGCCGACCGCAGCGATGAATGCCTTGTCGGCGAATAGCGTGCGTTTCGGCAGGCGCTGCAGGGCGGCATTGATGGTGGTGATCACCGCCTGCGGCCGCGGGCCTGGCGATGCGAGCGCAGCCAGCGTCGCAATGCGCCGCGACACCACCTCGCCGTTCGGCGAGACCCGGTCGTATGGGAGACAGTCCCAGGCCGGCAGCGTGAGGATATCGAGGCCGGGATGAAAAAACGCGAGCGCTTCTGTCAGCGCCGCCATGCGCGCGTCGTCCCGGGCGATGTGGAGGACGGTTCGCCCGGCGCCGATGAGGTCGCCCAGCACCCGCGCGTCGAGGCCGACCGGCGCTCCGGCAATTTCGACGCGGCCGGGGCGGACAGGAAAATCGATCTTGTTGCTCAAGGCTTACACAACGTTCTTGAAGGTCTTCAGAAGGAACATCACGCGGTTCTGGTGCTGCGGCGGCACCGCCTCCCGTCCGGTAGCCCAGTCGAAGATCGCGGGGTCGGGGGAATCCAGGAGCCGTTCGTACAGGTCCAGCTCCGCCGCGTCGAAACCTGGTACGTAACGCTCGGCAAAGGGGCCCAGCAACAGGTCGGTCTCTTTCATGCCGGTATAGCGGCTGCGGTGGATCAGGCGCTTGCGGCGAACCTCGATCGGCTCAGCCGCGGACGGTTTCTCGAACATGGCTCAGCTTCGCTTGCCGATCACTGGCGGGAGGGCCGCGGCAAATAGATCCCCGCCGCACGGCCGCATTGACGGTCGTACGGACGCTCTTCAAAACAGGTGCCAAGCATATAGTCTCTCCGAGCAATTCTGTCAGCCCACCTGTCATGCGCCCCGAAATCCTGTTCCCGCTGTTCGCGCCGGTTACCAGCCTGCCCGGGGTCGGCCCCCGGCTGGCCCCGCTTTTCGAGCGGGCGGCGCAGGGAGCGCATGTCGTCGATCTGCTCTGGCACCTGCCGGTCGGGCTGATCGACCGCCGCTACACACCGAAGGTCGCCGATGCGCCGGCGGGGGTGATCGCAACCCTGGTCGTCCAGATCGACGCGCATCTGGCGCCGCGTACGCCGCGCCTGCCCTACAAGGTCCGCTGCCGCGACGAGACGGGCTTTCTCCATCTCGTGTTCTTCCGGGCCAAGGGCGACTGGCTCGCCAAGGCCCTGCCGGTCGGCACAACCCGCGCCGTCAGCGGGCGCATCGAGCGCTTCCGGGACGAGGTGCAGATGACCCACCCCGACTACATCGTGGCGCCGGAAGAGCTTGCCGCGCTTGCCCGGATCGAGCCCGTCTACGGCCTGACCGCCGGACTTACGCCCAAGGTGATGGGCAAGGCGGTGCGCATGGCGCTCGAACGCGCGCCCGATCTTCCGGAATGGCACGACCCCGCGCTTATCGCCCGCGAGAACTGGACCGGCTGGCGCGCCGCCCTGGAAGCCACGCATGCGCCGCAGACGGACGCCGACCTGTCCACCCTGACGGGGCCGCGGCGCAGACTCGCATATGATGAACTGCTCGCCAACCAGCTCGCCCTCGGCGTCATCCGCATGCATCAGCGGCATAAGCCCGGCCGTTCCGTGCGCGGCGACGGCAGCCTGCGCCGAAGCATGCTTGGCGCCCTGCCCTTTGCCCTGACGGGCGCACAGAAGACGGCTCTCGCGGAGATCGACGAGGACATGGCCTCGCAGGGGCGAATGGTGCGCCTGCTGCAGGGCGATGTCGGCAGCGGCAAGACCGTTGTGGCCCTGATGGCGATGCTCAACGCGGTCGAGGCCGGCGCGCAGGCGGCGATGATGGCGCCGACCGAAATCCTCGCCCGCCAGCACTATGCCACGATCGAGCCGCTCGCCCGGGCGGCGCAGGTGCCGGTTGCGCTTCTCACGGGACGCGACAAGGGCAAGGCGCGCCAGCGCATCCTCGACGGGCTCGCCTCAGGCGACATCCCCCTGGTCGTCGGCACGCACGCGCTGCTGCAGGACGATGTGGAATTCAAGGACCTGGCGCTCGCCGTCATCGACGAGCAGCATCGCTTCGGCGTGCACCAGCGCCTCGGCCTCGCGGCGAAGGGCGGAGGCATCGACATGCTGGTGATGACCGCCACACCGATCCCGCGCACCCTGCTGCTCTGTTCCTATGGCGACATGGACGTGTCGCGTCTGACGGAAAAGCCGCCCGGCCGCCTGCCGGTCGATACGCGGGTCGTGCCACTGGAACGGCTCGACGAGGTCATCGACGCCATCGCGCGGCAGATCAAGGCAGGCGCCAAGCTGTTCTGGGTCTGCCCGATGGTCGAGGACTCCGCTGCGATCGACCTTGCTGCGGCGACGGAGCGGCACGCCGCGCTCGTCGCGCGGTTCGGCGCCGAGCGCGTCGTGCTGGTCCACGGCAGGATGAAGGCGGCGGAGAAGGATGCCGCGATGGAGCGTTTCGCCGCAGGCGGCGCCAATGTTCTGGTCGCAACCACGGTGATCGAGGTCGGGGTCGATGTGCCCGAGGCGAGCGTCATGGTGGTCGAGCACGCCGAGCGGTTCGGGCTGGCGCAGCTGCACCAGCTGCGCGGTCGGATCGGCCGCGGCGACCGCCCCTCCACCTGCCTGCTGCTCTATGCGACCCCACTGAGCGATACCGCCAAGGCCCGGCTCAGCATCCTGCGCGATTCCGAGGACGGTTTCCGCATCGCCGAGGAGGACCTCCGCCTGCGCGGCGCCGGCGAGCTGCTCGGCACCCGGCAGAGCGGATTGCCCGAGTTCCGGCTCGCCGACCTTGCCGTCCACGGCGACCTGCTGGAGATCGCCCGCAGCGATGCCCGCCTGATGCTGGAGCGCGATCCGTCGCTCGCCTCGCCGCGCGGGCAGGCATTGCGAATGCTGCTCTACCTGTTCGAGCGCGACGCCGCCGTCACCCTGCTGCGCGCGGGCTGACCCCCTATTTCTGCGGCAGCGGCGCCTTGTGCATCCCGGGCGCCGGCACGACGCGGCCGGCGATGCCGCCCGACACGATCAGCTTCAGCCCCTCCTCCGGCGTCAGGTCAACTTCGACGATCTCGTGCAGCGGCACCAGGACGAGGAACCCGGCCGTCACGTTGGGCGAGTTGGGCACGAACACGTTGACGACACCGCCGGGCGTCACCTCCTGCACATTCCCGGGAATCATGCCGGTGACGAAGCCGATGCGCCACATGCCCTGGCGCGGAAACTGGAGCAGTACGACCTTGCTGAAGGCATTCGCCCGCTCGGCAAGGATCGTTTCGAAGATCTGCTTCACGGCGCTGTACACGGACCGCACGACCGGCATGCGATTGAGCACGCCCTCGCTTACCCGCACGAAGAACCGCCCCAAGATGCCGGCGGCCAGCCACCCGACCACGATCAGAAACGCACCGACCAGGATGAGGCCGAGGCCCGGCACGCTGAACGGCAGATACTGGTTCGGATTATAGGCCGGCGGCAGCGCGTTCGCGACGCTGCGGTCCACGAAGGTGACGACGAGCCAGACGATGTAGATCGTGATGCCGATCGGCGCGGTCAGCAAAATCCCGGCGAGGAGATATGCGCGCAACCGCGCCAGGAGCCCCATATGGAAGCTCACCGGCTTGATCTCCTCCAGAGGCTCGTGCTGGTGGGGTTCGGTCATAGAAAGGACTCCAGTGCCGCGAGCGTCGCGGCCGGCGCCTCTTCCGGCAGAAAGTGCCCGCAACGGATCGGCTGGCCGCGCACGTCATCGGCCCATTCACGCCAGTCCTTCAAAGGGTTCCCGCTGTCGTCGTTGCCCTTGCCGAACCCGCGCTCGCCCCACAGGGCGAGCACAGGACAGGCGATCCTGCGGCGGCGAAAATCCGCCTTGTCGGTTTCGTAGTCGATCGTAGCCCCGGCACGATAGTCTTCGCACGTTGCGTGGATGCAGGCGGGGTCGGCGAAACAGCGCTCGTACTCGGCCATGGCCTCAGGCGTGAACGCGTCCTTCCGTTCCGCCCAGCGCCGGATAGTCTCGCGCAGATAGTATGCAGGATCGGCGCCGACCAGCCGTTCTGGCAGCCCACCCGGCTGAGCCAGAAAAAACCAGTGATAGGTCGCCATGCCACGCCGCATATCCATTCGGTTCCAGGTCGTAAAGGTCGGTACGATGTCGAGCACGGCCAGCTTCGTCACGGCTTCCGGATGGTCCAGCGCCATGCGGTAGGCAACGCGCCCGCCGCGGTCGTGGCCCACGACGGCGAAGCGCTCCCAGCCCATCCCGGCCATCGCCTCGACCATATCCTGGGCCATCGCACGCTTCGCATAGGGCGCATGGTCCGCCGCCGAGGCGGGCCTGGAGGAATCGCCGTAGCCCCGGAGATCCGCAACCACGACGCTGAACCGGCGCGCCAACTGCGGCGCCACCCTGTGCCAGCAGGCATGCGTCTGGGGATAGCCATGGAGCAGCAACACGGGCGGCCCGTTGCCGCCGCGCCTGATGTTGATTTCGGCTCCGCCCGTGCGGACCCTATCCTGGACAAATCCCGGGAACATCGCTGCCATAGGGGGTGTTCTTAATGGTCTGGCTCCAGGAAGTCGATATGGCCGGCGGGCGCGCGGCAAATTGGCACCGCAATCAGGGAGGACAACGCAGGTGACAGAACCGCATCTGGCCGCGGTCGCCACCGCCGTTCCTCCGTACGAGCTGCGACAGGCGGACGTCATCGAGCGCAGCATGCGGATTTTCGATCGCCGCCAGTCTGATATCGACCGGCTCATGCCCGTCTATGCCAACGCAGGCATCGAGACCCGGTACTCCTGCGTGCCGCTGGAATGGTACGAGCGCGAGCATAGCTGGGCCGAGCGCAACGAGCTTTACATCAAGAATGCCGTCCGGCTGCTGGCCGACGCGGCGGCGAACTGCCTCGCTCGTGCCGGCCGCGGTTTCGGGGAGATCGACGCCCTGGTCACCGTATCGACGACCGGCATCTCGACGCCCAGCCTCGACGCCTTGCTGATGGAGCGGCTGCCTTTCCGCCGCGACGTTACCCGCCTGCCTGTATTCGGCCTCGGTTGCGCCGGCGGCGTGCTCGGCCTCGCCCGCGCGGCCGCGCTGGCGCGCGCGGAGCCCGGCAAGCGCGTGCTGTTTCTCGTCGTCGAGCTCTGCACGCTGACATTCCGGAAGATGGACCAGTCGAAAAGCAATATCATCGCGACCGCGCTGTTCGGCGACGGGGCCGCGGCCGCCCTGCTCGAGGCGGAGGGTTCGGGGCCCGCGGTCGCTGCCTGGGGCGAGTTTACCTGGCCGGACTCGCTGGACGTAATGGGCTGGAACATCGTCGATGACGGCTTGGGCGTGCTGTTCTCGCGCGACATTCCCAATCTGGTCAGGACGCAGTTCCGCACGGCCGTCGACCGGTTCCTCTCCGGGTGCAGCCTCGGGGTCCGCGATATCGATGCGTTCGTCTGCCATCCCGGGGGCGCCAAGGTGATCGCAGCCCTTGAGGACGCCTTCGCGTTGCCGTCCGGCGAACTGAGCGAGGCCCGCGCCGTGCTGCGCAAGTACGGAAACATGTCGGCGGCGACCGTCATGTTCGTGCTCGAGCGCATGCTCGTGCACGCGCGCCGGCGCTATCTGCTGAGCGCGCTGGGCCCGGGGTTCACCGCCGGCTTCCTGACGCTCGAGGCGGACGCCAGGTGACGCCGGCGCAGTACCTCATCGGCTTCGTCCTGCTGCAGCGCCTCGCCGAACTGCTGCTGGCCCAACGCAATGCCAGACGGCTGCTCGACGAGGGCGGCGTCGAGCACGGGGCCGAACACTACCCGTATTTCGTGCTGCTGCACGCCAGCTGGCTCGTCGCGCTGGTGCTCAGCGTGCCGCCCGAATCCGGGATAAACCTGTTCTGGCTGGCGCTCTTCATCCTGCTGCAGGCGGGCCGGGTGTGGGTGATTGCCAGCCTGGGGCGGTTCTGGACCACGCGCATCATCACCCTGCCCGGCGCACCGCTCGTCCGGCGCGGACCCTACCGTTATCTGCGCCACCCGAATTACCTGATCGTCGCCGCCGAGATCGCGGTGCTGCCGCTGGTGTTCGACAAATGGCTGATCGCGGTGCTGTTTTCCGCGATCAACGCGCTGCTGCTGCGCGAGCGGATCGCCGCCGAGGACGCGGCTCTGGCCCGCCGCCGCCGGATCACGCCATCGGGAAATTGAGTTCGACCTGCACGCCGCTCGGGTCCCGGCAGAAGAGCTGGCGGATCCCGGAGCGCGGGACGACCCGCGACGATACGCGGTATCCCTCGTCCTCGAGCTTCCTGTACAGCACATCGGGGTCGCCTTCGGCCCGGAACGCGACATGATCGACCGCTCCGGTTCCGTCCGCCGAAAATTCCCGCCCGGCGATGACGTGCACGACCGGCTGGCCGCCGGCATAGAGCCATGCGCCGGGGAAATCGAACGGCGGCCGCGGCCCCTCGCTCAGGCCCAGGAGCCCGCAATAGAAGCGGCGGGTTCCATCGAGATCGGCGGTCAGAATCGTGTAGTGATCGATGGCGGCGACGGTCATGGCGCGTTACTCCCCAGGGCATTCCGTCCGCAGTGCGCACTGCGTTGCATTATGCGAGATTCCGGGACAAACACCAGCCTGCGGCGCGGTGGACCACGGCGTCGGGTGTCGGCTATTCTCCGCACCCTATGCTGGACAAACGCGTTAACTCCCTGGAGGAGGCCGTCTCCGGAATCCAAGACGGCTCCGTGATCCTGATCGGCGGTTTCGGCAATGCCGGAATTCCAGTCGAACTGATCCATGCGCTCATCGACCAGGGCGCCCGCGACCTGACGATCGTCTCCAACAATGCCGGCGCCGGCCGCACCGACCTGTCCGCCCTGCTTTCGACGGGCCGAGTCCGGAAGATCGTCTGTTCCTTCCCCAAGACCAGCGGGTCGGTCGTTTTCGACGAACTTTACGCCGCGGGGAAGATCGAGCTCGAACTCGTGCCGCAAGGCACCCTGAGCGAGCGGATGCGCGCCGGCGGCGCCGGGCTGGGCGGATTCTACACGCCGACGGCGGTCGGAACCGACCTCGCCAATGGCAAGGAAACGCGCATGATCGACGGGCGCGAATACGTCCTTGAGAAGCCGATCAAGGGCGACTTCGCGTTGATCAAGGCCGAGCGCGCCGACCGCTGGGGCAACCTGACCTATCGCCTGGCGGCGCGCAATTTCGGGCCGACCATGGCGATGGCTGCTGCCTGCACGATCGTCCAGGCCCGCGAGATCGTCGACCTCGGCGGGATCGACCCCGATCAGGTGATCACGCCGGGCATCTTCGTCCATCGCGTGGTCGCCGTACCGAACCCACAGCCAGCGGGGCAAGCATGAGCCAGGTCCTTACGCGCGAACAGGTCGCGCGCCGCGCGGCGCGCGATATCCCGGACGGCGCCTATGTCAATCTCGGCATCGGCCTGCCGACCCTGGTCGCCAATTTCGTGCCGCATGACCGCGAGGTGATCTATCAGAGCGAGAACGGCATTCTCGGCATGGGGCCGGCGCCGCCGAAGGGCGAAGAGGATCTGGACCTGATCAACGCCTCGAAGCACTTCGTGACGCTGCTGCCGGGCGCGGCGATCTGCCACCACACCGACGCATTCGCGATGATGCGCGGCGGCCATCTCGACCTCGCTCTGCTCGGCGGCTTCCAGGTCTCGTCGGACGGCGACCTCGCGAACTGGAGCACCGGCGACGAGAAATCCCCGCCTGCCGTCGGCGGCGCCATGGATCTCGCGGCCGGCGCCAAGGCAGTCTGGGTCCTGATGGAGCACGTCACCAGATCCGGTGCCCCCAAGATCGTGGAGCGATGCACCTATCCGCTCACGGCCCCGTCCGTTGTCGATCGCATCTACACGAACATGGCGGTCATCGACGTCGCCGACGACGGGCTGCTGGTCCGCGAAATCATTCCCGGAATGGATTTCGAGGCGCTCCAGGCCCGCACCGGCGCGCGCCTGCGCCTTGCCAATGACTGGCGTCCGCTGAACGGCGTGTAGAGACCGCTGTCAGAAATACGGCGTGACGAGCTTCTGCCCGCGCAGATGCGCGCGCAGATTGGCGACGACGAGATCGGCCATTGCGTTGCGCGTCTCGGTCGTGGCGCTGCCGACATGCGGCGCCAGCACCACGTTCTCCATCGCCAGAAGCTCTTTCGGCACGTTCGGCTCGTCCACGAACACGTCGAGGGCGGCCCCCCCCAGCTTGCCCGACTTCAGGGCGTCGACAAGCGCCGGCTCGTCGACCACCGTGCCGCGCGCGACATTGACCAGGATGCCCTCGGGCCCGAGCGCCTCCATGACCTTTGCGTTCAGGAGGTTCCGGGTCGCCTCGCCGCCCGGGCAGATCACGACCAGGAAATCGACGTCCTTCGCCATCGCGACGAGGTCGGGATAGTGGCGATAGGAAACGGCTGGCTGGCGCTGACGGCCATGATAGGAGATGTCCATGTCGAACGCCTCGGCGCGACGCGCGATCGCCTTGCCGATGCGCCCGAGCCCGAGAATCCCGAGCTTCTTGCCGGACATCTTGCGCGCGAGCGGCTGCGAGCCCTGAAGCCATTTTCCTTCCCGCACGAAACGGTCGCTGACCGCAAGCCGGCGCGAAGCCATCAGCATCAGCGCTATGGCGAGGTCGGCGACGTCGTCATTGAGCACGTCCGGCGTGTTGGTGACGGCGATGCCGCGCGCCTTCGCGACCTTCAGGTCGACTGCATCGACGCCCACGCCCATGCACGCGATGATCTCGAGCTTGGGCAGCGCATTGATCAGCGCCGCATCGGCGCCGTAGAAGCCGGTCGTCTGCACGAAACGCACACGGTCGGCGAGCCGGGCGAGAAATGCGGGCCGCTCAGCGGGTTCGGGAAGCGTGTGCACGGTAAACTCGCTTTCGATTTCCTTCATCTGCCGCGGTAGCAGCGGGGCAAGGGAAATGAGATCGGGCTTCATGAGAACTCCAGCCTTGCTTGATCAGGGTCTGAATTTGGCGGCGAGCGCCTCGCCGGCACGGGCGAGCAGGCCGATATCTGAGCCGACGGCGACGAAAGTATAGCCCTCGGCCAGATAGCGCCTGGCGTCGGCCTCGCTCGAGGTGAGGATACCGGCCGCCTTGCCGCTCGCCTTGAGGCGCTTCACCGCATCGGAGATCGCCGCCTGGACTTCGGCGTGGCCGGGATCGCCGAGATGTCCGAGCGCCGCCGCGAGATCGGACGGGCCGATGAACACGCCATCGACGCCCTTGACGGCGGCGATCGCCTCGAGATTGTCGAGTGCCGTCTTCGTCTCAACCTGCACCAGCACGCAGATTTCGTCATTGGCCTTCTGCAGATAGGCCTTCGTCCGGCCGAAGCGTCCGGCCCGGGTCGACGTTGCGACGCCGCGAATGCCGTCGGGCGGATAACGTGTCGCGGCGACGGCCTTGCGGGCTTCGTCGGCGTTCTGGACGAACGGAATCAGCAGGCCGGTCGCGCCGATGTCGAGGAAGCGCTTGATCAGGACCGGATCGTTCCAGGCCGGCCGCACGATCGGCGTCGCGGTCCCTACCGCAAGCGCCTGAAGCTGCGAGAGAACGTTCGGCACCTCGTTGGGCGAATGCTCGGTGTCGACCAGGATCCAGTCAAATCCGCAGCCGCCGATGACCTCGGCGACGACATTGCTGCACAGGCTGCTCCACAGGCCGATCTGCGGCCGTCCGGCGGCGAGCGCGCGCTTGAACTCGTTTCGCGGCATCTCAAGTTGCATGCGTTTTTCCCGTCATGGACGGCGGGTAATCCCCGCACATGATTGCAAGGTCATCCGATAGCATACCGGCGGCGCGGCGGTCGCGATCTTTCCGCATGGCACGACCGCGCCGGAACTGCCGGCAATCGAGGACATGGTCGGCTCGTCACCGGAGCCCCGCTCCGGCGACGCAGGTTCGAGAGCCTGCGGCCGTGCCCGCTACATCGGGCCCGGCACTGAGCACCTAGGCTGCGAGAATCTCCGCTACGTGCGCCGCAAGTGCCGCCGAGGCGGTGAGTCCCGGCGATTCGATGCCGTAGAGATTGACCAGCCCTGGCACGCCGTGGTCCTTCGGTCCCTGTACGATGAAATCCGCAGCCGGCGTTCCCGCCGGCCCCAGCTTCGGCCGGATGCCGCAATAGGCCGGCTGCAGGCTGTCGTCGGGCAACTCGGGCCAGTAGCGACGCACCTCCGCATAGAATTTGTCGGCGCGGCGCGGATCGACCGAGTACTCGATCCTGTCGACCCATTCGACATCGGGCCCGAACCGCGCCTGCCCGGCGAGGTCGACCGTGATGTGCACGCCAAGGCCGCCGGGTTCCGGCACTGGATAGATCAGCCGTGAGAACGGCGCCTTGCCCGTTAACGCGAAGTAGTTGCCCTTGGCGAAATGGGCAGGCGGGATCGTCGCGGCCGGAATGCCGTCTATGCGCAGCGCGAGTTGCTGCGCATGCAGCCCGGCGGAATTGACGACGCTGCGGCAGCGCAGGCGCATCGGGTCCGCCCCGCCGACGTCCAACTCGATCGCGCCATCGACGATGCGGCCGGCGTCGACCCGGCTGTTGAAGGCGATCATTGCGCCGTGCGCCTCCGCGTCGCCGAGATAGGCCAACATCAGGCCATGACTGTCGATGACGCCGGTCGAAGGCGACACGAGCGCCGCAACGCAATGCAGGTTCGGTTCGATTACCCTCGCCTCATTTCCTCCGATCATGCGCAGGTCATCGACGCCGTTGGCGGCGGCATTGGCGCGGAACTTCTCGAGGGCGGGGCGTTGCGCCTCGCTCGTTGCAACGATCAGCTTGCCGCAATTGCGGTACGAAATGCCCCGTTCCTTGCAGTATTCGTAGAGAAATTTTTTTCCGGCGACGCAGAACGTCCCCTTGAGGCTGCCTGGAACGTAGTAGATCCCGGCATGGATCACCTCGCTGTTGCGGGAGCTGGTTTCGGTGCCGATCGCATCGCCCGCCTCCAGCACGATGACCTCGCGGCCGGCGAGCGCGAGGGCCCGCGCCGCCGCCAGTCCGACGACGCCAGCTCCGATCACCACACAATCGGCGGTCTCGGTCATCGCTCCTCCAGTTCGATCGGATTCGCCCACGGAATTTGCCCTATTGAGTCGGGCGTGCGGCAAGGTAGAACAGCCGCATGGGGAATGTGAATGCGATTCGCCGCATGATGCGGTCGCCGCCGTTCGGGGCGGCGCTGTTGCTCGCCGGAGTAGCGGCCTGCGCGCCGCCGCCGCCATCGTTTCCCGATCTGGCCCGCCTCAGTGTCGCGACCCAGGTCACGACAAAGAACATGTGCAGCCTGGGCGTTTCGCCGGAGATCAGGATCCGCAACGCGCCCGCGGCAACCGCCCGATATAGGCTGCGCATGTCCAACATAGACGTGTTGTTTGGAGAGGCCTGGCAAATCACCACCGACGCCCGGCCCGGCGGCATCCCCGCAGGCGTCTTGCCCGACTACCCAGCACCGTGCCTCGGCGCAATGGAGATCTATTCGCAGCGGCCATACCACCTGTACCGGTTCGAGGTCTTCGCGCTCGATCCGCAGGATCAACCGCTTGCCTATGGCGAGGCGACCGTGCCGGTGTACGGCGTCGATCGCGCGCTGGCGCTCGAGCGCGCGGCCGCGGCGGGGCAGCGGCCTGCTCTGGACGCCACCCCCCCGATCACCCCGATGGCCCGGCCGGTTCCCACGATCAACCCTGCGCTCGTGCCGCCGGGGCCGGAGGGGCTCTATCAGCGCTGAGCCCCGAAAGGGTTTGGTAACCTTTGTTAACTATTGCTTCCCCGACGTCGTCGACAACGGCACGAGCCCATCGGGGAACCATGACCGACATCACCACGACATTTCCGGCACGTCAGCTCTGCATGGAAACCGGCAAGAAGGCGCTGGTCTGCCTTGGCGCGGCGCTGGCGATCGGCGCGGCGCTGCCGTACTCGATGGGGTTCGCCTTTCAGATCGTGACCCATCTGGGCTTCGTGATCGCCTTGACAGAGGGCGCCCTGTCGGTCGTGGGCGATCTTCTAGATCATCCCGAGTTCGCGTTTCGGCGGATCGTCGAAGGCACTGAAACTCTGGGAGCCGCGGTCACTACCGCCGTCGCTGCCCTGTATTTCCAGATCGGCTAGCACCTGGTTCCGCGGGATTGAATCGAAGGAAGATTCCCGAGATCTCTGGGATCTGACTCACGGTTCGGGCCCGAAAAGGGGCCGGTACCGACGGTCCAAGGCCGTTTCCTTGATCTTCGCGAATGCGTCGCCGGACGAGGCATTGCCGCCGCACGTTGGGCGCTCATTCAAAGCGAGCGCAGCGGGTCGTGGGTCGCAGCGGCTCCGGGCCACGGGTCCGTAAGATAAAGATCAACCTAGCCCAGGCCGGACGGCATAAAAATTTGGCCCAAGAGCCACGACTGATGGGGGGAAACAGCCTGTGACTCTTGGGCCTCTGGCCCGTCGGACACGGACCAAAATGAGATGCGTCTCCAGTAGACGTTCTATTGAACGTCGAAACAGGGCATTGGTTCCGATTCGAGCGGTAGCCGAAGGAATCTTTGTCGGAACCTTAAGCTCGTCATCCGAAGCGGCGCCGGATCCCGCCCGGATGGGCAATGGACGCCACCAAAGCCTTCCACCACTCTACTACCGCAATGCGCAATCAGGCTTTGCTGCTGTCCGTTGTCCTCGTCGCCTCATATGGTTATGGAGCGGTTTCGCACGCCTACCGGACATTCCCGATGGAAGAGTTGGGGGGTCTGCGCCGGGCGGTCTGGCCGGAGCGCGGGATCTTCACGCCTCGCGACGAGATCTACAGCGACACCCGCGCGCGCGAGGAAATTGCTTGCGGAAGCCTGAAGCGTGATGCCGCGGTGATCCTGATCATGGGGCAATCCAATGCCGCCAATCACGGCGAGACGCGTTACCGCCCGCACGGCGAGGTCTACAATTTCGACTGGATGTCTGGCCGCTGCTACCGCGCCGAAGACCCGCTCCTGGGGGCAACCGGCGACGGCGGGACGCCGTGGACTCGCCTCGGCGAGGCCTTGGTCGGCCGCGGTGTTCTCAGCCAGGTCCTTCTTGTGACCGTCGCCGTCGGCGGAACATCCATCCATGCCTGGGTCGGCGAGAATGGTCCGGCAGCCCATGCGGTGGCCGCCGCCTCCAAGCTCCGGCGTCACGGCCTGGAGATTACACATGTGCTCTGGCAGCAGGGCGAGTCCGACCGCAACCTGGGCAGGAACGTCTACATTCGGCTCTTCGCCCAAATGAGCAACTATCTGCGTTCCAACGGGGTCAGCGCGCCGATCTGGGTAGCCCAAGCGACAATCTGCAACAATCACGGCATCGAGGAGATCAGAGAGGCGCAGGCGGAGCTACCCACGCTTTATGCGGCCGCGAATGTCCGCCGCGGGCCGGACATAGACACGCTGGATCACATCTCCGACCGTGCGGTGAATCTCTGTCATTTCTCGGATCAGGGCCTCGACGGCGTGGCCCGGCTCTGGTTCGACGTGCTGACCGATTACCAAACGGCGGCGTCTCGGCCGGGGCGCGCGTCCGTCCGAACCGCCGACCGCCCGGCGCCGCAGCGCTGAGGACGCGCTTACGGCAACGCTCCCGCCGCTAATTCTCCGCCGCGATCACGCGCGAAACATGCCAGTCGCACCATTCACGAAACGCCTCGCCAACCTCGGACGCGGCGCCGACCTCGCGCAGATTGATCGCCGCACGTTTTCCGCTCGGCGATTCGATCTCAAGCCAGACTCCATCGGCCTGCACGTGAAATCGCGCGAGCGGCATCGATCCGACCATCATCCCAGCCCTTCCTGATCTGCCTTCCAGGATACCAGAACAAAACAGGAACTCAACTGTTCCGTTGTCCGGATACATTTTGCGGGACCCTGCATGACTATCCTGCCACGGTTGGGCTCCGCCTCTGGATAAAGGGGGCTCTCTTCTGTCCTGGTCTACCCGCTGGTGCGCCGCAGCCGGCCTACCATGCGCGGTAGCCGCCTCGACGACGGGTGGCCTGATCGATCGGGCGCCTGAGCGGCGGCAGCGGACCGGGCCTGCCGAACAGGTAGCCTTGGGCGAATTCGACTCCAAGCGGCCGCAACGCCTCGCACTGTGCCTCGGTTTCCGTTTGCTCGGCGATCACCGACATGCCCAGCTGCCTGGAGAGATCGGCCATTGCAGCCACAACAGTGCGGTCGCGTTCGCTGGCCGTCATGCCCTGCACATACTTGCCGTCGATCTTGATGAAGTCTGCGGCAAACGCCTTGAGATAATCGAACGATGCGGCACCCGCCCCGAAATCGTCGAGGCAGACGCGAAACCCGTGCCGGCGAAGATCCTGCAGAAAGCGCGCGACATTGTCCTTGTCGCCGATCAGTGCCGATTCAGTGACCTCGAGAAGAATATGCTTGCCGAGCGGGGCCACGAGCAGGC
Source organism: Alphaproteobacteria bacterium (assembly GCA_041690495.1). GTDB lineage: Bacteria > Pseudomonadota > Alphaproteobacteria > CACIAM-22H2 > CACIAM-22H2 > DATAAP01. The sequence continues at coordinate 256,368 of JAWLHE010000007.1, read as the reverse complement.
GCTGGAGCTCGGCGCGGAACGCCGCACGCTGCAGCGAGAAGCCGGACAGGTTCACGGCGATCGTGATGCCCGGGTCGGCAGCCTTGCGTCGCTCGACCACCTCAATGGCGCGGCACAGCACGGCAATGTCCAGATCCTCGACAATCCCGGTCTGCTCGGCGAAGAGAATGCGGTCGGCCGGCGAGTCCCCTTGCGCGAACCGCAGCAGCGCCTCGTAATGATGGAGCTTGCGTCCGTCGATACGCACGATCGGCTGAAAGGCCAGCGCGAAGCGGTGCTCTGCGAGGTCGACGCGAAGATGCTGGACCTGTGTCGCGGCGCTCCGGATGAATTCCGTAACGCCGGTCGCGAGCGTCGATGCCGTGAACTCCGCACCGGAATCGGCGAAACGGTTGATTGCATAGATGAGGACGCGGGCCGCGTCGTCCTCGCCGAGCCCTGTCTGCGCTGTCCCGACCGTCATGCCGGAAACGCCGACCCCCTCGCCTTCCGGATCGATACTCTTCGAGAAATTGGTGATCTGTTGGACCAAGCCCTTCAGGTCCAGGGCGCCCTCGTGCAGCAGACCGAACCGGCCGTCGCCCAGGCGGCCGGCCGATACGCCGTTGACCGACCGCGCCTGAAGCTGACGGCCGATGCCGCTGACAAGCCCTGTGGCGAGCTCGCTGCTGACCCGGGTGCGGAGTCTTTCCAAGCCTGCGACATCGAGCAGGGTGACGGAATAAGGCTGCTTGCCCCTTGCGGTTTCCGCAGCCAGCTCCGTGAATGCGGCGCTGTCGAGCAGGCCGGCCGGATCGGCACCGGCCGCGCTGTCCGCCGCGGGAAGCGCCGGGACAGGAATGCTGAGGCTCACGTGATATCGCTCTTCGTCGGCCGGCAGGCGACAGCCGCCGAGGACGGCCGAGGGCACGCGGCCGCGGGCGAGTCGGACGGCGCTCGGCGTGAGCCGGCCGCCGACCGAAAGCGAGGTGAGAAAGGCGCGCGTCATCGGTCGTTCTGCCGGCGCGACGAGTTCGAAGAACGAGGTTCCGACGAGATCCTCACCGGAGCGGCCGGTCAATGCCGAAGTGGCGCCCCCGATGTATCGGATGCGGAAAGCACCATCGAGCTCGATGAGCAGATCGGCCGCCGCGAAGGCGAACGCAACGAAGCGGTCGCGATCGCCGCGCACCGCTTCCGACGACCGCCACTGGTCGTTCGCCGTGCCCATGTCCACCCCAAGCAATCTGGCACCAGCCTGCACCCGACATCCTTAAAATTGGCTTAGTTAACCGGAGTTAACGGTCCGCCCTCAAGACGACCGGATCGACCTGTCATGCTGCCGCCGCCATCGGGTGCACTTGCATGGCGCAGGGTTTCCGACAGCCGGACGGCACTGTACTGTAGTCGGGCACTCCGGCCATTGGTCGGTCCCGCAGCAGTGAAAAGCACCGGATCCGCAAGCATGCACGAGGCAACCGGGCAACCCGCAGAGATACGCCCCGATGCGTGCGAGCCGGCCGCTCCCGCCGCGAAAGCGTGCCTTCCGACCGCCCTGCTTGTGCTTCCATGGAATCCGGATGAGATCGGCGGCGTCAGCGAGGTCGTCGTCAACCTTCACAGGCTTTTATCCGCAATGCCGCGGTTCCGTCCCCGGCTGCTTGTCGATGCCTATCCTTACCGGAATTTCCGCCGAGACATCGCCGGCACTATCGGCAGGGTCGATCTTTTCCACGTACCGGCAGTGCCGGGTCGAGGCAAGGGCATCTACCATTTCGCTGCTTTCGCAGGGCGCCTGCCCCTCGCGTTGTATCGGCTGGTCACCTATCTGCGCCGCGAAAACGTCCGCGCGATCAACATCCATTATCCGACAATTGGTGCGGCGAGCCTGCTGCTGGCGCGGTCTCTGGCAGATTCGAACGTGCCGGTCGTCCTGAGCTTCCATGGTTCGGACCTGAAGGCGGTTCACGAGGCCGGCCCGCTCCATCGCCGGATATGGACCGGGATCATCGCACGTTGCGATGCTGTCGTTGCGTGCTCCCGCGCCCTCGCTGACGAGATCGCGCATTGCTTTCCGGACGTCGGCCGCAAACTGCACGTCGTACATAACGGCGTCGATGGCGCGGCATGCCGCGAGGCACACGCATCCGCGGCACTTCCGTCCGAACTCCGGGACCGCCGCTTCATCGCCTGCGTCGCCACCTTCGAGGAAAAGAAAGGTCAGGACGTGCTGCTCGCGGGCTTCCGCACGGTGGCGCGCGCCGTTCCGGCACTCTGCCTCGCCCTGGTCGGAAGAAGCGGCCCCACCCTGGACTCCTTGCGCGCGGCAGCCGCCGATGAGGCACTCGATGGCCGAGTCTTCCTGTTCCCGGACCATGACCATGCCGGAACGCTGGCGGTCATGGCGGCTGCCGACCTGCTCGTCCTCCCGTCGCGCCAGGAGCCGTTCGGAATCGTCATCCTCGAAGCGGCGAGCCTCGGCATCCCCGTCGTCGCATCGCGCGTCGGCGGCATTCCGGAAATCATCGAGGACAGGCGCTCCGGCATTCTCGTGCCGCCGGACGACGTTGCCGCCCTCCGCGACGCGATCCTTGCGATGCTGCGCGACCCCGGTCTCGCGCGACGCTACGCGGCGCGTCTGCGCGCTGCTGCCGAGGCGCGCTTCACGTGGCGCCAGGCCACGGAGCGATATCTCGCGCTGTTCAGCCTGGTTCGCCGGCGGGGGACCGCGCCCCACGCAGATGGCGCGCCGCATAGCGCGCACTGATAAGACGATTGATCCGGCGTTCAAAGGGACGCAACAGCCGTTCCGCCGCAAGCCGCAGCTTCCAGCTCGGCAGCCAGTGCAGGAGGGCTCCGCGCATCATCATCTTTCGCCGCCAGCCGAGATTGCGGTACTCGCGCATGAAATAGGCGTCCTCGGTCAGGCGCCATTTGTCGCGAAAGTAATGGAAGCTGGAGAGGTCCCAAGCATCGCTCCAACGGAGCGAAAAATACGGAACGTCGGACAGCTGAAATTTCACCGGCGGCAGATAGGTGATCCTGGAGGAAGGTTCGAGATAGATCTTCCAGCCCGCCTCGCGCAGCGCCATGCAGAAGTCCAAGTTCTCCCGGGTGCTTAGCATACGCTCGTCGAGCCCGCCGACCGCGCGAAACGCATCGGTACGCACCAGCATCGAATGGAACTCGGCGCATTCGGTCTCGACGGCGTGCCGCGGCACATTCTTCTTGTAGATCCTGTCGACGAGATGCCGCTCGACCCGCCCGTCCACCTCGACGGTGTCCACCCGCGCTTCGCCGCCGGCGAAATGCACGATCGTGTGGAGCGGCTTCAGCTCGAAATTCAGCGGACTGACGACTGCCGCCCCGATCCGGTCTGCGCACGCTACGAGCGGACCCAGCCAGTCGGGCGCCACGACGACGTCGTTGTCCATGAACACGATATAGGGAGTCGTGACTTTCCGAGCGCCGATATTGCGGGCGCGATTTGGCGACAGGTACTCCGCCGTCCTGATCAGCTTGAATCCGCGCGATTGCGCCTGTTCGCGCAGATATCGTGCGATCGGTCGCGGCGATCCGCCGTCGACATAGACGAGCGCGAACGGCAGGTCCGTATTGGCGTAGATGCTTTCGAGCGATTCTTGCGTGTCGCTGAAATGATCGCGCGGCACGCACACGATCGTGACCCTGGGCTCCTCCATGCGGACCACCCCCTCATCCCGCCCGTACGATCGGCGGGCCGACCGCCACCATTCCCTGTCCGGTACATTCTAGAACGCCGAACGCGCGGCGGTCATCCTGTCGTTGGTTAACGCATAATCGGGTTCGCGACCCTGTCGATTGGCGCGCCAGGCAGGCCGCTCCCGATCCAGCGGCAGGTGCTCCGACAGGCGGACGCGATGCGCGCTAACGCCGCTGGCCGGACCGCACGGGATGCCGCGGGCCCGATCCGACCGCCACATTGGCGCGCTCGTCCCAGCGCTGGCCGCGTATCAGCCGGCCGCTGCCATTGATGACGGCGGCGCCCGGGGAATTGCGCATGAGATTGCCGGTGAACTCGCCACTGACGGGCGCCTCGATCACGACAGCTGCGGTGCGGATCGCCTCGAAGACATTGTTGCGGATCCTGAAGTTCTCGCGATTGTACGTGCCCCTGAGATTCAGGATGTAGATCCCCATGTTGGCCTTGACGATCGTGTTATCGGCAATGCTGTTGTTCCTCACGTCATAGCTTTCCGAGACGATGATCGCCGCGGACCACTTCGCCTTGTCGTGATTGAAGAACCTGTTGTTGCGAACGGTCAGATTATCGTCGGTCATGCCGACGCCATAGTTGCCGCCGCGCAGCTCGTTACCCTCGATCAGTCCGTTCGACCCCGCCTGCGAGTGGAGGTTGCCCTTTCCGCTCTCGGTCTTGCCCTCCATCGAGAAATAATTGTCGCGGATCTCGAAATCGCGCGGTGCGTAAAGATGGACATTGTCCGCGCTGGCGCCCTGGCAGACTTCGATGCGGTTCCCGAGAATCTTGATTCTCTCCACTTTCCAACCCCAGATGCAGTCCCCGCGCACGTTGGACAGGGTCGAATTCTCGATGACCAGATCGCTGCTGTGCCAGAACTGAATTCCGCTGAAATCGCGATTGTGTCCGTCATGGCCGAGGCCGCTGCCGTCGATGTTGATGTGATCGATATGCCAGTCGGCCGACCCCTGGGATCGAATGGCCGGACCCGTCATATTGCGGAACTGGATATCGCGGATCACGATGTGACTTTGGCCGTTTCCGTCGACACCGAAACGTCCCCGCGACAGGATGGGACGATCACCAGTGCCGTATGCGGCGATCGTGATCGGCTGCCCGGGACGTCCGGAGGATCTGAGAACCACCTGCCCTGTCCAGGCGCCGCCCCGGCGGAACAGAATGCTGTCGCCCGAATTCAACTTCGCCTGATTGACCCGGGCGAGGCTTCGCCATGGCCGCTCCGGGGCGAGCCCGTCGTTGTCATCGTATCCCGCCGAGGAGTCGACGTAATAGCGCGCCTGCGCGGCAGCGACGCCGGGAAATACGAAGGCACCGAGAATAATCCCGGCTGCGGCGAGCAGGAATCGAGCTTGGCTGCAATGCATCCTGGAATCCCTCGCGGCCGATGTTGCTTCGCGACAGTCTGCACTGTCACGCCGCCCGGCGGATTCACTCGTTCGGCGACAGGGCCCGGCCTTTCGGACATGGGGCCGGAGTCGGGCCGCGGTCGGCCGCACGGGGACGATCTATGCGGCGCCGCTCGCAACATGAAGCTCGCTCCGGTCTTCCCGTTCCGTCCCCTGATACGCCGCGCCATGATCCGCCGGGCCGACCAGGGCGACCGTTCCGGGCAGCTCATACGGCGCGTCACCGCACCACATGAACCGGTGCCCGCCCGTGCGGGTGAGGCCCGAGGACTGTAAAAACTTCAGACACGGGCCGTTGCGCGGCGTCGGACTGTAATCGGCGATCACCCGGCGGGCGCCCGCACGCTGAGCACTGCCAACCGCGACATGCACCATGGCTTCTTCGACGCGGCGCCCCATCGCGCGGCAGCTCAGGATGAAATCGACCACCCGCGCCTGCGCGCCGTCGAGCTCGAGACTGATCAGACCGACGAGCCCGAGGTCGCCAAAGCGGTCGCGCACGCGCACCGTCCAGAACCGCCGGTGTTGCGCCGACGCCCAGTCGATGAGTTCGCTCTCCGAGAGGCGACGTGTCGAGAGGTTGAGCTGGTTGGTCTTGTTGAACAGCTGGGTCGCCCGTGCGAGATCGGCACGCTCGAGCGGTGCGATCCGGACCTCCACGCCTAGGCTGTCCAACCACGCCTCGACCGAGCCCACCTGACCGAGCGCGCTGCGCCGCTCGCGGTCGGCGGCATACATGCGCGCCCGCGCACGGTCCTCCTCGCTCACGGCCGGCGCGTCGAAGCAGGGAAGTGACATCAGCCGGGCCGCATAGAGGCAGGGATCGTCCGGCCAGTCCGGGACCAGGACCGCCGGAACCGCTTCGCGAATCCGAGCGCGCTCGACAGGATTGTCGTCAATGAAGACGACCGATTCGAGGCCGAGATTGAGCTCCTCGACCAGTTCGACCAGGTTTTGCGCCTTGTCGCCCCAGTTCACCCGCCAGCCCGCAAGATCGGACCGGCGCAGACGCATCTCAGGGTGCTTGTCGATCGCCTCGAACGCCACGTGCTCGTCGTTCTTGCTCACGATGCCGATCTGCACACCGCGATTGCCGAGCGCCTTGAGTGCCTGTTGAAACGCAACATACGCCTCGCCGACATGGTCGTGCCCGCCGAGCCGGATCCCTTCCCATCCGGTTTCGCCGACGACGCCGCCCCAAAGCGTATCGTCGAGGTCGAGCACGACCAGCTTGCGGGCCGATCCGAGTGCGCCCGCCATCGCGGCCTTGAGATCTGGCACGGCCTCCTGAAAGACCCCGTTGCCGTATGGCACCTTTCCCGCAAACCACATTTTCCGGGAGATCGCACCCGGCCCGGCGGCCTGCAGCCAAGGGGACGGATCGAGAATGAATGCCGTTCCGTGGGCCGCAAGCCTCTCGGCGAGCGCCAGATTCATTCGCGCCAGGAGGTTGCGGATGCCGAGGCCCGGCCGCCAGTCAAGCATGCCATATCCGCGATGATCGGCCGGCGACATCCAGGCGATCACGAGGACGAAGCGGACCCGCTGCGCGTACCTGGCGACCGCATCGGCAAAGGCCTCCACCTCCCGCATGGCCGCGTCGATATCGATCGGCTGCAGGGCAGCCGCCGCGGCAAAGGTCGGAATGACGCCCTCCGGCCTGGTCCAGACGATCCCGAAATCGACCTGAGCTCCCGCGTCCCCAAGCAACGCAGGGTAGACCTGGCCGAACGGGCGCGACCGCATGCTGCACTCCGGCAGCAGCCCGTCCTGCACGAGGTAACGACCGAGGATCTCGAGATTGAAGTCCGAGACGAGCTCCACCTCGACCCTGCGCGTGCTCATGCGCAGGCCTTCCGCGTCCCGACGATGAAGGCGGCGACCGTCCCCAATGTGCGGAGCGGCATCGTCTCCTCGCTCGTCTCCCCGCCCGTTGCGACATGGTCGAGCAAACCAACCGTCGGACCGCCGGCGCGGCTGATGCGTTCTTCGATCGTGACAAGTAGATTGACGAGCGCCAGAGAGTCGAGCACCCCGGCATCGCCGAACAGAACCGTGCCGGGCGACTTTTCCAGGCGAGCATCAGCCGGAAGCTGTCCGTTGATCTCGTCCACCGCATCGTAGATCAGATCCAAAGCGCGCTCTTCATCCAGCATCCCGAAATCTCCGATTCGGCTATAGAACCAATCCCGGTGTCCTGACCCGCCCCGGCGGCCGCACCTGCAACGCAGGGCGGAATCGACCTCGATAATCAGCGAAAGCCGGCCGAGGCGATACATGAACCCCGGATGTACCGCCCTATCCGATTTGGCACACGGCGCATCCTTTGGGCCGGTATTGCTGCCCGGAATGAGCGCCGCCATACACCTGCCAGGCTTGGCGAATCCAACGGGATACCGCGTCCAGCCAATTGGCAACGGCCTTGCTTGCTACGCACAATATGGCCGCGCATTCGACTTGCACCGATGCGCCCGGAGCCGGACCGAGAATGGTTGTCGTCCTTCCCATTGCGGATAGCGATCTGCCTGCCGTGAGCCGGTTCCTCGCTCGCGGATTCCACGCGGAGGGCGAATGGGAAGCCTGGATGACGGCGTTCCGCCAGAAATGGGCGGCGCGACCGCCCAATCACGGCTACATGCTGCGGGACGATGGCAGGATCGTCGGCGTGATCGGCGCAATCTATTCGGATCAGATCATCAGGGGCAGGTGCGAGCGCTTCTGCAGCATCAACAACTGGTATGTCGACCCGGCATACCGCCAGCACAGCATTCTCCTGCTATCGCGACTGCTGGCGCAGAAAGACGTCCACTTCACGAACCTGACGCCACGACCGGATCTCATCGGCCTGTTCACCGCGCTGAAGTTTCACTTCGTCGATGACGGACGCATCACGTACTTCTTCAACCTGCCTCGGCCGCCCTCGCCGCGGCGCAGCGAGGTGCTGACCGAACCCGAGGCGATCGCGGCGGCCCTGCTCCCTGCCGACGCCAAGGCGTTCCGCGATCATCTGACCTGTCCCGGATTGAGGCAGGTCGCCCTAGGCTCGTCCGCGGACGGCTTCTGCCATGTCGCCTTCTACAAGACCGCCATCCGGCGCATTCCCTGCATCGCGGTGATTCATGTCAGCAACCCGCGGGTCTTTTCCCGTCACCTGCCGGCGCTGTGCAACCGTTTCCTGTTCGACCACAAAGCGCCTCTTGCTCGGATCGAATCCCGCTTCTTGCCCACGACGCCGCGCCTGGCGATAGAGCTCAAGCGCGAACCTCACAACATGTTTCTGAGCAGCACCCTCGCGCCGGCCGACGTGAGCAATCTGTACACCGAGCTTCCCGCGATGCATGCGAGAGGCGCGATGTGAGGCCATGGCACAGGCGGTGCGCAGGGGACTCACCAACGCCGCCTGCGCGGTGCTTTACCTGTCCGGCGCAACATATCTTGCCTATCGGCTGAACCGGCATCGACAAGTCATCGTCACCTATCACAATGTCCTCCCGGATCGCATGCAGGACGGCGGCCTGCACAGCTGGGAGACGCATGCGGCATCGGTCTTCGCCAGGCATCTGGCGATCATTCGGCGCCGCTTTCCGGTTACGACTGAGCTGGGCCGACCAGGCACCTGCATGATCACCTTCGATGACGGCTACAGCAACAATGCGCGTGTAGCCGGCCCACTGCTGGCGCAAGCCGGAGCGGCCGCATATTTCTTCGTTCCGCTCGAGACGGCGGAGAGCGGCGAGCCGAACTGGGTCGACAAGCTCCGCCTGTGGCTCGGCGCCGCACCGGCCGGCAGCTACCGGATCGCCGGATGCGAGATCACGCTCGGCGACGCGGCAAGCCGCCACCGAGCCGCCGGCCAGCTTTGGTGCCTCATCGAGGCGGACTATCAATCCCGGCACGCCGTCCTCGACGACATGAACCGGGCCGCTCCGTTCGATACTCTGCCGATCGATCCGGAGCTGCGCGCGCTGCGCTACGAAGCCATGTCCATCCCGGAGCTGGAGGGTCTTGCCGGAACAGGCCATAAGATCGGCTGCCATTCGCGTGCGCATGACATCCTGTCCAGATTGTCCGCCCTCGAGATCGAAGCCGATTTCCGCGCTTGCGCAGCGCATCTCGGCTTGACCTACAACACCGACATATACGCCTATCCTTTCGGCGGCACCGCGCACCTCGACGAGCGGGTTATCGTGGCCTGCAGGCGCGCCGGATTTTCCGCGGCTTTTATCTACCTGCCGACCCTGGACGGAACGGCCTTCGCACCGGGGCCGTTCACGATCCCGCGCCTGACGCTCCCGAACACCGCCAACAGCTTTGTCATCGAGGCGAAGCTTTCAGGCATCGACGCTCTCATCAAGCGGCTTGCGAGGGTCGTAAGATACCGTGTGCGCAGGCGTTCCGCCCGCCACGCCCGGCCGACACAGCCCGAACCTGCCTCGTGATCGTTCTCGGCGGCGCGGAATAAATCACGATGAGCAGGAGAGGCGTGGCCCGCCAGTCTGCAGCACGCAGAAGATGTCGCGCATCGCGCGTCGGCGTGCCGGTCAGGTAGGCGGTTACACCCCCGCCACGCCAAGCGAAGCACCGCCACGCTCTGCGCTCCATCGCGATCCCGGCAGCACCGATGTGCAGGTCGGGATGAAGGGCGTTGGCGGCCGCCTCTGCCATATTGATCAGCTTTCCCGAGCCTAGTACGCGCTGACGACTGCCACCACGAAGCGCGAAATCCGCTCAGCGATCCGCCTGCGGGCAGCGAGAAGAGCGCAGGTTCCCGACATGTCGATAAGGTCATGACGGCGCCGGCGGGAACTGTGTCGCGGGCGTTGCGTTGCGGGAGGCACCCGTCTCCAAAGGCGTCCATGGCAGCTGAGCAACAGCTCTACGCCGTCGACATGGCCGGTCCAGCAGCCGGCCACCCGGAGTCAAGCAAGTGCGCAGCTGATTCGCCGGAATGTTGGGGCGATCGCAGAGTGCACTCAGCAGGAGGACCGGGATGATGGAAACCCTGTGGACGCACCTACAATTCCTTCTTGATCTCAGCCGCGATCCTCAAGACCCGGATGCGGGTTCGATGGTGCTGCGCACAGTGGTCGTCTACGTCTTCACCCTGGTCGTCATACGCCTCGGCAGCCGGCGGCTGCTGGCCAAGCCGAGTGCCTTCGACGTTATCGTTGCGATCATGGCGGGATCCGTCATGAGCCGGGCGATCAACGGCAATGCGCCGTTCGTGCCCACCCTGTTTGCCGGCGTCATGCTGCTGGTCATGCATTGGGTGCTCGCCGCAGCGGCGTTCCGTGTGCACTGGATCAGCGCGACGATCAAGGGCACCCGCATCCCATTGATCCGCGACGGCAAGGTGCTCGATGACGGCATGCGGCGCGCCCACATCACGGACGAGGACCTCGCCGAGGCGCTTCGCCTGCAGATCCACGACGACGACCCTTCCGCGGTAGCCGCCGCCTACATGGAGCGCAGCGGCGACATCAGTGTGATCCCGTGCCCACGCGGGTGAGCTCCGACGCCGAGCCGGAGGTCGGCCAGCCTGGACTCGGCAGGCTGCGCGAAGCGGCGGCAGGGTGGAGACGGCGACATCTTCCGGGCCGCTCGGCGCTGCGCCGGGACGCGGTCGCGGGCCTCAGCCTCACCGCCGCGAACGTTCCCGACGGCATGGCGAACGCGATCCTGGTCGGCGTCAACCCGCTGTATGGGCTGTACGCCACGATAGTCGGACCGCTTGCTGGCGGCTTGCTCTCCAGCACTCGCCTCATGGTGGTGACTACTACCGCGGCCGCTTCGGTCACCGCGGGACAGGCGCTCGGCGGTCTCGTCGGCGCCGAGCGCGAAAGTGCGCTCTTTCTTATGGTGGTGCTGACCGGCGCGTTCCAGGTGATCTTCGGCGTGCTGGACCTGGGACGCCTCACGCGCTTCGTTTCCTTCTCGGTGATGACCGGCTTCCTCATGGGTGTCGGCGTTCTGATCGTGCTCAGCCAGCTGCCCAGCGCGACCGGCTATGCGGCGCAGGGCGCAAACGCCACCGCGCGCTTTCTCGACCTGCTCCTTCACTTGGACGAGGTGGACGTTGCGTCGCTCGGCGTGGCGATGCTCACCCTCGCGCTCGCCCTTGCGCTGCCGCGCACGCGGCTCGGCAATTTCGGCATTCTCGTCGCGATCGCCGTGCCTTCGGCGCTGGTCGCGCTGGCAGGAATGGACTCGATACGGACGGTGCGCGACGTCGGCGAGTTCGCGCGCGGCTTTCCCTTGCCCCAGCTACCATCGTTCGGGAACGCGCTTCAGGTCGTGAGCGGGGCGTTCGCCGTCGCGGTGGTGATCGTGGTGCAGGCGGCGGGCGTGAGCCAGAGCGTGCCGAATCCCGAGGGCGCCCGTGCCAACGCGTCGCGCGACTTCGTAGCGATGGGCGTGGCCAACGTGGCGTGCGGGTTCATTCGGGCCCTTCCGGTCGGCGGCTCGCTCAGCGCCACGGCGCTCAGCCTGCTCGCTGGCGCCGGCTCGCGCTGGGCGGCGATTTTTGCCGGCGTTTGGATGGGCGTCGTGGTGATCGCGTTTCCGCAACTGGTGTCGCCGATCGCCATACCGGCGCTCGGCGCCCTGCTCGTCCTGGCGGGCGCGCGCACGCTTCAGCCAACGGAGGTGGTGTCGATCTGGCGAACCGGCTGGCCTTCGCGACTCACGATCGTCGCCACGTTCTTTGCCATGCTCTCCCTCCCGATCCAGGCGGCCGTCGCCATAGGCGTTGTGCTCTCGGCGCTGCTCTACGTAACCGGAGCGGCGACCGACGTGGTGCTGGTCGAACAGCGCGAGCGGCCCGACGGCTCCATCGAGGAGCGCCGGCCGCACCGGGAGCTCACCTCCAATGCCGTAACGGTGCTGCACGTCTACGGCCATATCTTCTACGCTGGCGCGCGGACCCTCGAGCGGCAGCTTCCCGCCGTCTACGGCGCACGCAATCCCGTGGTTGTGCTGCGGCTACGCGGCCGCACGCACGTCGGCGCGACCTTGATTGAAGTCCTCACCCGCTATGCCGGATCGCTACAGAAAGCGAACGGGCGGCTTTATCTCACCGGGCTCAGCAGGCAGCTGCACGATGACATCGTGCGCACGGGGAAGCTCGACCTCGCCGGCCCGGTGCGTGCCTACGAAGCCACGCCGGTCCTGGGCCAATCGACCCGGGAAGCAATCGGCGACGCGCAAAGTTGGCTCGTCAGCGTCAAGCAGGGCGGTGACGGTACGCCGCTTGCGAGCAAGTAAGCCATTTCTTCAAGAGGGATCACCATGGTTCTCCATCTCCCGCGCGACATCCTGCCCGTTCCCGACCGCGCCTATGCAGGTCCGACCATGTACGATGCCCGGCACCCCGATGCGCGCTACGAACCCATAGAGCCGCTGCGCCCGCCGGAAGGGGCGCCGAACATCTTCCTCGTACTGATCGACGATGCCGGATTCGGCTCCAACAGCGCCTTCGGCGGCCCGTGCCGCACGCCGCACCTCGATCACCTCGCGGCCCAGGGCCTGCGCTACACGCGCTTTCACACCACCGCGATGTGTTCCCCGACGCGGCAGGCGATGCTCACTGGACGCAACCATCATTCGGTCGGCATGGGCGCCGTGTCCGACATGGCGACGGCGGCTCCGGGCTACACCTCGAAGCGACCGAACACCGCCGCAACGATCGCGGAGATGCTGCGCCTCAACGGCTACTCCACCGCCCAGTTCGGCAAGTGCCACGAGGTGCCGACCTGGGAATGGAGCCCTGCCGGACCCTTCGACCGCTGGCCGACCGGCAGCGGCTTCGAGTACTTCTACGGCTTCGTGGGCGGCGAAACGAGCCAGTTCTATCCGACGCTCATCGAAGGCACGAATCCCGTACGCGCGGAGAGATCGCCGCAGCAGGGCTATCACCTCACCGAGGACCTCGCGTCGCGGGCGCGCCGCTGGCTGGACCAGCACTGCGCCCTTGTGCCAGACAAGCCGTTTTTCCTGTACTTCGCGCCCGGAGCCACGCATGCGCCGATCCATCTCCCCGCGGACTGGCGCGATCGCTATCGCGGCGCCTTCGACCAGGGCTGGGACGCGGTGCGGGAGGAGACCTTCACGCGCCAGAAGCAGATCGGCGTAATTCCGAAGGAGTGCGATCTTACGCCGCGCCCGGACGGCATTCCGGCATGGCGCGACATTCCCGACGAGATGAAGCCCGTGCTCGCCCGCGAGATGGAACTCTACGCGGCGTTCCTCGAGCACACCGATTGGTGCATCGGCCAAGTGGTCGCCGCGATCGAGGCACACGACGCGCTGGAGAACACGCTGATGCTCCTTATCACCGGAGACAATGGCGCCTCCGGCGAAGGAACGCTGAACGGCACCTGGAACGAGGCGCTCACGATGACGGGAATGGCCGATATCGAGACGCCGGAATTCCTGCGTGCGCGCCTGGAGTCTTTCGGCACGCCGCAATCATATCCGCAGTACTCGCTCGGCTGGGCGCACGCCATGGACACGCCCTACCAGTGGACCAAGCGCGTCGCCTCGCACTGGGGCGGCACACGAAATGGTCTCGTCGTGCATTGGCCGCGCGGCATCGCGGCACGCGGGGAGCTGCGCCACCAGTTCCACCACGTCATCGATGTAGCGCCGACCTTGCTCGAGGTCGCGCAGCTGCCGCACCCGAGCACCGTGAACGGCGTCGGCCAGCAGCCGATCGAGGGCGTGAGCATGGCCTACAGCTTCGACGACGCCGGTGCACCCGAGCGTCACGAGACGCAGTACTTCGAGATCCTCGGCAACCGCGGCATCTACCACAAGGGATGGACCGCGGTGACGGCGCACAACCCGCCACTGGCGGGCGGCGGGCCGCGGAATTTCGAGGACGACGTCTGGGAGCTCTACGACACGGACCACGACTGGACGCAGGCGAACGACCTCGCGCAGCGCGAGCCGGCGAAGCTCGCCGAACTGCAGCGGCTCTTTCTCATCGAGGCGGCGAAGTACAACGTCCTGCCGCTCGACGGCCGCGCGGCGGAGCGCGCCGATCCGGATACCGCCGGACGGCCGGTCCTCGCGCGCGGGCGGCGCCAGCGTCTCTATCCCGGCGTCGGGCGGCTCAACGCCTTCTCGGTGATCAGCATCAAGAACAAGTCGCACCGCGTGACCGCGGAGGTGGTCGTGCCCGACACCTTGTGCGAGGGCGTCATCGTTGCGCAAGGCGGCTTCCCGGGCGGCTGGTCGCTCTACGCGAAGAACGGGCGGCCGAAGTACTGCTACAACTTTTACGGCATCGATTTCTTCCATGTCGAGGCGGCCGAGGCTTTGCCCCGCGGCTTGCATCATTTGCGCATGGATTTCGACTACGACGGCGCGGGCGTGGCGAAGGGCGGGACCGTGCGCCTGTTCATCGACGACCGGCCTGTGGGGGAAGGCCGCGTCGGGCGAACGCAGCCGCTGCCTTTCGCCAGCGACGAACCGCTCGAGATCGGGCGCGACGGCGGATCGCCCGTGACCGGCGACTACACCGTGCACGAATTCAACGGGCAGGTGCTCTGGGTCGAGATCGAGATCCCCGAAAGCGGGCGGGACGAAGACGCCGCGATTCCGGGCGAAGAGCGGCTGAAGGCCGCGCTCGTGCGCGAGTAGGGATGGCCGCAGCGCTGCAAGGGGTCGTCAGCTTCGCCGCGCTCGCCTTCGCGGTGATCAGCATGCTCGCGGTGGGCCTGGGCCACGACTGGCGCGAGATCGTCGACCCGCTGCGCCAGTGGCGGAAGGTGCTGCGCGCGCTGGCAGTGAACTTTATCCTGGTGCCGCTCCTCGCCTACATCGTGGTTCAGATCTTTCCGCTCGAGCCAGCGCACGCGATCGGTCTGTTCCTCATCGCCGCGGCGGCCGGCGCCCCGTTCCTCATCAAGCTCACGGAAGCGGCCGACAGCGACGTGGCACTGAGCGCGACGCTCCTCCTCGTGCTGCTGCCCGCGACGATCGTTTACATGCCGATCGTGGTGCCGCTCGAGCTCCCCGACGCCGGGGTGAGCGCGTTCTCGATCTCGAGCCCGCTCGTCCTGACGATGCTGCTGCCGCTCGGCATCGGTCTCGTGATGCGCGCGCGGGCTCCCCAATTGGCGCAGCGCGTGCAGCCGCTCATGGGAACGCTTTCCACGGTCTCGCTCATCGTGCTGGTGGCGGCGACCATCCTCGCCAATCTGCCTGGTATCCTCGCGATCCTCCGCACCGCCGCGATCCTCGCCGCGTTCATCCTGATTGGCGGGGCGTTCGCCATCGGCTATGGCCTCGGCGGCCCGCAGCGCTCGTCGAGGGAAGTGCTCGGCCTGGGCACCGCGCAGCGCAATATCGCAGCCGCCACTGTCGTCGCGACGCAGGCAGTCGGCCACCCAGACACGGTCGCCATGGTGGTCGTCTCCTCGCTCGCGGGATTCGCCATTCTTTTTCCCGTCGCCGGCATGCTGCGCAAGCGCCGGCAGGGATGAAATTGCTCTACAACACGTCTCTTAGGTTGGTGAGCCCGCTGGGGATCGAACCCAGGACCCTCTGATTAAAAGTCAGATGCTCTACCGCTGAGCTACGGGCTCCCGCGAGGATGGCCGGACCATAAGGGCCGGGCTCCGGGGGGTCAACCGGATCAGATATGCGTGCGCGTGGCGGGTGCCGGGATGGTCGGCGCCGCACCGGCGCTTTCGCCGCCGCCGGCATTGGCGCTCGCGATCGCCTCGGCGACCCGCTTGGTAACGCGCGGGCTGACGAAATGGCTGATGTTGCCGCCGAGACGGGCGATCTCCTTGACGAAGCGCGAGGAGATGAACTGGTTGGTCTCCGACGCCATCAGGAACACGGTTTCGACCTGCGGATTCAGGCGGCGGTTCATGCCCGCCATCTGGAACTCATAATCGAAATCCGACACGGCGCGCAGCCCGCGGATGATGACCTTGGCACCGACCGATTCCGCGAAATGCATCAGCAGCGACTGGAACGGGCGGATCTCGATGCGCTGGGCAAGACCGTTGTTGAGCGCGCCGAGTTCCGCCTTGAGCAGCTCGACGCGCTCGTCCAGCGAGAACAGCGGCCCCTTGCCCGCATTCACCGCGACCGCAACGACCAGCCGGTCGACCACGCCGGCCGCCCGCACGATGATGTCCATGTGCCCGTTGGTGACAGGATCGAACGTGCCCGGATAGACCCCGATTCGCTCAGCCACCGGACGCTCCACCGATGGCCGGGCCGCCATTGCCCTCGGGCGCCGTCTCCGTGTCGTTCTCGTCGCCGAGCCGCGTTACCGACATCACGCGTTCCCCCTCCTCAACCCTGAATAGCGTAACACCTTGCGTCGCGCGGCCGGCGATACGGATATCGTCGACCGGCGTGCGAATGAGCTGGCCGCGATTGGTGACCAGCATGATCTGATCCTCGTGCCGCACCGGGAACGAGGCGACGACCGGACCATTGCGCTCCGACGTCTCGATGTTGGCGATGCCCTGCCCGCCGCGATTGGTGATCCGGTACTCGTAGGCCGAAGTGCGCTTGCCGAAGCCGTTCGCGGTGACGGACAGGATGAATTCCTCCTGCACCGCGAAGGCGGCATAGCGCTCTTCCGACAGCGACACGATGGGCGTCGGCGCCTCCGCGCCCTCGCCGTGGCCATTGCCATTTCCGTTCGCCGCCGCCTCACCGTTCTCGCCCTCGCCGCCGCGCCGGCGCTTGGCCAGGCGCAGATAGGCGTCGCGCTCGGCTATATCAAACTCCGCATGGCGCAGAATCGACATCGAGATGACGTCGTCGCCGTCTGCGAGTCTGATGCCACGCACGCCGGTCGAGGTGCGGCCGGAGAAGACGCGCACGTCGGCTACCGGGAAACGGATGCACTTGCCGCCGCGCGTCGCCAGCAGCACGTCTTCGGCCTCGCTGCACGGGCGCACGGCGATCAGCCGCTCGCCCTCCTCCAGCTTCATCGCGATCTTGCCGTTGGCCTTGATGTTGGTGAAATCCGACAGCGCGTTGCGCCGAACGTTGCCGGTCGACGTCGCGAACATGACGTGCAGGTTGGCCCAGGTGGATTCGTCCTGCGGCAGCGGCATCAGCGTCGAGATCGTCTCGCCCTCGCCGAGCGGCAGCAGCTGCACCATCGGCCTACCGCGCGCCTGCGGCGTGCCGAGCGGCAGCTTGTAAACCTTGAGCTGGAATGCCATGCCCTTCGACGAGAAGAACAGCACCGGCGTGTGGGTGTTGACCACGAAGACCTGCGACAGGAAATCTTCGTCGCGCGTCGCCATGCCGGCGCGGCCGCGGCCGCCGCGGCGCTGCGCGCGATACGTGGACAGCGGCACGCGCTTGATGTAGCCGGCATGCGTCACCGTCACGACCATGTCCTCGGGCTGGATCAGGTCCTCGATGTCCTGGTCGAGCCCGCCTTCCTCGAGCGTCGTGCGCCGCTCGTTGCCGAACTCCTCCTTCATCCGCAGGAGTTCGCCCTTCATGATGTCGTAGATCCGCCTGCGCGACCCCAGAATGTCGATGAGGTCGGCGATCTGCGTGGTCAGCTCGCGCAGGTCCTGGGCGATCTTCTCGCGCTCGAGCCCGGTCAGGCGATGCAGCCGCAGCTCGAGGATCGCCTTGGCCTGCTCTTCCGAAAGACGGTAGCTGCCATCGACGATGCCGGGGCCGGGCTCGTTGACCAGTTCGATCAGCGGCCCGATCTCGGACGCCGGCCACGGCGTTCCCATCAGGCGCAGCCGCGCAGTTGCCGGATCGGGCGCCTCACGGATCAGCCTGATGACCGGATCCAGATTGACCACCGCCAGCGCCAGGCCGATCAAGATATGCGCGCGCTCGCGCGCCTTGCGCAGCTCGTAGCGCGTGCGCTTGGTGATGACCTCTTCCCGGAAGGCGACGAAGGCGGAGATGATCTCCCTGAGCCCCATCAGCTCGGGTCGTCCGCCGTGCAGCGCCAGCATGTTCAGTCCGAAGCTGGTCTGCAGCGGCGTGTAGCGATAGAGCTGGTTGAGGACAATCTCGGCGCTGGCGTCGCGCTTGAGCTCGACGACGACGCGGACACCGTCGCGGTCGCTTTCGTCGCGCAGGTCCGCAATGCCGTCGATCAGCTTCTCCTGGACGCACTCGGCAATCCGTTCCACCAGGCGAAGCTTGTTCACCTGGTACGGGATCTCGGTGATGACGATGGCGTTACGGTCCTTGCGGATCTCCTCGACATCGGCACGGCCGCGCATGATCAGTGAGCCGCGCCCGGTGCGGTAGGCCTCGCGCAGCGCCGTCTTGCTGCTCAGCACGATGCCGCCGGTCGGAAAGTCGGGACCCGGCAGGATCGCGAGCAGGTCGTCGATGGTGACGTCCGGGTTGTCGATATAGGCGCAGCAGGCGTCGACGACCTCCGACAGGTTGTGGGTCGGAATGTTGGTCGCCATGCCGACGGCGATGCCGTTGGCGCCATTGACCAGCAGGTTGGGGAACTGCGCCGGCAGAACCGTAGGCTCGACCGTCTGGTCGTCGTAGGTCGGCAGGAAGTCGACCGTTTCCTTGTCGATGTCGGTCAGCAGCGCTCCGGATGCCCGCGCCAGCCGCGCTTCGGTATAACGCATGGCCGCCGGCGGGTCCCCGTCCATCGAGCCGAAATTGCCTTGGCCGGAGATCAACGGCAGGCGCATGGAGAAGTCCTGCGCCATGCGGACCAGGGAGTCGTAAATCGCGCTGTCGCCGTGCGGGTGGTACTTACCCATTACGTCGCCGACGACGCGGGCCGATTTGCGGAAGGGACGGTTCCAGTCATAGCCGCCCTCCTGCATCGCGTAGAGGATGCGGCGGTGGACCGGCTTGAGGCCGTCGCGAACGTCGGGCAGTGCGCGCGCCACGATCACGCTCATCGCGTAATCGAGATACGAGCGTCGCATCTCCTCTTCGATCGTGACGGGCGTAATGTCGAACGGCGTAGCGGGCGGCGTCTGGGTCAAATTCGTGTGCTTTTAAAAGGGCAAAGGAGCCTTTGCCGCGGACCGGATTCTCGTCTGGAATATAGTGATTTTCGCAGGTGCGAACAACGGTCATCGAGGCCCATTCCCGCTTGAATGGGCCTCTTCCCCCCCGCGCCTCGGAGTTGCGCGATAAACGCCCCGCCCGGGCGGGGTTATCGTCCTAGCGTGACATTGCGGAGGGCCGTTCCTCCACCCTGTCGGCAGCAGCAACCCAGCCGAAATAGGCGGCGATCAGTGCCGTCAGCCCATGCAGCCAGATGTCGTGCCCGAACAGCGGTACCAGCCCGAACAGCGTGTTCGTCGCCGGGATCAGCCCGATAACAGCCAGCACTCCGAAAATCACCGCCAGCGCGCGCGCGTACATGCGCGAGTTCGAATAGGCCTTCCACGCAATCACGCCCCATACCCCGAGGCCCAGATGAACCAGCGAGTGGAGGATGTTCACAGGAAACAGTCCTAGGACGCGGCCATATAGGCTGTCGACCGCGATCGGCGGTAGCTCCGGAGAGTGGACAAGCAGGCCGGGAATGAATCCCGCCACCCCGGCAACGATGTATATGATCCCGAATACGAGCGCAAAATAACGAGTCTGCATGGCATAGCACTCCGTTGAGGAAGTGACACCCGCCTAACGTGACCACATCCTGGCGGTTCCGACGCCTCCAAGCCGTGGATGGCTGCAACGGTTGGCCGGTTGCACCAGCGGGTTGGAGGCAGCCGGAATTCCCAGTCTGGTCTCGCCATCGCCGCCAACGGTTTAAGTGCATGCCCGACGAAGCCAGCCCCCACCCCCGTCCTGCCGCCGCGGCGCGTATGCCGCTCAAAGGCCAGCGCGCCCTGGTGACCGGTGCCAGCTCCGGCATCGGCCGTGCAATCGCCATCGCCCTGGCGGAGGCCGGTGCCAGCGTGGTGATCAACTACTTCTCGCAGGCGGGCGAGGCCGAGGCGGTATCAGAAGATGTCAAGCGGCGCGGCGGCCAAGCCATCGCCATGCGAGCGGACGTAAGCAAGGAAGACGAGGTCGAGCGCATGTTTGCCGAGGCAGTCCAGCAGCTCGGGTCGCTCGACATCCTCGTCAACAATGCCGGGCTGCAGCGCGACGCCGCCTTTCACGAGATGACGCTGGCCGACTGGCGGACGGTGATCGACATCAACCTGACCGGCCAGTTCCTGTGCGCCCGTGCAGCGGTACGCGAGTTTCTGCGCCGCGGCGTCGATCCGAAGCTCTCGCACGCGGCCGGCAAGATCATCTGCATAAGCTCGGTCCACGAGGTCATCCCTTGGGCCGGGCACGTCAACTACGCCGCGTCCAAGGGCGGCGTCATGCAGATGATGAAGAGCCTGGCGCAGGAGCTGGCGCCGCACCGCATTCGCGTCAACGGCATTGCGCCGGGCGCCATAAAGACGCCGATCAACCGCCCGGCCTGGGAGACGTCCGAGTCCGAGGCAAGGCTGCTCGAGCTGATCCCCTATGGCCGGGTCGGCGACGTCGAGGACGTCGCCAGGGCCGCAGTGTGGCTGGCTTCCGATGAGTCCGACTATGTCGTCGGCGCCAGCCTGCTCGTCGACGGCGGCATGGCGCTTTACCCGAAATTCGCCGACAACGGCTGAAACCGGCCGGTTGCGGGGCACGCACCGGAATCGCCTCCCGGACCGGAACGAGCGTGAGGGCAGCGCGTTACCGCTATGTCCAGCTTCAGGGTGATCGATATGCGTGTTGTCCCAATTGTCGTCGCAATCGCACTGCTCACGGCTGCCTGCGGCAGTCCGATGCAGCGCACCAGGGCGCCTGCGTCCGCTCCTTCCGGCATGGCCGCGACGGCCCCGACCACAACGACAGGTGACGTTATCGACCGTTTCGCAGCGCAGGTGGATTTGCAAAATCGCCCGCGCCGCTGACGAACGATGGCCCCCCGCCACGTCGTGCGATGCGGTCAAGCCTCTGATTCTTGAAGGATGACTTCGAACCGGGCGTCCGGCGGGGGCGGTATTCGCCGCCCATTCCGCCGGAGCCCGGGCCGCGACGGACCGTGCCCCTCTCCGGGTTAGCGTCGCGGCGGCGGAGCGCCTAATCTCGCCTCGCACCACCCGCGAGGTATGACGATGAGCGGCCATTTCGACGCGCGCGCCGGGGAACAGCGGGTTCCGCCGCCGCAATCGTTCGACGCCGGACTCCATTTCATCGGACGGATTCGGACGCCGTGGCGGCACTTGGCTGAGTGCCCGAAGAACGGCGGCGAGGCGGAGGCGGTGTGCGCCATCG
The DNA here is from genome assembly GCA_041690495.1 of Alphaproteobacteria bacterium. Classification (GTDB taxonomy): domain Bacteria; phylum Pseudomonadota; class Alphaproteobacteria; order CACIAM-22H2; family CACIAM-22H2; genus DATAAP01. The sequence continues at coordinate 234,963 of JAWLHE010000007.1, read as the reverse complement.
AGCTGGACCCGCGCTATGCCCTAGGCCTGAAGGACGTCGAAACCTGTTCGCACCTGATCGTGCTCTACTGGATGGATCAGGCGCCCCGGGACCTCATTCTGCAGAAGCCGCGGCACTACGGGGAGCCGCACGGCGTCTTCGCGCTGCGCTCGCCGGCGCGGCCGAATCCGATCGCGATTTCGGTGGTCGAGCTGTGCGGCATCGACGGCACGTCACTCAAGGTCCGTGGGATCGATTGCCTGGACGGGACGCCGCTGCTCGACATCAAGCCGTATTTCGCCTCCACCGACGCGAAGCCCGCCGCGCGGGTCGGCTGGCACGAAAAAAAGCGCTAGGTGCGGCAGCGCCGCGGCGCGAGGACGGCCTCGGTGACCCCCATGGCGAGCAGGTCGTCCGGCATGCCCTGCCCGCCGATCAGGGCGGCGGCGACACGCGCCATCGCCGGCGAGGTCTGGATACCGTAGCCGCCCTGCCCGGCAAGCCAGAAGAATCCTGACGCCGTTTCGTCGAAGCCGGCTACCAATGTCTTGTCGGCGACGAAGGAGCGCAAACCCGCCCATTTGCTGACCAGGCGCCGGACCTGCAGGGTCGTCGCCTGCTCCAGCCGGTCGATCAGCACCGCGATGTCGAACTCCTCGGGCTGCACGTCGCAGGGCGGCATCGGGGTCTCGTCCGCGGGCGAGGCCAGCATGCGGCCAGCGTCGGGCTTGACATAGAACTGCTCGTCGACGTCGATCACGCTCGGCCAGCCGTGGATCGCCTGCGGGTCGGGCATGTCGAAGGTGATCGCGGTGCGGCGCTTCGGGACCAGGCCGATCGGCGCCACGCCGGCGAGCTTCGCCACCTCGTCGCACCAGGCACCCGCCGCGTTGACGATGATGTCGGCAGCGAATTCGCCGGCACGGCTGCGCACGCGCCAGCGCGCCCCGTCGCGCGCGATTTCCGTGACCTCGGCATCAGTCGCGATCCGCCCGCCATGGGCGGTGATCCCGCGCAGATAGCCGCGGTGCACGGCATGCACGTCGATATCCATCGCCTCCGGCTCAAGATGGGCGTGGGCGACGTAGTCGGGGCGCAGCACGGGCACGAGGCGCAGCGCCTCCTCCGCGGTGATCCGCCGGACCGTCGGCACGAGGGCGTGCGCGTCGGCGAAGGACTGCTCGAACCGCTCGCGCTGGTCGGCGCGCGCGATAATCATCGTGCCGCGCGGCGTCAGCAGCGGATGCTCGGCGAACCCGGCAGGCGGTGCCATGAAGAAGGCGCGGCTGGCGCGGGTCAGCGCGCGGATGGCGCGGTTGCCGTAGGCCTCGGTGAACAGCGCCGCCGAGCGCCCGGTGCTGTGATAGCCGGGCTGGTTCTCGCGTTCGAGCAGGACGACGCGCCGCCGGGACGCAAGGGCGAAGCCGGCCGCAGCACCTGCTACGCCGCCGCCGATGATGACGATGTCTGTGGACTCCATCTCGACCTGTTCTCGGGCTCCGTTCCAGCTGGATAGCATGGCATCGCGGCACCAGAGTCACCCGGGCCTCGGCACTTTAAGCATCTACGCACCATTGTCGGAACAATTTACACGAGCCCGCACGGCCCAAAACGTAAGCACTTGATTTCTCGTCACTATGTTATCCGGCGCGAGATTTGCGTGATGGAACCGGACATCAGTAAGAACGCAACCGTACATGGAAACCGGCGACCACGCTTAATAGCTGGAGCAGTCCAGGATTCAGGCACCGGGTTGGGCAATGCGCTTGCGCCTCACCGACATGGAGAGACCAGGTCGGCCGATCCGCCGATCGAAACCAGTCGCGTCCATTGCCCTGGCAGTCGCCGCATTTCTCTGCATCGAACTCGCTTTCCAGATACGTGCGCATCTGAAAAGCGGCCAGAGCGCCTTCAATGCGCTGAGCGGCGAGACCCTGTATGCGGACAACGATGAGCTGGGGCTGACGCTGTTGCGGCCATCGAGCCGATTCGTCGGCTCGGACGCCACGATCGTGACGAACCGGCTTGGCCTGCGCAGTCCGGAAATCAGGCCGGCAAAACGCAAGGGGACTATCCGCATAGCGATCGTCGGAGCGTCGTCGGTGATGGGTACCTACACCCGAGAAAACGAGCAACTGCTCTCGTATCAGCTTCGGAACATCCTTTCGCGCCGGCCCGCGATGCCGAGTGTCGAGATAATCAACGCCGGTATCGCGGGATATACGCTGAAGGACCAGCGCGCACTGATCGAGCGGCTCGTCCGACCGCTGCAGCCAGACCTCATCGTGCTGTACACCGGCTTCAACGACATATCGTCGTACTGCAACGCGGATCGCGATCCCGACGGCGTAGGCGAGGACGAAGTCTATGATCTCCCCCAAGTGAGCCTTCCCGACTGGTTCCTGTCGAGGGAGCTGCTCGTCAAGAATACGCTCTTCATTCGCGAACCCGCCGTCGAGCGCCCCGACCAGAAGGAACTCTCCGACCTGGACCTAGAGGCGTACAGGACCGACCTTCACGATCTGGTTGCATCCGCGAGGAAGGCGAGCAGCAAAGTCGTTCTGCTGACAAATCCCAGGGCTTTTACGCGCGACCTTCCGCTCGACGAGCAGATGCGCCTTTCGGTGACCGCACGCTTCTACAAACCGTGCTTCAGCCTCGCGGCATTGCACGACGTCTACGATGCGCATAATAACGCTATCCGGGAAGCGGCACGTCGGGCCGGCACTCACCTTCTCGAGCTCGATCGCATCATCCCGGGTGGCCGCAGATATTTCGGCGACGCAACGCATTTCTCGGTGAAAGGCGAGGCGTTTGCCGCGGCCCGGCTCGCAGACTTTCTGATCCGCGAGAGACTGGTGGGTCAGAGATGATCTTCCAGTCGTTTCATTTCCTGCTGTTCTACCTCATCGTTCTCGGCACCCTTGTTCTTTTCATACGGAGCAACGGTCAGAAGAAGAACGTCCTGCTGATCTGCAGCTACTACTTTTACATGAGCTGGGACTGGCGCTTCGGCGCGTTGCTGTTCCTGCTCACTGCGGCCAGTTTTCTTCTCGGCCAGCGCATCGCTGCGGCCACATTATCCCGCCGGAAGACCCTCTACCTTGCTCTTTCCGTGGCCATCACCCTGGGGACCCTGGCTTATTTCAAGTACGTCAATTTCTTCCTCGACAGCTTCAACGATCTCATCCGATCTTCCGGCTTCACCGCCGAGATCCCCTTGCTCGAGATCGTGCTGCCCGTCGGCATCTCGTTCTACAGCTTCCAATGCATCAGCTACGCGGTCGACATCTACAGAAACAAGGTGCGACCGGCGACGAGCTTTCGCGACTTTGCCCTGTTCATCGCCTTCTTTCCGCAGCTGCTGGCCGGGCCAATCAACCGCGCCGCCTTCTTCCTGCCGCAGCTGGAGTCGGAAACGCGAATAGATTCACGGGCGGTCGAGGCGGGAATTGCCCTGATCATAAGGGGAATGATCAAGAAGATCGCCTTCGCAGACACCATCGCCCTGCATTTCGTCGATCCCGCGTTCGCGCGACCCGGCGACTTTTCGCCATTATTTCTGATACTGGCCGCCTATGCATACAGTTTTCAGATCTATATGGACTTCTCGGGTTACACCGATATCGCGAGGGGCATCGCGAAGACGTTCGGATACGAGCTGCCGATCAATTTCGACCGGCCCTACATGGCGACCTCGATCTCGAACTTCTGGCAGCGCTGGCACATCTCCATGTCATCGTTCTTTCGCGATTATCTCTTTATCGGGCTTGGCGGATCGCGATATGGAAACGTGTACGTCAATCTGCTGATCACGTTCGTCGCGATCGGTATCTGGCATGGCGCCGACTGGAGCTTCGTCGCTTACGGTCTTACGCACGGAACGATCGTCGCCTGGGAGCGCTGGCGCCGGACCAGGCGTCAGCGGGCCGGCCTCGATCCGGTCGCGTATGACGGCTGGAGGCTGTACCGGCAGATCTTTCTCATCTTCAGCATCGTTTCCTTGACGCGCATCCTGTTCCGGGGAGGCTCGCTGCAGCAGGCGGGGGAATATTTCGCGGCAATGACCGATTTTTCCAACTGGAACACGCCGATCAGCGCTGTCGGCATGGCCGCGTTGCTGCTCGCGGCAGTGCTTCACTATACGCCTCCGCGATGGTCCGAGGGGTGGAACAGGCTGTATTCGGCCGTTTCCGCTCCCGTACAGTCCGCGGTGATCGTGACGGTCACATATGTCCTGATGGTGCTGGGCTCGGGCGAGCCGTCTTTCGTCTACTTCAAATTCTGAAGCGGATTGCCAAGACCGAACCTGACGTTGACGTGTGTCGAACAGGATGACGAACAGCATCAGTCCTCTACAGCCGGAAGGTCTGGAGCGACAACCCCGCCGTGCACAAAACGACGTTGCCCGGGACTGCCTGCGCCGCTGGAATATCTGTATGGCAGGCCGTGGGGGGCCGCATGGGCGATAGACAGACCATCTCCATCCGGGTCGCCACCGTCGTCGATGCGGCGCTGTTGTCGGAGCTGATCCAGGCGGCGTTCTCCGCCTATCTGGTACCGCTTGACCCGCCTTCCGGCGCCCTCAAGGAGACGCCGGAAGCGCTCCGCGCCAAGTTCGTCGATCACGGCGCCTGCGTCGCCCAGATCGGCGGCACTGCCGTCGGTTGCGTCCTGTTCACGCCTGTGGATGAGAATGTCCTTTATCTCGGCCGGCTTGCCGTGCATCCCGACTGGCGCCGCCGCGGCGTCGCGCGCGCCCTGATCGCCTTCGTCGAGGACGAGGCGCGCCGGCGCGGGCTCGGCAGGCTGCGGCTCAACACCCGCATCGCGCTGACCGACAACCACCGCCTGTTCGCGGCCTGCGGATTCGTCGAGGTCGGCCGCGAGGCGCATCCGGGCTTTTCCGAGCCGACCTCGATAAACATGGAGAAGCGGCTCGCATGAACGCCATCAATGTCATCGCGCCCTATCGCCATCTCGGCATGTGGGTCTTCGACGACCCACGGCGGGTCTGGTGCAGGAGCCGTTCGTTTCGGGGGCCGACACGATGATCGACCGCGTCGTCACCGGAATTCCTGACGCCGAACGCGGCTTCGTCATGGTGTTCTCGGCGTCGGCCCTCCCCGGACATCAGTACCGGCTCGAATGGCGGCGCGAGGAAAGCGGCGGCAACTCGTACTACGCGCCGCAGCGCGATCTCGATGGCTGGCTATGCCCGGCTCTGTTCAGGTACTTCCCCGAAGCCCCGCGCGAGCTGTTCGTGCAGGTCAAGCCGGGGAACCCGATCAAAGATCGTGTGTAGGGGCGGGTTTAAACCCGCCCCTACGGAAGAGAACTCGCTATCTCGGATACGCCCGCTCAAAACGGAATGTCGTCGTCGAGGGGGCCGCTGCTGCGGCCGCCGCGCGATCCGCCGCCGGCGCCCGCGCCGGCATAGGCCGGAGCCGGAGCGTCCTCGGCAAACTCGTCGCTGCCGCCGGCCCCCGCCCCGCCGCGGCCGTCGAGCATGGTCAGCTCGCCGCGGAACTGGCGCAGCACGACCTCGGTCGTGTAGCGCTCCTGGCCTTGCTGATCAGTCCATTTGCGCGTTTCGAGCTGACCCTCGATATAAACCTTGGAGCCCTTCTTCAGGTATTTCTCGACGACCTCAACCAGCCGGTCGTTGAAGATGGCGACGCGATGCCACTCGGTCTTCTCCTTGCGCTCGCCCGTCGCGCGGTCCTTCCAGCTTTCCGACGTTGCAACCGAGAGATTCGCGACGCGGCCGCCGTTCTGAAAGCTGCGGATCTCCGGATCCCGGCCAAGATTGCCGACCAGGATGACTTTGTTGACGCTACCGGCCATGACTTTCCCCACTTTCGCTGTGCGCAGCGGCGCGGACTCTACAGGACAAGCCCCGCCTCACCAACGCTCTTCCGCCGCCCGCTGCGCACCTTGGCAGTTCGGAAGACCGTGCCCTGCCCGGCCGGGTGGCCGACGCCGCCTGCAGACGACGCCCCTTCGAGAAGGAGACCTTTGAGCATCGCGGATGTTCATGATATGTTCCATCAGCGAATCGAGTCAAGCGCCCTGCAGCGCCGGGCATGCAGTGACGCATGGTGAGCCCCGAAGCGGGCGCGGTGCTTGCGAGGTCGCTTTCGGTACGGTCCATTCCTATATTCGTGCTTTGGCGGGCTGCCGCCCCTTCGACAGCGAAACCATATGCTGACTAAAATCGTCGTTCGCGGGGCCCGCGAGCACAATCTGAAGAACGTCGACATCGAGATGCCGCGCGACAGCTTGGTCGTGCTGACCGGCGTGTCCGGATCGGGCAAGTCGTCGCTCGCCTTCGACACGATCTACGCCGAGGGCCAGCGGCGTTACGTCGAGAGCCTCTCGGCCTATGCGCGCCAGTTCCTCGAGCTGATGCAGAAGCCCGACGTCGATTCGATCGAGGGCCTGTCGCCGGCAATCTCCATCGAGCAGAAGACGACGTCCAAGAACCCGCGCTCGACCGTCGGTACGGTCACGGAGATCTACGACTATCTGCGCCTGCTGTTCGCACGCATCGGCGTGCCCTACTCGCCCGCCACGGGCCTGCCGATCGAGAGCCAGACCGTGTCGCAGATGGTCGACCGCATCCTGTCCATGAAGGACGGGACGCGGCTCTACCTGCTCGCCCCCATCATCCGCGGCCGCAAGGGCGAGTACCGCAAGGAGCTGCAGGACCTGCAAAAGCGCGGCTTCCAGCGAGTCAAGATCGACGGCAAGCTCTACGAGATCGAAGACGTGCCGGCGCTCAACAAGAAGCTCAAGCACGACATCGAGGTCGTGGTCGACCGGGTCGTCGTCCGCAAGGATCTCGGCAACCGACTGGCGGACTCGATCGAGACCGCGCTGTCGCTGGCCGAGGGCATCCTCTATGCCGAGAACGCCGACACCGGCGAGCGCACCGTATTCTCGGCCAAATTTGCCTGCCCGGTGTCCGGTTTTACGATCGACGAGATCGAGCCCAGGCTGTTCTCGTTCAACAATCCCTTCGGCGCCTGCCCGGCCTGCGACGGGCTCGGCGTGAAGCTCTATTTCGACCCCGAGCTGGTCGTGCCCGACCCGCGCCTCGCCTTGCGCGAGGGTGCGATCGCGCCGTGGAGCAATCTCTCCTCGCCCTATTACGACCAGACCATCGACAGCCTCGCCAGGCACTTCAAGGTCTCGACGAACACCCCGTTCCGCGACCTCAAGAAGGACGTGCAGCGCGCCATCCTGTTCGGTTCCGGCGACGAGCCGGTCACGATGAGCTATTCCGACGGGCTGCGCTCGTATCAGACAAAGAAGCCGTTCGAGGGCGTGGTGCCGAATCTGGAGCGGCGCTGGCGCGAGACAGACAGCGCCTGGGTGCGCGAGGAGCTCGCGCGTTTCCAGTCGTCGAAACCATGCGAGGCGTGCAACGGTCACCGCCTCAAGCCGGAGGCGCTGGCGGTCAAGATCAACAGCCTGCATATCGGCGAGGTCGTGCAGATGTCGATCGACCAGGCGGCGGGGTGGTTCAAGGCCCTGAACCAGACGCTGACGCCGAAGCAGCGCGACATTGCCGCGCGCATCCTCAAGGAGATCAACGAGCGGCTCGGCTTCCTGGTCGATGTCGGGCTCGACTACCTGACGCTCGCCCGCAACTCGGGCACGCTCTCGGGCGGCGAGAGCCAGCGCATCCGCCTCGCCTCGCAGATCGGCTCCGGACTGACCGGCGTGCTCTACGTCCTCGACGAGCCGTCGATCGGGCTGCATCAGCGCGACAACGCGCGCCTGCTCGAGACGCTCAAGCGGCTGCGCGATCTCGGCAATACCGTGCTGGTGGTAGAGCATGACGAGGAGGCGATCCGCGAGGCCGACTACCTGATCGACATGGGGCCGGGCGCCGGCGTACATGGCGGCAAGGTCATCGCCGCGGGCACGCCGGAGGAAGTGCAGCGCAATCCAGCCAGCATCACCGGCCAGTACCTGACCGGCTTCAAGCAGATCGAGGTGCCGAGGCTGCGGCGCCAGGGGTCGGGTGCGCGACTGCGCGTCAAGGGCGCGCGCGCCAACAACCTGCGGAACCTGACGGTCGACATTCCGCTCGGCACCCTGACCTGCGTCACCGGCGTTTCGGGCGGCGGCAAGTCGTCGCTGATCATCGACACGCTCTACAACGCGGTGGCCCGCCAGCTCTACGGCTCGCGCGAGCAGGCTGGCGACCATGACGGCATCGAGGGGCTGGAGCATCTCGACAAGGTCATTGACATCGACCAGTCGCCGATCGGGCGCACGCCGCGCTCGAACCCCGCGACCTACACCGGCGCGTTCACGCCGATCCGCGACTGGTTTGCGGGCCTGCCGGAATCGCAGGCGCGCGGCTACAAGCCCGGGCGCTTCTCCTTCAATGTCAAGGGCGGGCGCTGCGAGGCGTGCCAGGGCGACGGTGTCATCAAGATCGAGATGCACTTCCTGCCGGACGTGTTCGTCAAGTGCGATGCGTGCCACGGCCAACGCTATAACCGCGAGACGCTCGAGGTGCGGTTCAAGGAGAAGTCGATCGCCGACGTACTGGAGATGACGGTCGACGAGGGCGCCGAGTTCTTCAAGGCGGTGCCCTCGATTCGCGACAAGCTGGTGACCCTGCAGCGAGTCGGCCTCGGCTACATTCATGTCGGCCAGCAGGCGACGACGCTGTCGGGCGGCGAGGCGCAGCGCGTCAAGCTGGCCAAGGAGCTGTCGCGGCGCGCGACAGGCCGCACGCTCTACATCCTCGACGAACCGACTACAGGCCTGCATTTCGAGGATGTGCGCAAGCTGCTCGAGGTGCTGCACGCGCTGGTCGAGACCGGCAACACGGTCGTGGTGATCGAGCACAATCTCGAGGTCATCAAGACCGCAGACTGGATCATCGATCTCGGCCCTGAGGGCGGCCACCGCGGCGGCCGCATCGTCGCCACCGGCACGCCGGAGGACGTCGCCAAGGTCGAGGCCAGCTACACCGGCCGTTACCTCGCCCCCTACCTGCGCACCGGCCAGCGTGCGAAGAGGCGCGCTTGAAGCAGGCTCGAGACTTGCAGGATACGGCCAATGGCCGGGGCCGGCCCGGCCATAAATCCGGGACGGTTGCGAGCGCCGCATTGGCGGCCCTGCTTCTCGTCGCCGGTGTCTCTGCTGCCTCCGCCCAGGAGGACGAGTTCTGCCGCAGCCTCGCGACTGCGGTCGCCGACGGGAAAAACAAGTTCCGCTCGCTGCGCGGCCAGAATTTCGACAACGCGCTTGAATCGTTCGAGGCGAACCTGCGGCTACCCCCGCTCGATACATGCCGCGTCGATGCGATCTCCCCGGGCTATTTCTGCATGACGCGCGGCCTCGATACGCAGGCCGGCGACGAGCTTGCCGGCGAGCTCGTCCAGCGCGTCCATTCCTGCTACCCGCATGCGCGCGCCACCCGGCAGCGCGACCCGGCCTCGCCGGTGCCGCGCACCGTCACCGAATGGTCGCTCGACGGCGGCCGCACCATCCATATCGTCCGCCGCGTCTATTCGGATACGCCCGGCTCGGTCTACCTCTACGTGCGGTGAGCCTACGCAAAAACAGAAACGGCCCCCGCAGGGGCCGTTTAGTTCCAAAGGTCCGCTGTTACTTGCGCCGGCGCGCCAAAGCCAGACCGAGCAGTCCGCTGCCGAGCAGTGCCAGCGAGATCGGCTCGGGCACGAGGGTCGTCGACGTCCCGAAGCGACCCGCCAGGAACATGTGCGAAAGCCCGTTCTCGTTGCCGTTGTTGGGGTTCGTGAACTGGATGTCGAACGTGCCGCTTCCGGATGTGGAGCCAGCCGGCAACAGCAGATCGTCGAACAGATAAACGGCCGCCTGCGGTCCGGCCTTCAGCCAGATGGCGAGGTCGACCGTGATCGGAAGATCGGACCCGCCGGCATTGTCCGTCCAGGTCACCGTAAAGACGCCGTCCGTGTCTCCGCCGTCCGGCGTGGTGATCTCGAACGTGATGCCGCCGAGGCCGGTGAGGCTGGAAGCATCGTCAGGAGTCGTCCCCGTCCGGTCGAGATACACGAACGCGGGATTGGCGAGACCGCCCCGATAAATGTCGTTGGTATCGGCGGTGTGAGTGGCCGTCCCATTATTGGCCGGCCCGAAACCGCCATAGCAGTTTGACGAATTGTAGGTCGTCGCGCCGATCGTCAACTTGACGTCGGTCAGCGCGAGGTTCACCGGCGCCGCGGTATCGTTGTTTGTCCCCGCGTTGATGCCGGCGCTGCAATAAAGGTTGTTGTTGATGACGACAGCGTGGGCCGGGGCGGCAAACCCGATCGCCCCGAAGGCTGCGACCGCGGCGATGGCTGTCAGTGTCAGGTTCTTCATGGGCATCCTTTGCACCCGGCCGATCCCGGCTCGTGACACCAAGGAAGCAAGGATCGCGCCAAGAATTGTTTGTCACAGGAATCCAACAACTTGTGGCAACCCAAGAGTTATCGGCCCGATATTTGTCAATTCGGCCGACGTTTCCGGTCACCTGGGATTATCTAGACGTGTAATCGCCATGGGGCCAAGAAACCACAGGGCGCTCTCTGGACCGATGAATCGCCACGGATCGCGCTGGCCCGCGGATCAGATGCCGGGACAGCTATACGATTCATATATTTACGCGCCTTTCTCGGTTGCGTCGAACGTGCGGCGCCGTGCGCACCTTGTGTCAGCTCTATTTACAGTCCGGGCCAATCCTCCGGCACGGTCAGGTCGCAACGCCGACCTTTCGGAGATGCGCCTTGCGGATCTCCTCGCGGCGGTTGGCGAAGGCCTGGGCGATCTCGGCGCCGCCGACCGGCTCGCCCTTGCCGTCGCGCAGCTTCTCCTCGAGCCGGGCGAGCTCCTCGCGCTCGGCGTTGAGGTCGCCGCGCTGCAACGGCTTGGTCCCCTTGATCTCGCGCTTCAGGCGGTCGAACAGGACGCGCCGGCTCGCCGGCAGGCCGCGGGTGCCGATCAGCGCCGCCAGCAGCTTGAGGCTCTCCGACGCCCGCGGCGGCGGCGGCTCTATCCGGGCCAGCGAGATGTCGGCCAGCAGGCCGAGCGCCGCGCCGAGATGCGGCTGCGGCCCGAGAATCTCCTGGACCATGGCCCCGGCACCCAGCACATCGGCGATCACGCCGTCGAGGAAGCCGGCGCCTTCGTCGTCGACGTCGTCGGCGAACAGCTTGCCGAGCTGCTCCAGCTTCTGGCCCCAGCTCTGCGATCCCGCGAGATAATTCGTGAGCGCGGTCATGATCATGTAGCCGCGCTCGTGCGGCTCGAAGCGCGCCGCCGCGCGGCGGCAGAGCAGGCCGAACTGCTTCTCTTCCAGCACCGGCAGGCGCTTGCGCTCGGCGAGCGTGTCGCGCGCCAGGATCTTCGCCTCGTCGACCAGCTTGAACAGCGCGTTGACGCGCTCCTTGACCGCCCCCTGCCCGGCATTGGCCTGGGCCTGCGCCACCTGGAACACGGCGCCCGTGATCAGATTGCCGGTCGCATCGAGCTTCTTGATGTAGCCGTAATTGTGCAGGAGTTCCGAGGGCGTGATCACCAGCTTGTCGAGGAACTCGCGGAAGATCCGGTTGACGATGACGCGCGCGTCGAGCGCGAACAGGTCCTCGATCGAGTTGCAGGCCGGTGCCGCGTTGATCGAGCCGGACAGGCCGATCTCCTTCTTGTTCTTGGGCGGGCGCGCCTGTTCGAACACCGCCTTTTCCGTGGTGAATCCGGTCTGCATCGAGCGCTGGCGCACGACCTTGACCTGCTCGTTCTTCTCGTCGAGCAGCAGGTTGCGCGCGCGCTCGATCGCGTGGTCCTCGTCCTCCATGATGCAGTCGATGACCCAGCGCTTGTCGTAATACGCCATCACCTCGTATTTGATGACGCGGCCGGGCAGGACGGCCTTGCCGACGCTCTGCATGAGGCGTCCGAACATCGCCTCAGCTCCCCTGGGCCGCGACGGCGCGCGGCTTCGGCTTCCAGTTGCGCACGCGGGTCATCGCCGCCGCGATATCTCCCGGAGTCATGTCCTTTGCCAGCTCGTCGCGGTCGCGCGCCGCGTCCTTCTTGACCTCGTCGCTGCCAAGACGCGTCGCGAGCGTGAGCCAGGTATAGGCGGTGACGTTGTCCTCGATGCTGCGGTCGCGTTTGAGGATGATCTGGCCGATCCGGTAGAGCGCGGCGGGCTGGCCGTTGTCGGCGGCGCGCTTGAACCACTCCCAGGCGCGCTTGCGGTCCTGAGGAACGCCGTTGCCGGCGGCGAGGCGCTCGGCGAAGGCGTATTCGCCGTCGGGATTGCCAAGGCTGGCGGCGCGCTCGACGAGCCGGGCGGCGCGGACCGGATCCTTCTCGACTCCCCGGCCTTCGTCGTGCAGCCTGGCGAGGTCGAGCAAGGCCTGTTCGAAATCGTTCGCTGCAGCCTTCCTCAGCCAGTCCAGCGCCTTGTCCTTGTCCTGTTTCACACCGCGGCCGAAGGCATAGGCGCGCGCCAGGGTGAACTGCGCCTCGCCGTGATTCTGCGCCGCAGCCATGCGGTACCAGCGCGCCGCCTCCCGGGGATCCAGAGCCACAGACCCGAAACCGTTGTCGGAGAGCTGGCCGAGCAGGAACTGCGCCTGCGCATTTCCGGCCCGGCCGGCGGGAAGCAACTGAAGATACGCCTCCGAATAATTGCCGGCCTGATAGGCAGCCTCACCGGCCTTGAAATCGGCGCGCGCCGCCGCCGCCCCGAGCAGGAGCGCCAGCGATGCCGCAATGAGGAGGACTTGCCGATCGAAAGCCACGGATCCGCGCCGCAACGGGAGTTCTCGTTCTCGCCGACCGTAGCCGTGGTTCGCCAACAAACGGTTAACCGGATGTTGCCAATACAGGGCCCGGCGCCTAAGTGAGGGCATGGCACAACCGATCCACATCATCGGCGGGGGACTGGCCGGCTCCGAGGCGGCGTGGCAGGCGGCACGGGCCGGCGTACCCGTCATCCTGCACGAGATGCGCCCGGTCCGCAGCACCGATGCCCATGTCACCGACCGCCTGGCCGAGCTGGTCTGCTCCAATTCCTTCCGTTCGGACGACAGCGAAACCAATGCCGTCGGCCTGCTCCATGCCGAGTTGCGCCGCTGCGATTCCCTGATCATGCGCGCCGCCGACACGCACAAGGTGCCGGCCGGTGCCGCCCTTGCCGTCGATCGCGAGGGCTTCGCCGAGGCGGTGTCGCGCGCGATCGAGGCCGAACCGATGGTGACGGTCGTGCGCGACGAGGTAGCCGGCCTGCCGCCTGCGGACTGGGACAGCGTGATCGTCGCGACCGGCCCCCTCACCTCGCCGGCGCTGAGCGAAGCGATCGCGGCCCTGACCGGCCAGGACTCGCTCGCCTTCTTCGACGCGATCGCACCGATCGTTTATCGCGAGAGCATCGATTTCACCAAGGCGTGGTTCCAGTCGCGCTACGACAAGGCCGGGCCCGGCGGCGATGGCGCCGACTACGTCAATTGTCCGCTCGAGCGCGAGCAGTACGAGGCGTTCATCGACGCGCTCCTCGCCGGCGAGAAGACCGATTTCAAGGAATGGGAGAGGTCGACGCCCTATTTCGAAGGCTGCCTGCCGATCGAGGTGATGGCGTCGCGCGGCCGCGACACCTTGCGCTTCGGGCCGATGAAGCCGGTCGGGCTGACCGATCCCAATACCGGACGGCGGCCGTGGGCGGTGGTGCAGCTGCGCCAGGACAATGCGCTCGGCACGCTGTTCAACATCGTCGGCTTCCAGACCAAGCTGAAGCACGCCGAGCAGAAGCGCATCTTCCGCATGATCCCCGGCCTCGAGCGCGCCGAGTTCGCGCGGCTCGGTGGCATGCACCGCAACACTTTCATCAATTCGCCGAAGCTGCTCGACGGGACGCTTCGCATGCGCGCGGAGCCGCGGCTGCGCTTCGCCGGCCAGATCACCGGCGTCGAGGGCTATGTCGAGAGTGCGGCGATCGGCCTGCTCACCGGCCGCTTCGCCGCGGCCGAGCGGCGCGGCGAGGCGCCATCGCTTCCGCCAGCCACGACGGCGCTGGGCGCCCTGCTCGCCCACGTCACGGGCGGCGCCGACGCGAAGACCTTCCAGCCGATGAACTGCAATTTCGGCCTGTTTCCGCCGCTGGCGGAGGACGCGCAGGTCGACCGCAAGGGCCGCCCGCGCATCCGCGGCGAGGACCGCAAGCGCCTGCTGGCCGCGCGCGCCCTGCGGGACCTCGACTCATGGCTCGCGCGCACGCAGGCCGCCGCCTGATCGCGGGCTGGGCGGCGGCCGAGATCCGCCGTCAGGCAGTCCGGTACGACAGCGGCAATTGCTTCACGCCGCGCAGGACGAGATTGTCGCTCCACTCGAGCCGCTCGTCCGCAAGCGCAATATGCTTCAGCCGCGCCAGGAGCCGCTCGAACGCGATCTGCGCCTCCAGCCGCGCCAGCGGCGCGCCGACGCAGTAATGCGGACCGTATCCGAAGGCGACATGGGGATTCGGGTTGCGCGCCAGGTCCAGCCGATCCGGATCGGGAAAGACCGCAGGGTCGCGGTTCGCGGCGTTGATCATCAGGAAGAGCCGGTCGCCGGCGCGGATCGCGCGGCCGCCCAGCACCATGTCGGCACGTGCCACGCGCGTCACGCTCGCTGCCGGAGCATCTATGCGCAGCAGTTCCTCGACCGCCGACTCTGCCAGCCCGGGGTGGTCACGCAGACGCTGGAGGGCGTCGGGCTGGCGCAGCAGGGCAATCATGCCGTTGCCGATCAGGTTCGCCGTCGTTTCGTGGCCGGCGAACAGCACCAGCACGGCGGTGCCGACCAGCTCGTCTTCCGACAAAGCGCGGCCCGCCTCCTCCGCCGCAACCAGTGCGCCGATCACGTCGCCCCGCGGCGGATTAGCACGCCGGTCGCGGACGATGGCCCGGAAATACGTATCCATCTCGGCGGCGCCGCGCGCCGCACGCTCGTATTTGTCCGGGGTCGCCTGGGCGCTGCCGACGAATGCAGCGAGGTCGTCGGACCAGCCCTTGAACAGGACGATGTCCTCGTCCGGCACGCCGAGGATGCGGGCAATGACGAGAGCCGGAAGCGGATAAGAGAAATCGGCAATCAGGTCGATGCGGCCCTGTCCGTCCTGCGCGGTGCGGGCAATGAAGTCGTCAATCAGCCCGTCAACGGTCTCACGGATCATGCCGGCAAGGCCGGCGATCGCGCGCGGGGTGAACGCCTTGTTGATGAGCGCACGCAGTCGCGTATGCGCCGGCGGATCCACGAAGACAGCCCATCGGGTCAGAACGCGCTCCAGCCCGCTCAGATATTCGCGCTTTTCCGGCGAGAGGCTATTGACGAACGGCGTGATCCGGTCAGCAGAGAGCCGAGGATCGAACAGCGCCGCGCGCACGTCAGCATAGCGTGTCAGCACCCAGCCGCGGAGCACCGGGCTCCAGTGCACCGGGTCGGTGGCGCGGAGCGTCTTGAACACCGCATACGGATCCGCGGTGGTTTCGGCCTCGCGTGGGTCGTAGAGCAGTGCCGCCATTCTGCGTTCCTCAGTAGCTCCGCCGCGTCGCCGCCCAAAGCAGGCGCAGGGCACGATCGCCCGGTGCAGCTTGCACGGTTGCGTCGAACGGCGCAAATCTGGCCGATTCGAGCCGGGCCAGATAACGGTCGGCAAGCACCCCCTGCAGCAGCGCCGGAACCGCCGCACGCGGGACGTCGCGCCGCAGCGCCCGCGCTTCGCTCAGGTGTTCTCTCGCACGCGCCGCGATCTGCCGTACCACATCGCGCAGGCCCTCGCCGGGCCGGCCCGCGAATACGCTCTCGATATCGAGAGCGGCATCCTCGACAAGATCCCGCGGCAGGAACGAGCGCCGGCGGCTGGCGTGAGCCGGTATGGCGCGCAGCAGGCCGGTCAGGGCCCACGCGATCCCGACATGGCGGCCAGCTTCGCGCGCGGCTCCGGCATCCTGTCGCAGGATTGTCAGAACCAGATCCACCAGGGTGCCCGAGGTCGCCTCGGCATAGCCTTCCAGCGCGGCAAGGTCCGGCGGTGTTTCGTCCTGAAAATCGCTCTCGCGCGCGGCGAGCAGCCGCTCGAACGGTTCTGCCGGCAGGTCGCGCGCACGAACCGCCTCGGCCAGCCCCAGGGCCACCGGGTGCTCGCGCATGCGGCCCTGGCGCGCCCCCTCGACCACCTCGCGCCACCATTGCAGGCGGATCAGCCCCATCATCGGCTCGCGGACCAGTTCGCGGATACGCGCGACCTCGACATTGAAGGCGTGGAGCGCAAGGACATCGAGGCGCGCCTGCCCAGGAATGAACAGCGTGCAGAGATAGCGGTCGTGGTCGAAGCGCCACACCTGGTCGCTGCAGTAACGCGCGACGTCGTCATTCATGGCGCATCACGGCCCAGGTCATTCGAAGGTCATGAGCTTGCACGACGTCGCGCCGCCATGACGTGCTATATAGCTCCTCTGAACTCCGGCAGACAATGAACCTGGACATACGCAGGTATGAAGGCCGTACGCCGAGCCGCACGGCCGCCACCGAGAACTTCCCGGTCGGGTCGCGCCTGCTCCCCCGCGAGCTGAGGCCCGCCGTGGCCGCTTTCTATCGCTTTGCCCGCGCGGCGGACGACATCGCCGACGACCCGTCGATTGACGCTGCCGCCAAACTGGCCCTGCTGGATGCAATGGACCACAGCCTCCTCGGCAAGACGCCCGCGCTCACGCACCCGGGCTTCCGCTTCGGCCGCGAGCTGCGCGCAATCTTCGCCGAGCGCGGCTTGTCTCTCGAGAACCCGCGCCATCTGCTCGTCGCGTTCCGGGCCGATGCGAACAACCGCCCGTGCGGGAGCTGGAGCGACCTGCTTGCCTATTGCCGCTATTCCGCTGCACCGGTCGGGCGCTTCCTGCTCGAGCTGCATGGCGAGGATCGCGCCACCGTCCCGTCCGCGGATGCGTTGTGCACGGCATTGCAGATCCTCAACCATCTCCAGGACTGCCAGGACGATTTCCGCGACCTACATCGCCTCTACATTCCGAGCGACTGGCTGGAAGAGCATGGCGTGCGGCCGCGCAGCCTCATGGCGCAGAGCACGCCGCCTGCGCTTCGCATGGTCTTCGACCGCATGCTCGATCGCGTCGATCAGCTCAATGCTACCGCCGCAAGCCTGCCCGCCTCGATCCGGCGGCGCGGCCTGCGCATGGAATCGGCCGCAATTCTCGAGATTTCGCGCCGGCTTGCGCGAAAGCTGCGGCGCGACGACCCGCTCGCGCGCCGGGTCGCTCTCGGTCGGGCGGGGAAGCTCGCCTCGATCGCGACAGGCATCTTTCGCGGGTGGCGCGCGTGACGAGCGCGGGGATCGCGCGGCAGGTCCGCGGCGCCAGATCAAACTTCTATCTGGCAATGCGCCTGATGCCGGCACGCCAACGCGCGGCGATGTTCGCGATCTATGCTTTCGCGCGCGCGCTCGATGACGTGGTCGACGGGCCTGCGCCATACGAGGAGAAGCGCCGCGCGCTCGAAAAATGGCGCGCCGAGCTCGCCCGTGCCTATGAAGGCAGCCCGGTCACGGCCATCGGCCAGGCGCTGGGCATGGCGGTCGCTTCTTACGCCCTGCCGCGGGAGGAGTTCGAGTCGCTGCTACAGGGCATGGAAATGGATATCGGCGAGGGGATGCGAGCCCCATCATGGTCGACGCTCGATCTCTATTGCCGGCGCGTCGCCGGCACGATCGGCCTGCTCTCGCTGGCGGTGTTCGGGTGCGACACGGCGCCGGAGCGCGTTTTCGCCATCGAGCTCGCGCGCGCCCTGCAGCTCACCAATATCGCCCGCGACCTGGCGGAGGACAGCGCCAGGGGCCGGCTCTATGTTCCGCGTCAGATTCTGGACGATGCAGGAATCGGCAACATCGAGCCCGGGCGGCTCGCATCGCATCCGCGCTTCCCGATGGTGCGGCAACACCTCTGCGACCTTGCCGATTCGGCGTTCGCGGCCGCCGATGCTGCATTGGCGGACTGCGCGCGGCCGCGCCGGCTGTGGCCGGCACTGGTGATGATGGGCATCTATCGGCGCCTGCTTGCATCGGTCTGCGCGGCCACGCCGGGAGAGAAGCAGCCGCGCGTCGCTGCTCATACGCAGGCCTGGGTAGCCTTCCGCGTCCTGGTCCTCGCGCGCGCATGAAAACCGTCCATGTCATCGGTGCCGGGCTGGCCGGCCTTGCGGCGGCGGTGCATCTCGCACGCGCCGGAGTGCAGGTCCGGCTTTACGAGGCGTCGCCGCGCGCGGGCGGCCGCTGCCGCTCCCATTTCGACGCACAGCTTGGTTGCATGATCGACAACGGCAATCACATCATCCTCGGCGCCAACGTCGCGACCTATGCCTATCTGGACACGATCGGCGGCCGGGGGGAGCTGCAGGAGATCGCGCCCGCGACCTTTCCCTTTCATGACCTGAAATCCGGCACGACCTGGTCGCTGCGGCCCAATGCCGGGCCGGTCCCATGGTGGGTATTCGCGCCGACGCGACGCGCGCCCGCGACTCGCGGCCTCGACTACATCCGGCTCGCCCGCATGATGGCCGCAGCACCGGACGCGACAGTCGGACAATGTGTCGATCCGCTGCGTCCGATTTACGGACGCTTCATCGAGCCTCTGGCGACGGCGATTCTGAATGCCGATCCCCGGGAGGCAGCGGCGCAGCCATTTGCGGACGTCCTCCGGGCGACCCTGTTGCACGGCGAGCGCGCCTGCCGTCCGGCCATCGCGCGCACCGGACTTTCCACGGCTTTCGTTGACCCGGCCCTTGCCTTCCTGGCGCGTCACGGCACGGCGATTCGCCCCAATGCCCGGCTCGAACGCATCCGATTCAAGGACGGCACCGCCGCCGCACTCGACTTCGCCGGCGACGCTGTCGCGCTGGGGCCCGCCGACACGGTCGTCCTCGCCACCCCGGCGTGGGTCACTGGTGCGCTCGTACCCGGCCTCGGCCACCCCCGCGAGCACCGGGCGATCATCAATGCGCATTTCCGCATGCCGGCAGCGCCGCGGCTCGCGAACGGTCTGCCGCTGCTCGGCCTCGTCGGCGGCACCGCGCAGTGGCTGGTCGCGCGCGACGACGTCCTAAGCGTCACCGTCAGCGCCGCCGATCCGCTGCTGGACGAGGAACCGGACGGCCTCCTGCATCGGCTGTGGCGCGATGTCGCCACGGCGCTGGGCTATAATGGTCTGATGCCGCCGGCGCGGCTGATCAAGGAAAAGCGGGCGACTTTCGCGCAGACTCCGGCGGCCGAACGGCTGCGGCCGCCGGCGACAACCCCGTGGAGCAATCTGGTCCTCGCCGGCGACTGGACCGCGACTGGACTGCCCGCGACGATCGAGGGCGCAATTCGCTCGGGGGTCACGGCCGCACGGATTGCGGCCGGTCGCCCCTGATTCGCGACTGCGCTGCAATTGCACCTACTATATTTCGTGTTATGCTCAAGCTTGGAGAACGATATCCGGGTCCAAGCGACCCTTGGACACAGAAGGGGGAAGAACAATGGCCGATTTTCTCGTGAAGATTGGGTTGGACAAGCTCGACCGGGCTCTGCTCTACGGGCTTGGCATCCTGATCGTACTCGCGCTTTTGGCCGGCGGCTTCCAAGCCGACTTCGGCTGGTTCACGTTTTTCATGCGCTGGCTGCACGTGCTGTCCGGTGTCATGTGGATTGGACTGCTCTGGTACTTCAACTTCGTCCAGATCCCGTCGATGCCGAAAATCCCGGACGAACAGAAGCCGGCGATCGGCAAGGTGATCGCACCGGCCGCGCTGTTCTGGTTCCGCTGGGCAGCCCTCTCGACGGTGATCACCGGGCTGATTCTGGCGCACCTCAATGGATATCTGATCGACGCGCTGACGCTCGGCCTGACCTCCGGGGGCGGTCGCCCCACGGCGATCGGCATCGGCATGTGGTTCGGGCTGATCATGGCCTATAATGTATGGATGATCATCTGGCCGAACCAACAGAAGGCGCTGGGGCTGGTCGAGGCAACGGCCGACGAGAAGAAGTCGTCCGCACGCGTCGCGATGCTGGCCAGCCGGGTCAATACGATGCTGTCGGTGCCGATGCTCTACTTCATGGTGGCGGCGCAGAACATCTACTGAACGGCGCGCCCGGCAGGCGTATGGAAACGGGGCCGAAGCGGCCCCGTTTTCTTTCTTGCGGAGGGACGTCAACCCACCGCGATCAGCGCCGCTGCGACCTGGCGCCCCTCGGCGCGCAATACGTTGTACGTGCGGCAGGCAGCGCCCGTGTCCATGGCATCGATCACGACTCCGCTGTCGCGCAACGCCTGGCGCAAGGCCGGCGCAATCATCGTCATGCGCGCCCCGCAGCCGATCAGCAGGAGTTCGATGTCGCCGCCGGCTGCCAATACGGGTCCAAAACTGTCGAGATCGAGCCCGGAGGCGTCCGTGACGGCCCATGGCTGGACACCACCGGGCAGCACCAGGATCGAGCCGCGGAACGCCTGCCCGCCCACCCGGAAGCCGCCGGCGCCATAGGCTTCAATGCCTTGGACCGTGGTCGGGCCGGATGGCGCCTCAGCCATCTTCGGACCGCTCAACCCGTCTTGGCCGGCTCTTGATCCGGTCCGCCGTGGGCGATGCGCCCGCGCTTGGCCAAGTACCATTCGAGCGGTGCAGCGACATAGATCGTCGAATAGCTGCCGACGATGACGCCCCAGAGCAGCGCGATGCTAAACCCGGCCAGCACCGGTCCGCCGAACAGAACCAGGGCGATTGCGGACAGGAACACGAGCCCGTTGGTCATGAGCGTTCGCGATAGCGACTCGTTGACGCTGCGGTTGATCAGGGTCCGGAAATCCATCGACTTGAACTTCCGCGAATTCTCCCGAATCCGGTCGTCGATCACGACGGTATCGTTGATCGAGAAGCCGGCGATCGTCACGACCGCAGCGACCGTGGTCAAATCGAATTGCATTCCGGTAATGGAGAACAGGCCGACTGTCGTCAGGCAGTCATGAAGGATAGCGATGACGCCGGACAGACCGGCCCGCCAGCCGAAGCGGAAGGCCATATAGGCCAAAATGCCGCCCAGTGCGAGCACGACTGCCCAGATGCCGCTCTCGATCAGTTCGGCCCCGACCTTCGGGCCAACCACCTCCACCCGCCGATACTCGACGTCCTGCCCGAGCGCACCGCGGATCTTCTGGACTGCGGCCTCCTCGGCCGCCTCCCCGCCTTCCTGGCGCTCGACGCGGATCAGGACGTCACGCGGTCCGCCGAACTCCTGCAGCGCCACGTCGCCCAGATCGAGCTGGCCCAACGCGGACCTCATCTTCGCCAGATCTGCATCCTGCTCGGTGCGCACCTCGATGAGGATGCCGCCGGCGAAGTCCACTCCGAAATTGAACCCGCGCGTCATCATCGCGATCACCGAAACGATGCACAGCACCGTGGAGAGCGCGAAGAAGAACTTGTGGAACCTGAAGAAATCCAGGCTCGGGACTTTGTTGAGGAGGCGGATTGGGCGCATTCGTCTTTCCTGCCGCTAGATCGGCAACTCCTTCGGCCGGCGCCACTGCAGCCATCCGGAAATGATCAGGCGCGTCACGGTTACCGCGGTGAACATAGAGCAGATGATGCCGATGGAGAGCGTCACGCCGAAACCGCGGACCGGGCCGGAGCCGAGCGCATAAAGCAGCAATGCCGCGATCAGCGTTGTCAGGTTGGAATCGAAGATCGTCACGTAGGCGCGCTGGAACGACACATCGACTGCCGGAAACGGCGAGCGGCCATTGCGGGTTTCCTCGCGCATGCGCTCGTAGATCAGCACGTTCGCATCGACCGCCATCGCAAGGCCGAGCACGATACCGGCAATACCGGGCAGCGTCAGAGTCGCGCCGATCGCCGCCATGATTGAAAGCGTGAAGACGACGTTGAGGAACAGTGTCACGTTCGCCACGATGCCGAACAGTCCATACCCGACGATCATCAGGATGGCGATCAGGGCATAGGCGATGAGGCAGGCGATCGCGCCGGCCTCGATCGAATCGCTGCCGAGGTCCGGCCCGACCGTTCGCTCCTCGATGATATTGAGCGGCGCCGGCAATGCGCCCGCACGGAGGAGCACCGCGAGATCCTGGGCGGATGAAACGGTAAAGTTGCCCGAAATCTGCCCGCGACCGCCGAGGATCGGCTCGCGAATGACCGGCGCACTGATCACCTTGTTGTCGAGCACGATGGCCAGCGGCTTGCCGACATTCTCGCGCGTGACATTGCCGAACTGACGTCCGCCCAGCGAATCGAACTGGAAATTGACGACCCACTCGCCGGTCTGCGGGTTCGTCCCGGGCTGCGCATCCGACAGCCGGTCGCCCGCGACCATGATGCGACGCTGTACCAGATACATGCGGGGCTGGCCGTTCGGCTCGACTTCGTTGTCTGCCGGCAGGAGCATGCTGCCCGGCGGGACCCGCCCGGCCATCGCGTCTTCGACGGAGTTGCTCACGTCGAGAAGATGGAAGTTCATCTTCGCGGTCTGCTTCAGCAGATCCTTGATCCGCTGCGGGTTCCGCTCGCCCGGAAGCTGCACCAGAATGCGATCCTGGCCCTGTGCGACGATGGTCGCTTCCTTTGTGCCGGTCTCGTCGATGCGCCGCCGTACGATCTCGATCGACTGTGAAATCGCCTGGCGCCGCTGCTCGATCAGGTCCTGCGGATTCAGCCGGACCGTAAAGGTGCTGTCGGGTGCAACGGTGATCTCGGCGGTCTGGTCGAGCTCGCGGACCATGGTGCGCACCGCCTCGGCCCGTGCCGCGTCGCGCACCCGAAAGGTGATCGCGTCCTCGCCGACGATGCTCAGGTTGCTGACGGCGATGCGCTGCTCGCGTGCCTGGCTTCGCACGGCATCGAGCAGATTCGTCAATCTTTCGCGAACGACCGCGCGGACATCGACCTCGAGCAGGAGATGCGATCCGCCCTGCAGATCGAGGCCGAGATTGACCTGCTCGACCGGGACCCAGGCGGGCAGCGCCTCGAGCTGTTGGCGCGTGAGCAGATTGGGCACGGCATAGAGCACGCCGATCACGCAGATGGTGATGACGACCCAGATCTGCCAGCGGGCCATGTGCAGCATTGCGGATACGCTCCCTGGCCCGACTCAGCCTTTCACGCGGCTGATGTAGTCTTCATGGCCGAGCGAGTCGTAAAGCCGGCGTTTTACGGGGTCCTTCAGGGTGTCGTACGCCTCCGCGGCCGCCGGATCGCCGCTGCGGGCCGCGTAGGCTGCATCGATCTCGTCCGCCGTGGCTCCCTTCTTGAGTCCGAGGGCCTTGTAATAGGCCTCGTCCTCCTGCGTCGCGGCGCGGGTCGCCGCGGCCGATTTCCTGTCCTCGCGCGAGTCGCCGGGCTCGGTCTTCGCCATCACCTCGGCGATCATCGAGCGCATCGCGCGCACGCGCACGCCGTCCGCAATCTCCAGGCCGATCTCGCGGTCCCCGGTGACCTTCGTCACCGTCCCGATGATGCCGCCGGTGGTCACGACCCGGTCGCCGCGCCGCAGCGCATCGATCATCGCCTTATGGTCCTTCACCTTTTTCTGCTGCGGGCGGATGATCAAAAAGTAGAAGACAACGAAAATCAGCACGAGCGGCAGGAGCTGGATCAGCATGCCGGACCCGCCGTCCGCGCCCCCTGTCTGTGCGTAAGCCGTCGAAATCAGCATTCACTTCTCCTCGTCACGGCCAGCTCCGCCAGCCCCCTCCGCTGGAAACCGCGCGGGACTATACCGGTCGGGTCGAGAAAAGCAATGTTTGCCCGGCCCTTACCTGAATTCCGTCCGCCACGCTCGTTGACCCCTTCGCCATGGTGCTCTAGGAGTGTGGCGCCCGCCCCACGGAACCTGACCGAATGACTGTCGACCCAACGAAGCTCGAACCTCTCCTCCGCCGCATCGCCGACGCGCTCGATCGCCTCGCCCCGAAGCCGCCTGGAGCAAACGACCTCAATGCCGCAGACGCGTTCATCTGGCATGCCGAGGGGGACCGGCTGCTGCCGGTTCCATCGGTAAATCGGGTCGATCTCGGCCTGCTGCAAGGTGTTCAGCGCCAGCGCGACATCCTGCTCGAGAACACGCGGCGCTTCGCGGTCGGGCTGCCCTCGAACAACGCCCTGCTGTGGGGGGCGCGCGGCATGGGCAAGAGCTCGCTGGTCAAGGCGGTCCATGCGGCCGTCAACGCCGAGAAGGCACGGGCCCTGGCCCTGGTCGAGATCCACCGCGAGGACATCCCGACCCTGCCCCGCCTCCTCGCGGTTCTTCGCGCCAGCGCGCGCCGCTTTCTGCTGTTTTGCGACGACCTGTCCTTCGACGGCGGCGACGCCTCGTACAAATCGCTCAAGGCGGTGCTCGAGGGCGGCATCGAAGGACGCCCCGGCAATGTCGTGTTCTATGCCACGTCCAACCGCCGCCATCTGATGCCGCGCGACATGATCGACAACGAGCGCTCGACTGCGATCAATCCCGGCGAAGCGGTTGAGGAAAAGGTTTCGCTGTCGGACCGCTTCGGTCTCTGGCTCGGCTTCCACGCCTGCGACCAGGACACGTATTTCGCGATGATCGAGGGCTATGCGCGCCATCACGGCCTCGACGTCGAGCGTGAAGCGCTGCTCGCCGAAGCAAACGAGTGGTCCGTCACGCGCGGCGCACGCTCCGGACGCGTGGCGTGGCAGTTCGTTCAGGATCTCGCCGGCCGACTCGGCAAGCCGCTGACCGGCGAAGCTCCCGCACTCCCCGAGACGACGACGCGCCGACAGCGGCGCTGAGCTTCGATCTCGGCACCGCATTCGCGAACAGACAAGCTCGCCCGCCTCCGGACACAGCATCGAAGCCACGCACGGCGGAGGAATCTCTCTCCGTTCGGCGTAGCTCATTTCCTGTCTTGCGGCATGAGTCATGCTCGCGCCAAATCGGTGCGTCGCTTGTTCGGAGCCGATTCCTTGTTCTCTCGACGCCATGTCATTGCCGGCGCCCTTACAGCGTCGTTTTTCCCGTCCGGACTCGTTCATTCGGAAGGCGCCGCTCACGATCTTTCCGCCTGCTGTGCCAACGTCGCGCGACTCTTCCCGGCGACGCTTGAACCGGCGCGCGGTGTTGGATCACGCTGCCTGTCTCACGCTCGCGCGTCGCCTTCGCCGTCCGCGCTGATCGACGCGCTCTGCCGCGACCCGTCGGAGCACGCCCTGCTCGCACGGGGCCCGGATGAGGCAATCCGCCGCTGGGCCGACGCGAAGATTCGTGCCGACTTTGCCGAAGGCCGTGTCGCGCGCGTCGACGGTTGGGTCCTTTCGGAAACCGAAATCCGGCTGTTCTCGCTCGTCGCCGGAATGCAGCCTGCATGCTCATAGACGCGCGTAAGATTCCGTCGGGAAGCCGTCTGACGGCGGCGATCTGCGTCATCGGCGGGGGTGCGGCCGGCATCACGATTGCCCGGGAGTTCGCCGGATCCGCCGCCGACGTGATCGTGCTGGAGAGCGGCGGTACCGTGCATGATGACGCCACGCAGGCTCTCGCCCGCGGAAACATCGTCGGCCGCGACTATTTCGACCTGGAGGGCGAGCGGGTACGCCAGCTCGGCGGCTGCACGGTCCACTGGGGCGGCGAATGCCGGCCGCTCGACCCCGCGGACTTCAGCGTGCGCGACTGGATCCCGTATAGCGGGTGGCCATTCGATCGCGTCGAGCTCGAGCCTTATTACCGTCGCGCGACGAAAGTCGTCGAGATCGACAGTTACGAGCAGTTCTTGACTGGATGGGACGAGATCACGAGCGAGCACGAGGTGTTCCAGGCGATACGCTTCACCACGCCCGATGTCGTTCCGCGACCCTTCAAGAACAGCCCGCCGACCCGGATGGGCACGCGCTACGGGCCTGAGCTCGATGCCGCGAAGAATGTCCAGGTCCTCCTGAACGCGAATCTGGTCGGCTTCGAAACCACGGATGACGGCAAAACGGTGGCCGCGGCAAAGGTCGCCCGTCTCGACGGGTCCAGCCTGACGGTGGCCGCGCGCGCGTTCGTCCTCGCTGCCGGCACAATCGAGACCGCGCGCATTTTGTTGATCGCCGCCGGGCCGGAAGGAAAGGGTTTCGGCAACGAGCACGGCATGGTCGGCCGCTTTTTCTCCGAACACATCGCGCACAGCCGGCTTGCGCACATGGTTCCTGCAAGCCGACCGCCCATTAGCGCTTACAAAGGGGCCCTGCACAGGGGCAGTCTGGCAGCCGCATTCTCTGAAGCGGCGCAGCGCGAACGGCAGCTCTCGAATTTCGTGATCTTCTTCGATCCGTATCTCGCCGGCAGCGAGCCTCCTTCAATACGGAGTTTCAAGGCGATCGTCGGCGGCGCCCGCGAACGAACCGTTCCGGACGATGTCTGGACGCATCTCGGTCATGTCATGTCCGACCTGCCCGGCGTCACACGCTACGCGTTCCGGCGCATATCGGCACCGGACGAGCCAGTCGGTTATTTCGAGATCGGCTTCGTCGCCGAACAGGTCCCAAACCCCGACAGCCGCGTGCGACTGGGAAGCGAGCGGGACGCACTTGGCCTGCCGCTTGTCGAACTCGATTGGCAGCTCACTGACCTTGACCGTGTGTTCATGCTGCGCGGGCTCGATCACGCGGTACGCGAGATCGGTGCGAGTGGCCTCGGCCGCGTCAAGATCGTCATTCCCGAGGACGGCGACGGTTGGCTCGATCGCCTGTCGGCCTCGCATCATCCATTGGGTACGACGCGCATGCATTCGGATCCGCGTCACGGCGTCGTCGACCCGAACTGCCGCGTGCACGGCATGGCCAATCTCTACGTCTCCAGCGCATCGGTCTTCCCGTGTGGAGGCGCCGGCAGCCCGACCTACACGATCGTCGCGCTCGCCATCCGACTGGCCGATCACCTCAAGAAGCAGGTCGCCTGACGGCTCTCAGCCGGACCTGGCCGTGCTCGAAGCGAGGTGTTCGCGCGGGTTTACCGCACGCGAACCGCGGCGGATCTCGAAATGCACCTGCGGCGCGCTCACATTGCCGGTCGCGCCAACCCGGGCGATCACCTGACCGCGCCGGACCCGCTCGCCACGTCCGACCAGAATCTTGTCGGCATGCGCATAGGCGGTCATCCAGCCGTCGGCATGGCGCAGCAGCAGCAGATTGCCGAAACCGCGCAGTTCGTTTCCGGCATAGACGACAACGCCGTTCTCCGCAGCGTGGATCGCCGTGCCCTTAGGAGCGGCGATGTTGATGCCGTCATTGTGCATGCCACTGCCCTTGGGGCCGAAATCGGAGATGACCTGGCCGCGCACAGGCCACAGGAAAACGCGCCCTGCCCGCGCCGGCAGGCTTGCCGCCGCCGGCTCAACCGACGCGACCCGTTCGGGCGAATCCGCGGGCGGCTCGGGACGCGCCGCGGGCGCGGGCGGTGGGACACTTGCCGCACGCTGCGCATCGACGGCGACCTCGGCTGCGGCAGGCGCCCCCTTCTCCACGGGCGCGGCGCCCGCAGTACCACGGGGCGTTGCGGCTGCGGTGCTGGCGGCAACAGGCGGCAGCGGCGCCGATTCGACGATGCCACGCGGTGCCGCTTCCGGTCTCGCAGGCGCGTCGGCCGGGGCCGGAACGGTCCTGATCGCCACGGTCTGGGCCGCGCCATCCGGCGCCGCCGCGGCGCCGGGCAAAACCAGGGTCTGGCCGACCTGGATATGATACGGCGGCTCGATCGCGTTGGCGCGGACCAGGCTGCTCATCTCCACGTCGTAGCGGCGCGAGATGCCGTACATCGTGTCGCCGGGGCGCACCTGATGGGTGCGCACGCGCGGCAGGGTCAGGCGCTGGCCGGGCTGCAGCACATAGGGCGGATGGAGCCGGTTGGCGTCGATGATGGCGCGCATCGGCGTGTTGTGCCGCCGCGCGACGCTGTACAGGGTATCCCCGGCCCGAATGACAGCAACTCCAGGGACGGTTTCGGCGGCCTGCGCGATCGCGGTGGCGCGGTCGTAGCGCTCCCTGCCATGCACCTCGACCGGTGCCGGCGGACCGCTCCGCGCGCAACCGCCGAGCTCGGCTATTGCCAGAACCAGCATCAGGCCGATCAAGAAGCGTCGCGCCAAGGTTGCCATGGTTCTTACCAATAGCGCGTCGAAGATCGTTATTCTACCAGCGTAGCGGGAGGCCGACTGCGGCTAAGCTTGCTGCTCGGGAGGCATTCCCTCGACCATTGGCACGAAGCGCACCGCGCCGATGTCCTCCCGCACCAGGCCGGCAGCGGTTTTGCGAATCCTGACAAGGCGTTGTGAGCGTTTTTCGCCACCGACCGGCAAGACCATGATTCCGTCGGGCGCGAGCTGATCGATCAGCGTCTCCGGAATATTTGGCGGTGCTGCCGTGACGATGATGCGGTCGAACGGGGCCTGCTCCGGCCAGCCGAGCCAGCCGTCGCCGCACCGGGTGGTGATGTTGTGAAGCCGCAGGCGCTTGAACCGCGCCTCGGCCTCGTCGAGCAACGGTCGATGCCGCTCGATCGTGTAGAGCCGTCGGCACAGCAGCGACAGGATCGCAGCCTGATAGCCGGACCCGGTGCCGATCTCGAGCACCTTCATGCGCGGCCCGGGCTCGAGCGCCTGGGACATCAGGCCGACCACGCTGGGCTGGCTCAGGGTCTGGCCATGACCGATCGGCAGCGCCGTGTTCTCGTAGGCGCGGTCCTTGAAGCTTGGTGGCGTGAACTCCTCGCGGGGGATACGCTCAATCGCGCTGAGAACCCGCGTGTCGGTCACGCCGCTCGAGCGCAACTCCATGACCAGCCGGATCTTATGGTTCGGCGTGCTCACCGGAACACGGCCGCCAGCTTCTTCAGCGACGCCCTGTGCGTCAGGTCCAGGAACAGCGGCGTAACCGTGATCTTGTGTTCCTTGATCGCAGCGATGTCGGTGCCCTTGCGGGTCGGATCCTCGAGCCGCATGGCTCCAATCCAGTAGTAGGGCTCGCCGCGCGGATCGGTCGTCTCGACGAGCTGATCGCCGATCTTGTGACGTCCCTGGGCCACGACCGCAACGCCGGTCACATCCGCGGCGATGCAGTCCGGAAAATTGATGTTCAGCAACACGCTTTTCGGCCAGGCGGTGCGCGTCAGCTTGTGGATCACCTTCGGCGCGTGCAACCGGGCGGTTTCCCACTGCACATTCATCCCGTCAGCATAAACCTGGCTCAGTGCCAGCGACGGAACCCCGAGCAAAGTAGCCTCCATGGCGGCCGCGATCGTGCCGGAATAGGTCACGTCTTCGCCGAGATTGCCGCCCCGGTTGACGCCGGACAAACAAAGGGTCGGCTTGTCGGCCTTGAGGATGTGATTGATGGCGAGCAGCACGCAGTCGGTCGGCGTGCCGTCGACCGCGAAGCGGCGTGCCTTGAGCCGCCGCACCCGCAGCGGTCGCCGCAGCGTCAGCGAATGACTGGCCGCGCTCTGTTCGACCTCGGGTGCGACGACCCATACATCCCTCGAGAGCGACTTCGCGATCGCCTCGAGCACCTTGATGCCGGGGGCATGAATGCCGTCGTCGTTGGTGACGAGGATGCGCGCCTCGGCAAGATTCAGCGGCGCCTCAAACATCGGGCGTGATGGCGTCCACCTCGCCCATATACGGCCGCAGCGCCGCCGGGACCTCGATCGTGCCGTCCTGACGCTGATAATTCTCCATTACCGCGATCAGCGCCCTTCCGACCGCGATCCCGGAGCCGTTAAGCGTATGCACGAAGCCGGCACCCTTTTCGCCCGCGCGGCGGAAGCGCGCATTCATGCGCCGTGCCTGGAACTCGCCGCAGTTCGAGCAGCTCGAGATCTCGCGATAAGTATTCTGGCCCGGCAGCCATACCTCGATGTCATAGGTCTTGCGCGAGGCGAACCCCATGTCGCCGGTGCACAGCAGCATCACCCGGTATGGCAGGCCGAGGCGCTGGAGGATGGTTTCCGCGCAGCGGGTCATGCGCTCGTGCTCCTCGTCGGAGCGCTCGGGGTGCGTAACGGAGACGAGTTCGACCTTGTAGAACTGGTGCTGGCGCAGCATGCCGCGCGTATCCCTGCCCGCCGCCCCTGCCTCGGCGCGGAAGCATGCGGTCAGGGCGGTGTAGCGCCGCGGCAGCGTCGCATCGGCGACGATCTCGTCCGAAACGAGATAGGTGAGCGGCACTTCGGCGGTCGGAATCAGCCAATAGTCCGTCGTCGTGCGGAAAAGATCGTCCTGAAACTTCGGCAACTGGCCGACGCCGTACATGGCGTTCTGCCGCACCAGAAGCGGCGGGCTGACCTCGGTATAGCCGAACTCGCGCGTGTGGACATCGAGCATGAACTGGCCGAGTGCCCGCTCCAGCTGCGCCAGCTTGCCCGTCAGCAGGGTGAACCGCGCGCCCGATGCCTTGGCGGCGCGCTCGAAGTCCATCAGTCCGAGTTTCTCGCCGAGATCGAAATGCTCCCGTGGCGCATGGTCGAACTCGCGCGGCTCGCCCCACGTCCGGACCAGCTTGTTGTCCTTCTCGTCTCGACCCAGCGGTACGTCATCCGCGGGAATATTCGGAATGACTGCTAGGCCCGCCTCAATTGCCGCTGCGGTATCCTTTTCCTCGGCGTCCGCCGCGGCGATCTGGTCTTTGAGGCGTGCGACCTCCGCCATGAGCTCGGCCGTATCGAGCTTTCTGGCTTTGGCCGCGCCGATCTCCTTGGACGCGGCGTTGCGGCGCTGCTGCAGGTCGTCGCGGCGCGCCTGGGCTGCACGGCGCCGCGCGTCCAGCTCGAGCAGCGCCGACGCCTGCGGCTCCAGGCCGCGACGCTTGAGCCCCTCGTCGAACGCAGCCGGATTGTCGCGGATCGTTTTGATGTCATGCATGGTTACAACCGTCGGTCCGTGGCGCCGCCTTATACGGGCGACGGACTCGCCTGTCCACCCAAGCCCTTCGGGGGGCAATCAGCGCGTCAGGTTGAAATCGGTCTCGTCGACGGTGGGAGCCGCTGCAGGCGCAGCCTGCGTGGTGGCGGGACGCGCGCCCCGCCCGAGTTCCGCATCCAGGTCCGAATCGGCCCTGGCTTCTTCCTCGGCCCTCTTCTTTTCGATCAGCCGCGCCAACCAGATCGACACCTCGTAGAGCAGGTACATCGGGATAGCGAGGCTGAGCTGGCTGAACACATCGGGCGGCGTGACCACGCCGGCGAAGGCCACGATGCCGACAATCGCGTAGCGGCGCTTGGAGGCCAGGCCCGCTGCAGACACGATCCCGACCTTGGCCAGCAAGACCAGCAAAACGGGGAGCTCGAAGCTGATCCCGAAGGCAAGGATGAGCGCCATGACCAGCGACAGGTACTCGCTCATCTTCGCTTCGAGCTCGATCGGCATCTGGCCTTCGACCGCCGGCACCTCGAAGCTCGCGAAAAACTTCAGCGCGAACGGCAGAATCAGGAAGTAAAGGAAGGCAGCACCGAGCAGAAACAGGATCGGCGTCGCCGCCAGAAACGGCAGGAAGGCCTGTTTTTCGTGCTTGTAGAGACCAGGCGCAACGAACATCCAAATCTGCGCCGCAATCACAGGAAAGGACACGAACAGCGCAGTGAAGAACGCGACCTTGATGTAGGTAAAGAAGGCCTCGGTCGGCGCGGTGAAGATCATGCGCCGCATGCCTGTCGCGGACTCCACCTGCTGCAGCGGCTTCACCAGGAAATCGAAGATGACGCCTGAGAAATAATAGGCGATCAGGAACGTGATAAAGAGCGCCGCAACCGACCAGATCAGGCGCTGGCGCAGCTCGATCAGATGATCGAGCAGGGGCATCTTCCGGTCTTCGGGCGGCTCTTCTGGGCTGGCCATTGGCGGGCGTGATCAGGTGGATGGACGCGGCTGCGTTGGCGCTTCGTCCGCGGCCGGCGTTTGTTGAGACGCCGGTTCCGGCGCAGATGGGGGCGGCGACGCCTGAGCGGCACCCGGTGTGGTCGTGCCCGGGGAGGAACTGTCGAGTGACGGCAGCTCCGGTGGCGCAAAGGCCGCGGCAATGTCGCCCTTGGGATCGATCTGCTTCTCGATGTCGCGCGTGAAGTCCCCGGTCGCGGCGCTGCTCACCTGCTTGCGCAGTTCGTCGAGCTCGGATTCGCGGACCATCTCCTCGACATTGCTTTGAAAGTCGCGCGCCATGCCGCGCGCCTTCGAAACGAACCGCCCGATCGTGCGGAGAGCACCGGGCAACTCCTTGGGCCCAATGAAAATAAGGGCGGCGGCGCCGATCACAAGGATCTCGGTCCAGCTGACGTCAAACATGCGACGCTTCCCGCGGCGGCATCGGCCCTGTCAGCCTCATCCGGCATCGAGGGCGGCGATGCAGCATCTTGTCTTCAGACCTTGGGCGCGTCTTTCCTGGCCTGCGCATCGACCGGCTGCGCGCTAACCTGGGGCGGCGTACCAGGTTCGCTTTTGGCCTGGTCTTCCTCTTCCTTCAAGCCCGACTTGAAGGCCTTGACGCCCTTGGCCATGTCGCTCATCAGCCGCGGAATCTTGCCGGCGCCGCCGAACAGCAACAGCACGACCACCAGCAGGATCAGCCAATGCCAAATGCTAAACGATCCCATCCTTCACTCCCGAGAAACCGGTTGACGCGGATAGTCGCAAATTCGGCGACGGGCCGCAACGCTTTGCCAGATTTACCAGTTATTTAGGCGCGCGGGCTGAAAAAACAAAGGCCTGCGTGGGCTCCAGCCCGACCGCGAGAATCTCGCCCTCGCGCGGCAGGAAACGGCCCGGAACGCGGGCATGGAAGTGGAAGTAGCCGGCCTGGCCCTCATGGGGACCCTCGGCTGCCCCTGCCCGCCACGGCTCGGCGAGGCTCAGATGGATCCACGAGCTGCGCCCGAGCAGCCGCGCCGCCATGACCCGCGCCGCGACTGCATGGCTTTGCCCTTCAACCGCAGCGGTAAGTCGGAGCGCCTCCGGGCGGATCAGGACGGCGACCTTGGCGCCGTCGCCAAAACCGGGCGCGGCAAGGGCACCGAACGGCGTGTCGACGGTCCCGTCGTGCACCGTCCCGTGCAGCTCGTTCACCTGGCCAAAGAACGATGCCACGAACGCCGATGCCGGGTGGGCATAAACCTCGACCGGGCTGCCGTCCTGCTCGATCCGGCCGGCGCGCATGACGGCGAGGCGATCGGCCATGAACATCGCTTCCTCGGGATCGTGCGTCACCATCAAAGTCGCGGTACCGCTGCTCTTGAGCACATGCAGCGCATCGTCGCGGATCTGCTCGCGCAACCGCGTGTCGAGGCCGGAGAACGGCTCGTCGAGCAGCATTACGCGCGGCCGCGGCGCCAGCGCGCGCGCCAGAGCCACCCGCTGCTGCTGCCCGCCCGAGAGCTGGTGCGGATAGGCCTCGGCATAGTCGCTCATGCCGACCTGGACCAGAACCTCTCCGGCCCGCTTGATGCGCTCCGCGGGCGCGACCCGATTCAGGCCGAAGGCCACATTTTTCGCGACAGTCAGGTGCGGAAACAGCGCGTAGTCCTGAAACACGAAGCCGACGCCGCGCGCCTCCGGCGGCACGACATAGCCCGGTTCGGCGATCGCGCAGCCGTCGATGACGATGCGCCCCTCCTGCAGGTCCTCGAGGCCGGCGACGATGCGCAGCAATGTCGTCTTGCCGCAGCCCGACGGACCGACCAGGCACACGAGCTCGCCCGCGGCGACGGTCAGCGTCACGTCGTCGACGACCTTGCGCGAGCCGAACGCGTGACTGACTCCGGCTACCGCGAGCGCGATCGGCTTCAGGTCAGGTGTCGCCATGACCGGGCCGCGAGCGCGCCAATGCACGCGAGAGCAGGATGACGGGAACGATGCCGACCAGCACGATCGTCAGCGCAGGCAGCGCCGCCTCGGCGAGGCGCTCGTCCGAGGCAAGCTGATACGTGCGGATAGCGAGCGTGTCGAAATTGAAAGGCCGCATGATCAGAGTGGCCGGCAATTCCTTGATCACCTCGACCAGCACCAGGATTGCGGCGGTGAGGATGCCGCCCGCCACCAGCGGCGCGTGCACGCGCCGCACTGCATCGACGGGGCTGGCGCCGAGCATGCGCGCGGCGCCGGCAATCGACGGCGTCACGCGCGCCAGCGCGGTCTCGATCGGGTTGAGCGCCACCGCGAGAAAGCGCACGACGTAACCATAAACCACCGCGGCAAGCGTGCCCGACAGCAGCAGGCCTGTCGAGATCCCGAAGGTCGAGCGCATCAGCGCGTCGAGCTGAGTGTCGAAGGCGATGAAAGGCAGCATGATGCCGACCGCGAGTACGGTGCCCGGTACGGCGTAGCCCAACGTCGCGACCCGAACGGCGCCCCGCATCGCCGCACCGGTGCCGAGCCGCGCCGCGAACGCCAGCGATGCCGCGACCAGCACGGTGAGCAGCGCTCCGGCCGCCGCCACGGTCAGCGTGTTGGCGATCAGCCGCAGATAAGCGGGTCCGAACGAGAGTGCCGCGTTCTCGATGGTCCAGTTCGCCAGTGCCAGAGCCGGCAAGACAAAACCGAATGCGACCGGCAGCGCACAGGCGATCCACGCGCCCGCCGCCTTGGCCCCATGCAGCTTGTAGCGCGGCAGCGAGCGATAATACGCAGACATGTGATGATAGCGCCGCGCGCCGCGCGACCAGCGCTCGAGCAGAATCAGCGCGAAGATCAGCAGCAGCAGCATGGCGGCGAGCTGCGCCGCCGTGCCCGGCTCGCCCATGCCGAGCCATGTCCGGTAGATGCCGGTGGTGAAGGTGTCCACGCCGAAATACTGTACCGTGCCGAAGTCGCCGAGCGTCTCCATCAGCGCGAGAGCCACGCCGGACATGATGGCCGGACGCGCCAGCGGCAGCGAAACATGCAGGAAACTCTGCCACGGCGTGCGACCGAGCGTACGGCTGACCTCGATCGCGCATACGGACTGGTCGATGAACGCGACGCGCGCCAGAAGATATACATACGGATAGAATACCAGCGTCAACATCGCGATCGCACCCGGCAGCGAGCGCACCTCCGGGAACCAGTAGTCCTGCGCGCTCCAGCCGAACCAGGCGCGCAGGCTGCTCTGCACCGGGCCGGCGAAGTCGGCGAGACCGGTATAGGTGTAGCCGATCACGTATGCCGGCATGGCGAGCGGCAGGATCAGCGCCCATTCGAAACGGCGCACGCCGGGGAAGCGCGTCATGGTGACGAGCCATGCCGTCGCGACGCCGATCACGGTGACGCCGGTGCCGACGCCGAGCATCAGCCAGGCGGAGTTCTCGACATACAGCGGCAGCACTGTCGCCGCGAGATGACGCCACGCGTCGCTGTAGGGCGCGAACAGGCTGGCCGTCACAACGATCAAGGGTACCGCGAGCACGACCGAAACCGCGACGGCATAGGCCGCCCACGGGTCGCGCCGCCCGGTTATGCGGCCGGCGATCACGAACGAGCGAATGTTTGTCTCCGGCGCTGTTTGCAAGGCACGTGCCAGCATCGACGCCAGCACGGCGGACACGCTATGTCAGTTGCGAACCGGTTGCAACGACTGCCCCCCGCGTCACCCTGCCGCGCCAGGCACGAAGTCTATCCGGAATTCCGCTCGTTTCGGCTTTCGGCCGACTCGGGCTCCTCGGGCTCGAGCGGCGCCCGCAGGCCTTCCTCGCCCTCCTCCTCCTCGCTCTCGCCAAGTCTGCCTTCCTCGCTGTAGGCGCTGACGGCCGGGCGCGCATCGAGCAGGCCGGCAGCCTTCAGCTCCTCCACGCCTGGCAGGTCCTTGGTGCTGTTCAGGCCGAAATGTGCGAGAAACGCCTCGGTCGTCACCCAGGTGGCGGGGTGGCCGGGCGTCTCGCGATGGCCCTTGGGCTGGATCCAGCCCGCCTCCAGTAGCGTGTCGAGCGTCCCTCGCGACAGCGCCACACCGCGGATCTCCTCGATCTCTGCCCGCGTCACCGGCTGGTGATAGGCGATAATCGCCATCGTCTCGATCGCGGCCCGCGAAAGCTTGCGAGCCACCACGGTTTCGATCTGCAGCGCGGATGCGAGGTCGGGCGCCGTACGGAAGGCGAATTTCCCGGCCACACGCACGAGATTGATGCCGCGATTGGCATAATGCGCCTCGAGCTCGCTGACCAGCTCCTCGACGTCGACGCCCTTCGGCAGGCGCTTGGCCAGCGCCTTCTCGTCCATTGGCACGGGCGTCGCGAACAGCACAGCCTCCAACGTGCGCAGCGCCTGCGCATGCGCCTGGGCCCCTGCAATCTCGTCCGCGGCGGGTTCGCTGGCATGCGGGACCTCGGCGGCCTCGTCCGCGGGTTCCGCTTCCTGCGCCGCGGCAGCCGGCTCGGCATCGAGTTCGGCGGCGGTCGGATCGTGATCGGTATCGCTCATTGGGTCTGTCTCTCGGGCACGGGCAATTCGGCGACCGGATTGTCCGGCGCCTTGCGGATGTAGATCTGGCCGAAGGTACGGTCCTGGCGCAGCTGCAGGCGGCCGGAGCGCACCAGTTCCAGACTCGCGGTGAACATCGCCGACATTGCCGAGCGGGCGACGATGCCGCCGCGCAGCTCGACCGGCATGAAGGATTGCAGGGTCGTCCAGTCGGGCAGCCGTCCGAGCATGCTCGAAAGCCGCTCGAGCGCCGCTTCCATCGAATAGAGTTCGGTCGGCGCGATGCGCAGCGTCGATGTCTGGCGGCGTGCGCGATAGTCGCCATACGCCCTCAGGAGGTCGTAGAGCGTCGCCTTATAAGTGTATGTTTTGACTACCTTGATGCCTTCCGGTTCGCCGCGCATGAAGACGTCCCTGCCAAGCTGCGGCCGCGCCATCAGCCGGGCGCCTGCGTCCTGCATGGCCTGGAGGCGCTGCAGCTGGAAGGCCAGCGCCGCCGCCATCTCGGCTGCGGTCGGCTCGGCCTTGTCCTCGGTCGGCGTCGGCAGCAGCAGGCGCGACTTGAGGTAAGCCAGCCATGCCGCCATCACCAGATAATCGGCGGCGATCTCAAGCCGTACCCGACGGGCCTGGGCGATGAAAGCGATGTACTGCTCGGCCAGCGCAAGGATGGAGATGCGCGTCAGGTCGAGCTTCTGGTCGCGCGCCAAGGTCAGCAGAACGTCGATCGGGCCCTCGTATCCCTCGAGGTCCACAACCAGGCGGTCGCCATCCGCCACTCCTTCATCGGCGAGACGCTGGACCGGGTCTTCCCGGAATTCGGGTGTATCGCTCATGTCACTGCCAGCCGGCCATCGTCAGAATCAGGGGAATCAGCGTCGTCACGGCGCTCATCAGGATATAGCCCAGGGGATCGAGGACGATGCCGAACTGCGCCCCCAGCCACGGCAGCAGTAGCAATGCGCCGATGACGATGAAGATTCCCACCCGCTCCAACCGCGCCAGCGGAAACGCGAGGACGTCGGGCAGGAGGCCGACCGCGACGCGACCGCCGTCGAGCGGCGGGATTGGCAGCATGTTGAACACCGCCAGCATCACGTTGAGCCTGATCGCATTGACGAGGTTCGCTGCAACCCAGACATCGACTCCGGCAGGAAAAAGCCCGATTGCGTGATACAGGAATGCGGCGAGCAGTGCCAGAAACAGATTGGTGGCCGGCCCCGCGGCGGCGACGAACACCATGTCGCGACGCGGCTTGTAAAGCCGCCCGAAATTGACCGGGACCGGCTTTGCATAGCCGAACAGGAAGCCCGCCTTCGACATAAGCAGCAACGCCGGCAGGATGATCGTCCCGAACGGATCGACATGGCGCAGCGGGTTCAGCGAAACCCTGCCGAGTCGCCGCGCCGTATCGTCGCCGAACCGCTCCGCGGCGAAACCATGCGCGGCCTCGTGCAGCGTGATCGCTGTCAGCGCGGGCAGAACCCACACGGAAATCTGGTAGAGGATGCTTTCCACGCTCAGCTTGCCAGGCGACCGTCGAACAGCCGGTCGAACCGGGCCGCCAGCTTCGCCGTATCCGCGTCGCGCAGGCCTGAAGTGCGCGCGCGCTCGCCGCGCGCGACACGCTCGCGGGCCGCCTCGCTCAGGGCCGGCGCCGCCGAGGCCACCTGCTCCATCTCGGCGAAATCGCCGTTGCAGTGCAGGACCACGTCGCAGCCCGCCGCGATGGCAGCAGTCGTCCGCTCTGCAAACGAGCCGCCAAGCGCCTTCATCGACAGGTCGTCGGATACCAGCACACCGTCGAAGCCGATATGGCCGCGTATGATGTCGCGAATGATGGCCGCCGACGTCGTCGCCGGCCGCTCCCGGTCGAGTGCGGAGTAGAGGACGTGCGCGGTCATCGCCCACGGCATGTCGGCGAGGGCGCGGAACGGCAGGAAGTCCGTCGTCTCCAGCACCTCGCGCGGCGTGTCTACGACCGGCAGCTCGAGGTGGCTGTCCGCGCGCGCCCGGCCGTGGCCGGGCATGTGCTTGATGACCGGCAGTACGCCGGCATCGATGAATCCAAGAGCCGCGGCGCGCGCGATCGTCGCGACGCGGCCCGGATCGGTGCCGTAAGCGCGGTCGCCTATCACGTCATGCGAGCCCGCGACCGGCACGTCGGCCACCGGCGCGCAATCCACGTCGATGCCGAGTCCGCGCAGCTCGGCGCCGATCAGCCGTGCATTCAGCCAGGCCGCCTCGCAGGCGGCATCGATGTTACGGTCGGCCAGCGCCGCAATCTCCGCAGCCGGTGGCGCGGCACGCCAGTGCGGCGGCCTGAGCCGCGCGACGCGCCCGCCTTCCTGGTCGATCAGTACCGGCGCCTCCGGTCGGCCGACACTGTCGCGCAGAGCCGCAACCAGTTCGCGAACCTGGTCCGGTGTCGCGACGTTCCGCGCAAACAGGATGAAACCGAGCGGGTTGTGCTCGGCGAAGAAGGCGCGCTCGGTTGCGCTCAAAGCCTGCCCGGTGCAACCGAAGATCACTGCCTTGGGCACGGCGCGCGCGGGCAGATTACGGACGGACGACAAGGCACCCCACTTTCTTAGCGGCGAGACGGCGGCACAGCTCCTTGGCGGCGCTGTCGTCGCCGATCGGGCCGGCCTGAATGCGATAGAACGTGCCGCGCCCGGCGAGATCGGCACGCACGACCTTGAGCGTCAGCGGACCGAGCAGGTCCGGATGGGCGCGGCGCAGCCGCTCCCACTCCCGGTTGGCATCGTCGGACGAGCGCAGCGCGGCGAGCTGGATGCGGTAGCGGCCGGCCGTTGCCGCGGCAGGCGCCGGCGAGGATGACGGCCGGGGGCTCGCGCTCTGCGGCGGAGGGGCCGCAATTGCGGCTGGCGGAGACTGCGGTGCCGGGGCCGATACGACGGGGCGCGCTGGCGCCGGTGCCGGTGTCGGCGCCGGGTCGGGCGGCTTCGCCACTTCGACGGCGCCGGGCGGCGGGGTCACCACCGGCGGCGGCGGGATCTCCGGCTCGAGCGGCGGCGGCGCGTTCGCCGGCCGCGGGCGCTCGATCGGCGCTTCCGGCGGCGGCAGAAGCCGCTCGACGCGGGGCGACGTCGACGACGCCTCCGAATCCCGGCCCATGCGGTTGTAGATTTCCTTATCCTGGTGCGGCACGTCCATACCGCCGGGCTTGTCGGGTGCCGTTTTGATGGGCCGCGACTCCGCCTTGATCAGCGGCACCGGGCCATCGGCGCGGTCGGCGGCGCCGTACATGTAGGTGTAGCCGATCAGACCGATGAAGACGGCAAGCGCGCTGAGCGCGATACCGACGGTCAGCCCGCGCAGACCGCGACGCCTGCGCGACTGCGGGCGGTCGTTGGGATCGGGCAGCATCAGCGCATCTCCTCGACCGGCTCGACGCCGATGAGCCGAAGCCCGGACGCGATGACGACGCCGACGCCACGCACCAGAGCGAGGCGCGCAAGCGTCAGTTCGCGATCCTCGGCGACGACGAACCGCAGCGATGACTCGTCCTTGCCGCGGGTCCACAGCGCATGGAACGTCGAGGCGAGATCGTACAGAAAGAATGCGACGCGGTGTGGCTCGCCGGTTTCGGCGGCGCTTTCCAGGAGCCGCGGCCAGCCGGCGAGCGCCTTGATCAACGCCAACTCGTCGGGATCGGTCAGCCGTTCGAGATCGGCCCTGCCGAGCGCCGCATCGGACAGGTCGATACCGGGAATCGCGGCCGCTGCCTGACGCATGGCCGAGCGCGTGCGTGCATGCGCGTATTGCACGTAGAAGACCGGGTTGTCCTTCGACTGCTCCTGGACCTTGGCGAAGTCGAAATCGAGATGCTGGTCGTGCTTGCGCGTCAGCATGATGAAGCGAACGACCCCGGCGCCGACCTCGTCGATCACGTCGCGCAGGGTGACGAACGTACCGGCCCGTTTCGACATGCGCACCGGCTCGCCCTTGTCGAACAGGCTGACGAGCTGACAGAGCTTTACCTCGAGTTCCGCCTCGCCGTGGCTAAGCGCTCTCACCGCGGCCTGCATGCGCTTGACGTAGCCGCCGTGATCGGCACCCCAGACATCGATCATCTGGGCGAAGCCGCGGCGGTACTTGTCGAGGTGATAGGCCATGTCTGCGGCGAAATAGGTCCACGAACCGTCCGATTTCTGCAGCGGACGATCGACGTCATCGCCGAACTGCGTGGCGCGGAACAACAGCTGGGGGCGCGGCTCCCAGTCGTCGGGCTTCATGCCCTTCGGCGGCTCGAGCACACCGGTATAGACGAGATCGCGAGCGCGGAGGTCGTTCACGACCTCATTTACACGCCCCTTTTCGACAATATCGTGGCGTTCGGACGTAAACACTGCGTGACGCACGCCGAGCTGCGCGAGATCGTCGCGGATCAACGCCATCATCGTGTCGATGGCGAAATCGCGAACGGGAGCAAGCCATTCGTCTTCTGTCTTGCCAATCCACTTGCGGCCATCGCGCTCGGCAAGCGCTTTGCCGGCGGGCTTCAGATACTCGCCCGGATAGAGTCCTTCCGGAATCGCCCCGATCGTCTCGCCGAGCGCCTCGCGATAGCGGAGGTGGACCGAGCGTGCGAGCTGATCGACCTGCGCGCCGGCATCGTTGATGTAGTATTCGCGCGTAACCCTGAAACCGGTCTTCTCGAACAGTGCCGCCAACGCATCGCCGACTACGGCGCCGCGGCAGTGGCCGACATGCATCGGGCCGGTCGGGTTGGCCGAAACGTACTCGACGTTCACCGCACGCCCCCGCCCGATCGCCGAGGCGCCGTAGGCCTCGCCCGCCGCGACGATCTCGGCAAGACGCGCGCGCCAGAAACCCGGCTGGAGGCGCAGGTTGATGAAGCCCGGCCCGGCAATCCCCGCCGCTTCGACATCCTCGTGACGTTTCAGCTCGCCCAGCAGCAGCTCGGCGATCTCACGCGGCTTCTTCCCGGCGGCTTTCGCCAGCACGAGCGCCGCGTTGGTCGAAACGTCGCCGTGCGCCGCCTCGCGCGGTGGCTCGGCCGTGACTTTCGATGTATCGAGCCCGGCGGGGAGCTTGCCCGAATCGGCAAGCGCCTTGAGCGCGCTAAGCGTCGCGTCGCGGAAATGGCTATAGAGGTTCATCTAGTCAGTCGTGCAGGTCGAACAGGCGACGATGCTCCTTGAGCGCGAAACCGTCCGTCATGCCGGCGATGTAGTCGGCGACGAGCCGTGCGGTGCGTTGCGTGCGTGGCCCGTCGGCGCGGCGCCGCCATTCGGCGGGCAGGCAGTCGGGCTCGTCGAGAAAGATCCGGAACAGGTCGCCCACCACGCGCCGCGCCTTGCTGGTCATGCGGTTGACCTTGTAATGCCTGTACATGCGTTCGAACAGGAAATCCCGCAATCCGCGCGCATTTTCGGTCATCTCCGGCGAGAACGCGACGACGGGATGGCCCAGCCGCCGCACCTCATCGGCGCTGCGCGGCCGCCACGCATCGAGGCGCGAGTGGGTCTCGGTCAGCAGGTCCGAAACCATGCGATCGATGACGCGGCGAATCGATTCGCCGATCAGCCGCTCCTGCTCGATCCCTGGGTAGCGCCCGGCGACCTCGGAGAAGACAGGCCCCACCAGCGGCACGTCGGCGAGATCGGCGACGGCGAACAGCCCGGCGCGCAATCCGTCGTCGATGTCGTGGTTGTTGTAGGCGATGTCGTCGGACAGCGAGGCGACCTGCGCCTCCGCCGATGCGAATGTATCGAGCTCCAAGTCGTGGACCGTGGCGTATTCGAAGATCGCCGCCGGCAGCCTGTCGCGGTGCTTCGGATCCGCCCATTTGCCGGTCATCGGCCCGTTATGCTTGACCACGCCCTCGAGCGTTTCCCAGGTGAGGTTGAGGCCGTCGAAGGCAGCGTACCGGCGCTCGAGCTTGGTCAGGAGGCGCAGCGTCTGGGCGTTGTGGTCGAAACCGCCATAGGGCGCCATGGCATCGTCGAGCGCTTCCTCGCCAGCATGACCGAAGGGCGTATGGCCGAGGTCGTGAGCCAGCGCCAGCGCCTCCGCGAGATCCTCGTTCAGGCCGAGCGCGCGGCTAATGGTGCGCGCGATCTGCGCCACCTCGATGGAATGGGTCAGCCGGGTCCGATAATGGTCGCCCTCATGATAGACGAAGACCTGGGTCTTGTGCTTGAGGCGGCGAAAGGCAGTGGCATGCACGATGCGGTCGCGGTCGCGCTGAAACACCGACCGGATGGCGCTTTCCGGCTCGGGATAAAGGCGGCCACGCGAGGCCTCCGGCCGGCACGCATAGGGTGCCGCCCCCGAGCCCGGCATGGTCGTCGCCGGTCGATCCGTCATGGCAGAAACAGGCGCCATGCCCGCGAACCTACAGCGAAAAGGTTAAAACGCAACGTATTGGAAGCGCGGC
Organism: Alphaproteobacteria bacterium; assembly: GCA_041690495.1. Classification (GTDB taxonomy): domain Bacteria; phylum Pseudomonadota; class Alphaproteobacteria; order CACIAM-22H2; family CACIAM-22H2; genus DATAAP01. The sequence goes on along the minus strand of JAWLHE010000007.1, from coordinate 192,096 downwards.
TGTTTTCAGCTGCCGCCAAGGCTGCCCTTAACCCTTCGGAATGGCGGCGATTTGACAAAGTGGCAGAACGGCTTACATAAAGAAACACGGCTTCGTTTTGCCACCGTTTCGATTCCCGGAGGACTGCTGATGCCGGACACCATGACCGCCCCCGGCCGACAGGTCGAGCTTACCGACTCGGCGGCACGCCAGATTGCCAGGATCCTCAGCGAGGAGGAGCATAAGGGCATGATGCTGCGCGTCTCGGTCTCGGGCGGCGGCTGTTCCGGATTCCAGTACGGTTTCACCTTCGACGACACCAAGGGCGAAACCGACCTCGTGCTCGAGCGCGATGGTGCGGTGGTCCTTATCGACGACGTCTCGCTGGGTCTGCTCGAAGGCGCCAAGATCGACTATGTCGAGGACCTGATCGGATCGTCCTTCTCGATCAAGAACCCCCAGGCCAAGACTTCCTGCGGCTGCGGCAACAGCTTCTCGGTCTGAACCCGCGCACCGGGTCTGCAAACCGATTGCGATGTCGGGGACGACTGGCATCCGGACCGGGTCGCCTCTGGCGATGAAACGTTTCGACACCCATCCGGTCGCAACCCCGACGCGTCCCCCTTCGGTAGGTCGAGCAGAGGGCCCGTTCTGCTTGCGCGTCCTGATCCGGGCGCCACGCCAAGCGGGCACGGCATGAGCCGCTTCATGCACCGCCCGCGCTGACCTTCTCCCCTATGCGCCCTGCCGAAACCCGCCTCGACGTCACCGCCGTAACGTTCATGCTGGTGTTGTGCTCGCTGTGGGGGCTCAACCAGGTCGCAATCAAGATCGCGAATGCCGGCATCTCGCCGGTGCTCCAGGCCGGACTGCGCTCGGCGGGAGCCGGGCTGCTGGTCTGGGCGTGGTCGACCTTCCGCGGCGTACCGCTGTTCGACCGCGATGGCCCGCACGGGCTCGGCCTCATCATCGGCCTGTTGTTCGCGGCCGAGTTCATGTTCATCTACTGGGGCCTGGTGTTCACGACCGCCTCGCGTGCCGTGATTCTGCTCTACACCGCGCCCTTCGTCGTCGCGGTCGGCGCACATCTCTTCGTTCCGGGCGAGAAGCTGCGGACCGCGCAGGTCGTCGGCCTTGCCTGCGCATTCGCGGGGGTGGTGCTGGTGTTCGGCGATTCGCTGCGGCTTCCGACCCAGCGCGAGCTTATCGGCGACGCGATGATCCTGCTCGGCGCCATGCTGTGGGGTGCCACCACGGTCGTTATCAAGGCGACGCGTCTGGTGACGATCCATCCAAACAAGACGCTGTTCTACCAGCTCTTCGCCTCCGCGCTGCTGCTGCCTCTGGTATCGTCGCTGTTCGGCGAGTCGGGCATCACCACGCCCACCGCGCTCGTGCTCGGCAGCCTCGCCTTCCAGATCGTGATCGTCGCCTTCGCAAGCTATCTCGCCTGGTTCTGGCTGATGACGCGCTATCCCGCCTCGCGGCTTTCCTCCTTTTCGTTCTTTACGCCGCTGTTCGGCGTGCTCGCCGGCGGCATTATTCTCAACGAACGGATATCGCCGCTCCTCCTCGCCGCGCTCGCGCTCGTTGCGCTCGGCATCTATCTCGTCAATCGCACGCCGGCAAAGGCCGCATCGGCCGTGGCGGACTGATCGAGCCTTGTCTTCGCGCGACGCGCCCGCCACAATCACTTGCATGAAGATCGCGACATGGAACGTCAACTCGGTGAAGGCGCGGCTGCCGATCCTCGCCGAGTTCCTCAAGACAAAGGCGCCCGATGTCCTGCTGCTGCAGGAAACCAAGTGCACCGACGACGGCTTCCCGCGGCTCGAAATCGAATCGCTCGGCTACAACATCGCCACGGTCGGGCAGAAGAGCTACAACGGCGTCGCCATCCTCGCGCGCGGCAAGATTCATGAGACCGCGCGCGCCCTGCCCGGCGCCGCCGCGACGGACGAGCCGGCGCGCTACATCGAGGCCGATGTCGACGGCATTCGCGTCGCCTCGATCTACCTGCCCAACGGCAACCCGGTGGGCACCGAGAAATTCGCGTACAAGCTTGCCTGGATGGAGCGGCTTTACGGGCACGCGCGCGCGCTGCTGGCGACGGAAAAGCCGTTCGTGCTCGCCGGCGACTACAACGTCTGCCCGACCGACGACGACGTCTACGACCCGGCGGCCTTCTCGGTCGATGCGCTGTGCCAGCCCGCCTCGCGCGCCGCGTTCCGCAAGATCGTCCATCTCGGACTGACGGACGCGATCCACGTGCTCAACCCGGCGCCGCACCAGTACACCTACTGGGACTATCAGATGAACGCCTGGCCGCAGGATCACGGCCTACGCATCGACCACCTGCTGCTGTCGCCCCAGGCCGCCGACCGGCTGGTTGCATCGGGCATCGACAAGGACCCGCGTGCCCTGCCGCGCGCCTCCGATCACACTCCCGCCTGGTGCGAGCTGACATGAGCGCCGAAGAGATCCACGAGGGCGGCTGCCTGTGCGGTGCCGTCCGCTATCGCGCGCGCGGACAGCCGACACAGGTCAATCACTGCCACTGCCGCATGTGCCAGCGCGGCAGCGGCGCACCGATCGTCACCTGGGCGACATTTCCGGCCGACCGCGTCGAGTGGACCAAGGGCGCGCCGGCACGGCGGCGATCATCCGATATCGCGGAGCGCGGATTCTGCGCAGACTGCGGCTCCGCCTTGTTCTGGCAGGGCGACGCGCACAAGGATGTTATCGACCTGACCGCCGGTACGCTCGACCGTCCCGAGATATTGAAGCCCGATGATCACATCTGGGTGGAAAGTGCGATGCCGTGGCTCCATGTCGCGGACGGGCTGCCGCGCTATCGGCACACGCGGAAAGATTAGGAAGTCGGTTCCCGCAAGTCCTCCCGCGTCCGCGGATCAGGTCTTCTTGTTCGTCGCGACCCAGTCGGCGAACGCTTCCATGAAGCTCTGCAGGAACTTGCGGGTTCCGTCATTGACGAGCTTGCCGCTGGCGTCGAACAGCTTGTCGGCGGCCCCGATATACGCTTCCGGCTGCTGCATCGCCGGCACATTGAGGAATACGAGCGATTGCCGGAGATGGTGATTCGCCCCGAACCCGCCGATTGCCCCGGGCGATGCGCTCACAACGGCACCGGGCTTGCCCTCCCAGGCGCTCTGGCCATACGGCCGCGACCCCACGTCCAATGCATTCTTCAGCGGCGCGGGAACCGAGCGGTTGTACTCGGGCGTGACGAAGAGCAGGCCGTCGGCCCTCTTTACCCGCTCGCGAAACTCGGTCCATGACTTCGGCGGGTTGGCATCGTGGTCCTGGTTGTACAGCGGGAGATCACCGATCTCGACGATACTCAGCTTGAGCGAGGTCGGGGCAAGTTCGACGAGCGAGTTGGCGACCTTGCGATTGAGCGAGTCCTCGCGGAGGCTGCCGACGAACACGGCAACGTCATGTACGCTCGCCATCTCACACCCTCATCGTCAGAGTTCACGCCGTGACCGGTCCTCCCGCATCCGGGTCGAGACGCTAGTTCGGCGAAACGGCCGACGCTTTTAGTGGTTCCGCGGAGTCCCTCCAAAGAGGGTTGCGGGGCGACGCGACTGTCATGCTCCAATGTGCCGTCCCGGTCGACCAGAGGGCCGAGTGTCAAGGTTTCGCGAACGCGGCTTCGTATCGTCCGGGCGGCTCTCCGCAGGCAAGAGCTCCGGCCGCCGCCCAACGCCGATCCGCGTCTCGCGGACCGTATGGAACCTCATCGTGATCGCCCCGATCGCCTTGCTGTTCCTGATCGTGTGGGCGGTCCCGGCCGTGCTTTTCATCTTCCTCGGCGGGCTGGCGCTGGCCCTCGTGCTGTCGTTTCCAATGGCGCTGTTCACGCGCATCCTTCCGCGCGGTCTGGCGATCGCCATCGCCTTCCTGGTCCTATTGGCGATACTGCTGCTCGCGGCCTACGTCTTCGTACCGCTGCTCGTGTCCCAGGCGGCAGCCCTCATCAACGTCCTCCCTGCCCTGGTCCAGGATCTCGAGTTCTACGTTGTCCGGGCGTTGCAAGCGCTCGATATGCAGGATTTTCTGTCCAGCACGCCCGAGGACATCGCAAGCCGCATGGCCGCGGATCTCAGGACGAGCCTTGGTGTCATCACCTCGAATATCCTTGGCCATACGATGGGGGTCGTCTACGGAACCTTCAGCGCCGCGCTGACGCTGTTCGCGGTCGTGTTTGTCGCCGCTTCGCTCCTGGCGAATGCCCGCACCTTCAAGGCCGCCTATCTGACCAGCGTGTCACACCGACACCGGCACGATGCGCTGGAGCTCTGGGACGCGCTCGACCATGCCATGTCGCACTATCTCGGTGGGCTCGCCTTCGTGCTTACGATCCAGGGCGCGCTCTCGGCCGCAGTGCTCGCACTGATGGGCCTTCCTTACCCGCTTGCCCTCGGCGCTTGGGTGTCGATCACGGCGGTGATCCCGTATCTGGGCGCGTGGCTCGGCGCGATCCCTGCCCTGCTCGTGGCGCTTTCGATCTCGCCCGCCGCGGTGGTCATGACCGCGCTGGTATTTCTGGCGATCCAGCAGTTCGAAGGCTACTTCCTCACCCCTTACATCCAGGGTCAGACAATCAGGGTTCCGCCGGTCGTCATCTTCCTGGGGGTCATCGTCGGCGGATCGATCGCCGGAATCGTCGGTGTCCTCTTCGCCGTTCCTACCCTCGCCGCGCTCCGGGTGCTGGTCGACTTCTTCCGCGTGCGGCTCTACGTCGGATAGAAAGCGCGGGCCCGCCGGTCTCGAAGTGGGTATCGCGCAGGCCGGCTGTGCGCCGATACCTTCATGCGTTCACCGGACTCCGATCCGGCGCATATCCCATCCGGAGAGATCCACCATGGCAGAGCTTGTCGCAATCGGCTTTGACAGACCTGACGAAGCGGATCGGGTCCTGGCTGATCTGCAGCGCATGCAGAAGGAATATCTCATCGACCTTGCCGATGCGGTGGTGGCCATCCGTCAGAAGGACGGCAAGGTACAGCTCAAGCAGAGCGTCAATATCGTCGGCGCCAGCGCCGCCGCGGGCGGGCTTTCGGGCGCCTTCTGGGGCACTCTCGTGGGCTTGTTGTTCCTGAACCCCCTGGCGGGCCTCGCGATCGGCGGCGCAGTCGGAGCCGGGAGCGGGGCGCTGGCGGGATCGCTCGCCGACTACGGCATCGACGACAAGTTCATCCGGTCCCTCGCGGAGACGCTGCAGCCGGAGACATCGGCGCTGTTCGTCCTGGTGCGCAAAGCACAGCCTGAGAAGGTCCTCGACGAACTGTCGCGCTATAACGGCCGCGTGCTGCGCTCGTCGCTGTCGCCCGAGCAGGAAGCCCGGCTCCGGTCTGCGCTGTCTGAACAGAAAGAAACGGCCGACGTGGCCGGGTGACAGCGAACCGGACCTGCGGCGATCTGCGCTGACAAAGCATCGGCCACCTCACTGCAGGACAATGCGGTGGGCAAACTTGCGGCCGTCGCTGACCGTAATGTGCTCGAAGCCGAGCAGCTTGACGAGGTCGAAGAAGGTGGCGACGTCGTCGATCGGCGTGCCCTGGAACAGCGGCCCGAGCCGGACCAGGCTGGTCATGGTCGCAAACAAGGCACGGGCACGGTAGACGCTGTCGAGCGTGCCGTCGCGATAGGCGACGATGATCAACTTCTCCGCCTCGTCGCCCTTGGCAAAGACAGCATAGGGCGCCGGATAGGGCAGCTCGTTGAGCTGCTTGGTCAGACCGGTGACGAAGCCAAGCCGCCTGCGACGATCGCTGTCGGGCAAAGTCCCGATTCTCGCCTCATAGACTTCCTGGCTGCTCAGCGGCGGGTAATAATAACCCTCATGCCGGTCCTGAGCGCACGCTGCGCCGGTCAGTGCCACCAGGACTCCGGCGAACATGCTCAATGCGATCCTGCGCATCGTATTTGCCCCGCTTTTCAGCAATTTACGCCCAAACAACCGAGTCTTTACCGCTTTAATCCTTATAAACCCGGACTAAGCGACAATAAACGGTCGCAACGGCATGGCGCGTATGGCGAAACCAGCGGTGTCCGAACAGTCGGTCCCGATCGGGATGCGGCCGCGGCTCAAGACGAGCCAGGCCGAGCTCGACGAAATCGTACGCCTGCACCAGATGTATCAGGCGGCGCGCCCCGGCGGGCAGCGCGCGCTTCTCGCCTATCGTGATCTGTCGGGCCTCAACCTCGCCAACCGCAATCTTTCCGATGCCGATTTCAGCGGTGCGTTCCTGATCGGCGCGAACCTGTCGCAGGCAAACCTCCAGCACTCGATCTTCTTCGGCTGCAACCTGTCCAAGGCCAATCTTCGCGGAGCGACGCTGGTGCGCGCCGATCTGCGCGGTCCATGCCTTCGCGGCACCGACCTGACCAACGCCAATCTGTTCGACTGCGACCTGCGCGACGGCCGCATCGCCGTGCGCGACCGCAAGGGCGGCCTCACCGACCTGCCGAGCGACATAGGCTCGGCCGAGCTCGTCGGCGCGATCCTGGTCAATGCCAATCTGTCCCAGGCCAAGATGTCCGGCTCGCAGGCAGTGCACACGGATTTTACCGACGCGGTAATGCGCGGCTGCAAGCTGGTGCGGGCCGACATGCGCCACGCGAATCTCGAGGGCGCCAATCTCGAGGGCGCCGACCTGAGCGGCGCCGACCTACGGAATGCCTCGCTGCGCTTCGCGAATCTCTCGGGTGCGATGACCAACATGACCGAGCTCGGCGGCGCGGACATGACCGGCGCGTTGACAAACGGCGTCTGCGGCAAGAAGGTCGAGGACCTTCCCGAATCGCTGCCACGGTTGATCGAGGCGCATCAGCGCTTCGTCGAATCGAACGGCGCCGAAGGCAAGCCACTGCTCGATCTCGGCGGCTACGACCTGCGCCGCGCGCCATCGCTCGCCGGCGCCTATCTCACCGGCCTCAAGGCGACCGGCGCGGTTCTCTACGGCCTCAATCTCGAAGGCGCATGGCTGCAGGGCGCGCAGCTCGAAGGCGCCGACCTGCGCAATTGCAAGCTCGCCGGCGCCGACCTGCGCGGTGCCAATCTGAGCAGCGCGCGACTCAGCCATGCGGAGCTTCACGATGCCAATCTCGGCCCCCTGATGATCGCCGAAGGGCGTCACATGAGCTGCCGGATCGACGGGGCCGCCATGCGCTATGCAGACCTGCGCCGCGCAAATCTCAAGAACGCCAACGCCAGGAAGGCCGATTTCAGCAACGCCAACCTGACCGGCGCGCTGATGGTCGGGACCGACCTGAGCGAAGCCATCCTGGCGGGCGCCGAGGGTTTTGAACGGTCGAATTGATTGTCCGAGGAAGTGCTGCACCGCACGACCGGCCATATCGTAGACTGACGGCCGCATGGCCGCTCTCCCCGACCCGGGCCCGCCTCTTGCGCCTACGCGTCCGCGCATCGTCATTGTCGGTGCCGGCTTCGGCGGATTGTCGGCCGCCCAAGCGCTCGGCAACGCTGCGGCCGATGTCGTGCTGGTCGACCGCGACAATTATCATCTGTTCCAGCCGCTGCTCTATCAGGTCGCCACCGCCGGCCTGTCTCCAAGCGATATCGCGGCCCCGATCCGCGCCATAGTCGGCCGGTACGACAACATTACGGTCCTGCTCGGCGCGATTGAGCGCATCGATACGGTACGGCGCGTGGCCTATATGGGAAAGCGGCCGATCCCCTATGACTTCCTGATTCTTGCCACCGGCGCGCGTCACGCCTATTTCGGCCACGACGAATGGGAGCGGTTCGCGCCCGGCCTCAAGAGGATCGAGGACGCGACCGAGATCCGCCGCCGCATCCTGCTCGCCTTCGAGCGGGCGGAATGTGCAGACGACGAGGACGAGCGACGACGCCTGATGAACTTCGTCGTCGTCGGCGGTGGCCCGACCGGAGTCGAGATGGCGGGCGCCATGGCGGAACTTTCGCGCCGCGCTCTGGCCCGCGACTTCCAGCGCATCGATCCGCGCGCCGCGCGCATCGTTCTCGTCGAGGCAGGTCCACGCATCCTGCCGACATTTCCGGAGACGTTGTCGCACGACGGAAGGCGTCAGCTCGAGCGGCTCGGCGTCGAGATCAGGACCGGCGCGCCGGTGACGGCGGTTGACGGCGAGGGCGTCGTGGCCGGCGACGAGCGCATCGATGCACGCACGGTGATCTGGGCCGCCGGCGTAGCCGCATCACCGGCGGCGAAATGGATCGGCGCCGATCACGACCGCGCGGGCCGGGTCAAGGTCAACCCGGACCTCTCGGTGCCCGGGCATCCGGAGATCTTCGTGATCGGCGATACAGCACTGGCGCTCGACGTGGAGGGCAAGCCCCTGCCCGGCGTGGCGCCGGTCGCCAAGCAGCAGGGCCACTATGTCGCGCGGCTGATCGGGTCGAGGCTTCGCGGGCAGCCGATCGGTGCATTCCGCTACCGGAACTACGGCAATCTCGCTACCATCGGCCGCAAGGCGGCAGTTGCCGATTTCGGTTGGATCCGCCTGCGCGGCCTCGTCGCCTGGCTGATCTGGACGGTGGCGCACATCTATTACCTCATTGGGTTCCGCAACCGCGTGATGGTCGCGCTCGACTGGGTATGGGCTTATTTCACCTTCCAGCGCGGCGCGCGGCTGATCACGGAGCGCGAACGTTGAGCCGCGCGATCATGGCCTCTCTGCAGGCTGCGCAATCGCCGGACTCCGAGCGGCCGTGCTAGTTTGGCTGAAACGACGATCCAGGGGCGACATGGCGACGGCGGCACTGGCGACAGCGGAACTCCGCAAGGATGCATGGGTAATCGGTCTGGTGAGCCTCGCCCACGGCTTCAGCCACTTCTTCCAGCTCGTCGTGCCGCCGCTCTTTCCGCTGCTGGTCGCCGATTTCGGCGTGAGCTACCAGGCGCTCGGCGTCGTCACCATGGTCTTCTATGGCGTATCCGGGCTCGCCCAGACCGGCGCGGGCTTCCTGGTCGACCGCTTTGGCGCGCGCCGCATCCTGATCGGCGGACTGATCCTGTTCAGCGGCGCAACCGTGCTGATGGGATTCGTTCCGTCCTTCTATTACCTTTTCCCATTCGCGATCCTCGCAGGGCTCGGCAACAGCGTCTTTCATCCGGCGGATTTCGCGCTGCTCAACGCGCGCGTCGGCAATTCGCGGCTCGGCCGCGCCTATGGCATGCACGGCATCGCCGGCAATATCGGCTGGGCGCTGGCTCCGGTCGCAAGCGTCGGACTCGCGGCCCTGCTCGGATGGCGATTCGCGGTGGTGATTCTCGGCGTCGCAGGCGTCGCATTCGCCGTGCTGCTGGCGACGCGCAGCGAGCTCAATGCGGAAGAGACACCGGCTCGCGGGCACGGCGCGCCACCCAGGCAGACGCTTGCCGATAGCGTGCGCCTTCTGACCGCGCGACCGATCCTGATGTGCTTCGCCTATTTCGTCCTGCTCGCGGTTTCGATGGTCGGACTTCAGACCTTCGAGATTCCAGCGACGATGATGCTGTACGACACGTCGATCGCCGTCGCGACCTCCGCGCTGACCGCGTTCCTTCTCGGCGGGTCGGCGGGCATCCTTGCCGGCGGCATCCTCGCCGACCGGACCACACAGCATCATCTCGTCGCGAGCGTGGGTATCCTGCTGGCGGCGGCCGGAGTCGCCGTCATCGCCACCGGGCATGTGCCCGTCCCGCTGGTCATGCCGCTGCTGGGGCTCGTCGGATTCTTCCTCGGCGCCACCCTGCCCTCGCGCGACCTTCTCGTGCGCCAGGCAACGCCCGCCGGGGCCTCCGGCAAGACCTATGGCTTCGTCTATTCCGGCCTCGATGCCGGCGCGGCCGCGGTGCCGATCCTGTTCGGCGCCCTGCTCGATCATGGCGAGCCGCATTGGGTTTTCCTGATCGTGTGCATGGCAATGCTGCTCTCGGTTGTCACGGTGCTCAATATGCGCCGCCGCCCGGCACCGCTGCCGGCGACGGGCGACTGAGTCATGCGCGCCGACGTGTTCCATCCCGCAGTCGCGCTGATCGGACTCGTGCTCGCGAGCGTCATTGCCGGCTGCAATGCGCCGGGCGCGCCGGCGGCCGGCAGCCGGCCGGATGCCTGGCGCATTCCTGTGAAATCCGCGACCGGCGATCGCACGATGAACGCCGTGGCTGCGGGCCTGCTCGCCTATCTCCAGGACAGCAGCGACGGTAACCGCATCGCCGCGAGCGGGCGCCCGATCTGCGTCGGCTTTGGTCCGGCTTCGGGCGGCCCGTTCCGCATGCAGCAGCTCAGGGACCTCGACCCCGCGCTGCTCGACGTCATCGCCGTCCGGCGCGCGCAAGTGCATCCGGTCTCCGCCTGCGAGACGACCCTCAAGGGCGCTCCGCTGTCGGTCGCCACCACCGGCGAGGCCGCAAGCCTGCTCGCCTGCCTTACGGCCGGCCATGCGCCGGGCGGCGCGATCTCGCTGCTCTGCGGCTTCTATGACGGTCCGATCGCCAGCGAGTTCATCGGCTACGACGTGACGTTCGGCGAGAGCGACGTGGTCGTGCGCCGCAACGGCCGGTCGCTGACGATCTGATCGAGCGCCTACATTTCCGCGTAGATGTGCGTCTCGGACTTGGCGCCCGGGTGCGTAACGGCGCCCTTCACCGCCGAGCCGACCGTCTGTGCGTATTTCCACAAGGTGCCGGACTGGTACTCGTGCTGGCGAGGTTTCCAGCCCTTGCGGCGCTCGGCGAGCTCCTGCTCGCTGAGCTCGACATCGAGCGTGCCCTTTTCCGCGTCTATCGCGATCATGTCGCCGTCGCGCAGCAGCGCGATAGGCCCACCGACCGCGGCCTCGGGCCCGATATGGCCGATGCAGAAGCCGCGCGTGCCGCCGGAGAAGCGGCCGTCGGTGATGAGCGCATACTCCTCGCCCTTGCCCTGGCCATAGATGGCACCGGTGGTCGAGAGCATCTCGCGCATGCCTGGGCCGCCCTTCGGGCCCTCGTAGCGGATGACGATGACCTCGCCGTCCTTGATCTCGCGCTTGAGCACAGCCGAGAGCGCATCCTCCTCGCGGTCGAAGCAGCGCGCCGGGCCGCGGAACTGCAGCTTTTTGAGCCCCGCGACCTTCACGATCGCGCCCTCGGGCGCAAGACTGCCCTTGAGCCCGACAACACCGCCGGTCTTGGAGATCGGATTCGAGACGCGGTAGATCACCTTCTGGTTCTCGGGGAACTTCACGTCCTTCAGGTTCTCGGCCACCGTCTTGCCGGTCACGGTGAGGCAGTCGCCGTGCAGAATTCCTGCGTCGAGCAGTTCGCGCATGATCACCGCGACGCCGCCGGCGCCGTAAAGATCGAAGGCAGTGTACTTGCCGCCCGGCATCAGGTCGGCGATGTAGGGCGTGCGGCGCATGATCGACGCCACTTCCATCAGGTCGAAGTCTATCCCGGCCTCGTGTGCGATCGCCGGCAGGTGCAGCCCGGCATTGGTCGAGCCGCCGGTCGCGGCGACAATGATCGCCGCATTCTCGAGCGCTTTGCGCGTGACAATCTGGCGCGGCCGGATGCCGTGCTTCACCAGTTCCATTACCGCCTCGCCGCTCGCGGCGCAGAATCGGTCGCGGTTCTCGTACGGGGCCGGCGTTCCCGCCGAATTCGGCAGCGCCAGGCCAAGCGCTTCGGATACGCAGGCCATGGTGTTGGCGGTGTACTGGCCGCCGCAGGAACCTCCCGAGGGCAGCGCCACCTGCTCGAGCTCCTTGAGATCGGCGTCGCTCATGCGCTTCGCCGCATTGGCGCCGACGCCCTCGAATACGTCGACGATGGTCACGTCCTTGCCATGGAACTTCCCAGGCATGATCGTGCCGCCGTAGATGAACACCGACGGAATGTCGAGGCGCACCATCGCCATCATCAGCGCCGGCAGCGTCTTGTCGCAGCCGGCCAGGCCGACCAGCGCGTCATAGCAGTGGCCGCGCACGGTGAGCTCGATCGAGTCCGCGATCACCTCGCGGCTGACCAGCGACGACTTCATGCCGGCATGGCCCATGGCAATGCCGTCCGTCACGGTAATGGTCGTGAACTCGCGCGGCGTGCCGCCGGCTGCGGCGACGCCTTTCTTGACCGCCTGGGCCTGGCGCGACAGGGTGATGTTGCAGGGGGCTGCCTCGTTCCAGGTCGTCACGACCCCGACGAGCGGCTGCGCGATCTGCGCCTCGGTCAGGCCCATGGCATAGAGCATGGAGCGGTGCGGCGCGCTGGTCGGGCCGACTGTCGTGTGCCGGCTGGGCAGTTTGGACTTGTCGAAAGAAGCGGGCATGGGCGTTTCCCCGTGGCGTCATGATGCAGCTAGGCTGCGCAAGATACAAAGTGCAGCTTCGGTTGGGTAGTGGCTACGCATGAGGGACCGGCATACGCTGGCCGGTGCTCTTCTCTTGCTGGAGCTTGACCGCATCCCGGGAGCTTCGAGCGACGCTTGGCTCATGGGAGGCCATCATGCCCCAATCGAAGGACCTGGAACACCCGGCCGATTTCTCGGACGCCTGGCCGGCCCTGCCGTTCCGGACCTGGGAGGACACGTGCACGACCCTGCACATGTGGACTCAGATCGTGGGAAAAATACGGCTGGCGCAGGCGCCTTCCATCAACCATTGGTGGCAGGTGGCGCTATACGTCACCAGCCGGGGCCTGACGACATCGACCATGCCCCACGGAGCGCGCCACTTCACGATCGATTTCGACTTCATCGATCATCGCCTCGGATTCGAGACGAGCGATGGAGCACGGGACAGCTTTGCGCTGGAACCATGTACGGTGTCCGACTTCTACCGTGAGGTCATCGGGCGCCTGCGGTCGCTTGGACTCGAAGTGCGACTCTGGACAGTGCCCGTCGAGATTCCGGAGCCGATCCCGTTCGAGCAGGATCGCACGCACAAGAGCTACGACCGCGATTACGCGCAGCGTTTCTGGCGCGTTCTGCTCGGCTCGCATCGCGTGTTCGAGTGTTTCAGATCGCGATTCGTCGGCAAGGCCAGTCCGGTCAATTTCTACTGGGGCAGTTTCGATCTTGCGATCACGCGCTTTTCGGGCCGCCGCGCGCCGCCGCATCCCGGCGCGCCGCATACCGCCGATTCCGTAACGCGCGAAGCGTATTCCCACGAGGTCAGCAGCCTCGGCTTCTGGCCGGGAAACGGCGGCTTCGGCCAACCCGCCTTCTATTCCTACGCCTACCCCGAGCCGTCCGGCCTCGCGGAGGCACCGCTTCGTCCGGCTGCCGCATTCTACAGCCGCGAGCTTGGCGAGTTCATCCTGCCCTACGACGCCGTCCGGCAATCCCGGACGCCGGATGACGACTTGCTCGCCTTCGCGCAGAGCACGTACGCCGCAGCGGCGGATCGCGCGAACTGGGACCGCGACGCCCTCGAGCGCGCCGACGCGCGCTAGTCAGGGTTGCCGGTAGTACTTGTTCGGCAGCAGGTCCTTGACGTCGACCTGCGCCACGGTCCCGTTGACGGGGACGATGACGCGGCAGTCCGGGGCGAAATCGGCCAGCATCTCGCGGCAGATGCCGCACGGCGATACGACCTGGATCTCCTGATTGGACTCGCGCGGACGCGGATGGCGCACCGAAACGATCGCGACGATGTCGGTGTCGCCCGCGGCCATGGCCTTGCCGACCGCGACCGCCTCCGCGCAGACCGAGGCGCGGCCGACATAGGTATCCAGATGAATCCCGGTGTGAATCCTGCCCGAGCGCGTGCGCAGCGCCGCACCGATATGATGCCGATTCTCGCGATAGCGCTCGCGGATCTGGTTGCGTGCCGCCTCGATCAGCGCCTTGTCCTCGGGATCGAGATCGTGGACGGTCATCGCCTCACAGCGCGCTGATGCGCTCGAGCGCGGCGACGAGACGGCTGCGCGCGGCCTCGGCTTCCTGGCGCCGCTCGCGCTGGTCCTCGACGACTTCCGGATCCGCCTTGGCGAGAAATCCGGGGTTGGCGAGCTTCCTGTCCATCTTGTCGATCTCGCCGGCCAGCTTGCCGATCTCCTTGCCGAGCCGTGCGCGCTCGGCCGCGGCGTCGATCACGCCAGCGAGCGGAAGAACGAGCGTCGCCTCCGGCACCGCGATCTGCACGGCGCCGCGTGCCGGCGCGCCGCGCTCCTCCTCGATATGTTCGAGCCGTGCGAGGGTCCGGATGATGTCGGCATGCTTTTTCAGTCGCGCGGCCGCCTCTGCGCTTGCATCCTTGTAGCCGAGCGCCAGCCGCGCCCCGGCGGGGACGTTCATCTCCGACCGAAGCGCCCGGATTTCGGTGATCGCCTGAACGACCCAGTCGAGCTCCGCCTTCGCCGCCGCATCGCCTGACGCCTCCGGGAGCGTCGGCCAGGGGGCGGTCATCAACAGTCCTTCGCCGAGCCCGAGCTTCTCCCATATCTCTTCGGTGATGAATGGAATGAACGGGTGCAGCAGCTTGACAAGATCGCGCAGGATGCAGGCCGTCGTGGCACGGGTCTCGTCGCGCGCGGATGCATCGGCGCCGTTGAGCACCGGCTTGGTGAACTCGAGATACCAGTCGCAGAACGTGCCCCAGGCGAAGTGATAGAGGGCGTTGGCCGCGTCGTTGAAGCGGAACTCCGCGATCGCCGCCTCGGTCTCTGCGGCGGCGCGGCGCAGTTCGCCGAGAATCCAGCGATTGACCTGGAGCTTCGCCGCGGCGGGATCGAAGCCGGGTACGATCGCGCAGCCGTTCATCTGCGCGTACCGGGCGGCGTTCCAGAGCTTGGTCGCGAAGTTGCGGTAGCCCTCGACGCGGGCGGGACTCGGCTTGATGTCGCGGCCGGGCGTAGCCAGCGCCGCCATCGTGAAGCGCAGCGCATCCGCGCCGTACCTGTCGATCAGATCGAGCGGATCGACGACGTTGCCCTTCGACTTCGACATCTTCTGGCCGCGCTCGTCGCGAACGATGCCATGAATGTAGACCGAGTGGAACGGCACCTCATGCATGAAATGATGGCCCATCATCATCATGCGGGCGACCCAGAAGAAGATGATGTCAAAGCCCGTCACCAGCACGCTGGTCGGATAGAACTTCCTCAGTTCCGGCGTCTGCTCCGGCCACCCCAGTGTCGAGAATGGCCACAGCGCCGACGAGAACCATGTGTCGAGCACGTCCGGATCGCGGCGCAGCTCGACATCGCGGCCGTAGTGCTTTGCCGCCTGCGCCCTGGCGCCGGCCTCGTCGTAATCGACGAAAACCTGGTCGTCGGGCCCGTACCATGCCGGGATCTGATGCCCCCACCACAGCTGCCGCGAGATCGCCCAGGGCTGGATGTTGCGCATCCAGTGGAAGAACGTCTTCTCCCAGCTCTTCGGCACGAACACGGTCCTCCCGTCCTCGACCGACTTGATCGCCGGCTTCGCCAGCTCCCCGGCGTTGACGTACCACTGGACTGTCAGCCACGGCTCGATCGGCACGCCGGAGCGGTCGCCATGCGGGACCATGTGCACATGGTCTTCGATCCTGGCGAGCAGGCCCTGCGCCTCCATCGCGGCGACCACGGCCTTGCGCGCCGCGAAACGCTCCATGCCGCGGAATTCCGCCGGAACGTTATCGTTCAGATACGCGTCGGCCGTGAAGATATTGATCGCTTCGAGTCCGTGCCGCCTGCCGACTTCGAAGTCGTTGAAGTCATGTGCCGGCGTGATCTTGACCGCGCCGGTGCCCTTCTCGGGGTCGCTGTATTCGTCGGCGACGATGGGGATGCGTCGGCCGACGAGCGGCAGGATCGCGTGTTTGCCGACGAGATGCCTGTAGCGCGCGTCGTCCGGGTGCACGGCTATCCCGGTGTCGCCCAGCATCGTCTCGGGCCGTGTTGTCGCAACCGTTATGAACGTGTCCGGATCGCCCTCGACCGGATAGCGGAAATGCCAGAGGTGACCTTTGATTTCACGCTGCTCGACCTCGAGGTCGGAGATCGTGGTGTGAAGCTTTGGGTCCCAGTTGACCAGCCGGTTGTCGCGGTAGATCAGGCCCTCGCGGTAGAGCTCCACGAAGACTTTCAGAACCGCAGCCGACAGCCCCTCGTCCATCGTAAACCGCTCGCGCTCCCAGGCGAGCGAGGCGCCAAGCCGGCGAAGCTGGCGCGTAATCGCGCCGCCGGACTCCGCTTTCCACTCCCATACGCGCTCGACGAACTCTCTGCGGCCGATCAGTCTTGCGTTCGAGGCGCCCGCGGCACCGCCGCGGTCGAGCCCGATGCCCTGTGCCGCCAGCTGCCGCTCCACGACCATCTGCGTCGCGATTCCGGCGTGATCGGTGCCGGGTTGCCACAGCGTATCGAAGCCGCGCATGCGGTGATAGCGCACCAGGATGTCCTGGAGCGTATTGTTGAGGGCATGCCCCATATGGAGGCTGCCGGTGACATTGGGCGGCGGGATTACGACCGAAAACGGCTCGCCGCTGCCGCGAGGGCGGAACGCGCCGGATTGCTCCCAGCGCGCATATTGCCGCTCCTCGATCTTGCCGGGGCTAAAAGTCTTTTCGAGCGCCCCCGTGGGGGTCTCAGCGTCAGCCATCACGAAAACAAGTGTGGAGGATTATTCGTCGACCTGGCGCGTGATGCGCCTGATCTCCTTCTGGACGAGGCGTTCGACCAGCGGCGGCAGATGTTCGTCGAGCCATGCCTTCAGGATCGGCCGCATCTCGGCGCGCACGATATCCTCCAGCGTCATTCCCGCATTGCCGAGCCCTATCAGGCCGCGCGGCGTCTCGGGCCGGCGCGTCGCCGCCTGCAGCCCGGACAACGCCCCCGCGGCGGCGCTGGCGGCACGCTGCGAGACGAGACGCTCGTCATCGTCCGTCCGCGGCGGCTCGACCGGCTGCGCCGACGGCGGCTCGCTCGGCTTGTCGCTGCCGAGATCGGTGACATTGCCGTCCTCGCCGACCATCTCCGTAAGCTCCAGCACTTCAGGCGCCGGCGCGCTCGGTGACGGCTCCGCCGCCGGCGCTGGAGGCGGATCGCTCGCTTTGGGCGGCGGCGGCGCCTCCTCCACGGCGGCGGCCGGAGCCGCGGCCGGCTGGCCCTTTCCGGTTTCCGTGTCCTCGGAAATGATACGCCGGATGGAGGCGAGAATTTCCTCCATCGACGGTTCTGCTTGCTGGTTCTTTGCGTCTGTCATGGCTCGATCATCGAATATTGCAAATTACGCCAGCACAGCAAGCGATGCCAGTGCAAAAAGACCCGAAACCCATCATCTTCAACGGGCTGCAGCCGTATCTTCCCGCAAGACATCCGTGCCGAACCAGCGATCGCGTGTCCGGTTGTAATGAAGCGTCGGATCGTAGATCTCCACAGGCAGTTTGAGCTCCTGGGCCGTCAGGCGTCCCGTTGCTGCTGCGAGTTGGTACCCGGCGACAATCTCGTCGCGCTGCGCGCGCACCAGATTGACCTTGGCATCGAGCAGTTCCTGCTCGGCATCGAGAACATCGAGCACCGTGCGCGAGCCGACCCGCGCCTCCTGCTCGACGCCTTCGAGCGCGATTTCGGCCGCACGGATCTGCGCCTGGAACGCCTGGATGCGCGCCCGCGCCGTGGTCAGTGCTTCCCAGGTGCGCGTCGCATCTTCCTGGGCTCGCCGCAGGGTATCCTCGACCGCGATGCGGCGCTGCGATGCGATATGCTTCGCCTCGCGGACGCGGGCATCGGTGGAGCCCGCCTGATAGAGCGGAACGGAGAGTACAGCGGTAATCTCCGCCACGTCGCGCTGGAACCCGGCGGTCTGGGACTCGTCCTGGCGGCTCAGGTCGCCCTGCAGGCTGACGGTCGGCAGCTTCTCGCCGGCGATGAGATCGACGTCGTCAAGCGCGGCGCGTTCGGCGAAACGCGCTGACACCACGGCCGGGTTGTCGGCCGCGAACTGGATTGCCTGGGTTTCGCTCGATGGCAGATTGGACGGGACCCGGGCGGGGCTCAGGCGGCCGGGCGGCTCGCCGACGACGCGCAGGAAGTTGGCGCGGGAGGAGGTCAGGTTTCCTTCCGCCTGGATGCGGTCGGCGCGCGCGCGCGACAGACGCGCTTCGGCCTGCGACACGTCGGTTCGGGTGATCTCGCCGACCTGGAAGCGGTCGCGTGCGGCGTCGAGCTGGCGCTGCAGAACCTGCTCGTTGTTGATGTTGAGATCGAGAACCGCCTGGTCCTGGAGCAGATTGGTGTAAGCGGTCGCCGCATCGAGCAGCACCGACTGTTCCGTGCTGTGCAGCTGGGCGCGGCTCTGCAAGACGAGGTTCTCCGCCCGGCTCGTCTCGGCAAGGGTGCGGCCGCCGCGATAAAGGGGCTGAATGATGCTGAGGGTGGCCGTCTGCGGCGTGCGGCTCTGGTACGACCGCGTGGTGATGTCGGTGATGCTGTTCTCGCTCCGCAGCCGATCGCGTCCTCTGCCCGCCTCGGCGGAGAGAGAGACGGTCGGACGCCAGTTCGACAGCGCGCGCGGCACGCCCTCGTCGGTGGCGCGAAGCCGCGCGCGATCAGCCAGGAGCTGCGGATTGGTGCGGTAGGTCTTCGCCAATGTCTCCTCGATGGTCTGCGCCTGTACCGGCAGGCCGACCAGGAGGGCAATCGCCGCGACCGCTCCAAGCAATACGCTTCTCTTCATTGTTGCCCCCACTGCCGCAATTCAATAAGTCGCCATGGCGGGATCGATCTGTCGTGCCCAAGCGTCGATCCCGCCGATCAGATTGCTCGCATTCCCGAACCCGTTTTGCCGGAGCCAAGCCACCGCTTGCATCGACCGCGCGCCATGGTGGCAGAGGACGACAAGCGGCGCCTGGGGCGGCAGTCGGTCCAGATTCTGGGGCAAGGTACTTAGCGGAACGTTTACGCTTCCAGCGATAGCGCAGATCTGCACCTCCCACGGCTCCCGCACATCGATTAGGGTAACCCCTTGATTTTCATTGAGGATACGACCGAGTTCCACGACATCGATCTGCAGAGGGGCGGTTTCGGCAGCAGCGCTCAAAACACGAATCCCGGTTCGCGCCGGAAGCCCGGAAGAATCGGGCACGACGCATCGAAGATTACGCGGGTCGAGACCGTCCCGGCAATGCGAGTCGCGAGGATTGCCTTGCCGGGGCCACCGGGCGGCATCTCGACCGCCACCAGGCGGCCGCCTTCCGCGAGCTGGCCGGAAATGCCCGGCGGGATATATTCAACGCCGCCCGCGAGCACGATCACGTTGTAGGGCGCCTGCTGCGGGTATCCGTCCGCCAGCTTGCCCTCGACCACGGCCACATTGTCGATGCCGAGGCTGCTCAGTGTCGCCGTTGCCGACTTCGCGAGCGCCGGATCGCACTCAAGTGCGACGACCGTGCTCGCCAGACGGGCAAGCAGTGCGGCGCCATACCCCGTCGCCGTGCCGATCTCGAGCACGACGTCCTCGGGCATGATTTGCGCAGCCTGCACGAGTCTTGCCTGGACCATCGGCTCCATCAGGTAGCGCCCGTCGCCGATGTGGATGTCTTCGTCCACATATGCGATGCCGCGGAGGGGCTTTGGCAGAAAACTCTCGCGCGGCAGCTCCAGCATCGCCGTGACGATGCGCGGATCCGTGACGCGGTTGGGCCGAACCTGGCTTTCGACCATGTTGAGTCGAGCGGTGGCGTAATCCATCATCTCTCGGGGTTGTGAGTTCAAGTGGGCGTCCGGGACGGCAACTCGACCGCCGCGGCCGGGAATCGGATGGCTCGCTCCGTAGCGACATATAGCCGTCCTTCCGCGCGCTGACAATCTTGACCGGGCTCCGGTGCGCTGCGGCGCGGAGGTTGACCGCCCCTATCGACGCTTCTATATGTCGCTTCCCGCTCACGTTTTCAGCGCGATGCGGCGCCAGGCCGGGTAGCAAAGTGGTAATGCTCGGGACTGCAAATCCCGCATGCGCCGGTTCGATTCCGGCCCCGGCCTCCATTTTTTGGCGCGGGACTGGCGTCGGCCGGACGGAGTTGATATAAGGCCGCCTCTCTTGATCCCCGGTAGCTCAGCGGTAGAGCAGCCGGCTGTTAACCGGCTGGTCGTCTGTTCGAATCAGACCCGGGGAGCCATTCTTCGCAGGGGCTTAGCCGACGGCTAAGCCCCTGTTCTGCATTTTGCGCGATGGCGGCCTTTGCGCTCGGCTCACACGGTCACCGGATGGCCGGGGTGGCCGGATTATACGTGCTGCTGTCGGGCACGCCGCTGTCGTGCGCGCCGGTACCCGGCGATATCGGTCCGAGGCGCTGCGGCAACGTGCCGGAGCCCTGTTCGCGGCCGCGGCCTGTCGCCCTATTGTTGTTCAGATCGACTCTTCCGCGGCGACGTGCCGCTTCAGCGGCTGATTCGCCGGCCGGCGGACGCAGCTGGTACGGTCTGGTAGCAGTTGGCCCGGGATCCTGAGCGCTTGGCGGCGGCGTCAAACTGCTCTGTGCGAATGCCGCGCCGGAAAGGGCCATTCCAAGGGCCGCGGCGGCCATTGCCTTCAACATCGGGATTCTCCAGCCGTTAGTGGAGGCCCTTCCTCAACGGCATGCCCCAGGGCCGGTTCCGGCGGATAATGGCCCTAGGCCGCAGACGTTCGCATGTGCGCGCCACGTTGCCGAACCGGCTCCGCGTGCAGAACGCGCTCGAGCTGGCGCATCCGCAAAGTGACCTGATCCTGCTTGCCGACGTCGCGGTGCTTGAGATGCGCACCGGCAAACTCGCGATAGGAGGGGCTCGCCGCGAATACCTCCCAGGCCCTGATCAGATGGCCTGCCCGTGCGCGTGCCTCGGGCGTGTCCGCCCGGGCCGCCAGGAAACGCTCGATGCGTCGGGCGAGATCAAGCACCGGTGCGCTGCCTGGAAACAGGCGTCGCAGCAATGGCACGGTTTCCGCGGTGATGAAGGCGACTTGCGCAAGACTAAGGTCCACCGTCAACGACACATCTGTCTCCTTCTCGCCGGCCCTGCACGACACATAGTGTCGTCATGGCTGCCGTAAAGGACGCGCGGGGCGCATTCCGGCTATTCGATCCGCATTAGCCGGTATCCTCTCGCCTGCATGCAGCGATCGAGGAAATGCTGCGTCCAGTACCATTCCCTGTTTCGCTCGGAGAACGAGCTGCCGGCCTGCGGATACCCGATCATGCCGCCGCGCAGAACCGGGCGGCGCGACAGCGACTCGAACAGGACCTGCTGCTGCGCCTCGATCCGCGCCACCTGTTCGCACTCCTCGCGGTCTGCCGCGGCCTTGACGGAGTCCGCCGAAGGATTGACCCATTCCGTCCGGGTGCAGCCTCCCGCCGGCAGAAGAGCCATGGCCAGCACGACCGCGCGCACCCTCATCATTTCACCCGCAGAGCCAACTCGACACGCATTGATAACGCTGCCGAAGTCATTGCGGCCGCGTCCAGCCCGCACGTATGTTCCCTTTATGTTCTCACGATAGGGCAGGCATATACGCGATGCAAGCATTTGCTGGGGTTCGGTCGCGAAAACCTGCGGGCCGGACCTGACCGGGGGGGGATCCGGCTGCTTGAACCGTGCGGGATGTATTGACGGGCCGGCGGGTTCCGGCAATCCGCTCCTGAGGTATTATTGTGCGGCCCCGTTCGGTGTGCCCCGTCACCCAAGCGCCACCTTTCGGAACGGCCGTGTTTCCGGCACGTTGCAATGTCATGGGCTCGCAATTGCGCCAGATCCTGATCGTCGAAGACGATCTCGTGGTCGCGACCGAGCTGGCCGACGTCCTCACCCAGGAGGGTCTCGACGTCCTCGGGCCGGTTGCGGAGGGAATCGAGGCCCTGAAACTCGCCGGCGCCCGGCCACCGGCGGTGGCCATCATCGACCTCAATCTCGCCGGCGAAATAAATGGGCTGACGGTTGCACGCCATCTCGTCGAAAGGTTCGACGTCAAGGTCGTATTCGTCAGCGGCCATATCGGG
The DNA here is from genome assembly GCA_041690495.1 of Alphaproteobacteria bacterium. Lineage (GTDB taxonomy): Bacteria > Pseudomonadota > Alphaproteobacteria > CACIAM-22H2 > CACIAM-22H2 > DATAAP01. The sequence goes on along the minus strand of JAWLHE010000007.1, from coordinate 170,165 downwards.
GAGGCGGTCCGCGAAGGCATGGACCTGACCCGCTATTTCATCCCGAAACCCTTCACCGACAAGGCCGTCGTCGGCGCCGTGCGGGAGCTTATGGCAACGTTGCCTGCTGAAGACTCGTCGGAGACATCGCAGACGCCGGAACGGTGACTCGGATCGACGCGCCGCGGCCTGGCGGACTGAAGCGAAGATTCGCACCGAGGCGTTCCGCCAGGCTCGACACGACCCGCATTCCCAGGTTGCCGTTCTCCTCCACCTTGAACTTCGGCGGCAGGCCCCGCCCGTCATCGCTCACGATGAGCCTGTAGTGATCCTGCAGCCTCTCGAATCGGATCTCGACCGCGGCCGCGGATGGCTCATCATACGCGTGCCTGAAAGCATTCATGACCAGCTCGTTCACGATCAGGCCGAGCGACAGCGCGGCCTCGGTGGGCAAATCGACCTGATCGGCCGCAATCCGGATGCGGGTATCGTAGCTGCCGCCGAGCGATCTCGCCAGGTCGCCGCACAAGCCGCGCAGATAGCTGGCGATATTCACGGTTGTGAACCGGTCGCCCTGATAGAGACGCTGGTGAATCCGGGCCACCGTCTGGACGCGCGATCGGGTTTCGTCGAGCAGACGGCGCAACACGGCCGGCTGCGTTTCCGCCTGCAGGCGCAGCAGGCTGGTGATGATCTGCAGGCTGTTGTTGATGCGGTGGTTCATCTCCCGCAGCAGCAGGTCCTTCTGCGCGAGCAGTCGCTCCTTCTCGACGGCCGCTTCGGCCCGTTCGGTAATGTCGCGGAACGTGCCGATCAGGCGAACCGCACGGTGTTCGCCGCCGACGTCCTCGAAGAAGGCGCGTCCGCGGGCGGCAACCCAGCGCTCGCCACCCTCCGGACGCATGACGCGGAATTCAGTTACGTACTCGCCGCTTCCGCGCGGGTCCAACGCGCGCCGGACAGCGGCATCGGTCCGCTCGCGATCCTCCGGATGGACGGCCTGGAGGAACAGCGCGTAGCTGCCTTCCGCCTCGGGTTTGATGCCGGTGATCGCCCGACAGCGCTCCGACCAGACCAGTTCGCCGGACAGCAGGTTGTAGTCCCACATGCCGAGATTGCCGGCCTCGATCGCCAGCTCGAATCGCTTGGCGGTGTCCAGCAGCTTGCTGCGGGATTCAGCCAGCGAGCTGACATTCAGCCAGCTCATGATCGCGCCGGTGATCCGTCCGTGATTGTCGCGAATCGGTCCGGCATTGCACAGCACCGGGACGAGCTGACCGCTGTGCTGCCGCAGAAGCCACTGCTCGCTCGTGACGATTTCACCGCGCCGCGCCGCGCGCGACAACGGGAACTCGTCCGGTTTGGCCAGCGTACGGCCATCGAGATGGTAGATCTGCCAGCGTTCCGGAATTCGCTCGGGCGGAATCTCTTCGAGGACCTCCTGCCACGGCCGCTTTGTCATGGCGAGACCGTAATAGCTGACGCGTCGAACCTGCATCTCCGGCGCATCCGCGATCGCAATCCCCTGAGGGATGTAGGCCATGAGCGCATCGAGCATGCGCCGCGCCTCCTCCGCCTCGCGGGCGCGCCGTACCGATTCCGCCGCCATCTGCTCCGCCTTCCGCCGCGCCAGCACGCGCGCCGTCACGTCGCTTGCCATGATCATGACGGCATCGACCTCGCCGTCGGCGCCGCACAGCGGCGTCAGCGTTGCGTCCCAGTACCGCATCGTACCCCGGGCGTCGACGGCTGTGCCGAACTCACGCAACCGCAGCGAGCGCGCCGACGCGAATACGTCGTCAAGAAACGGCACCGCAGCGCGCCCGATGGGAGAAGGCAACACGTCGATGATTTTGCGTCCGCAGACCGGCCGCGCAGCAGGGAGCACGGCGCGAACAGCCGCATTCGCGAGCGTGACGCGATGTTCCGGACCTTCGACAACGGCAATCAGGACCGGCGCCTGCTCGACGATCCGTCGGAACAGGCCGGACCCGTGAAGCAGGTCCTCACGCACCATGTTGCTGTCGCCGGATGCTGACGCGAAGTGGCCGGCTCGTGTCCCGACAGGGCTCATGCCGCCTTCCCCCTCCTTGCTGCTGCTTCGGGCCGCTGCCGCTTGCGCACGGCGCCGGCCGAATTGTTAACAGTTGTTAGTAAATAACTGCTGTCGCGATCAAGTAAAAACTCCACACGGTCTTCAATAGTTACAAATGCAATAAGAATGTAGATTCGCGCATTACATCCGCCGGTTGCCGCAACCTTCCGCCGTCCCGCCGGCTCAAGGACGTGAAAAACCGTTCGGAAATGGCCGTTTGCCGGACTTGTCGCCGTACTTGCGCGACGCCTCGGCAACACGGACGGACGTCCCTGGCGACCGTCCCCGCTCAGGCAACTTGTGGCGGCGCGAGGGCAAAGATATGTTCCGCGCCGATCGACCAAAGCCGCCCGAAATCGGCTTGCGTCGCAGAGAGTGCAGCACCCGATCGAAACGGCCAACCTCAGCAGACCGGATAGCTCTATACCTCTTCTCTACATCGACCATGACTCAGGACAATTCTCCTTACGACCTCCTCGTGATCGGCGGCGGCATCAATGGCGCGGGAATCGCACGTGACGCCGTCGGCCGAGGCCTCCGCGTCATGCTGGTCGAGAGGAATGATCTCGCCGGGGCAACGTCTTCGGCATCGAGCAAGCTGATCCACGGCGGCCTTCGCTATCTCGAGCATTACGAGTTCCGGCTGGTCCGCGAGGCGCTCGGCGAGCGCGACGTGCTGTTGCGGAACGCACCGCACATCATCTGGCCTCTGCTCTTCGTGCTGCCGCATGTCGGCGCATTGCGTCCGGTGTGGATGATCCGTGCCGGCCTATGGCTCTACGACCATCTCGGCTGGAGCCCGGTGCGCAAATCGACCTTGCCGCGCTCGCATGCCGTGGACTTGCCGAACAGCCCCTATGGCAAGGGACTCCGCGGCGACATCAGGACCGGCTTCGTCTATTCCGACTGCTGGGTCGACGATGCGCGACTGGTCGTGCTCAACGCCCGGGATGCCGCCGATCGCGGCGCCGCCGTACTTGTGCGCACGAGCGTGGACTCGGCGCGCCGCCGCGACGGGCTCTGGCACGCTCGCCTGACTGGGCCCGACGGGCGGCTGATCGACGTCAGGGCACGGGCGGTCGTCAATGCCGCCGGGCCATGGGTGCGGGACGTGCTTGGCGGCACGCTCGGACTCAACGTCACGCCGAGCGTCCGCCTTGTCAAAGGCAGTCACATCGTCGTGCCGCGTCTGTACGACGGCGAGCATGCCTTCATACTGCAGAACGACGACCGCCGGGTCGTGTTCATGATTCCCTACGAGGGGCGCTTCACCCTGATCGGGACGACCGACGTCCCCTATACCGATGATCCGGCTAACGTCACGATCGCTCCGGAAGAGATCGAGTATCTCTGCCGCGCGGCGAACCGCTACCTGGCCCGCGACATCAGCCCCGGCGACGTCGTATGGAGCTATGCGGGCGTGCGGCCGCTCTATGATGACGGCAGCGCAGATGCATCCGAGGTGACGCGGGACTACGTGCTCGATCTGGACGGTACCGCAGGCACTCCGCCCGCGCTGTCCGTGTTCGGCGGCAAGATCACGACCTATCGCCGCCTCGCCGAGCATGCTCTCGAGAAGCTCGCCCCGTTCTTTCCGACGATGACGCCGGCATGGACAAGCGGCGTGCCGTTGCCTGGCGGCGATTTCCCGGGAGCGGATTTCGGGCGATTTCTCGATGACAGAGCTTCGGCCTATCCGTGGCTGCCGCGCGAGCACCTGCAGGCGCTGGCGCGCCGGCACGGTACCCGGATCGACAAGATTCTCGGCGGCGCGCAGGGGGTCGCCGATCTCGGCCCGCACTTCGGTGCGGGCCTCTACGGTCGTGAGGTCGACCTGCTCCTGCGCGAGGAATGGGCCGCGTCGGCGCACGACATCCTGTTCCGCCGCAGCAAGCTCGGCCTGCACATCGGACTTGCCGACCAGGCGGCTCTCGGCGACTACATCGCTCGGCGCACCATCGCGTCCCCGGCGGCATGAGCTGATCCGCCGCGCGGGCAAGCACGAGTGATGCTCCATACCTTTCCGGCGATGTGCATTCGTGCGCGGGAGTAATTCCGAAGCGCCGTGGACTGGGAGTCCCGCTTGCGGTGATCGTGGTGTGACAAACAGTGGCTTTCCATGCTGTTCCCCGCGTGCGCCTCTCCAGCACCTGACATGGCCCATCGAGCAAGAGATGAGGCGCCGCCGCAGCGCCCGAGCGCCGCACAGCGTCTGCAGATGCGGCTGCGCCGCGAGTTCCGCGCACGGCGGCGCGCGCTCGGACCGGTCTTCCGGCCGAACCTGTGGCGCATAGAGCCGGTCAGCCGCGAGTTCGGCTTCGACCGCGGGACGCCGATCGACCGCTACTTCATCGAACGATTTCTTGCCGACGAATCCGATCTCATCCGCGGCCGCGTGATGGAGATCGAGCACGACATCTATACGCGCAGGTTCGGAGGCAGCAGGGTCGAACGCAGCGACATTCTCTATCGCAATCAAGGCCTGAGTCAGGCGACCATCGTCGCCGACCTGATCGATGCGCCGCAGATCGCTTCCGACACGTTCGACTGCATCATCCTTGTACATACCCTGCAGTACATCTACGACGCTGCCGCGGCCATTCGGACCTGCCATCGTATCCTGAAGCCCGGCGGCTCGGTTCTGGCAGCCTCGCTGTTCATCGGCCAGTACAGTCCGGGCGATCGCGAGCTGTGGGGCGAATACTGGCGTTTCTCGCGAATGGCGCTCGCACGCCTGTTCGGAGATGTATTCGGCCCGGCGAATGTCCGCGTCGGCGCGCACGGCAATGCGCTCACCGCAGCGGCCTTCATCCAGGGTATCGCCGCCGAGGAGCTGTCGCAGGCCGAGCTTGACCGCTACGATCCCAACTACGACGTGGTCGTTACCGCCGCCGCGACGCGCCGCGATTGACCGCCCACTACCAATCGCACCATACGCCCGGTAGGCTCGGCGCCATCAAGGGGGATGCCGATGGCCGCACCGGATACGCTGAAGTCGTCGATCAGGGTCTGCATGTTCGACCAGTACGGCACCGTGGTCGACATGCAGTCGGGGCTGGTCGAAGCCGCGGCTCCGTTTCTGCAGCGCAAGGGCTGGCGCGGCAATCCCTCCGCCTTCGTGACATGGTGGCGTCGCACGCATTTCGAGAACTCGATGATCGACGCCCTGCTCCACCGCGAGCACACCCCGTACCGCGAGATCGGCCACCGCTCTGTCGCGCATGTCATGGATCGGGCCGGAATCCCCTACACGATTGACGAAGTGCGCTGGCTCGTCGCGCAGATCGAAACCCTGCGCCCCTTTCCCGAGGTCCCTGCAGCCCTCGCGCGCCTCAAGACCCGCTACAGGCTGGCCGTGCTGTCAAATGGCGATCCTGACATGCTGGAAGCGGCCAGGACGCACCACGGGATTCCGTTCGATGACGTGATCTCCGTCGCCGTCGCGAACGCCTTCAAGCCGCATGTCGCGACCTATGCCAGGGCCGCCGAGATCGTGAGGGTGGAAAAGGATGAGATCCTGTTCGTCGCCAATCACGCCTTCGACTGCATCGGTGCCAAGTCCGCCGGCATGCGGACCGCCTTCATTGACCGGCGGCGGCGCCCGTTCGGCATAACGCCGCACCAGCCCGACATCGTCGTCGCCACCATGACCGAGCTCGCCGACGCGCTCGTCTGATCCCGGCGGGCAGTCCCGCGACCGCGGCGTCGAGGCACGACGGCCCGCCATCCTCGCAACCGGGGCCAGGAAGCCGCCCGGCGCGCATTCTGGAAGGAAACTGGGGCGAGCGACGGGACTCGAACCCGCGACACCCGGGACCACAACCCGGTGCTCTACCAACTGAGCTACGCCCGCCGCCGGAAGGCTGGTGTTTAAGCCCTTCGCCCTCGCCCCGTCAAGCCGCCTGCCGGACGGTGCCGCCAGTCCCAAGCCATCGGAAAAGCGCGGCAATTGCGTCTCCCCGGCCGCTTGCGCCATAGTCCTGCGCAAATACGCTCGAACCATTACGAGGACGGCGATGCTCGCCTTGGCCGATCGCATGAACCAGCTCGGCACCGAAACCGCCTTCGAGGTGCTTGCGCGCGCCAAGGCGCTCGAGGCCCAGGGGCGAAGCATCATCAATCTCGGCATCGGCCAGCCCGATTTCCAGACGCCGGCGCATATCGTCGCCGCGGCACAGAAGGCCCTCGCCGACGGCCATCACGGCTATACGCCCGCCAACGGCATCCTGCCTCTGCGCGAAGCCGTAGCCGCAGACGTTCATCGGCGCCTCGCCGTCGAGATCGACCCGGGCGACGTCCTGATCGTGCCCGGCGGCAAGGTCACGATGTTCTTCGCCATCATGATGTTTGGGCAAAAGGGCACCGAGATCCTCTATCCCAACCCGGGCTTCCCGATCTATGAGTCCGTCATCAGGTTTTCCGGCGCGACGCCTGTGCCGATCGCACTCGAGGAGAAGAACGGCTTTTCTTTCGACGCCGACGACGTGCTCGGCAAGATCACGCCGGCCACGCGCCTGATCATCATCAACAGCCCGGCCAACCCGACCGGCGGCGTCGTGCCGCGCGCGCAGTTCGACCGGCTGGTCGCCGGCCTGCTCCGCCATCCACATGTCGCGGTGCTGAGCGACGAGATCTACGGGCAGATGACCTATGACGGCCGCGAGCATGTCAGCCTGCTGACCTATCCTGCGCTGCGCGACCGGCTCATCCTGCTCGACGGCTGGAGCAAGACCTACGCGATGACCGGCTGGCGGCTGGGCTACAGCGTGTGGCCCAAGGCGATCTTCCCCTTTGCCGAGCGCCTTGCCATCAACTGCCATTCCTGCGTCAACGCCGCGGCCCAGTACGCCGGAATCGCCGCGCTGCAGGGCCCGCAAGACGACGTCCGGCGAATGGTTGAGGCATTCGAAGAACGGCGCAAGGTGATCGTCGGCGAGCTCAACACGATCCCGGGCTTTCGCTGCGTCGAGCCTGGCGGTGCGTTCTATGCCTTCCCGAACATTACCGGCACCGGACTTGCCAGCCGCCAGCTGGAAGCCAGGCTGCTCAACGAGGCGGGGGTCGCCGTCCTGTCCGGAACCAGCTTCGGCACCTACGGTGAGGGCTTCCTGCGCTTCTCTTATGCGAACTCGGTCGAGAATATCCGCGAGGCGATGCGGCGGATCCGCGCCTGCCTCGCGGCGACCCCGGCCCGGTCAATTGCTCAATAAATAGGCTGTTTGCATAACTTCTAGGCTATTTGGCGCCTTGGTTATAATCAGGCTGGTCCGGATCGGCCGATTCAGGCACGCTGCGGCTGGCATGACCTGTGCTTTCGGATAAACCGGGCCCGCAGACCGGACGGTCGCCCGGCGCCCATGTTCGCTGCCCTCGACCGATCCCAGGACTGGAAAATGCCCATGAAAAAGATCGAAGCGATCATCAAGCCGTTCAAGCTCGACGAAGTTAAGGACGCGCTGCACGAAGTCGGCCTCAAAGGCATCACCGTCACCGAAGCCAAGGGCTTCGGACGGCAGAAGGGCCATACGGAGCTCTACCGTGGCGCCGAGTACGTCGTCGATTTCCTGCCCAAGGTGAAGATCGAGGTCGTGCTCGACGACAATCTGGTCGAGCGCGCGATCGAAGCGATCCAGAAGGCGGCGCATACCGGGCGTATCGGCGACGGCAAGATATTCGTGACCACCGTCGAGGAAGCGATCCGCATCCGCACCGGAGAGCGCGGCAGCGACGCAATCTGATTGCCTGCCGGAAGACGCCGTTGGGCGTCATCGAAATCAACTAGCCACGGAAGTGAGAAGAAAGATGGCCGATCCCAAAAAAGTCCTGCAGATGATCAAGGAAAAGGACGTCAAGTACGTCGATCTGCGGTTCACCGACCCGCGCGGCAAGTGGCAGCACCTCGCGCACGCGGTCGAGACGATCGAGGAGGATACGTTCACCGACGGCATCATGTTCGACGGTTCGTCGATCGCGGGCTGGAAGGCGATCAACGAGTCCGACATGACGCTGATCCCCGACCCCACGACCGCCGTCATGGATCCTTTTGCCGCACAGCCTTCCCTGATCCTTGTCTGCGACGTCTACGAGCCGGGTACGGGCCAGCCCTATGGCCGCGATCCCCGCTCGATCGCCAAGAAAGCCGAAGCCTACCTCGCCAGCTCGGGCATCGGCGACACCTCCTATTTCGGGCCTGAGATCGAGTTCTTCGTGTTCGACGATGTCCGCTACAAGGTGGACATGAACAAGGTCTCGTACGAGATCGACAGCGAGGAAGGGCCCTACGTCACCGACAAGCGTTTCGAAGACGGCAACATGGGCCACCGCCCACCGGTCAAGGGCGGATATTTCCCGGTGCCGCCGATCGACAGCGGGTCCGACCTGCGTGCCGAGATGCTGACCGTCATGAAGGACATGGGCCTGGACATCGAGAAGCATCACCACGAGGTGGCGCCCAGCCAGCACGAGCTTGGCAACAAGTTCACGACCCTGGTCAAGGCCGCCGACCAGTGCCTCATCTACAAGTACGTCGTGCACAACGTCGCGCACCAGTACGGCAAGACGGCCACCTTCATGCCGAAGCCGATCAAGGGCGACAACGGCTCCGGCATGCATGTCCACCAGTCGGTCTGGAAGAAGGGCAAGCCGCTTTTCGCCGGCAACCTCTACGCGGACCTGTCGGAAACGGCGCTCTTCTACATCGGCGGCATCATCAAGCACGCCAAGGCGATCAACGCCTTCACGAACCCGCTGACCAACAGCTATAAGCGCCTGATTCCCGGCTTCGAGGCGCCCGTGCTGCTCGCCTATTCGGCGCGCAACCGCTCGGCCTCGTGCCGCATTCCGTACGTCGCCAGCCCGAAGGGCAAGCGCGTCGAGGTCCGCTTCCCGGATCCCGGCTGCAATCCCTATCTCGGCTTCGCGGCGATGTTGATGGCCGGCCTCGACGGCATCAGGAACAAGATCCATCCCGGCGACGCGATGGACAAGAACCTCTACGACCTGCCGCCGGAAGAGCTCAAGAACGTACCGCAGGTCTGCGGCTCGCTGCGCGAGGCACTCGAGAACCTGGATCGCGACCGCGCCTTCCTCAAGGCCGGCGACGTGTTCAACGACGACATGCTCGACGCCTACATGGAGCTGAAGTGGGAAGAGGTGTATGCCTTCGAGCACACCCCGCACCCGGTCGAGTTCCAGATGTACTACTCGGTGTGACGTTCCTGGACGCGGCGCGCCAGGGCGCCAATACGATGGGCCCCGCCGGCGGCTTGCCGGCGGGGCCTTTTCATGCGCAACTGACCCGCGCGCGCATCTGAAGTAGCGTCAGCCCTGCTCCTTGCCGTGCTCGCCGCTCCAGCGTGGCCTGCCGATAGGCTCGGCAATCATGACATTGAGGGCGATGCTCATGCGTTCGCCCTGCCCCTGATGAACCGGCACCGAATGGCGCAGCCAGCTCGGAAAGGCCACCAGCCGGCCGGCCTCGACCGAAACCCTCGCGGTGCTCGCGATCTTCGCGTTCAGGGCGATGAATGGCGGCGCGATGACATGCGCCTGCGGACGCGGATCGTGAAACTCGATCGAGTCGCCGCCCCTGGGCACGCGCGGGTAGTAGACGAAACTGAGCAGATTGTTCGGATGCGAATGCTCGATATGCGTGGCGCCCGGCAGGCTGACATTCGCCCAGGCACCGGTGATCTCGAGGGGCATCGGCTTGAGTTCGAGATACGCAAGGATCTCGCGCGCCGCGGCCAGGACGATCTCGTTGAGGCGCTGGAACTCGGCCCTGGTCTGGAGATCCGTAGGCGTCTGCCACTGGTGGCGGCGGTTCGGCGAGGGCCGTGGCGTCAGCATCTGCTCGATCAGGCGAATCGCGGTGCGCTCGATCTCCTCGCGCGCATCCGCGGCCAGGTCATGCACCCAGACGAATGTCGGAAAGAATGTGAGTACGGCCTTCTTCTGAAACATGGGCTCCGGTCACGCGGCAGGCGGTTACGGCGATGCAGCGTTCTAGCATGCTCGCGACCTGCGTAAAACCGGGACACCCGGCACTGCGCGTACCGGCGGCGAAACCGGAGTCAGACGTTACGCATTGGTCCGGTCGATGCGCCACAGGTCGACCGCCTCGTCGACCGGCTGGCCGGTGCGCCGCTCAATCCGCGCCCGGGCGATGACGTGGGAAACCGACCGGCGCGCAATGTCGAGCGGCTCGTCGGGACGTCCCGCGCGCCACAGAATCAGTGCAGCGTCGATCGCGGCCCTTTCGTCCAGGCCGTTCTTAAGCGCCAGCTCGTAACATCGCCGTACCTGCTGATCGATGGGCAGGTCCATCATGATGGCTCCTTCATCGTATCTGTCCCGTGCGACTGTCGCGCTCGCGATCCGGTGCGCACGTCCATGAAGTCAGAACGCGTCGCCGGCCATCCCGTTCGGGTCGGATTGCAGCGCTGACAAGCGCATTACGTGGCGGTGCGTTCTGACGAAACGATGCTGCACGCGCGAAGGCCCGCCCCGTGACAACGGTGAAACCTGAACCGCGCCAGTGCGAACAATCTCGGCCTTGCCTGGTCCGCACCAGCGACGGCAGAGTGGCGCTCGTCTCCGCGACCTCCGGTGCTGCCACATGCCTATGACTTCGGACGAACTGCTCGCACATCTCGAATCCTTGGGAATCGCCGCCAGAACCGTATCGCATCCGCCCCTGTACACGGTGGAGGATTCGAAGCGCTTGCGCGGCGAGTTGCCCGGCGGACACGTGAAGAACCTGTTCCTGCGCGACAAGCGCGGCCGCCACTGGCTGCTGACCACGCTCGAGGACAGCAGGGTCGATCTCAAGGACATGGCGCGGCGCCTCGAAGCCGGCAAATTCTCGTTCGCGAATCACGATGCACTCGCAGATCTGCTTGGCATTGCGCCCGGGGCGGTTTCGCCGCTTGCTGCGATCAACGATACCGCGCAACAGGTGACGATCGTGCTCGACGAGGCGCTGCTCGCTCACGATCCGCTCAACGTCCATCCGCTGAGAAACGACCGCACGACAGCGCTCGCCGCAGCCGACCTCCTGCGCTTCCTCTCGGCATGCGATCACGCGCCGATGATCATGCCGTTCTCGGCGCCGCCCTGAGCCGCATTCCAGACCGCGGCGATTCCGGCCTTTCGACGTACCTCATTCCGGCGGAATCCGTCCTTACCCTTCGCCGTACTTGCACCGCGCCGCCGGCGTGCAATCTGCTAAGGTGGAAGAGATCGGGAGATCGAGATGGCAAAGCCTGTGACCGCGCCGCGCAATCCGCTTCCGGCCCTTGAGCGTCTGCCCAGCTGGTGGCTTGGAAAGGCCGAAATGCGCCGTATGCTGGCGCGCGATGCCCGCGACCGACGCCTGCACGATGTCGCCGAGGAGCATCTACGGGTGGCAACGGAGTACGAGCGCCGGGCGGTATCGCTCGTCATCACCTGATCGATGCGCGCCGTCAGCGGCGAGGCTGCAGCGCCTGGTAGGCCCTGAAGAAAACCGCTGCCACCATCGCGACCGGCCAGAGCGCGATGATCACGGCGATGCAGAGATCGGTGAGGCAGGTTCCTGGCGGACGCTCGCGAAGGGCAAACAGCAGGATCGACGCGTAGCCACCCAGATAGGACGCAACTAGAAGTTCAGGCATCAGCACCCCGGGGTGATGTCCTGTATCAACCGCGCCGGGCCGCGCTGGTTCCGGCAGCCTGTCCTCGATATGTCAGGCGATTCCCGAACGATCCTTGGCAAGCAGCGCCAAGGTCCGGGCGACCACGTCGCGCAGCTCAAGATCATCCAGCCCAGGCCACGTCGCGCGGTATGCCGCGCAGGCGACGTCGAATGCGATGTGCGCAGGCGCCCCGACGGTCAGCGCTCTGACATAGGCGGTCCGCGCCGCCAGAGCCGCAGGATCATATTGCTGTGCAGGATCATATTGCTGCATGCTGATTACCCCCCGGCGATCAAACGCCGCGACGGCAAGGTTTGTTCCTTGCACGCGCCCTCCGCGTCTCATTCCGAGAAAGCGCGACCCGGCAACGGTTAACACGTCCGCCGCGTGATGGTGCCGGCCATGGCTATACAACCTCTGCGCGAGCGCGAAACCCGCTGCTCGGCTGCGCGTCCACGATGCTCACGAACGCGCAGACGGTGCCTGGCCGTACCGGCGGATCGTCGGCAGCCGCATCGCGCTCGGCACCGCCTGTCGCCGCTAAAGCCAGGCAGTAGCACCACACGACCGGCGAGCGGGACGTTGCCCGGAACCTAACGGCTTCGCTCCCGTTACCGCACGGTCCCCTGCCCGGGTCAAGTCATGTCGGCAATCAATGGAGGTCTCTTATGACCCGTCTACGTCTCCTTCACGTTGGCGCGGCAATTCTGCTGGCCGGTGCGATATCTGCCTGCGATACCGTCGAGAGCATGACCGAATCGATGTCCGGCTCGGCTGCCCCATCCGTGCCGTCGGGAACCGTCACGACGACTCAGATCCCGTCGGAATTCCGGACCATGAGCCCGGACCAGCTGGTCGGCCAAGGCGTCTACAACACCGCGGGTGAACGCGTCGGAGAGATCGACGAGATCGTCGTCAACCGCAGCAATCGCGGCACCGCCGCAGTTGTGGGCGTTGGCGGCTTCGTCGGAATTGGTGAAAAGAAGGTCGTCGTCCCACTCGACAGAATGAGTGCCCAGGGCGATCGCATCGTCGTCCCGAACCTGACCAAGGAAAATGCCGGCCAGATGCAGGCCTACGACTCAGAGAACTGGTACCGCTACGAGGGTAACCGCACGCTGGGTGAACTCGTCCGCTAGCTTCTGCGACAGCAATCGGGCGAGGCCGGCCCGGCTTCGCCCGATGGCATACCCTGCGTTGGGGCATCGCGACCAGGTCTTGCTGCCGCGACGCACCTAGTCCGGCGTGCCCTCGCGCTTGACGATCCAGGTGTGGTCGCGGAAGGCGATATAAATGCGCTCCTGCCGTAACGCCTCGCCGAGGCGCGCGGCAAGCTCGTTGAGCATCGCCTCGACGGTTTCATCTGCGAGGCCGCCCATGTAGAGCGGGATGACCTCGCCGGTGAAAATCGCCACCGGCTCGCGATCGCGACCGGCCGTTCCATCGTCGCGCCGCCAGGCATACGCGACTTCGCCGCGCGTAAACATGCCCGACAGGAAAGGCCGGTCCGAGGCCGCGCGTTCGGTCATCCAACTGAGCGCGATCTTCGTGGCTTCCGAGAGGTCGTAGACGCGGCCCTCGGGATCGTAGCCCTCCCGGAGTCCCACGGTGATCTTGAATTCGCGCCGCGGTCCGCGCGACTTGGCGACGATCTCGTATTTCGACTCGGGCATCGCTATGCGGACGGCACCGGGCGCGGCCGCCGATCGGCGCCAATCGCGACATAGGTAAAGAGCCCCTGCGTGACCTTGAGGCGCTCGTCGCCGTCGCCGCGCCGAACCCAGGTCTCGACGTCGACGGTAATGGAGGTGCGGCCGATCCGCTGGATCGTTGCATAGCAGCTCACTTCGTCGCCGACGAACACCGGCAGGTGGAACTCCATGCGCTCGAGCCCGACCGTGGCGACGCGCCCCTTGGCGCGCTGCTTGGCGACGTTGCCGCCGGCAAGGTCCATCTGGGCCAGCAGCCAGCCGCCGAAGATATCGCCGTTTGGATTGGCGTCGGCCGGCATGGCGATGGCCCTCAGGGCGGGCTCCCCGGTCGGCGGCGTGTCCTTCGTCATCGCATCGAGTCTCCTCGCGCGCACGCTAACGCGCCTTGATGGAGCGGAACAAGCTTTGGACGTTTACGTGCGACCGCTCGGCGCGCGGGAGGCGGACCGACCAGCGCCCCCTCGGACGGAACCTGCGGCCGCCGCACTTTGGATCCGGCAGGCGCAGCATTCGCCGCGCCCGAGTCGGAGATCGGGATCGGCCGACCGCTTCCGCCCCGAGGGTCAGCCCGACCCATTGACGTAGCGTCTGTAGAAGTCGAGGAAGCGCGCGTCGTTCACATAGGCGATGTTGATCCGCATGTACGGCCTTGCCATGGCGCGGCTTGGCGAGAAGACGGAACCCGGCGAGATGAAGATATTCTCTTCGGCCGCGGCGCGCGCGAATTCCAGATCGTTGACGTGATCGGGAAGCTGTCCCCAGAAATAATACCCGCCCGATGGCGCCCCGAAGATCGGGATCTTGAGCTGGTCCAGCAGTTCGAACGCCCTGGTGCATGCGGTCTGAATGCGCTGACGAAGCCGCCGCAGATGGTGCCGGTGCTGCCCGCTTGCAATGAGGTCGTGGACGATGCGCTCGATATAACCGGAACTGTTCACGACCGACAGCATCTTCACGTCGGTCAGCGCATCGATGATCCTGGGCGACGCCGCCACGTATCCGCAGCGCAAGCTCGCCGACAGCGTCTTCGAGAACGAGCTGACATAGATCACCCGATCAAGCTGATCGAGGGCGGCCAGGCGCGGACTTGCCGCCGGCACCACATCGGCAAACGGGTCATCGTCGACGACGAACAGGTCGTGACGCATCGCGATCTGCAGGACGCGATGCGCATTGGGCAGCGACATGGAGTTGCCGGTGGGATTGTGGGCGAGCGATTGCGTGAAGAAGACCTTCGCCCGACCGCCCGCGGCCTTGCTCTCCAGGTCCTCGAGATCGGGTCCGTCGACGTTGCGCCGGACGCCGACCATCTCGGCCTTCGCCAGCTTCAGCTTCGCGTAGAGCGGATAGTAGCCGGGGTCGTCGACCAGTACGACGTCACCCGGCTCGATGAGATGACGGACGATGAGGTCCAGCGCATGATTTGCGCCATGGGTCAGCAGGATCTGCGACGGCGCCGCCGTAATCGAACGCTCCGCCAGAATGACCGCCAGTCGATCGCGCAATGGCGCGAACCCCAGAGGACTGCCATAGCCCGTTTCGATCAGCGCCTCGCGCTGCCGGTCGGGCCGAAGATATTTCCTCAGCTCGGATCCCTCGGTCCATGACGGCGGCGGACGACCGTCGCCGACGCGCGCCACGTATCTCTGATCGAGCTGCTCACGCAGCAGCCAGACCAGGTCGACGGCCTCCGCGACGTGCGGCGGTCGCTCCTCCACCGGTCGCGGCCGGTGGCTCGTCGTCACGAAGAAGCCCGAACCGCGCTGCGCCCGGGCATAGCCGAGCGCGACGAGGCGGTCGTAGACCTCGACCATACTGTTCTTGGCGATGCCGTACTGCTCGGCACCGGCCCGGATCGATGGCAGGCGATCGCCTGGTTTCAACGGGCCGTCCTCTATGAGCTTTACGAGATCGGCGACGATCTGCCCCGTGCGGCTCAGCCGTTTCCGGGCCAATTCCGATCCCCTCCAGACAAGTGTGCCCTCATCTGAACTGGTACACCCTTCTTTCTGTATCCATTAACTGTACCTTGATGCAGTGCCGATTTTTAGTACAGTCCGGCGAAACACGAGGCAAGGGATTGCCCAATCGAGAGGCGGAGGGAATGTCATCGAGAGCAGAGCGCGAGCAGCGGAGCTCCTTTCTCGTGAACCGCCCTCGGACCTTTCGCGCCGCCTTCCCCGCATCTGATATCCGCCGGACGTCAACTGCCCGGCCCGAGCCGCGCCCGTGAATTGCCAACACAACCTGGAGAACGCCGTGAAGAAATCCATCATCACCCGCCGCTCTGCAATCAAGGCCATCGGCCTCGGTACTGCCGGAGCTGCCGCGACCGCAGGTCTCGCGGCGCCCGCCATCGCCCAGGCGAGCGTCACCTGGCGCATGCAGGCGCTGTGGGACGGCGGCACGACGCCGCAGAAATTCGAGGAGCGGTTCGTCAAGCGCGTCGGCGAGCTCACCGGAGGCAAGTTCAAGATCGAGCTTTTTGCCGCCGGCCAGCTGGTTGCGGCTGCTCAGGCGTTCGACGCCGTGCGCGGCGGCGCCTTCCAGATGATGAAGACGTTCGACGGCTACGAGGCCGGCAAGATTCCCGCCCTCGCCTTTACGAGCACGGTGCCGTTCGGTTTTCCCGAGTCCGACCAGTTCGAAGCCTGGTTTTATGAGCTCGGCGGACTCGATCTGGCACGCCAGGCCTACGGGCAGGCCGGCCTGTTCTACATCGCCCCGACCGTTTACGGTGCGGAGCCGATCCATTCGAAGTTCCCGATCCGCAAGATCGCCGACATGAGCGGCAAGAAGGGCCGCTTCGTCGGCCTGGCATCGACCGTCATGGGCGCGCTCGGCGTGTCCGTGGCGCCGCTTCCCACGGGCGAGGTCTATTCGGCGCTCGACAAGGGCCTGATCGATTTCGCCGATCGCGGCGACATGACGGCCAATCTCGAGGCTGGCCTCGCCGAGGTCGCCAAGTACATCGTCATGCCCGGCATACACCAGCCGACCACCGCGACCAGCTATGTCGCGAACCGGGCCGCCTACGAGAAGCTTCCGGCCGAGTTCAAGGCGGCGCTCGCCGTGGCGGCCCGCGAAATCTCGGGCGCGCTTCGCCAGCACATCCTGGTCCAGGACGTCAAAGCCGCCGCAGCCTACAAGGCCAAGGGCGTCGAGATCGTCGCGCTCGACCCGGCCGACGTGCAGCAGGCGCGCGGCAAGGCGCGCGAGGCATGGAAGGCGGCGACCAAGAACGAGGCCATCGCCACGAAGGCCCTCGATAGCCAGCTCGCATTCATGAAGCAGCTCGGCCTGCTCGCCTAAATCCGGACGGCCGTTTCGAGGGGCGCGGGAGAGACCGCGCCCCTCACCGTCCCGTGAGGTGATCAGATGCCCGCTGCCATCGGCTTTTTCGTGCGGTCGATCACGGCGCTCAACCGGCTGCTGTTCCGGTTTGCCGCGGCGGTCATGTTCGTCATCGTGCCCGTGATGCTCTACGAGGTCGTGAGCCGCTACCTCTTCGATGCGCCGACGACCTGGGGCATGGAACTGGCGACCCTCCTCTTCGGCCCGTACTTCCTGCTGGGCGGGCCGTACCTTCTGCATCTGCGCGGACACGTGAATCTCGACATCGTCCGACGCGCGCTGCCGGCGCGCTGGGACCGCGCATTCGAACTCGCCAATCAGCCGATCATCATCTTCTTCTGCGGCGTGCTGCTTTACTATTCGTGGCCACTCGCCATGCAGGCCTGGGAATTCCGAGAGACGTCCTTCTCGGCCTGGAACCCGCCGGTCTGGCCGATCAAGTTCGCAATTCCCGTTTCGGTCATTCTGCTCGCGACGCAGAGCCTCGCCGAGTTCCTGCGCGTTCTCTACGGCGATCCGGCTGCGATCGTCCGCGAAGCCCCGCCGCCGCCGACCGCGACATGAGCCCGACCGCGATCCTCGTGCTGATGTTCGGCGGCCTGACGCTGTTCATGCTCACAGGCCTGCCGATCGCCTTCGTCCTCGGCGGCCTGTCCCTGCTGTTCACGGTCACGCTGTGGAACGCGGACGCCGTCGTGATCCTGGTGCTCCAGATCTTCGACACGATGCGGTCCGAGGCCCTGCTCGGAATCCCCCTCTACATCCTCATGGCCAGCATCCTGCAGCGCTCCGGCGTCATCGAGGATCTGTACGCGGCGATGGAGAAGTGGTTCGGCCGCGTGCGCGGCGGCCTCGCGGTCGGCACCGTCGTCATCTGCGTCATCATGGCGGCGATGACAGGCGTGGTCGGGGCCGCAGTCACGGCGATGGGCGTTCTCGCCCTGCCGGAAATGCTGCGCCGCAGGTACGATCCGCGGCTTGCCACCGGAACCATCTGCGCGTCCGGAACGCTGGGGATACTGATTCCTCCTTCGATCCTGACGATCGTCTACGCGGTGACCGCGCAGGTGTCCATCGGCAAGATGCTGATCGCGGGCATCGTGCCCGGCCTCATCC
Organism: Alphaproteobacteria bacterium; assembly: GCA_041690495.1. Classification (GTDB taxonomy): domain Bacteria; phylum Pseudomonadota; class Alphaproteobacteria; order CACIAM-22H2; family CACIAM-22H2; genus DATAAP01. The sequence goes on along the minus strand of JAWLHE010000007.1, from coordinate 152,235 downwards.
TCGCGACCCTCTATATCGTCTACATCGTCGGTGCCTCCTATCTTCGACCCGGCCTCGTTCCCAAGGGCGCGAGCGAGCGAGTCCCGCTCTCCGAAAAGCTTCGCAGCCTGCGATCGCTGGCGCTTCCCGCCATTCTGATCGTCCTGATCCTGGGCTCGATCTTCTTCGGCGTGGCGACCCCGACCGAGGCGGCTGCCGTGGGCGTGGGCGGCGCCATGATCGCCGCGGCGCTGCGCCGGCGCCTGACCTTCGACAACCTCTCGCACTCCGCAGTCGAGACGCTCAAGGCGACCTCGATGATCCTGTGGATCACGATCGGCGCCAAGGCCTATGTGTCGATCTTCACCGGCCTTGGCGGCGCGGACACGTTGCTGAACTTCATACGGGGCCTTGATATCCACCCGTACATGGTTCTCGCCGTCATGATGCTGATCCTGGTCTTCCTCGGGACCGTGCTCGACGAGATCGGGATCATCCTGCTGACGGTGCCCGTATTCCTGCCGATCGTTCGTCTCCTCGGTTTCGACGAGGTGTGGTTCGGCGTGCTCTACGCCGTGACGATCCAGATGGGCTATATCAGCCCGCCCTTCGGCTACACGCTCTTCTACATCAAGGGCACACTCCCGCCGCATCTCGGCATGGATACGGTCTATCGCGGGATTGTGCCCTTTTTCGTGCTGCAGGTCGTCGGCCTGCTGATTTGCACCGCCTTCCCGGGGCTCGTGACTTGGCTGCCCCGTCTCATGATCGGCGGCTGAACGCAACGACCAGGACTTCGGAGATTTCGTCATGAAAAACCAGATCAAGAGCTCCCGCATTCCCGGTTTCCACAAGAAGACGCCGCGGGAGCGCCTCGACCTGGTCGCCAACTTTGCCGGGCTCGACGACGAAACCGTGAAGCATCTTGCGAACATGGGAAATCTCGACCCGCATCTGGCCGACCACCTGATCGAGAACGTGATCGGCACCATGAACGTGCCGGTCGGCATCGCCACCAACATGCGGATCGACGGCGAGGACGTCCTGATTCCGATGGCCACCGAGGAGTCGTCGGTCGTCGCCGCGGTCTGCAACGCCGCGCGCCAGTGCTACGAGGACGGCGGCTTCACCACATCCATGTCAGGCACGCTGATGATCGCGCAGGTCCAGCTCGTCGGCATCAGCGATCCCCACAACGCGCGGATCAGAATCCTGGAGCGCAAGGACGACATCAAGGCGATCTGCGACGCTTGCGATCCGGTGCTCGTCAAGCTGGGCGGCGGGTTTCGTGACGTCGAGGTGCGCGTCATCGACTCCCCGGGCGGCGCGATGGTCGTAACGCACCTGATCGTCGACACGCGCGACGCCATGGGCGCCAATGCAGTCAACACCATGGCCGAGAAGATCGCGCCCCATGTCCAGGAATGGACCGGCGGCCGGGTGTACCTGCGCATCCTCTCGAATCTTGCGGACCGTCGCCTTGCCCGCGCCCGCGCGACATGGACGTGCGAGTCGATAGGCGGCCCGGAGGTCCGGGACGGCATGATCAGCGCCTATCATTTCGCGGCCGCCGACCCGTACCGGGCGGCCACCCACAACAAGGGCATCATGAACGGGATCTCGGCCGTCGTCCTCGCGACGGGCAACGACACGCGCGCGATCGAAGCCGGCGCGCACGCCTATGCGGCGAGGAACGGCCATTACGGCAGCCTGACGCGCTGGGAGGTGACGCGCGAGGGGCACCTTGCGGGCACGATCGAGGTGCCGATGGCGGTCGGTCTGGTCGGCGGCGCCACCAAGCTTCACCCCATCGCGCGGGCGAGCCTGAAGATCCTCGGCGTGACCTCGGCCGAGCGGCTTGCGCGCATCATCGCCGCGGTCGGCCTTGCCCAGAACTTCTCGGCGCTCAAGGCGCTCGCGACGACGGGAATCCAGAAGGGTCATATGGCCCTGCATGCGCAGAACATCGCCATGATGGCAGGCGCGGTCGGCGAGGAGATCGACAAGATCGCCCGCATCATGGTCGAACGCGGCACGGTCCGCGTCGACGTGGCGGAAGCCGAGCTCAAGGCTCTGCGCCGCTGACGACCGGCGCACATCACCGGAGAACACGCAATGGGATATCCAGATTCGGTCCGCATCGTCGAGATGGGGCCGCGCGACGGCCTCCAGAACGAGCAAGCCATCGTCCCTGCCGACGTCAAGATCGAGCTGATCGAGCGGCTGGCCGCTGCCGGGCTGCCCGCCGTCGAGGCCGGAGCCTTTGTCTCGCCCAGATGGGTTCCCCAGATGGCCGACAGCGCCGAGGTGGTCAGGCGCATGAGACGCCGGTCAGGCACCGCCTATCCCGTGCTCGTGCCCAACGAGAAGGGGCTGGACGCGGCGCTGGATGCCGGCGTGGAAGAGATCGCCGTCTTTACCGCCGCCTCGGAGGGCTTCAGCCGCAGGAACATCAACTGCTCCATCGCGGACAGCCTCGAGCGCTTCCGGCCGGTAACGGCGCGTGCGCTGAAGCGCGGACTCAAGGTCCGGGGCTATGTGAGCTGTGTGCTCGGCTGTCCGTACGAAGGCGATGTGCCGGCGTCGAAGGTAGCGGAGGTGGCGGCCGCCCTGGTGGCGCTCGGCTGCTACGAAGTGAGCCTGGGCGATACCATCGGCGTCGGAACGCCGGTCAAGGCCCGCGCCATGATCGAGACGGTGGCAGCCCGTGTCCCCATCGCACGGCTTGCGGTGCACTTCCACGACACGTACGGCCAGGCGCTCGCCAATATCCTGACATGCCTCGAAGCCGGTATCGCGGTCGCGGACAGCTCCGTGGCCGGACTGGGCGGCTGCCCCTACGCCGCCGGGGCTTCCGGTAACGTCGCGACAGAGGACTTGCTGTACATGCTCCACGGCATGGGAATCGAAACAGGCGTCGACCTCGCATCCGTGGCGGCGACCGGGTCGTGGATCTGCGGCCATCTCGGCAGGCCGAACGGATCCAGGGTCGGACGCGCCATGGCCGCGCGCCAGACCCCGGTCGCTGCAACCACGAACGCCTGAATCAGCCGTGGCGGCGCGGCCGGCCAGCCGTTAACCCCTTCTAAACCTTATAAGTTCACACCATATCTTGTATGCGGGCGTCGTCTTCGACTACTCTAGACCGCTTGTTCTCTTTACGTTCTCATTACCGAGTCACTGCCGCACAATGGCCACCGACCTGTTCAGCAACGGCCGCAAGGATCAGAGCTACACCGCCAAGGATATCGAGGTCCTGGAAGGTCTCGAGCCCGTCCGCCGCCGCCCCGGCATGTATATCGGCGGCACGGACGAGCGCGCCCTGCACCATCTCATTGCCGAGGTTCTGGACAATTCCATGGACGAGGCCGTCGCCGGCCATGCCGACTGGATCGAGGTTCAGCTCGAGGCGTCCGGCCACTGCATGATCCGCGACAACGGCCGCGGCATCCCGGTCGACCCGCATCCCAAGTTCAAGAACAAGTCGGCGCTCGAAGTCATCCTCACGATGCTGCACTCGGGCGGCAAATTTTCGGACAAGGCCTACAACACCGCCGGCGGCCTGCACGGCGTCGGCATCTCGGTCGTGAACGCACTCTCCGACGATTTCACGGTCGAGGTCGCCCGCGACAAGAAATTGTGGTCGCAGACCTACTCGCGCGGCAAGCCCAAGACGAAGCTGCAGCCGCTCGGCGCCATCAACAACCGCCGCGGCACGACCGTGCGTTTCCATCCGGACGCGGAGATCTTCGGCAAGAGCCTGCATTTCAAGCCGGCGACCGTGTTCAAGATGATCCGGTCCAAGGCGTTCCTGTTCAAGGGCGTGGAGATTCGCTGGAAATGCGACAAGGCCCTGCTCAAGGCCAACGACGACACCCCGGCGGAGGCGGTGCTGCATTTCGAAGGCGGCCTCAGGGATGCGCTGCTCGAGATCGTCGGCAAGCGGCCGATGCACACCGCGCAGCCGTTCTCGGGCGAGGCAAAGCTCAACGGCGGCTCCGGCCGGATCGAGTGGGCGGTGGCATGGCCGGGCGACGAGGATGGCGAGGTCCATTCCTACGTCAACACGGTGCCGACGCCGCAGGGCGGCAGCCACGAGGCCGGCCTGCGCACGGCGATGTACCGCGCCCTGCGCGAATATGGCGAGCGCGTCGGCAATCGGCGCGCGGAGCAGGTCACCGCCGAGGACGCGATGGACGGCGCGATCGTGCTGCTGTCGCTGTTCATCAAGGAGCCGCAGTTCCAGGGCCAGACCAAGGACCGGCTCGGCATGCCCGAGGCGCAGAAACTGGTCGAGACGGTCATGAAGGACCATTTCGACCACTGGCTGCACGACGATGCGACGGCAGCGAAGGCGCTGCTCGATCATGTCGTCAACCGGCTCGAGGAGAGACTGCGCCGGCGCCAGGAGCGCGACACCGCCCGCAAGAGCGCCACGCGCAAGTTGCGCCTGCCCGGCAAGCTCGCTGACTGCACCAGGTCGACGCCGGAAGGAACCGAACTCTATCTCGTCGAAGGCGATTCCGCTGGCGGTTCCGCCAAGCAGGCGCGCGCAAGAGAAACGCAGGCGGTGCTGCCGCTGCGCGGCAAGATCCTCAACGTCGCCAGCGCCTCCGCGGACAAGCTGCGTCAGAACCAGGAGCTGTCGGACCTCATCCAGGCGCTGGGCTGTGGAATTGGCGCCGGTTTCGACGAATCGAAGCTGCGCTACGAGCGCGTCGTCATCATGACCGATGCCGATGTCGACGGCGCGCACATCGCCTCGCTGCTGATGACGTTCTTCTATCGCGAGATGCCGAAGCTGATCGAGAGTGGACACCTGTTCCTCGCAATGCCGCCGCTCTACCGCCTCAGCGCTGGCGGGACGGTGATCTATGCCCGCGACGACCGGCACAAGGACGAACTGATGGCGAAGGAATTCAAGGGCAAGGGCAAGGTCGAGATCAGCCGCTTCAAGGGTCTCGGCGAGATGCCGGCCTCGCAGCTCAAGGAAACCACGATGGCGCCGGGCAAGCGCACCCTGCTCCAGGTCAAAGTCGAGTACGAGGACCCCAAGGAGGCCAAGCGCACCGCAACGTTGGTCGAGACCCTGATGGGTCGCAAGCCGGAGCTGCGCTTTGCCTATATCCAGGAGAACGCACAGTTCGCCCGCGACCTGGATGTGTGAGTGCAGCCCTGACGCGGCACCGGCATTGCGGTTGATTGCAGCACCGCCCGCCTGATCGGACGCCTGCCGCGTCGCGGTTGCGAAGGGTGAACAGCGCCGCAGAGTCCCGGGGCGACCCAGCGAGCGCCCGACGCGGCGGAACCGAAAGCGGCAGGATCCCGTTTATTTTTTATCCGCCCGAGGTATGGCGCGCCGAGGTATGGCGCGGTCGGCATTGGCCGCGCACAGTCCGCCGACGCCGCGCCAGAGGCGGCGGGTCGGTCTGATCCACGTCGTACATCCCGGGAACAACAAGAGTTCTTGCCGCATCAAGGGGAAAGAATCCAAATGACCCTCGAGCGATTCCGACGGAGACGGATTGTTGTGCTCTCGCAGCGGGCGCTGGCCTACCAGGCCGCCCGGGCGATGGCGGACAATCACATTGGCGCCGTGCTCGTGAGCCAAGCCTCGGGGCTGGCGGGGATCGTCACGGATCGCGACCTCGCGCTCGCCGTTCTAGGCGGCGGCCTCGACCCCAAGACGACACAGCTGAGCGAAGTGATGTCTGAAGGGGTGGTCAGCTGTGACATCGGGGCAAGCGTCGATGATGTGGTCCGTCTCATGATCGACCACGCGATTCGCCGCATTCCGATCACCGAGAACGGCCGACCGGTCGGGCTCATCACGTTTGACGACCTGGTGGTCGACGAAACGGTCGGCCCCGATGCGTTGCGCGCGATCGTCACTGCCCAGCTGGAAGTCGAGGCGCCGCACAAGCCCGCGGGCGTACTGCATCCGCAATCCCCCGCAAGCGCCGAGCAGCAGGCAGCCGGGCGTACCCGCGCGTTGATGCGGGCCAGGGCGCGGGCCGAGGCGACCTACGGCCATATGATCACGGCTGTCGCGGAGTCCACCGGGCTTGAGCGCTCTCGCGCCGAGCGAGCCTTGTTCGTCGTGACCTGCATGCTGTGCCGACGCCTGGTTCCGCAGGAGGCGTGGCATCTCATTGCACAGCTTCCCTCGATGCTGCAGCCGCGGCTCGAGGACTGTCTCGACGGACCGGACCGGGCGGTGACCGCGCAGGCAATCACGACCGAGCTCGGCCGGGCGCTCAGCCTGGAGCCGGAAATGGCGCGCGAGGCGCTGCGCGGCGTTTTCAAAGTAATTTCCGACAGCGTTGCCGCCGGCCAGATCGAGGAGGTGCGCGGCCAGCTTCCGGAGGAAATGAAGGAGCTCTTCCCGATCCCAGGATAAGGGCCGACACGGCCACGAAGCACCGGCCTCCGCTGCGTATGTCGGCGCGCTCGATTGGCTGCGACACTTGGCATGCCTCCCCCCTCCCTCATGGAGCGACACGTGCCCCGCGAATCGAGCGTTTCACGCCTACCGCATCTGCCGCCACCTGTGCTGACCGCCTATCTGGACGTCAATCCGGCCACGCCGCGCAACCAGGGCCAGCGAGGCTATGTGACGTGGCTCACGTCTACCGGCAAGGAATTGGCCAAGCAGATGTCGACACGCGACCGAAAGCTCTTCCGCACCCAACTGACGCGGATCGAGAAATACCTCCGTACGGCGCGGCCGCGGGCCCGAAGCCTGGCGGTGTTCGCCGGGCCGAAGGTCTGGGAAACCATCCCGCTGCAGGTGGACGTCGTCGAAGAGTTGCACTGGGGCAAGCCGTCATTGCAGCAGATGCTGTGGGTGCTGGACGAGCATCGACCGCGGGGCGTCGTCGTGGTCGATGGCACAAAAGCGCAATTCTTTTACCTCTGGCTCGGCTCTATCACCGAGGACAAGGAGGCGGCCTATGTCGGCGACCTCCCGGCCGGGCAGAAGAAGAAGCTCGTCGGTTCCTCTCATCCGGCCGTATTCGGGCCGGCCGGCGTCGCCCGCGATTACGCCGACAGCCATGCGGCCGCCCAGCGCAGCCGCTTCGCGCGCGAACTGGCGAAGCATATAGCGCGCTGGAGCGAAGAGCGTCGGGCAAGCCCGCTCGTCCTCGCGGGTGCAGACGACGTTGTCAGCACGATCGTCGATGCCATGCCCGCGGACTTGCGGTCGCAAGTCACGCCCATTCGAAAAGCCCTGCCGAAGATCACGCCTGCCGAGGTGCGCGCGGCGCTCGGGCCGGCACTCAGGACATGGGAGCGCGACCACGAAGCATCGGTCGTCCGCTCCCTTAGCGCCGCCCGGGGGTCCAGCACGGCTGCCGTCGGGCTTGACGAGTCCTTGGCTGCGCTCCAGGAAGGCCGCGTACGCGAACTCATCATCGCACGCGGCCTGACCGGCTCACTGCGGCAATGCATCCGCTGCGGGCGTGCCGACCGCGCCGTCGATCCCGTATGCGCCGTTTGCGGCGGCAAGAGACGGACCCGTACGCTTCGCACGCTCCTGCCCGAGTTGGCGAGCCTCCATGCCGTGCCTGTGGAGATCGTGGCCGGCAAGGCGGCAAAGGAGCTGCGAGCCATGGGCGGCATCGGTGCGTGGCTGACCTCGGACAGGACGTCGCCGGGCCGAGCCATGGATCGCCATCCGTCCTCGACGGATATGGCGACGGTCGTATAAGCTGAAAGAGTTGCCTCCACGGCTGCCGCAAAAATGGCCCGTCCGCCCCCGATTTATCTCTCACAGGACGATTTCGATCGTCTGACCGACCTGCTGGAAGCGTACCCCGCTGGCGCGGGAGGGCGACGTCTTGAGCAATTGGAAGAGGAGCTGGCCCGCGCGCGGGTCGTGCCGCCTGACGAGATTCCCAAGGACGTCGTGACGATGAACTCCCGCGTCGTTTTCGAGGACGAACAGACCGGGGAGCAGCGGGAAGTAACCCTTGTGTATCCGAGGGACGCGGATATCGACGCCGGGAGAATCTCGGTTCTGGTTCCTGTGGGGACGGCTTTGCTCGGGCTGCGCGTCGGGCAGTCGATCGACTGGAGGTTGCCGAGTGGGCAAAAGCATCGCTATCGGGTGATTGCGGTGCCATACCAGCCCGAGGCGACACGAACCAGAGGCTGATACGGCATCCGCATCGCCCTGATCCTGTCCGATCGATCTACGGTCGCCACCAGCGTCATAGCGAGGCGATAGCGATCGCGACCAGGCTGCTACATGATGACCGAGCGGAGCGGCTGGCGCGGCAACGGGAGAGATTGGGCGCTGTAGCCGAACCGCAGCAGGAGCTGTGGCCGGCCGCGCACCGCAAAAGCTTCGGCGACGCGCGCTCGCAGCTCGGGAATCTCAAGCGGTGGGCTGTCGTAAGACGCCACGAGGCCGGCAGCCGTGCCCACAAGCAGGGCACGCTCCAGCGCTTGGCCAGCGACAAGCCAGTCGGTGCGTTCATCCGATTGCGTGGTCAGCAGCGCGAGCACCGGGGCTGCCTCGGTGCGCGCGCTCGTGTCTGCAGCCGCACGATCCGCATCGGCAAACATCTGGGCGGCGGCAGTCGCGCTCGGTACGGACAACGACCGCTCGTCGACGGGCGGTGGCGTACGGCCGGCCAGCCCCGGTGCCCCCGGCGCCTGGCGGAAATCCTCGCTGTAGCGCTCGTACGCCTCGCTGATACGGCCGCTGACCCAGTCCGACAGCTCGGTTCGGAATGCCGGGTCGGCAAGATGCACACGAACCGCCTCTGCGACCAACGCGCCGACCCGCCTTTTGCCTTCCATATCATCGATGGTCTTCAGCTTGCCGCCCTCCTGCTCCACGGCCCGGGCAATCTCGTCGAGCAAAGCACCTGGCACGATACGCTTCTCGAACGGAACCCGGTTGGTTCGCCGGTTCAGAATTGCATTGCACAAGCGGCGCTCATCTTCTCGCGATGGCTGCCCCTCGGTCATCCTAACCTCGGCGAGGCGGTCGGGATCGCTCGCATCCGGTAGTAGGGTAACCGCAGGCTCGTAGCCAAAGCCGCGCAGCGCCATGCACAGATTCAGCAGTGCGGCACCACAGCTGATCGTCAGCTCCCGCCCCTCGGGATCGATCACCGGCAGCCGGCGCGACGTATTGGCGTAAAGGGCGACACGATCCGCCATGACCAGAAAGCGCCAAGGCTGCGTGTTCAGGATGGACGGGGCGAGCACGGCGTAATTCAGCAGGAAGACCAGTTTCTCCCGGTCGGTGGCGTTCTTCGGGAATTCCATCGCGCCGACCTTCCAGGGGTTTTCGAGGGCAATTTCGTGTCTGTAAATCATGGCCCTTCTCCCCTTCGGAAGTGACAGTCCGGCATTGCGCCGTGCGCGCCGCGCAAAGCTATAACTCACGACCGGACGCAAGGGTCCGCGCACATGCAGCTGACATGGACAACGCCGATGAATCTCGGCATCTGCCGTGGCGCGAAGCTCCGCCAACCCCCGGCACGATGCCCCGTCCGGGAACCGGGAGGCTCGTCTTTACCCGTGTGCGTTCGGCGCGATAGTGCCATCATGGACGCCGATTCCAGCCCGAGCGGAATGCTCAACAAGCGCTACCCCGGGGAGCTGGCCGCAGCGTAGCGACGGTTGTCGTCCGCCCGCCGTAGCACTGGCTTTGAGAGTAGATGCGGCACGTCTTCGCCCGGAGCACGTCAGTCATGATTCCGTTCTCGATCCTCGATCTCGCTCCGGTCCCGCAGGGCAGCGATGCTTCGCAGGCGCTGCGCAATACCCTGGATCTCGCCCGACATGCCGAGCGCCGGGGATATCGACGCTACTGGCTGGCCGAACATCACAATATGACCGGTATTGCCAGCGCCGCGACGTCGGTCGTGATCGCCCATGTCGCCGGCAACACCCGCACCATCCGTGTCGGGGCCGGCGGCGTGATGCTGCCGAACCACGCGCCACTGGTGATCGCCGAGCAGTTCGGCACGCTCGAGGCGCTCTTTCCCGGCAGGATCGATCTCGGGCTCGGCCGTGCGCCAGGCACGGATATGGTGACGGCGCATGCCCTGCGGCGCGATCTCGCCGGCGGCGCCGAGCGATTCCCGCAGGACGTGCTCGAACTCCTCGCCTATTTCGAGCCGGCCAAGCCGGGCCAGAGAGTTCGCGCGGTCCCCGGCACGGGGCTGGGCGTGCCGGTCTGGCTGCTCGGCTCGAGTCAGTTCAGCGCACAGCTCGCGGCTCTGCTCGGCCTACCCTTCGCCTTCGCATCGCATTTCGCCCCCGATCACATGATGGAGGCGATCGCGCTGTACCGCGGCCAGTTCAGACCTTCGTCGTACCTCCGGCAGCCCTACGTGATGCTGGGCGTGAACGTGTTCGCGGCCGATACCGACGTCGAAGCGCGGCGCCTGTTCACGTCGGTACAGCAGCAGTTCCTGAACCTGCGCCGCGGCGATCCGGGCCAGCTTCCGCCGCCGGTCGATACGATGGACGGACGCTGGACGATGGCGGAGCAGGCCGGCGTCGACCGCGCCCTCGCTGTTTCCGCCGTTGGCTCGCGCGAGACGGTCCGCGAGCGGCTCCTCAGCCTGATCAGGACCACCGAACCGGACGAACTGATGGCGACCGCGCTGATCTACGACCACGCTGCGCGCGTGCACTCGTTCGGAATCCTCGCCGACATTCGCGAGAACCTCGCCGCGCTCGATCCGAAGCAACCGGCACAGGCCGGCTCGTCCGCGCGGTAGCGGACGCGGGTCACGAGCGCGCCGCTTTCAGCAGATACGTCGCCATCCGCCCCCTCCCCTTGATCTCGATCTCGCCGCGCGGCGCCCATACGAAATCGCCCCGCAGGCGCTCGTAGGTTTCATCGGAAGCCTGGATCTCGCCGGGCAGGCCGTGCGCCTCCATCCGGCTCGCGATATTGACCGCGTCGCCCCAGACGTCATAGGCGAACTTGTGCATTCCGATGATGCCGGCAACGACCGGGCCGCTGTGCAGGCCGATGCGCAGCGCCAGTGTCCGGCCCAGCCTCGTCTCGGCCCGCTCGGCGACGCCGAGCATCCGCAGCGCCAGATGCGCTGCCCGCGGCGCATGATCGACGCATGGCTCCGGGACACCGGCGACAGCCATATATGCGTCGCCGACGGTCTTGATCTTCTCGATCCCCAGCTCGCGCGCGATGCCGTCGAATTCGCTGAACACCCCGTTGAGCACGTCGACGACCTGCGAGGCCGGCAGTCCGGCCGAAAAGCGCGTGAACCCGACGATGTCTGCGAACAGCACCGTCGCATCCTCGTAGCGGTCGGCGATGACCGTCTCGCCCTGATGCAGCCGGCGCACGACCGGCGCGGGCAGGATATTGAGCAGCAGGGCCTCGCTCTTGCGGTGCGCCTCCGCAAGGTTCTCCAGGTGGAGCCGCTCACGGTCACGCAGCTGCTTCTTCTCCATGCAGGCGCAGACCCGCGCCCGGAGGATCACCGGGTTCCACGGCTTCGGCAGATAGTCCTCTGCCCCGGCCTCGATGCAGCGCACGACGCTGTCCATCTCGTCGAGCGCCGAGATCATGATCACCGGCAGATGGGCGGTCCGCTCCGCTGCGTGCAGGCGCGTGAGCACGTCGAATCCGCTGAGGCGCGGCATCATCAGGTCGAGCAGGATGAGATCCAGCTCCTGCGCACAGGCGATTTCCAGCGCCTCGATGCCGTTGCTCGCCGCCACGACGCGATGTCCGTCACGCTCCAGCCGCCGCCGCAGGAGGTCGCGATTCTCCCCATTGTCGTCGGCGATGAGGATTCGCCCTGTCAGTGCCGGCTTCGCCGCCGGGCCGGCGGCGAGCTGACGCACCGCGTGCGTGACCTCGGGCAGCACGCTCTGCTTGAGCACTTCCAGCCCTTCCAGCCTGCGCGCGGACAGGCCGGAGGCCGGCGCGATGCGATCCAGCGCGACGAGCCCTTCGATCCGGCCGAGAAACGCATCCGCACTGGCGATGAGGCGTCTGAGGTCGCCTGCGAAGCTTGCCAACCCGCGCTCCTCGGCCGTTTCCAGCATCAGCTCGGCATAGCCTTTCACGGCATTGACCGGCGTACGCAGATCGTGCCGGATCCACGCCTTGAACGAGTCGGCATCACCGTCGGGCTGGTTGGTATCGACGAATCGGTCGACGAACGCGCGGAGCTGGGTTCCCGCGGCGTGGACGCGCCGCAGATCGTCGGCGAAGTCGGCGAAATCGGGGCGCGCCGCGTCCTCCAGCAGCATCTCTGCATAGCCGAGAATCACGGCGACCGGCGCGCTCAGCTCCTGCCGCACGTTGGCGAGTACCGCGCGGCGGACCTGCGCGTCGTGTTCGTTCGCGGTCAGGCTAGCCACGGCCGGACGCTTGTTCCTGCGGCACGACGCCCGGCCGCCGCGCCATCAGGCGCTCGATCTTCTCGAGCAGGCGCGGCAGCTCGATCGGTTTGGTGTCGTACTCGTCGCAACCGGCATCGAGCGCGCGTTCGCGGTCGCCGGCCATGGCATGGGCGGTGAGCGCGATGACGGGAATCGAGCGGGTCTCGTCCGACGCCTTGAGGCGCCGCGTCGCCTCCCAGCCGTCGACCACCGGCAGGCTCATGTCCATCAGGATGATGTCCGGCCGTTCCGTCCGCGCCGCATCGATCGCCTGCTTGCCGTCCGTCGCGACCGCAACGACGTGACCGCTGCGCGCGAGCCGCCGCGAAAGCATGTCGCGGTTCATCTCGTTGTCCTCGACCAGAAGAATCTTCATCCGCAAGCCTCGTTCAGTCAGCCTCGTTGGTGCCGATCATTCGGCAGCGCTCTGCCGCCCGGCGACGATGCGGCGGACGGCTTCCTTGAGCTCGACATTCGCTTCCGGCCCCTTGAAAATGACATGGGCCGTGTGGTTGGCGAGGATGTCCCGATCCTCGCGCGTCAGGTCCTTGGCAGTGACGATCACGATCGGCGTGCGCGCCAGCGCCTCGTCGGCATGGACCGCCTTCAGGAAGTCGAAGCCATCCATCTCCGGCATGATCAGGTCCAGCAGGACCGCAGCCGGCATGGGATTGGCCTTCAGCCACTCGAATGCGACGCGCCCGTTCTCGGCCTCCACGATGGTGAAGCCGAGCTGCTGCACCAGGCGCCGCTCGACCTCCCGCACCGATGCGTCGTCGTCGACGATCAGGATCTTGTCGGAGGTGCGTCCCTTCGCCCGTGCATCGGCCGTCAGGCGGTTGATCAGCGACGTCAGCCGCGAGCGCTCGATCGGCTTCGAAAGAAACCCGTCCGCGCCGAGGGCGAAGCCGATGCTGCGCTCGTGCAGGATGGTGACGATGATGACCGGAATATCGCAGAGATCGGCGTCCCCCTTGAGCGCGGTGAGCACCGACCAGCCGTCCATCTGCGGCATCAGGACGTCGAGGGTGATCGCCTCCGGCCGCTCCTTCCGCGCTATGTCCAGCGCTTCGCGTCCGTTCGTCGTGTGCAGGACGCGGTAGCCCTCCTTTGCGAGCATATCGCCAATCAGGTCGTGTGCCGTCGGATCGTCGTCGACGACCAGGACAGTCGCGCCGGCGTCGAGCTTGCCCGAAATGGGCGGCACGTTCACCGGGACCGGGTCGTGCTCGCGCGCGCGTTCGGCGAACCGCGCCGGAAGGGTCAGGCTGAAGGTCGAGCCCTTGCCCGCCTCGCTGACGACCGAGACGTCGCCGCCGAGCAGCCGGGCGAAATGACGGGTGATCGCCAGCCCTAGGCCGCTGCCGCCGTACTTGCGCGTCGTCGATTCGTCCGCCTGGGAAAACGCCTGGAACAACCTGCCGACCTGCTGCGCCGTCATTCCGATGCCGGTATCCGTCACCGCGAAGCGGATCCAGTCGGAGCCGCCATCGGCGTGGCGCGAAACCTCGAGACGGATGCCGCCCTCCGCCGTGAACTTGCTGGCGTTGCTCAGCAGGTTGAGCAGCGCCTGCTTGATCTTGGTATGGTCGCTGCGGATCGTGCCGATGCCCGGCGGGGCCGTGACCTCGAAGCGGTTGCCGTTCTTCGCCACGAGCGGCTGGACGAGCGTCGCAACCTCGGCGATCAGCGCCGCCACGTCGATCGTCTCGACAAAGACGTCCATGCGCCCGGCCTCGATCTTGGAGAGATCGAGAATGTCGTTGATGAGGCCGAGCAGGTGGCGGCCGGCGGCTTCGATCTTCGCGAGGTCGTCGAGCGTCTCGCGCCCGCCGGAATCGGCCAGCTCCTCGGTCAGAATCTGGCTGTAGCCGATGATGGCGTTGAGCGGCGTGCGCAGCTCGTGGCTCATATTGGCGAGAAACGCGCTCTTTGCCGCGCTCGCCTGGTTCGCCTGGTCACGGGCGACCTCGAGGCTCTTGACCAGCTCCGAGAGCTGCGTCTCGCGGTCCTTGAGCGGACTGATGTCGCTGAAGACCGACACAGTTCCGCCGTCGCTCGTGCGCCGTTTGCTGATCCGGATCCAGCGGCCGTCGCTCAGCCGCTGCTCGAGGACGCCGGTCGGATTGCGGTGATGCGCAACGCGTTCCGCGACCCACTCCTCGATCCGGCCCCGCGCCTCGGGCACGAGGCCGCGCTCGGCGGCCAAGCGGACGATGTCCGCGAAGCGCGCGCCGGTCACGCGGACCTCGGAGAGTTCGGGATAGATCTCGCTGTATTTCTGATTGGCGAGGACCAGCCGGTCGTCGGCATCGTAGAGGCAGAACCCCTCCGAGATGCTCTCGATCGCGTCGAGCAGCCGGGCCCGCGCCTCTTCGGCGGCCGCCTTGGCCCGCTCCGCCGTCGCAGCGGCGTCGGCCAGTTCCGCGTTCTTCTCGCGCAGGGCGCGATCGAGCCGCTGTCGCTCGATCAGACTGTCGCGAAACATGTGCAACGTGTTCGCCAGCGCCCCGATCTCGTCCTTGCGGCCGTCCGCCAGCACGATGTCGGTGCGGCCCTCCGCCAGCGCACCGACGGCGCTCATGAGCGTGCCCAGGCGCCGGCTCAGCGACCGCAAGGTGAGCACCGCCAGGACCAGAACCAGGGCGGCGCCGATGGCTCCCAGCGACCAGGACAGGATCACCGCCCGGTTCGCCGCCTGATAGGTCCGAAGCCGGGCCTCGGCGGATTGCTCCTGGAAACGGCCGACCAGCTCGGCGAGCGCGCCGGCGATTGCGTAGTTGTGCGAACGCCCGTGCGCCATCAGCGCATTGCCGCGGATGCGCTGATCATCCGTGTAGGCTTCGACCGCCTCCATGGTCGTAGCGACAAGAACATCGAGCTCCTCGCGGATCCGGCCGACCGTCTGCTGGTCATAGGCTGCCAGCCGCTCGAGCTCCCGGTCGAGCGAGGCGCGCGCCGCGTCGGCCTGGCGCTCCGATTCGACATGCAGGCTGAGGGCGAAGTCTGTGAGCCAGTACTTCAGCTCGCCGAATGCAGCATTCGCGGCATTGGCCGTCCGCAGGACGTCGACATACTCCGTCTCCGCCTCGAGCCGCCTGGCGCTGTCCGAGACTGTGGAGCCGAGATAGAGATTCACCGACAGCACGATGAGCAGCGCTGCACCGATCAGCAGCGCCAGCCGCGCACGGATGGTGAGGGGCGAGGCGCGCATCAATGCCAGATCTCCGCGCCGCCGCGTCTATCGCCGGAAAATGGAGATGCTGATCACGCCGCCGAGCTCGCCCTCGTGCCGCCCCTCCTTGGGGTAGCCCGTGATGTCAATTTCTCCCTTGGGCGGTCCGTGGCAGGCCAGGCAAGAGGCCGCGTAATATTCCGGAATGAGGAAGCGGAACGCCTTGCGCCCGCGGTTGTCCGCGATGGCCGACAGCGATTGCCCTTTCGGCCAGTCGGAGCTCGACAGGCGCGACGCGATCATCTCCGCCTCCCACGGATCCGGCCGGGCTTTCCGGTTGCGGATGAGATCGGGAGGCGCCGTCACCTTCACCTCCGCCTCGGTCCCCATCCGCTCCTGGAACTCGTCGTTGACCATGCGCGCGAATGCCGACGGGATGATGCCCTTGAAGCTGATTCCCGGCTTGTTGATGATGGGTTGCGTGTCGTTCATGACCTTGGCAATCGCATCCATCTGCGCCTGGAGCAGCCGGCCATGCTGGCTCTGACGGTCTACCTCCGAGATGTCCACCCCGGTCTGCGCCTTGTAGATGGCGAGGGTGTCGGCAAGAACCCTGTCGGCGCTCAATCCCTTGTCGCCAAGCCCCTCGTCGTTGATCAGGGTCTGATTGTTCGAGATTACCGTCCGCGCGGCGCGCAGCATTGTAGCCAGGCTGCGCGCGGTCCGCTCGTCCTCGGCGACATCCTGCGCCACGGCAGGTACGGCCAAGCCGACCCCGGCACCTGCCATGAGGAAGCCGCATAACAGGGCACGGACAAGACGCCTCATCGCCGCCTCTCCCTTCCCCCCGCCAGTCAATTATCTTCGTTCGGTTCCGGCCGCTGCCCGGCGCGGCCGCCTCAATGGGCGTTGGCCGCCCAATATTACTTTCGGTTCCCCGACCAGCTGTGAACAAGATCACAGCCGAGCCGAAAAACCGTGCGTCTAGACTGAGCCTCGCGATGGCGGATGTAAAGGCCCGCCCCTCGCGCCGCAGGCTGGGCCGGAAATAAAACGACATGCCCGGCGTTCTTCCTTCTGCCGGCAGGCCTTCGAGGAGAATTCATGCGCGCTGTCCCGCTGCTTGCGCCGGTCGTGGCGCTCTGTGCTTGCGCCGACATGTCGACGGTCCACACCAGCTACTACAATTCGGGCTACTCGCCAGGGCATGTCCAGCTCGCCGCGGCGAGCGGTCCGTCGCTGGCGGTGATTCGCAACAATCCGTTCCCGGGCGACCACAACAACGAAGGCGTTCTCGCGGCGATGCAGGCGCGCAATATCGGGCCGAAGATGTATTTCGCGCAGACGCCGCGCCCGGATGACAGATACGGTTACAAGGTCGTCATGAACTTCGGCCCGTCGATCTACGGCACCAACTATGGCTGCACGTACGAACCGACGCCGCCCACGCGCATGCCACCGGGCGGACCGATCACCGTCTCGGCTGCGTTCTG
The DNA here is from genome assembly GCA_041690495.1 of Alphaproteobacteria bacterium. Classification (GTDB taxonomy): domain Bacteria; phylum Pseudomonadota; class Alphaproteobacteria; order CACIAM-22H2; family CACIAM-22H2; genus DATAAP01. Next base: position 135,198 of record JAWLHE010000007.1, on the reverse strand, counting down.
CGTCGGCGACATTCTGCTCACCGATGCTGTCGGTTCGACCGGCGCAGCCGCGGGCCCTGACGACCCGCGGTTCCAGCGGCTGATCGGCGACATCATCGTGGCGCTGACTCCGCCCTACGACCCGAACCGCCGCGGCGATGACTGCCGCGGACCCGGCTGCTAGTCGTCGCCCAGCCAGCGCCGCAGGGCGGCATTGACCTGCTCCGGGCGCTCGAGCGGAGAGAGGTGACCGCACTCGGGCACCACGACCAGGCGCGCGTTGGGAATGTCCGCCGCCATCTCACGATGGAGCTCGACCGGGGTCACTTCGTCCTCGCGACCGCACAGCACCAGCGCCGGACACTGTATCCGCGACAGCCCGGGACGGCTGTCCGGCCGGCCGATGATTGCGGTCTGCTGACGCAGGAAGGCATCGCGGCCGACTCGCCCGGTCATCGTCATGACCGTTTCGGTCAGGGCCTTGTCCTCAAGCCGCGAGGGGTGAATCCAGCGCGGCAGCAGCCGCGGCGTCACCCCCTTGAACTCCCCCGCATCGCACATGTTCATCAGCGCGCGGCGCGATGCGGTCTGCTCGGGCGTATCGGGCCGGGCAGACGTATCCAGCAGCGCGAGCCGCGTAACCCGCTCCGGTGCCTGACGCATGATCTCCAGAGCGACGTAGCCGCCCATCGAAAATCCGGCGAGGGCAAACCGCTCCGGCGCCATCTCGAGGACCGAGCGCGCCATGCCGGCCATGCTGTCGTCATGGGTCAGGTCACCGACGGCCATGTCGGCCAATCCGGAGAGCGCTGCGATCTGCGGTTCCCACAGGGCGCGGTCGCAGAGCAGGCCCGGCAGCAGGATAAGCGGTGTTCTGGTCGGCATGCGGTGTCCTCGCGATGGAGCCGCACCCTAATCGCCAGGCCCGCCCGCCGCCAAGATGCGCTTGCCACTGTGGATAAAGTTGACTTGCGCATTGGAGTTTCTATGATCGCCCCCATCTAGTAGGGGTGGTTGCGAACCAAGCGGTTCGCCGAGCTGATGGCTCGCATTAGAGCAAAACCGTAAAGTATTGAACGAATGAAGTTTACTGATCTCGGCCTGAGCGCCGACGTCCTCCGCGCCGTGGCCGATGCGGGTTATGAATCGCCGACCCCGATCCAGCAACAGGCGATCCCTTATGTGCTGATGGGCCGGGATGTGCTGGGTTGCGCCCAGACCGGGACGGGAAAGACAGCCGGCTTCACCTTGCCCATGATCGAGATCCTGGCGAGCGGCCGCGCCAAGGCGCGCATGCCGCGATCGCTGATCCTCGAGCCGACCCGCGAACTCGCCGCCCAGGTGGCGGAGAATTTTGACGCCTACGGCAAGTACAGCAAACTGACCAAGGCGCTGCTGATCGGCGGCGTCTCCTACGAGGATCAGGAGAAGCTGCTCGACCGCGGCGTCGACGTGCTGATCGCCACGCCGGGCCGTCTGCTCGACCATTTCGAGCGCGGCCGTATCCTGCTCGCCGACGTCAAGATCCTGGTGATCGACGAGGCCGACCGCATGCTCGACATGGGCTTCATCCCCGATGTCGAGCGGATCGTCGGTCTGCTGCCGCCTTTGCGCCAGACGCTGTTCTTCTCGGCCACCATGGCCCCGGATGTCCGCCGCCTCGCCGACAAGTTCCTGTCGAATCCCAAGACGGTGTCCGTGGCGCCTCCGGCTTCGACCGGCGCCACGATCGTGCAGGCGCTGGCGATGGTGCCGTCGGACGACTGGCAGAAGCGCGAGGCGCTGCGAAAGCTGCTGCAGGCCCAGCCCGTCAAGAACGCGCTGATCTTCTGCAACCGCAAGCGCGACGTCGACACGCTGTACAAATCGCTCAAGAAGCACGGGTTCAATGCCGGCGCCCTGCACGGCGATATGGACCAGTCTACGCGGACGGAAACGCTCGACTCGTTCAAACGCGGCGAGATCACCTTGCTGGTGTGCAGCGACGTCGCCGCACGCGGTCTCGATATCGACGACATGTCGCATGTGTTCAATTTCGACGTGCCGATCCATGCCGAGGACTACGTGCATCGCATCGGCCGCACCGGCCGCGCCGGACGCACGGGCCACGCCTTTACGCTTGCCACCCGCGACGACGGCAAGTTCATCGCCGCGATCGAGAGCCTGATCGGCAAGCCGATTCCGCGCATGACCATCGAAGGCGTCGTTCCGGAAAGCGGCGAGGCGCCCGAGGAAGGGCGGCATGAGCGGCGCGGCCGCGGCGCAAAGCGCGGCGAGCGCGATCGCAAGCCCCGTCGCGGCGAGCGCCGCGAGCGGACCGAGCACACCGCCCCCCCGGCCGAGCAACCGGCAGCCCCGGCACACCCCACTCCTGTTGCGGCCCTCCCGCGCGGCGAGCAGCACCGAGATGCGCCGCAGGCGCGCGAGCGCCCTCGCCGCCGCGAGCGCGATCACGACGACGGGCCGACCCCGGTCGGCATGGGCGATCATATTCCCGCATTCCTGCTGCGGGGCCGACGCGCCGTCGGCTAGAATGACGGCGGCTTGATCAAGTCGGGGGGCCGGCAGTGCAGACCATCTTCATCATGGTGAAATGCGAGCTGGGCAAGGCCTACGACGTCGCGGGCGAGGCCGTCCAGGACATCGAGCAGGTCTCCGAGGTCTACTCGATCTCCGGTCAGTACGACCTGCTGATGAAGTGTTATCTGACCGACGACCAGGACATCGGCCATTTCGTCATGGGCGTACAGAAGCTGCCGGGCGTGAAGGACACCTTCACCCTTATCACCTTCAAGGCATTTTCCTGAACCCGGACCTCGCATAGGCGAATCCGGGCGCCGCCATCACCGGCATCTCAGGTCCCAGACGAGAAATTCGCGATTGCCATCGACCCGCGTCGTCTGGCGCGCCACCTGCGAGCCGTGCGGACAGGCGGCGGCCGCGGCTGCGGCATCCATGACCGGAATCGTGAGGACTCGGCCGTTCTCCTTGTAGAGCAGCTCAACACGTGGCTCCGCTGCGTAATAGTTCGGCGGCGGGATGTGGTCGGACAGGCCGAACGTTAGGGCAGAGCCGATGATCATGGCGGGAATGACCACGGGATCCATGGACGGGACTCCTGAATGGTTGTCCCGATGATGCTATTGGCCATGCCCGCCCTGCGCAATCTTCACCGGCAGCGGCGCGTGCCCCTTGCCCGTCCGGCGCAATCATTTTAAGCTTAAAATAATTCCGGGTATCCCTGCCCGCCCGAATGCCGGAGCGCCATGGCGACATCTGCAGCCCAACCGGCCTCGCCGCAGCCGCATGACCGCGAGCACCGCCACGAGCGGCCGCTGGCGGGCCGCCATGCCGTGGTCACCGGCGCCTCGCGCGGCATCGGCGCGGCGATCGTGCGCGAGTTGGCCCGGCTCGGCGCCGACGTCACCCTCGTCGCGCGCAACGGCGCAGCGCTTGCCGAGTTCGCGCGCGACCTCGCGGGCGGCGGTTCGCGCATCGTCGAGATCGTCGCGGACGTGACCGACGAAACCGCGGTCGCACGTGCGCTCGGCGACGTGGCCGCGGCGCACGGCGCGCCGGCCATTCTCATCAACAATGCCGGGGGCGCCGAGAGCGCGCCGTTCGCCAGGACCGATCCGTCGCTGTGGCGGCGCATGATCGATCTCAATCTCACCAGCGCCTATTTCTGCACGCGCGCCGTGGCGCCGGCGATGATGGCGGCTGGCTGGGGCCGGATCGTCAACGTTGCATCGACCGCAGGCCTGAAAGGCTACGGCTATGTCAGCGCGTATGTCGCGGCGAAGCACGGACTGGTCGGCCTCACGCGCGCCCTGGCGGTCGAGTTCGCACGGACCGGCATCACGGTGAATGCCGTATGCCCCGGTTACACCGACACGCCGATGCTTGATGCCGCGATCGCAACGATCGCGTCCAAGACCAGCCGCAGCGCCGACGACGCACGCGCCGGCCTTGCCGCGAGCAATCCGATGGGTCGCCTGATCACGCCCGAAGAAGTCGCCGCCGCGGTCGGATTCCTGTGCCTGCCGCGCGCATCGTCGATCACCGGCGAAACCCTGGCGATCGACGGCGGAGAGATCGCGTAATGGAGCACGAACCCGTAGCGGCGCCTGCCTCGACCGACCGCGAGAGCGCGCTCGACCACGACGACAAGCTCGAACTGCGCGTCTGGCTGCGCCTTCTGACTTGCGCCAATCTCATCGAGGGGCATGTACGCGCCGGGCTGCGCGAGAGTTTCTCGATCACCCTGCCACGCTTCGACCTGCTGGCGCAGCTCGACCGCGCCCCGGACGGCCTGACCATGGGTGAGCTGTCTGACCGGCTCATGGTATCGAACGGCAACATCACGGGGCTCGTCGATCGCCTCGTCACCGAGGGGCTGATCGGCCGTGCCCCCTCGCCCAGCGACCGCCGCCGCAGCCGGGTCAGGCTCACCCCGGCCGGCAAGCGCGCCTTCGATGCGATGACGCCCGTGCACGAGCGCTGGATCGACGAGCTGTTCGCAGGCCTCACCCGGACCGAGATGGCGGAACTGCTTGTCCTGCTCGCCAAGGTCAAGCAGTCGGTGCAGTCCGCCGAAAGCATCGAGAAGGCAAAGGAAAGAGGCTAATGCTCACCGCCTACACGTCGGACCGGTTCAAACCCAGGCATTTCGCATGGTCGCTCGAGGACTGCGTGGCGACCGTGACTCTCGACCGGCCGGAGCGCAAGAATCCGCTCACCTTCGAGAGCTATGCCGAGTTGCGCGACCTGTTCCGCGACCTCGTCTATGTCAGCGATGTACGCGCCGTGATCATCACCGGCGCGGGCGGCAATTTCTGCTCGGGCGGCGATGTGCACGACATCATCGGCCCATTGGTGAAAATGGAGATGCCGGACCTGCTGCGCTTCACGCGCATGACCGGCGATCTCGTCAAGGCGATCCGCGCGTGCCCGCAGCCGGTGATCGCCGCGATCGACGGTATCTGCGCCGGTGCTGGCGCCTGCGTGGCGATGGCCAGTGATCTCCGCTTCGGCACCGTACGCAGCAAGACCGCATTCCTGTTCACGCGCGTCGGGCTGGCGGGCTGCGACATGGGGGCCTGCGCCATCCTGCCGCGGATCATCGGCCAGGGCCGCGCGGCCGAGCTGCTGTTCACCGGCCGCTCGATGCCGGGGGACGAGGCGGAGCGCTGGGGCTTCTTCAACCGCCTGTGCGAGCCGGACACCCTGCTCGATGAAGCGAGCAAGATGGCGCATGAGCTGGCGCATGGACCGACCTTCGCCCACGCGATGACCAAGAAGACGCTCGATCACGAGTGGAACATGGGAATCGAACAGGCGATCGAAGCCGAGGCCCAGTCGCAGGCGATCTGCATGCAGACCGAGGATTTCGCGCGCGCCTATCGCGCCTTCGCGGCGAAGCAGAAGCCGGTCTTCGAGGGCAATTGATGGCAGACCGCACGTTCCTCTCCTGGCCTTTCTTCGACGAGGCGCACCGCGCGCTCGCGGACAGGCTCGAAGCGTGGACGGCGCGCGAGATCGCGCCGCATGAGCACGACGAGAGCGACGTCGACGCGCTCTCGTCGAAATTCGTGAAGATGCTGGGCGATGCGGGCTGGCTGAAATACGCGGTGCCGAAGGCCTATGGCGGGCATTTCGAGCGGCTCGACGTGCGCTCCCTGTGCCTGATCCGCGAGACGCTCGCGCGCACCTCCGGCCTCGCCGATTTTGCCTTCGCGATGCAGGGCCTCGGCTCGGCATCCATTGCCCTTTTCGGCAGCGACGAGCTCAGGCGGACATATCTGCCCCGCGTCTGTGCCGGCACGCAGATCGCCGCATTCGCGCTGTCGGAGCCGGAGGGCGGCTCCGACGTCGCGGCGATGAGGACGGCCGCGCGCCGCGACGGCGATCACTACGTGATCGACGGCGCCAAGACATGGATTTCCAACGGCGGCATCGCCGGGCACTACGTGCTGTTCGCGCGCACCGGAGAAGGGCCCGGCGCCAAGGGCCTGTCGGCCTTCGTCGTCGACGCCGACGCCCCGGGGCTGACCATTGCCGAGCGCATCCGGACCATCGCGCCGCATCCGCTTGCGACGCTCTCGTTCGAGGGCTGCCGCATCCCGGCGACCCACATGCTCGGCAGGCCCGGCGAGGGCTTCAAGATCGCGATGGCGACGCTCGACATCTTCCGCTCGACTGTCGGCGCCGCCGCGCTCGGCTTCGCCCGCCGCGCGCTGGACGAAGCCGTGGCGCGCGCCCAGTCGCGCGAGGCATTCGGGCAGAAGCTGTCGGAATTCCAGACGACGCAGGTCAAGGTCGCCGACATGGCCGTGGAGATCGACGCCGCGGCGCTGCTGATCTATCGCGCCGCCTGGACCAAGGACCGCGTCGCCGACCGCGTCACGCGCGAGGCGTCGATGGCCAAGATGTTCGCAACCGAGGCGGCCCAGCGGGTCATCGATGCAGCCGTGCAGCTCCACGGCGGGCTCGGCGTCGTCTCGGGCGTACCGGTGGAGCGGCTCTATCGCGAGATCCGCGCGCTGCGAATCTACGAGGGCACGACCGAGATCCAGAAGCTCGTGATCGCCGGCCAGGTCATGGCGGCACACGCCGAAACCGCGAAAAGGGCCGCGGAATGACCATGAAACTGCTCGAACCGCTCAAGATCAACAGCATGACTATCCCGAACCGGGTGCTGGTTCCGGCGATGGTCACGCGCCTGTCGGGCGAGGACGGCTTCGTCAACCCGCCGATCATCGATCGCTATGTGCGCTACGCGGAGGGCCATGTCGGCCTGATCGTTGTCGAGGCGACGGCAATCCACGGCTCCAAGTCGGGGCCCCTGCTCCGCATCTCGGACGATCAGTTCATCCCGGGCCATCGCGAGCTGGTCAGCCACGTGCACGACGCCGGCCCGTCGAAGGTCGTGCCGCAGATCATCCATTTCATGAAGGTCGCGCGCTCGGGCTGGCGCCAGACCATCGACACCCTGACGACGGCCGACATCGACCAGATCGTCGACCAGTTCGCCGCTGCCGCGGGTCGCGTGCGCGAGGCCGGCTATGACGGCGTCGAGCTGCACTCGGCGCATGCCTATACGCTGTCGTCGTTCCTGTCGCGCCACAACAAGCGCCGCGACGAGTACGACGGCCGCACGCTCGAAGGGCGGCTGCGCATGTTCGGCCGCGTCATGACTCGCGTGCGGCAGACCGTGGGAAAGGACTTCCCCGTCGGCGTGCGCTTCCTGGCCGAGGAGGCGATCAAGGACGGCTACGGCCTGCCGGATTCGCAGCGCATTGCGCTGCGCATGGCGCAGATGGGTGTGGACTACATCTCGCTGTCGGTCGGCGGCAAGTTCGAGGACGCCGTGCACAAGCCCGGCGAGGCGCTCTATCCCTACACCGGCTACAGCGGCGACCGCTGCATGCCGGGCGACTGGTACCCGCCGCTGCCGCACGCGCATCTCGCCGCCGGCATCAAGCAGTACATCAACGGGAAGGGCTACGACGTCCCGGTCGTGTCGGTCGGCAAGATCAGCGATCCCGCCGACGCCGAGCGCCTGCTGCAGGACGGCGAGGCCGACATCGTCGGCATGGCCCGCCAGCTCCTGGCCGACCCCGACTGGGTGCGCAAGGTCGAGGAGAACCGGCCCGAGAAGATCATCCGCTGCATCTACTGCAACGTCTGCAAGCAGCTCGACGAGAATTTCAAGACCGTCACCTGCTTCCTGTGGCCGAAGGGCGCGATCCAGGCGCCGCGCGAGGACCTCTCGAGCGATGCTCCGCGCTGGCCCGAGAGCGGCGCGGGGCTCACTGCGACCGTCAAGGCCGGTGCCGTGCAGCTCGCGTGGAAACGCGCCGAAGGGACCGAGATCACGGGTTACGACATCTACCGCGCCGAGGACGGCGGCATCGCCGCGATGATCGAGGCGGTCAAGGCGCCGAAGTCGACCGATCGCCTCGTGCTCGGCGGGCTCGGCTACAGCTATCACGTCATCGGCTACGACAAGTCCGGTCGGCACACCCCGCCCTCGAACAGCGTCACCGTCAACATGCCCCTGCCCGATTTCGGCGCACCGGATATGGAGAAGACCCATGCCTGAGCGCACCGCTCACATCGACACCTTCGCCCGCGACAACCTCCCGCCCAGAAGCGAATGGCCGGAGATGTTCTTCAACCTGCCGGAGCTGCAGTATCCCGGTCGCATGAACGCCGGCGTCGAGCTGCTCGACAAGATGGTCGCAAGCGGCTTCGCCGAGCGGCCGGCGATCTGGTTCGGCGGCAAAGTGTGGAGCTATCGCGCGCTGCTGGAAACCGCCAACCGCATCGCCCGCGTGCTGACGGAAGACTACGGCCTGAAGCCGGGCCATCGCGTGATGCTGCGCGGCGCCAACAATCCGATGATGGTGGCGTGCTGGTTCGCCGTCCTCAAGGCCGGCGGCATCGCCGTCGCCACCATGCCGCTGCTGCGCGCCAAGGAGCTGTCCTACATCCTCGACAAGGCGAAGGTCACGCTGGCGCTGTGCGACGCCCGGCTCGCCGACGAGATGAAAGGGGCGAAGGACCGCGCGCCGGTGTGCAAGGACATCGTTTATTTCAACAGCGACGCCTCGGACGGGCTCGAGGCGAGAATGTCGCGGAAGCCGGCCGACTTCGCCAACTGCGACACGGCGACCGAGGACGTGGCGCTGATCGCCTTCACCTCCGGCACCACCGGCCCGGCCAAGGGCACCGTGCATTTCCACCGCGACGTCATCGCGATGTGCGACTGTTTTCCGCGATCGATCCTGAAGCCGAACAAGGACGACATCTTCTGCGGCTCGCCGCCGCTCGCCTTCACCTTCGGCCTCGGCGGAATCGTCACCTTCCCGTTGCGCTTCGGCGCGTCGACGGCGCTGGCCGAGAAGGCGACACCCGATCTTCTGCCGCAGATCATCTACGACAGCAAGGCGACGATCGTGTTCAGCGCGCCGACGGCGTTCCGCATCATGGCCGAGAGCGAGAAGAAGGAGCATCTCGCCAGCCTGAAGAAGGGCGTGTCGGCCGGCGAGCACCTGCCGCCGGCGATCTTCGAGGCGTGGCACAAGGCGACCGGCATCAAGCTGATCGACGGGCTCGGCGCCACCGAGATGATCCATATCTTCATTTCCGCGGCGGGCGACGACATCCGTCCCGGCGCCACGGGCAAGGCCATTCCCGGCTACGAGGCGTGCATCGTCGACGACGCCGGCAACCGGCTGCCGCCGGGCGAGATCGGCAAGCTCGCGGTGCGCGGGCCGACCGGCTGCCGCTATCTCGCCGATCCCGAGCGGCAGCGGAAATACGTCCAGAACGGCTGGAACTTGACCGGCGACGCCTACAAGATGGATGCGGACGGCTATTTCTGGTACCAGGCCCGGGCAGACGACATGATCATCTCGGCCGGCTACAATATCTCCGGCCCGGAGGTGGAAGGCGTTCTGCTCGAGCACCCGAAGGTCCGCGAATGTGCCGTGATCGGCGCGCCCGACCGCGAGCGCACGATGATCGTCAAGGCCTTCGTCGTGCTGCGTGAGGGGCGCGATGCCAATCCGCAGACGGCGAAGGAGCTGCAGGATTTCGTCAAGAACGAGATCGCGCCGTACAAGTACCCGCGCGCGATCGAGTTCGTCGATGCCCTGCCCCGTACCGAGACCGGCAAGGTGCAGCGCTTCAAGCTGCGCGAGCAGGAGCACGAGCGCGCCGGGGTGCAGACCGCATGACTGCGGCGCTCGATGCCGCTTGGGTGAAGCGCCGGGCGAAGGAGCTCGGCGCCGATGCCGTCGGCATCGCCAGCGCCGCCACCCTCAACGCCTTCCCGCCGGATCCGCGCTACCCGCAGACGCCGGAACGCATCTCCCCCTACTGCAAGAGCGTCATCGTCGTCGTCCAGCACATCCCGGTCGGCGCGTTCCGCTGCAAGGCCAACACGCCGGTCCAGTACATGGACATGCTGGTCCTGCGGAAGATGGACAAGCTCGCATTCAGGCTCGCCAGCGAGCTGGAGAAGCACGGCCATCCCTCGCTGGTCACCGCGGCGCAGGAGACCGACTGGAACTACAAGCGCGCCAGCTACGGCCGGCTCTCGACCCGCCATCTCGGCGTCGAGGCAGGGCTGGGCACGCTCGGGCTCGAGGTCAACATCCTGACGCCGGAGTTCGGACCGCGCGTTTATCTGACCGGAATCCTGACCGAGCTGGAGCTCGAGCCCGACCAGCCGATCCGCGAGCAGGTCTGCATCGGCGAGTCGTGCAGCCGCTGCCTGCACTCCTGCCCGGCCGACGCCGTGCTGCATTTCGGCATCGACAAGCGCGCCTGCGCCACCGAGGCGCAGGAATTCGGCTTCGCCCAGATCGCCAAGTTCTTCGACCGGTTCATCGATGCGCCGGCCGAGGAGAAGGCGCGCATGGTGCCGTCGCGCGACCTGTTCGGATTCTGGCAGGGCCTGTTGCGCGTCGTCGGCTCGTTCGGCGACTGTCCGCGCTGCCTGGCCGTCTGCCCGGTCGGCAACGACTATCACGCCCATCTCGCCGACATCCAGAAGACCATCCCGGAGAAGACGCCGGAGAAGGTGGCCCTCGGCAAGGCCTACAAGGATGCCCGGACCAAGGGTGCCGACCTGCCCGGGCTCAATGACTGGAACATCCGCTGGGTCGGGCCGGAGGGCTACAAGGGCATGGTGGCGCGCCAATTGCAGGAGTTCAAACGCCTGCAGCGCGAGCGCGAAGCGCTCGATGCGGGAGGGGAGGACTGATGGTCGCGATCTTCAAGACGAAGCTCAACGCCGCCGACATCAAGGCGAAGGCGCGCGAGCTGGGCGCCGATCTGGTCGGCATCGCCGACGGCGCTGTGCTGGAGGCGAATCCGCCGAACCCGGCCGATCCGCGCCGTCCGTCGGACATCACCGAATTCGACGGCGGCCGCGTCATCGTGCTGGCCAAGCGGGTCAACAGCGGCTCGACCCGGATCGGGCCGTGGAACGACCGCCACAAATACTACAACGACGAGCTGACGCTCACGATGCTGGAGGAAGCGTCGCTCGAGCTGGTCTACTGGCTGGAGGAGAACGGCTATCCGGCCGTCATCGTGCCGCCGACCCATGTCGATCCGTGGCGTTACAATGGCGATCCGCGCGAGCACCAGACCACCCTGCTCTCCCTGCCGCATGCGGCCGTCGAGGCGGGACTCGGCACGCTCGGCCTCAACCTGCAGCTCCTGACGCCGGAATACGGACCGCGAGTCACCCTCACCGCGGTGCTGTGCTCGGTTGATGTCGAACCCGACCGCAGGATGGAGCAGGCGCTGTGTCTCGGGCCATCCTGCGGCCGCTGCCTCAAGGTCTGCCCCGGAGACACGGTGCGGCACTGGGACCGCGACTGGGAGGCCTGCGACAGCTACCGCTCGCCCCACGGCTTTGCCAAGCTCACCGACCACATCACCAGCATCATCGCCGCCGGCGATCCGGCGCAGCAGAAGCAGATGCTGCGCTCCGAGGACAGCTTCAATCTGTGGCAAAGCATCCTTCGCGGCGCCGGCGTCATCACGGGCTGCCGGCGCTGCGCCGATGTCTGCCCGGTCGGCGCGGATTACGAGGCCCTGCTCAAGGACGCGCTCGATGCGATCCCGGAGCACACGCCGGAAAAACAGGCGCGGCTCGACGCGATGTCCGACGCGGAGCGCAGCGGCGTCCGCCCTGCCTCGTACGAAGCACAGGCGCGCTGGATCGGCGCGCTGCCCGATCCCAAGTAGCGCAGGCAGTCATGGGGGAGGCACTCATCGACCTGAAGATCCCGCGCTCGCGCGACGAGATCGCGGCGATCCAGCGCGACCGCAAGCGACGTGCGGTCGAGAACGCGAGACGCGCTCCGTTCTGGCGCGGCAAGCTCGATCACATCAGACTCGACCGGCTCGATGATCCCGAGGAGTGGCGGAAGATCCCGTTGCTCGACAAGGACATGCTGCGCGCGTTGTCGCCCGAGGAGTTCTATCGCGATTTCTGCATCGCGCCGCGCGAGGAGATCGCGGAATACTGGCGCTCGGGCGGCACGACCGGCAAGCCGCTGTTCTATCCGCGCACCTTCGCCGATATCCATTACGCCATGACCGGTTTCCGCCGCACCTACGAATGCATGGGCTGCCGGCCGGGCGATCAGGCCCATCTCTCGTTCCCGCTCGGCATCCACCCCGCGGGCCACATGTGGGCGCGCGCCGGCGAGGCAGCGGGCATGGGCATGATCTGGGCGGGTGCGGGTGCCGCCTGCCCGTCCGCCATGCAGCTCGAGCTGATGCAGCTCCTGAGGCCGACGGTCTGGATGGGCATGAGCAGCTACGGCCTGCACCTCGCCAACCTCGCCGAGCAGCGCGGCATCGATCTTGCGGGCGGTCCGGTCAAGCGCATCCTCTGCACCGCCGAGCCGCTGTCGGACGCCAAGCGCGACAAGCTCGCCCGGCACTGGGGCGCCAGGGTCTTCGACGCCTTCGGCATGACCGAGGTGATGATGATGGGCGCCGAGAGCGAGCGCGCCGAGGGCTTCCACATCTGGACGGATCTCTGCCACATCGAGGTGATCGACCCCGCAACCGGCGCGCCGGTGCCGGAGGGTGCCGAAGGCAACCTGGTCGTCACCCCCCTCTTTTCCAACCACGCGACGCCGTTCCTGCGCTGGAGCACCGGAGACATCGTGCGTTATCGCGAGCACGGCACGGATGACGGGCCGTTCTCCGTCTTCCCGCTGATCAAGCACGCGCATCGCACCGCCGGCTTTTTCAAGGTCCGCGGCGTCAACATCAATCACGCCGAGTTCGAGGATTTCATGTTCGCCGACCGCTTTGTCGGCGACTTCAAGGCGGAGCTGGTGGCCCGGGACGGGCTCGATGTACTGCGGCTGTGTGTCGAATTCCGCCGCGGAGTCGATGCCGGGGTTGCTGCGGCGGCGGTCGAGCGCCAGACCAAGGCGAAATTCGAGGTCACGCCCCAGGTTGTCGTGCTGGAGCCGGGTACGCTGGCCCGCGAGTTCGAATCGAGCGTCAAGGCGCCGCGCTTTGTGGACGCTCGCCAGTGACATGCGCTAAGAGGAATCAACGCCAGAACGGGGAGACACAAGAATGAGAACGAGACTTGCCGCTGTAGTTGCCGCGGCCGCGATGATCGCAACGCCTGCGTGGGCGCAGGACAAGCTGAAGATCGGCCTTATCAGCACCATGTCGGGCCCGCAGGCCGGCATCGGCCGCGAGATTGTCGACGGCTTCAACATGGCCATCAAGCACGCCGGCGGAAAGCTGGGGGGCGTGGAGACCGAGGTCATCGTCGCCGACGACCAGTTCAAGCCTGACGTCGGCAAGAATGTTGCCGAACGCGTTGTCCAGCGCGACCGCGTCGACATCGTCACCGGGGTCGTGTTCTCCAACATCCTGCTGGCGCTGTCCGACACCGTGCTCAAGGACCGCCGCGGCGTGTTCCTGATCAACTCCAATGCCGGGCCGTCGGAGCTCGCCGGCAAGGACTGCCATCCGAACTTCTTCTCGGTGTCGTGGCAGAACGACAATACGCACGAGGCCATGGGCCAGCACATGACCAACACGGGCGTCAAGAAGGCCTATCTGATGGCGCCCAATTATCCCGCAGGCAAGGACGCGCTCGCCGGCGTCAAGCGCTTCTACAAGGGCGAGGTCGCCGCGGAGGTCTATACCCAGCTCGGCCAGACCGACTATGCGGCGGAAATCGCCACGCTCCGCGCGGCGCAACCCGACGCGACCTACTTCTTCTATCCTGGCGGCATGGGGATCGCGTTCATCCGCCAGTACGCACAGGCCGGCCTGACCCAGAACGTGCCGCTGTACGGACCGTCCTTCAGCCTCGACCAGACCATCCTGCCTGGCATCGGCGACGCAGCCGTCGGCGTCTATGCCTCGACCTTCTGGTCGGAGAAGCTGCAGAATCCGGCCAACGAGAAATTCGTACGCGACTTCGAGGCGGCGCATAACCGCATCCCGAGCCCCTATGCCGCCCAGTCCTACGATACCGGCATGCTGATCGACAGTGCGCTCAAGGCCACCGGCGGCAGGCTCGCTTCCAAGGCCAACAAGGACAAGTTCCGCGACGCCCTGCGCGCTGCGAACTTCAACTCGGTGCGCGGTCCGTTCCGGTTCAACAGGAACCACTTCCCGATCCAGAACTATTACCTGACCCAGATCGTCAAGGACGAGAAGGGCCGGCTGGTCATGGAGCCGCGCGGCGTCATCTTCGCCAGCCACGCCGACGCCTATGCCGGCGAATGCAAGATGAAGTGGTGAGGGCCGCAGCAGGCTTTCATCGCGCGACCGGCCTCACCCTTCGACAGGCTCAGGGTGAGGCCCCCTTGGTTTGGCCCTCATGCTGAGTCTGTCGAAGCATGAGGGCCGCACGCCCCGCTCTCCACGGCCATGACCCTCCTCCTCTTCCTAGAGCAGGTCCTGAACGGGCTGCAGCTCGGCGTGACCCTGTTCCTCATGGCGGCCGGGCTGACGCTCGTATTCGGCATCATGAACATGGTCAACCTCGCGCACGGCTCGCTCTACATGATGGGCGCGTTCTACTGCGCGACGCTGGTGCAGTGGACCGGCAGCTTCGTGCTGTCGGCAGTGCTGGCCCTGGCCGCCGCAGCGGCCACCGGCATCCTCGTCGAGGTCGTGGCGCTGCGCACGCTCTACAGCCGCGACCATCTCGACCAGGTGCTGGCGACGTTCGGCCTGATCCTGTTCTTCAACGAACTGGTCAAGATCGTATGGGGGCCGATCGCGATCTTCATGGACATCCCCTCCATATTCGCCGGCAGCGTCGAGATCATCCCCGGCGTGCCCTACCCGATCTATCGCCTCGCCGTGCTCGGCGTCGGCGTGGCGGTCGCCGTATTCCTGTGGTGGCTGATCACGCGCACCCGGATCGGCATGCTGATCCGCGCCGGCGCCACGAACCGCGAGATGGTCGGCGCGCTGGGCGTCGACATCAAGCTGCTCTACACCCTCGTCTTCGGCCTCGGCGCCGCCCTCGCCGGCCTCGCCGGCCTGATGTCGGGGCCGCTCTATGTGGTCGAAATCGGTATGGGCGACGGCATGCTGATCAAGACCTTCGTCGTCATCGTCATCGGCGGCATCGGCTCGATCCGCGGTGCCTTCGTTGCCGCGGTCATCGTCGGCATGGTTGACACGTTCGGCCGCGTGCTGCCTTCCATGGCCGGCCTGCCGACCGCGCTCGCCGAGATGGCGATCTACATCCTGATGGCCGCGGTGCTGTTCTGGCGCCCGAGCGGCCTGTTCCCGGCGCGCGGCTGATGCTCAAGGCCCTCGACCGTCGCGCCGTCTTCACCCTCGTGCTGCTGCTGTTCTTCGCGGCGCTGCCCGCGCTCGCCGTGGTCGCGGGCGAGGAGTACTATATCGGCCAGTTCCGCCGCATCCTCATCTTCGCCATCGCCGCGATCAGCCTCGACCTGATTCTCGGCTACGGCGGCATGATCAGCCTCGGCCACGCGGCATTCTTCGGCATCGGCGCCTATGTCGTCGCCGTTCTCAACTGGCACGCGCAGGAGGAGACCGCCCTGCTCGGCTTCATTCCGGGGAGCCGCAACATCCTGGTGACATGGCCCGCCGCGGTGCTGGCCGCCGCCGCAGTGGCCTGCGTCGTCGGGCTGATCTCGCTGCGCACCAGCGGCATCTATTTCATCATGATCACGCTCGCCTTCGCGCAGATGATCTATTTCTTCTTCGTCAGCCTCGAGGCCTATGGCGGCGACGACGGCCTGCGCTTCCCCGGCGACATCGGCTTCATTGACGCCGCGACCAACGCCCTTGCCGATGCCGGCTACGATCCGGCGACATGGTTCGACACGCTGTTCTACTACCTCGTGTTCGTGCTGTTCCTGGCGACGCTCTACGCGTCGTACCGGCTGGTCAACTCGCGCTTCGGCATGGTCATCCAGGGCTGCCGCGAGAACGAGCGCCGCATGCGCGCGATCGGCTTCGCGACCTTCCGCTACAAGCTGACATGCTTCACCATCGCCGGCGGGTTGGCCGGCTTCGCCGGCGCGCTGTTCGCCGCGCACGAATCCTTCATCAGCCCGTCGATCATGCACTGGACCCGCTCGGGCGACCTGATCATCATGGTCGTGCTCGGCGGCATGGGCACGCTGGTCGGACCGGTCGCCGGTGCCGCCCTGTTCCTGCTGCTGGAGAAGTTCCTGCCCGACTACACCGAGCACTGGCCGATCGTGTTCGGACCGATCCTGATCCTGATCGTGCTGTTCGCCAGGGGCGGCATTTACGGCGCCTTGGAACCGCAGGCTGTGCGCCATGGCCACTGAGCCGCTGCTGGAAGCGAAGGGCCTGGTCAAGCGCTTCGGCGGCCTCGTCGCCACCGACCATCTCGACCTCGCCGTGGAGCCGGGCGAGATCCACGCGGTGATCGGCCCCAATGGCGCCGGCAAGACCACCCTGATCGCACAGCTCTCGGGCGAGCTTCGGCCCACGGCCGGAGCCATCCGCTTCGCCGGGGAGGAAATCACCGCGCTGCCCGCCCCGGCGCGTTCGCAGCGCGGCCTGGCGCGCTCGTTTCAGATCACCTCGGTCTTCCGCGGCTTCACCGCCCTCGAGAACGTCGCGCTGTCGCTGCAGGCCCATGACGGCCACAGCTTTCGCTTCTGGGCCGACGCGCGCCGCGAGAAGGGCCTGCGCGAGCCCGCCCGCGCCATCCTCGACGAGGTCGGCCTCGGCGGGCGCGCGCATGTGCTCGCCGCCAATCTCGCGCATGGCGAGCAGCGCCAGCTCGAGATCGCGATGGCGATGGCGACGCGCCCGCGCATGCTGCTGCTCGACGAGCCGATGGCCGGGATGGGTCGCGAGGAATCCGAGCGCATGGTCGCGCTGCTGAAACGGCTCAAGGGCCGCGAGACGATCCTGCTGGTCGAGCACGACATGGACGTGGTGTTCGCGCTCGCCGACCGCATCACCGTTCTCGTCTATGGCCGTGCGATCGCGACCGGCACGCCGCAGGCGATCCGCGCCAATGCCGAGGTGCGCCAGGCCTATCTGGGCGAGGACGATGCTTGAGGTGAGCCGACTCGAGGCGGCCTACGGGCCGAGCCAGGTGCTGTTCGGCATCGACCTGCGTATCGGTGCCGGCGAGGTCGCAACCCTGCTCGGCCGCAACGGCATGGGCAAGACCACGACCGTGCGCACGATCATGGGGCTGATGCCGCCCAGGGCCGGGGCGATCACCTTCGACGGAAGGCCCATCGCCGGTCTGCCGAGCTACAAGGTGGCAAAATGCGGCCTCGGCCTGGTGCCCGAGGGCCGGCAGATCTTTTCGAACCTCACGGTCGCGGAGAACCTTCTGGCGACCGCGCGGCCGCCAGCCGGCGGCGCGTCCAGCGCCTCATGGACCCTGGAGCGCGTCTATTACCTCTTCCCGCGGCTGCAGGAGCGCGCGCAGAACATGGGCAACCAGCTCTCGGGCGGCGAGCAGCAGATGCTGGCGATCGGTCGCGCGCTGATGACCAACCCGCGCCTGCTCATCCTCGACGAGGCGACCGAAGGCCTCGCCCCGCTGATCCGCGCCGAGATCTGGCGCTGCCTCGCCTCGCTCAAGGCCGAGGGCCAGTCCATTCTGGTGATCGACAAGAACGTCGACGCACTGACGAAGATCGCCGACCGCCACACCATCATCGAAAAAGGCCGCGTCGTCTGGACCGGGACCTCCGACGAGCTCCGCGCCAACAAAAACCTCCAGCACCGGTATCTAGGAGTGTGATATTCCTCGCAAAAAGTGCATCAATATCCCTCTCCCGTAGGGAGAGGGGATTCAACAACGCAGCGATGACAACATGACCGAACTCCTCATCTCCGATCCCAAGCCCTTCGTCCGCCTTATCACCCTCAACCGGCCCGAGGTGCGCAACGCGCTCTCCAACGCGATCCTCGACCAGGTCGCGACCGAGCTGGAGCGGTGCCGCGACGACGACAACGTGCGCGCGGTCGTGCTGACCGGCGGCGACAAGGTATTCGCCGCGGGCGCCGATCTGCGCGAGCTGTCGCAGCGCGATGCCGTCACCGGCCTCACCGATTCCCGCCCGCGCCACTGGGAGCGCATCCGCAAGTTCCCGAAACCTCTGATCGCTGCGGTCAACGGCTTCGCGCTCGGCGGCGGCTGCGAGCTGTCGATGCATTGCGACATCACCATTGCCGGCGCCGGCGCCCGGTTCGGCCAGCCCGAGGTCAATCTCGGCATCATCCCCGGTGCCGGCGGCACGCAGCGCCTCGCCCGCATCGCCGGCCAGCAGATCGCGATGAAGCTGTGCCTGTCCGGCGAGCTGATCGACGCCGCCGAAGCCAAGGCGGTCGGGCTGGTCGCCGAGGTGGTGCCGGACGACCAGACGCTGACCCGCGCCCTGGCGCTGGCCGAAACGATCGCGTCGAAGGCGCCGGTCGCCGTGCGGCTCGCCAAAGAGGCCGTGCTCAACGCGCTCGATCTGCCGCTCGAAGCCGGCCTGCTGTTCGAGCGCAAGGCCTTCTCGGTCGTGCTGGCGACGAAGGACTTCAAGGAAGGCACCACCGCCTTCCTCGAGAAGCGCAAGGCGAAATTCGAAGGTCGGTAGAATCGGCCCTCGGCCGAACTGAATCTGCCCCTACGCGCATGACATTCTCGTGTAGGGGCAGATTCAGGTCCACCCCTGCGCTGACGGGTGGAAGAGCGCGACCTGAGTTAGGCCGCCACCTTCTTCCTTTCCCTGCGCACCCAACGGCATGCGGCGCCGAGACCCGCAAGTCCGGCGCCGAACATGCCGAGCGTCGCAGGCTCGGGGACGTCGCTCGCACGCCGCCATGGAAACACGCCTGAGTCCGAACGCATGGTGACGCCGTCTGGCAGCACGATATCGACCTTGAGCGTGTTGCCGAAGTCGACAAGCCCGAACCCGGTATCCCCATTTCCGAACGAGACCCCGGTCGAGAGTTCGACGAAGGCATACCAGGCCGAATCGCCGACCCACGACACCAGATTGATCGGGGCGACGAGGTCCACGGGACCGTCGCAGGGCAGCTCCCGCCAGGGAACCGTGCTCGTATTGATCGGGCTGGACGAAAAGGCGAAGCGGTACTCGGCCCGGTTTCGGGCGCCGCCGCTGCAACTTCCTTCGACCCGCAGCGACACCGGAATGAGCGCGGCGTTGTCCCCTTCATTGTCGAAATAGTAGCGGTCGAAGAGCATAGCGCTCGCAGCCGCAAGGACGCCCGGGCAGCTGGACGTGCAGTTCCGCCATGCCATCGACGAGGCATGGAGCGATCCGGTCGCGAGATCCGCCATCGCCGCCGCTGTCCAGCCGTTGGTCTCGCCCGTTGCACTCCAGCTCACCGATCCATCGAAGTCACCCCAACCACCATCGGGGTTAGTGTTAGGCGCCCAGTTGATTCTGGCGAAGGCGCCGAATGTCGGGGTGGCCGCGGCGGGGGCCGCAGCGATCAAGGCGGCGCCTGCGAGCAACGCCGAACCGATGATGGCGCGGAACGCCGCAGGTGCCGCGGCATCGCATGGCTGGAAGACCGCGTTCCAAAGACGTGAGATCATGGCAGTTATCCTCTTTTCAGAGCGCACGAAATCTCTCCCCGCGCGCGCGTCCAGGGCCGGAGGGTGCTTCGACTGACGAAACGGCAGAATGGTGGAGGCAGCGCGCCTTTCAGTGCGCGGGCCAGTCTGCGAAGTAAGCCGTCATGCGCTCGTCGCTCCTATGCGCGTGCGGCACCAGCCCCATTTGGCTGATGCCGCTTCTCGCATCGGTTGCGTTCTAGCGAAGACTCTTTTCCGCGGCTGTTGCCGAAGTTTTCCGGTTCTTTCCGGCGCATTTCCCGGGCGTATGCCTGCGCCTTCGTCGTGCTCCCAGGAAGGAATGGCGCGGCGGTCGCGTGCCACGAGCCGCCCCTTCGAGATGCCCGTCCTTACCCTGAGCCGCGCGCATGGCGCGCGTCGAAGGACGCGGACTCTTCAGGACGAGGACTCTCTGATCGCCCCGCCTCATCCTTGTAAGTCACGGCGAACGGCGTCTCGAAGGATCGGCAGAAAGCGCCCGTGGCCCTACCCCGCCGGCCGGCTCCGCAGCGAGAAGTACCGCACCAGCCACACGCCGGCCGGCCAGATCAGGGCGCCGATGGTCAGCGCCGCGAGAACCGAGGCGACCGGACGGCTGAAGAACGGCAGCAGGCTCCCGTCGGACTTGATCAGCGAGGCGACGAAGCTCTGCTCGACCATCGTGCCCATGATGATTCCGAGCACCAGCGCCGCGACCGGATAGCCGTTCCGCTCCATCACGAAGCCGAGCACGCCGAAGAAGGCTACGGTGACGATCGAGAACGGATTGTTGGTGATCGCGAACGGACCGACCGCGCAGAGCAGCGCTATCACCGGCACCACCAGCGCGCGCGGCACGTGCAGGACCTGGCTCGCGATCCGGATCATCACAATGCCGAGCGGGATCATGATGATGTTGGCGATGATGAAGATGATGTAGATCGCGTACATGCTCGACGCCTTGGTCGTGAACAGCGTCGGGCCTGGATTGAGCCCCTTCATGAACAGCACGCCGATCGCGATCGCGGTGATGGTGTCGCCGGGAATGCCGAAGATCAGCGACGGCACCCAGCCGCTGGCAAGGCTGGCGTTGTTGCTTGCGCCCGCCTCGATCAGGCCCTCGGGATGGCCGGTGCCGAACTTCTCCGGCTCCTTGGAGAATTTCTTCGCCATGGCATAGCTGACCCAGGCCGCCATGTCGGCGCCGGCCCCCGGCAGCACGCCGATGATGATGCCGATGATGTTCCCGCGGATCTGCGGCTTCGGATATTTCTTGGTCAGCGCCCACTGCCCCTTGAGGATGCTGCCGAATCGCCGCCGCGCCATGAGCGGCGGCGGCGGCGTCACCATCGCGCGCATCACCTCGGACACCGCGAACATGCCGACCAGCGCCGCGATCACCTCGATTCCGCCGAGCAGGTCGACGACGCCGAAGGTGAAGCGCGGCACACCCGAGGGATTCTCCATGCCTATACACGAGAACAGCAGCCCGACCAGCATACTGGCGATCGCCTTGACCGGCGACGAGCGCGCCACCAGCGTCGCGCACATCAGGCCGAGCAGCGCCAGCCAGAAATACTCGAAGGTGGAGAAGTTGAGCGCCATCTCGGCAAGCGTCGGCGCAAGCAGGATCAGCGACAGCGTCCCGGCAATGCCGCCGATCGCGCTGAACCACAGGCCGATGCCAAGCGCCAGTTCGGGCTGGCCCTTGCGCGTCATCGCGTAGGCTTCGTTGGTATAGGCGGCCGAAGCGGGGGTGCCGGGGATGCGAAGCAGCGCGCCGGGAATGTCGCCGGCGAAGATCGCCATGGCTGACGTGGCGATGATGGTCGCGATGGCGGCTATCGGCGACAGGTAGAAAGTCACCGGCACCAGCAGGGCGGTGGCCATCGTCGCCGTGAGTCCGGGCAGCGCGCCGACGACCAGGCCATAGATCGACGCTAGAACTATCGCGAGCAGAACGTCCGGCTGGGCGACGAGCGACAGCGCATCGAGGAACGTGCTCATCCGGATCTACCAGGGCATCGGCAGCAGACCAGCCGGCAGCGGCACGCGCAGCAGCTTCGAGAACAGGAGGTGGATGGCCGGCGGCGCCAGCAGCGCTAGGGCCAGCCCGTGCCTCCAGTCGGCGCCCAGTGCGAACGCGATGGTAAAGACGATGATCGCCGCGACCGGGACGAAGCCGACGGTTTCCGCAGCAGCGACGTAGAACAGCAGCAGCGCCACCGGTACGAGCGCTCGCAGGCCATGGAAGCGCGAGCGTACGTCCGAGCTCCGCTCCTGCGGTTCCTGATGCGCTGAAAAATCGGCTTCGGCCTGCTCCTCGAAGCTCCGGCCGACGCCGAACGCGATCAGCGCGCCGCACAACGCCAGCCCGAAGCCGATCACCGCCGGAAAGACGCTCGGCCCGATATCCTGTCCCGGCATCGGTGGCAGGCGCGAAGCGCCGTAGGCCGCCAATGCGCCGACCCCGATCAGCGTCAGGCCGGTGATGCGGTCAGAGAGCTGCATGCGGGACCTCCGGGGCGCGCGTGGCGGCAGGCCCGCGCCGGCGGGCCGAAGGCCGGCAGTCGAAGCGCGCGTGCGTGTGACCGGCGGCGTACTCGGCGTGGGCCGGGCGGCGCGCGGAGAGCCTGAAGTATGGCAAGGGCGTTCCTCCCGAATTTCTTCTTGGCCCGATTATGCATGGCCGGGCGACGCAACGGAATTGGTGCGGTGCCCAGCGGGTGTCGGCGGATCTTACAAATGCTGGCGCGTCGCCGGCTTTGAAACACCGCCAAGTCATTGTAAGGGCGACATTAACCCTCCATGGCATGGTGTTTGCGTCTCCCTCCGGCAGGGCCGATGCGCCAGCCGGGTGCGTCGGCACAATTGGAGGAATCGGACATGCGTCAATTTTTCTCGGCCGGCACGCTCGCCCTGGTCGCCGGCATCGTCAGCGCCGCTGCCCCCGCGTTCGCCGGCAACACAACCGTCCCGATCCCGGAGCCGTCATCGATGGGCCTGATCGCCAGCGCGGCAGCGGGAGCGGCCGTGGCCTATCGTTTCATCCGCCGCAAGTAGCAACGCATATCCGCCCGGCGGCCAGCGCCGCCAGGCGGATCTCTCCCCGGGATGGAAGCGGAGCCCTCCGGAACCGCGGCGGTCTATTACGCCGGCGCGTATCTGGGCGCCATCACGGTCGCCGCGATCTGGGAAGCAGCAGTGCCGCGGCGCGCGAATGCGGCGCCGTTGCGGCTGCGCTGGATCGGCAATTTCACGCTGACGGTGATCGATACGATCGTCGTGCGCGGCCTGGTTCCGCTTTCCGCCATTGCGTTGTCGGTTGCGCTGGGCGAGCGCGGCTGGGGTCTGCTCAACGCCGTCGGGCTGCCCTTCTGGCCGGCCCTTGCTTTCTCGATCCTGGCACTTGATCTCGGGCGCTATGCCTTTCACCGCGTGCTCCATGGCGTGCCGCTCCTGTGGCGCATCCACGCGGTACATCACACCGACCTCGACTATGATTTCACGACCGCGCTGCGCTTCCATCCCTTCGAGGTGATGGTCGCCATCGCGTGGGCATTCGCGCTCATCGCGGTGCTCGGGCCGCCTGTCGAGGCCGTGATCGCCTTCGAGACGCTCTCCGTGGCCGTGTCGATCGCACAGCACGCCAATGCGACTCTGCCTGCTGCGCTCGACCGCTCCTTGCGGCGGGTGGTGATCACGCCCGATATGCACCGCATCCATCACTCCGCGCAGCGCACGGAAACCGACTCGAATTTCGGAACCATCTTCCCGTTCTGGGACCGCCTGTTCGCGACGTACTGCGCCGCCCCTGCCCTTGGCCACGAGCGCATGCAGATCGGCCTGGAGGAGCACCGCGAGCAGAGCTGCCTGACCGTCTCGTCGATGCTGCTGCACCCGTTCCGGTCCGGGCGGCGCGCCGGCGCGCCGGGGCATGCGTCACCTGCATCGCCCCGTGCTCTGGAATCTGAGGATCCGGCCTGACCAGCGCCGTCCGTCGCCCTCGATCCATCTCGGCACGGTGCCGGGCATCTGCCTTAGCACATGGGTCCAGAAGGCCTGCGCTGCGCCGTGCGCGGCCAGCATGCCGATCTCCCAGACGCCCGGCAGGCCCGCGATGATCTCCACGGCCGCGCGGGTGCCGATTCCTGACCGCCGTTGGCCCGGGACGATAAAGAACTCGGCCATGGCGCGCTCCACCGGCAGCCCCGATGGCGCCCAGGCATTGACGAGGGCGAAGCCCGCAACCTGATCGCCCGGCCTGATCAGGAAGGCCCGCCGGTCCGGCTCGGTCCAGTACCGATCGAGATACGGGTAGGCATGAACGTCGGTTGCCGGAGCGGTGCGATAGCCCGAGAGCTCGCGCAGATGGACCTGCAGCAACCGCTCGACCGCCAACCTGTCGGCGGCCTCCGCCAGCACGGGATGCACGGTGTCGCCGGTCATGGCGCCTCTTGCCTGTCTCCTCGCGAGTCCTTTTGGGGACGGAAACCGATCCTGAGTCAAGAAAGCCCATTCCGTCCCGGCCGGCATCGTGCTGAACTCTTGCCCGGAGAATTACGCCCGCCCGGCCTCGCCGGGCGGGCGTAATCCTTTGCAGCACCTGAACCGAAGGCGGTCATTCTGCAGACCCGCGTAAAACGATGAAACAGCCGAAACGGCTGAAACAGATGAAACAGCGGAACAGGCGTCGGGGCCCGAGCGTGCGGCAGCAAACTGCAAAACGCGGTGAAGCAATGAAGCAGCCAAGTTACCTCTTGTAGATCAATGCCTTGCGATTTCGTAAGCCGCGCCGCCCCAACTGACGCGCCGGTGACCCTCTCACACCGTTGTGCTAGACAGACCGCCTGAGTTGACCCGGAGAAACGACATGCCCGACGACAGCCGTGCCAAGCCGAAGGGGTTCGGACTCGAGACCCTCGCCGTCCATGCCGGTGCCACGCCCGACCCGACCACCGGGGCGCGCAACACCCCGATCTTCCAGACCACGTCCTACGTGTTCGACGATGCCGACCACGCGGCCTCGCTCTTCAACCTGCAGACCTTTGGCTACATCTACTCCCGCATCGGCAACCCGACAGTGGCCGTGCTCGAGGAGCGGCTGGCCAGCCTCGAAGGCGGCCGCGGCGCGGTTGCGGCGGCGTCGGGCCATGCGGCGCAGCTGCTCGCGTTCTTCACCCTCATGGAACCGGGCGACGAGTTCGTCGCCAGCCGCAATCTCTACGGCGGCTCGGTCACGCAGTTTACACACAGCTTCAAGAAGTTCGGCTGGAAGTGCCATTTCGTCGATCCGACCGAGCCGGAGAATTTCCGCAAGGCGCTGACGCCGAAGTGCAAGGCGATCTTCGTCGAGATCCTCGCCAACCCCGGCGGCATCATCGTCGACATCGAGCCGGTCGCGGCGATCGCGCGCAAGGCGGGCATCCCGCTGATCGTCGACAACACCATGGCCTCGCCCTGGCTGTGCCGGCCGTTCGAATGGGGGGCCGACATCGTCGTCCATTCGACGACCAAGTTCCTGTCCGGCCACGGCACCTCCATGGGCGGCGCGGTCATCGAATCCGGCAAATTCGACTGGGGCGCCAGCGGCAAGTTCCCGACCCTCGCCGGTCCCGATCCGGCCTACCACGGCCTCAACTTCGCCGAGACATTCGGCGATTTCGCCTACACCATGAAGACGCGCGCGGTGGCGCTGCGCGATCTCGGCCCGGCCATGGCGCCGATGAACGCCTTCCTGACGCTCACCGGCATCGAGACGCTGCACCTGCGCATGGAGCGCCACGTCGCGAATGCGCAGAAGGTGGCGGCGTTCCTCGAAGGCCATCCGGCCGTCGCCTGGGTGTCGTACGCCGGGCTCAAATCGAGCCCGTATCACAAGCTCGCGAAGAAATACCTGCCCAGGGGCGCCGGATCGGTCTTCACCTTCGGTGTCAGGGGCGGCTACGAGGCGGGCGTGAAGGTGGTCGAGGGCGTCGAGCTGTTCTCGCATCTCGCCAATATCGGCGACACGCGCTCGCTGATCATCCATCCCGCATCGACCACCCATCGCCAGCTCACCGAGGAGCAGCAGGTCAAGGCCGGCGCCGGTCCCGACGTGATCCGCCTGTCGGTCGGCATCGAAAACGCAGACGACCTCATCGCCGATCTCGATCAGGCCCTGCGGGCCGCGGTGCCGAAGAGTGCCGCCGGGAAGACGTCTGCCAAAAAGAAGGCGCGCGTCTGACTCCAGGAGCGTCATGCCCGGGCTTGACCCGGGCATTCATTGCACAGGCACCATGGACCCGCGGATCAAGTCCGCGGGTGATGCGTTCCTTCTGGAGCCGGGCTCAATCCGCCGCTTCCGTGACCGGAGCGCGGGCCGGTGCGCGCGGCCGCTCGCCGGGCAGCAGCCATGCCGCGCCGAAGACGATCGCGGCAAGCGACCCGAGCAGGATGAACAGCCAGAAGAACCCGCCGGTCGCGTCGTAGATGTAGCCGATCAGGGGAATCGCCGCGGCGCTGACGCCGAGCGCCAGCACGAACTTGGCGCCATAGGCCGTGGCGCGCCACTTGCCCGGCGTGTAGCGCGCCAGCAGCCCGTTCTCCGCCGGCAGGGCGGCGACGTTGATGAAGACCATGGTAATCGAGATCATGAGCAACGGCATTCCGGCGAGCGTCGCCGCCACGAACAGCACCGGAACCTGCAGCATGAAGGCGAAGATATAGACACTGCGCATCTCGAAACGGTCGGCGAGACGGCCGCCGACGAGCTGCGCCATGGCCGCGAACAGGTAGACGATCATCACCAGCGTGCCGGCGCCGAAAGCGCTGTCGCTGGCAAGGGCCGGCATGCGCTCGGCGAACAGCTTCGGCAGCATCACCTGGAACGCCTGGCCGATCAGGCCGACGCAGGTCATGGTCAGCGACAGGACGAAGAACGCGCGCACGACATCGCCCCGGCCCGGCTCCGGCTGCGGCTTGAGATCGACATGCGTGTCGGCGACGTAGCCAAGCCGCGATGCGGCGTACAGCGCAGCGCCGACCGCGACACAGGTGCCGCCGGGAATGATGAATGCGGCACGCCACGAGATCATGTCGGTCAGGGCGCCTGCAATGAGCGGTGCGACGGCGAGGCCGATCGCCCCGTACATGCCGTTGGCGCCAAGCGCGCGACCGCGATTGACGGCATTGCGGACCAGCCACGCCATGCCGACAGGATGGTAGATCGACGCGAACAGGCCGATCAGCGACAGCCCGACCGCAAGCTCGAGCGGGTCGCGGGCGAAGCCCGCGACCACTGCGGAGCCGCCGGTGCCGACGAAGAACAGCACCATCATGCCCACGGTCGACCAGCGGTCGCCCAGCCAGCCCGCCGGCAGCGCCGCGACGCCGAATAGGATCTGGCCGACCAGCATCAGCCCGATCAGCTCGCCGTAGCTGAGCCCCCAGCCCCCCTCCAACGCCAGCACGACGGTCGGATACAGAACCATCAGGATATGCGAATACGCATGGCCGATATTGGAGAAGCCCTGCGCGAGCTTGGCGGACGGTTGCGGCATGGTCACATTGTTGCAGCCGGCGGGACCGCGGCGTACCGGTATGGCAGCGTCTCCATCATGCACGAAACGCAACCCTGTACCGTACGGGTCACGTCACGGCATCCTTCGCTTGCCCGGCGGCCTCGGTCTCCTGCCCCAGCCACTCGAGATAGGCGGGGTTGCCGGCCAGGATCGGCAGGGCCACCACGCATGGGCAGGTATAGCTATGCAGTTCCTTGACCCTGGCGATCGCCGCTTCGACCAGCGCGGCGCGAGTCTTTACGATCAGCAGCACCTCGCGGTCCTGCACCACTTCGCCCTGCCAGTGATAGATCGACTCCACGCCCGGGACGATGTTGGCGCATGCGGCAAGGCGCGATTCGACCAGACTCTGGCCGATGCGCCGCGCCTCCTCGACCTTCGCAGCAGTGATGTACAGGAGGCGGAATTCCATCGTTTCCAAAGCTAATCCCCGCCATCGCGGAAGCCAAGCTTGGCGGTTACCGGTATCTGGCCTAAAGTCGCGGCAAAGGCAGGGGGTGCGGCAAGGATGTCCGATCCGGCGAATCCCGTGGTTCCGTTCCGCCCGCGGCGCGAGGCCCAACCCGACTCCTCGTGGCCGAAGCGGCCCCGCGGTCTCCCATCGGCGCCCGGCCAGCCAACCGACGCACAACGCGCCTGGCTTTCCTCCGGCCTCGGCCAGCCCGGCGGCAAGCTGCCGCTGTTCGACGCGGACGGCAAGCAGGTGGATGCCCGCACGATCCGCGCTTGCATCGAGCAGGGCTGGGCTGAACAATGGTTCGCCAACCCGCTCAAGCCGGATTGGCTGGTCTGCCGTCTGACGCCCGAAGGGCGAGCACTACTCACCGAGGCTTAGTTTGCCGAGCACCGCCGTCGGGCCGGTCGGCCTTCCCAGGCTGATCGCCACCTGCTTCCTGCCGTTCGCCGCCGGATATTTCCTCAGCTATCTCTATCGCACCGTCAACGCCGTGATCGGCCCGGATCTGGTCGCCGATCTCGGACTCGATGCGGCGGGGCTGGGGCTGCTGACCAGCGCCTATTTCATTACCTTCGCCCTGTTTCAGCTCCCGCTCGGCATCCTGCTCGATCGCTTCGGGCCACGCCGGGTCGAGGCGTCCCTGCTGCTCTGCGCCGCCGCGGGGTCGATCGTGTTCGCCCTCGCCCGCGACGTACCGCAGCTCGCGCTCGGGCGCGCGCTGATCGGGCTCGGCGTCTCGTCATGCCTGATGGCGAGCTTCAAGGCCAATGTGATGTTCTGGCCGCCGCAGCGCCTTGCCGCCGCCAACGGATTCATTCTCGGCTTCGGCGGCCTTGGCGCCACCGTCGCGACCCTGCCCGTCGAATGGCTGCTCAAGATCACCGACTGGCGTTTCCTGTTCCTGTGCCTCGCCGGACTCACGGCTGCGGCGTCAGCCTACATCTGGAGCGCCGTGCCGGATCGCGGCGCCGGCACCGGCGGCCATCTCAGGGACCAGGTCCGCGCGGTCGGCGCCATTCTTGGCTCGGCAAAGTTCTGGAGCGTGGCGCCGGTCACCGTCACGGCGCAGGCGAGCTTTCTCGCCTATCAGGGGCTGTGGACCGGGCCGTGGTTGCGCGACGTCGCCGGGTTCGACCGCGAAGCAACCGCGGCCGTGCTGTTCTTCGTCGCCGCGGCGATGATTCCCGGCTACGCCCTCGGCGGCGTGATTGCCGATCGGCTGATGCGCGCGGGCATCCGTCACCGCACCCTGCTCTCTTCTGCGGTCGGCCTCTATCTGATTGTGCAGGTGCCGCTGGTGATGAACGTGACGACCGGCAGTGCGGTTCTGTGGGTCGCGTTCGTCCTGCTCGGCACCGGATCCGTCCTGGGATTCTCGTATCTGACCCGGCAGTACCCGGCAGAGCTGGCCGGACGGGTCAATTCCGGGTTGAACCTGCTGATCTTCCTCTGCGCCTTTGCCATCCAGGCCGGCGTCGGCGCGATCATCAGCTGGTTCACGCCCGAAGGCGCCCGCTTCTCACCGGCCGGCCATCAGGCGGCCTTCGCCATCGTCTTCGCAGCGCAGGTCGCGGGCTGGCTGTGGTTCGCCGCCAACCGGAGACCCGAGGATCCGTAGACGCATCAGCCGGCGGCGGCGCTCTCCATCACCCGGTCGCGCGGGAATCGCGCCAGCGCCGTCGTCCCGGCATTCACCTGGCTCTTGAGCTCGAAAACGCCGCGATGCAGCTCGACGAAGGATTTCACCAGCGGCAGACCGAGCCCGGTGCCCTCGTATTTGCGGCTCAGCGTCGCGTCGGCCTGGCGGAACGGCTCCATCACGCGCGGCAGGTTCTCCTCGGAGATGCCGATGCCGGTATCCGCGACAGCGAGCGCCAGAACACCCGTCGGCTCACGCCAGGCCTGGACCTTCACCGAGCCGCCGCTCTTGGTGAACTTGACGGCGTTCGACAGCAGGTTGATCAGGATCTGCTTGAGCAGCCGCTCGTCGGCATAGAGTCGCGGCAGGTCGGCCGGCAGCTCATTGACGATCTCGACGCCGGCCTCGCTCGCGCGCTCGGTGATCAGGCGCAGCGACGCCGTTACCAGCGTATTGAGATCGATGGGCCGCTCGTCGAGCTCGATCTTGCCGGCCTCGACCTTCGAGAGATCGAGGATGTCGTTGATGATCTGCAGCAGATGCGCCGCGCTCTGGTAGATATCCTTCGCGTACTCGGCGTAGGAGGGGTGGCCCAGCGGGCCCAGCATCTCCGCCTTGAGCAGTTCCGAGAATCCCATGATGGCATTGAGCGGCGTGCGCAGCTCATGGCTCATGTTGGCGAGGAACTCGGTCTTGACGCGGTTGGCGATCTCGGCTTTCGCCTTGGCGTCGACCAGCAGCAGCCGGCCGCGCGCGCGCTCGACCGAATAGCGGATGGCCCGCACCATCAACTGTCCATCGCTCTGCCCCTTGATCAGGTAGTCGTCGGCGCCGGCCTTGACTACTTCGATCGCCACCGCGTCGTCGCTGCGGCCGGTCAGCACCACGACCGGAACAGTCGGCGCGGATTTCTGCAGCTGCGCGATGCCGTCGAGGCCTTGCGAGTCGGGGAGCGAGAGATCGAGAAGAATGACGTCGAACCTGGCGCGCGCAAGTGCGGCAATCGCATCGGCGAGGCGCTCGACATGTTCGAGGTCGAACTCGAACGATTCCACCTCGCCCAGCATCTCGCGTGTCAGCCGCGCATCGCCGGGGTTGTCCTCGACGAGGAGAACCGAGATTTTCGTGCCGACGAGCATGCGCGCTGACGCCTTCCTGCCCGGGTCAGACGTGCGCGTCGAACGACGGCAGGCGGACAATCGTCAGCCAGAAATCCTCGATGCTGCGGACGATCGTGATGAACTTCTCCAGGTCCACGGGCTTGGTGATGTAGCAGTTCGCGCGGAGCTCGTATGTCCGAAGCACGTCCTGCTCGGCTTCCGAGGTCGTCAGCACGACCACGGGGATCAGCCGGAGATCGGGATCCTCCTTCATCTCGCCCAGCACCTCGCGACCGTCCTTGCGCGGCAGGTTGAGGTCCAGCAGCACCAGATCCGGCCTCGGGGCGTCGGCGTTCGCCCCGTCGCGGCGCAGGAACGCCATCGCCTCGACGCCGTCGCGGGCATGGTGGAGGTTGTTGCGCACCTTGCCCTCTTTCAGGGCTTCCTGTGTCAGACGCGCGTCGCCGAGATTGTCCTCGACCAGGAGAATCTCGATCGGGCGATTGGTCATGCGCGCGGTCATGCGGACTCCTTTCGAGCCAGGGGATCGCGGCTCAATGTGAAATGGAACGTGGTTCCCTTGCCGGGCTCTGATTCGATCCAGATGCGGCCGCCATGATGCTCGACGACCTTCTTGCACACCGCCAGGCCGATGCCCGTGCCCTGGTATTTCGAGCGGTCGTGCAGGCGCTGAAAGATCAGGAAGATGCGCTCGGCATATTGCGGCTCGATGCCGATGCCATTGTCGCAAACGGTGAAGTGCCAGGCGTCGCCCTCCTGCCGGGCATCGATCCGGACCTCGACGCTGCGGCCCTCGGCGCGGAACTTGATCGCGTTGCCGATGAGGTTCTGGAAGAGCTGCAGGAGCTGCACCTTCTCTCCCATGACCGATGGCAGCGCCGCCCATGTCACCGTTGCCCCGCTTTCCGCGATCGCGGCCTGGAGGTTCGCGACCGCAGTCCTGGCGATCTCCTCGATCGCGACATCCGTCATCCCCTTTCCTGTGCGGCCGACGCGCGAATATGTGAGCAGATCGTTGATCATCCGCTGCATGCGCGTGGCGCCTTCGACGGCGAAGCCGATGAACTCGTCCGCGTCCTTGTCGAGCTTGCCCTTGTACCGCCGCTGCAGGAGTTGGCAGTAGCTGCCCACCATCCGCAGCGGCTCTTGCAAGTCATGCGATGCGACATAGGCGAACTGCTCGAGCTCGGTGTTCGATTTCTTGAGCTCCTGCGCGTACTCCTCGAGCCGCGCCGCATTGGCCTCGAGCGTCTCCTGGAACTGCTTGCGCTCGGTCACGTCCGTGTAGGTCGTGACGAAGCCTCCGCCCGGCATCGGGCGTCCTTGAATCTCGATATGCGTGCCGTCGGGCCGCCGGCGTTCGAGATGATGTGGCTCCGGCCTGGTCACCAGCGCTATGCGACTGGCGATATGCTCGTCCGGCGTTCCCGGTCCATATTCGCCGTGCTCCGCGTTCCAGCGCACGACGTCCTGGAAGGGCCGGCCGATCTGCCCGAATTCCGGCGGCACGCCGAGCATCTCGATGTAGCGTGCGTTGAACGCGACCAGCTTCAGATCGGCATCGTAGACGCTCAGGCCCTGGCTGATGTTGTCGAGGGTTGCCTGGAGCAGCGCCGTCTGCTGTGCGAGCTGCTCCTCCTTGCTCTTGAGCTCGGTGACGTCGACGCGGATGCCGATCGTGCCGCCTTCGGAGGTCTTTCGCTCGATGATCCTGATCCAGCGGCCGTCAGAATGCTTGCGCGTGATGGCCCCTTTGGGGTTGCGGTGCGCGTCCATCCGCTCTTCGAGCCAATCGTCGACCCGGCCGACCGCGGAAGGCAGGGTTCCTCGCGCGGCCTGCGCCTTGACGAGATCCTCGAACTTCGTTCCGGGCACGAGCAGGTCGTCGAGACCCGGGAAGAACGTGCGGGTGATCGTGTTGCAGATCACGAGCCGGTCTTCGGCATCATGCAGCATCAGGCTCGCGGGAACGCTCTCGATCGCGTCGACGAAGCGCGCATGGATCATTTGCGCACTCTGCCGCGCCTCCATTTCGGCCGTGATGTCGCGGCCGGTGCCGCGATAGCCGGTAAACCGTCCGTCTGCATCGAAGCAGGGCTTGCCGCTGATGGTGAAGTAGCGGGTTCCCATTGCGGTGACCGTCCGGTATGTAAAATCGCGGAACGGACGCAGCGCCGCGAGATCGTCGAGGTGAGCGCGTCGGACATCCTCCGCAATCGATGGGTCCATCAGATCGCTGCGCTTCTTGCCGATCAGCGCCTTGGGATCGACGCCGCTCACTTCGGCGAGCCGGCCGGAAAACCCGGTGAAACGCAACTCGTGGTCCGTCTCCCAGATCCAGTCGGAAGATGCGTCGAGCAGGTCCTGGAAGCGTTGCTCCATATCGCGGAGCTGTCGCTCGAGCATCTTGCAGTGCGCCTCCATAGCTACCACTGCCGAGCGGCCGGCGCTCTTCGCGCTCGTACGCACGCCCAGCCGGTCTTTCGAAAGACGACTGCTCACGGCATTTCCCCTAGGGGTCCAAGGACCTTGGACTTGTTCTAGGGTTAAGACCTGAAGGTTTGGTTAATACAGGTTGAAAGCCCGCGCCTCTCCAGCATCCGCCGATTGTGCGGCCTCCGACCGATCCCCGCTATTCGGTGTCCGAAACGGTCTCCTCGACCGGGTGAGCGTCGGGATTGGGCTTGAGCCCCTCGTCTCCGGCTGGAACGCGCCCCGCCGGGCGCTCGCGGCGGCGCAATGCGGCCGCCTGCGCACCACGGTCCTCCTCCTCGGGGCGTACCGGTCGGCGGCGGCTCTTCATCCTCTTCAACCCTGCCCGCTGGCGGAGCCGGGCCCGAGCAGCGGCACAATTTCCATCGTACCGTTCGCATGCTCGAACTTCACCGCAGTGTCGGGTTCACGCTGCGCGATCAGCCGGGCTTCCTGGATCGCTTCCGCTCGCCCCTCGTACTCGCCGAGTATCTGGCCGGTGCCAGCGCGCTGAATGCGCCATCGGCCGCCGGCCGGGCGGACCCATAGCTCCGTGTGAGTGTCGGGCAGTACGTCAGCCACAACCGCCTCGCTGGAAAGGTCTTCATCAGATCCAACCCGTACGCGCCAGACTGGTTCCAAACGCGGCCGCACGGGCCGTCACGGTGGCACGATCTCGAAGAGACGAACGACATACGTGCGATCGGGCGCCCCAACGCTGTGCGAAGCGAAGGCACGGCTCCAGCGCAGCGTCGCAGCCGGTACCCGGTCGAGCGCGCTGCGATCCGGATCGCCCAGCGACTCGACAACGTAGCGTGCGTGCGTCACCGCGACCTTCTCGGCGATGGTCAGGCCGCGCAACTCCGGCGAGGCGAGCGCGCCGCCGTCCGCGATCCGGCAGCCATGATCGTGACGATACGAGACCACGCCGATGTCGAATTCGACCAGCACCACGTCGCCGACGCTGCAACGCCGGTTGAGTTGCTCGGCGACCGCGCTCATGGCGGCGACATAACCATCGTTCATCTGGGCCAGGACAGGCGCGACCCGCAGATGGTTGGTGAGCGCCGCCACGACGAGCTGCACGGCGATGATCGCGACGGCTCCGACCCGCCAGGCACGCGCGGCGCTCCACGCGGCGGCGAGGAACGGTGCCGCCGCGAGCGGCAGGACGGCCATTGCCGGCAGCATGTACCTGGCAGGGCTTTGTAGCGATTCCGTCTTGAGATAGTAGAACGCCAGAACGGCGGCGGCGAATGCCACGAACAGGGCGGATCGGCGTATCGCGGCAAGCAGTGCCCCGGATGCGCCCTCGACGATCAGCAACGCGACCGCGCCGGCTGTCAGGACGATTCCCGCGAGAAACCCCGACCCGAGGACGCGGGCATACTGCACGAGCAGAGCCGGATTGAAGACGATCAGCCCCGCCGAGGTCTTTGCTCCGAAGGTCGTCGGAATCACGGCGCCAAAGGTCGCCCCGGCGAATATCGCCCATGCCGCGAGCGGCACGGCAAGGCCGAATGCCGCTGCTGCGTAGCGCGAAATCAGATAGCGGCGGTCATTGACGAGATGATGCGCGAAGAACGCCAGTCCGAGCAGTCCGCACTCGAATCTCAGCAGCGCGAGAATCCCGATCGAGAAGCCGAGCGCGACGAACCGGGCGAGCTCCGGTTTCCGCAGCGGCGCGCGATAGAGAGAGTCGAACGCGACCAGAACCGCAATGACGCCGGCATACGCGGGCGGCGCCTCGATGAACGTGCCTGCCCATCGCCAGAGGTGAACATTCGTCGCGGCAACGGCGGCGGCGCACAGGCCGACGGCGGCATTGTTCGTCATCCGTCCGGCGACGACGAAGGTTCCAAAGACGCCGAGCGACACCGCCGCCACCGACATCGCGGAGCCGGCAGCGACGACGTCCGGCCAGACCCGCGATACTGCGAGCATGATCAGCGTGAACAACGGGCTTGTCGACAGGTTGACCGGCTCGCCCGGATTGATGCCCCAGCCCCACCCTGCCGCGAGATTCCCGAT
Organism: Alphaproteobacteria bacterium; assembly: GCA_041690495.1. GTDB lineage: Bacteria > Pseudomonadota > Alphaproteobacteria > CACIAM-22H2 > CACIAM-22H2 > DATAAP01. The sequence goes on along the minus strand of JAWLHE010000007.1, from coordinate 100,328 downwards.
AATCGCGGCATGGATGAAACTGTCGTCCGTGCCGGGATAGTCGGGATAGTAGACGGCGCGCACCAGCGCAGGGACCGCGCTGAGCAGCAACGCGACGGCAAGAGCGGCCGCCGGGTGCCGGAGGGTTTCGACTCGCGGCCCCCCATCCCGAATGGTGCGCCGCGCCTGATACTCGATCACGGGATCCGGATTCTTCGCCTGACCGGAGGACCATCACCGGCATGACCAGCCAACGAGCCGGTAGAACATGAGCGCATCGCTGGATATCCGCGTTGTTGCCGAACAGATCCGCGCGGGGACATCGATCGATCCAGGTCGGTCATCAATAGATGCAGCGCGCGCCTGTTGCGCCGCATCGTTGCGCAATGCTCATTCGCAATTGCGGTGACGCAAACCGCGAAACTCTATGCGAAAGCCTCAGCCCGCCCCATGTCTCATCCGTCCGAGGCGGCAGGTACGAATGACTGTATCCCTTTGGACGACGCAGCCGGGGCCTTGCTGCGATGAACGCACTCATCCGGGCTCGTCGCAACCCGATAGGCGGGCAGCTGCAACGCGAACATCGGGTCATCGTCGACCGGCCCGCCTTCGACAGGCAGTGCTCCCCGCACTCGATCGGCCGCGGGGCGGTCTCGCGCGCCGCCCCTCGCTCATGTCGCTGGTTCGGGAATGATGGTCGGAGCGGCGGGATTTGAACCCACGACCCCCTGCCCCCCAGGCAGATGCGCTACCAGGCTGCGCTACGCTCCGACCGGAATGCGGCGTTCGCGGTACATGGCGGGGCCGAAGACTTGCCATGCGTCCGTGACGGCGCGCGGCACTATAGCCGCAACGACAAAGACCATTCAATGCTTCGCGGGGGCAGCTTGAGCGTACGTCAGCGCCGATGCGCCTGAAGCAGATTCCTGAGCTCGACGAGCTCGTCGATTACCGCCTTGATCGTCCGGTCCGGCTGTGCCCCGGCCGTCGCTGTCGCAACGCCGGCCTTGGCGGCTACGGCTTGCGGCGGCGCCTCGTCCGCCACGGCCGCGACCGGCTCGTCGGTTGCCCGTCCGCCGTCGCGCAATAGCTTCTGCACGCCTTTGATCGTGTAGCCGTGCTGGTACAGCAGGCCGCGAATGCGGCGCAGCAGCTCGATATCTTCCGGGCGGTAATAGCGGCGGCCGCCGGCGCGCTTCAGCGGGCGGATCTGCGCGAAGCGGGTTTCCCAGAAGCGCAGCACGTGCTGCGGCACATCGAGCTCGCTCGCAACCTCGCTTATGGTTCGGAACGCGCTGGCAGACTTGGCGCCGCGCCGGTTCGTCCCGTTTCCGAGCGACGCCTCCTGCGGCACGTCAGAGCCGGCGACGGGGCGTTCCAATGCCTTCACGATCGATCAAACCTTCGGTTCCGCTGCGGGCACGGCGGCGGCCGGTGCAGCCGGACGCGCGCCGCCCTTGCTGAGCGCCCGGTTGATCTTGTTCTTGAGCACATGCGACGCCCGGAATACCAGGACCCGACGCGGCAGGATCGGTACCTCCTCGCCGGTCTTGGGGTTGCGGCCGACCCGTTTACCCTTCTGCCTGACCGAAAAGCTGCCGAATGACGAGATCTTCACGGTTTCGCCGCGTGTAAGCGCCTCGACTATCTCATTAAGGACCGTCTCGACCAAGGCCGCCGAATCGTTCCGGGACAGGCCGACCTCCTGATAAACCGCTTCGCTGAGGTCGGCGCGGGTAACCGTCGTGTCCGTCATGACGCCCCCTTGTTCCTATCATCTGACGAAGTCTACCCCGTGGGAATAAACCCGTCAATTACAGGGGGATGGCCGTCTTCTTTCAACTATCTTCGCTGCCGGGTCCCAGAACTACCAGCGAATCACGCTTGCGCCCCAGGCGAGCCCCCCGCCGATCGCCTCGATCAGCACGAGATTTCCGGCCTGCAGGCGCCCGTCGCCGGCGGCCTCGGCGAGGGCCAGCGGGATCGACGCGGCGGAGGTGTTGGCGTGATGGTCGACGGTGCAGACGACGCGATTGGCGCCAAGGCCAAGCTTGCGCGCCATGCCGTCGATGATGCGCTTGTTTGCCTGATGCGGCACCAGCCAGTCGATATCTGCGCCGGTAAGGCCGTTGGCAGCGAGCGCTTCCTCCACGACATCGGCGAGCTTGGCAACGGCGTGCTTGAAGACTTCCGGACCGTTCATCCGGACGACACCCGCCGCGCCCGTCGTCGACGGCCCGCCGTTGACGAACAGCGCGTCATGGAAGCGCCCATCGGCGTGAAGATGCGTCGAGAGGACGCCGCGATCCTTGCCGTTGCCCGATCCGGGCGCCGCACGCAGCACGACTGCGCCCGCACCGTCGCCGAACAGCACACAGGTGTTGCGGTCGGACCAGTCGAGAATGCGCGAGAACGTCTCGGCGCCGATGACCAGAGCCGTGCGCGCCTGCCCGAGCTTCAGAAAATTGTCGGCGACGGCCAGCGCGTAAACGAAGCCGCTGCAGACCGCCTGGACGTCGAAGGCGAACCCGTGCCTGATGCCGAGCCGTGACTGCACGCGGGTTGCGGTCGCCGGGAAGGTTTCGTCGGGCGTCGTGGTCGCCAGCACGATCGCATCGACCTCGCGCGCCTCGATGTCCGCGGACGCCAAGGCGCGTTCGGCTGCGCGCACAGCCAGATCGGACGTGAACTCGCCTTCGGCCGCGACGTGACGCTGCTTGATCCCGGTCCGCGTCGTGATCCATTCGTCGCTGGTGTCGACGCGCTGCGCGAGCTCTTTGTTCGTTACAATGCGCGACGGGAGGTATGCCCCGCAGCCGATCACCTGTGAGCGAAACAGACCCGTTGCGTGCGCCATGTCAGATCGCCGCCGCAGCAGCGCGCGGATCGGGCGTAAGACGCTCGAGCTCGGCGCGGATTTTCTCGTTGAAGCCGTTCGCGGCCATATCGATCGCAACACCGATCGCGTTGGCAAAGCCGATCGGGTCCGTTCCGCCGTGACTCTTCACGACGATGCCGTTGAGGCCGAGCAGAATTGCGCCGTTGTAGCGGCGCGGGTCGGTGCGGCTGCGCACCTTCTGCAGCTCCTGCCGGGCAAGCAGATACCCGAGTCGGGCCAGCCAGGACGAGCGGAAAGCGCCGCGCAGGAACTCGGCATAGAGCTTTGCGGTGCCTTCGGCGGTCTTGAGCGCGACATTGCCCGTAAAGCCGTCCGTCACGACGACGTCGACCGTACCGGAGGGAATGTCGTCACCTTCCACGAAACCGTGAAACTGCACCGAAAGCGGACTTGCGCGCAGCATCGCGGCAGCTGTGCGCACCTCGTCATGTCCCTTCATTTCCTCCGAGCCGACATTGAGGATGCCGATGCTCGGCTGAACGCAGCCCAGCACGGTCCGTGCGAACACCTCACCCATCGCCGCAAACTGCACGAGATTGTTCGCGTCGCATTCGACATTCGCACCGAGATCGAGCATCACGCTTTCGCCGCGCATGGTCGGAAAGAACGAAGCAATCGCCGGCCGGTCGATCCCGGACAGCATCTTGAGCGAAATCTTTGCCATCGCCATCAGTGCGCCGGTATTGCCGGCGGAAACCACGCCGGCCGCATGTCCCTGGCGCACTGCGTCGATCGCCAGTCGCATGCTGGACTGGCGCCCCTGACGCAGTGCGATCGAAGGCTTCATGTCGTTCGGCACGGTTTCCTCGGTGTGACGGATGCTGCTGCGGGCCGCCAGCTTCGATGCCTTGGCCAGCAGCGGCATCAGGCGCCGTTCATCGCCGAACAGAAGATATTCGACCTCCGGGAACCGCTTGCACGCGAGGTTCGCCCCCTTGATGACGACCTGTGGCGCATCGTCGCCGCCCATGGCATCGAGCGCGATCGTCAGTCGAGCAGTCACGTGGGCCGGCTCCGCCCGCGGCGTTTCAGAGCGACGGGATCAGGCGCTCTTCGCCGCGACGACCTCGCGGCCATCGTAGTAGCCGCAGGCCGCACAGACGTGATGCGATCGCTTGTTCTCGCCGCAGTTCGGGCATTCCACATATCCGGCTGCCTTGAGTGCGTGGTGGGAGCGACGCATGTCGCGCCGAGACTGCGATACCTTTTTCTTGGGAACGGCCATGGTGCTGTCTTCTCCGGCCGCTTCGGGGGCGGCACATGCTAAGTTCGTGGATGAAAGAGATGGCGCTCTACTTAAACAACAAGCTGGAAAGTAGCAATATCAAGGGCAGTTCGCAGGTTCCGGCGCCACAGCTTGCACGTGGGCGTTGCTTGCGTACCCGCGGTCGCCGACGTGCAATCGGCGTACAACCCGGACCTGTAAACCATTGATGCGCCGACCTTCAGGGCTAATTAAACAAAAACCGGCCGGTCCTCAAGCTTAACCTGAGGTACCAGGGGGCTTGCGAAGCGCCGCGAGCCGGGCAAACGGGCTCGTGTCTTGGCTCCCTTCTCCGCTCCATTGCCGGTCAAGTTCGCCCCCTGGGACGCGGGGGTATGGGTCGAGCGCGAGCGACAGATGCTGGGCAACGGCCTCGCCGATGTCGAGCGGACCCTCCGGCATCGGCTCGGGCCAGGTGATATCCGTATCGGGCCCGAGGGCGCTTTCGTCGGTCGACGTCTCGGCCGCATATACCACCGTGAAGTCATCCTCGATATGGCTTTCGACCGGCTCGAGCGTGACCACGCAGGACTGCGTCACATCGGCGGAAAGATGGCCGGATAGCCGAATCGCCGCACCGCCGTGAATCCTCCGGATCCGCACTTTCGCCCTGAGCGCGCGCAGCGCGACCAGGTCAAACCGCGCAGCAAGCGCAACCCGCTCCGGCTCCGTGGCCTCGATGTCATGCTCGGCCTCCGCGTCACCGAGCCGCGTGAGGTCCACCGGCCGTGAGAACTCGGTGTGGACACGCCGATCGGACGTCATGGCGCTGCTTCGGCCGCAGCCAGGCGCGGCGAGGGGGCAAGAAAGGGATGCACCGCCGTCAGGTAAGCCCGACCAGTCACAGGATCAATGGCGCGAAGCGGCAACAGCCGGTACCGCTGGAAAGTCGGGAATACCGGTCAGCAGGGTACCGGCCGGCTGTTGCGCCAGCCTGTCCGCACCAAGGCGGACATAGCGCGCAAGGGCTTCGACGGCCGATGCCGAAGGCGACTCGTCGCCCCGCCGCGTCCCATAGACATTGCGCCGCAGCGCGGCGGCGAGCGCGTCATCGTCGGGCGCAGCCAGGGCCGATTCATACGCGGCAATCCGCCCATAGAATGCATGGGCCATCGCCTTCACCCGCACGCCAACGCCGAGGTCTCCGGCACCCATCTCGCGCAAGCTGCGGTCCATGTCCGCGAACATGGTATCGAACAGCGCCTGCCCGAGTTCAGCCGCGGGCGGCGGCGCCCCTTTGACCCGCTGAAGGACCAGAAACGCATGAAGGGCGATCATCTCGAAGCGGCCATCGACCGAATCGGGGACCTCCAGCGTCGTGTAGAAGTCCGGCTGCCGTGCTTGTGCCACGATCGCATTGTAGATGGTATAGGCCTGCTCATGGTGGCGAGGTTGACGGAACAGGCGCCGAAACATGGATGAACTCGCAGCCAATCACGGAATGCTTGACATTGACAGACGCGACCGGTGCATGCCAAATCGCGCCAGCACCATGGCCCAAGGCAGAATTCCCTTCAACCGCAATGCTTGGCCGATCGCGATGAACCGCCTCCGCCTGTCCCTGGTCGCCACAGTCTGCGCGGGCGCGATTATGTCCGGCTGCGCCCCGACCGTGGACAATCTGGGATATGTTCCCGACCGGGAGGCGCTCGAACGTGTCAAGCCGGGCGGCCAGACGCGCAATGACGTCGCGGAGATCCTCGGCACCCCGTCATCCGTGACCCCGTTCTCGGAAGATACGTGGATCTATGTCCAGCGCAAGACCAGAACCCTCGCCTTTTTCGAGCCGACGGTGATCGAGCAGAATGTCGTCGTGGTCGATTTTGACGACGTCGGGCTGGTGCGCGACGTCCGTCATTACACACTCGAGGACGGCAAGATCATCGACCCGGTCACCCGCAAGACCCCGGCGCCCGGCAAGGAGCTGAGCGTCATAGAGCAGCTCGTCGGCAATATCGGCCGCTTCGCACAGAGGGAGGGCCGCCGTTAGCGGCCTATCCGGACCGACCACCATGAGCCAATGAAAAAGCCCCGGAGGCAATGCCTCCGGGGCTTTTGGTTTCGCGGGTCCCGCGCTCAGTGCGCGAGGATCGCCAGCAGCAGAATCGCGACGATGTTGATGATCTTGATCATCGGATTCACCGCCGGGCCGGCCGTGTCCTTGTAGGGATCGCCGACAGTGTCGCCGGTGACGGCCGCCTTGTGGGCTTCCGAGCCCTTTCCGCCATGATGGCCGTCCTCGATGTACTTCTTCGCATTGTCCCAGGCGCCTCCGCCGGACGTCATCGAGATTGCGACGAACAGGCCGGTGACGATCGTGCCAAGCAACATGGCGCCCAACGCCGTGAAAGCCGCCGCCTGACCGCCGATGAAGAGGACGACGACATAGAGGACCACGGGCGCCAGCACGGGCAGCAACGACGGCACGATCATCTCCTTGATCGCCGCACGCGTCAGGAGGTCGACCGCCCGGCCGTAATCCGGCTTGGCCGTGCCCTCCATGATGCCCTTGATCTCCTTGAACTGGCGGCGGACCTCGATGACCACCGCGCCGGCGGCACGTCCGACCGCGGTCATGCCCATCGCGCCGAACAGGTACGGGAGCATGCCGCCGATGAACAGGCCAATCACGACCCACGGGTTCTGCAGGTCGAAGGTCAGGCCTTTGTAGGCCGGGAAGTAGTGGCGCAGGTCCTCGATATAGGCCGCGAACAGGACCAGGGCCGCGAGGCCGGCCGAGCCGATTGCATAGCCCTTGGTAACGGCCTTGGTCGTGTTGCCGACCGCGTCGAGCGCATCGGTGTTCTTGCGGATGTCCTTGGGCATGCCGGACATCTCGGCAATGCCGCCGGCATTGTCCGTGACCGGGCCGTAGGCATCGAGCGCCACGACCATGCCCGCCAGCGCCAGCATCGTCGTCGCAGCGATCGAAATGCCGAACAGGCCGGCGTTGAGATAGGCAACAATGATGCCCGCCGAGATCACCAGCACCGGCAGTGCCGTGGCCTCCATGGAAACCGCAAGGCCCTTGATGATGTTGGTGGCGTGCCCCGTGATCGAGGCCTCGGCGATGCTCTGCACCGGGCGGTAATTCGTGCCCGTGTAGTACTCGGTGATCCAGACCAGCAGGCCTGTGACGGCGAGGCCGGTGATCGCGCACCAGAACAGGTTCATCCAGGTGAAGGTGAGCGCACCGATCGTATAAGTCTCGCCGCCGAGGTACCAATTCGTGACCACGAAGATGAGCACCGCCGACAGGAAGCCGGTAACCGCGAGCCCCTTGTAGAGGGCCTTCATGATGTGATTGTCGGGGCCGAGCTTGACGAAGAACGTGCCGGCGACCGAGGTGGCGATGCAAACGCCGCCGACGAGCAGCGGGTAGAGCATCATGGTCGCCTGCGTCTCGCCCGTGAAGAACAGCGCAGCGAGCAGCATGGTCGCGACGATGGTCACGGCGTAGGTTTCGAACAGGTCGGCGGCCATGCCGGCGCAGTCGCCGACGTTGTCGCCAACGTTGTCGGCAATGACGGCTGGGTTGCGCGGATCGTCCTCGGGGATGCCCGCCTCGATCTTGCCGACGAGGTCGGCGCCGACGTCGGCGCCCTTGGTGAAGATGCCGCCGCCCAGGCGCGCGAAGATCGAAATCAGCGATGCGCCGAACGACAGCGCCACGAGCGCCTGGATCAGCGTGTTCATGTTCTCCGGGCCCTTCCAGCCCAGCAGAATGCCGTAGTAGACGGCCACGCCAAGCAGGCCAAGGCCGACCACGAGCAGCCCCGTGATGGCGCCGGCGCGGAAGGCGACGTCGAGAGCGGGCTGTAGGCCGCTTCGTGCCGCTTCGGCCGTACGGACATTGGCGCGCACCGAGACGTTCATACCGATATATCCAGCGGCGCCAGACAGCACGGCACCGATCAGGAAGCCGATCGAGACATGGAGGCCCAGGTAAAGGAGGATGACGGCGACAACCACGCCGACGATCGCGATGGTTGTGTACTGGCGATTGAGGTAGGCCTGAGCCCCCTCCTGAATCGCGGCGGCAATTTCTTGCATGCGTGGATTGCCCGCCGGGGCGGCCATTACCTGTCGATAGGCGTATATGCCGTAGATCAGCGCCAACACGCCGCAGGCGATCACGATCCAATATGCAGCAGTCATCTTCGGCCTCTGATTTTCTTGATTTGCCTGTCGAACGACCGACAGAACCGGCTCCGGACGGGCCGGAAAAGCGCGCGGAACATGCCAGAACCCAATCGTGATGGCAAGCGGGTCAATGCCTTAACCGCGGTCGGCGCTTCCTGCCGCTAGGCGGCGGAGACGCGCCTCTGCCGGGCGAGCCATGCGATCGCCGCCGCCGCCGCGACCAGGAAGGGCGCCACGCCGTAATTGAGGGCGCTCCATCCCAGGGCGTGATGAGCGAAGCCGGCGCTGAACGCCGAAATCGCGACCGTGCCGAACACCAGAAGATCGTTCAGCGCCTGAACCTTCGCCTTCTCGGCGGGCCGGTACGACGTCGTAAGCAGCGTCGTCGCGCCGACGAACAGAAAATTCCAGCCCAGTCCGAGCGTCGCCAGGGCCGTCCAGAAATGCCATACGCTGACGCCCGCAAGGTTGAGGGCCAGCGCCGCGGCCATCAGGGTCGTACCGGCGATCATCACATTGGCCATCCCGAAACGCCTGATCACATGTCCGGTGAAGAACGACGGCGCGAACATGGCGAAGACATGCCACTGGATGACGAAGGCCGTCGACTCGAAGGGATGCCCGCAAAGGCGCATCTCCAGCGGCGTGGCCGTCATGATGAAATTCATCCCGCCATAGGCGACCATGGCGCCAAGGACGGCGACCAGAAACGCGGGCTGGCGTGCGATGACGGCGAGCGGCCGCTGCGCTTCGCGCCGTTCGGCCTCGCTGGGTCGCGGAATGCGGATGAACTGCAAAATCACCAGCGCGACCAACGCGGTCACGATCAGCGACGCGAAGGATCCGGCAAACACCACGGGCGCAAGCAGGTCCTTGGTGTGCTTGGCAAGCTCGGGCCCGATGATCGCGGCCAGCACCCCGCCCGCGAGCACATACGAAATCGCCTTCGCCTGCCAGCCCTTCTCCGCGCCGTCGACCGCGGCGAAGCGGTAGAACATCGCAAAGCCGTTATAAACGCCGTTCAGGGCGGTTCCGAGGCAGAACAGCCAGAACGAGCCCTGTAGCACGGCAATCGTCGCGACCGTCGTCCCGACAACGCCGAACCCGGCCCCCAGCGAAAAGCCCGCGCGCCGGCCGATGCGGCCCATCAGCAGCGACGCAGGCACGATCGTCAGCATCACCGCAAGCTGCTGGGCTCCGAGCGGCAGGGTCGAATAGGCTTTGTCCTCCGCCAGCAGATGCCCGACCAGCGCCGCCTCGGCAATCATCGTCGAGGTGCCAATCATCAGGAGCCCTTGGCAAAGGGCGAGAAGGATTACGTTGCGGCGCGTGGGATCGGATGGCACACGCGCTGCCTAGCATCGCCTTGCCGGGCCGACAAGCGTGTGCTTCGCTACCCGGCCTTGCGCGCCAGGGTGCGCTCGATGAACACGTCCTTCACCACGTCATGGCCCAGGACCCGTTTGCCGGACGCCAGCAGGTACCGCTTGAACAGGGCAAGATCCATCTCGTCGCGGCTGCCAGGCCGCGATACCAAGATGTGCAGATCGCGCCGAAATGCGTCGATAAGTCGCGGCATCACCAGCTTCGCCCGCTCGCGGGACTCGGGATCCGCGAACTCGACCACAAGAATGAACGTAATGAGCTTGCGCACGGCGTTTTCATGGATCATGGGCACCATGATCCGTTCGAGCCGCAGATAGACCGGCCCCTGCTCCAGCTTTTCGTATTCAGGCCGGCTGCGATCGCCGGCCGGGGCCGGCGCCGCCACGCATATGGCCGGCAGCGCGAGCAGCGCTGCATAGAGGATGGATAAAAGCCGATTCATTCGCCGGGCCCCAAGTCTCGATCGAGACTAGGCAGGCCGCGTAAACGGACCGTGAACGGATAACCGGATCAGAAGTGCTGCCAGCCGGGTGTATCGATCTCGCGTCCGCTCCCGTCGGCCTTTACCACCTCCACTCCCGCGCCGGGCCGCATCCGCCCGATGCGGGCAAGCGGTACGTTGAGCGTCTGCGCCAGCTTCAGGATGGTCGATGCCATCGTGCCCGGTGCGGTGAAAAGGATCTCGTAGTCGTCGCCTCCGGTCAGGACCGCCGTGATCAATGCCGGGTGTTCGCGCAGCGCCGTCGCTGCCGCCGGCGAAATTGGTACCAGATCCTCCTCGATCACTGCCCCCAGTCCCGAGGTCGCGCAGATGTGGCCAAGATCGGCAACCAGTCCGTCCGAGACGTCCATTGCAGCGTTGGCAATGCCGACCAGTTTCGGGCCGAGAACGGTGCGCGGCTCCGGCAACCGGTAGCGCCCCACCAGATAGCTCTGCGCAGCGGCACCGAGCCGGTTCAGGCCGCCGCGTAGCACCACCAGACCCAACGCGGCGTCGCCGATCGTTCCCGATACGTAGATATCGTCGTCGGCCGCTGCCCGGGAACGAACCAGCATCTCTCCGGTCGGCACCTGCCCGAGCGCCGTCACCGCGATCGTCAGCGGCCCGGGCGTGCTCGCGGTGTCGCCACCGATCAGGGAGACGCCGAACTCGACCTGATCCTTGGCGAGCCCGCGTACAAAATCGGCGATCCAGGGCTCGTCATGTGTGGCGGGCAGCACGAGATCGAGCAGATAGGCTTTCGCCGCGGCGCCCTTCGCCGCAAGGTCCGAAAGGTTGACGCGCAGGGACTTGCGGGCGATGAGCTCGGCCGGGTCGTCCGGCAGGAAATGCACCCCTTCGACCAGCACATCGCTTGTCACCACCCACTGCGCGTCGGCACGGCTCTCGATCCACGCGGCATCGTCCTTGAGATCGAGCGCCCCCGCAGCTTCGCGCGCGAGGGGCGCGAAGTAGCGGGCGATCAGCTCGAACTCACTGATCCGTCGCGTCTTGCTCGGCACGCGGGCGGCCTTCGAATCCAGTGGCGCGAACGGTCCGGGCGAGCCGGTCGAGAATCCCGTTTACCACGCCGGGCTCCCGCTCGCTGAAAAACGCATGGGCGACGCGCACGTATTCGTCGATGACAACGGCCGCAGGAACATCCCCGCGCGCCAGCATCTCGAACGCGCCGGCGCGCAGAATGGCGCGCAGCACCTTCTCCAGGCGCTCGATCGTCCACCCCTCGGCAAGCAGCGGGGCCAGCAGCGCATCGATCTCGGTACGGCGCGCGACGACACCGCCGACCAGCTCGCTGAAGAACACCGCGTCGGCCGCGCCTTTACCGCCGATCTCATCGAGGCGATGGCTGAGAAACTCGGCAATTACCTGCTCAGGCGGGGTTGCGGTCAGATCTATCTGGTAGAGGGCCTGCACCGCGGCCAGCCGCGCCACGCTGCGGCGGCCCCGGCGGCCCGGCTCGCTGCCACGCCCGACCTTGCCGTCTCCGGTCATCGCGGACCGAGATCGAATTGGCGTTTGAGCGCGACCATGGCTAGGCACGCGTCTGCGGCGCCGCCCCCCTTGTCGGCACGGTCGACGCGCGCGCGCTCCCAGGCCTGCTCCTCGTTCTCGACGGTCAGGATGCCGTTGCCGATCGGAAGCATGAACTTCAGCGCGAGTTCCTGCAGCCCGTGCGCGCTTTCCTCGCAGACGTGCTGGTAATGGGTGGTCTCGCCGCGAATGACACAGCCAAGCGCGACATAGCCGTCAAATCGGCGGCGATGCGCAACGGTCCCGATCGATTCCGCTGCAAAGCGAATCGCCGCGGGAATCTCCAGTGCGCCGGGAACGGCGAAGCGCTCGAAGGTCGCACCGGCCCGCTCGAGGGCGGCGGTGGCACCCTTGACCAGTTCGTCGGCGATCGGTTCGTAGAAGCGCGCTTCCACGAGCATGATATGGGACTTGTCAGCCATCACGTTCAGGTTCGATCAAGTGGTTGGATCGAGCGCGTCTCGACGATCTTCAGTCCGTAGCCCTCGAGCCCGACGATGTTACGACGGGCGTTCGAAAGCAGGATCATGTCCTTGACGCCGAGATCGACGAGAATCTGCGCCCCGATGCCATAGTCACGCAGATCCGCCGCGGTCGGCGCCGTACGGGCCGCCTGGCGGCCGCGCTCCGAAAGGTAGTTTCCGAGTGCGATCGCCGGCGAGGCGGCATCGCCAAGGCGTGCGCGAACGCGGTCCGAAAGGCTGGTTGGCCGCGGCTCGCGGATCAATACGACGACGCCCCGCCTCGCTTCGCCGATCATGCGCATGGCCGAATGAAGCACCTCGCCGCGGCCGACCGAGCGGTCGCCCAGCACGTCATCGAGGACATTGAGCGCATGCATACGCACAAGCACGGGTTCCGGCCCGGTGACGTCACCCTTGACGAGGGCGATATGCTCGGCATAGGCGACGCTGTTCACATACACGATCATCCGGAACACGCCGCCGAACCGGCTGTCGAGAACCGTCTCGATCCGGCGCTCGACGATGCGATCGTGCCGGCGGCGATGGGCGATGAGGTCGGCGATCGCGCCGACCTTCAACCCGTGGAACTGCGCGAACTTCACGAGGTCGGGCAGCCGCGCCATCGTCCCGTCGTCGTTCATGATCTCGCAGATCACGCCGGCCGGCAGGAGGCCGGCCATGCGTGCGATATCGACGGCCGCCTCGGTGTGACCGGTGCGAACGAGCACGCCGCCGTCGCGTGCGACCAGCGGGAAGACGTGGCCAGGGGTGACGATCGCGTCGCGTCCTTTGGTCGGGTCGATAGCCACGGCAATGGTACGCGCGCGGTCCGAAGCCGAGATGCCGGTGGTCACGCCTTCGCGCGCTTCGATCGACACCGTAAAGGCGGTCTGATGGCGCGTGCCGTTCTCGCGCGCCATGAGCGGCAGGCCGAGCTGCTCGACGCGCTCGCGCGTCAGGGCGAGGCAGATGAGACCACGGCCATGCTTGGCCATGAAATTGATGACCTCCGGCGTCGCCATCTGTGCCGGAATGTAGAGGTCGCCCTCGTTCTCGCGGTCCTCGTCATCGACCAGGATCACCATCCGGCCGTTGCGCGCATCTTCGACAATGTCCTCGACCGACGACAGAACGGCAATATCGGATACGCCCTTCTCCAGCAACGCGCCCTGCCGCTTCGAGACCCGCATGACTAACTCCTCTGGCTCAGTCTGGAAACGTAGCGCGCCAGCATGTCGACTTCCACATTCACGCGCATGCCCGGCCCCACGTCGCCGAAAGTCGTCTTCTGCCGGGTATGGGGAATGATATTAACGCCGAAATGCGTCGCCCCCGATGAAGTGTCCTCGACCTCGTTGACGGTTAACGACACGCCGTCCAGTGCAACAGAGCCTTTCGGAGCAATGAAGCGGCCGAGCCCGCGGTCCAGCGCGAAGAGATAACGCACGCTCTCGCCATCCGTCCTGCGATCGAGCACCTGCGCAATTCCATCGACATGGCCGCTGACAAGATGGCCTCCCAGCTCGTCGCCGAGGCGGAGCGCGCGCTCGAGATTGATCCGGTTTCCCGCCTGCCAGCCGCCGAGAGTGGTCTTGGCCAGGGTCTCCGCCGAAACGTCGCTGGCGAACCAGTCAGGCCCCTTGTCGACCACGGTCAGGCACGTTCCCGAGCAGCAGATCGACGCGCCCAGTGCAACCTCCTGCATGGGATAGGCAGTCTCGATGGTGAAGCGCAGGTCGCGACCGCCGCCCATTACCTTACGCTCGCGTACGCGGCCGACATCCGTGACAATCCCGGTGAACATGGACGCAAGCTACGCTGGCCGCACCCAAGTTTCCACCACGTCGTCGCCGCACGGGTCGACCGACGAACGCCTGAAGCGTGGTGCCTGATCGAGCCGGTCTACGCCGAACGGCACTGCGACAGGCACGCCGTCGCCCCCGATGAGCAGCCCGGCACGAAACCAGACGATCCGATCGATCAGGTCGGCGCGCGACAGAGCGGCCGTGAGATGCCCCCCGCCCTCGACGAGGACACGCGTAAGACCTCGCTCGCCGAGGATGCGCATCGCCTCATGCAGGTCCGGATACTCGCCCCCCGCATCACGCGCAACGATCAGGACCTCGACACCGCAGTCGAGCAGTGCCGCCTGGCGCTGCGCGCCCACGCCCTCGGCCGCGATCACCCAGGTGGGAATTTGCTTGGCTTGGCGGACCAGCTGGCCGGTCAACGGCAGGCGCAAGCGTCCATCCACGACAATCCGGACCGGGGCACGCGCCTCCAGCCCCGGCAAGCGGCAGGTCAGCTGCGGATCGTCGACCGACGCCGTTCCGACGCCGACCATCACCGCATCGTGCGTCGCCCGCAGCAAGTGTCCGCGGGCCCGCGCCGGCTCGCCGGTAATCCAGCGGCTTTCGCCTCGGTGCGTCGCGATCCGGCCATCGAGCCCGGTCGCCGCCTTGAGCGTTATGAGCGGACGCCCGAGCATTACGCGGTTGAAGAATCCTGCATTGAGTTCGCGGGCCTCCTGGTCAAGCACCCCGGCCTGCACGGCGATTCCCGCAGCGGCGAGCGCGGCCGTGCCGGTTCCGCTGACGCGCGGATCCGGGTCCTCGCACGCAATGACCGCCCGCGCTATGCCGGCCTCGATCAGCGCCTGCGAGCACGGCGGCGTCCGGCCCTGATGGCTGCATGGCTCGAGGCTGACATAGGCCGTGGCCCCCTTTGCCGCGGCACCGGCTCTCGCCAGCGCCTCGGTTTCAGCGTGCGGCCGCCCGCCCGGCTGCGTCCAGCCGCGCCCGACGACGCGGCCGTCGCGGACCACCACCGAGCCGACGCTCGGGTTCGGCCATGTGCGCCCAAGCCCGCGCCGCGCCAGCGCAAGCGCGGCCCGCATGTGCCCGATATCGGCCGGATCAGTCTTTGTCGCCAAGCTTGCCGACGAAATCTTCGAAATCCTTGGCTTCGCGGAAATTGCGGTAAACGGACGCGAACCGGACATACGCGACCGGATCGAGGCTCGACAGCGCGTCCATCACCATCTCGCCGACCACGGTCGACGGAATTTCGGACTCACCGAGACTTTCCAGCCGGCGGACTATGCCGTTGACAAGGCGCTCGACGCGTTCCGGCTCCACCGGGCGCTTTCGCACCGCGATCGAGATTGAACGCGCCAGTTTCTCGCGGTCGAACGGTTCCTTGACCCCGCCCTTCTTTACGACCACAAGCTCGCGCAGCTGCACTCGCTCGAAGGTCGTGAAGCGCGAGCCGCATGCCGGGCAGAACCGCCGGCGGCGAATCGCGCTGTTGTCATCAGTAGGCCGCGAGTCCTTCACTTGCGTGTCGTCGTGACCGCAAAACGGGCAACGCATCCTCCCTAAGCCCCCTGCCTATCGTCGTTGATTCATTGGTCGCGGTAGATCGGAAAGCGCCGGCACAGGTCCAGCACCTTGGCACGCACCGCGCGCTCGGCGCTCTCGTTGTCCCCGCGGTTCGCCGCCAGTCCCTCGAGCACTTCGCAGATCAACGCACCGATTTGCCGGAACTCGTTGACGCCGAAGCCGCGCGTGGTGCCGGCCGGCGTGCCGAGCCTGATCCCGGAAGTGACCGTCGGTTTCTCCGGATCGAAGGGAATGCCGTTCTTGTTGCAGGTGATGCCGGCACGATCGAGACTGAGATCGGCCTCGCGACCGGTCAGCTTCTTCGGTCGCAGGTCCACCAGCATCAGATGCGTGTCGGTGCCGCCCGAGACGATATCGAACCCGCCGGCAGCCATGCTCGCCGCGAGGGTCCGCGCATTCTCCACGACCGCACGCGCATAGGCCTTGAATTCCGGCCGCAGCGCTTCGCCGAAAGCGACCGCCTTGGCAGCGATGACATGCATCAGCGGCCCGCCCTGCAGGCCGGGGAATACCGCCGAATTGATCTTCTTTCCGAGCTCGGCGTCCGCGGAAAGGATCAGGCCGCCCCGCGGACCGCGCAGCGTCTTGTGGGTCGTCGTCGTTACCACATGGGCGTGCGGCAACGGGCTCGGATGCGCGCCGCCGGCGACGAGGCCGGCGAAATGCGCCATGTCGACCATTAGATAGGCGCCGACACTGTCGGCGATCGCGCGGAACCGGGCGAAATCGATTACTCGCGGATATGCCGAGCCGCCGGCAATGATCAGCTTCGGCCGGTGCTCTTTCGCCAGGCGCTCGACTTCGTCGAAGTCGATGAGCGCGTCATCGCGGCGTACGCCGTACTGCACGGCGTTGAACCACTTGCCGGAGAGATTGGGCGGCGCGCCATGCGTCAGATGGCCGCCCGCAGCAAGCGACATGCCCAGGATCGTGTCGCCGGGCTTCAGCAGAGCCATGAATACGCCCTGGTTCGCCTGCGCGCCCGAATGGGGCTGCACGTTTGCGAAGGCGCAGTCGAACAGCTTGCAGGCGCGCTCGATCGCCAGTTCCTCGGCAATGTCGACGTATTCGCATCCGCCGTAGTAGCGCCTGCCCGGATAGCCTTCCGCATACTTGTTGGTCAGAACTGAACCTTGCGCTTCGAGCACGGCGCGCGAGACGAGGTTCTCGGAGGCGATCAGCTCGATCTGCTCCTGCTGGCGCTTCAGCTCGAGGCGAACGCCGCGATACAGATCGGGGTCGATTTCGGCAAGCGCACCACCGAAGAAGTCGGCGGCTTTCGGTCCGGACGGCGCCTGAGCGGACTTGGCAACAGACATGGAGGGGGAAGCCTTGATCATGTGAGAGAAATGGGGCCAGGTGGTTCGTTTATCCGAGCTTGGCGACACGACGCGCGTGGCGCCCGCCTGCAAACGGAGTCGTCAGGAACGCCTTCAGGCAGTCCCTGGCCGTCTCCACACCGGTCGTACGACCGCCGAGCACGAGCACATTGGCATCGTTGTGCTCGCGTGCGAGCCGCGCGTCGGTGGAATCGCGGCATAGAGCCGCGCGCACGCCCCTGTGGCGGTTTGCGGCAATCGAGATGCCAATGCCAGTGCCGCACACGAGCACGCCGCGACTGACGCGTCCCTGGGTAATTGCGCCCGCAAGGGCGTCAGCGAAATCCGGATAGTCGACACTGTCGGATGAAGCGGTACCGAGGTCGAGCACCTCGAATCCGGACTGCCGCAATTCCTGCGACAAGACGGATTTCAAATCCAGTCCGGCGTGGTCGGCGGCGATGGCAATCGTTTCGGAAGGCATGTCCGGTGCAAATGGTCGAAAGCGGGGCCGACCCTACCATATGTCGAAAGGCCTTGCCAATCAGGCACAAGCTCTTGAACTGGCGTCAGAATCGCCGAGTCGTGCGTCTCCGCTCGCGGTACGGCGCGGCGGCTTCGGCGCGCTCTCCGAAAGGAGCCCGCGAGACAATGTCCGGCCCTTCGGCCGCATGTCCATTGCAGGAACACGCACCTGATCTTTGGTAAATTCATCAGGGCAGCCAAGAAATCGACTGGCAAATCCATTACCATCGATTGTAATTCTTGAAGTCACTTTCAATTCTCGTTGACAGCGGTCTGGCGCCATGCCAGTAAACCGGAAGTTGTCAAGGAGTCCGAAGAAACAATGAACGAACTCTCGAGAGAGAAGACGAGCCCGGGAGATCTGCTACGTATGACCGCAGAGGTGGCCGCCGCCTATGTCGGCAACAATACGCTCCCGGCTTCGCAACTGCCCGACGTCATAAAGACCATCTATTCCTCGATCTCCGCGCTTGACGGAGGCAGCAGCGCGCTCGGCGCAGTTGGCCTGAAGCCAATGGTGCCGGTGAAGAAGTCGATCACGCCCGAGTACATCGTGTGCCTTGAGGACGGCAAGAAGCTCAAGATGCTCAAGCGTCATTTGCGGACGTCTTACAACATGACGCCGGAGGAATACCGGATCAAATGGGGGCTTCCGGCCGACTACCCGATGGTCGCGCCGAACTATGCCGCGCAGCGCTCGGCCTTCGCCAAGAAGATCGGACTGGGACGCAAACCGGGCGCGCGGCGCACCAAAACGAAAAAATAGCTTCCGGGCGGGGTGGTCTTGGTCCATCCCCCGGATCCTGCGCACCGACGAAAGGAAAAGGCCCGGCGGGAAACCGCCGGGCCTTCGATTTCAGGACGACCGACGCCGCCGATTACATCTCTGCGTACTGGCCGTTCTTCCAGACGAAGAAGACGTACTTGGAATTCGACACGTCGCCTTTGTCGTTGAATTTCAGATTGCCGAGTACGGTGTCGAAGGCATGGCCGCGGATCGCCGGCGAGACCTTCTCGACGTCGGTCGACTTGACCTTGTTCACGGCCGCCGCCCAGACCTGCAACGCGGCGTAGCTGTACAGCGTATAGCCCTCGGGGTCATAGCCCTGCTGCTTGAACCTGGCCACGATTTCCTTGGCCTCGGGGACTTTGCGCGGATCGGGAGCAAACGTCATCAGCGTGCCCTCGCCCGCGGCGCCCGTGATCTTCCAGAACTCGTTGTCGACAAGTGCGTCACCCGAGATCAGCGTGGCGTTGAAGCCCTGCTCGCGCGACTGGCGGACCATCAAGCCCGCCTCGGTGTGATAGCCGCCGTAATAGATCACGTCCACGCCGGTCTGCTTCATCTTGCTGATCAGCGCGCCGAAATCCTTGTCACCCTGCGTCACGGCTTCGTACATCGCTTCCTTGAGGCCCTTGGCGTTCATCGCCTTCTGGGTCTCGTCGGCAAGGCCTTTGCCGTATGTCGACTTGTCGTGGATGATCGCGACTTTCTTGCCCTTGTACTTTTCGGCCAGGTAAGCGCCGGCGACGCCGCCCTGCTGATCGTCGCGGCCGCAGGCGCGGAACACGTTGATCCAACCTTTCTTGGCCGCCTCATCGGTCAAGGCCGGGTTCGTCGATGCCGGGGAAATCTGCAGGATGCCGGCCTCGTTGTAGACTTGGCTCGCCGGGATCGAAGACGAGGAGCAGAAATGGCCGGCGACAAAGACGACCTTGCGGCTGGCCAGCTGGTTTGCGACCGAGACCGCTTGGCGGGGATCGCAGGCGTCGTCGCCAACCTCGAGGCGGATCTTGCGCCCCATGATTCCGCCCTTCGCATTGAGGTCATCGACCGCCAGCTGCGCGCCGCGACGCATCTGCTCACCGAAAATCGCGTACTGGCCAGTAATCGGACCGGCTACGGCGATGACGATCTCCTGGGCCGCAGCTCCGGGTACGCCCTGGGCTCCTGCCGCCACCGCCGTGGCCGCAACAAGGCCCAGCATGTATTTGCGCATAGGATCTCTCTCCCTGTTATTGAAACGAAAGCCCAAAGGGCCCCCTCAACCTCCGGTCGCAGCCGTTCGGCACGCGCCCGGTCTGCCTGCAGCCGAGTCTAGAACCCCGCCGCGCCGTCGGCAACGATCATCATGACGGTGGGCTGCCGCCATCCCGGACGCGCCACGCAAACAGCCCGGCGCGCTCGTAAATCCACGGATACTGAGTCGTCATCTTGTGCGTCTGCGTCAGCCGGTAGGCGACGATACCGACGGCGAGAATCACAAGGGCATCAATGATGAATCCCGACACGGAGCGCAACTCTCCGCCAAACAATCCCCAGCTGAAGAAGCGGTCCGCAGCTGCCAGCAGCAGCCCGTAAGGGCCGATCTGCCATAACGGTCGCCAGGTTCCGGCAAGCGCCTGCCCGGTCATGAAAGCGGCGCCCCCGAAGAGGATCAGCGTGATTCCGAGAAAATCCCCGATCGACCCACCGAAAAGCTCGTGCAGCATGGATTACGCCCCTTAATGCTTCTTGCCGCCCTCGAGATAGGCCGCGCGCACCTCGCGGTTCGCGAGAAGCTCCGAGCCGGACCCGGCGAGCGTGATGCGCCCATTGACGAGGACATAGCCACGATGCGCGAGCTTGAGCGCATGATATGCATTCTGTTCGACCAGAAGCATGGTGACGCCTTCACGCTCGTTGATCTCGCGAATCGTGTCGAAGATCTGCTTGACCAGCAGCGGCGCCAAACCGAGCGAAGGCTCGTCGAGCAGGAGCAACCGCGGCCGCCCCATCAGCGCCCGCGCGATTGCCAGCATTTGCTGCTCGCCGCCGGACAATGTTCCCCCGCGCTGATTGCGCCGGCGGTCGAGCACAGGAAACAGCTTGAAGGCGCGCGCCATGTCCTCCTCGAAATGCGACCCATCGGTGGTCATCGCGCCCATCTGCAGATTTTCCAGCACTGTCATCCGCGGGAAGATGCGTCTGCCCTCGGGTGACTGGGCGATGCCCAGCCGCGCGATCTCGTGCGTGGGGAGCTGCGAGATCTCGCGTCCCTCGAGCGAGATTGAGCCCTCCGCAACGGCCGGTTTGCCGCAGATGGTCATCAGCAGGGTCGATTTTCCCGCCCCGTTGGCCCCGATGAGCGTGACAATCTCGCCGCGATTGACCTCGATGCTGACGCCCTTCAACGCCTCGATCTGCCCATAAAAGGTATGCACGTTCGCAACGCGAAGCATCGTCACGTCTCGCCCTTCTTGTCGACAGGTGCGATCGCGCCGGGCGCGGCTACAGCCGGCCCGCCCGGCGCCGCCAGATCGGCGGCGATCTCGGGCGGCAATTCCTCGGTTTCTTCCTCGCCGAGATAGGCGCGAATGACGGCAGGATCGTTACGCACGGCCTCGGGTGCGCCCTCGGCGATCTTGCGGCCGTAATCCAGGACGATGACGTGATCCGAGATCTCCATCACCACGCTCATATCGTGCTCGATCAGCAGAACCGCGATCTTCACCTCATCGCGGATGTAGCGCAGCAGGTCATTGAGGGCAGCGGATTCGCGCGGGTTGAGGCCGGCGGCCGGCTCGTCCAGGCAGAGCAGCGCAGGCCCCGTACACATTGCGCGCGCGATCTCGAGCCGCCGCTGATCACCGTAGGGGAGGTTCCCGGCCTGCCAATCGGCCTTGTCCAGAAGATTGATCCGCTCGAGCCAGAAAGTGGCGAATTCGAGCCCCTCGCGCTCGGCGTTGCGGAACCCCGGCAGGCCGAGCAGTCCCTTGATGGTCCACCCCGAAGCCTTCATCAGGCGATTGTGCTGAGCCACCATCAGGTTCTCCAGCACGGACATCTTCGGGAAAAGGCGTATGTTCTGGAAGGTCCGCGCGATCCCTGCCCGCTGCGCGATGCGGAAGCCCTCCATGCGCTCGAGCAGCCACACCCGGCCGTCCTTCTGCATCGCAAGGCGTCCGACCGTGGGTTTGTAGAAACCCGTAAGACAATTGAAGACCGTGGTCTTGCCCGCGCCGTTCGGCCCGATAATTGCCGTTATCGCGCGATCATGCGCCTGGAAGGAGATATCGTCGATGGCGACAAGGCCGCCGAAGCGCATCGTCAGATGCTGGACGTCGAGAATGACCCCGGGCGGCGGCGGGCTGAGCGCGGGATCCTCGTTCATCCGCTCCTCGCCTTGACGCCCTGCGGCAGTGAGATCGTCGGATCGCGGTGCGCGATCAGCCCCTGTGGCCGCCAGACCATGACCGCGACCATGGCGGCGCCGAAGGCTAGCATACGGAACTGCGCGAAATCACGCAGGAACTCCGGCGCCAGGACCAGGAAAGCCGCTGCGGCGACCACGCCGAGCTGACTGCCCAGGCCACCCAGCACGACGATCGCCAGAATCGTCGCGCTCTCGGGGAATGTGAAGCTCTCAGGGCTTATGAAGCCCTGCCGTGTCGCGAAGAACGCCCCGGCGAACCCGCCGAACATCGCTCCGATCGCGAAGGCGGAGAGCTTGGTGTTGGTCGGATTGATGCCGAGCGAACGACAGGCGATCTCATCCTCGCGCAGCGCTTCCCAGGCACGGCCGACCGGCATCTTGCGGATGCGCATCGAAAAGAAGTTGGTAAGCAGCGCCAGCGCCAGAATGACGTAGAAGAGAAAATACGTCCGATGCATGACGTCGAACTCGACGCCGAAGAGCTGGTGGAAAGTCACCGTCCCTTCCGGAGCACTCCGCGCGAAGGGAAAGCCGAAGAACGACGGCCGCGGGATCGAGCTCAAGCCGTTCGGGCCCCCGGTAAAGCTCTGCCAGTTAAGCAACACGATGCGGATCATCTCGCCGAAGCCGAGCGTCACGATCGCCAGGTAGTCCCCGCGGAGCCGCAACACCGGAAAGCCGAGCAGGATTCCGAACAGCGCCGCGAAGGCGCCGGCCACCGGCAGACACTCCCAGAAACCGAGTCCTGTGTGCTGCGCCAAGAGCGCGAAGGAGTAGGCTCCTACGGCATAGAACGCGACATAGCCGAGATCCAGGAGCCCGGCGAGACCGACGACGATGTTCAGTCCCCAGCCGAGCATGACGTAGATCAGAACGGAGATCGAAATATCTATGATGTAGCGATCCGAGAACGGGAGGAACGGCAGCGCCACCGCAAAAGCCGCGAACAGGCCGCCGGCGATATGCGTGATCGGCAACTTCCCCCGCGAGGGCGCCGATGCACGAAGGGCTTTGGCGAAGCGCTCGGGATGGGCGCGGCGCAACAGCACAAGCAAGAACCGGCCGGCAAACACGCTAAGCGTGGCGATGACGACCCACGACCAGCGGCTATCGACCGCTACCCCGCCTGGAATATCGACAAGATGAAATCCGAGCAGCGGGAACGCGAGCAGGAAAGCAACGCCCGCCGCCAGCGCGGATTCCTTCGTCGCGATGGCCAGAAAGCTCGGTGCTGCGGTACGTTCAACGATAGTGGCCAAGGCGGTGCCTCAAACCTTCTCGACTTCCGGTCGTCCCAGCAATCCGGTCGGCCGGAAGATCAGCGCGATAACGAGGATTGCGAACGTTGCGACGTCCTTGTACTCGATCGTGAAGTAGGCCGACCAGAACGCCTCGATCAGGCCGATGAGGATGCCGCCCAGCATCGCCCCCGGCAGCGAGCCGATACCCCCAAGGACTGCAGCGGTGAACGCCTTTAGTCCGGCGACGAAGCCGATGTAGAAGTCCACCACCCCGTAATACATCGTCACCATCACGCCGGCGACGGCGGCAAGCGCCGCGCCGATCACGAATGTGAACGAAATCGTACGGTCGACATCGACGCCGATCAGCGAGGCCATCTTGAGATCCTGCTCGCAGGCGCGCTGTGCGCGCCCAAGCGCCGTGTTCTGGATCATGTAAGTAAAGCCCGCCATGAGCGCTATGGTCAGCAGGATGATGATGATCTGCAGATAGCTGATCGCGACCGTGAAGCCCGATGCGGATTCCAGCAGCGGAAAATTTCCGCGGACGATGGGCTGCAGAGGCTTGATCTTGGCGCCCTGGGTGAGCTGTACGTAATTTTGCAGGAAAATCGACATGCCGATCGCCGAGATCAGCGGCGCCAGCCGGATTGAACCCCGCAGCGGCCGGTATGCGAGACGCTCGATCGTCCAGCCATAAACGGCGGTGAAGAACATCGCAACGAGGAGGACGATCAGAATCGAAAGCGGTGCCCAGGAGATGCCGCCCATCCCGAGCAAGGTAAACGTGATCACCGAGATGAAGGCGCCGATCATGTAGATCTCGCCGTGGGCGAAATTGATCATGCCGATGATCCCGTAGACCATCGTGTAGCCGATGGCGATCAAGCCGTAGATCGCGCCGAGAGTCAGCCCGTTGATGAGCTGTTGTACGAAATACTCCATTCGCTCCCGCTACCCCTACCCTGTCCCTGCAAATCGCCCGGTTCGCCGGGACGGATTGGCCGGTCTTTTTGATACCAGCCGACGACAATTGCAACGAAATGTAGCGGGGGAGCCGCGTACCGCAAAGTACCTTCGGATGAGCCGCGCCGCTATCGCGTCGGCTTTTGCTCCCTTGCACGGCGCGCCAGGACGAATTCAAGCTTGCGCAGCGCCGCACGCCGCAGCGATGTCTGGTCCGCGGTTGCAGGGCCCATGACCGAGACTTCCGTCATGGTTTCCGTATCGACCGCGCTGGCCTTAACGGCGTTTCCGACCCGGCGAAACTCGAAAATCACGTCGCGCGGCATGGACCCGAGTGTTGCCGATTCCGGCCCCGCCGCCAAGCCGCTCCCGCGGCAGGCCGCCCTCCAGTTGCCGGGAAATTATTTTAGGCTTAAACTAATTTTCGACAAAACGACAAGCGAGGAGTCGAATGACGGTTGCGGTTTTCGGGGGGCAGCTGCACAGCGGGCTTGGAAATGTCGGTCGTAGCGGGACCCGGCTTCCATGAATCGCGTATTGCAGCCCAGGGACTGGCCGGCGCCCAAGGGCTATGCCAACGGCATTGCCGCTCGCGGTACGATCGTCTTCGTTGCCGGGCAGATCGGCTGGAACGGCGCGACGGGAGCGTTCGAAACCGATGACTTCGTCGGCCAGCTCCGCCAGGCGCTGGTAAACGTCGTTGCAGTGCTTGCGGAGGGTGGAGCGAAACCTGAACACATCACCCGATTCACCTGGTACGTAACCGACAAGCAGGAATACCTTGCGCGTCTTCCCGATATCGGACGCGCATACCGCGACGTCATCGGCAAGAACTACCCCGCCATGGCCCTGGTGGAAGTCAAATCGCTCGTAGAAGATCGCGCCAAGATCGAGATCGAAGCGACGGCGGTCATTCCTGACTGAGCCCATCCCGGGGGCGTTGGCAGCATTGGATGGGCGCCGCTTGCCTCCTTCCGTCATTCGGCGCTAAACGTGCTGGGCCTCGCCGGACACAATCCGCCGCAAATCGAGTACCGGAGTTTTCGACCATGTGCGCCACCCCAGCAAAGGCAATGCCCGCCGGCAAGTCAGCCGGCAAGACGCAATTCGTGTGGGACGACCCGTTCCTGTTCGAGGAGCAGCTCACCGAAGACGAGCGGATGATCGCGGCCGCGGCACGCGAATACTGTCAGGAGAAACTCCTGCCGCGCGTCACCGAGGCTTTCCGGCACGAGCATTTTCATCGAGAGATCATGAACGAGATGGGAGCTCTCGGCTTCCTCGGTTCGACGATCCAGGGCTACGGCTGCGCCGGCGTCAACTACGTGTCCTACGGACTGGTCGCGCGCGAGGTCGAGCGCGTCGATAGCGGGTACCGTTCGGCAATGAGCGTTCAGTCGTCCCTGGTCATGCATCCGATCCATGCCTACGGCTCGGAGGCGCAGCGGCAGAAGTATCTGCCCAAGCTGGCAACCGGCGAATGGGTGGGCTGCTTCGGTTTGACCGAGCCCGACCACGGCTCCGATCCAGGCAGCATGAAGACGCGCGCAAAGAAGGTTTCCGGCGGCTACAGCCTCACCGGAGCAAAGATGTGGATCACCAATTCGCCGATCGCCGACGTGTTCGTCGTATGGGCAAAGGACGATGCCGGCGAAATCCGCGGTTACATCCTCGAGAAGGGCATGAAGGGCCTGTCGGCCCCGAAGATCGAGGGCAAGTTCAGCCTGCGCGCCTCCATCACCGGTGAAATCGTGATGGATGAGGTGCTGATCCCCGAGGAGAACCTGCTGCCGAACGTTTCAGGCCTCAAAGGTCCGTTCGGCTGCCTCAATCGCGCGCGCTACGGTATCGCCTGGGGAGCGCTGGGCGCGGCGGAGTTCTGCTGGCAGCGTGCCCGCAACTATACGCTCGAGCGCAAGCAGTTCGGCCGCCCGCTCGCCGCGAACCAGCTCATCCAGAAGAAGCTCGCCGACATGCAGACCGAGATCGCGATCGGGATGCAGGCATGCCTTCGCGTCGGACGCCTGTTCGACGAGGGCCGCGCCGCCCCCGAGATGATCTCCTTGATCAAGCGAAACTCCTGTGGGAAGGCGCTCGACATCGCCCGTATCGCGCGCGACATGCACGGCGGCAACGGCGTCTCGGACGAGTTCCACGTCATCCGGCATGTGATGAATCTGGAGGCGGTGAACACCTACGAGGGGACGCACGACATCCACGCGCTCATCCTCGGCCGCGCCCAGACCGGAATCCAGGCATTCACGGCCTAGCCGAAGCAGTGGGCCCGCGGCACGACTCGGGAAAGAAGCCCGAGGGCCGCGGGTGACACTGGACGACAGTTGCCGCCTTTCGGGCGGCAGCCGCCACCAGGGTTGGTTCAACCCTTCGCGTACTTGAATTCGGGCAGCTCTTTCAGCGCATCCTTGCTGGCGCCTGGAAGCATCAGGCGTTCCTCCTTCACGGTGCGCAGCGTGTGGAACGGCACCGCCACCAGCTTGCTGCCAACGCCGAGGAATCCTCCGACCGATATGACCGCAAAGGTCTCGCCGTCATCCGCGCTGACCACGAGATCGTCGATCGTTCCGATCCGCTCGTCCTTGTTGGTGACGATTGCCGCACCGACCAACTTGCTCGCGCGATGCCCCAGCGCGACCCGCGCGACGTCGACGCGGATGGTGGTGATGTCGCCATTGCGCTGCGACGTGGCAGGCACCCGATCGGCGCTCCCTGCCGGCGCCATCTGAGCATTCGTGCCGGCACTCAGCATGCCAGCCGCGAGGACGAAGGCGACAGCGGTCCGTTTCATGAAGTCCTCTGGGCGCAGTGAACTGAACATCGCGGACTGCAACGCTGGATACGCCTGACGGTTCCGGTGACGGCAATCCCAGTCGCCGTACCGCGTTCGAGGAGGTTTCGGGTGTCTTCGCTCGCGACGACAGGGTCCGGCACCGACACGCGGTTCTACCGTGCGTGCGGGCGACCTGCGTCGGGCCTGGATGAATGTTCGATGCGCTGCGCGCCGAGGCTCAGGCCGCTGTATTGAGGGCGAACGCGCCGGCGCCGAGGCGGCCGTCCCAGAACTGCTCGAGCTGGCGCAAGGTCGCGGCCACGTCGTTGAGCTCGCCGCCGGCGAGGTCGGTCTTTTCGAGATGAGACGAATGCTGCTGAAAGACCGCGTCAAGCCGACCGTGCAGTTCGAGTCCCTTGGGCGTCAGCTTGATGCGTACCGAGCGGCGGTCGTGCGGTGAACGCGCCTGCGCGATATAGGCGTGCTCGATGAGCTTCTTGAGATTGTAGGAAACATTCGAGCCCAGATAGTAGCCGCGCTGCGTCAGCTCGCCCACGGTCAGCTCTTCCGAGCCGATGTGATAGAGGATCATCGCCTGGACGTTGTTGACGTCGTGGATGCCCATCCGGTCGATCTCGGTCTTTACGACCTCGAGAAACTGCCGGTGCAGACGCTCGACCAGCGCCACGACTTCCAAATACACGCGCTTCATGAGCCGTTCCTTCCAGGACTCGGTGCAACCGGAAGGCTAACGGTCTACCGTTAAGCTAACGTTACTTGCCTGCCAACATGCGGATGATCCCCGAGAAGTCGGCCGCGGCCCCGCCCCGGCTGCAATACAGGGCGTAGAGAGCCTGGGCGGCCGCCCCCAAGGGGGTCGCCGCCCCAGTGGCATGCGCGGCCTCCTGCGCCAGTCGCATATCCTTAACCATCATGGCGCCGCTGAAGCCCGGTTTGTAGTCCCGGTTGGCGGGCGAGGTCGGGACCAGTCCCGGGACCGGGCAATAGGTCGTCATCGACCAGCACTGGCCCGAGGATTTGGAGCTGATGTCGAACAACTTCTGCGCGTCCAGGCCGAGCTTCTCGGCCAGCAGGAATCCTTCGCAGACAGCGATCATCGAGATGCCCAGGATCATGTTGTTGCAGATCTTGGCGGCCTGCCCGTTTCCGGCGGCACCGGCATGGACGATGGTCTTGCCCATCGCCTCGAGGATCGGCTTCGCCCGGGCGAAGGCCGCATCGGAGCCGCCGCACATGAAGGTCAGCGTGGCGTTCTCGGCGCCGACCGTGCCACCGGAGACGGGCGCATCGACCATCTCATGACCGGCTGCGACCGCCGCGGCGCTGACCGCACGTGCCGTGTCCACGTCGATGGTCGAGCAGTCGATGAACAGGGTGCCTTTCGCCGCCGACGCGATGACCTTGCCGCGCTCCATGTAGACGTCGCGCACGTGCTCGCCGGCTGGAAGCATGGTGACGACGAGCTCGGCGCCCTTCGCGGCATCCGCGGCGCTCGCGACCGCCTCGCCGCCGGCCTTCGCCGCGGCATCGACATTCGCCTTCACCACATCGAAAACCTTGAGCTTGTGGCCGGCCTTGACGAGGTTGCGCGCCATCGGCCCCCCCATGTTCCCGAGCCCGATGAACCCGATCGTCGCCATGAGTCTGCCTCCCCTTGTTCCGTTTGCTTCCGTTCAGTCCTCGAACGTCAGATCGTGTTCGAGCGGCTCGAAGTATGCGTCCACCATTGCCGGCGTCACCTCGGCGAGAGTCGCGGGATGCCAACTCGGCTTGTTGTCCTTGTCGATGATCAGCGCGCGCACACCTTCGAAGAAATCCGGATCGGCCATGAAGCGCTGTACCAGCCGGTACTCCATCACCATGCACTGCTCGAAGGTGAGCCGCGATGCCTCGCGCAGCTCTCGCAACGTCACCTTCAGACTCATCGGCGATTTTTGCTGAAGCGACGCGAGCACCTGGTCGGCCCAGGCACCGCCCTCCCTCGCGAGCGCCTGCATGATCTCCTCGACCGTGCTGCCCGCGAAGCAGCGGTCGATCACGAGCCTATGCTGTGTCAGCGGCGCTTGTTCCGGACATGGCTCCGCAAGGCGCCCAAGCAGCTCGTCCGGCGCGGCTCCCTCCAGCGCCGTCAGGAAATCCGGCAGCTTCGCCGACGGCATGAAGTGCGTTCCAAGCCCGGAATACAGGATATCGGCGGCCCGAACGCGCGCGCCGGTGAGGCCGAGATAGATGCCGAGCTGACCTGGCATATGCGAAAGGTAATAGCTGGCGCCGACATCTGGAAAGAGGCCGATCCCCGTTTCCGGCATCGCCAGCAGCGTCTTCTCGGTGACGACGCGGTAGCGCGCCGGCACGCCGACCCCGACCCCGCCGCCCATGGTGATGCCGTCCATCAGCGCCACGTACGGCTTGGGAAAGCGGAAGATGCGCCGGTTCATCCTGTATTCGTTCCAGTAGAAATCGCGCGTGAGCTGGCCCTTCGGCCCTGATTGATGGAGGGCACGGATGTCGCCGCCAGCGCAGAAGGCGCGCTCGCCCTCTCCGGCGATGGCGACGGTCGCGACCTTGGGATCGGCCGCCCAGTCCTTCAGCACGCGATCGATCGCCAGGCTCATCTCGTGCGTCAGCGCATTGAGCGCCTTCGGCCGGTTCATGGTGATCACGCCGAGGCGACCGCGCCGCTCGAACAGGAGCTCGTCGGTCTTGAGTGTCGTCACGTCGTTCATCGTCTTGCTTGCCTCGATAAACTTCAAATCCCGAGCAACCGCCTTGCGATAATCAGGCGCATGATCTCGTTGGTGCCTTCCAGAATCTGATGGACACGGGTATCGCGGAGGTAGCGCTCGATCGGATGGTCCTTCAGATAGCCGTAGCCGCCGAAAAGCTGCAGTGCCTCGTTGCAGACCTTGAACCCGACATCTGTTGCGAAGCGCTTCGCCATCGCGCAATACATCGTCGCCTCGGGATCGTGCGCGTCGAGCCGGCTGGCGGCACGGTGCACCATCAGGCGCGCCGCTTCCAGCTCGGTCGCCATGTCGGCCAGCTTGAACTGCAGCGCCTGGAACTCGGCGAGCTTTTTGCCGAAAGCGGTTCGTACTCCCAGATGCTCGCGCGCGGCATCGAGGCAGGCGCGCGCCGCCCCGAGCGAGCACGCGGCGATGTTGATGCGGCCGCCGTCCAGCCCTTTCATTGCAATCTTGAAGCCGTCGCCCTCCTCGCCGATGCGGTTTCCGATCGGCACGCGGCAGTCCTCGAAGATCACCATCGCGGTCGGCTGGCTATTCCAGCCGAGCTTTCTCTCCTTCTTGCCGAAGGACAGGCCCGGCGTATCCTTCTCGACCACGATCGTCGAGATGCCCTTTGGCCCCTCGCCGCCCGTGCGCACCATGCAGACATAGATGTCGCTGGAGCCGCCGCCGGAGATGAACGCCTTGCTGCCGTTGAGGACGTAGGAGTTGCCGCTCTTGACCGCCCGGGTCTTTAGCGCCGCCGCGTCGGAGCCGGCACCCGGCTCGGTCAGGCAGTAGCTGGCGAACGTCTTCATCGACGCGAGGTCGGGCAGCCATTGGCGGCGCTGATCGTCGTTGCCGAAACTGTCGATCATCCACGACGCCATGTTGTGGATGGAGATGTATGCCGCGGTCGAAGTACAGCCGACGGCGAGCTCCTCGAAGATGAGTGCCGCATCGAGGCGCTTCAGATCCGAACCGCCGACGTCATCTCGGACATAGATACCAGCGAAGCCCAGCGCGGCGGCCTTCCGCAATTGCTCCACGGGAAACGTCTCGCTCTCGTCCCACGCCGCGGCGCGAGGTGCAAACTCCTCGGCAGCGAATTCGCGCGCGGTGTCCTGGATGGCGCGCTGCTCTTCGGAAAGCTCGAAATCCATGCGGTTGATCTACGGCGCTAATCGCGGCCAAGTCAACGACGGGCCGCCATAGGCGTGCCCTGGCCTGGCCAATTCCTGTTGCCGTCGCTCGGACGCGGGGTTAAACCCGCCCGGTACCGAACGAGAACGAGCTCTGTTCATGGCTGATCATAGTTCTGTCTGGGGCGCCTATCCGCGCACGCGATTGCGCCGCAATCGCCGCCACGCCTGGTCGCGCGCGCTGGTGGCCGAGGCGCGGCTCTCTCCTGCCGATCTGATCTGGCCGGTCTTCGTGCAGGAAGGAAAAGCCAATCGAACGCCGATCCCGTCGATGCCCGGGGTGGACAGGCTGACCATCGATGAGCTTGTCAGGGATGTCCGCCGCGCCGCCAAACTGGGCATTCCCGCCATCGCGATCTTTCCGGCCGTCCCGGCGGAGCTCAAGAGCGAAGAGGGCGAGGAGGCCTACAATCCGGACAACCTGGTCTGCCGCGCCGTCCGCGCCGTCAAGAATGCGGTGCCGGATATCGGTGTTGCCTGCGACGTGGCGCTGGATCCCTTTACGAGCCACGGCCAGGACGGCCTGGTGCGCGACGGCTATGTCGTCAACGACGAGAGCATCGTGGCCCTGGTAAAGCAGGCTCTCGTTCAGGCCGAGGCAGGCTGCGACGTGATCGCGCCATCGGACATGATGGACGGCCGCGTCGGGCGCATCCGGCAGGCGCTCGACGACGCGGGCTTCGAGGCGGTGCGGATCATGTCCTACGCCGCGAAATATGCCTCCGGATTCTACGGTCCCTTCCGCGACGCGATCGGCTCGAGCGGCAACCTCGGCCAGGGCGACAAGCGCACCTACCAGATGGACCCGGCCAACAGCGACGAAGCGCTGCGCGAGGTGGCGCTGGACCTCGCCGAAGGCGCCGACATGATCATGGTGAAACCGGGCATGCCATATCTCGACATCGTCCGGCGGGTGAAGGAGACGTTTCAGGCCCCGACCTTCGCCTATCAGGTGTCGGGCGAGTACGCGATGCTGGCTGGCGCCATCGAGCGTGGCTGGCTCGACCGCAAGGTTATCGTCGAAAGCCTGCTCGCCTTCAAGCGCGCCGGCGCCGATGGCGTCCTGACCTATTCGGCGATGGATGTGGCTGCCGAGCTGACCGGGGTGTGAGGCTGGTCAGTCCGCCGCGTCTGGAGCCGCCCGGCGCTGGCCCATGAGATAAGGCTCGCGGCGCGTCTCGCCCGCGTCGCCCATCTCCCCTGCCGGGGCCGCACGCAGGCTCGGCTCCGCGCGCTGCAGCGAACTTGCCTTGTTGTCCCAAGACCGGAACGGCAGCAGCGCGCGCAGCAGGCTTGCCAGCAAGCCGCCGCTCAGGCCTGCACTGCTGCTCAGGACCGGCCGCGAGGCGGTGAGGTCGCGCGTCCCGCGCGCAAGAGGATCTGCCGAAAGTCGTGTCGCATTCATTCGCTGAAGTCCGTCGCAGGAGAAACTGCCCGACAACTGCGCGCGGATACTCGTGCAGGTTTACGGCAGCAATTTGACTTTATGTCGCGGGCCTTAACGGTCGATTTCCGCGCCGCCCTATTTCACGCCGCACACGACCCCGTGCCGAATTCATGATTTACAAGAAATCCGGGCAAGAAACCGCGTGTCGGCAACCCTTTAGGGCGAACTTTCGAGTTCACTTACAATATTAACCAAGGGCGCTCCTACCGGATCCGATCGAGAAACTTGATTAAACACCAATCATGCCACGGAACATGCGTGTCCAGGCCATGAAAGCCGACATGGCCGCCCTGCCGTGGCAACAGCGGCATCAGCATGGGATTGGAGGACCAGTTGAAACCCTTATAGCTCGCGGCGGGGATCCAAGGATCGTCCTGTGCGTGGATGACCAGGGCCGGAACCCTGATTTCCGGCAGGAATGACAGCGCCGAGCTCCGGACGTAATAATCATCGGCGCTGCGGAAGCCGTTGCGAGGCGCCACGTAGCGATCATCGAAGTCATAGACCCGCCGGACGGTCGCAATAGCCTGCCGCTCGTCGGCGGTCACGCCTTCCCCGGCCAAAGCCTCCTCCCGCATCCGTCGCAACAGCCAATGATGATAAAGCCGGTTGCGCCGGGCCATCAGGCACCGGCTCGCGGCGTGCAGATCGATCGGCGCCGAGACGGACGCCGCGGCGCGAACCGGCCCGGCGTCTCCCTGCTCCGCGAGGTACTTGAGCAGCAGGTTGCCGCCGAGCGAGTAGCCGACGGCGAACAGTCCATTCGCCAGCAGGTCCGGCGGCAACCCGGCCAACGCATCGCGAAAATCCCCGCTGCGGCCGGCGTGATACTGCTGGCGGCAGAACGGTCGTGCCAGACCCGCGCCGCGCAGGTTGAGCCGCAGGACCGGGTAATCGTGCCGCAGCAGGTTGAGAGCGGAAGCGAGCATGTAGGTACCGCTGGAGCAGCCCGTCAGGCCATGGACCAGGACGACAAGGGGCCGGCCCGGGTCGTTGCGCGGTCGATTGAGTTCGCCGATCAGCCGATCGCCGCTGCCGTCGCGCATCGGCAGAACCAGCCGTTCGGCCGGAAATGCGGACAGATCGAAAGCGGGCCGGCGGAGGAAATTGCGCAGGGTCTGAAGATCTCCGCTCACCCAGGGCGGACGCGGCCGGAAGGATGGGAAATCGTCTGTCGAGAGCGCCAAACCCGCTCAGCCCCACGGTCCGCGCCGATTGCCCGGACCGCGCGGCCCCCAAGGCCCGCGCCGGCCCCAAGGCCCCGGTTGCCAAGGCCCCTGCTCGAGCCGCTCGTGCTTCTGCCATTCGACTGCGCGCTTGTCCCGGAACAGCGGTATCAGGGCCGCGCCGGCGATGAACCCGCCGATATGGGCGAGAAATGCGACACCGCCCCCTTCGCTCGGCATCACCATGGCGTTGAGGACCTGCAGGCCGAACCAGAGGCCAAGCACGACCATGGCGGGAAGCTCGATCACGCGAATGAAGAAGCCGAGGAAAAGGAGCGAATGGACCTCGGCGCGCGGATGCAGGATCAGATAGGCGCCGAGAACGCCCGAGATCGCGCCCGAGGCGCCCACCATCGGAATCTGCGACGACGGATCGCTGAATCCCTGCGCAAGGGCCGCGGCCACGCCGCACAGCAGGTAGAATACGACGAACCGCGCATGGCCCATCGCATCCTCCACGTTGTTCCCGAACACCCACAGGAACAGCATGTTTCCCGCGATGTGCATGATCCCGCCATGCAGGAACATCGATGTGACTACGGTGGCCCAGGACGGGATTTCGGCAAGGCCGGGCGGCAGCGCGGCATGGCCGAACAGTACGGCGGGGATCATGCCGAAAGTGTAGATAAAGCGCTCGCCAGCACCGCCCGGCAGGGTGAGCTGGTACAGGAACACCAACGCGTTCATGGCGATCAGCGCGATGGTGACGATCGGGGTGATGCGCGTCGGGTTGTTGTCGCGAAACGGGAAGAGCATGGATCGCGCCTGTCTATTGCCTCGGCTCGAGGAAGGCGGCGATCCGTCCGATCTGCGCCTCGTCCATCAGCGCCGGCGCATGGCCGCAGTCGTCGAACTCGGCAAACTCTATGCGCCCCTCCGACGCTGCACGGCCACGCATGGTCATTTCCGCGGCCGTCTCCGGCAGCAGCAGGTCCGAGGCGCCGCCGCGAATCACCAATACCGGACAGCCGATGTTCTCCCAGACCGGCCAGAGGTTCACGTCCCGCGGCTCTCCCTTGGTGAACGGCATCGCGATCGCGGGATCGTAATGCAGCTTCAGCTTGCCCTGTTCCGCCGGAACAGCGCTGTGTGCCGCAAGATGCCGCCAATGCGCATCGGTCAGTCGCCCGAACGGCGCGTGCACGCGCCGCAGATAAGCTTCGACCTCAGCCATGTCATCGAAACGTAGATCATGGCCGATATATGCACCGATTCGCTCGAGGGCAGCCTTCGGGATGAATGGGCCGACGTCATTGACGACGAGCCGGGCGACCGGTGTCCCCGGCTGCGCCGCGAGCATCATGCCGATCAGGCCGCCCATCGATGTGCCGATCCAGGCCACGTCCGCGGCGCCGGACCGTGCGATCAGCGCCGCACCGGCGGCCATGTAGAGCGGATAGCCGTAGTCCGACGGGTCGGCGAGCCAGGCGCTGCGGCCACGACCGGGCATGTCGGGACACAGGACGCGGAAGCCCTGCGCCGCGAGTATAGCCGCCAGCCTGTCGAAGTCGCGTCCGTTGCGTGTCAGGCCGTGAACGCAGATCGCCGTGCGCGCGGCATCGGTCGGCCCCCATTCGGCATAAGCGACCTGCGTGAAGCCATGCGGGCCAAGCACCTTGAGTTCATGCAGTCGCGGCGTCATCGGTGCCACTCTAAGCGGCAGCGCCGGACCTGCGCCAGCCTGCATGCAAAAGCGCGCAGGCGCGGCATGCAGAGCGCGCGCTGGACAGGCGAACAGTCGATAGCTACACAACTCCGCCGCCGGAGCGAGTAGCTGCCTGGCGAAGCTCCGGGTCTTCGAATGCCGCCCTCCGCCCGCGTTGTCGGTCCTCTCGCCGCGCTTGCCGTCAATACGACGCCAGCCCTCCGGTCCGGCACCAAATCCATGGCCCGAGCGTGAGCACGTACGCAATCGCCGGCTCCGATCGCCTGCGCGGGCTGATTCTGATGATCGGGGCGGGCCTATGCTGGAGCACCGGAGGCGTCCTGGTGCGCAGCACGGCCCTGACAGACGGCTGGGAGATCGTGTTCTGGCGCTCGCTCGCGATGATGCTGTCGCTCGGCGCAATCCTGGTCGTGTGGCATCGCGGGGCCGTATTCAGCAAGTTCCGCGATGTCGGCGTATGGGGCGTGATCACCGGCGCCTTCCTCGCGATGACGTTCTTCTTTTTCATCATTGCCCTGACCCGGACCACCGTCGCCAACACGCTGGTTACCATGAGCATAATGCCGTTTGTCGCGGCCCTGCTCGGCTGGATCGTGCTCAAGGAGCACATTGCGCCTCGTACCTGGGCGGCAA
Organism: Alphaproteobacteria bacterium; assembly: GCA_041690495.1. Lineage (GTDB taxonomy): Bacteria > Pseudomonadota > Alphaproteobacteria > CACIAM-22H2 > CACIAM-22H2 > DATAAP01. Next base: position 64,804 of record JAWLHE010000007.1, on the reverse strand, counting down.
TGGCGGCGGCGGCGCTGGGGCTTATCATCATGTTCACTGACTCCCTGCGCGGCGACGGCTTCGTCGGCATGATGATCGCCCTCGGCGTGCCGCTCGCCTTCGCGGCGAACCTTGTCGTCGTCCGGCATCATGCCGGCGCGATCGACATGGTACCGACCGTGGTCATCGCCGGGGGCATCTCGGTCGTCGTCGCCCTGCCGCTCGCACTTCCCCTGGAAGCGTCGATCCATGACGTCGTCGTTCTGTCGGTCATGGGCACCGTTCAGCTCGGGGTCGGGTGCATGCTGATGACCCTGGCGGCACGCGACCTCTCCGCCGCCGAGATCGGCCTGCTCTCCCTGCTCGAAACGACACTGGGGCCGGCCTGGGTCTGGCTCGCCAACGGCGAGCGTCCGTCTGATCTTGCATTGACGGGCGGGCTGATCGTCGTCGGGGCCTTGGCCCTGAATGGCCTGTTCGGCCTGCTCCAGGAGCGCCGGCGGCTCCCGGCGGAATGACGCGCCGGCACCACGGCCCACGTTGCACCAGCCGGACCGCCACGTTATGACAGGCGGCCCCCTGAAACAGCGTAGCGGCGCATGAACGAGAATCTTTACAGCCTGTTCGAGAGCCGGTTCCCGGCAGACCGCACCGCCACCTTCATCGAGACCGATACTGGCAGGACCTACAGCTACGCGGACCTCGATCGCCGCTCGGCGCGCCTTGCCCGGCTGCTGGCCGCGCTCGGCGTCAGAAAGGGCGACCGCGTGGCCGTTCAGGTCGAAAAATCGCCCGAAGCGATCTTCCTGTATCTCGCCTGCCTTCGCGCCGGGGCCGTCTATCTGCCGCTGAACACCGCCTATCAGCGCGGCGAGATAGAATACTTTCTCGGCGATGCCGAACCCCGGGTTGCGGTCTGCAGGCCTGAATCCGAAGCCATGTTTCGCGACATCGCCGGCCGTACCAAAGTGCCGCATGTCCTGACGCTCGACCCGCATGGCGGCGGCTCGCTCGCCGAGCACAGTCGGAGCCAGCCCGAGACATTCGACACGGTGGAAACGGCGCGCGACGATCTCGCCGCGATCCTGTACACCTCGGGCACGACCGGGCGGTCCAAGGGCGCGATGATGACGCATTGGAATCTCGGGTCCAATGCCCTGACACTGCATCGCGCCTGGGGTTTCCAGCCCGCCGACGTGCTGCTCCATGCGCTGCCGATCTTTCACACCCACGGCCTGTTCGTCGCGACCAACTGCGTGCTGCTCAATGGCACGTCGATGCTGTTCCTGCCCAGGTTCGACGTCGATGCGATTATCCGGCTGCTGCCGCGCGCGACCGTCTTCATGGGCGTGCCGACCTTCTACGTACGCCTGCTCGCCGACGAGCGCTTCACGCCTGCGCTCGTCCGGCACATGCGCCTGTTCGTCGCCGGCTCGGCGCCGCTGCTGACCGAAACGTTCAACAGCTTTCGCAGGCATACGGGCCATACCATCCTGGAACGCTATGGCATGACCGAGACGGGGATGCTGACCTCGAACCCGCTCGAGGGCGAGCGCATCGCCGGCAGCTGCGGCCTGGCGCTGCCCGGCGTCGAGGTCCGTGTCGCCGACGACACCGGCAGGATTCTGCCGGCCGGTGAGATCGGCGTGATCGAGGTGCGCGGCCCCAACGTGTTCAAGGGCTACTGGCGGATGCCGGAGAAGACTAGGGCGGAATTCCGCGCCGATGGCTTCTTCGTCACCGGCGATGTCGGCCGCATCGACGAGCGCGGCTATGTTTACATCTCCGGACGGGCGAAGGACCTGATCATCTCGGGCGGGTTCAACGTCTATCCCAAGGAGATCGAGGATCAGATCGACCGGATCGACGGCGTCGCGGAGTCCGCGGTTGTCGGCATCCCGCATCCCGATTTCGGCGAAGGCGTCATCGCGGTCGTACAGCACCGCAGCGGATCAGAGGAACCCGGCGCCGACGCCATCATTCACCGGCTCAAGGACGAGCTTGCGAACTTCAAGGTGCCCAAGCGCGTCTTTTTCGTGGACGAGCTGCCGCGCAACGCCATGGGCAAGGTTCAGAAGAACATCTTGCGCGAGCGTTACAAGGACGCGTTTTCCAGCTAGCCCCGCCGCCATAAACGAGGATCCAGCATGGCCACCCGCAATGCCCTCCTGCCCAACACCGATCCGTTCGCCCTGGCCAAGATCATGTCAGGCTACAACCTGATCGACGGAGCGCTGGTCCCGGCGATATCCGGAAAGACCTTCGCCGTCATGAATCCGGCGAGCGGCCAGGAAATCGGCCGCGCCGCGTTGGGCGAGAAGGCCGACGTCGATGCCGCGGTGGCGGCGGCGGTGAAGGCACAGCAGGGCTGGGCCAAGCTCTCCGCGCGCCAGCGCGGCAAGCTCCTGGCCGAATGCGGCCGGGTCCTCAATGATCACGTCGAGGAACTGGCCCGCCTGGTGGCACTGGAAGCCGGCAAGGCATTGCGCACCGAGAGCCGCGGCGAGACGTCGGTCCTCGCCGACGCATTCGTGTTCTACGGCGGCCTTGCCTCGGAACTGAAGGGAGAGTCCGTCCCGTTCAGCCCCGAAATGCTGACGGTGACCGTGCGCGAGCCGATCGGCGTAGTCGGCGCCATCATCCCCTGGAACGTGCCGATGATGCTGATGGCCTACAAGATCGCGCCCGCCCTGGTCGCGGGAAATACGGTGGTCGTGAAGTCGGCAGAGGAGACTCCCCTCGCCGTTCTGCGCACCTGCCAGATCATGAACCAGGTGCTGCCGCCGGGCGTATTCAACATCCTCTCCGGCTTCGGACCGGAATGCGGCGGCCCGCTTGTTGCCCATCCCAAGGTCGGCAAGGTTACCTTCACCGGTTCGGTCGAGACCGGAAAAACGATCTATCGCACCGCCGCGGACAAGCTGATGCCGGTCACGCTGGAACTCGGCGGCAAGAGTCCGATGATCATCATGCCCGATGCCGATCTCGATCGCGCCGTCGCCGGCGCCGTTACCGGCATGCGCTTCACGCGCCAGGGCCAGAGCTGTACTGCCGCGAGCCGCATCTTTGTCCATGCCAGCCTGCACGACGCATTTGTCGCCAAGCTGAAAGAGAAGGTCGATGCCATGACGATGGGCGACCCCCTGGACGAGGCAACCGATATCGGCTGCATCATCTCTAAGCCCCAGCTCGACAAGGTGAACGCCTATATCGAGATCGGCCGAAAGACGCCCGGTGCGAAGACGATCGAATGCTCTGCCATGCCGGACGATCCCAAGCTCAAGAATGGCCTGTTCGTGCGTCCGGTCATCGTGACCGGTGTCGACAATGACAGTCCGGTCGCGCGCGAGGAGATTTTCGGGCCGGTCACCTGCGTCATCAAATGGACGGAGTACGAGCAGGTACTTGCGGCCGCCAATGATTCGGACTACGGCCTCGCGGCAACCGTGTGGACCAGGGACCTCAAGACCGCTCTCGATGCGACGCGCCGCCTGCAGGCGGGTTTCGTGCAGGTCAACCAGAACCTGGTCGTTCAACCCGGTCTCTCCTACGGCGGCATCAAGCAATCCGGGCTCGGCAAGGAGGCCTCGCTCGAGGCGATGCTTGAGCATTTCACCCAGAAGAAAACGATCATCTTGAACATGACCTGATCGGGCACGGGGCTTCGTACGGCCTTGGCCGCCAGATCCCTCTTTCGCCGGCGACGTCGCGGCAAGAGCAGGCGACGCGTGTTTGCACGGATTGCGCTCGCCCTGCTCGTCGCTATCTCTATTGCTGCCGGCGGCGCGTATGCCTGGTTGCGCACATCGCTGCCGACCGCGAACGGGCGGATCGTGGTGCAGGGGATCACCGCGCCTGTCGAGGTCATCCGTGACGCGCGCGGCGTCCCGAGCATCTTCGCAGTAAGCGAGTCCGATGCGATGTACGCGCTCGGCTTCGTGCATGCACAAGACCGGCTCTTCCAGATGGACTTCACGCGCCTTCTCGCGCAGGGTCGGTTGTCGGAGGTGATCGGCCCGCCGACGATCGATCAGGATCGCTTCATGCGCGCACTGGATCTGGTGGGTCGTGCCGACGCAACGCTCGCGGTGCTGGAGCCAAGATGGCGGGAGCTGCTGGACGCATATTCCGCCGGGGTGAACGCATTCCTGGCCGGGCATTCCGGCGCCTGGCCGCCCGAGTTCGCCATTCTCGGCCGCACGCCGGAGCCGTGGCAGCCGCGCGATTCCCTGCTCTGGGGCAAGTTGATGGCGCTGCAGCTCTCCGGGAACTGGCGTGGCGAGCTCGCCCGTGCGCGCCTGGCGACCCGTTTGCCTCCCGAAATGCTGGCGCAGCTCTGGCCCAATTGGCCTGCCGACGACGCAACGACGCTGAAGTATGTCGGGCTCTACCGCCAACTCGATCTCGGTAGTCTGGCCGAGGCGCTCCCACCGCCGCTCGGCCCGTCGCAGGCCTCGAACGAATGGGCGCTCGCCGGGTCGAGGACCGCCACTGGCCGGCCGCTTCTGGCCAACGATCCACATCTGGGCCTCCGCGCGCCGGGCCAATGGTATCTGGCCCGCATCGAAAGCCCCGGCCTGACGCTCGTGGGCGCGACCGCACCGGGCGTGCCAGCCGTCATCCTGGGCCATAACGGGCGCATTGCCTGGGGCTTCACCACGACCAACGCGGACACATGGGATATCTATGTAGAGCGGCTCGATCCCGGCAATCCGAGCCGCTATCTGACGCCCGACGGATCGCACCCGTTCACGACGCGGCACGACACGATCAAGGTCAAGGGACAGGACGATGCAATCGTCACATCCCGGTCGACACGCCACGGGCCGGTCCTGTCCGATCTCACTGTTGCAGCGCGCGCGGCGGCGCCGCCCGATCACGTGCTGGCACTAGCGGCACCCGCGTTTCATGTCACGGACCGGACGCCGGCCGCGCTCTTCGCGCTCAACCGGGCGACGGACTGGGGCAGCTTCGTCGCTGCGCTGCGCGACTGGCACGCGCCGATGCAGAATATCGTCTACGCCGATACGGAAGGGCAGATCGGCATCTACAGCCCTGCCCTCGTGCCACGCCGAAAAGCCGGAGACGGCTGGATGCCGCATCCGGGCTGGACCGGTGAATACGACTGGGACGGTTTCGTGCCTTTCGAGGCGCTGCCGCACGCGCTGAACCCGTCCGAGGGGCGGCTCGTCAATGCAAATAACCGGATCGTGCCGGACGACTTCCCCGACTTCATCAGCCGCGACTGGGATTCGCCGTTCCGCGCACGCCGCATCGTCGATCTTATCGATGCGCGGCCCATGCACGATGCCGGAAGCATGGCAGCGATCTTGCACGATTCCGTCTCGCTATACGCGCGCGAGCTGTTGCCACGACTGCTCGCCGTGGCACCGATCAACGACGACGCCCGCCGTGCCCAGGAGATGCTGCGTCAATGGGACGGCGCGATGGATCGCGACCGGCCCGAGCCGCTCATCTTCAACAGCTGGATTCGCGAGCTGACCTACAGCCTCATCGCCGACGAGCTCGGCGAGCAGGCCGATGAGTTGCTCGGCGAGTACCCCGCCCTGATCGGGTCGGCGCTTGCCGGAGACTCGCCGTTCTGCGACGACGTACGCACCGCCGGTCGCGAAGATTGCGCAGGCCGGATCGCGAGCGCTCTGGCGAGATCGCTCGACGATCTCGCGAGCACGTACGGCCGCGAGATGACGCGCTGGCGCTGGGGCGATGCGCACTACGCACCGTTCCGGCACGGCGTCTTTGATCGGATCTGGATGATGCGCGACCTCGTCGGTTTCCGGGTGCCGACCGACGGCGATTACTTTACCGTCAATCGCGGTGCCGGCCTCAGCAGCGTCCGCGACATCGCATTTCCGCATACCCACGGCGCGAGCCTGCGGGCGATCTACGACCTCGCCGATCTCGACAGGTCCGAGTTCATGATTGCGCCCGGCCAATCGGGCAATCCGCTGTCGCGCCACTGGGGCGATCTCGCGCAGGAATGGGCGGACGGTCTGCACTTCGCCATCTCCGGCGACCGCACCCGCTTGCAATCGGCCGGATCGGTCCTGATACTCGCGCCGCACTGATATGGACATCTCACTCGACCTGATCCGGAAAGCCGCAGCGCAGATCGCCGGCGCGGTGATTTCCACGCCGACCGTTCCATCGCCGCGGCTCTCGGCCCTCACCGGCGCGGACATCGTCCTCAAACTCGAGAACCTCCAGCACACCGGCTCGTTCAAAGTCCGCGGCGCGCTGTTCAAGCTGCTGAGCCTCGACAAGGGCGCGCGAGAGCGCGGCGTCATAGCCATGTCCGCCGGCAATCACGCCCAGGGGGTCGCATATCACTGCCAGCGCCTCGGCATTCCCGCAACGATCGTGATGCCCAAGGGAACGCCGTTCACCAAGGTCGACCGGACCAGCGCCCTCGGCGCGAGAGTCATGCTCGAGGGCGAGACATTATCGGAGGCGGCCGCCTTCGCCGAGGCGCACGCGCGCACCGAGTCTCTGATCTTCATCCATCCTTATGACGATCCGCTCGTAATCGCCGGCCAGGGCACGGTTGCACTCGAGATGCTCGCCGCGGCACCGGACCTCGACATGCTGGTCGTCCCGGTCGGCGGCGGCGGCCTGATCTCCGGCTGCGGCATCGCGGCGAAGGCGATCAACCATGCGCTGAAAGTCATCGGCGTCCAGGCGGCGCTTTACCCCTCCATGGCTGCATATCTGGAGCGAGGCGCAGTGTCCGCGGGCGGAGGCTCGACGATCGCAGAGGGCATTGCCGTCAAGGAGCCCGGAGCGCTGACCCGCGCCCTGGTCAGGCGCTACGTCGATGAAATGGTCACCGTCGCAGAGCCGACGCTGGAGCGCGCGGTCAACCTGACGCTGACGGAGGCAAAGGTGACGGCCGAGGGTGCCGGTGCCGCGGCGCTCGCGGCGTTGCTGGCCGAGCCGGACCGTTTCCGCGGCAAGCGGGTGGGCCTGATTGTTTCCGGCGGCAACATCGACGCGCGCCTTCTTGCCTCCATTCTCATGAGAGGCCTCTCCCGGGACGGACGCATAGCGAAGCTCCGCGTCGAGATCACCGACACGCCCGGCATGCTCGCCCGTGTCGCAAATGCCATCGCCGACGCCGGCGGAAACGTGATCGAGATCTACCACCAGCGTCTGTTCCAGGACGTGCCGGTGACGCGCGCCGATCTTGATATCGTGCTCGAGACCCGCAACAAGGCGCATCTCGACGAGATCATCGACCGGATCCAGCAGTCGGGTATCCGCGTGCGGCTGCTCGGCAACACGGCCGCGGACCGGCCTTAACGTCCCGGTACAACTGGCGGTTTTGATTGATAAACCGGATCTTAACCTGATCCGCTCATCGTGTTTCGCCCGTGCGTGCAGCGCGCACGGATTGGCGAGGCACTAGCTTATGTTGTTCCTGGTCGGTGCGGCGACGACGTTCGTCTGCGTCATTGGCGGCTATATGGCGATGGGCGGCAAGCTCGCCGTCCTGATGCAGCCGTTCGAGCTTGTGATTATCGGCGGCGCCGCGGTCGGCGCATTCATCATTGCCACACCGTTGCCGGTCATCAAGCGCGTCGGCGGGGCGATGGGCCAGTTGCTGAAGGGATCGCCCTATTCGAAAGAGGCTTATCTGGAACTGCTCTCCCTTCTCTACACGGTGTTCAAGCTCGCCAAGTCCAAGGGGATGCTGGCGCTCGAGCAGCATGTCGAGAAGCCCGACGAGAGCACGTTGTGGCCAAAGTTTCCGATATTCGCGTCCGACCATTATGCGATGACGTTTCTCTGCGACTATCTCCGCCTGCTGACGCTCGGCACCGACAATGCGCACGAGATGGAAGCGCTGATCGACGAGGAGATCGAAACCCATCATTCCGAGAAGAGCCAGGTCGCATCGGCGCTGCAGACCATGGCCGATGGCATGCCCGCGCTCGGCATCGTCGCGGCGGTGCTCGGCGTCATCAAGACCATGGGAGCCATCAGCGAGCCGCCCGAAGTGCTCGGGAAGCTGATCGGCGCGGCGCTGGTCGGCACGTTTCTCGGCGTCTTCCTGTCCTATGGCTTCGTCGGTCCGATCTCGAGCGCGCTCAAGGCGCGCTACGATGCCGAGGTCAAGTACCTTCTCTGCATCAAGGCGGGCCTGCTTGCTTACCTGCAGGGCTATGCGCCGGCCGTAGCGGTCGAGTTCGCGCGCAAGGCGCTCCTTTCGAACGTACGGCCGACATTCTACGAAGTCGAAGAGGCCGTCGCCGCGCTTCCGCCGGTCTAGCGAGGCGCGGGAGCTAGCCGATGGCCGTCGAGAAGAGCAATCAGCCCGTCATCATCATCCGTAAGAAGAAGCACGGCGAGCACCCCCATCATGGCGGTGCCTGGAAAGTCGCGTATGCCGATTTCGTAACGGCGATGATGGCGTTCTTCCTGCTGCTTTGGCTCCTGAACGTCACGACGGAGGAGCAGAAGGAAGGCATTGCCCAGTATTTCACGCCCGAGAGCGTGTCGCGTGCCAACAGCGGCAGCGGCGCGATCCTCGGCGGCACCGTCCTCGCCGAGGGCCAAATGGCGAAGGTAACCGGCGGCGTGGTCATGGGCATTCCGCAGGACCCCGCGCAAGAGGATTCCGAGGAGACGGATAACGAGTCTCGGGATGAAGGGCTGAGCGAGAAGAACGCCGGTGAGGCCGAAGCAGACAAGCAGTCCCCGCCGGCCGAAACCGCAAAGAAGGAAGTCACGGAGGAGGACGTCCAGAAGGCATTGGCGAAACGCGAGGAGGAGGAGTTCGCCAGGGCGGAGCATGACCTTCGCCAGGCCATCCAGGATATTCCGGAGCTGCGCGAGCTTGCGCAGAACCTGATCATCGACCGCACGCCGGAAGGAATGCGCATCCAGATCGTCGACCAGGGCCGTGTCGCCATGTTTCCGCTGGGGTCCGCTGCGCCATACGACCATACGCGCCAGCTTCTTGCACTGGTGGCGAAAGCCGTGCAACGCCTGCCTAACAAGATCGCCGTCACCGGCCACACGGATGCCACGCCCTATGCCCAGGGCAGCCGCGCATATGACAACTGGGAGCTGTCGACTGACCGCGCCAACTCGAGCCGCCGCGGTCTGCTCGAGGCCGGCGTCCGCGGCGAGCGCATCAGCCGCGTCGTCGGCAAGGCCGACCAGGAACCCCTCTTCGCCGACGATCCCACGGACCCGCGCAACCGGCGCATCAGCATCGTCCTTCTGCGCGAGGCGCCCGCCACCGGGCAGAACTGACAGCCCGGCACGGTCAGCGCGCGTGCGGCTGACCGGTCACGCTACCCCTCTTTCGCCGCCGCCCCCGTGCTTGCGGCACCGGAATGGCTGTCCTAGGCTCGTCACGGCGCGGTCCGGCGCGCTACACGAGGTTCGACGAGGTGGCTGACACGGTGCCGACGCCCTTTGCGGAATTCATGAATGCCGGGGTCGAACAGCCGATCCCCGCTTCCCTGCTGCGTGGTGTCGTATGGCGGCGCGTGGCGGCTTATCTGGTCGATGCATGCGCGATCGGCTTCCTCTTGCTGACGGCGAAGATCCTGTTCCTTCCGGCCGTGCTGATCAGCTTCGGATTGCTCGCCTCGCCGCTCGCGCTCCTGATCGCCGTCATTCCGGTCGCATACCACGCCTTGCTCGTCGGCGGCCCGAAGTCGTCTACTTGGGGGCAGCGCCTGTTCGGTCTCCAGGTGCTCGACGCCACCGGGGCACGCGCGTCCTATACCCAGGCGGCCGTCCAGGCCGTCCTGTTCTACGTCACGCTGGCGCTGACGTCCGGCCTGCTCCTGCTTGTCGTCTTTCTCAGTCCGCTCCGCCGCACGTTTCATGACTGGCTGTCTGGCATGATCGTCGTACGCCGATATGCAAGCGAGGATGAGGATACGCCCCCCCGCGAGGCGCGCGCACCGCGATGACCATACCCGCCCAGACCGCCCGCTTTTACTATTCGGCACCGGCGCCCTGCCCCTACATACCGGGCCGGATCGAGCGGCGGATCTTTGCCGATTTGTGCGGGCCGAACGCAGCATTCAGCTACGAGCTGCTGTCCGAAGCCGGCTTTCGTCGCAGCCTCGGCTTTGCCTATCGGCCTGCGTGCCCCGGCTGCAATGCCTGCGTACCCGTCCGCATCCCGGTCGCGCGATTTGTAGAGCAGCGGCACTGGCGCCGCGTGCGCGCGGCAAACGAGGATCTCGAATTTGTCCAGCTTCCCGCGCGCGCGACACCGGAGCAGTTCGCGCTATTCTGCCGGTACCAGCAGGCCCGCCACGGCGACGGCGAGATGGCCCGGATGAGCATGTCCGACTACCAGACCATGGTCGAGGTCGGCGCGATGGATGCCTTGGTCGCCGAGCTGCGCAATCGCGAAGGCCGGCTCGTCGGCGCCTGTCTGACCGACCGCATGGCAAAAGGCCTCTCCGCGGTCTACAGCTTCTTCGACCCGGGCGAAGCGCGCCGCAGCCTCGGCAGCTATCTGATCCTGCGCCTCATCGACATGGCGCGCGCAGGCGGCATCGACCACGTCTATCTGGGCTACTGGATCGAGAACAGCCGCAAGATGGCCTACAAGGCGCGATTCAAGCCGCTCGAGGCGCTGACGCGCGAGGGCTGGAAGCCGCTCGAAATCTGAATACCTGCCACGCTGTCGCCAGGATTGCGCGTGCGTATGCGGACCCGCTATGTGAGGCTCGGCCGCAGATTTGTCGCCATTCGATGCGAAAACATCGTCCGCATTTCCGCGTTCCGCGTTTAGTTTATGGTTAATCACGGAGAGCCGCCTCTATGAAACGTCGTCAGTTCCTGAAGACGGCCGGCGTAGCCGCCGCCACCAGCACGATCGCTGCCCCCGCAATCGCACAGTCACAGCCGGAAGTGCGGTGGCGCTGCGCGTCCAGCTTCCCCAAGAGCCTCGACGCGATTTTCGGCGCGTCGGAGCTGGTTGCCCAGAAGGTCGCGGCCGCGACGGACAACAAGTTCCAGATCCGCGTCTTCGCGGCCGGAGAGATCGTTCCCGGCCTGCAGGTCCTCGATGCCGTCCAGGCGGAGACCGTCGAGTGCGGACATACCGCGAGCTACTACTATGTCGGGAAGGACCCGACCTTCGCGTTCGAGACAACGGTGCCCTATGGTCTGAACACGCGCCAGCAGATGGCGTGGATGTATCAGGGCGGCGGCATCGCCCTCTTCCGCGAGTTCTTCAAGGACTACAACATCGTCCAGTTTCCTGCCGGCAACACCGGCGCGCAGATGGGCGGCTGGTTCCGCAAGGAGATCAAGACCGTCGACGACCTTAAAGGCCTCAAATTCCGGATTGCGGGCATCACCGGCCAGATTCTGGCGAAGCTCGGCACGGTGCCGCAGCAGATCGCCGGCGGCGACATCTATCCAGCGCTCGAGAAAGGCACGATCGACGCCGCCGAATGGGTGGGACCGTACGACGACGAGAAGCTCGGCTTCTACAAGGTCGCGAAGTACTACTATTATCCGGGCTGGTGGGAAGGTTCCGCGCAGCTCTCGATGTACGTGAATTCGAAGCACTGGGAGTCGCTGCCTAAGAGCTACCAGGCCATCTTCGAGTCCGCGTGTGCTGAAGCCAACAACATGATGCTCGCGAAGTACGACATCCAGAATCCCGCTGCTCTGCGGCGCCTGGTTGCCAACGGCACGCAGCTGCGGTCCTTCTCCCGCGAAATCATGGAAGCGACCTACAAGGTCACATTCGATCTTTACGACGAAATCGCGGCGCAGAATCCCAAGTTCAAGAAGATCTATGACGCCTGGAAACAGGTCCGTAGCGAGGAATATCTCTGGTTCCGCGTCTCGGAGCACCCGTTCGACAGCTTTGTGTATAGCCAGTCGGCCCGGCAGCGTTGATCGCTGACGGTCGGCTCGACCGGCCACGAAAACCCCGCGCAAGCGGGGTTTTTTTGTGCCCTGAAACGACGGTCGCCTGGCGAACGCAGGCCGTTGCCCGGCGGCGAGGAGCGCATATAATGGCGCAAAATTGAGCGGCAACCATGCCGGTCGACGAAAACGGGGGGAACGTGGCCAAGACCCTCGTCGGTCCGAAAGCATCTGGCCAACACAGGAAGAGGATCACATGAAGAGACGTCAGTTTCTGCGGGCCGCCGGGGTCGGCGCTGCCGCAAGTACCATTGCCGCGCCGGCGATCGCGCAATCGATGCCGGAGATCAGGTGGCGGCTGGCATCGAGCTTCCCGAAGAGCCTGGACACCCTCTATGGCGCGTCGGAAATGATCTCGAAGCGCGTCGCCGAGGCTACCGACAACAAGTTCCAGATCCGCGCCTTCGCGGGTGGCGAGATCGTTCCGGGCCTGCAGGTGCTCGACGCCGTTCAGGCCGGCACAGTCGAGTGCGGCCACACCGCGATGTACTACTATGTCGGCAAGGATCCGACATTTGCGTTCGATACGGCCATCCCGTTCGGCCTGAACGCGCGCCAGCAATACGCCTGGAGCCATTACGGCGGCGGGCTGCAGCTGATGAACGAGTTCTTCAAGAACTACAACATCCACTCGATCCCCGCGGGCAACACGGGCGCGCAGATGGGCGGCTGGTTCCGCAAGGAGATCAAGACCGTCAAGGACATCGAAGGTCTCAAGATGCGCATCGGCGGCTTCGCCGGTCAGGTTCTGACGAAGCTCGGACTCGTGCCGCAGCAACTTGCCGGTGGCGACATCTACCCGGCACTCGAGAAAGGCACGATCGACGCCGCCGAGTGGGTCGGTCCATATGACGACGAGAAGCTCGGTTTCCAGAAGGTCGCGAAGTACTACTACTACCCCGGCTGGTGGGAAGGCGGACCGCAGCTTTCGACCATCGTCAACATTCAGCAATGGAACGCCCTGCCCGCCGCCTACAAGGCGGTTCTCGAGGCAGCCTGCGCCGAAGCCTATGCCATGATGGTCGCTAAGTACGACGCCGGAAACCCGGCCGCAATGCGTCGCCTCGTCGCCGGCGGCGCCGTACTGCGGCCCTTCCCGCAGCAGGTCATGGAGACCTGCCTCAAAGCGGCCAACGAGCTCTACGCAGAAACATCGGCGAAGAACCCGAATTTCAAGAAGGTCTACGACTCGTGGGTGAAGTTCCGCGACGAGGAGAACCTCTGGTTCAGGGTTGCAGAGGGCCGGTTCGACTCCTTCATGGCATCGGTTTCCGCCAAGAAGGGATAGAGGCAAATCGACGGACAGACTTCGAAGAACCCCGCTCGCGCGGGGTTCTTTTTTACTTGAAATCGGGTGGCGGGGCCTCTTCGAAGGTCGGGATATCGATCTGGATCTTCGAGGGATCGACCTTCGGACCGCCGTCCAGCGAACTGAGGACCATTCCCGGGAAGAGGATCACCAGGGTGACCATGATGATCTGGATTCCGACGAACGGGATGGCCCCCCAGTAGATCTGGCCGGTCGTGACCGGTGCGGTCAACTTTCCGGTGATCTTGTCGATATACTCCGTTCGCGGGGCCACGCTGCGCAGGAAGAACAGCGCGAATCCGAACGGCGGGTGCATGAACGACGTCTGCATGTTCACCGCCAGAAGCACGCCGAACCAGATCAGGTCGATTCCCAGCTTGTCAGCCACCGGCCCGAGCAGCGGCACGATGATGAACGCCAGCTCGAAGAAGTCGAGAAAGAACGCGAGCAGGAACACCATGACATTGACGACGATCAGGAAGCCGAACTGCCCCCCCGGGACGCCTAACAGGAGATGTTCGACCCACAGGTCGCCGTTCACCCCGCGGAAGACAAGGCCGAACACGGTGGCGCCAATCAGAATGAAAATGACGAAGGCCGACAGCTTCGCGGTCGTGTCCATCGCCTGACGCAACAGGCTCCAGCTCAGCCGCCGATTGACCAGCGCCAGCACCAGCGCGCCGGTCGCACCCATTGCGCCGCCTTCCGTGGGCGTGGCAACGCCGATGAATATCGTGCCGAGAACCAGAAAGATCAGCACGAGCGGCGGAATCAGCGAGACCACGACACGGTAGACCAGGCGCCACCCGCGCAATGTGCGCGCCTCGGGCGGCAATGCGGGCGCCCATTTCGGCTTGAAGATCGTGAGCAGCAGAACCCAGCCTGCATACATGCTTGCGAGCACGATGCCCGGAACGAAGGCGCCGGCATACATGTCGCCGACCGAGCGGCCAAGCTGGTCGGCCATTACGATCAGCACGAGGCTGGGAGGGATGATCTGCGCAAGCGTGCCGGACGCGGCAATCGTGCCCGCCGCCAGTGAGCGGTGGTAGCCATAGCGGAGCATGATGGGCAGCGAAATAAGGCCCATCGAGATGACCGATGCGGCGACCACGCCGGTGGTAGCGGCCAGGAGCGCGCCGACGAAGATCACTGCATAGGCGAGCCCGCCGCGCATGGGACCGAACAGCTGGCCGATCGTATCGAGCAGGTCCTCGGCCATGCCGCTCCGCTCAAGGATCAGCCCCATGAACGTGAAAAACGGAATCGCAAGCAGCGTATCGTTGCTCATGATCCCGAAAATGCGCTCCGGAAGAGCCTGCATCAGCTGCGGCCCGAGCAGGCCGAGCTCGATACCGATCAGTCCGAAGAACAGCCCGTTTGCCGCCAACGCGAAGGCCACCGGATAGCCGAGCATCAGGAAGAACACGAGCGCCGCGAACATCAGTGGCGCCATGTTCTCGGTCATGAATTCAATCATTGGCGGGGGCCCGAAACTTCTTCGATAGGCGTGCCATGGGCGTGCACCTTCTCGCCCGGGTCGGGGATCAGTCCCATCAGGAAGGCGACGCGCTTGATGAGCTCTGAAAAGCCCTGAAGAACGAGAAGAAGGAAGCCTACGGGAAGCAGAAGCTTGACCGGCCAGCGGATGAGCCCGCCTGCATTCATCGACATCTCGCCGCCAACATAGGAATTCCAGAACACCGGCCAGGACAACCACATGATGATGATCGCCATCGGCAGCAGGAAGAAAACCGTGCCGAAAACGTCGATCCAGGTCTGCGTCCGCCGCGAGAACTGGCCGAAAATGATGTCGATCCGGATGTGCTCGTTGCGCAGCAGCGTGTAGCCCGCGCACAGCAGAAACACGGCCGAGAACAGATACCACTGCACCTCGAGCCACGCGTTCGAGCTGGTGTTGAGCCCGTATCGCACTGTGGCATTGGCCGCACTGACGAGCACCGCTATCAGGACCGCCCAATACACGACGTGGCCGATGCGCTCGTTCAACCAATCGATCGCACGGCTGATCGCGAGCAATGTCCTCATCGTCGGCCTGCTACGCACGACAATGCGCGCTGCCGCGGCGTGATCGCTTTCATCGCAAAAACTCTCCCAGCTTGGACGGCAGGTTCGAGCCGGCCGCCCTTTCGTTCTTTATGAGCCCACCCTGCCCGCCGCTGGCTTCTTTGTCCGTCGGCGGTTCCAAATCCTCGTATCAGCAACCGTCAGCCGGATCAGTCGCGACGAGCGCCCAAGGCTTTCCAGCAGACCGGCAAGGTCGCCGTAGCCAACGCGAGTTTCAGGGCGGCGCCAAGAACAAACGGAGCCAATCCCGCCGCGAGGGCCTTCTGCCATCCGATCAGTACCGCAAGCCATGCAACGCCCGGCACGAACTGCAAGACAGTGCCGATCGTCATGGCGGCGGCCGCCCACAGCCATGTGCGATCCCAGCCACGCTCTGCCAGCCATCCCATCGCGACCGCCACGATCCAGAAGCCGGCCAGATAGCCCCCGGTCGGTCCCAACATATATGCGAGCCCGATCCCATGCTGCGGCGTGCCGGCAAAAACCGGCAGCCCGAGGGCGCCTTCCAGCAGGTAGAGCCCCACAGTGGCGGCGGACAGCCGGGTGCCGTAGGCCATGCCCATGACCAGTACGACGAAGGACTGCATGGTCATCGGGACTGGCCACATCGGCACTTGCGCCTTGGCCGAAGCCGTCAGCAGCAGACTGCCAATGACAACCAGGGCCGCCCAGCGCAGCGCCGGAAGCGACTCCTCGGGCCAGAGACGATCGATCAATGTGGGGCAACGGACAGCGAGCTTCATTAACCCTCTTCTTCGTCCATGCGCGGTAAAGCTTGAAGGCGCTTATAAACGCCAATGCCTCTCAAGTAAACCGAAAGCCCTTGGGCGGGAGCAGGCCCGCCTGGCCGCGCGCTCCGACCCAGTTCTTCGGGGCATTCTCCTTGCGGTCGCTGTCCTTGAAGCCGATCGGCCAGCCGGCGGCCAGATTGAAGGTGCGAATCTCCGTCAGGCGGCCCCCCTTGTAGCGCTGCAGGATGACGCCGCGGCCGCGGCTCATCTCCGGCAGCTCCGCCAGCGGGAACAGCAGCAGCTTCTTGCTGGTCCCCCGGACGCCCACTGTGTCGCCCTCGACGAGCGCGCAGGCGGCCGCCTCGGCGCCGTCACCCAGATTGAGAACCTGCTTCCCGGCACGGGTCTGCGCCACCACATCGTCCTCGGACACGACGAAGCCGCGCCCGTCGCTCGAAGCGACGATCAGCCGGCGTCCGCCCTTATAGACGAACATCTGCAGCGCCGACGCATCGCCCATATCGAGCATGATCTTCAGCGGTTCGCCGTCGCCGCGTGCGCCCGGCAGCTTGTCGGCCGCCAGAGTGTAGAAGCGCCCGTTGGTGGCGAAGACCAGGATCTTGTCCGGGGTTTCGCAGCGGATTGCGAAAGCCAGCCTGTCGTCGGTCTTGAAGCGGATCTCGGAGAGGTCATTGAGGTGGCCCTTGAAGGCCCTCACCCAACCCTTCTCGGAGCATACCACCGTGATGTTCTCGCGCTCGATCAGCGCCTCGATCGGCACGACGATCTCCTTCGGCGCGTCGGCAATCTCGCAGCGCCGCTTGCCAAGCTCGGTCCTCTCGCCGAACCGCTTGCGGATGTCGGCGATCTCCTCGGCGATCCGGGCCCAGCGCTTCTCGTCGCTCTTGAGGAGCTGGTTGATTTCCTTTTTCTCGGCGCTGAGGCGGTCGTGCTCCTGGCGGATCTCGATCTCCTCCAGCTTGCGCAGTGCACGCAGCCGCATGTTGAGGATCGATTCCGCCTGGAGATCGGTCAGATCCCACTTCTTCATCATCACCGACTTCGGATCGTCCTCCCTGCGGATGATCCGAATCACGGCGTCGATGTTGAGATAAGCGATCAGGTAGCCGCCGAGCACCTCGAGGCGGCGTTCGATATTGGCGAGGCGGAAACGCGAGCGGCGCTGCAGGACCTCGTGACGGTGGTCGAGGAATGCCTGAAGAACCTCGCGCAGATTCATCACCCGCGGGACGTTGTTGGCGTCCAGCACGTTCATGTTGAGCGGGAAGCGAATCTCGAGATCGGTCTGCCGGAACAGCGATTCCATCAGCACGGCCGGTTCGACATTGCGGCTCTTCGGCTCGAGCACGAGCCGCACGTCCTCGGCGGATTCATCGTGGACGTCGCCGAGCAGCGCCAGCTTCTTCTCGGCCAGCAGTTCCGCGATCTTCTCGACCAGGCGCGACTTCTGCACCTGGTAGGGAATCTCGGTGACGACGATCTGGTACGTGCCGTTCTTGAGCTTCTCGACCTCCCATTTCGCGCGGACGCGGAAGCTGCCGCGGCCGCTCGCATAGGCCGCCTCGACGGCATCCCGGCCCTCGACCAGCACGCCGCCGGTCGGGAAGTCGGGGCCCGGCATGATCTCGGTCAGCTTGCCGATCGTCGCCCTGGGAAACTTGATGAGATGCAGGAGCGCCGCGCAGACCTCGCCGACATTGTGCGGCGGAATGCTGGTCGCCATGCCGACCGCGATGCCCGCCGCGCCATTGGCCAGCAGGTTCGGAAAGGCCGCCGGGAGGACGACGGGCTCCTGGTCCTCGCCGTTGTAGGTCGGGCGGAAATCGACCGCGTCCTCGTCGATGCCTTCCAGCAGGGCCTGTGCGACGTCGGTCAGGCGCGCCTCGGTGTAGCGGTAGGCCGCTGCGTTGTCGCCGTCGATATTGCCGAAATTGCCCTGCCCGTCGACCAGCGGATAGCGCTGCGAGAAATCCTGCGCGAGCCGCACCATGGCGTCGTAGACGGCGGTGTCGCCATGCGGGTGGAATTTGCCGATCACGTCGCCGACGACGCGCGCGCATTTCTTGAACGCCGCATCCGGGTCGAGACGCAGCAGCCGCATCGCATAGAGCAGCCGGCGGTGCACCGGCTTGAGGCCGTCGCGCACGTCGGGCAGCGATCGCGCCATGATCGTCGACAGCGCATAGGACAGATAGCGTTCGCCGAGCGCGTCGGCGAGGGAGATCGGACGAATCTCGGCGACCGGGGCCGCCGCGGAGGACTTGGCCATGTGTTCTGCGTTCGTTCTGTTAGGTTCGAGGTATGGTAACCGATCGGCGCAGGCGATCAACAAATTGTATGCGCGCGTGCGGCATCGGCCGCTCGCTGGCCGCCAGGACGTTGCGCTCCAGGAAATGTCCCGTCATCTCCAGCCCGGCGACGATGCTGTGGGCGGAAGGCGGCGGTGACGCATCGGACCCGAGGAAGCTTGGCAGGGCGAACAGCCGGTCGGCATAGGGCTGGCCGGCATCCCGGCTTACCGCCCGGCCCGAGCGCGGCGAGATGAAGACGAGGTCCTCCGCCTGACCGGTCACGGCGCATTGCGTGAGATCGAGGCCGAATCCGAGTTCGGCCAAGCAGCGGCACTCCCAGCGCACATAGGCGACCGCCCAATCGTCCCGCTCGAGCCCCTGCAGCAGCTCCAGCGTCGCATCGTAGAGCGTCCGCTGCGGCTCGCGCTCAGGCAGCGCCACCTCGGCGATCGCGCAGGCGGAGGTCAACGCGCCCAGCCGCAACGGGTCGTCCATCACCCGCGCCGCAAAGCTTTGCACCGGCTCGCAAACATAGGAGCCGAGATGTTCGGACAACCGGCCACGCCATGTGGCGCTGACGACATTGCCGGGCTGGAACAACCCTGCGGCACGCCGCCCGCCGCCGCCGCGCACCAGGCCGAGATGGCGGCCGTGCTCGCGGGTCAGCAGCGACACGATGGCGGCGCTCTCGCCATGGTGACGGCGGGCAAGCACGATTCCGGCATCCTTCCATTCCATGGCTAGGCGCGAGACGTCCGGTCAGACATCGTATTCGAGACCCCAGTCGCGGTAGAATTCCCGCCTTTCCGACCAGTCCGCCGCGACCTTCACATGAAGGAAAAGGTGCACCTTGCGTCCGAGCAACTTCGCAAGTTCGGTACGAGCAGCCGCGCCGATAGCCTTGATCCTGGAGCCTTTTTCTCCGATCACGATCTTCCGCTGCCCTTCGCGCTGCACATAGATGACCTGGTCGAGGCGCACGGAGCCGTCGGCGAAATCCTCCCACTTCTCGGTCTCGACGGCGACGCTGTAAGGCAGTTCCTGGTGCAGCTGCATGAAAATCTGCTCGCGCGTGATCTCGGCAGCCAGCAGCCGCTCGGACAGGTCGGTAAGCTGATCCTCCGGATAGAGCCACGGCCCCGGAGGCATGCGCGAGGCGAGGTGCCGCATCAGCTCCTCCGCGCCGTCGCCGGTCAGGGCGGAAATCATGAACGTCGCCGAGAAGCTGGCGCGGGCGTTGAGCTCGGCCGCGAGGCCCAGCAGCGCCGTCCGCTTGACCAGATCGATCTTGTTGATGACCAGAACCGCGTCCAGCTTGCGCTCGACGAGTCCGGCGACGATACGCTCGCTGTCGTCATCGAGGCCGCGGGTTGCATCGATTACCAGCAGCGCCACGTCGGCATCCGCACCGCCGCGCCAGGCGGCGTCGATCATGGCGCGGTCGAGCCGGCGCCGCGGCGCGAACACGCCGGGCAGGTCGACGAATACGATCTGCGTCGCAGCGCGCAAGGCGATGCCGGTCACCCGTGTTCGGGTCGTCTGCACCTTCGGCGACACGATCGAGACCTTGGCGCCGACGAGCCGGTTGACCAGGGTCGACTTGCCGACATTCGGAGCGCCGAGCACCGCTACGAAGCCGCTGCGCGTGGTGCCGGGCGGAGGAGGCTCGTTCATGGCTGCTTCGGTAACGCCTCGATCAGGGCGGTAGCCGCCGCGCGCTCGGCATTGCGTTTCGACGAGCCGCCGGCAACGACGGGATCGAAGCCCTCGACCTTCACCTCGATCTGAAAGCTGGGCTGGTGTGCCGGGCCCTCGACTTTCATCGTGCGATAGACCGGAAGCGGCAGTCCCCGCGCCTGCGCCCATTCCTGCAAGGCGGTCTTGGGGTCGCGCGGCGGCTTGCCTTCGCGGTCGAGTCGCGCCTGGAACAGCTTGCCGATGAAGCCGGCCGCGGCCGCGAGTCCGCCGTCGCGATAGAGCGCGCCGATCACCGCCTCCAGCGCATCGGCGAGGACGCTCGGCTTGCGTCGGCCACCCGACTCGTCCTCGCCGCGCGTCAGGCGCAGATGACGGCCGAGATCGATCTCGGTGGCGATCTCCGCCAGGGTGCGCCGGCTGACCAGGGCCGCGTGCCGCCGCGCCACATCGCCCTCCGGCTCGCGCGGAAATCGCGCGAGCAGCATATCGGCCACGACGAGGCCGACGACGCGGTCGCCCAGGAACTCGAAGCGTTCGAAATTGTCGCCGCGGCCCCGTCCCGCCCCAGGCGCCACGCTTGAGTGGCGCAGCGCCGCCTTGAGCAGTTCGCGGTTCGAGAAGCGATGGCCGAGTATATCCTCGAGGCCGCCGATATCGCCGTCCGGCTTCGTGGCTTTCCTAGTCAATGCCGTTGAAGAGGCGGCCGTAGCGGATCGCCACCGGCCACTTCCAGACCTCGTAGAAGCGCGCCGAGCCATTGGTCGAGAAGAACAGGAATTCCGCCCGCCCGACGAGGTTCTCGACGGGAACGTAGCCGACGCCGAGCCGCTCGATCGGCACGCGGCTGTCGAGCGAATTGTCGCGGTTGTCGCCCATTGCAAAGTAGTGGCCGGGCGGCACGACGTAGACCGGCGTGTCGTCGTAATCGCCGCGATCGGTGTATTCGATGATGCGGTGCTTGCGGCCGTTGGGCAGCGTCTCGATGTATTGCGGCACGCGCACCGTCGCGCCTGCGTCGCGGTCGGTCCAGTCCTCGATGCGCTCGCGCTTTACCGGCTCGCCGTTGATGTGCAGGACCCCGCCCTTCACCTGGATGCGGTCGCCCGGCAGCCCGACGATCCGCTTGATGTAGTCAGTCTTGTTGTCGCGCGGCAGCTTGAACACGGCGACGTCGCCGCGCTCGGGCGGCGTGAAGAGAATGCGTTCGCCGAATATGTCCAGATCCGTCAGCCATCCCGGCAGAGAGAAGCGGCTGTAGCCGTACGAGTATTTCGAGACGAACAGGTAATCGCCGATCAGCAGGCTCGGGATCATCGAACCGGAGGGGATGTTGAACGGTTCGAAGGCCACGGTGCGGATCCCGATCGCGATCACCACCGCCCAGACGACCGTCTTGATGAAGTCGACGAAGCCGCCGGATGCCTTGCGAGTCGTCGATGTTCCCTGAGATTTCATAAACGGAGCGGATCCGGCGAGTTGTTCGAAGAAAGCGGCCGATAGAGCCTCGGCCCGCGCCCCCCTGTCAAGCGCGTTCGGGTGCCGCGGCCGCGGTGGCCGCCGCCTCGACCGGTGCGGCAGAGATGATGACGATCGCCTGTGCGAGCGGCGGGTCGTCGGTCATGGACAGGTCGATACGCGCCGCCATCCCGGGCGGAACCATGGCATTGAGCCGGGCGAGCGCGCCGCCGGTCAGTGCCAGGGTCGGCTGCCCGCCGGGCATGTTGACCACGCCCATGTCGCGCCAGAACACCCCCCTGCTCATACCGGTGCCCAGGGCCTTGGCGCACGCCTCCTTGGCCGCAAAGCGGCGCGCAAAGCTGGCGGCGCGGTTGGCGCGCGCCTCGCTCTTGCGCCGCTCGGTTTCGGTGAAGACGCGCCGGATGAAGCGGTCGCCGAAGCGCTCGAGCGCGCGGTCTATGCGCGTGATGTCGATCAGATCGCTGCCGATGCCGAGGATCATCGCGGGCTCAGGCCGACCGCTCGCCGCTCGACTCGGCGCGCGCCTTGTCCATCAGGCTGCGCATGCGCCTGATGGCGCTCTCCAGCCCGCTGAAGATCGCCTCGCCGACCAGGAAGTGGCCGATATTGAGCTCGACGATGGTCGGAATCGATGCCACCGGGGCGACGGTGTCGAACGTCAGGCCGTGGCCCGCATGGCATTCGAGGCCGAGCGCCTCGGCATGCGCCGCGGCCGCGACGATGCGGTCAAGCTCGCGCTTCGCGCGGGCGCCTTGCGGCGAGTCGATGTGGGCGTCGCAGTAGGCGCCCGTATGGAGTTCCACGACCGGCGCGCCGAGCGCCTTGGCCGCATCCAGCGCCGCCCGATCCGGCTCGATGAACAGCGAGACGCGGATTCCGGCATCCGTCAGGCTGCGCACATAGGGGGCGAGGCTGTCGCGGGCGCGGACCACGTCCAGGCCGCCTTCCGTCGTCCGCTCTTCGCGTTTCTCGGGGACGATGCAGGCCGCGTGAGGCCGGTGGCGCAGTGCAATGTCGAGCATCTCCGCCGTCGCAGCCATTTCGAGGTTGAGCGGCAGGTCGATCTCCGCCGACAGGCGGCGGATGTCGTCGTCCGAGATGTGGCGGCGATCCTCGCGCAGATGGGCGGTGATGCCGTCGGCACCGGCCTGCGCCGCCAGCCGGGCAGCGCGCACCGGATCGGGATGACGCCCGCCCCGGGCGTTACGGATCGTGGCGACGTGGTCGATGTTCACGCCGAGCCGCAGGTACCGCTTCGCCGACATCCGTCCACCCCCTCGACAATGCCCCTGAAACAGGGGCGAAGAACCAAAGAGTTGACTCAGCACGACAAATCCTGGTGTTTCACTGTTTCATCAGGAAATGCAGTTGCGCGCCCCAGGCGCATCCGCCAGGCAGCCTCCGCGCGGACGGAGAGGCGCCCTGAGGCCGCAGGTCCGTGCAGGCGCAGTCTTCCGCCCGGATTCGACCATAATGCGTCCGTGCCGTGAAGCCGGATTTCCGGAACCTCCCGGTTCACTTCACCACGCCGCAGGCGATGCGGCCGCCGCCGCCGCCGAGCGGGGCCGGGCTGTCGTCGTAATTGTCGCCGCCGGCATGAATCATCACCGCCCGGCCGCCGAGGTCCTTGACCTTGAGGCGCGGCGCCAGCACTGGCAGCGTCGCCGAACCATCCCCGTCGACCACCAGAAGCGGCAGGTCGCCGAGATGGCTGTTCTTAGCGTGCGGGCCGCGATGCGCTTTCGCTGCCGCCGGGTCGTAGTGACCGCCAGCCGCCAGGCCTGCCGCCGGCTGTCCATTGGCGCCCGGCCCCGGCCCGCAGTTCCCTTTTTCGTGAACATGGAAACCGTGCCGCCCCGGCGGGAGGTTCGACAGCCTCGGCTCCGCCAACAGCCCCTGCTCCGTATCCCGGAACGTAATGGTGCCTATCCCGGGGCCGATCCCGTTCGCGGTGATCGCATTCACCGGAACGGTCCTGGTTGCCGCCGTCGCCGCACCCGCGGCGACGCTCAAGGTGGTCGCAGCGGCGGCGGCCACGATGATCTTGCGCACTGGCATCTCTTTTCTTTTCCTTCCTGATTATCGGCTGTGCCGACAGCAGCGCAGCTTGGCAGCACTATACCGCGGATCAGCCGCGGGCGCGCTCGACAGAATTGATGGCAGGGGTTGCGCGCAATGCAGCGATGATGTTCGTCAGGTGCTTGACGTCGCGCACCTCTATGTCGATGAGCATTTCCCAGAACTGCTGCGTCCGGTTCGTGACTTTCAGGTTCGTGATGTTGCCGGCATTCTTGGCGATCACCGTCGACAGCGCGCCGAGACTGCCCGGTTCGTTGGCGACGACGAGCGCCACGCGCCCCACGCGGCCGTTGGTGCTCTCGGCGGATTCCCATGCGACATCGATCCAGCGCTCCGGCGTGTCGGCGAAGCTGGCGAGAGTATCGCAATCGATGGTGTGGATCGTGACGCCCTTGCCGGTCGTGACGATGCCGACGATGCGGTCGCCCGGCAGGGGATGGCAGCAGCCGGCGTAATGGACGGCCATGCCCGGGATGAGCCCGCGGATCGGCAGCGCCGCCCCCTTGTCCTTCCCCTTGCTGCGGCCTCGCGCCAGCGGAATGATCGTCGATGGCTTGGGTTGCGCCTTCGTCCCGGGAAAGACGGCGCCGATCAGCTCGCGCTCGCCGATCTTGCCCTCGCCCACCGCCGCATAGAGGTCGTCGACCTCGTCTGCCTTGAACACCTTGAGGACGCCTTCCAGCGCCTTCTCGGTGAACTCGTAGCCTTCCTGCTTGAACGCCTTCTGGGCCATCGAACGCCCCAGGGCGATGAACTGCGTGCGCTGCTGCGTGCGGATGAAGCGGCGAATGCGGGCGCGCGCCTTGCCCGTAACGACGAAACGCTCCCAGGTCGGCGACGGCGTCTGCACTTTCGAAGTGATGATCTCGACCTGGTCGCCGTTCGAGAGCTGCGTCTTGAGCGGCATCATGCGGCCGTTGATCTTGCCGCCAACGCAGTGATCGCCGACCTCGGAGTGAACGGCGTAGGCGAAGTCCACCAGGGTCGCGCCGCGCGGCAGCGCGATCAGGTCGCCCTTCGGCGTGAAGCAGAACACCTGGTCCTGGAACATCGCCATCTTGGTGTGCTCCAGGAATTCCTCCGGCGTGCCCGCATGCTCGAGAATGTCGAGCAGCTCGCGCAGCCAGCGATACTGCTTGCCGTCCATCTTCGCCGCATCGGACTTGTACTTCCAATGCGCGGCGACGCCGTATTCGGCGATCTCGTGCATCTCGCGCGTGCGGATCTGGATCTCGATGCGCTGCTGCTCAGGCCCGAACACGCCGGTGTGCAGCGAGCGGTAGCCGTTCGGCTTCGGCGTGGAGATGTAATCCTTGAACCGGCCAGGCACGACCGGGTAGCGCGAATGCATCGTGCCGAGCGCGCGATAGCAGTCGCTGACGTCCTCGACGACGATGCGGAACGCCATGATGTCGGAAAGCTGCTCGAAGCCGACGTTCTTCCGCTGCATCTTGCGCCAGATCGAATGCGGCGTCTTCTCGCGCCCCGACACCCAGGCCTGCACGCCGTCCTCGGCCAGCACGCGCTTGAGCTGGTCGGTGATGCGCGTCACAACGTCGCCGCCGCGCTCGCGCAGGAACTTCAGGCGGGCGATGATCGAATCGCGCGCGTCGGGATTGAGCTGTGCAAAGGATAGGTCCTCAAGCTCCTCCTGCACCGTGCGCATGCCGATGCGCTCGGCCAGCGGTGCGTAGATCTCCATCGTCTCGCGGGCGATGCGCTGGCGCTTCTCGGGGCTCGGGATGTAATGCAGCGTCCGCATGTTGTGGAGACGGTCCGCGAGCTTGACCAGCAGGACGCGGATGTCCTCCGACATGGCGATGACGAGCTTGCGGAAGTTCTCCGCCTGCCGGGTCTGGTCGGACTGCAGCTCGAGGCGCGACAGCTTGGTCACGCCGTCGACCAGGCGCGCCACTTCCGTCCCGAACAGGCGCTCGATCTCCTCGATCGAGGTGAGCGTGTCCTCGACGGTGTCGTGAAGCAGCGCCGTCACGATCGATGCGCCGTCGAGCTTGAACTGCGTGAGGATGCCGGCGACTTCCAGCGGGTGCGAGAAATACGGGTCCCCGGAAGCGCGCTTCTGCGACCCGTGCACTTTCATGGAGAAGACGTAGGCGCGGTTGAGCGCGTCCTCGTCCGCCGCCGGATCATAGGCGCGGACGCGCTCGACGAGTTCGTACTGGCGGATCATGGCTCGCTAACTCCGAGCCGGGAGCCGGCGCCGCACGAACCGCGGCACCGGTTGGCGGTATCGTAAGGCCGACTCGGCCTCACTCCTTCTCGCCGGCTTCGGGGGCGGCTTCCTCGGCCCCTTCCGCGCTTTCGACCTGCATCTCCTCTTCGGCCTCGCTGGAGGCTTCGTAGGCAACCCCGGCGACGTCGCGCTCGGAGGCGAGGAGTTCCATCATGTCTTCCTCGGGCTCCTCGGTCTCGACCTGCTTCTGCAGGCCGGTGATCAGCGCCTGGTTGAGGTTGTCGACGTCGACCGAGCTTTCGGCGATCTCACGGAGCGCCACGACCGGATTCTTGTCGTTGTCGCGCTCGACCGTCAGGGTACCGCCGGCGGCGATCTCGCGCGCACGCTGGGCCGCAAGCATCACCAGATCAAAACGATTGGGGATTTTTATTACGCAATCTTCGACAGTTACGCGAGCCATGGAGCCATTCTCTCTGGATGAGTCTCAAACTCCCAATATAAGAACCTTATCCTTCCCAAGCAAGAGCTTAGGCTGATTTGTTAAACCGGCGGAGGCGGCAGGCGGCCGGCGAGCCGGCAGCCCAGCGGGCGGACCTCGTCCCCGGCCGGCAGCGCGGCCAGCAGGTCTGCCGCAGTCCGGCCGGTAGCCGGGTGGCACCAGGCCGGAGCCACGTCCAGCAGGGGACGCAGAACGAAGGCGCGCTCGTGCATGCGCGGATGCGGCAGCAGGGGCGGCTCCGGCCCCGCGCGAACCAGCCCGTCATAGTCGATCAGGTCGAGGTCGATCGTACGCGCCGCATTGGGTGCGCCGCGGGTACGGCCGAGGGACTCCTCGATGCCGTGAAGGGCGGCAAGAAGACCGACAGGATCGACGGATGTCCGTACCGCGACGACTCCGTTCACGAACCATGGCTGATCCGACGGCGGTACCGGCGCCGATTCGTACCATTGCGAGCGCGCCTGGATCGTGATGCCGCAAGAGGCGAATCGCGCGAGCGCCGCTTCGCATTGCGCGAGCGGCGGGCCCGCAGGTCCGCTCAAATTCGAGCCGAAAGCGATCAGAATCATGCGCCGTCGATTACGCTTGTCCGCCTTCCCGGACCCGCCTAACGTTTCCGCCACCATGCCGAATTCGCATGGGGCATAGTTGGTTTACGCGTCGAGGCTATTGCAATGGCATTTTATCCGGAAGACCGCATTGCGCTGTTCGTTGACGGTGCGAATCTCTACGCGGCCGCGAGAGCGCTCGGGTTCGATATCGACTACAAACGTCTTCTCAGCATGTTCCAGGGCAAGGGCCGCCTGATCCGCGCCTTCTACTACACCGCTTTCGCCGAGGATCAGGATTATTCCCCGATTCGTCCGCTGATCGACTGGCTCGACTACAACGGCTATACGATGGTCACCAAGCCGCTGAAGGAGTTCACCGACAGCTATGGCCGCCGCAAGGTCAAGGGCGACATGGACATCGAACTCGCCGTCGACATGCTGGAGATGGCCGACCGGATCGACCACGCAGTGCTGTTCTCGGGTGACGGCGATTTTCGGCGCCTTGTCGAATCCGTGCAGCGCCGCGGCGTTCGCGTAAGCGTCGTCTCGACGATCCGCTCGCAGCCGCCGATGATCGCCGACGAGCTGCGCCGGCAGGCCGACACATTCATAGAGCTGGGCGAGCTGATGCCGCAGATCCAGCGCAACGAGCGGCGGGAAAGCGCTGCGCAGGTTCAGCCCGACCGTGTCTACCAAGAGAGCGAGGCCTGAGAACCGGTGCATCCCCATTGATGGACGACGAGCGCGATCCCCCGACCGACGCGATGATCGATCATCTGGCGCGTCGCCTGGTGGACCGCTACGGCCGCGACGCGCCAGGCGAGGCCGCACAGATCGTTGCGCTGCTGATGGAGGACGGGAACGCCGGCCAGGCCCAGGTCTGGACCAAGGTGATGGATGTCTGTCGCCGCATGGTCGCGAAGCCGGGTCAGATCACGGGCAAACAATAGCCGCCGCCCCGTCCGCTAGAATCGCGCGCGGGGAATCGCGCCCGAGATCCGGCTCATGAGCCGCGATGCCACCTCCATGCCCGCCTGTCGGATGAACCAGCTTAGCGGCACCCGGACCCCGGGCGGCGTCCGGCCCGGGAATGTCATGAGCGCTCCCGGCGCCTGCCCCGGATAGAACATCTGCCGCGTGTCGGTGCAGAACACGGGCCGCTGGACGATCTCGGCGATCTCACGCGCCACGTGGTCGGCGCTCTCGATGAAGAGCTGCGCGCCCGTCTCGCGATAGATCTCGGCTTTGAGCTTTGCATAGGCCTGCGCCGCGCGGCGCGCCGCCGCGGTCGGATACGGCGCCATCCAGAGCCGCTCGTACTCGATGCCGTTCTTCACGAGCCACTGCTCGGTTTCCCGACGGTAGCGCTCCAGCCGGCTGGTGACGAGATGCTTGATCCGCGCGCGCGGCCGGCAGCGGAGCGGCGTCTCGGCGATGAACTTCAGGTATCGCTCGCCGTCGTCGTTCTCTTCGTCGGTCGGGTCCCCACACAATACGCCATCGATGTCGACGCACGCGTTCTTCAGCACCTCGCCGTTCATGATGTTCCACTCGAATACGCGCGGCTGCGGCAGAACCTCGAAAGCGAAATCGACCATGTGCAGCGCCTCCGGGGCGGCGTAAGCCACCGCGTAGAGAAGCGGCGTGCGAACGTTCTTGAGCTTCGCCTGCGCGTTGCGCAATTCCGCTCCCGATGAAATGCTGTCGTCCACGACCAGCACCTTGCGAAAAGCCGGTATCTCTCCGCGCTTCGACAGGCGCCAGCCATGGTAGAGCAACTCGCCGCGGGCGAATCCGCCCAGTTCGGCGAGCGGTAGGTGGAGGTGAAGGGCAATGAGGTTCGCGACCAGCAACCCGCTGCGCGGGATCCCGACCACGACGTCGATGTCACTCGGCAGCTTGATGGCCGATTCCCGCACGAGACGGTTGAGGTCTTCGAAACCGCGGTAATAGAGATCGTCGCCCATACTCATCTCGGCTTGCTCCTCTTGCCTTGCCTTCGTCGCCTTCTCCTTATTGCCAAGCCTGACCGATGTCCCGTCAAGTATTGCCGCGCTTACCTGACCGAAAGTGGTAGCGGCCGCCGGTTACCGGGTTGTAACCGTAATCCAGCAATGGCTTTCACAGCGTTAATGGCCGAAACGCCAAGCTTCGTCGAAGAGAGTACGGCCTTCGGCCCGCGCTGTACAGCCAAGTCCGACCGCGCTTGCGCGCCCCCGAATATCGCCTACAAAGGCCCGCGAAAGAGAGGTTCGTCTGCCTGAGTCGCTCGACACCCTGCCCGCGCCGCCGCTGTGCGATCCCGGGCGCGATTGTCCGCGCTGCCCGCGGCTGCTCACGTTTCGCACCGGCAACCGGCAGGCGTTCCCGGCATGGCACAACGCGCCAGTTCCGAGCTTCGGCGACAAGGGCGCGCGGCTGCTCGTGGTCGGCCTTGCGCCGGGCATCAGAGGCGCCAACCGCACCGGACGACCATTCACCGGCGACTATGCCGGTGCGCTGCTCTACCCGACGCTGCTGAAATTCGGCTTCGCGGAAGGAACATTTCTGGCCCGACGCGAGGAAACCGCGTGGGCGGGCGACAGCCTACGGCTCACGGACGCGCGCGTCACCAATGCCGTACGTTGCGTACCGCCGCAGAACAAGCCACTGCCGGCGGAGATCGCCAATTGCCGTCCGTTCCTCTCCGCCGAGATCGCGGCCATGACGAAGCTGCGCGTGATCGTGGCGCTCGGGCGGGTTGCGCACGATGCTGTGCTGAAGGCGCTCTCGCTCAGGCCGGGACCGTATCGGTTTGCGCACGGCGCGGTTCACGACCTGCCCGGCGACCGCGCCCTCGCCGACAGCTATCATTGCTCGCGCTACAACACGAACACCGGCGTCCTCACCACGCCGATGTTCGAATCCGTGTTCGAGTCCGTCCGCCGTGTCCTGGACGAGGGCGTCAGAACCGCCCGGCGTTGAAGTCGTCGATCGCCTGATGAATCTGTTGCGGCGTGTTCATCACGAACGGCCCGTGTTTGACGACCGGCTCGCGCAGCGGCCGTCCGGCGACGAGGATCAGGCGCCCCGCCTCCGCCCCGGTCGCCAGATCGACGCCGTCGCCGTCGCCAAGGACCGCCAGCATGCCGCGATTGACCTGCCGCACAGCCCCGCCCGGTCCCACCCCGACCGCGCCTTCGAAAACATAAGCGAACGCCGCATGCCCGGCCGGCAGCGGCAGGCGCACCGAAGTCTGGGGCGGCAAGGCGACGTCGAGATAGGTCGGCTCGGTCGCAACCGCTCGCACCGGTCCTTCGACGGCGTCAAGGCGTCCCGCGATGACCCGCACCCGGGCACCGCCGATCGTCGTTTCGGGAATCGCCTCCGGTGGGAATTCCTGGTAGCGCGGCTCGATCATCTTGTCGCTGGCCGGCAGATTGACCCAGAGCTGGAAGCCCCACATCAGGCCATCCTCCTGCTCCGGCATTTCCGAGTGCACGATGCCGCGACCGGCGGTCATCCACTGCACGCTGCCGGGCGTGAGCAGGCCGACATTGCCCTTGTGGTCGCGGTGCCGCATCCGTCCGGCAAGCATGTAGGTGACGGTCTCGAAACCGCGATGCGGGTGGTCAGGGAATCCTGCGATGTAGTCGGCCGCGGCATCCGATCCGAACTCGTCGAGCATCAGGAAGGGATCGAGGTCGGGCAGCTCCGGCGCGCCAATCACGCGGGTGAGTCGCACGCCGGCGCCGTCGCTCGCCGGCCGGCCGCGCGTGACCTTGATCGCCGCGCGGCTGCCGGCCTGCGCAGCGGCTCCGTCTGACCGTTCGCTGACATTCCGACGGGGCTGAGACATCGGCAACCTCCAGATAGACTGCGACGTCAGATAGGCGCCGGACAGTCTGGCAGGAAGTCCATAGGACGCATGGCGGGCCTGCGCCACGGCCGGTAGCTCGACGGTGACCGGCGCGCCGTCAGCCCTTTGACCGCAGCAGGCGCCCCTTCTCGCGCTGCCAGTCCCGCTTCTTCTCGGTTTCGCGCTTGTCCCACTTCTTTTTGCCCTTCGCGAGTCCAAGCTCGACCTTGGCGATGCCGCGCGGATTGAAGTAGAGCGCAAGCGGCACGATGGTCATGCCCTCCCGCGTCACCGCGCCGATCAGGCGGCTGAGCTCACGCTTGTGGACCAGCAGCTTCCGCGGCCGCCGCGGCTCGTGGTTGAAGCGGTTGCCGCCGCGATACTCCGGGATGTGCGCGTTGAACAGCCACAGCTCGCCGCCCATCTCGCCAGCGTGCGAATCCGTGATCTGGACGCCGCCCGTGCGCAAGGACTTGACCTCGGTGCCCGCAAGCTGGATGCCCGCCTCGAGCGTATCCTCGATCGAGTAGTCGTGCCGCGCCTTGCGATTGAGAGCGACTGTCTTACTGGCCGATTGTGCTTTGGCCATCGTCGCTCATGCGACCGCCTCGAGCATGCCGACCCGCTCGAGCGCCGCGCGTACGCGCTCCTGCGCGGCGGCCGAGCACGGCGCCAGCGGCAGCCGGACATCCGCCGCCGATTTGCCGAGAAGTGATGCCGCATATTTTACCGGCGCCGGGCTGGTTTCGACGAACAGAGCCTCGTGCAGCGGCATCAGCCGGTCGCGCAGCTCCCATACGCGGTCCAATTCGCCCTTCTGCCACGCTTCGTGGAGCTGTGCGCAGAGCCGCGGCGCCACATTCGCCGTCACGGAGATGCAGCCATGGCCGCCCTGCGCGAGGAACGCCGTCACGGTTGCATCCTCGCCCGACAGCAGGCGGAACTCGGGTCCGATCGCCAGTCGCGTGCGGAGCGGCCGCGCCGGATCGTTGGTGGCGTCCTTGACGCCGACGATGTTCGGAAGCTTGGCCAGCCGGGCCATCGTCTCGACGGTCATGTCGACCGCGCAGCGGCCCGGAATGTTGTAAATGATGATCGGGATATCAACAGCATCCGCGATCGCCTTGTAGTGGAGGTAGAGCCCCTCCTGGGTCGGCCGGTTGTAATACGGCGTCACCACGAGCGCCGCGTCGGCGCCAGCCTGCCTGGCGTGCCTGGTCAGCGTGATCGCCTCGTCGGTGGAGTTGGAGCCAGTCCCGGCTACGACCGGCACCCGCCGCGCCGCCGCCTCGACGCACAGCTCGACCACGCGCATGTGCTCCTCGTGCGAGAGCGTGGGCGACTCGCCGGTGGTTCCGGCCGGCACCAGCCCGTGGGTGCCTTCCTTGATCTGCCAGTCAATGAACTGTTGAAAGGCCTTCTCGTCGACCTGCCCCCGGCTGAAGGGGGTAATCAGGGCGACCAATGATCCTTTAAACATTCTTTACTCTCCGGCAGCATAGATGGGCCCGGGATTAGCCACGCCCGATTCCAGGCACCATATCCCGGCCCCGCTGAATCCTCAACGGGCTGGCGCCTGGCATCCAGCTGCATGGTATTGGTAGACATGCATTTCGTCAGACGACTGGTTTTGGGGGGGACCGCCGCGCTGGCGCTTGCGGCCGGCCCCACGGATTCGGTGACACTGGCACAGACGCCGGCCATGGCACAGGCCGCCGGAGCTCGTGCCATCCAGGCGCCCCTCTCGCCCGAACAGCGCGAGATCTACAGCAAGGCTTTCGCCGCGGCGGATGCCGGCCGCTGGGACGAGGCCAAACGCCTTGCCGACGGCGGCGGCGATGCGCTGGCGGACAAGGCGCTGCGCTGGATCGAGCTGCAGCAACCCCGCTCGGGCGCGTCGTTCGAGGACCTTGCCGCCTTCATCGACGCCAATCCCGACTGGCCGATGCAGGACGTGCTGATGCGGCGTGCCGAGGAGGCACTGGTCGAGCGCACCGACGACTCGGTGGTGCGGGCCTGGTTCGCATTACGCAGGCCGACCACAGTGGACGGCGCCATGCGCTATGCCGAGGCGCTGTTCCGCGCCGACAAGCGCGATGAGGGCATCGCCGTCATCCGCGAGGCGTGGCGCGGCGGCAGCTTCGGCAGCAAGCAGGAAGCCACATTCATCAAGCGCTACCGCCGGTATCTCAGCCATGACGACCATGCCGGCCGCCTTGACAAGCTGATCTGGGACGGCCGCTACGCGGAAGCCCGGCGCGTCACCAAGCTGGTCAACGCCAATACGCGCGCCCTTGCCGACGCGCGTATCCGCCTTGCCACCATGGCCCGCGGCGTCGACAGCGCGATCAAGCGCGTGCCGGACAGCCTGCAGCAGGACGCGGGCCTGGTCTTTGAGCGCATGCGTTGGCGCCGCCGCAAGGGCCTGATCGACGGCGCAATGGAGCTGGTCCGCCATCCGTCCGTGGATCTCCGCCGTCCCGAGATCTGGTGGAACGAGCGCGCGTTTCTGGTGCGCTGGGCGATCACCGCCGGCAAGGTCAGCGACGCCTACAAGATCGCCCGCGACCACGGCGTGCCGGACGGAGTCGGCTTCGCCGAAGGCGAGTTCCTCGCCGGCTGGATCGCACTGCGCTACCGGAACGACGCGAAAACGGCGCTCCGGCATTTCACGAAGCTGTACGAAGCGGTGCGCTTTCCGGTCTCGCAGGCGCGCGGTGCCTACTGGGCAGGCCGCGCCGCGGAGGCGGCCGGCGACCGCAAGGCGGCGCGCGCCTGGTACGAGAAGGCCGCGAACATCCCCGTCACCTATTACGGGCAGCTCGCCGCCGGTAAACTCGATCCCGAGGCGCGCCCGGCCTGGCCTAGCACCCCCAAGGCGTCTCCGGCGGAGCGCCGCGACTTCGAGCGGAGCGAGCTGACGCGCGTTGCGCGCCGGCTCAACGAGCTGGGGATCTACGACCAGGTCAAACCGTTCCTGTTGCGCCAACTCGCCGCGGCGGAAACGCCGGGCCAGCACAGCCTCGCAGCCGAGTTGGCGCTGTCGCTCGACCGGCCGGATCTCGCCGTGTCGCTCGCCAAGCGCTCGTCGCAGGCGGCGGGCATATTGCTGCCGGAATATGGCTGGCCGACGGTGCCATTCGTCACCGGCGACAGCCCGGAACGCGCGCTGATCCTCGCGACCATCCGCCAGGAAAGCGCCTTCGAGGTGCAGGCCGTCAGCCGCGTCGGCGCGCGCGGAATGATGCAGATCATCCCCGCGACCGCGAAGGCGGTGGCCCAGCGTCTCGGCCTCCAGCACAGCAATCGCCGCCTGCTCAACGACCCGCATTACAACGTCCAGATCGGACGCAGTTATCTCGGCGGCCTGATCGACGAGTATGAAGGGTCCTACGTTCTGGCACTCGCCGCCTACAATGCCGGACCGACCCGGGTGCGCCAGTGGATCGAGGCCAACGGCGACCCGCGCCGTAACGATGTCGACGCGATCGACTGGATCGAGCTCATCCCGTTCGATGAGACGCGCAATTACGTGCAGCGCGTGCTAGAGAATCTGCAAGTCTACCGGCAGGCTCTCGGCGGCAGTCAGATCGCACAGGGTATCCAGCGGGATTTGCGGCGGGGGGCGAACTAGAACGACGGCGGGACGGAGCACAATGGCGACCGCGCAGATCCGCGATATCGACGCTTGCGTCTTCGATGCCTACGGCACCCTGTTTGACTACGCCTCGGCGGCCCTGCGCTGCAAGGACGCACTCGGCGCGGACTGGCAGGCGTTCTCCGATCTCTGGCGCCGCAAGCAGCTGGAATACACCTGGCTGCGCAGCCTGATGGGCCGGCACGCCGATTTCTGGCATGTCACCGGCGAAAGTCTCGACTATACGCTGGCGGCGTTCAGGCGCGCAGATCCGGCATTGCGCGCGCTGCTGATGCAGCAATATCTCAGCCTCGACTGCTATCCCGACGCGACCGCGGTGCTGAAGCGCCTGCGCGAGGCCGGCATGAAGACGGCGATTCTTTCGAACGGCTCGCCGACGATGCTCACGGCTGCGGTCAACAGTTCGGGCATCGGCCGGCTGCTCGACGCCACGTTCTCGGTCGAGAAGGTCGCAACCTATAAGCCGCACCCGTCGGTCTACCAGATCGTGCTGGACGAACTGGCCGTAGCCCCCGGACGCGTGTGTTTCCTGTCGTCGAACGGTTGGGACGCGGCGGGCGCCGCGGCTTTCGGCTTCCGCGTCGTCTGGATCAACCGCGGCGGCATGCCGGTTGAGAACCTGCCGGGCCATCCCGAGACGAATATCGCGAGCCTGGCCGACTTTCCGGCGTTGCTCGGGCTTTGAACGCCAACGCTCCGCGCGAACGCCGCTACGCCGCGCAGGATGGACTTCAGCTGTTCTTCAGGGACTGGGGCGAGCCGGACTGGCCGGCAACGCCGCTCCTGTGCCTGCCCGGGCTCACGCGCAATTCGCGCGACTTCGCCGGTCTTGCCGGCGAGCTCTCGCACCCGACGCAGGAGCGGCCGCGCCGGGTTATCGCGCCCGACCTGCGCGGCCGCGGCCGCTCGGCCTGCGATCCGGACTGGCGCAACTACAACGCCCGCACCTATCTCGACGACATCCGCCACCTCCTTGCCCTGCTGGGGATCGCACGGGTGGTAGTCGTCGGGATCTCGATGGGCGGGCTGCTCGGCATGGCAATGGCGACCGCGATGCCGACGGCGCTGGCCGGGCTCGTCATCGACGACATCGGACCGACGATCGAATCGGGTGGCAGC
Organism: Alphaproteobacteria bacterium; assembly: GCA_041690495.1. GTDB lineage: Bacteria > Pseudomonadota > Alphaproteobacteria > CACIAM-22H2 > CACIAM-22H2 > DATAAP01. The sequence continues at coordinate 29,330 of JAWLHE010000007.1, read as the reverse complement.
GGCCGCATTCTGAATTACGTCTCCGCCGACCGGCCGCAGCCGGACTGGCCGAGTGCGGCGCGGCATCTCCGCGAGGTTCTGCCCGCCATGTCCCTGCGGGACGAGGACGAATGGCTGGACTTCGCACGCGCAACGTTCCGCGAGGGCGACGACGGGCTCCTGCATTTCGATTGGGACACCAATCTCGTCCGGTCGCTGAGCCGGGAGATATCGAGCGGTGTCGACCTGTGGGCGCTGTGGCGCGCGCTCGGCAAAAAACCCGTGCTTGTCATTCGCGGCGGAGTGTCGGATATCCTGTCCGAAGCGACGCTGGCGCGCATGGCCGTCGAGAAACCCGACTTGCGCCAGTTCACCCTTCCCGGCGTCGGCCATGCGCCTACGCTCAACGAACCGCCCGTCCGCGAGGTCATCCATGACTTCCTTGGCCAATTCTGATTTTGCGCTTCGCGTGCCGACGGCGGCCGACGTCGAAGCCGCGGCGAAGCGCATCGCCGGCGAGGCCGTACTGACGCCGCTGCTCGAATCGCCCCTGCTCAATGCACGCGTCGGGGCCCGGTTGCTGATCAAGGCGGAGCCGCTGCAGCGCACCGGCTCGTTCAAGTTCCGCGGCGCCTACAACCGGCTCAGCCAGCTTTCGCCGGAGCAGCGCCGCTGCGGTGTCGTCGCCTATTCGTCCGGCAATCATGCGCAGGGCGTCGCCTACGCCGCCAGGCTGCTCGGTATCCCCGCCGTGATCGTCATGCCCGCGGATGCGCCGGCGATCAAGGTCCGCAACACCAAAGCATACGGCGCGGAGGTAGTCCAATATGACCGCCACAAGGAGGATCGCGAGGCGATCGGCGGCAGGATCGCCCGGGAGCGCGGCGCCGTAGTCGTGCCGCCCTATGACGATCCCGATATCATCGCCGGCCAGGGCACGGTCGGACTCGAGATCGCGGCGCAGGCGCAGGCGATGGGAGCAAAGCTCGACGCGGTGATCGCCAACTCGAGCGGCGGCGGCCTGATCGCCGGTATTGCGCTGGCGATTTCCGCAAAGTCGCCCGGAACGGAGGTCTATTGTGCCGAGCCGGCCGGTTTCGACGACCATGCCCGCTCGCTGAAGAGCGGCAGGCGCGAGAGAAACGATCCGGCCGCGCGCTCGCTCTGCGACGCACTGCTCGCCGCGATGCCGGGCGAGATCACGTTCGCCATCAACGCGCGCCTGCTCAAGGGCGGCCTTGCCGTCAGCGACGACGAGGTGCGCGCGGCGATGGCCGCCGCATTCGCCGACCTCAAGCTCGTCGTCGAGCCAGGCGGCGCCTGCGGCCTGGCGGCGGCGCTGACCGGCAAGCTTCCGGTTGCCGGGCGGACGATCGCCGTCGTCTGCTCGGGCGGCAACGTCGATCCGGATACATTCATCGGCGCGATCAAGGGCGCGTGACCGCCGCGTCGTCCCCGGCCGTCCTGGCATCGCGCGCGCGGCGCGAGCTCTGGACCGGCCTCGCCTGCGTGGCGCTGGTCATCGCGATCTGGACCGGCTTCCAGCTGGTGTCGCGGCTCGGCGCGCGTTCCGGCATGAGCGCCGCGGACCTGACGCTCCTGCGCTTCGGTGTCAGCGGTGCGATCATGCTCCCGCTGCTTGCGCGCAAGGGCCTGCACGGCGTGCCGCTCCCGCGCGCGATCGCGCTGATGGCGACCGGCGGCCTTGGCTTCAGCCTCCTCGCCTTCACCGGCTTCGCCTACGCACCCGCCAGTCACGGCGGCGCATTGCTGGCGGGAGCGCTGCCGCTGTTCACCGCCCTCGCGGCGATGGCTCTGATCGGCGAGCGATTCGGCCCGGTCAAGCTGCTCGGCCTCGGCCTGATCGTCGGAGGGGTCGCCTGCATCGGCATCGACGGTTTCGGCGGCACAGGCCTCGGCTACTGGCGCGGCGACCTGTACTTCCTTGCGGCGTCGCTCTGCTGGGCATTGTTCACGGTCGCCTGCCGCGCCTGGCGGATCACGCCCATTCAGGCGACGGTGATCGTATGCGCCCTCTCGATGCTGGTGTATCTGCCGGTCTATCTCCTGACGGCGGTGCCGGGCTTTTCGGACGTCGCCCTGTCGCAAATTCTTCTCCAGGCCGTCTATCAGGGCATCGTATCGACGGTCCTCACGATGATCGCGTACACGCGGGCCATCGCGGCGCTCGGCGCCGCGACGACGGCGATGATGACGGCCGCCGTGCCGGGAATCGTGACGCTCTCGGCCGCTCCCATCCTCGGCGAAACGCCGTCGGCGATGGCGCTCGCCGGAACCGCGCTTGTGACGATCGGCATGGTAGCAACGGTGCTGACAATGCGGTCCGCTCCGGGTAAACCCTGACCCGAATGGCCGATACCGAAGTCACCATCGACAACACCGGTGAGCAGTTCGCCTGTCCCGCCGACACCGTGATTCTAGACGCAGGCCTCGCGGCCGGCCTGCACATGCCGCACAACTGCCGCGGCGGCGCCTGCGGCACCTGCAAATCCAAGGTCCTGGAAGGCCAGGTCGACCACGGCTGGGTAATGAGCTTCGCCATCACCGAGGAGGAGAAGGCGCAGGGCTTCTGCCTGACCTGCCAGTCCAAGCCGCTTTCGCCCACGCTGCGCCTGCGCACCGTCGAGCCGATGCACGCGCGCGAAGCCGGCGAGACCCTGATCACCCCGGCGGAGCTGACGGCGCAGGTGGTCGCAGCGCACGGCGTCACGCCGTCGATCCGCCGGCTCGTCGTGGCCCTGCCGCGAACCACGCGGTTCCGTTTCCGGCCGGGCATGAACATGGAATTCATGGCGCCGGGACTCGACCAGCCGCGCCCCTACTCGATCGCCAACGCCCCGGACGCCGGCGGCGGCGCGCCCGATGGACAGCTCGGCTTTTATGTGACGCTGCACGACAACGGGCGCTGCAGCGGCTGGGTTCATGCGCTCAATGTCAACGACCAGATTGCCCTGCGCGGCCCCTACGGCGAGTTCCATCTGCCGGAGGCGGCAGCGCGCGGCGGCGTCCTCGCCCTTGCCGGCGGCTCGGGCCTGTCCCCGATCCTGTCGGTGCTGTCGCATGCGCTGGCCAACGGGTTCGCGCGTCCGATCGAGCTGTTGTTCTCGGTGCGCAACCGCACTGAGATCTTCGCAGCGGACGTGCTCGATGCGCTCGCGCGCCGGCACGAGAATTTCGGCTACCGCATCACCTTGACGCGCGAGGCGCCCGCCTCGGACCGCTGCCTGCGCGGCCGCATCCCCGACGTGCTGTCCCGCGAGCTGCGCGACCTGTCGGATTCGGTGGTGCTCGTCGCCGGCGCGCCCGTCTTCGTCGACGATTGCGTCGCCGCCGCGAAAGCCGCCGGCGCCGATCCGTCGCGTGTCATCGTCGATTCCTTTTTGCCGCGCGCGCCGGCAGTCACCGACCCGAGCGTCTGATCCGTCTTCTCGATCGTCGCCGGAAGCCCGCCGAGGAACAGGTCGGCGATCAGCCCGGCGAGCGCGTCCGGCGCCAGTTCCCCATCCGGCCGGTACCAGTTGTGGGTCCAGTTGATCATGCCGTAGAAGCTCATCGCGACCGGCATACGCAGCACCGGTTTGCCGGCGAGCGCGGGCACGAGTTCCTCGAGCAGATCGGCGGTCAGGCCGACCAGCCGGCGCTCGAGCGCAACGATCGCCGATTTGCGGGCAGTCGGCAGGCTGTCGAGCTCATTGAGCAGCAGGACGTGCTTGGCGCCGGCATCCGCATAGAGGGCCATCAGCGCCTGGACCAGCGCGCGAAATCGACTTTCGGGCGTCCCCTCCCGCGACAGCGCCGACTCCGCGCCGGCGACCAAGGCGCGCATATGCGCCTCAAGAAGATCAGAGAGGATCTCCTCCTTCGAGTCGAAGTAATGATAAATCAGCGATTTCGCGCAGCCGCAGGCCGCCGCGACATCGGCGATGGACGCGCCGGCAAAGCCGCGCGCGGCAAACAGCTCCGCCGCGCGGTCGCGGATGAGCTGCTGCTTCTCGCCGTAGTCGTCGGCCTGCGGTCTCGCCATGGGCCGCCTAGAATACCGGAATGATGTCCTCGGGATCGAACGCCACGGTCTTGCCGTCGATGCCGATCTCGGGAATCCCTGGAAACTCGACGCCGTGCGGCTCGAGCAGTCCCTTCATCTTCAGGACCGCCGCGCGCCAGTTCTCGCGCCGCTCGTCGAGGGTCAGGATGCCCAACCCCGCCCCACGCGCAACGTCCTCGAGCAGACGATGCGCCGGCCGCCATGTCTCGGGCAACTCCCAGAACTGCTCGGGCGGCTCGTAGAGGATGCCCGACAGAAAGACGTATCCTGCGCGCAGCTGCTTGGTGATCTGCGCGCGCATCTCGTCGGTCAGCTTGGGCAGCAGGCGATCGAGAATGGCGAGGCAGATCCCCATGTGGCGCGCCTCGTCCTTGCCGACGTTCTTGAACGCCTCCTTGAAGACCGGGATGGTCGTGCGCTGGTACATGCCGTGGAACAGCGTCGCCGAAGCGACCTCGCCCATCAGGAAAGAGGTGAACAGGATCGCCAGCGGATAGCGGCCGACCGCCTTCTTGTAGCCGTCCCAGTAGCGCCCGCCGTTGTGGTAGTACCAGAGCACGTTGTTGCGCGCGAGCTTGCCGAGCGGGGTCTCCGGCTCGTAATTGAGCGGCCCTTCGGGCGTCAGCGCCTGGATGGCCCGCTGGCAGATCTCCTCGTGGTTCACCTCGTCGCGCGTGACCGAGAAGAAGCATTTGCGGACCGGGTCTTCCTCGTGCGCCTCGTAGGTGTGGATCATCGCGCGCGCGAATACGGCCGGCCCCGACGAGTCGAACACCGACAGCAGCGACCACCAGTACGCAAGCGCGTAGCGCTGATCGAGCGTGAACGCATTCACGTCGAGCGTGTCCCAGGGCAGCTTGTTCGGCGACCAGCCGGGATCGCGCGCATTGTCATAGATTTGCAGCATCTTCGGCGTCTCGGTGCGCCACTCGAGCGGGAAGATATTGCCTTCGGCGAAAGGCGGCGGGTTTCGCAAGCCGTAAAGAATCTTCATGGGATCCGGCGCTTCGGTCGGATTCGAGGGCGGCGTTCGGATGTTCGCGGCAAGCTGATCGGCCGGAGCGGATTGACGGGCGGCCATGACTTCCTCCGAATATGGGCACGACGCCCCGATCATTGACCGATCGGTCAGCGAATTGCAAGGCTTCTTCCGGGCCGGGCTCCTCATACATCCGCACGGCATTTGCCCTCTTTGCCGGGAAAGCCGTGCTTGCCCGTTTGAAAAGCCTGTGTGTAGTTTCGACCCATGTCGCGCACACCAGAATTCGATGACCCGCTTCCGGACGCGCCTCGCCGTGAGATGGCGCTTTTCCTCGACATCGACGGCACGCTGCTCGATATCGCGCCGGTGCCCGAAGCCGTTAAGATGCCCAAGGATCTCCGCAAAACCCTTGCGTCCCTCTTTGATGGCCTCCGCGGCGCGCTGGCGCTCGTTTCGGGGCGCTCCATCGCCCATCTCGACCAGCTCTTCAAGCCACTCGTTCTGCCTGCTTCCGGAGAGCATGGGCTGGAGCTCCGCCGCATACCCGGCGAGCCGATCGAGCGCATACAGCCGCCAGCCGCGCTGCATCACTTGCGTCCAACCATAATCGAGCTGACCAAGCGCATGCCGGGAGTTCTCCCCGAATTCAAGGCTGGCACCGTCGCGCTGCATTTCCGTCAGGTGCCAGCGATGAAGAGGCCGTTGCTGGATTCGATCGAAAAGCTGATCGAGCCTTACCAGGACGACTTGGTCATTCAGCCCGGAAAGATGGTGTTCGAGATCAAGCCGCGCGGTATCGACAAGGGCCGGGCGATCGCGCGGCTCATGATGGCGCCACCGTTCGAAGGCCGGTGGCCGGTATTTGCAGGCGACGACGCGACCGACGCCTACGGTTTCGAGGCGGTCCGGCAGCTCGGGGGATACTCGATCGGCGTCGGACCGTCGCATGCGCCAGCCGACTCGCATCTCGATTCGCCCACCGAGGTGCGCGCATGGCTCACCGCGCTGGCCGCGTCCATAACATCGGCCGCCGCGTAGTCATCAAAGCGACATAGTTTTAGCGGAACCAGGGATCGCAAGACGCGTTCTTCAGACAGCTCGGCAGTACGGAGGGGTTGCACCAGATGAGGCTTTCCAGACGAATGCTGATCGCGGCTGCCGCCATTATGCCGGCGCTGGCAGTCGTCACGTCCGCGCGCGCCACGCCCGAAGCCGCGCGCGAGTTCATCACCGAGCTCGGCAAGGAAACGGTGGCGATCCTGCAATCCCAGAATCCGCCGGAGAACAAGGCTGCCCGGCTCGAGGACATCTTCCGCAAGGGATTCGACTTCGCCACGATCGGCCGCTTCGTGCTCGGCCGGTACTGGAACACCATCTCGCCGCAGCAACGCGAGTCGTTTCTAAGTGCGTTCACCGATTTCGTGACGAAGTCCTATTCCCGGCGACTCGCCGAGGAAGTCACGATCAACGGCTTCAACATCACCAACCTGCGCGACCTCGGCGAGAACGATTATCTCGTCCAGACCACGATCACTCGCCCGAACGCACCTGCGCTCAACTATGAATGGCGCGTTCGTCAGGGCGAATCCGGCGTCAAGATTGTCGATGTCATCGTCGAAGGGGTCAGCCTGCTCGTGACCCAGCGGTCCGACTACACTTCGGTCATGCAGCGCAACGGGATCGAGGGCCTGACGCGCAGCCTACAGGAAAAGGCCGCGAGCGGAGCTCCCCCGCCGCAGCTACCCAAATAGAGCTGCGGCGGCACGTTCGGTAATATGGGCATGCCGCGCCGGAAGCGGGGGCCCTGGGCAGTGGACGATCAATCGACTCTTGCCAGCCTTTCGCGCGGCGCACCCATACGGCCGCCGATCGTACCGGCGATTGCGCCGAGGATCAGCGCGATGAACCCGTAGATGGCGGCACGGGACACGATTGCCGCGGCGTTCTCGGCCGCGGCCCTGGCGCTCTGTTCCATCTCGGCGGTCGTGCGCTGATAGGTCTCGCTCCATTGCGTGAGCCGGTCGCTGGCCTCGTCCTGAGATATCCCCGCCGCCTGCGCAAGCGCCGCCGCCGCCTGATCGCGCTCCGCAGGGGACGCATCGGGGTTGGTAATCACGCTCGTGACGTTGCTCAAGGCCTGTGCCCTCGCGGCGGATGAGCCGCCCTCCATCGTCTGCTCGATCTGCTGACGCAGATTGCCGAGCGGACCGCTCGCGGCATCGGCGAGCTGCGGGGCGATGGACCGCACGGTCTCGCTCATGCCGGAGAGCGTGTTGCCGAGGACGCCGAAGGCGCCGCCGATCAGCGCACCGGCCGCCGTCGTCATCAGATAGAAGACGATGAGCATCGTCGTCGCCCAGGTCACCAGGCCATGCAATGCGGCGGACCCGGGATAAAGGGCGCCGGACATTCGTCCGGCGATCCAGCCGCCGACGAAAGCGGAGATGATGCCCGATACGGTCCACCATGCGGCCGTGGCGATGGAGAACGTTTCCGCGCCCGGCGACTCGCCGACGGCCATCGGGTCGATCGTACTTACGCCGATGCCCAGCCCGAGTAGGGCCAAGAGGAACTGCGTGATGAGCGAGATCACCACGCCGCTAAATACAGCGCCCCAGGAAACGCGCCGCAGCGACTCGATCAGCCCCGGTCCTGCGACCGTTGTCATCCCGACATCAGTCTCGGTTGTTGTTGCCCGCGCCATGGTTCGTGCTCCTTCACAAGGCATCCTGCTTTCGAACAGAACCGTTTCGCGAAATGTTCCTCGCGTGCGCGGATTTCCTGCTCCTCACGCCGCGCATGGCAGCGAAGCTCGCGCCAAGCTGAGACACCGCGCAACAGGCTGCCCGCGGTCTACTCCGAAAGCTGCGCGCGGTGCGAAGGTGGTACGGGGGCGCGCCGATTGTTCTATGACCTGAGGTTGTCTCCGTACATGCGCCGGAATCGCGCGATGCTGCAAAAGGTACTTGGGAACATCTCGTATATGGCCGCGTTTCAACGGCGTCTTTTCTCCACCGCATTTCCGTTGAGCGATGATCAAGACCGTACTCATCATCGGCGGCGCCGGATTTATTGGCTCGCATCTGGCAGACGAACTGATCGCGCATGGTTACGAGGTGCGCGTGTTCGACAGCCTGCTGCCTCAGGTGCATGGCCAGCGCCGCGCGTGGCCCGACTACCTGACGCCGCGTGCGGAGTTCATTGACGGCGATGTGCGCGATCCGTCACAGGTGCGGCGCGCGCTCGAAGACACCGATGCGGTGTTCCATCTCGCCGCGATGGTCGGCGTCGGCCAGAGCATGTACCAGGTCACCGATTACGTCGCCGTCAACGATCTCGGCACCGCCGTTCTGCTCCAGGCATTGATCGAACGGCCCATCGAGCGGCTTGTCGTCGCATCTTCGATGAGCATCTACGGCGAAGGGCTCTATCGCGACAGCGAGGGAATGCCGGTCGAACGCTGCACGCGCAGCGCGGCGGAAATCGGCCAATGCCGATGGGACCCGCGGGATGACTCCGGTGCGCCGCTGACGCCCTTGCCGACGCCGGAAAGCAAGCGCCCTGAACTCGCCTCGGTCTACGCGCTCTCGAAATACGTCCAGGAGCGTATGAGCCTGATGATCGGCACCGCCTACGACATCCCGACCGTTGCGCTGCGCTTCTTCAACGTCTATGGCACACGGCAGGCCCTTTCCAATCCTTATACGGGCGTGCTTGCCATATTCGCGTCGCGCCTGCTCAACGACCGCCGTCCGATGGTCTTCGAGGACGGCCACCAGCGGCGCGACTTCGTGCATGTCTCCGACGTCGCGCGCGCCTGCCGCCTCGCCATGGAATCGCCGGCCGCCGCGGGACAGGTCTTCAATATCGGCAGCGGCCGCAGCATCAGCATCTCCGAAGTCGGAGAGAAGCTCGCGGACGTCATGGGACGGCCATCGCTTCGGCCACAGGTCACGAACCGATACCGGGTCGGCGACATCCGCCACTGCTTCGCCGACATCGGCCTCGCGCGCGAACGCATCGGGTTCGAGCCGCGAATCGATTTCGACCAGGGGCTCACCGAGCTGGTTTCCTGGTTGAAGTTGCAGGATGCGGAAGACGGCACAGAGCGCGCCGCCGAGGAGCTCGTTCGCAGACGGTTGATGGCATGAGGAGCGCCCCGCCAGCGCGCACCGAACGTCGCTCCGGAAACGGCGCAGCGCGCCCGTCCAGCGGCTCGTCCCGCCGTGTCACCCTGATCACCGGCGGTGCCGGGTTCCTCGGCTGCAATCTCGCGGATCGCATCGCCAGCCGAGGCGAGACGGTGATCGTCTATGACAGCCTGGCGCGGGCAAATGTCGAGCAGAACCTCGCCTGGCTGCAGAGACGCCATGGCGAACGCATCAAGGTCCAGATCGCCGACGTGCGGGACGCGAAGGCCCTGAGAAGTGCGGTCGCCTGCGCCGATCGCGTCTTTCATTTCGCGGCCCAGGTCGCGGTGACGACAAGCCTCGCCGATCCGATGGCGGATTTCGAGGTCAATGCGCGCGGGACTTTGACGCTGCTCGAGGCGCTGCGTGCCTGTCCGGCGCCACCACCGCTGGTGTTCGCCTCGACCAACAAGGTATATGGCAAGCTCGATGGCATCGCGGTTGCGGAGAGCCGCTGCCGGTACGAGCCGGTCGACCCGGATATCCGGCGCTACGGCGTATCGGAGCGGCAGGCCCTTTCCCTTTACAGTCCCTATGGCTGCTCGAAAGGCGCCGCCGATCAATATGTCCTCGACTATGCACGCGTCTACGGACTGCCGACCGTCGTCTTCCGGATGAGCTGCCTCTACGGGCCGCGGCAGTTCGGCACCGAGGATCAGGGCTGGGTCGCGCATTTCGCGATCTCGGCGCTTCGCAACGCGCCGATCACGATCTATGGCGACGGAAAGCAGGTGCGCGACGTCCTGTTCGTCGACGACGTCGTCGAGGCGCTGCTGCTTGCGCAGGCGCACATGCCGCAAGTCGCCGGAAAGGCATTCAACATCGGCGGTGGCCCGGGCAACGCGATCAGCCTCGTCGAGCTGCTCGCCCTCCTGCGCGAGCTGAACGGACGCATGCCGGAGGTCAGTTACGGTCCGACCCGCACCGGCGACCAGCTGTTCTACGTGTCCGACACGCGCAGGTTCGCGGCAGCAACGGGCTGGCGCGCCGGCACCGACGTGCGTAGCGGCATCGGCTACCTCGTGACGTGGCTGTCCTCGCGTCATCGGCCCGAGACCCTACGGCAGGCCGAGCAGGTGCCGGCATGAAGGTCGCCCTGGTCAATCCGAACTGGAGCTTCGAAGGCAGCATTTACTTCGGCTGCCGCGAGCCCCACCTGCCGCTCGAATTCGGCTATGCCAAGGCGCTGCTCGAGCGCGCGGGCCATGAGGCCATCATCATCGACGGCCACCTGTTCGACCTCACGACCGATCAGATCGCACGACGCATCGAGCGATTCGAACCGGATCAAACGGTGGTGACCACGGCGCCGAGCTATCTGTTCTGGCGCTGCGCCCCGCCCGAGCTGCGCGTGCCGCAGGCGCTCGTGTCCGCGCTACGCGACCGTGCCGGCCTGCTCGTCGGCGTAGGACCGCACGCGTCGACCACGCCGCGCACGGCGTTGCGCAAACTCGGGGCCGATGTCGTGGTCATGGGCGAATGCGAAGAGGTCCTCCCGCGCCTGCTGCGGGAAGACTGGAGCGCGATTCCGTCAATCTGCTATGCTTCCGAGCGCGGTGCCGCGGTCCAGGGCGGGCCCCATGCAGGAACGTTCTCGGACCTGCCGCCGCTGTCCTGGCCCGACGAATGGATCGGGCGGCATCGCCACCACCATCATCGCTTCGAGCGGGAGCCCGGCGGGCCCGGCGCCGAGGTCGAGACGTCGCGCGGATGTCCCTATCGCTGCTCCTTCTGCGCGAAGGAGAATTTCCGGGACAAGTATCGCCGCCGTCCCCTGCCGGTCGTGATCGAGGAGATCGATCGCCTCATCGCCCAGGGCACCGAATACGTCTATTTCATCGACGAGATCTTCCTGCCGAACCGGCCGCTCCTCGAGGCGCTGGTCGGACGCGGCATCCGGTTCGGCGTGCAGACACGCATCGATCTGTGGAAGAAGGACATGCTCGAGCTGCTCGGGCGCGCCGGCTGCGTGTCGATCGAGGCCGGTGTCGAGAGCCTGACACCCGAAGGCCGCGACGTGCTCGACAAGGACTGCAGACTTTCGACCGGCGAGCTGGCCGACCGGCTTCTGTTCGCCAAGCAGCACGTTCCGTTCGTCCAGGCCAATCTCATCGCCAACGATCTGGACACGCCCGAACAGATCGCCGAGTGGCGCAGGGAGCTGCGCGACGCCGGCGTCTGGGCCAACGACCCCGTGCCACTGTTTCCCTATCCAGGCTCGCCGGACTACCGCAAGCTCTGGGGCCTGCCCGACGACGACGCATGGGAGCGGGCGCACGACTACTATCTCTCGCGCCACGTCACGTTCAGCGACATCCAGGAGGACCGGCCGTTACCGCTGCGCGAGCTCGAAGCGGCGCCGGCCTGATGAGTCCGCCCGCGCAAAGACCGCGCCGGATTCTGATGACCGCCGACGCGGTCGGCGGCATCTGGCACTATGCGATGACCCTGGCCGGGGGCCTGCGCGGACACGGCATCGAAACCACGCTCGCCGTCATGGGCCCGTCTCCGTCGCCGGAACAGCGCGCGGCGGCACAGTCCGAGGGAATCGACCTGCGCGAGGCGCCGTTTCGACTCGAATGGATGGACGAGGCCGACGAGGATGTCGAGCGCGCTGGCGGCTGGCTGCTCGGGCTCGAGCGCGAGCTGGGCCCCGACCTCGTGCACGTCAACGGCTTCGCGCACGCAGCCCAGCCATATTCGTCGCCCTGCATTGTCGCCGCGCATTCCTGCATCGCCTCGTGGTGGGCGGCGGCAAAGACCGGCCCGCTTCCGGCGGTCTGGGACCGCTATATCGCGCGGGCACGCGCCGGTATCGCCGCAGCCGACCTCGTCGTCGCTCCGACTCACGCTTACCTGCGCGAGCTCCAGTCCCTCTATGGCCGGCGCGAGCGCGTACGCGTCATACACAACGGCCGCGATCCGCACCGCTATGCACCGGATTTCAAGCAGCCCTTCATCCTCGCCGCCGGCCGCATCTGGGACGAGGCCAAGAACCTGGCCGCGCTCGACCGCGTGGCGCCCCGTCTGCCATGGCCGGTCATGGTCGTCGGCCAGGCGGTCTCTCCCGACGGACGCGCGCGCGGCTGTGCCAACATGAGGGCGCTCGGGCCGCTCCCCGCCGACGAGCTCGGCGAGGTGATGGCGCGCGCCGCGATTTTCGCCTCGCCGGCCCGCTACGAGCCGTTCGGACTGGCGGCGCTCGAGGCAGCAATGTCGGGTTGCGCGCTGGTCCTGAGCGACATTCCCACCTTCCGCGAGCTCTGGCACGATGCCGCCCTGTTCGTCACACCGGACGACGATACCGACTTGGCGCACGCGCTGCGGATGCTGTGCAACAACCGAGATTTGCTCCATGCGATCGCCAAGAGCGGCTGGGCGCGCGCGCGCCGTTACTCGGCGGCGCGCATGGTCGAGGCCTATCTCGAAGCCTATGGCGACCTGCTCTATCGCGCCGATCACGCCCTGGTCGCACAGGAACCGGCCGGACTCTCGAACTGAAGGAAGCTGCCGAATGCGCGTCGTCCTGTTCTGCCATTCGCTGGTGTCGGACTGGAACCACGGGAACGCCCATTTCCTGCGGGGGGTCGTGCGCGAATTGAAGCGCCGCGGGCACAGTGTCGCCGTCCACGAGCCACGCAATGGCTGGAGCCGGACGAACCTGGCGCAGGAACTGGGACGCGATCCCGGACTGGTGTTTCGCGCGTGCTTCCCCGACCTCGACTCCGGAAGCTATGACGACGGCGGCCCCAACCTCGACGCGGCGCTCGACGCGGCCGACCTCGTCCTGGTCCACGAGTGGACAGACCGTGCCCTGGTCGCGCGCATCGGCCGGCATCGCGCGGCGGGCGGCCGCTATCGCCTGCTCTTCCACGACACCCACCACCGCGCCATCAGCGACAGCGAGACGATGGCGGCACTCGATCTGGACGGCTATGACGGCGTTCTCGCGTTCGGCGAGGCGATCCGGGAGATCTATCTGCGCCGGGGCTGGGCGCGCCGAGTCTGGACCTGGCACGAGGCGGCCGACACGTCCCTGTTCCATCCCGTGCCGTGGCAGGAGCGCGACCGCGACCTCGTCTGGGTCGGCAACTGGGGCGACGACGAGCGCAGCGCCGAGCTCGACGAGTTCCTGCTTGGTCCGATCCGGGCTCTCCGGCTCGACGCGACGGTTCACGGCGTGCGCTATCCCGAGGCCGCGCGCGCGGCGCTGGTGCGTGCAGGCGCCGAGTACGGCGGGTATCTGCCGAACCACCACGTGCCCTTCACCTTCGCGCAGTTCAAGGCAACCGTGCACGTGCCGCGCCGCCAGTACGTGCGGGCACTGCCCGGTATCCCCACGATCCGCGTGTTCGAAGCGCTCGCCTGCGGCATTCCTCTGGTCAGCTCGCCCTGGACCGATACCGAGGGCCTGTTCGGCCGCGACGACTTCCTGATGGCGCGCGACGGAGCAGAGATGACGAAGCACCTGCGCAGCCTTCTCGCGGAGCCGGAGATGCGCTGGACACTCGCAGCGAACGGACTGGCGACGATCCGCGCGCGCCATACCTGCGCGCACCGCGTCGACGAGCTGCTGGCCGTTTGCGACAAACTCGGCGTGTCGCGCTCCAATGCTTCAACCGAAGCGCCGGCGCTCGCGGAGGCGTCCTGATGCGAATCGCCTTCTTTGGGTCGAGTCTCCTGTCCGCCTACTGGAACGGTGCGGCCACCTATTATCGCGGCCTGCTGCGGGCGCTTGCCGCGCGCGGACACCGGATCGCGTTCTACGAGCCCGACGCGTTCGACCGCCAGGCGCATCGCGACATCGCCGTGCCGGACTGGGCCGAGGTGGTCGTGTACGATGCCAACCCGGCGGCAGTCGACCGTGTGCTGGACGAGGCGCGCGACGCCGACGTGATCGTCAAGGCGAGCGGGGTCGGCGTGTTCGATGAACGGCTCGAAGCCGGCGTACTCGCGGTGCGCCGCCCCAATGCGCTCGTCGTGTTCTGGGACGTCGACGCGCCGGCCACCCTCGACCTGATGCAGCGCGATCCGGACGATGCGCTGCGCGCGCTGGTCCCGCGCTTCGACATGATCTTCACCTACGGCGGCGGCGACCCCGTCGTCGACGCCTATGCCGCGCTCGGCGCGCGGGCCTGCGTTCCGGTCTACAACGCCCTCGATCCCGCGACGCACTTTCCCGTGCCGGCCGAGGCGCGCTTCGCCGCCGACCTGTCCTTCGTCGGCAACCGGCTGCCCGACCGCGAGGCGCGCGTCGAGGACTTCTTCCTCGCCGCCGCCGCCGCGCTGCCGGAGCGGCGCTTCCTGCTTGCCGGCAACGGCTGGAGTGACAAGGCGATGCCGGCGAACGTCCGTTACCACGGCCACGCCTATACGCGTGACCACAACGCGCTCAACTGCTCCGCGCTCGCGGTCCTCAACATCAACCGCGCCAGCATGGCGCGGTACGGCTTCTCGCCGCCGACGCGGGTGTTCGAGGCCGCCGGCGCGGGCGCCTGCCTGATCACCGATGCATGGCAGGGCATCGAGATGTTCCTCGAGCCCGGCCGCGAGATCCTGGTCGCACGGTCCGGCGACGACGTCGCCGCGCTGCTTCGCGATCTGTCGCCCGGACGCGCGCGCGCGATCGGCGGCGCCGCGCGCGCATGCGTCCTGGCGCACCACACCTACGACCATCGCGCCGACCAGGTCGACGCCCTGCTGCAGGGCCGCACGGTCGCACCGGCACGGGCCGGCGCGTGATGAGCGGGCTCTCCGTCACCATTCTCGGCCTGTCGATCACCTCATCCTGGGGCAACGGCCACGCGACCACGTATCGCGGGCTCGTGCGCGCCCTGTCGCGGCGCGGCCATGCCGTGACCTTCCTCGAGCGCAACCTGCCCTGGTACGCAGACAACCGCGACCTGGCCGCGCCGCCCTACGCGCGCACGCATATCTATCGCGGCCTCGCCGACCTGCGGCGCCGGTTCGCAGCCTGCGTCCGCGAGGCCGATCTCGTGATCGTCGGCTCCTACGTTCCCGACGGCATCGCGGTCGGCGAGTGGGTGCAGGAGACCGCGCGCGGCCTCACCGCCTTCTACGACATCGACACGCCGGTGACGGTCGCCGCGCTCGAACGCGCGCAGTGCTCCTATCTCACGCCTGCACTGGTGGCCGGCTACGATCTCTATCTCTCGTTCACCGGCGGCCCGATTCTGCGCCGCCTCGCGCGCGTCCACGGCGCCCGCATGGCGCGACCGTTCTACTGCGCGGTCGATCCCGAGCTTTACTGCCCGGAAGGCGTCCGCCCGCGCTGGGACCTCGGCTATCTCGGCACCTACAGCGTCGATCGCCAGCCCAAGCTGGCAGAGCTGCTGATCGAACCCGCCCGCGCCTGGCCGGAGGGGCGCTTCGTCGTCGCCGGGCCGCAATATCCGCGCGGCATCGGCTGGCCGGAGAATGTCCGGCGCATCCAGCACCTTGCGCCGAACAGGCACCGCCGGTTCTTCAACGGCCAGCGCTTCACCCTCAACGTGACGCGCGCCGACATGGTGCGCGCCGGCTGGTCGCCGAGCGTGCGGCTGTTCGAGGCGGCGGCCTGCGCGACGCCGATCATCAGCGACTGGTGGGACGGCCTCGACACGCTGTTCGTGCCCGACCGCGAGATCCTGATTGCCCGTTCGCGCGGCGACGTCGCGCGCATCCTGCGCCGCACCGGCGAGGACGAGCGCCGCGCGATCGGCAACGCCGCGCGCGAGCGCGTCCTGGCGGCGCATACCGCGGCGCATCGCGTGCGCGAGTTGGAGCGCTATTTCGACCAAGCCTTCGTGCGGTCGGCACCTCGCCCGGACCTCGCTGCCCGCGTCCCGGCCTAGGCTCGCTTCATTTCCGCAACGCGTGCCCGCTCCCGGACTTGAACCGGGACGGCCCTTTCGGGCCCACGGATTTTAAGTCCGTTGCGTCTACCATTCCGCCAAGCGGGCGCGCGGGCGCGAGGCTAGCGCGCGGCGGCACAGCGAGGCAAGGAGAGCGGAACGCCGCGCCGGAATGCGGCGCAACCGGAATTCCGACAGGTTCCTTGCGCCCTTCGGATCAGGCCGATACGGGCCGCGACGCCTGTTCGATGGTGCTGAACAGCGCCGACTGGTCGACCGGCTTGTGCAGGATCGCGACCGGCCCGACCGCGCGGGCGCGCGTCATCACCGACTCGTCCGTATGGGCGGTGATGAAAATGATGTCGGTGCCGTAGCGCCCCTTGAGGGCCTCGGCAAGGTCGATTCCTTCGGTATGGCCGAGCAGGTTGATGTCCACCAGAGCCAGCGCCGGCCTGATGCCGGTGGCCATGGTGAGCGCCGCATCGGGCGTCGGCGCGAAGCCGACGACGTCGTGACCCGCGCGGCTCAGCGCGGTGTGCAGGTCCATCGCCAGCAGCAGCTCGTCGTCGACGATCAGGATCTTCATCTTGGCGCTTCCTCGATTTCCGGATTTTCCCTGCCGGCTGCCTCTGCCATGCAACGGCCGAAGGGGCCGGTTGATCCCTTCCTTCCCGCCTCTGCCCGTGACATTTCCGTGCGCCTCCCCGGCAAGACGCGAAGCGCCGCGGCATTCCGGCCTATGGCGCAGCCGGTCCCTCCTCGACCGGCTCGCCGCCGAGGCGGCGCATGAGCTCCTTCAGCTCATCGGCGGCACCTGCCAGCCGAACTGCATCGATGCCGCGCAGCACGATCGCCGCCGCGGGCTTGCCGCCGAGCCTGAAGGAAGGATAGCTGCCGATCTCGAGATCGGCATAGCGTGCCTGCAGGGCCGCCAGTCCTTCGGCCATCACGCCCTCCGGCAGGTCGGCGCGCACGGTCCGCGACAGCATCGGCGCACCGCCCTTGAGGCGGTGCTTCAGTCCGTCGAACATCGCCTGCATGATCTTCGGCACGCCCGCCATGACATAGACGTTGCCGATCTGGAACCCCGGCGCGCGGCTCATCGGATTATCGATCAGCGTGGCGCCCTCGGGCGTATTCGCCATCCGCAGCCGCATCGGGTTGAGGTCGGCAGGGTTGCTGTAATGGGCCTTCAGTAGCTTGAGGGCCTCGGGATGCTGGATCAGCGGCACGCCGAATGCCTTGGCGATGCACTCCGCGGTGATGTCGTCATGGGTCGGCCCGATGCCGCCGGTGGTGAAGACATAGTCGAAGCGGCCACGGACCTCGTTTACCGTGCGGACGATGGTGTCCTCGACGTCGGGTATCACGCGCGCCTCCATGAGGCGGATCCCGATCGCGTTGAGCTGTTCGGCCAGCCACGGCAGGTTGGCGTCCTTGGTCCTGCCCGACAGGATCTCGTTGCCGATCACCAGCAGACAGGCGGTAATGGGTTTCTCCGACACGGCGTTCTCGTCTCCCGGCTGAGTCGGACGGCAAACTAACGGGATTCGCCCTTCCTGTCGCGCGCTCAAGCTCGTCCGGGGAAAACCTTGAGCGTCGCAGCTTCAATCGAGTAGTCTCGCCCGCGTTGCGTCATGATTGCGCTTTTCCAGGAGCCAGAGCCGGCACGGGTGCGCTCGGAGCGGGGAAGGAAACTCGACATATGGTGCGATTCGTCAGCCTGGTGGCAGGGCTCCTCCTGGTTTCGTCGCCCGCTTACGCTTATATCGATCCCGGCATTCTCGGCATCCTGTACCAGGCTGCCTATGCGCTGATCTTCGGCGCTTTCGTCGCGCTCGTCCTCCGACCCTGGCAGTATCTCAAGGGAGTCTTCGCAAGGCTGACCGGCCGGCCGCAAGGGGACGCGATCGACGGTTCGCGGACCGAGAGCGACCGCGAGCGGCGCTGATCGCTCCACGCATGTTCGAGATCGAGAAGTCGTCCTACGTCGACCCGAACGGCTACGTCTTTCACACCGACGAGGGACTGTTCCGGGCGATCCGGCCCGCAGTCGAGCCGTTCTACCGCGACCTGATCGATAGGGGGGCCGTCGGGCGGCTCGTCGCCGCCGGCCTCCTCATCGAGACGCAGCCGCTCGCCGGCGGGATGGCGCAGGTCGAGGAGACATTGGTCCTCCGTCACCGCGAAATCCGGCCGCTCACCTACTGCATCGAATGGGCGCCGTCGATGCTGCGCGACGCGGCGCGGGTCACGGTCGATCTCGCCGACGCCCTCGTGGACGAAGGCTGCACGCTGCAGGACGCCTACCCCTGGAACATCCTGTTCGACGGCGCCAGGCCTGTGCATGTCGATTTCACATCGATCGTGAAGCAGGACGAGCGCCTGATCTGGCCGGCCTATGTCCAGTTCCAGTCGTTTTTTCTCCGGCCGCTCCATCTGGCGGAGATGGGGCGCTCCGAGCTTGCGCGATCGCTGCTGCAGGATTCGGTCGGCGGGATCCCGCTGGAGACATTCCTGCGCTATGCGCGGGCCGCGACGCGGCTGCGTCACCCCGGCTGGGACCTCGCCGCCGCCGCCGACCGGATCATCCAGCGGAAGCCATCCCTCAAGGCGCGCATTCACGAGCTGTCGAAGAAAGGCGCAGCGCGCGTCAACCCGGCGCTGCGCCGGCGCTTCTTCCGCGGCCTGCGCCGTACGCTCGAGGGATTCCGGTTCCGGGCCGCGGGAGAGATCTGGGAGCGCTACTATCAGGAAATCCCGGACTGGGTCGACCGCAAGGTGAAGCTGGAGGCGCTTCGTGCCATCCTGTCGGGCCTATCGCCAGGGACCGTGCTCGATCTCGGCTGCAACACCGGGACCTTCTCCCTGATTGCGGCGGAGAGCGGCGCGCGCGTGCTGTCGATCGATTCGAGCGAGGCCTGCATCGAGGCGCTCTACCGCGAGGCGCGCGCCCGCGATCTTCCGGTGACGCCGGTGATCGGCAACGTCCTTACCCCGCCGCCGGCATTCGGCTTCATGGCCGAGCAGTTCCCGTCCTTTATCGAGCGCGCGAAATCGGACACGGTGCTGTGCCTCGGCCTCATGCACCATCTGCACGTCACCGGCCGGCAACCGATCGCGGCGATCGCGGCCATGCTGGCGCGTCTTGCGGAGCGCGCCCTGATCTTCGAATTTGTCGCGCGGGATGATGCGAATGTCGAGCGGATCGAGTCGAACCGCGTGATCGACTACACGCTCGACTCGGTCCTCGCCGCATTGCGGCAGCATTTCCGGACGGTCGAGACGCAGGCATCCGACCGCGACACGCGCCGCCTGCTCGTCTGCCGGAAATGAGACTCTTCACCTTCGTCGCCTGCTGCTACACGGCAGCGCTGTGGACCGCCGCCTCGTTCTTCGGCCTGTCCGACGACGTCCTGTTCTTTCATTCCGATGTGCTGAGCAAGACCTATTTCCTGACGACGCTCGGCTTCGTTCTGATGCCCGCGGCTGGACTGGTTGTGGGCGCGGCCGCTCTGCTCGGCCGCCGGACCGGCGCGCTCCAAGCCGCCGCGGCAGTCCCGCTCGCATTGCTGCTCGCCGGCTTTGCAATGTTCGGCGGCGAATGGATTTTCGGAAAGGTCGACAGCTTTGCGCTCTATGTGGCGTGTCTGGCCGCGATGATCGCCCTGTCGACACTCATGATATGGCGCCTGCCAAACCGCATCGTGGTACTTGACCGTGCCGCGCAGCTCTGCCGCGTGATCCTGTTCGCCGCCCTGCCCCTTACGCTCGCCGCATGGCTCTTCCATCATGCCGGCCGCGACGGATCCGAGCTCGCCAGTGACCGGCACGTCGTGATGATCCTGGTCGACGGAATGCCCTCCCAGCTCATGGCGAGCTACGCACCGGAAGCGCCGCAAACCGAGCTCGACCGCGTCGCGCGGCGCGGCTGCGTCATCGACCGCGCCTATACGAGCCGAACGTACACCTCAGGCTATTTCTCGGTGTTCTACAGCGGCAATCACGCGGGCACGGTGAGCGAGCGCGCCGCGGCCCTGCCGCATGCGCTGGAGCGCGCGGGCGCAGGCTTCCGCTGGATATCTTTCCACTCCAACGGCTTTCCCGAAACGGCACATGTCACGGGATATGACGGTCTCCGTTCCGCCCTGCTGACCGAGCGTTGGTCATGGCTGCCGCGCCTGCTCGGACTGCACTACCATGTGTTCCTGACATGGGACGACACGCGGCGCTACATGGGCGATCGCGTCAACACGCTCTATGGCGCGCTGAACGGGCGCACCGATGAACGGTATGTCTGGGAAGAGAGCTTGCCCGCGCAGGTCAGGGAGATGCAGGCTCGCTACGCGCGTTCATTCCTGCTGCTGCACGTTTCCGCGACGAAGCATACGGTCCAGGCAGTCGAGGACGGCTCGTTCGGCGATCAGGCCGCCGAGATCCAGGCGCTGACCGCCCACGCAGTGGCAAACGACTACACCTACACGCCTGCCCAGGCGCCCGCCGTGGAGGCGTATCGCAGGTACTATCGCACTCGCATCGACGAGCTCGGCAAGCGGGTGGAGAGCCTGCTCGACGCTCTAAAGCGCGACGGCATCGCCGACCGGACGCTGGTGCTGGTCACCGCCGATCACGGCTCGACCTTCGACGACGGCCGGTTATGGTACGGGCCGCATTCCGACGAGGAGGCCGCGCGCGTCCCTCTTCTTCTGTTCGGCGGCGGACTCTCCTGCGCTACTGCGTCTGCGGTCGATACGCTCGATGTGCGCGCGACGATCGACCGGTTCCTCGGCCTGCCTGCTGAGAGCGGCTCTCTCGGACGCAGCCTGGCGGCATCTTCGCCGGTCGCGCGAATGGTCCCGGTCCTGACCGTCAGGAACAATCGAACGAAAACGCAGTTTCTCGAGATCCACCCGAGGGCCGGAACGCGCTACCTGTTCAACCTGCATCCCGAAGGCGACGGCCGCGCCCTGAAGGGCGCCGTGCGCGGCTACGAAGTCGACGAGGTTCCGCTGGGCAATGAACCCGAGGCCTGGCAGATGCTCGGCCAGGCCCTCGGCCTCTACGCGATCGACCCGGCCGCAATTCACCCGGACCTGCGCGCCCGCATCGAACGGCACATCGCCGCCCAGCCGGCGGAATGACGCGCCATCGCCGGCGCTATTTCAGGCCGCGGATCACCTGGATCTCGAGATCGCGGATTTTCTTGCGCAGGGTGTTGCGGTTGAGCCCGAGCAGCGAGGCAGCACGGATCTGGTTGCCGCGCGTCGCGCCGAGCGTCAGGTTGATCAGCGGCCGCTCGATCTCGCGCAACACACGGTCATAGATCCCCGCGGGCGGCAGGCCGTCGCGATGCGCCGCGAAATAGGTCTTCAGATGCCGCTCGACCGCCGAGCTCAGCGAGTCGTCGGCGGGCGCCGCCTCCGGAGCCGGCGGCGGCGCCACCTCGGCTAGCTCCGCCTCGATGACGTCGACCCCGATAATCTCCTGCGAGTAGAGCGCCGCCAGACGGCGAATCAGGTTCTCCAGCTCGCGCACGTTGCCCGGCCAGCGATAGGACTTGAGCCGGTCGAGTGCCGCCGCATCGAGCGACTTCGGCGGCAGCCCCTCGGCGCCGGTCTGCGCCAGGAAATGGCGCACCAGTTCGGGGATGTCCTCGCTGCGCTCGCGCAGCGGCGGCAGCCGTATCGGCACGACATTGAGTCGGTAGAACAGGTCCTCGCGGAACAGCCCCTGGCGCACGAGCTGGCGCAGGTCGCGGTGCGTAGCGGCGATGATGCGCACGTCGGCCCGCAGGCGCTGGCGGCCGCCGACGGTCGTGTATTCGCCCTCCTGCAACACGCGCAACAGGCGCGTCTGTGCCTCCAGCGGCATGTCGCCGATCTCGTCGAGGAACAGGGTGCCGCTCTGCGCCTGCTCGAAGCGGCCGGCATAGCGCTGGGTGGCACCGGTGAAGGCGCCCTTCTCGTGACCGAACAGCTCGCTCTCGATCAGCTCGCGCGGGATCGCCGCCATGTTGATGGCGACGAACGGCCCGTTGCGACGCTTGCCATAGTCGTGCAGCGCGCGCGCGACCAGCTCCTTGCCGGTGCCGGACTCGCCGGCGATCATCACCGTCAGGTCGGTGCCCATCAGCCGGGCCAGAACCCGGTAAATGTCCTGCATCGCCGGCGAGCGGCCGATCAGCGGCAACTGCTCCTCGCCCGGCATCGCTTCGCCGGCCGCGACCGCGGGTGTCGCCGGAGCCGTCAGCGCCCGCTCGACGACGTTGACGAGCTCCTTGAGGTCAAACGGCTTGGGCAGATACTCGAAGGCGCCGCGTTCCGTCGCCTTGACGGCGGTCAGCAGCGTATTCTGCGCGCTCATCACAATGACCCGCAGGTCCGGGCGGATCTTGCGGATACGCGGCACCAGATCGAGCCCGTTCTCGTCGGGCATCACCACGTCGGTGATGACGAGATCGCCCTCGCCGTCAGCCACCCAGCGCCACAGGGTGGCGGCATGGCCCGTGGTTCGAACGTCATGGCCCAAACGGCCGAGCGCCTGGTTCAGAACGGTCCGTATCGCCCGGTCGTCGTCGGCTACGAGGATCTTGGCCTGTTCCATGTTCGGCTGACCTCAATCAGTGACTACTCGTCCTCGATCTCGGCACCCTCGTGAATCGGCAGAAGCACGCGAAACACGGTGCGGCGCGGCTCGGTGTCGAATTCGATCACACCGCCGTGGTCGCCGATGATCTTTGCCACCAATGCAAGACCCAGGCCGCTCCCGTTGACTTTGGTCGTCACAAAGGGATCAAAGAGATGGGGACGCAGCTCCTCGGGAATTCCATCCCCGTTATCCTGCACCGAAACCACCAGCGGCAGCGAAATCCGGCTGTCGCTGCCGGGCAGCGCCAGGCGTACGCCGTGCTGGTAGGCGGTCGTCAGGACGATCTCGCCATTGGCGCTCGGCACGGCCTCTGCCGCATTTTTAATCAGGTTGAGGAAGACCTGAATCAGCTGGTCGCGATTGCCGAGCACACACGGCAGCGATGGATCGTAGTTCTCGACGAAGCGGATATGCCGCGCGAAGCCGTTCTGCGCCACCTTGCGTGCATGTTCCAGCACCTGGTGGATGTTGACCGGTCCGCGCTGCAGCGGGCGGCTGTCGGAGAATACCTCCATGCGGTCGACCAGCGCGCAGATGCGGTCGGTCTCGTCGATGATCAGCCGGGTCAGCTCGCGATCCTGTGCCGCCGCCGACTGCTCCAGAAGCTGGGCGGCGCCGCGGATGCCCGAGAGCGGGTTCTTGACCTCGTGCGCGAGCATCGCCGCCATGGCGCTGACCGAGCGCGCGGCGTTGCGGTGGACCAGCTGGCGGTCGATCTTGCGGGCGATCGAGCGCTCGTGGATCGACACCACCACCGAGCCGTCCCCTTCGGCGAGCAGGGCGGCGCGGATCGTGACGAAATGACTGCCGATGCGCGGGCTATCCAGGGTGACGCCTTCCTCCGACACGCTGGTCCCGGTCTGGCGCACCTGCTCGAGGACGGCGAAAAGCGGGCTGTCGGCCGGCAGCATCTCGCGCAGCCGCGCACCGTCGAGCAGGCTCGCGCTCGATTCGAAGAACTGCTCGGCGGAATGATTGAGGAAGCGCACGATATCGTCGCCGTCGACGACCAGCACGGCCTCGGGCAGCGCCTCGAGCACCGCGGCCATCTCGGGCGCAAATCGCTCCCGCAGCCGTTCCGCTAACGCACCTGACATGGACAGACCCCCGTTACGCCGCGGCACGCGCGATCGCGCCATCCAGCGCCGCGTTCCATGTATTGTTGATCGCCTCGCGTACGGCCGCCGGATCGGTCAGCTTCATCGCGCGGTTGCGGAACTCGGCGGCGCCGGCGAAGCCGCGCGCGTACCAGCCCAGATGCTTACGCGCCATGCGCACGCCCGGAGCAGTCCCGTAGTGGCTCAGCATGTCGTCGAAATGCGCCAGGAGAGTGTCGCGCTGCTCGGCCAGCGAAGGCCCGGGCAGCCGCTCGCCGGTCTTGAGGAAATGGATGACCTGCTTCGGGAACCACGGCTTGCCATAGGCGCCGCGGCCGATCATGACGCCGTCGGCACCCGACTGGTCGAGCGCCGTGCGCGCCTGATCGACCGTGGTTATGTCGCCATTGCAGATGACGGGGATTGAGACTGCCTCCTTGACCCGGCGAATGAATGCCCAGTCGGCGGTGCCGTCGTAGAACTGGCAGCGCGTGCGGCCGTGCACCGTGATCATTCGGATGCCGCAGTCCTGTGCGATCCGCGCAAGGCTCGGAGCGTTGAGATTGGCGCGGTCCCAGCCCATTCGCATCTTGAGGGTCACCGGCAGCGTCACCGCCTTCACCGTCGCCTCCAGAATCTTCGCCGCATGGACCTCGTCGCGCATGAGCGACGAACCGGCATGGCCGTTGACGACCTTTTTCACCGGACAGCCGAAATTGATGTCGATGAGCGCGGCGCCGCGATCGGCATTCAGCTTCGCCGCCTCGGCCATGACCTCGGGCTCGCAGCCGGCGAGCTGCACGGCCATCGGGAATTCTTCGGGGGTATTCTTCGCCATCAGGAGCGTCTGGCGGTTCTCGCGGATCATCGCCTGACTGGCGATCATCTCCGACACGACCAGCCCCGCGCCCATGCGCTTCACGAGCCGGCGGAACGGCATGTCCGTGACGCCCGACATCGGGGCGAGGATCACGGGAGCATCGAGAGCAATCGGACCGACCTGAATGCCCATAATTTAGGCATGCCTGCTATGCTGTCTATTGTTTAGGCGTAGCCGATTTCTCGCTGCAGTGCAATAGGTGGTGCCGGTATCCGGTCCGGAACTAGACCGGGCCGTTTAAGGTTCGGAACAAACCATGCACAATTCTGCCCGGATGAATCCGCCTGCCCCGCATGATTTCGGCAGGACCGACGTGTCCGGCAATGGCGGGCAAGGGCAGCGGGCGCGATAGCCGCTAACCCGTGTGGAGCAGCAAAGCAGTCTCGGCGCCTCGCGAGATCAAGGCGTTAGACCTTCGAGGCCGCTTCGTAAGCGGGCGAACCGCCGTCCTTCCGAACGGGGAAACGCCGGATCCGAGTCAGTGGACCAGCACGTCGGTAACGAACTTTACGCCGGGATAGGCCAGGGTCAGCAGCAGATAGGCCGTCAGCACGTAGCGCGCAGCCCGACGGCCGGACAGGCCCTGACGGTGATGGAGCCACAGCAGGACGGCGATCACCCCGAAGGTCGCGAGGGAGAGCAAGGTCTTGTGATCCGCCTGCAGCGGCGCCCCCGTCTCGCGCCAGGACAGCACTGCGCCGCTGAGCAGCGCCACACCCAGGACCACCTCGCTGGCGACCAGCAGGCGCGCCTGCAGGTCCTCGCCCTCGGCGACAGCGGGAAGCTGGCGCGTGAAGGCGGTCGGCCGCTTCGCCTTGAGCGCATGCTGCTGCATGACCACTGCGGCCCCGGCAACCGCCGCGAGCGTCAGCAGGCCATAGGCGACCACGGAGACCAGGATATGGACCCGCAACCAGCCCGCCGGCGCCAGGCCGGTCAGCGGCTGTTCCGGCTCATTGAGCCACAGGGTCGCGAGCAAGCCGAGGACGAACAGATAGGCCAGCAGCAGCGGCGTCAGCTTGCGCGCGACCGCGTTCACGGCGGCAAGGGCGGCGAACAGGACCATCGTCATCGCGATCGCCAGCCACAGTGCCGCACCCACACCGGTGTGCCAGGACTGGCCCTGCTGCACGGCGACCCAGGCGACCGGTCCGGCGACTGCAACGGCCACGAGCGCCCAATAGATCTTGCCGCGGGGCTCGCCAGAGGGCGCGCGGCCGGCCGGCGCGATCGCCGCCGGCACCAGGGCGGCGAGCGCCGACAGGCTCAACAGGAGGAAGTTGGACATCGCATTTCAGGCTAGCATGGGTCCGGCCACCGATTCAGGCATCACGCGCCGTCGACCACCACCATGTTCATCTTCGCGGCCCCTGCCCGCGCGCGCCGCGCCGCCGTGTACTCGACCGAAGTGTAGAAGTTGCGCGCCTGCTCGAGCGTCGGGAACTCGATTACAACGAGGCGGCCAGGCCGCCAGTTGCCCTCGAGAACCGCCGTCTGACCGCCGCGCGCCAGGAAGCGGCCGCCGTGCTTGGCAACGGCGGTCGGCGACAGCTTCTTGTAATCTTCGTACTTCGCCGGGTCCGTCACCTCGACATCGGCAATCACATACGCCGCCATCGTCTTCCCTCCGCCGCGCTGACTCGTTAGGTTCGCGCAGCTTAACGGGGCCCGAGGCCGGAACAAATGCTTGAATGCGTGGCGCTCATCGTAGCGGCGGGGCGCGGATCGCGCGCCGGCGGCGGCGTGCCCAAGCAGTACCGCAGCCTCGGCGGTCGGGCGGTGCTGCGCTGGAGCCTGCAACGTTTCCGCGGCCATGCCCGTGTCTCGGCGGTGCGCGCGGTGATCCATCCCGACGACCGGACCCTCTACGACGATGCTGCGCGCGGGCTCGACCTGCTGCCGCCGGTGAGCGGCGGCGCCACGCGCCAGGAGTCGGTGCGGCTCGGGCTGGAAAGCCTCGCGGCGCTGGTGCCGGCTTCGGTACTGATCCACGACGCCGCGCGCCCTTTCGTCGACGATGCGACGATCGACCGCACCCTAGACGCGCTGGCGCAAGCGCCCGGCGCCATTGCCGCCGTGCCGGTCGCCGACACGATCAAGCGCGGCGATGGCCATCGCATCGCCGGCACCATGGATCGCAACGGGCTGTGGCGCGCGCAGACGCCACAGGGCTTCCGCTTCGCCGAGATCCTGTCGGCGCACCGCGCCGCCGCCGGTGCCGAGCTGTCCGACGACGCCGCGGTAGCCGAGCGCGCCGGGCTCGCGGTGTCGCTGGTCGCCGGCAGCGAATTGAATGCGAAGATCACCTCGGAGGACGACTTGCAGCGCGCCGCATTGATCGCCAACGCAGCGTTCGAGACGCGCGTCGGCACCGGCTTCGACGTGCACGGCTTTGGCCCAGGCGATCATGTCTGGTTGTGCGGGGTCAAGGTGCCTCACACGCAGGCGCTGGTCGGCCATTCCGACGCCGACGTGGCCCTGCACGCGTTGACCGATGCGATCCTCGGCGCGATCGGCGAAGGCGACATCGGGATGCACTTCCCGCCGAGCGATCCGCGCTGGCGCGGCGCGTCATCGGACGAGTTCCTCGCCCGTGCGCAGTCCTTGCTGGCAGCGCGCGGCGGCACCTTGGTTCATGCCGACGTCACCATCATCTGCGAGCGGCCGAAGGTGGAGCCGCACCGCGCAGCGATGACGGCGCGGCTGGCCGGGATCCTCGGCATCGAGGTGCAGCGCTGCTCGGTCAAGGCGACGACGACCGAGGGCCTCGGCTTCACCGGCCGGGGCGAGGGCATCGCCGCCCAGGCCGTCGCAACTGTGCGGCTGCCGGTTTGACATCCGCGGCGAACGCCGCATCATCGCTTGGTAAGCCGGAGTTCCCGAATGCTCCCCGAGACACCGCTATTGGTCGCCTTCACCGTCGCTGCGCTGGCAGTGATCCTGTCGCCGGGGCCGGACACGATCTATGTTCTGACGCGCAGCGTCGGCGAGGGCCGGCTGTCCGGCATCGTCGCGTCGCTCGGCATTTCGGCCGGGCTGTGCGTGCATGTCGGTGCAGCGGCACTCGGCCTCTCCAAGCTGTTCGACTACGCGCCGGCCGCCTATGACGTGCTGCGCTGGGCGGGCGTCCTCTATCTCCTCTATCTGGCCTGGAGCGCCTTCACCTCAGGAGACACGCCGTTCGCAATTCCAGCCGGTGCCGGGCGCAAGCGGCTGGCGCGCGCCTTCGGCGAGGCGGCTTTGACGAACATCCTCAATCCCAAAGTCGCGGTGTTCTTCATCGCTTTCTTCCCGCAATTCGTCGCGCCCGCTCACGGCGAGGTCGCAGCGCAGGTTCTCACCCTCGGCGGGCTCTTTATGATCGCCGGTTTCGCCTGGCTGGCGGCGCTCGCGCTGACCTTCGGCTATCTCGGCGACTGGCTGAAGCGGAGTATGCGGTTCTGGCGCTGGCAGCGCTGGATCATGGCCGCCTCTCTGGGCGGCCTCGCGATCTGGCTCGCCCTGCCGAGCCGGCGCTGACGCGTGAAGCCGCTCAAGCTCAAGCCGGGCTCGCTGCCCGCCGGCACCTCGCCGTGGGAGCCGGCGAGCCTGGTCGCGACATGGTTCGGCGCAGGCCTGATCCCGTTCGCTTCCGGCACATGGGGATCGCTGGCCGCCCTGCCCTTCGCATGGATCATCCAGACCTATGCCGGCCCGCCCGGCCTGATCGCCGCAGCCGTCGTCGCGACGCTCGCCGGGATCTGGGCATCAAACGTCCTGAGCGCGCGCTCGGCGGTCAACGATCCGGGCTTCATCGTCATCGACGAGGTTGCGGCGATGTTCCTGACGCTCGCCGCCGCGCCGCGGACCTGGTGGGCCTATGCGATCGGCTTCCTGCTGTTCCGCGCCGCCGATATCGTCAAGCCGTGGCCGGCGAGCTGGTGCGACCGCGAGGTCCATGGCGGGCTCGGCGTCATGCTCGACGATCTCGTCGCCGGCCTCTACGCCGCTGCGGCGACATGGATCATCACGCGCTACCTGCCGGTGGACGATGTCCTTCGAAACCTTGGTCTCTGATGCAGCGGAACTGCTCGACGCCTGCCGCCAGGCGGGCGTGAAGGTCGCGACCGCCGAGTCCTGTACCGGCGGCCTGATTGCCGCTGCGCTGACTGCGGTTGCCGGCTCGTCGGACGTGGTCGAGCGCGGGTTCGTGACCTACTCGAACGAAGCGAAGGCCGAACAGCTCGGCGTCCCGGTCGCCCTGATTGCCCGCGACGGCGCGGTCAGCGAGACCGTGGCGCGGGCGATGGCGGAAGGCGCGCTGGCTCGATCGCATGCCGATGTCGCCGTATCCGTGACCGGCATTGCGGGGCCCGGCGGCGCGACAGCGAACAAGCCGGTCGGCCTCGTCCATCTCGCTTGCGCCAGACGCGGCCGCGCGACGCTGCACGAGCGGCGCGTGTTCGACGGCGACCGTGCCAGCGTGCGCGAACAGTCGGTGAGGCTGGCCTTCGCCATGCTGCGCCGCCAGCTCACCATGGTCGCGTGACCCGCGCCTAGGTCGTGGACTCATAAGCGCGGGTCCATAGGCGTGTGGCCGCCAGGAGGACGGCGGCGAGATAGTTGCGGGCGAGCTTGTCGAAGCGGGTGGCGAC
>JAWLHE010000006.1:0-368839 GCA_041690495.1 Alphaproteobacteria bacterium | reverse complement strand
GCCGGTCCAGCTGCTCGCCTACCACACCGCCATCCTCAAAGGCACCGACGTCGATCAGCCCAGAAATCTCGCCAAAAGCGTCACCGTCGAATAGCCGGGTCCAACGTCGCGCGACGAATCGCGCAGCGCACCGGGATGGATTGCGACGGGCTACGCTGTCGCGGCGAAAGCCCTGACGGCAAGGGGGCGCAGATAGGCGTGGCCCATGCGTGCATAGGTCAGCGGGTGCGCCTTGGCGGGGTCCTGCTCCGCCTCCACCACCAGCCAGCCGCGATAATCCGCAGCGGCGAGCGCCTCGAGCACACGAGGAAAGTCGATGCCGCCGTCGCCCGGCACAGTGAATACGCCGGCGAGTACTGCGTCGAGAAAGCTCAAGTCTTTCCGTGTCGCCTCGTTCAGGGCTTCCGAGCGCACGTCCTTGCAGTGGACATGAATGATGCGCGGGCCGTGCCGCCGTGTCGCCGCGACCGGGTCGCCGTCCGCATAGGTGAGATGGCCCGTGTCGAGCAGCAGCCCGACCTCCGGCCCGGTCATCGCCATGAGCCGGTCGATCTCCTCCGCGGTCTCGATCACCGTCCCCATATGGTGATGATAGGCCAGACGCACGCCGCGCCGCCGCAGATGCCGGGCGACTTCGGTGAGGCCGGCCGCCAGCCGCCGCCACTCCTTGTCGGAGAGGCGCGGCCGGCGCGACAGCGGCCGCTTGCGATCGTCATGCACGGAGCCGCTCGCGTCCGCGAAGACCATGGTCGTGCAGCCCATCGCGGCCAGCAGCGAGAGGTGCGGTTCGACCGCCGCAATCTCCTCTTCCACCGAGCGCTCGAGCAGCCGGCCGCCGTACCAGCCCGAGACAAGGGCCAGCCCGTGGCGCGTCAGGATCGGGCGCAGCGCGTCGGCCTTGCGCGGGAACTTGTTGCCGAGCTCGACGCCGTCATAGCCGGCCTGCTTCGCCTCGGCGAGGCAGGTCTCGAGCGGCGTGTCGCCGCCGAGCTCCGGCATGTCGTCGTTGCTCCAGGTCAGTGGATTGATGCCGATCTGCAAGCTCATTGCTCACCCCCCGAGACGTTGCCTGCCCCGCGCGCGCTCGTAGCCGGCCCGCGCCGCCCTTGCCGCTTTCGTGCGCGGCACCGCCGTCACCGCGACGTCCCACCAGGCGCCACCCTCGGCCGTGCCGCGGGCCGGATCGGTTTCGATTACCACGACATGGGTTTTGTCGGACCGCTTCGCCCGCTCCAGCGCCTTCGTCAGGCCGGAGATATCCTCAACCTTCTCTGCAACAGCGCCGAGGCTGCGCGCGTGCGCCGCGAAGTCGATCGCCGGCGCAAGATCCCCGAGCAGGTTGTTGAACGGCGCGCCGCCGCAAGCCCGCTGCAGGCGGTTGATGCAGCCGAAGCCGCGGTTGTCGAGCACGACCACGATCAGCTTCGCGCCCATCGCGACAGAGGTTGCGATCTCCGCGTTCATCATCAGGTAGCTGCCGTCGCCGACCAGAACGTAGACCTCGCGCTCGGGTGCGGCCAGCTTCGCGCCGAGCCCGCCGGCGATCTCGTAGCCCATGCACGAATAACCGTATTCGAGATGGTAGGCGACGCTGTCGGCGGCGCGCCACAGCTTGTGCAGCTCGCCCGGAAGCCCGCCTGCGGCGCAGACCACGATGCTGCGCGGACCGGCGGCGCGATTGACCGCGCCGAGCACCTGCGCGTCGGTGGTGACGCCGTCGGCCGGCCTGGTCGCGCGCTCGACGGTGCGATTCCATCGGCGCGCAAGGCGTCCTGCGCGCGCGGTCCATGACTGCGGCGCGCGCCAGCGTCCGAGCTTCGCGGCGAGCTCGTCGAGTCCGCGGCGCGCGTCGGCGACCAGCGGCAGTGCGCCGTGCTTCGCCGCATCGAACGCGCCGGCATTGAGCTGGATCAGCGTGAGGTGCGGATCCTGGAACAGCGCGCGCGAGCCGGTCGTGAAATCGGCGAGCCGCGTGCCGATTGCGAGCACCACGTCCGCCGCGGCGGCGAGCGCGTTGGCGGCGTCTGACCCCGTGACGCCAATCGCGCCGACATTCGAGGCATGATCCCAGGCGAGACTGCCCTTGCCGGCCTGCGTCTCGGCCACCGGAATGCCGCGGCGCGCGGCGAAGGCGGCGAGACTGCGCTCTGCCAGCGAATACTTGACGCCGCCGCCTGCGACGATCAGCGGACGCCTGGCCGCCTTGATCGCCGTGGCGGCATCGGCGAGCTGGCGCGCATCGGCGCCGGCGCGGCGCAGGCGATGCACGCGGGGCCGGAAAAACGCCGCGGGAAACTCGAACGCCATCGTCTGCACGTCCTGCGGCAGGGCAAGGGTCGCAGGGCCGCACGCGGCCGGATCCGTCAGGACACGCAGTGCCGCGGGCAGGCTGACCAGGAGCTGTTCGGGGCGCGTGATCCGGTCCCAGTAGCGCGACACCGGCCGGAAGCAGTCGTTCGCGGCGATCGTCGGATCGCCGAAATCCTCGACCTGCTGCAGCACGGGATCGGGCCGGCGGCCGGCGAACACATCGCCGGGCAGGAACAGGACGGGCAGGCGGTTGACATGTGCCACCGCTGCCGCAGTGACCATGTTGGTGGCACCGGGCCCGATGGACGTCGTGCACGCCATCATGCGCCGGCGGCGCCAGGTTTTGGCATAGGCGATGGCAGCATGCGCCATTGCCTGCTCGTTGTGCGCGCGGAAAGTCGGCAGGTCGCGGCGCGCGGCGTGAAGCGCTGGGCCGAGCCCGGCGACATTGCCATGGCCGAAGATGGCGAAGACACCGCCGAACAGCGGCACCGTTCCGCCATCGTGCTCGGTCATCTGGGACGCCAGAAAGCGGACGATCGCCTCCGCGGCAGTCAGGCGGATGCCCGCCATGCGCTTCTTCTCCCTGCGGAACGGCCGGTCTGTTACCCGAGGAGACTCGGACGAACCGATTGACGCGCGTCCGACATTACGGATTTATAAATCCGTCAACAAGACTCGGCCGGCTGAACCGGCGGAAGCAAGGGAGACGATGCTCACCTTCGCTCAGTTCGGTGCCGGCCGCATCGGCGCCATCCATGCCGCCAACATCGCCGCCGGCGAAGACGCGCAGCTCAAATACGTGATTGACGTCAATGCCGTCGCGGCGAAGGCGCTGGCGAAGAAGCACGGTGCCACGGTCACCGACGTCCGGTCGGCCCTGGCCGACCCGGCGATCGACGCCGTCATCATCGCATCGTCGACCGACACGCATGCCGATCTCGCGATGGCGGCGGCGCGTGCCGGCAAGGCGATTTTCTGCGAGAAGCCGATCGGCCTGTCGCTGAAGCGCGTCGACCGATGCATCGCCGCAGTCGTGAAGGCGCGCGTGCCGATGTTCGTCGGCTTCAACCGCCGCTTCGACCCGAGCTTCAAGGCGTTGCACGACCGGCTGGTGCGCGGCGAGATCGGCGCAACCGAGCAGGTGATCATCACCAGCCGCGACCCCGGTCTGCCGCCGCTCGAATACCTCGAGGTCTCCGGCGGCCAGTTCCGCGACATGACCATCCACGATTTCGACATGGCACGATGGCTGCTCGGCGAGGAGCTGGCCGAGGTCTATGCCGCCGGGAGCTGTCTCGTCGATCCGCGCGTCGCCAGGATCGGCGACATCGATTCGGCGATGATCGTCATGCGCACCGCATCGGGGCGCCTCTGCCACATCAACAACAGCCGGCGCGCCTCCTACGGCTACGACCAGCGCATCGAGGTGCATGGATCGAAAGGCCGCCTGGCTGCGGGCAACCGCACCGCAACCACGGTCGAGAAGGCCGATGCAAGCGCCGTCAGCGGAGACACGCCGCTCCATTTTTTCCTCGAGCGCTACGCCGATTCCTACCGGGCCGAGCTCGCCGCCTTCATAGCCGCGGTGCGCGCCGAGCGGCCGATGCCGGTCGGACCGGAGGACGGCCGCCAGGCGCTGGTGCTCGCCGAGGCGGCGCTGAAGTCGTACCGCACCGGCAAGCCGGTGCGGCTCGCGCAGCGGAAAGCGCGCAAGTGAGCGATCTGCCCGTCGGCGGCAAGGTCATCCTCGTCACCCCGCGGAACGCAGGGCCTGGGTGAGGCGATCGTGCGCGAGGCGGCAATGAGCGGGGCGAATGGCATTTGCATCACCGGTCGCGACGCCGGCCGGGTGGGCGCGTCGCGCAGGAGATCTCGCCTTGGTCGGCGTCACCGCCGCCTTTTCCGTTGCATGACTGCGGGCTCGCGGAGATAGTTGCAGGACGGGAACGGCTCGAGCCCAAATCTTCAATTCGACGGAGGCAGCAGCCGCTGGCAGCCTGCTTCTGGGGTGGGGCATGACCGTTTGGGGGAGAAATGAAAATCATAAAGAGAAGCTGCATCGCGCTTGCGCTGCTTGTTTTGCCCTGCGCAACCTCGGCCGCCGAGCTGGCGATCCTCACGGGCGGTACGTCCGGTGTCTACTATCCCGTGGGCGTCAAGTTGAAAGAAGTGTTCGAGAAGGAGATTCCCGAACACGTGTTCAAGGTTCTGTCGACGCAGGCGACGGTCGAGAACCTGAACCTCCTTCAGCGGGGCTCCGGCATTCTTGCTCTCGCCCAGGGAGACATTCTTTCCGAAGCGTGGAAGGGCAATCCGGACGCTGGCTTCCCCAGCTCGCGGACGAAGATCCGCCTCGTCGGCGCCGCCTATCCGAACTTCATTCATCTTCTGGCCCGCGAGGGCACGGACATCCGGTCGCTGCGCGACCTGGTCGGGAAGCGGCTTTCGGTCGGCGCGGCGCGGAGCGGAAACGAACTCAACGCCCGCGCGCTTCTCGGCGCCGCCGGCCTGAGCTATGCGGACTTGCTCCAAGTCGAGTATCTTCACTACGGGCCGAGCGTGGAGCTGTTCGTCAAGGGCGAGCTGGACGCGATCCTCATTTCGGCCGGGTTAGGCGTAGCCGCAGTCATCGAGGCGAGCCAGGGTGCTCCGGTCCGCTTCGTGCCGATCGATCGGAGCTTCGTCGAAGCCAAGGCGAATATGTTCTTTCCGATAACCATCCCGGCCGGCAGCTACCCGGGGCAGAAGAGCGAAGTCCCGACGGCCGCGTTGAACAACTATTTCGTGACCACCTCCGACGCCTCGGAGGAAACCGTCTATCGGATCACGAAGGCGATCTTCGACAATATCGAGAGCGTCCGCGCCGTACATCCCGCGGCACGGGTCATCACGCTGGAGAAGGCTCTGGCGATCCGTCCGATCGAGGTGCATCCCGGCGCGCTGCGTTATTTTCGGGAGAAGGGCGTAGCGCAATGAATGCCGGCGTGGCTCCGGCGTGATCGCGTCCGCGTGCATCGCCCTGGCCACCGGCGCCGCGCTGGTGGTGCTGCCGACGCGGACGATCACGCTGGGTTGGATACACACCGTCGAGAAAACTCGCTGGGAGGAAGACTACGCGGCTTCCCCGGACGGCGTTGCAATAACCGAGGCCCGGATCGAGGCGATCGGCGCAGGAATGGAGCCGCCGTCGTCCGCGATCAGGGACGGAAAATGGTGGCGGTATCGCCCGTTGCTGCCGAGCCTGCCTTCAGTCGATCTCGCCAATTCCACGTTCGCTGAAGGGTACTCGCTCTGCTGGAATTCCGAATGCCGGCCGCTGGCCGCCATCGCCCCGCGGGGGCAGCCGGTATCGATCGCCGTTTCCGAGTGCGCAGCGGACCTGCCGCCGGAAGCGAAAGTGCGATAGGGGAGATGCCGTGGTGCCATCGGGCAACTGGTCGATCAAAGCGAAGGTTTTCATAGCACCTGCAATCGTCATCGTGCTGATGCTCGGCGCCATCGTGGCGTTCGATCAGGTCTTGCGACAGCAGCAGGACGCCTTTCTCAAGGTGGTTCACGGCCCGCTCACCACCGCGACGACCACGACAACAAAGCTCCTCGTCAGCGTCTCGGAAGTCCAGGCCGACGTGCTGCGATATGCGCAGCTGCGCCAGCGGCTCTCGCCGGACGACAACGTGCTGGGTAGCCTCCGGCAATCGATCCTCAGCCAGTTCGGCCGGATCGGTGACATCTTAGAGGCGCTCAAGGCCGAACGGGAAGGTTCCGGCGAATCGGATGTGATCCACAATATCGAGGACTTTCTCACCATCCATCAGGCCGTATCCACTCGAATGATCAGCGGCGCCGCGGTCGACACGGTCGCCGTCAGCACGATCATGGCCCACTACCAGCAGCTCCAGAGCTATATCTCCGAGCTGGCGGAGCGATCGCTGGAATCCGCGCAGGGTACAGCCGACCAGACGAAAGAATACGTTTCCGGCCTGTGGCGACTTCTGATGCTCGGCTCGGGCGCCATCATCGCCTTGTCCGTCGTCATCACCCTGTATATCGGGCGCGCCATATCCGCCCCGATCACCGAAATAATCGGAATTCTCACGTCGATCGCCGCCGGCAAGCCGGCTTCCGTCGTCCCCGGCCAGCAGCGACGCGACGAAATCGGGGCGATGGCCCGCGCCGTTGCGGTATTTGACCGGGTCACGCGCGATCTCCGCGATCGCGAAAGATCGCTGGAGGAGGCGTGGAAGCATGCGGAGAGTGCCAATGCCGCGAAGTCGACGTTTCTCGCCAATGTGAGTCATGAGCTGCGCACCCCGCTCACCTCGATCCTGGGCTTCACTCGGGTCATGCAGCGACGATTGGCACGAACGATCGCGCCCAATGTGAAATCCGACGATCCGAAGGTCGCCAAGGCGGTCAGGCAGGTGACCGAGAACATCGACATCATTCTCGCGGAAGGCGCGCGGCTTACCACGCTGATCAACAACCTCCTCGACCTGGAAAAGATCGAAGCCGGGGAGATGAGCTGGAACATCGCCCTCGTCCAACCGGCCGAGCTGATGTCGCAGGCCGGCGACGCCACCGCGTCGCTGCACGAAGCCAAGGGGCTGCAATTCGAGCTCGACATCCCGTCCGGTCTGCCGGCTGTCCGGGCCGATCGCGACCGGATCGTCCAGGTGCTGATCAATCTGATCTCGAATGCCGTGAAGTTTACCCCGCATGGCACGATTCGGGGCGAGGCAAGGCGGCTCGGCAGCGATGCCGTGGAGATGGCGATTGTAGACACGGGGATCGGCATCGCACCGGAGGAGCAGGCGACGGTGTTCGAGAAATTCCGGCAGGTGGGCGACACCCTGACCGGAAAGCCGACGGGAACCGGTCTCGGACTCGCCATCTGCAAGGAGATCGTCGAGCACCTTGGTGGCACGATCCGGGTCGAAAGCGAGCCCGGCAAGGGCAGCAGATTCAGCTTCACCCTTCCCGCGGCTGCCAAGCCTCAGTCAACTCCCCAAATGCAAGCTTCAGCGGAAGGATGATCATGGCGGGAAAGATCCTGATCTGCGACGACGAAGCCCATATTCGGCGGCTGATCGAGCAGTGCCTCGAGGAGCTCGAGGATGACGGCGTCGAGATTCTCACTGCAGCCGATGGTGAGGAGGCTATCGGACGGATCGAGAGTCATCGTCCCGATATAATCATCCTCGATGTGATGATGCCCAAGATCAACGGCTTCGATATTTGCGAGAAGATCAAGGCCGACGAGCGGCTTCGCTCGGCCTTCGTCATGCTGCTGACGGCCAAGGGCCAGGAGTACGATCGCCTCCGTGGCGAACGCGTGGGGGCCGACCGCTACATGACGAAGCCCTTCGATCCTGACGATCTGCTGGCCGTTGCGCGCGAGGTGCTCGCGGCTCGCAGCTGACGGGATCGAGGGGGACGCGATGGACAGCAGCATACCAAAGGCGCCTGAGGTTGCGGAGAAGGCGCTCCGCAGGCTGCTGAAACGCAAGGGCCTGGCCGATCTCATCACCCAGGGCGCGTTCGGGAGGACAGCGATCACGAACGGTGCCGGCGAAGTCATCGCCGGCGATCCGACCGGCAGGAGCGGCAGTCCGCAGACCATATCGATAGACGGCACGACCATCGGTCAGGTCTGGGGCGAACATGCGTCTCATCTGGGCCGCCTGCTGACCGCGCTACTCGATCTGAGTCTCGAGAATCGGGCCCTCGCAACGGAATCTCTCGACAAGTATCGAGAGATCTCGTTGCTCTACAACGTGTCCGAGAAGCTCCTCGAAGCCCCCGACATCAAGGACATCGGGGCCCTCATCTGCAACGAAGCGCAGCGATTCCTTCGTAGTGACAGCGTGTCCGTTCTGCTGCTGAATGACGAGACCAAGAGCCTGGAGCTCGTGCAATCGCAGGGCCGCCCATATCACTCCCGCGCGTCAATGGAGATCGGCGAAGATCTCGTTGGCGCCGTGCTGCATTCAGGCAAGGGCGAAATCGTCAACGATGTCGATGCCGATCCCCGGTCGATTCAGGGGGACAGCGCGCTGCGCTCGATCATATGCGTACCTCTCAAATCCAAGAACCGCGCCGTCGGTGTGGTTGTTGTTGGCAGCGAGTCGATTCGGCATTTCAATGCCGCCGATCTGCAGCTCCTGAATGCTCTGGCGTCGCAGGCTGCCGCGGCGATCGAGGTTGCGCGCCTGTACGGCGCGCTGAAGCGCACATCGGCCACCCCGGCCGACCTGGTCTATGGCCTCGATGATCGTCCGCCGCTCGGCACTCTGGCCGTGCTCGGAGTCCAGCATGTCTTCATCGCCTTCATCATGCTGGTCGTGCCCGTTCTCATAGCGGTCGAGGCGGGACTCGCCCCGTCGCAGGCGGCCTCCGTCGTCAGCATGTCGCTCATCGCGATGGGGATCGTGACCCTGCTTCAGGTGAGGCGGCTCGGACCCATCGGTGCCGGGTATCTGGCGCCGCAGATCACGTCGGTGATTTACCTGCCGCCCCTGCTGATGGCCGCAAAGTTGGGCGGCATCGGACTGGTGTTCGGAATGACCGCCTTGTCAGGGATAGCCGGGCTCGTCCTGTCCCAGATCATCGGCAGATTGCGCAAGCTCTTCCCGCCCGAGGTCTGCGGCGTGGTCGTGCTGATGATCGGACTGTCCATCATCCGAGTGGCCTTGCCACGGTTCTTCGGCATTGAGGAAGGCGGCACTGCGACCGATCGCGAAGCCCTGATCGTCGGCCTCGCCAGTCTGACGACGATGGTGGCGGTTACGGTCGTGAGGACCGGCCATGTCCGGCTCTATGCGACGATCATCGGCCTGCTGGTCGGATATGCCGCAGCCGTCGCCCTGGGTGTCATCGACGGAGCCTTCTTCGGTCAGGTCCGGGACCTGCCGTGGTTCGGACTGCCTGCTGCGCCCGTCCTCGATCTGTCCCTCAGCCCGGTCCTGATCGTGCCTTTCCTGATCGCGACAGTCGCATCGAATGTCAAGATCGTCGGCCTGATCACGAGCGCACAGAAGACAAACGATCTCAACTGGAAGCGGCCGGACATGGTGTCGATCCGCGGCGGCATCATCGCGGATTCGATCGGAAACATCTCCTCCGGCTTGCTGGGTGGCGTGGGAACATCCGTCGGCGCCGGCAATATCGGCCTCGCCGCGGCAACCGGCGCGACGTCGCGCACCATCGGAATCGTCGCGGGCCTGATGTTCATCGTGCTTGCCTTCATTCCAAAACTGACCGGAGCGATCGCCCTGATGCCCGGTCCGGTAATGGCCGCGGGCCTTCTCTATACCTCCTGTTTTCTCGTGATCTCGGGATTGGAGCTGATCGTCTCCCGGCTGCTCGATTCGCGCCGGACCTTCATCGTCGGCCTGTCGATCCTGTCCGGCGTCGGCCTCGACCTGATGCCGGACGCCTTCGCGGACGCCCCGGCCTGGGCCGCGGCGTTTCTCGGCAGTCCGCTGGCCTTTGCCACGACACTTGCGGTCTCCCTGAACTTCGTGCTCGGGCTCGGTGTGTCGAAGAAGGCGAGGCTTGAACTGCGCCACGGGACAGCACCCGACGAGATCTTTCGATTTTTCGAGCGCTGGGGCGGCGCGTGGGGCGCGCGCCCCGATGTCATTCGTCGCGCCGGCCCGGCGGCGGTGGAGTTTTGCGAAGAGATCTGGTCGCGCGACGGTCCCGCCCAGATCGCGATCGACCTTGCCTTCGATGAGTTCCGGCTTTCCATCGAGATAGGCTGGATCGCGGAGCGGACGGATGAGGAGGCCGGCCTCGAACGCCTGGTCGGCCATGTCCAGCGGCGATACGACTGCCGCGCGAGGTTGAGCGCGGACGGTTCTTCCAGGCTCGCGCGGCTCAATTTCGAGCACTGATGCCCTAGTCCAACCGCGTTTCGATCGCCCGCCCTCGGCAATCTCCGTGTCGAAGGCCCTTCGCCTTGATCCGAGCCCCCTTCAACCAAAAGCCCGCCGGAAGGCGGGCTTGAGGGGATCGGAAAAGGAGTCGGTGGTCTGGAAATCAGGCCGCGGCGCGGCGCTCCTTGGCGCGGGCGATCTGCTTCTTGATGCGGCGCATCTCCGGGTCCAGCTTCGCGTCGGCGGTGCCGAGCAGCCAGGCGTCGATGCCGCCGTTGTGCTCGATCGTGCGCAGGCCGTTGGTCGACACGCGGATGCGGATCGGCCGGCCGAGCAGGTCGGACAGCAGCGATGTCACCTGCAGGTTCGGCATGAACCGGCGCTTCGTCTTGTTGTTGGCGTGGCTGACATTGTTGCCAACCAGGACGCCTTTTCCAGTGACCATGCAGCGGCGGGACATGGCGGCTACCTTCGCAAAAACGGGTCCATAAAACAGGGGCGGGCCGTCTCCGGCCCGCGCGAGGAGGGGTTTTTACGGGGTTAACCCCGGCCCGTCAAGGGCTGCGGGCCGGTCGAGGGGCGGACTGGTCACGCCTCGCCCCGGAACGTCGCCAGGATGGTGCGCGCCGCCGCCGCCGGCGTCATAACCCCCTGCAGGACCTTCTTCTCCAACTCGGGCAGGCGGGCGGCGACGTGCGGGTCGTGGCGGAGGAGGGCAAGCAGCCCTTCCTCGATCTCGTTCCACATCCATGCTTTGGCTTGGGCCGAGCGCTTGGCCTTGAGCCGAGCGGGCCCGAGCGTGGCCCGGAAGCGCTCGATCTCGCGCCAGACCTCGTCCATGCCCTGGCGCAGCAGGGCCGAGACCTTGACGATCGGCGGCGACCAGCCCGGCGTGGTCGAGCGCAGCAGATGCAGTGCAGCGCGGTATTCTGATACGGCACGGCCGGCGGGCGCGGCGAGATCGCCGTCGGCCTTGTTGACCAAGACCAGATGGGCGAGCTCGACGATGCCCTTCTTGAGGCCCTGCAGTTCGTCGCCGCCGGCGGGCGGCAGGATCAGCATGAACAGGTCGACCATCTCGGCCACCGCCGTCTCGGACTGCCCGACGCCCACCGTCTCGATCAGCACCACGTCGAATCCGGCCGCCTCGCAGACCAGCCCGGCCTCGCGGGTGCGGCGGGCGACGCCGCCGAGCGTGCCGCCGGTGGGCGAGGGGCGGATGAACGCGGCCGGGTTGCGCGCCAGCTCCTCCATCCGCGTCTTGTCGCCAAGGATCGAGCCGCCGGAGCGCGGCGACGACGGATCGACCGCGAGCACTGCGACCCGGTGCCCCTCCTTGATCAGGTGCAGGCCGAACGCCTCGATGAACGTCGACTTGCCGACGCCAGGCGGGCCCGAGATGCCGATGCGGATCGCCTTGCCCGTCGCGGGCAGCAACGCCGAAAGCAGCGCCTGCGCCTCGTCCTGGTGCTCGGGCTTGGTCGATTCGACGCGGGTGATCGCGCGCGCGAGCGCACGCCTGTCGCCGTCGCGCACGGCGGCGGCGAGCTTCTCGATGCTGGCGTGATCCTGTTTGCGGGTCATCGCGAATCGCGGGCGCGGCGAGTCATAGCGACGCACCTTACAACAGCGGAACCGTGTTAAAGGATATGAAAGAAGACGCCGCGCAGGTGTGGGCTTCAGGCCGTCCGGCGGTGGTGCCAAGCGGACGGACCCTCCAAGTCAGAATTGTCGTCCTCTGGCTTGACCCGAGGACCCAGTTCCAGTGTTGCCGCTGCGATGGTGGAACATCGCTGCTGGGTCCCCCCGGAAGAAGTCCGGGGACGACAGTTTTCTGATTTGAGCGATCGGTCCCGTATCTTTCGCCGTGGGCGGACTGATCCTTCGACAGGCTCAGGATGAGGCTCACCCCTACGAAAGACGAAGGCGCTCAACTCAGGCCGTTGCGGCCCATCTCCAGGAACTTCTCGCGGCGGCGGGCACGCAGCGTGTTGCCGTCCAGGCCCTGCAGCTCGCGCAGGCTGGCCGAGATCGCTTCGCCAAGCGCGCTGATCGCCTTGGCCGG
Organism: Alphaproteobacteria bacterium; assembly: GCA_041690495.1. Classification (GTDB taxonomy): domain Bacteria; phylum Pseudomonadota; class Alphaproteobacteria; order CACIAM-22H2; family CACIAM-22H2; genus DATAAP01. The sequence continues at coordinate 356,584 of JAWLHE010000006.1, read as the reverse complement.
ATCGCGATGCGCCGCACCCATCGGCTCGGGCACGATCGCGTCGATCACCTTGAGGCGCAGCAGGTCCTGTGCGGTGAGGCGCAGCGCCTCGGCCGCCGTCTGCGCCTGGTCGCCGCTGCGCCACAGGATCGAGGCGCAGCCCTCGGGCGAGATCACCGAATAGACCGCGTGTTCCAGCATCAGCACGCGATTGGCCGCGGCAATGGCGATGGCGCCGCCCGAGCCGCCCTCGCCGATGATCGCGGCAACGAACGGGACGCGCACGTCAAGGCAGACCTCGAGCGAGCGTGCGATCGCCTCTGCCTGGCCGCGCGCCTCCGCCTCGACGCCGGGATAGGCGCCGGCGGTGTCGACGAGGGCTATGATTGGCAGGCCGAAGCGCTCGGCCAGCCGCATCAGCCGCTGCGCCTTGCGATAACCTTCCGGCTTCGCCATGCCGAAATTGTGCTTGATGCGGCTGTCGGTGTCGGCGCCTTTCTCGTGGCCCATGATCACGCAGGCACGATCCTCGAACCGGCCGAGGCCGCCGACGATCGCGGCGTCCTCGCCGAACAGCCTGTCGCCGGCAAGCGGCGTGAAATCCTGGACCAGCGCCTTGACGTAGTCGCTGAAATGCGGCCGCTCGGGATGGCGCGCGACCTGCACCTTCTGCCACGGGGTCAGCTTTGCATAGGCGGCACGGAGCTGCCGGTCGACCTTGACCTGCAGCTTCGAAACCTCGTCGGCGATATTAAGGCCGGCGCTGTTGGTCAGATGCCGGAGCTCCTCGATCTTGCCCTCGAGCTCCGCGATCGGCTTTTCGAATTCAAGATAATGCGCCATGCCGGGCCGTCAGGACGCCACGACGCGAAGGCGGGTGCTCTGCCGCTGGCGGAAGAAGTGAATCATTGCGTGGGCGCAGTCATGGTTCCTGTGCAAGGGCGGGTTTAACCCCGCCCTTGCACCAATTGCAACGGTCTATGACCGGAGCGCCTTGCGCTCCTCGGAGAGGATCATGTCATACGCGGGCAGCGTGAGGAAATCGGTGAAGTCCTTGGCCTCGCTGAGATCCTGGAACAGCTTGGCCGCCTCGGCGTACTGACCGACCTTGAAGCGCTGCTCGCCGACCTCCGCCTTCGCCTTGTCGAGCTCCTCGCCGATGATGCGACGGACCAGCACCTTGTCGATGACGCGCCCGTCATCGAGCCGGGCGCCGTGGCGCAGCCATTGCCAGACCTGCGTGCGCGAGATCTCCGCGGTCGCGGCGTCTTCCATGAGATTGTAGAGCGGCACGCAGCCCATGCCGCGCAGCCAGGCTTCGAGATAGCCGATGCCGACATTGACGTTCTGGCGCAGCCCGGCCTCGGTGATCGGCCCCTGCGGGACCTCGAGGAGGTCGGCGGCCGTGACATGGACGTCCTGGCGCTTGCGCGCAATCTGGTTCGCCTGCGGCATCAGCTCGTCGAAAATATCCTTCGCGATCTTGACGAGGCCCGGGTGGGCCACCCAGGTGCCATCGTTGCCGTCGCTCGCCTCGCGCTGCTTGTCGGCGGCGACCTTTTCCATTGCCGCCTGGTTGGCGACCGGATCATTCTTGATCGGGATCTGCGCCGCCATGCCGCCCATCGCGTGCGCGTTGCGCCTGTGACATGTGGCGATCAGCAGAAGGGCATAGGACCGCATCAGGTGGGTCGTCATGGTGACGAGCGCGCGATCGGGCATGACGGCCTTCGGATCGTTCCGGAACTTCTTGATAAAGCTGAAGATATAGTCCCAGCGCCCGGCGTTGAGCCCGGCCGAATGCTCGCGCAGTTCGTAGAGAATCTCGTCCATCTCGAAGGCAGCGAGGATGGTCTCGATCAGGACCGTGGCCCTGATCGTGCCGCGCTTGATGCCGAGCTTCTGCTGCGCATGGACGAACACGTCGTTCCACAGCCGCGCCTCGAGGTGGCTCTCCAGCTTCGGCAGATAGAAATACGGCCCGGTACCGCGCTTCAGGAGCTCCTTCGCATTGTGGAAGAAGTAGAGCCCGAAGTCGAACAGCGCGCCCGATATCGGCGTGCCATCGACCAGAACGTGCTTCTCGGGCAGATGCCAGCCGCGTGGCCGGACGAACAGCACCGCGTGCCTGCCGTGAAGCGCGTAGTGCTTGCCGGAGTCCGGATCGGTGAAGGTGATCGATTCACGGACGGCGTCACGCAGGTTGATCTGGCCCTCGATCTGGTTCGTCCAGGTCGGTGTGTTGGCGTCCTCGAAGTCGGCCATGAACACGTTGGCGCCGGAGTTGAGCGCGTTGATGACCATCTTGCGGTCGACCGGCCCGGTGATCTCGACGCGGCGGTCCTGGATGTCGGCCGGGGGCGGCGCCACGGTCCAGTCGCCGGTGCGAATCTTTGCCGTTTCGGCAAGGAAGTCCGGCTTCTCGCCGCGGTCGAGGCGGGCCTGCACCTCGTCGCGCCGCGCCAGCAGTTCTTCGACGCGGCTCCCGAACTTGCGCTGCAGGCCGACGACGAACTCGAGCGCATCACGTGTAAGGATCTGCAGGTGATCGGGCTGCAGGGGGGCATCGATCAGCACGCCCGCGGGAAGCCGCAGCGTCACCCCCGCGGCGCGGCGGGGCGGGGGCACGCGCCGCGGCGGGGCCTTGGTCTTCGCGACCGGCTTCCGCTTCACAGCCTTTTTCGCAACCTTGCGGACGGATTTCCGCGCCGCCTTCGAACTCCGCTTCGCCGCGGCCTTCGCCGGGCGGCGGACTGCGCGCTTTTTTGCCGCCTTCGGACGGGGGGCAGCCTTGGCGGCCTTGCGGGCGGTCTTCCTGCGGGTCGTCTTCTTGCGTGCGGCCATGCCGGAGTCCTCCTTGCGAAGCGCCGTGTTTAGAGCATCTGGATTTTCCCGTCCACGCCTCTCCGCCAGCACGGAAAAGACGAACGGCGGCTCGGTGTCCCGGACCGCCGTTCGCCCGCAGCACCAGGGTCGCGGCTATGCGCGGCGGCGCAGGATGCCAAGGCCGACGAGCGCAGCGCCGAACAGCGCCAGCGCCGAGGGCTCCGGAATTCCGGCCGGGGGCGGCTCGACCACCGCGGACTCGACGCCGAGAATATCGAATGCCCATGCCCCGGTGCGATTGCAGTATTCCGTGCCGCTGACGTCGAGAAACCGGCCCTGCGAGATGTCGCATTCGGGGGCGAAATTGCTGAAGCCTGGAGCGGCGGTGAAGTTGCCCTCGCCGGTGCGCTCAAAGCCGTCGGACAGGTTCGGGCCGTTCGCGAAGTTGTCGTACTACATGATCGCGACGGTATAGGTGCCGGCGTCGAGCTCGACCTCAAGGAACACATCGTATTCCGCGCCGGACAACGCGTCGGCGGGAACGGTGTTGCCGTCGTCGTTCTGGTCGATGAACGCGCCGGTCGAATCGAATAGCGCCAGGATCGGATCGAATCCGTCGCGGGCGAGGGTCTCGCCGGCGGCGTTCGTACCGCCTGCATAGGACCAGCTCCGCAGGGTGACCGTCGAGAGGGCGCCGACGGTGAAGTTGAAGAGCTGGACGTCGTCGTCCTGGGTGAAGCTGCCGGTGAACGAGAAGTTCTGAACCGGACCTGCTGCCGCGGGGGCGGCGATGAAGAGCGTGGCTGCGAAGAATGCGCCGGTCAGTGCGAGAGGAAGTCTCATAGTTGTAGGCGTGTCCTGGTCGGAGTTGAAATTCGGAACGCGCCGATGATCGCGGCACGTTCCTTGCGCCGCGATGCAGCAAGAACCAAGCCAACCCAAAAAATCGACTCAAATCAACGTATTGGTGCTAGGGTGCGCGCCCCGGATCAGCGGCTTCGTAACGAATTCCGACAGTGCGTGGCGTCAGGAGCCGCGACCGCGACGGCGGGTGCGCGCGAGCGGGTGATGGCCGTGGACCAGCCGCTTCATCCGTTCGCCGGCGACGTGGGTGTAGATCTGCGTCGTCGCGATGTCCGCATGGCCGAGCATCTGCTGGACCGCGCGCAGGTCGGCGCCGCCGTCGATCAGGTGCGTGGCAAAGGCGTGGCGCAGGACGTGCGGCGAGACCTTGCGTGGATCGATGCCGGCAGCGACGGCAAGGTCCTTCAGCAGCTGAGCGACGCGCGCGGTGGTGATGTGTCCTGCCGCGCCGCGCGACGGAAACATGAAGCGCGATTCCTTGGCGTTCTTCGGCAGGAAAGCGTGCCGCACGGCCCGGTAGGCCGCGAGCGCCTCACGCGCGGGATCGCTGAGCGGCGCCAACCGTTCCTTGTTGCCTTTGCCCCTGACGATCAGGAAGCGCCCGTCGCGGGACACCGCCGCCAGCGGCATCGTCACCAGCTCCGACACGCGCAGCCCCGCCGCATAGAGGACTTCGAGGAAGGCGATCAGCCGCTTGCCTTCCACGCCCTCGTGCCGGCGCGCGGCGTCGATAAGTTTCTCGACGTCTTCGCGGCCGAGGATCCTGGGCAGCGGACGGCCGACGCGCGGGCTGTCGATCATGCTCATCGGATCGTCGCTGCGCACCCCCTCGGCGACGAGGAAGCGGTGAAACTGGCGCAGGCTGGCAAGCCGGCGCGCAGCGGTGCGCGGACTCATTCCGGCATGGCGCAGCTGCGCAAGATAGGCTTTGACCTGCGCCGGATCGGCCGCGGCGACGTCCGTTCTCCGCCGTGCGAGGAACGCAGCGAAATCGGCGAGATCCTTGCCGTAGGCGATGCGCGTGTTCTCGGCGGCGTTGCGCTCGGCCGCCAGCATTTCGAGAAAACTGTCGATGTGGCGCGAGATGACGGCTTCTCTGCCCGGAGGCACGTCAGATGCCGGCGGAGATCGCCGCCTCAAGCGCGAGCTCGCGCGCTTCGGATTCGAGCCCGACCGCGCGCAGCGCATGAATGAGAGCAATCAACGTCTGCGGCGCGGTGCTCGCCGCGCCGTCCGGGTCCATCGAGGCCAGCACGAACAGCGCGGTCTCGCCGACGCGCCCGGCGGATGCCGCGCCGTCGCGGCCGAGCCACAGCGCCGGGTGCGGCATTGCGATCGTCTGACGACCGATGTCGCCCGCCAGCAGCAGTGCCGCGAGCGAGCCGTCCGTGGCATCGCCCAATCCTTCGAGCGCCGCCGTCAGTACTGCAAGGCGTGCCGGCATCCGTGCCGCGTCGCGCTTCTCCTGCACCGCACGCCACGTCCCGAGCACGTTCGAATCGGCAGCGGGTACGTCGGCCCCCGCGAGGCGGAGCAGGGGCCACAACAGGATCTCGCCCTGATCGGTGCGCGTACCGGCCTTGGCCTCGTGCAGCGCCAGCTCGTACCAGCGCGTCGCCTCGTCGCGGTAGCCGCCGAGCAGGAGCGCGCGGCCTGCTTCACCGGCGAACCAGGCCAGCTCCTGCGACGGCGCAAGCTCGCGAACCAGCGGCAGCGTCACGCGTACCGCCGATGGATAGAAGCCGCGCGCGCGCGCCATCTGCCAGCCGCGCGTCAGCGCCTCGGCGCGTGCGATGCCGACGCTCTGCGCCTTGGCAACGTGGTAGATCGCGGCGAGGGCGCGCCCCGGCGGCGCCTTCTCGGACTGCGCCAGCGCGTTGCCGAGCTCATCGGGGTTGAAGTCGATGGCCTCGAGGACCTGGATGAGCGCCCCGGTCGGCAGGGCGCCGGTTGCCTCGGCGCGCTCGGCGGCGGCGAGCCTGACGTCCAGGGTCGTATTGGGGCTCTGCGCGACCATGCGCTGCACGGCCGGTTCGGCGTTCTCGACGACGCCTGCCGGGATCTGCTGACGTGCGGCCCGCAGCATTGCCAGATGGAGCGGCGTCAGCCGGCCGGGCAGCTCGGTGATCGGGCGTTGATCGCCGCCCAGCGCATGGACCAGGCGGATGAAGGCGTCGTCTTCGGCGCTCTGCTCGCGCAGCAGGCTCAGGCCGAGCTGCGCGCGCGCATGCTCGCCCGCCAGCGCCTGGCAGAAGATCAGCGCCTTCTGGACATAAGGCGTCTCGACCTTGCCGATCTGGCGGCGCACGATCTGGCAGGCGCCGGAGTTGTCATATTCGATGAGCGCGCTGTCGAGCAGGATGCGCGACAGGACGGCGTCGTCCTCGCGGCGCGGCACGGCGCGGGCGAGTCCTGCGGCCGGCGCCGCCCGGCCCATCGCCATCAGCCGCTCGGCGCGCAGCGCCACGAAGCTCGCCTTCGACGCCTCGGCCCCCGCTTCGGGTGCGGCACCGCTGGTGGTCAGTACGCGCTCGGCGAGCGCGCGCGCCGCGGGCGACAGGTTGGGAACGGGAAGCAGCGCGATCAGCCGGTCGGCCACGGCGCGCGTCGAGCCATGCCACAGCGTCTCGGGCAATCCGCCACGGGTCTCGTCGATCAGGCCGACGCCCTCGACGTTGAGCGCCGGCATCGGGCTGACGATGATCTCGGAGCCGGTGCCGCCGCGGGTCGCCTCCTGCCCCTCCGGCAACTGTGCCTCTCCGGCCGGCGCCGCAGGGGCGGGCGCCTGCTCCATGATCCTGGGCGGCGACAGCCGGATCGGGCCTTCCGCCGCCGCGTCGGCAGCGACAAGCGCGCCCACCGCCGCCGCGAAGCCGGCACAGAGCCACAGTCTGGCGTTAGCGCGGCAGGCGATCATTCGGTATCACTCTTTCAATGCGGCTCGAAGGCGCCGGAATGTCTATGGTGGCGAGCACGGCAAAGCCACCGAGAATGACGATAGCCAGGGCGGCGAGGATAATCGCAAAGGAGCGCATTGACACGGGATCGGTTCCGTCGAGGCTGGAGATGCGGCGGTCGGTCGCGGCGGCGACACGACACCGTATTTTTGTTAATGTGTCACTATGATTTACAAGGTCAGTATGACGAAACCGGGGCAGTCTATCGGCAGCAGGCGGCGTGATCAATTCGGGCGCCACAAGGCGCTGCGCGAGACCGCCGGCCGCGCCTGAAGCACATGGGGGAGCCTGCGCATAGACCGGCCGATCCCGGCCCGGGTCGGATCGACCGAACCGTCGTCATGGTCGGGCTGATGGGGGCGGGGAAGAGCTCGATCGGACGCCGGCTGGCGCATCGCCTCGGCCTGCCCTTCGTCGACGCCGATCATGAGATCGAAACTGCCGCCGGCTGTACGATCGAGGAGATATTCGAGCGCTACGGCGAAGTGGCGTTCCGCGACGGCGAGCGGCGTATCATTCAGCGCCTGCTGGAACGGCCCGCCCATGTCCTCGCCACCGGCGGCGGCGCGTTCATGGATGCCGAGACGCGCGCGCGGATCAAGGCGGCAGGGATTTCGGTATGGCTCCGTGCCGATCTCGACGTCCTGGTGCGGCGGGTCGAACGACGCACCAACCGGCCGCTTCTCAAGCGCGGCGAGCCGCGCGAGATCCTGGCGAAGCTCATGGACCAGCGGCACCCGGTCTATGCCGAGGCGGACATCTGCATCGACAGCCTCGACGGGCCGGCCGACGCGACCGTCGACCGCGTGATCGCGGCACTGGAGGCGCATCTGCGCGGCGAATTGCAGGGCAAGACCACATGACGGCGGAATCCAAGGTGCGGGTCGATCTGGGCGACCGCGGCTACGACATCGTCATCGGCACCGGGCTGTACGAGCGCGCGGGCGAACTGATAGGGCCGGTCCTGCACGAGAAGCGCGTATTCGTCGTCACCGACGAGCGCGTCGCTGCGGCGCAATGGCCGCGGCTGGCGCGCGGCCTGCGCGAGAGCGGCATCGAATCGGTGCTTGCAACAGTGCCGGCGGGGGAGGGCAGCAAGGATTTCGCGCATCTCGCCGGCGTGCTCGACGCGGTGCTTGAAAAGCGGCTGGAGCGCGGCTCGACCCTGCTGGCGCTCGGCGGCGGCGTGGTCGGCGATCTGACCGGGCTGGCGGCGAGCCTGCTGCTGCGCGGCGTCGACTTCATCCAGGCACCGACGACCCTGCTGGCGCAGGTCGACAGCAGTGTCGGCGGCAAGACCGGCATTAACACGCGGCACGGCAAGAACCTCGTCGGCACGTTCCACCAGCCGCGTCTCGTGCTGGCCGATCTCGATTCGCTCCAGACCCTGCCGCGGCGCGAACTGCTCGCCGGCTATGCGGAAACCGTCAAATACGGCCTGATCGACGATCCTGCCTTCTTCGCCTGGCTCGAGGCCCATGGCTCCGATCTCGTCGCCGGCGACGTGGCGGCACGCGCCATCGCCGTCGAACGAAGCTGCGCCGCCAAGGCGCGCATCGTCGCCGCCGACGAGCGCGAGGCGGGCCAGCGCGCGCTGCTCAATCTTGGCCACACCTTCGCGCACGCGCTCGAGGCCGCCCTCGGCTATGGCGCGGCGCTGCTGCATGGCGAGGCGGTCGCCATCGGCATGGTGCTGGCGTTCGACCTTTCGGCGCGGCTCGGCCTCGCGCCCGCCACCGACGTAGCGCGCCTGCGCCGGCACTTCGAGGCGGTCGGCCTGCCGGTCAGACCGCCCGACCATGCCTGGGATCTCGACCGGCTGCTCGCGCTGATGGCGCAGGACAAGAAAGTGCGCGACGGCCGCATCACGTTCATCCTCGCCCGCGGCATCGGCCAGGCCTTCGTCGCGCGCGAGGTCGATGGCGGGGCCGTGCGGTCCGTGCTCGAGCAGGCGATCGCGGCATGAGCCTGGAGCTGGCTCTCGTCGCCGCTGCGATCGCCGTCCTGCTGGGGGTGTCGGCGTTCTTCTCCGGCGCCGAAACCGGGCTGACGGCGGCGTCGCGTCCGCGCATGCATGCGCTGGCGCGCAAGGGCGGGCGTCGCGCACGGCTGGTCAACCAGCTGCGCGAGGGCAAAGAGCAGCTGCTCACGGCCATCCTGATTGCCAACAACCTCGTCAACATCTTCGCCTCGGCGCTTGCGACCGGCGCCTTCATCGCGCTGTTCGGAGACGCCGGCGTCGCCTACGCGACCGTCGTCATGACCGTTCTCGTCGTCGTCTTCGGCGAGGTGCTGCCCAAGACCTTCGCGATCAACCACGCCGACCGCGTGGCGCTCGCGGCGGCACCGGTGCTGCGGCCGGTCATGGCGGGCCTGACGCCGGTGGTGCACGCAACCCAGGCGGTCGTGCGCGGGCTGCTGCGGCTCCTCGGCGCTCACCGTCTCGAGGCGGGCAGCGAGGCCGCGGAGGAGGAGCTGCGCGGTGCCATCGAGCTCCACGCCGCTGGTGAGGCCAACGGCGAGCGCAACATGCTGCGCTCGATCCTCGATCTCGCCGACGTCGAGGTCGGCACGATCATGGTGCACCGCCGTCAGGTCCTCGCGATCGACATCGACCAGAAGCCCGGCGCGGTCGTCGAGCAGGCGCTGTCGAGCAAGTACACGCGCATCCCGCTGTGGCGCGGCCAGCCCGACAACATTGTCGGCGTGCTCCACGCCAAGGCGGTGCTGCAGGCGCTGCGCGCCAAGGGCGGAAACTTCGATGCGATCCGCATCAGCGATATCGCCACGCCGCCGTGGTTCATTCCCGAATCGACCACGCTGCTCGACCAGCTCGGTGCGTTCCGCCGCCGGCGCGAGCACTTCGCGATCGTCGTCGACGAGTACGGCGCCTTTCTCGGCATCGTCACGCTCGAGGACATTCTCGAGGAGATCGTCGGCGATATCGCCGAGCGCCACGAGTTCCAGGTGCCCGGCGTACGGCCGCAGCCCGACGGCAGCTACGTCATCGACGGGCACGTTACGATCCGCGACCTCAACCGCGACCTCGACTGGAATCTGCCCGACCGCGACGCGGCCACCATCGCCGGTCTTGTGCTGTTCGAGGCGCGGCGCATTCCAGAGGTCGGGCAGGTCTTCACATTTCACGGCTTTCGATTCGAGGTCCTGCGCCGCAAGCGCAATCAGATCACCGCTCTGCGGGTGTCACCGCCTTCGGCCGCTGCGGTGCAGGACGAGGACGCGGGGTTGCTGTCCTGAGCTTGGCCCGCAGGTGGGCCTTGCCGACGCGGGGCAAAGGGGCAGTATAATCGGCGATATCACGGCCGCGGCCCGCGGCGAATGATCGGCTATGCGCCGCGGCGCGACCCAGTCAGGGAGTGCGCCATGCAGCGAACGATTGTGCCCGACATCGTCCACAACCAGGTCCTCATCTTCGCCGACGAGACGGCGACGGCGCGCGAGGCGGCGCAGCTGATGGCGGACAACAACGTCAGTGCGGTGATGATCGTCAGCCACGGCGTCCTTCAGGGCATTTTCACGGAGCGCGATCTGGCGGTGAAAGTCGTCGCCGGCGGACTCGATCCCGGTCGCGCCACGCTTGGCGCGCTCATGACCCGCAATCCCGACACGCTGCGCCCGACCGACACCGCCCGGAGCGCGCTGGAGAAGATGAGTCGCGGCGGCTACCGCCACCTGCCGGTGCTCGACGGAAGCACGGTCGTGGGCATGGTCTCGGTGCGCGATCTCTACAATGCGGCGCTCGATCAGGCCGAGGACGACATCCGCGAGCTCGACGCCTTCATCCATAGTCCCGGTTACGGTGTGTCGCAGTAGGCTTTGACGCGGCCGCGAGGCGGCCCTATTGATTGTGCAACGCACAATCAATAGGGCGCCGTGTTCAATGCCTCTGTCCAGCCCCGACGACCGTGAGCCGATCCACATCCGCCGTATCGAATGCCGCGGCTATCGCCGGCGCGACGGGATGTGGGACATCGAGGGGCATCTGGTCGATACCAAATCCTACAGCTTCGACAACGACTGGCGCGGCCGCATCGAGGCCGGCGAGGCGGTGCACGACATGTGGATCCGCCTCACGATCGATGACGATTTCAAGGTCCACGCCGTCGAGGCGGTGACCGACTCCAGCCCTTTCCGCGTCTGTCCCGACGTCGCCGGCAACTTCGCGGCCCTAAAGGGCCTGTCGATCGTCAAGGGCTGGCGGCGCGCGGTTGCCGAGCGGCTCGGCGGCGTGCGCGGCTGCACGCACCTGGTCGAGCTGCTGGGGCCGCTCGGCACCACGGCGTTCCAGACCATCTTCCCGCTGCGCAAAATGAACGGGGAAAAGCCGCCGAGCGGCAGAAGGCCGCGGGCGATCGACAGCTGCCATGCGCTGAAGAGCGACGGCGATGTGGTGAAGCAGCGCTGGCCTGAATTCTACACCGGCAGCTGAGCGTCAGCCCGCGCGTCGGGCGCGATCTTCCTCGGGCGTCAGCGTTCTGAGTGCAAGCGCATGGACCCGCTCGCGCAGCAGATCGGCCAATGCGGCGTAGACGAGCCGCTGGCGCTCGACGCGTGAGTGGCCGGCGAAGCGCGCGGCGACGATCTCGACGGTGAAATGCGTCTCGCCTTCCGGCCGTGCGCCGGCATGGCCGGCATGGCGGTGCGAATCGTCTATGATCTCCAGGCGATCCGGCGAGAGTGCGTCGGTCAGGGTGCGGCGGATGGCGTCGGCGACTGTCATGGCGCGACACTGCGAGCGTCCGGCGCGCGCGTCAAGTGTGTTGCGGCCTTGACGCGCGCGCCGGGCGCGGGCTTTGATCGGAGCGATGACGCAGCAGCCCCTGCATCTGGCCGCACAGGCCGACGACGCGAAAGCGGTCCTGCGCCTGCTCGATGCCGGCGCCGATCCCGATCAGGCGGGCGATGGCGGCGAGCGGCCGCTGATGCGCGCCGCCGCGAACGGGGCCATTGCGGCGATGACCGTCCTGCTCGATCGCGGCGCCGCGGTCGACGCCGTCACCGAGGCCGGCAATACCGCGCTGATGTTCGCCGCAGCGCGGGGCCAGATCGAGGCATTACGCCTGTTGATCGAGCGCGGCGCCAGCGCCAGCCACAGGAACAAGTACGGGCTGCGGGCCGTCGACTGGGCGCAATGGTCGACCCGGACCGACGAAATCCTGACATTGCTCGATACGCCCGCGGTGTCGGCCTAGATTCCGGCTGCGCCGGATCAGCCGACGAGAATCACTTCGACATTGCCGTCCTTGCGCAGCACGTTGAGGGCGACGTCGCGCGTATGGCGGCGGAACAGCAGATCGACCGAACCGCTGCCGAGCTGAAGATTGCGGATCTCGACTTCATCGAGGAATGTCGGCAGGACCGGCCGGGTCATGCGGATCTGACGAAGGTGGGGGTTGAACGACATGCCGAGGAGCGCACCGAGCAGGGCGAACGCCGCCGCCGCCGCCCAGGCCTGCGGAATGCAGGCCACCGGATATCCGGTCGGCCCTTCGCCGGGCCGTCGCTCGAAGCCGCAGAAGAGCTCTGGCAGCCGATTGAGCTCGGTCATCATCGCCGCGTCGAACAGACCGGTGGTCAGACGGAGCAGCGGCTCGACGAAACCGTAGCGCGCGAAGCCGATGGCGATGAGGGCGTTGTCATGCGGCCAAACGGACCCGTTGTGATACGACATCGGATTAAAGCGCGCCTCGCCGGCTGCGATGGTGCGGATTCCCCAGTTCGAGAACGAAGACGGCTCCATCAGCGTCGCTGCGACGCGCGCTGCACGCTCGGCCGAGGCGATGCCGGTGAGAAGGGCATGTCCCGCGTTCGAGCTGCGCACGCGGCACTGCCGCTTGGCTCCGTCGAGAGCGAGAGCGTAGGTTCCGATCTCCTCGCACCAGAACGCGGCCTCGAAGTTCCGGCGCAGTTGGATGGCCTTCGCGGTCAGCGCATTGGCGCGCTCATTGCGACCGAGGGCGCGCGCCAGCACAGCGGCACCGACCCATGCGGCATAGGCATAGCCCTGCACCTCGCACAGTGCGATCGGCGGCTTGGCCAGATGGCGATCGGCGTGGAAGACCGAGTCCGTGGAATCCTTCCAGCCCTGGTTCGTCAGACCGGTCTTGGAACGGCGGTCGTACTCGAGAAAGCCGTCGCCATCGAGATCCCCGTAACGCTCCATCCAGCCGATCGCCGCATCGATGTTCGGCCAGATCTCCGCAATCAGGTCCTGGTCGCCTGTGCGGTCGAAATAGGCCCGCGCCAGCATGATGAAGAGGGGAGTCGAGTCGATACTGCCGTAGTAGCGGCGGAACGGCACCTCCCCGAGTGCCGCCATCTCTCCTTTGCGGGTCTCGTGCAGGATCTTTCCGGGCTCGGCATCGCATTCGGGCAACAATTCGGTCGCCTGGGTCGCGGCGAGAAAGCGCAGCGTGCCGCGCGCGACATAGGGCGCGTGCCACAGGCATTCCATCGCCGTGATCACCGCGTCGCGCCCGAACGCCGTGCTGAACCAGGGAATTCCCGCATAAGGATAGGGCCCGGTGTCGAGTTCGGTGACCAGCATCGCGATATCGGATGCCGAACGATCGAGCCAGCCGTTGAATGCGGAATTCGAGCTGCGGATCTCCGCGCGGCGGGTACTATGTTCGTCGAGCCAGCGTCGGGCATCCTCCCGGCATTCGCGGAAGCTCTGCGGCAGCCGCGGCGCTGATCGGCTCGTGCGGCACAACACCGCGAACTCGAATGCTCTGCTCTCGCCTCCGGCCAGAGTGAAGCGATATGCAGCGCCCTCGGCGGTCAGCCGGTCGGGGCGCTGATCGAAGGACAAAACGCATTCGCGGGTGACATCATCGAGGCCGAGATAGCGCAGCACGCATTCGGCCGACCGTAGCAGCGGCTCCAAGATCGTTCCCCGGCGAGTCCGTGCCTGGCCGCGCACCTCGAATATGTCGGCGAAGTCGGCGCCGAGGCGCAACGCAAGATTGACGCGGGTGCTTTCCTGCCCGAAGTTTTTGATCAATATCGTCTCATGACACGACGCGCTGCCCAACATCTTCATCCGCAGGATGTGCAGCGTGTCCTTGGAAAGAATGACGTTGTTCCGGTTCGAAATGTCCGGGTTCGTAAGGTCGATCGCAAGGGCGAGATTGTCCGCCGTGACGTTCGAGCTCAGGAGCATCGGACGATGCCCGTTTACGGACAGCGCAACGTGGGAAAGGTAGCGAGTGTCCTCATGAAAGAGGCCCTCCGCGCGGCTTTCGCGCGCCTGCACGTCGCCGAACGGATCGACCACCAGGAACGTATCGCCATGCTTCAGGACTCGCGGCCGATACGACGGCGTCGAATCGGTGACGGTGATGGCGAACGGATTCGACCATTCCGCGTCGCCTTCCTGGGCAGCTCTGCCCGCCACGACGCCTATTCTCCGGCGGCAACGAGCGGCATCGCGTCCGGCTCTGCGACGAGTTCATAGAGCCTGAGATACTCCCGGGCCATACGCCTGCTGGTGAACCGGCGCTCGAATACATGGCGTATCCGTTGACGGTCTAGGGTCGCGACGCGACGAAGCGCTTCCAGTGCATCGTCCTCCGAGTCGACGATGAAACCGGTGATGCCATGGTCTACCACTTCGGGGACGGACCCCCAGCGATAGGCGATGACCGGCGTGCCGCAGGCCATCGCTTCGATCATCACCATGCCGAACGGCTCCGGCCAATCCACAGGGAAAATCAACGCATGCGCCTCGCCCAGGAAAGCTGCCTTCTCTTCCTCGCCGATCTCGCCGATGAATTCGACCAGCGGATGGCCGAGCAGCGGCCGGATGTGCGTCTCGAAGTACGCCCGATCGGTCGGGTCGATCTTCGCCGCGAGCTTTATCGGCATGCCGGCGCGGACCGCAATACGAATCGCGACGTCGGGGCCTTTCTCGGGCGCTACCCTGCCAAGAAAGGCGAGGTAGCGCCCACGCGCCGACCGCTCCGGCAGGAACCGTTCGGGTATCGCGTTGTAAACGGTGCCGATCCAGTTCATTCGAGGCAATGGGTCGCGCTGGGCATCCGAAAGGGAAACGACGGGCAGATCGCGGAACTCGCGGAAGACGCATTGGAACTCCGGCCGGTCGAGGCGTCCGTGCAAAGTCGTCAGCAGTGGCGGCGGTCCACGATCCAGAATCGCCATCGGAAGGTAGTCGATGTGGCTGTGAATGATGTCGAACTGCGACCGCATCCGCCGGACCTGCGCGATCATCGCGACATGATAGGCGAGCGGATCGTGACATCCTCCGCCGAGCCGGAGGGCGCGCGGGCAGACCGGAACGAGCCGCGCGCGGGTGTGCGAGTCGCCGCTGGCGAACAGGGTGACGTCGTGCCCGAGAGCGACAAGCTCTTCGGTCAGATACGAGACCACGCGCTCGGTTCCGCCGTAAAGCTTGGGAGGCACGCTTTCGGCGAGAGGAGCGATCTGAGCGATGCGCATTGAAGACTTGCTTGGCCGTGAACAAGGTGCGGCGTGGCCGCAGCTGATGTGCAGGCCGCAGGAAGAGAACGGCTCTTACGGAATCGTGTTCCGTGCGGAAGGGCGCGAGCGGCAGCCTAGCTGCCGCGGCGAGTCGGGCTCCTGGTGCCCGGAGCGGTCAATGTCCACTCGACAATTCGGCGCATGACATGACCCAGCGCCTGGTCGAATGCGACGGCGATCGAGGGCAGGTCCTCGCCGGCCGCGCGCTCGCTCCGCTCGACCGTATGGCTGCCGATGATCGACCGGTCGGACATCCGCACCAACTTGGCATTGATGCGCACGCGCGCGAGCGGTGGACCATTGCCGTCATATTCCGCCTGGAATTCCCTGAGCTCCGTCTTCAGAAGATAGTCCGCCCGCAAGCTGGTCGATTCCCGGCTGACCCCGATGATCTTCTCCGTGTTCTCGAAGGACTCGATCAACAGGGTCTGGACCATGAGGGGCGCGACGTCGGTCCAGTTCGCATTAGCGTAGTATTCGAGGGTTACGGGCGTTCGCTGGAGCGCAATCCGGCTGGTGCTGAGTCCTGCCGCGGCGATCGGCGGATCGACGATGAGCTGCCAGTCGACCCGCGGCAGCGGTTCCGTGAAGGTGTTCTTCGGAGTCAGCGTGAACAGATTGCTCGGTTCCCCGCTGCCCGGAAGCTGACAGCCTCCGAGGAGGATCGCTGCGCCCAGAAGCACGCCCGCGAACAGCCTTCCGCGCCACCGCTTGCCGCTACTCATTTTGCCTGGAAGCCCTTCTGCTGGTCGCCGAACAGGAAGCGGGCCGGGTCGCGCTCCAGCTGGTAGGCGATCCGGGTCAGGCTGGCCACCAGCGTACGTGCCTCGGTCATGAACTGTGCAAGCTCGTAGAGCCCGTTGTTCGTGAAGTCGCGGACCGGCACCCGGTTCTCGTCGACGAGCCGATCGAGACTCCGCGCCAGACGCTCGAACGACTGCGCGGTCTTGCGGACGTCCGCGATGGTCTCGTTGGCTTCGCCGGTAAGCTCGTGAGTCTCCGCCAGGAACCTGCGCGCATCGCCGCCGAGCTCCTGGGAGAGCGTGCGCAGCTCGCGCGAGAGTTGATCGAGCGACGCCGCGGTGCTGCGCAAATCGGCCAGAGTTTCGGCGGTGTCCTCGACGATCCCTTCGATCGCGGGCGAGGATCGGGCGAGGACCCCCGTGAACGCGGCGCTGTTCTCGAGTATCGCTGTGATCTGCTTCTGGTTCTCGGGGCTGAGCAGCTCGGTCGCGCGCGTCGCGACAACACCGATCTGCGCGAACACCTCGGGGGCATTCTCGAAGACCTGCTCGATCGCCGACGGCCGGGAGGGTATGGTCGCCCGACGCTTGCCCGGGCGCGGCTCGAGAATCGGAGCGCTCCGTGTTCCGCCGGTGAGCTGCACGAAGCTCAGCCCCGTGATGCCTTGCAGCTGCAGCGAGGCGATCGTGTCGGTCTTGATCGGGGTGCCGCTCTTGATTGCGAGGGTCACCTCGATCAGCTCCACGTTCTCGGAGTCGATGCCAATATCCGTCACGGTTCCGACCGGGACGCCACGATAGCGAACGGTAGAGCCGACGCTGAGACCGGTCACCGAGCCGCGGAAATAGACATAATAATAGGTGTTGTCGTCCTTCAATTCGAAGCGCGAGAGCCACATGACGAAGCCGAACATGCCGGCAATCAGCGTCAGCACGAACAGGCCGACGAGGAAGTAGCTCGCGCGGGTTTCCATCTAGCGGCTCATGCCTGCGCGGCGCGGTGCGCGAGAACGGCCGCGCGGCCGCGCGGGCCGTGGAAATATTCGCGGATCCAGGGGTCCTGCTCGGCCAGAAGGCTGTCCATCGTGCCGAGGATAATACGTCTATCGACCAGAACCGCAATGCGATCCGCGATTGCGGCAAGCGTATCGAGATCGTGCGTGACGAGCACCACCGTCAGGTTCAGGCTGCGCTGCAGGTCGCGGATCAGGCTGTCGAAGGCGGCGGCCGCGATCGGGTCGAGTCCGGCCGTTGGCTCGTCGAGGAACAGTATCTCCGGGTCGAGCGCCAGCGCCCGCGCAAGAGCGGCGCGCTTGCGCATGCCTCCCGACAATTCGGACGGGTACTTCGCGCCTGCTTCCTGCGTCAGACCGACCATGCTGATCTTGACGCGGATAAGGTCGCCGACCAGCTTCGGCGGCAGCTTCGCGTGCTCCTTGAACGGCACGCGGATGTTCTGTGCCACGGTCAATGAGCTGAACAGCGCGCCGTTCTGGAACAGCACGCCCCAGCGGGCCCCGATCGCACGGCGGTCGTGTGCGTCGCCCGACCAGAGATCACGGCCGAAAATCTCGACACGGCCTCCGTCCGGCCGTTTCAGGCCGATCATCGTGCGAAGCAGGACCGACTTCCCCGTGCCCGAGCCGCCGACCAGCGCGAGTATCTCGCCGCGGCGGACGTCGAGGTCAAGATGGTCGTGGACCGTCTGCGTGCCGAAGCGGGTCACGAGGCCGCGGACGCAGATGATTGGCTTGGCTTCCGCCACGCTCACACTCCGATATAGGAGAAAAAGACCGAGAAAGCCGCGTCGGCGACGATCACCAGGAAGATCGACTCGACGACTGCCTTGGTGGTCAGTCGGCCTACGCTTTCGGCGCTGCCCTCGACGCGCAGTCCCTCGTAGCAGCCCACCATGGCGATCAGGATGGCGAAGACCGGCGCCTTGGCGATGCCGACCCAGAACATCCGGTCGGTGATGGCCTCGCGGAACTGGACGATGAACTGCTCGAGCGAGATCTCGAGCACGAGGATCGACATCGCCGCGCCGCCCAACAAGGCCATCATGTCGGCGAAGAAGACGAGCAGCGGCAACGCGATCATCATCGCGGCCAGGCGCGGCAGCACCAGCACCTCGACCGGATCGAGGCCCAGCGTCATCAGTGCGTCGACTTCCTCGTTGACTTTCATGGTGCCGATCTCTGCGGTGAAGGCGCTGCCGGAACGGCCGGCGACCATGATTGCCGTGAGCAGCACGCCCAGTTCGCGCAGCACGGAGACGCCGAGGAGATTGATCGTGAAGATCTCGGCGCCGTAGGCGCGAAGCTGGTCCGCGCCCTGAAAGGCGAGCACGACGCCGATCAGGAAGGACAGCAGGCCTACAATCGGCATCGCGTCGAGGCCGATCCGCTCGACATGGCTGAGCAGCGAGATAAATCGGACGCGATCCGGGCGTGTCAGCGTCCGCACCACCACCGTGGTGACGAGTCCGAAGAAGGAGATCAGCGAGCGCGCGCTGTCGAGGAACGTAAAGACCGCGCGGCCGACGCGCTCGACCATCGCGCGGATCGGCCAGATGGCGGGACGCGCCAGGGGCTTTCGCTCATTGAGAACGGGGCGCATGCGCTGGAGCAGCGCCGCCTGTGCCGGCGCCTCGCCGGCGAGATCGACCCGGGCACAGATACCCTCGAGCCGATGGATGAACCGGAAGAGAACCCACGCGCCGGCGGTATCGAGCGCGGTGACCGCGCTCAGGTCGATGCGCGCCACGCTCGATCGTGCAGGATGGACGCCGCCGAGCCGCGCGGCGAGCGATTCGGCCTGATCGATCGTGCAGCGGCCGGCGAGGCGAACGTCCAGCATGTCGTCCCGGACCGCCACGTCCACCCGGCTCGTCTCTGTCCCCCCGTTGGTAGTCAGGCGCGCGATCCCCGTCTCGCCGCTACGGCCTCGGCCAGGATGCACAGGATCTCGAACATCATCGTCGCCCCGACCAGCGCGGTGATCCCATTCTGGTCGAACGGCGGCGACACCTCGACGACGTCGCCGCCGACGAGGTCGAGGCCGCGCAGGCCACGAAGCATCTGCTGCGCATCGAACGTGCTGAAGCCGCCGATCTCGGGCGTGCCGGTCCCGGGCGCATATACCGGATCGAGGCCGTCCACGTCGAAGCTGATATAGGTTGGGCCCTCGCCGGCCACGCGGCGCGCCTCGGCGACGACCTTTTCCGGTCCCAGGCTGAAATACTCCTCGATGGTGATGACGCGGATACCCTGCGCCAGCGCCCAGTCGAGATCGTCGGCGGCATAGAGCGACCCGCGGATGCCGATCTGCACCGTGCGCCTGGGATCGAGCAGGCCCTCCTCAATGGCGCGGCGGAATGGAGTCCCGTGGGTATATTTGAAGTCGCCGAAATACCGGTCCCACGTGTCGGAATGGGCATCGAAATGCACCATGCCGAGCGGCCGGCCCGGATTCGCGATCGCGCGCATGATCGGCAACGTCACCAGATGGTCGCCGCCGGCCGACAGCGGGGTGGCGCCGGCGGCATGGACGCGCCTGAAGAACTGCTCGATTCGAGTCAGCGTGTCGGCGATGTCGCAGGGGTTGACCGGCACGTCGCCGAGATCGGCCACCCGCGCCAGGTGGTAGGGTGCCGTGCGGGTTACCGAATGAATGCGCCGCATCAAGCTTGACTGGTCGCGGATTGCGCGGGGGCCATGCCGGGCACCGGGACGGTTGGTGGTCCCGCCGTCCCACGGCACGCCGATCAGGCCGATATCGACGGCTGCCGGGTCGGTCGCGTAGGGAAGCCGCATGAACGTCGCGATGCCCGAGAACCGTGGCATAACCATTCCCGATGCGGGCTCGACCGGCCTGGCGTCATCCATGTCTCACTCCTACCGCCTGCGCGAGTCGCGCGCGAAATTATACGCGTCGCCGTCGGGACGCTGAACTGGCCCTGCAAGATACCCCCGACTGCCCGTCCGAAGGCAGAGCGCAGGATCGAATGCCGCGAAGCATGGCCACAGCCCGTGTCCGGACGACCCCGCCGATAATCCCGGGTATTAACCAGAGCTACAAAGGGTATCAAGGGCATAGAGTCTGTTGTAGATTTGCAACAACCTTGGAGCAGTTCTGAATTCCCGCTTGATTTTTGCGCCGCACAAAATCATATTGTGCATTGCGACATCGCTGATGTCGCGACGGGAACCGACCTTCGGTCCGTTCCCGGGCGTTTCCTCCCTAAACTTGGGCCGTGCTTGCACGGCCCTTTCTTTTTGCCCGCAGGGAGGATCGCCCCCGGCCGGTCCGCCGGCCGCCTTAACCCGCGGCCTCACAAGCGGCCGGCGCGGCTTCCCTCCGCGCGCGGGGCTACCGGCCCGGCAGCGTCGTCTGACCCTCGCCGAGGGGGCGCTGCATCATCACCGCGTCCACCCAGCGGCCGAACTTGAAGCCGATGGCCGGCAGCAGGGCGACCTGCTTGAACCCGGCCGCCGCATGCACCCCGATCGAGCCCTGATTGGCGCTGTCGCCAATCACGGCTACCATCTGGCGGTATCCCAGTGCCGTACAACGTCGAATCAGCTCTTCCAGCAGGAACCGGCCCACGCCGCGACGCTGGGCGCTCGGCGCGATGTAGATCGAATCCTCGACCGAATAGCGGTAGGCGGACCGCGGCCGGTACGGACTGGCATAGGCATATCCGGCGAGACCGCCGGGAATGACCCGGTCGTCGATCTCGGCGACGAGGTAAGGCAGGCCGCGCGCCAGGATCTCGGTCCGCCGCCGCGACATCTCGGCGGCGTCCGGCGGCGTCTCCTCGAAAGAGCCGAGACCGGTGCAGACGTGGTGCGCGTAGATCGCCTGTATGATCGGCAGGTCGGATTCGGCCGCATCGCGCACGCGCACGTGGCTGTCATTGGCCGGCTTCGGATGGTTCATCATGCAGGCAAGTCGGCAGCAATTCGGGGAAGATGCCCGATCAGTTCGTCGAGATGGCGCGCGAGGCTGCCAAATCCCCGGCTGCGCTCTATCCGCATCTCGTCCATGTAGAGGCCGCGATTGATCTCGATCTGCAGGGCATGCCGGCCACGCTCCGGGCGGCCGTAATGGCGAGTCGTGAAGCCGCCGGCGTAGGGATCGTTGCGCCCGACGGCATAGCCACGCGCCCTGAGAAAAGTCTCGACCGCGGCGACCGCCGCCGGCGCGCAGGCCGTGCCGAAGCAATCGCCGAGCACGAAGTCGACACGGCGTTTGCCCGGATCGCGATCCGTCGGGCCGCCGACCGACGGCATCGAGTGGCAATCAATCAGCAGACAGCGACCGAACCGTGCATGGGTTGCGGCCAGCAGTTCCTCCAGCTTCGCGTGATAGGGGCGGTAGAGCGTCTCGACCCGGTGCTTCGCTTCCGAGAATGTGAGCTTGTTGCGATAGATCTCGGCACCGTTGGCGACGACGCGCGCGATCGTGCCGAGACCTGCGCTGACCCTCGGGCTGACGCCGTTGACGAACGCCGGGAGCGCCTCCGCGAACATGGCCGGGTCGAGTTCCCACGGCTCGCGGTTGGGATCGATATAGGCGCGCGGGAACAGGGCGCGCAGCAGCGGCGCGCCGTGCTCGGGCGCGGTCGCGAACAACTCGTCTACGAATGCGTCTTCCGAACGTCGCAACGTCAGCGGGTCGAGACGCGAAGCGGCGACGAAGCCGGGCGGATAGGCATTGCCGCTGTGCGGCGACGCAAATACGATCGCTGCCGTCTGCTGCGACGGTGCGGCGACAGCGTAAGGGGAACCGGCACTCCGGCGGACGGGCGGCTCAGGCTGCATGCTCGGTTGCTGATTTAGAGCAAACGTGTCGGCCTGTCATCTGGCCTGTCGCGCGGCGCGCCGCTAGAGTGGCGTCCGGTCGCGGGCATTCTTCGCCGTGGCCGGGGTACGCGGTAAACGGGCAGTAACGGTCGCTCTGCTCGGGATCACCGGTTAACCGTTCGGCAATGGCGGCTTCGTACTCTCGTGCCGCGTCACGAGAAGCGCCAATGCAAGCGGCTTAGGCGGAGTCCGTAGAGCGATGGAATGGGATACGGAGATGGCACGGATACTCCTGGCCGAGGACGATGAAGCCATGCGGCAGTTCCTGGCGACGGCGCTCGGTCGCGCAGGTCACGACGTGGTGAGTTGCCCCGACGGTCGCGAAGCCCTGGCTGCGCTCACCCAGGAATACGACCTGCTGATCGCCGACATCGTCATGCCGGGGCTGGACGGCGTCGAGCTGGCGCGCCGCGCGCGCTCCGCCCTGCCGAATCTGCGCGTGATGTTCATCACCGGCTTCGCAGCGGTCGTTCTCGACGGCGGCCGCACGCCGATGCCCAATGCAAGCGTTCTGTCGAAGCCGTTCCACCTTCGCGAGCTCGTCAGTCACGTCCAGAAGGTGCTGGCGGCCTGAGCCGCCGCCGGATTCCCGGGACAGCACTCGGCCGGCCGCGCTTCAGCGGGCGACCAGACGGTCGTTGATCTCGTCGAAGACGTTCTTCGGGATGAGCTTGCGCTCTACCAGCTCCTCGGTCCGCGTGTAAGGCCTGCTGCCGACGATCTGGCGCGCGCGGTCGGGGCCGATGTCCGGCAGCGACATCAGCTCCTGCTCGGAGGCCGAATTGATATCGACGGTCCTCGCGACCGCCGCGCCCGAGGTTGTCTCGCTCGTGGTCCCGGTCGTGCTGCTGCCTTTCGTCGCGGCGGGCACGTCTGCCGGCGACGGCACCGTGCCGGTTGCCTGTGCGAGCAGAGCCTCCGCGGGCATCGCCCGGCCGGACCAGCCGGCGATGCAGGCGGCAGCGATCGCGACGATTGCTCCGGCGCGGAGGGCTGAACGCGAACCGGTGTACGCGTTTGCCGCCACGTCAGCTCGAACCGGCGGCCGATTGGACGCTTTCGAGATACTCGATGACCGCCTCACGGTCGTCCTCCTTCTTGACTCCGGCGAACGCCATGCGGTTTCCCGGAATGAAGCCCTTGGGGTCGGCGAGGTATTTGTCGATGTTTTCCTCGGTCCACGTCACGTCAGACGTCTTCATCGGCTCCGAATACTTGAATCCCTCGACCGAGCCGGCCTTGCGCCCGACGACTCCCGCGAGCGACGGGCCGACCCTGTTCTTGCCCGGCTCGACGGTATGGCAGGCGGCGCAGGTCCGCTTGAAGACGACTTGGCCTCTCTTTGCCTTGTCGTTCGCGGCGGCATGATTGGCGAACGCCAACACGGCAGCCATGGCGAGCACTGCCGTCTTTTTCTTCATGATCTGCACTCCGTCTCGTGAACCAACTGAGCATACGCTTCGCAAAGCGCAGGGTTCCGGAAATCGCCGAGCTTTGCCTGCCGGAAGTTCAGTTGAACGGGACCTTCTCCAGACTGCCATGCGCGAACGAGAGGCGTTGCACCGCACGTTCGGCCAAGGTCTGAGCTTCGCGAACGGTTTCCTCGTCCGTCGACCGTTCAGCGACATCGGCATAGAACTCGAACAGCTCTTCCAGTATCCGGAGCCCGTCCTCAATCGTCGGCGCGACGGTGATCGGCGCTCCGCGGGCCAGCCTTTGCCCAATTCGGGCAGAGATCAATTCAGCGACCTGCGCCTCATCGGTCGCGGCGCGGGCGAACGATCGGGCGGCATTGGCATCGGTCGATTCGAGTTTGGATGCGAGCGCGGCGTGATACGGAGCGGCCGCGCCTTCCATTTCCGCCGCGGCCGCGAGCAGCTCGTCCACGGAACCAGGGATCCTGCCGCGGCCCGGTCGGCTGCCTCCCTCCGCCCGATACGCCTTGCGCCGCTCACGGCGCAACAGCTTCGCATGATCCAGCTCCTCCTTCGCGAGGTCCTCGGCGAAGGCACGAATATTCGAATCGGCCGCCTCGGCTGCAACGTAGCAGTAGAAGGCAAAGGCGCGCTCCTCGTTGCGGACTGCGATGGCGAGCGCAAGATAGGGCGTCAGGAGACGCGAACCGGCCTCCTCCTCGTCGAAATTCTCAGGAAGGTCCCAGCGGACATGAGCCGGGTCGGCGGCGCGGCCTGTGAGGTCCATGGCCTGCAAATCGATCTTGCTTGCGTGCTTCTCCTCGATGCCGCTGAGGAAGGTGAACAGTTCGGCGAGCGCGGCATCGCCGCGAAGGCGCATCCGTGCCGCGAGGTCGCGATAGCGCCGTGCGGCTTCGAGCTCCATGGCGTGTGCGATCGCCAGGAGTTCAGCAGCCGATGACACTCGTTGCGGCACATACGCCGATACCTCCGGCACTTCGGCCTCCGCCCCGCGCTGCACTTCCTTGGACGCGCAGCATTGTCTGCCAATCGAGATTTGCGCTAGCTTCGCGAGGAAGAGTCTAGGATTGCGTCGCGGTTGGCAAGCAGAACCGTCTGTAGGCTTGGCGCATTATGCTCTACCGCTGGTATTGCGGGCCGGACGCAGGCAGTCCGGGATGCTTGCTCGAAAGGCAGCACGTGTATCGATCCGTCGTCGTCATCCTTCTGCTCCTGATCTCTTCCGTCCCGGTTCACGCGCAGGGCAGGCTCGCGGAAATGCTCCGGAACGTGGCACCCGGCGAGGTCGTGCCGGGCGCCGACCGGTTCGGGCCGCCCGAAGGCAAGCCGCCGGTCGCGCGTGCGTTCGCAGGCGACCGGCTCCTCGGCTACGTCCATCTCAACTCGGATGTCGTGTCCTCAACCGGTTACTCCGGGAAGCCTATTCATATCCTGGTCGGGCTCTCGCCCGAGGGAAGGATCGTCGGTGCGAAGCTGCTCGAACATCACGAGCCGATCGTGCTGATCGGCATCCCGGCGGAGAAGATCGAGAATTTCATAAACGGCTATGTCGGATTGAACGTTCTCGATGTTCCATCCCCGACCAAGTCGGGGCTGCCGGTCGACATCGTGAGCGGCGCCACCGTTACGGTCCTTGTCATCGGCGATTCGATCACGCGCTCCGGCATCCGGATCGCGCGCGCGTTGGGACTTGGTGGTGCCCAGCCGGAGGCCGCCGCGCCCACCGTCACGAAGACCGTCGATCTCTCGCAGAGCGCCGTCGAGAGCTGGGATACGCTCCTCGGCGATGGCTCGATACGCCGCCTTCATCTGACTATTGCGGAGGTCAACGAGGCCTTCGAACGGTCAGGAAACCGCGCCGCCGCCGAACGTCCCGAGCCGGGCGCGCCGGACGACACGTTCATCGACCTTTATGTGGCTTTGGTGAGCGTGCCGACCATCGGGCGGAGCCTGCTCGGCGACCAGGGGTGGGAGCAGCTCGAGAACCGGCTCAAGCCCGGACAGCATGCGATCGTCGTCGCCGGCGAGGGCGCCTATTCGTTCAAGGGCTCGGGCTATGTGCGCGGCGGGATTTTCGATCGCATCGAGCTCATCCAAGGCGACAACACGGTGCGGTTTCGCGACCGCAACCACCGCCGGCTGGGCGATCTGCAGGCCGAAGGCGCGCCGCGGTTTCCCGAGATCGGGCTGTTCGTGATTCCGGAGGATGCCGGTTTCGATCCGGTGGAGCCATGGCGCCTCCAGCTCCTGGTCCAGCGCGCGATCGGGGCGCGCGACAAGGCCTTCCTGACGTTCGATACCGGATATGCACTTCCTGACAAGTATGTCCGCTCGGAGCAACGCGCCGTCGTTGCGGCGACGCCCGAGGAAACGAAGGTGGCCGCTCCCGAAGCGCGTCCGGAAGAAGCGCCACCGGCATCGCGAGCGGAGGCGGAGGGCGATCTCGGGACCCCGCTGTGGCAACGCATCTGGCGCGAGCGTATCGTCGACATAGCGATTCTGACGGTTGCTCTCGCGATCCTGACCGGAATCTTCTTCTTTCAGGATTCGCTCGTCCGGCGGCCGCGGCTCTACGATGCGGTGCGCTTGGGGTTCCTCGCCTTCACCCTGTTCTGGATCGGCTGGTGGGCTCATGCCCAGCTCTCGGTCGTAAACGTTCTGGCCTTCACGAGCGCTTTGCGGACCGATTTTCGCTGGGACTACTTCCTGATGGACCCGCTGATCTTCATCCTGTGGTTCGCCGTCGCGGCGTCGATGCTGTTCTGGAACCGCGGGGCGTTCTGCGGCTGGCTTTGTCCTTTCGGCGCCTTGCAGGAACTCCTGAATCGCGGCGCACGGCTGGTGCGAATCCCGCAGATCCGCGTGCCGTTCGGCGCTCACCAGCGGTTCTGGGTCATCAAATACATCATCTTTCTCGTCCTGTTCGGGCTGTCGCTCTACGATCTCGCGTTCGCGGAACGCGCCTCCGAAGTCGAGCCGTTCAAGACAGCGATCATTCTCTATTTCCTCCGCGACTGGCCGTTCGTGCTTTACGCCGGGCTTCTACTCGTGGCGGGGCTTTTCATCGAGCGATTCTTCTGCCGCTATCTCTGCCCGCTGGGCGCCGCGCTGGCGATTCCGGCGCGGCTGCGGATGTTCGACTGGCTCAGGCGCTACCGCGAATGCGGCAATCCCTGCCAGCGCTGCGCCAATGAGTGCCCGGTGCAGTCGATTCATCCCGAAGGCCACATCAATCCGAACGAGTGCATTCAGTGCCTGCACTGCCAGATGCTCTATCATCACGCCTACAAGTGCCCGGTGGTGATCCAGCGGCGGCTGCGGCAGGAGAAGCGCATGGCGACGATGTCGCCGAGCATGCGCCCGTCGCCCGGGAAGGGGCGCGCTTCCGCGCCCTCCCAGAAGGAACCGGCGGGTCTGTGAATGGGCATTCCCTGCGGGAACAAAACCATCGTGTTAAACCTTAAGGATGGTTCAGCCTCACCCCCGCGCGCCGTATTACAGGTTTGACCTAGCGCAAGGACAGTTGGCGCCTCTGCAGACATTGTAACTTTGCGGCCACCCTAGGAAGGACCCCTATGCCCATCAAGCCAGACAAAAACCGTGTGAGAATGACCCGTCGCCAGCTTCTCGGCAGCGGCGCGACGATTGCCGGTGCAGCCGGAATTGCGGGTGCCGCGGGCGGAATCGCGGCCGCCAATTTGACCGGCGACGCCTTCGCGCAGCAGCGCCAGCAGCAGCGTCAGGCGCGTCCCGGCGGACAGAGCGCCGAGGTGCATCCCGGCGATCTCGACGAGTATTACGGATTCTCGTCGAGCGGGCAGACGGGCGAGGTCCGGATCATTGGAATGCCGTCCATGCGCGAGCTCGCGCGCATTCCGGTGTTCAACCGCTGCAGCGCCACGGGCTGGGGCCAAACCAACGAGAGCAGGAAAGTCCTGACCGAAAACCTCATGCCGTCCACGCGGCGCTTCCTCGAAAGCCGCGGAGGCGACTATTTCAACGGGGACGCCCACCACCCGCACATGTCGTTCACCGACGGCACCTATGACGGCCGCTATCTCTGGATCAACGACAAGGCCAATTGCCGGGTCGCGCGCATCCGTATGGATGTGATGAAGACCGACAAGATCGTCGAGATCCCGAATGCCTCCGACATTCACGGCCTGCGTCCGCAGAAGTTCCCGCGCACCGGCTACGTGTTCTGCAACAGCGAGCACTGCATTCCGCTGCCGAACGACGGCAAGAACATTCCCGACCCGAAGGACTACTGGTCGGTGTTCACCGCCGTGGACGGCGACTCGATGAAGGTCGCGTGGCAGGTCCTCGTCGACGGCAATCTCGACAACTGCGATGCCGACTATCAGGGCAAATACGCCTTCTCGACCTGCTACAACTCGGAAAAAGGCGTCAACGTCGCCGAAATGACGGCGAACGAGCAGGACTGGGCGGTCATCTTCAACATCCAGCGGATCGAAGAGGCGGTCAAGAAGGGTGACTTCAAGGAGATGAACGGTGTACCGGTCGTCGACGGCCGGCACGGCTCGCCATACACCCGCTACATTCCCATTCCGAACAGCCCGCATGGCTGCAACACGGCGCCGGACGGCATTCACGTCGTGTTCAACGGAAAGCTGTCGCCGACGGTCTCGGTTCTTGACGTGCGCCTGCTCGACAAGATCTTCGCCGACGACAAGGCGGACGTGCGCTCCGCGATCGTGGCGGAGCCCGAGCTGGGACTGGGTCCCCTCCATACCGCGTTCGACGGCCGCGGCAATGCCTTCACGACGACCTTCATCGACAGCCAGATGGTGATGTGGAACATCGAGGATGCGAGACGCGCTTTCAGGGGCGAGAAGGTCAACCCCATCAAGCAGAAGCTAGACGTCCATTACCAGCCGGGCCACAACCACACCAGCATGGGCGAGACGAAGGAGGCCGACGGCAGGTGGCTCGTGTCGCTCAACAAGTTCTCCAAGGACCGCTTCCTCAATGTCGGCCCGTTGAAGCCGGAGAACGACCAGCTCATCGATATCTCGGACGGTCAGATGCGACTCGTGCATGACGGTCCGAGTTTTGCCGAGCCGCACGACATCTGCATCGTCCACCGTTCGAAGGTGAATCCCAAGAGCGTGTGGGACCGTAACGACCCGATGTGGGAGGAGGCGCGCCAGCAGGCGGCGAAGGACGGCGTGACGCTCGAGGAGGCGGCCGACGTCAAGCGCGAGGGCAATAAGGTGCGCGTCTACATGCACTCGATTGCGCCCACCTACAGCCTCGACGAGTTCGAGTGCAACGAAGGCGACGAGGTCACGATCTACGTGACGAACATGGACGACGTCGAGGACCTGACGCACGGCTTCACCCTGGTGCGGTACGGGATCGCGATGGAGATCGGCCCCCAGGCAACCGCGTCGGTCACGTTTACGGCCGACCGGCCGGGCGTGCATTGGTGGTATTGTCAGTGGTTCTGTCATGCGCTCCACATGGAGATGTCCGGACGTATGATCGTGAAGCCGAAGAGCGCGTGACCACATGATCCGCCGGGTGCGGATCATTTCGATCGCCTCCACGCTCCTCCTCCCGAGCGTATGTGTTCATGCGGAGACGATCGCGGTGCCGGCGGGTGCTGATGGACTACGGGCAGCCGTGGCCGAGGCGCCCGCCGGCGTGGTCCTGCGTCTGGCCGCCGGTGTTCACACCGGTCCTGTCGTCATCGAGCGACCGCTCGTACTCGAAGGCGAAGACGGCGCCGTCGTTCAGGGTGCCGGGCAAGGGAAGGTCATTTCGGTGTCGGCTCCGGACGTGACCGTCCGCAACCTGACGGTTCGCGGCTCGGGCACCAGCCTTTTCGGCATGGATTCCGGGATCTTCCTAGACAAGGAGGCGGAGCGAACGCTGGTGGAGAACAACCGACTCGAGTCGAATCTGATCGGGATCTACATCTGGGGAGCCAGGAATGCCCGCGTGCGCGGCAATCGCGTGACCGGCCGCGACGACCTCAGGCTCTCCGAGCGCGGCAACGGCGTCCAGGTGTGGAATGCGCCCGGCGCCGTCGTCGAAGGCAACGACATTGCGCGCGTGCGCGACGGTATATTCACCACGACCAGCCGCCGCAATGTGTTCCGGAACAACCGCTTTCGCGAGCTGCGTTTCGGCATTCATTACATGTATACCAACGACAGCGAAGTGAGCGGCAACGTCTCGTTCGGCAATCACGTCGGCTATGCCATCATGTATTCGGACCGGCTGACGATCAGGAACAACCGGTCGGCCGGCGACCGCGACCACGGTTTTCTCTTCAACTTCGCCAACAACTCGCGGATCGAAGGCAATGCTGTCGTCGACGGCGGCGAGAAATGCGTCTTCATCTTCAACGCCAACGGTAACCGCTTCCACGGCAACTGGTTCGAGGGTTGCCGCATCGGGATCCATTTCACGGCCGGATCGGAGCGCAACCGGATATCAGGCAACGCCTTCGTGCAGAATCGCACGCAGGTCATGTATGTCGGCACGCGCTCGCTCGACTGGTCTGTCGGTGGCCGCGGCAACTACTGGAGCGACAATCCCGCATTCGATCTCAACGGCGACGGCATCGCCGATTCGGCATACCGCCCGAACGACCTGGTCGATCAGGTCGTATGGCGGTATCCGGCCGCCAAACTCTTGCTGAACAGCCCGGCGATCCAGGTCGTTCGCTGGGCGCAGTCGCAGTTCCCGGGGCTCCATCCCGGAGGTGTGATCGACACCGCACCGCTGATGGTGCCGCCCGGTGTGGTTGCGCGCGACCGAGACGACACCGGCGCATCATGACCGAGGGACACGCAGCGGGCGAAGAAGTTGTCCGGCTCGCCGGGGTCGGGAAGGCCTACGGCCGGAACGCGGCCGTCGAATCCGTCGATCTTGTGCTTCGGGCCGGGGAGGTGGTGGCGCTGGTGGGACACAACGGCGCAGGCAAGAGCACGCTGATCAAGCTGATGCTCGGCCTGATCCGGCCGACAGCGGGCAGCGTCGCCGTCCTTGGAGAGGATCCGGCGCCCGGCCGCGCCGCACGGTCGCGGCTCGAACTCGGCTATCTACCCGAGAACGTCGCCTTCGCACCATCGATGACCGGCGCTGAGGTTCTGGCGTTCTACGCGCGGCTCAAGCGCCAGCCGGTTTCGCGAAATGCCGATCTTCTCGATCGTGTGGGGATCGCCCATGCCGCCGGCCAGAGGGTCGGAACGTATTCAAAGGGCATGCGCCAGCGCCTTGGTCTGGCGCAGGCGCTGCTGGGGAGCCCGCGCCTGCTGCTGCTCGACGAGCCGACGACCGGTCTGGACCCGGATCTGCGCCAGGGCTTCTATGGAATCGTGCGTGCGCTGCGCGACGGCGGTGCCTGTGTCCTTCTGTCGTCGCATGCGCTGCCGGAACTCGAGGAGCATGTCGACCGCATCGTCGTGATGGACCATGGACGAAAGATTGCCGACGCCGCGCCGTGGGAACTCCGCCGGCGCGCGGATCTTCCCGTCCGGATCGTGGCGACCGTTCCGGTGGATACGACGGCACGCTCCGTGATCGCGATCGATCCGAATCTCAAGTGGCGGCTGCTGTCGGCGCGAACGTTCGAGGTGACCTGTCCCGAATCGCGCAAGGCCGAGATCGTCCGGCGGATCGCCGTATTGCCTGGCCGGATAGATGACATAGACATACGCGCTGCGAGCCTGAACGATGTCTATGCCGCGATTACGGGGCGTGCCATGCCCGAGCAGTCCGAAGCGCGAATGCTGGGGGTGGCTTCATGAACGCGGTGGCGACCATTGCCGGGCGCGAGATACGCGATGCCTTGCGGAATCGCTGGGTCGTCGCGGCAACGCTCGTTCTGTGCGTGTTCGCCCTGTCATTGGCATTTCTGGGCAGCGCGCCAACCGGGACCGTCGCGGCAAGCCCGCTCGCCGTTACGGCCGTCAGCCTGTCCAGCCTGACGATTTTCCTGATCCCGCTGATCGCGCTGCTGCTGTCCTACGACGCGGTGCTCGGCGAGATCGACCGCGGCACGATGGCGCTTCTGCTCACGTATCCGGTGGCGCGCTGGGAGGTAATCGTCGGCAAGTTCCTGGGCCATGTCGCAGTTCTCGCCTTCGCAACGCTCGTCGGGTATGGCGCCGCGGGCCTGGCTCTCTGGCTGACGAGCGAGAGCGCCGATCCGCATGCGTGGCAGGCGTTCGGCGCGATGGTCGGCTCGAGCGTGCTGCTGGGTGCGGCTTTCGTGGCGCTCGGGTATCTGGTCAATACACTGGTGCGCGACCGCGGCACCGCCGCGGGAGTGGCGGTCGGCATCTGGCTGGTTCTCGTACTGGTCTACGACATGGCGTTGCTGGGCGGTCTCGTGGCCGATCAGGGCAGGTTTCTCACGCCCGGCGTGCTGAACTGGCTGCTCCTGCTCAATCCGGCCGATGCCTATCGACTTTTCAATCTTGCCGGCCTTTCCGATGTGAGCACATTCTCCGGTCTGGGCGGCCTCAGCGAACAGGTGCGGATTAGCCCGGCGACGCTGATCTTGGCGCTGGCGGCCTGGGCAGTCCTTCCGCTGCTTCTCGCGATCCTCCTGTTTGCAAGGAAACCCGTATGAGATCGCAAGCGGTCATCGCAGCACTTCTATGCCTTTTCGTGGGCATCGCCGGGTGCGACGAGAAGGCGCGCCAGGAGACACCCGCGCCGCTCGAGGTCTCCGATGCGGCGATCGGGTATTACTGCGGCATGTCGCTCCCGGAGCATGCGGGACCGAAGGGACAGATCTTCATCGCGAGCCGCAAGGATCCCGTCTGGTTCTCGTCGGTGCGCGATACCATCGCCTTCACCTTGTTGCCCGAGGAGCCGAAGGACATCGCCGCGATATATGTGAACGACATGGCCAAGGCGACGAGCTGGGACCAGCCCGAGCCCGGGGCGTGGGTCCTCGCCAGGGATGCGTGGTACGTGCTCGACAGCGGTCGCAAGGGGGGAATGGGCGGCAACGAGCTGGTGCCGTTCGGAAGTGAATCCGCCGCGCGCGCCTTCGTCGCGAAGGAGGGCGGGCGCGTCGTCCGCTTCGCCGAAATACCGCGCGACTATATCCTGGCGGAAGGGCCTGCGCCGGCACTTCGCGACGGAAGCGCAGCGCCCGAAGGCCATTCCTCAGATCCGGCGGATGCAGCCGGAGGGCACGGGCACAAATGACCGAGCGCAGCACGCAGGCACCCTTCTCGCGACGGCGCTTCATGGCGGTTTCTGCCGCGGCGGCTGGCCTGCCGCTCATGCCGCTTGGGGCAAAGGCAGCCGGACTGCCGGGGCCGGACCTTCGCGTATGGCGCGGCGTTGCTCTCGGCGCGGATGCCGTGCTGCAGATCCATCACCCCGATCCGGAGACGGCGAGCCGCGTCATTGCGATGTCGCTGGCCGAGGTCCGGCGGCTCGAACGTATTTTCAGCCTCTACGATCCGGCCTCGGCTCTCGTACGTCTCAACCGCGACGGCGCGCTGGAAGCTCCCGCGGCAGATCTGGTGCGGCTGCTGTCATCATGCATCCGCTTCGGAGAGCTGACCGACGGCACCTTCGATGTGACGATCCAGCCATTGTGGCGTGCGTATGCCGGACATTTCGGGCGCGCGGGCGCCGACCCGGGTGGCCCCGATCATGCCGCGGTCCGGCAGGCGCTCGCGCTTGTCGATTTTAGAGCCATAAAGATCGACGCGGGCCGAATTCGCCTTGCGCGGGCCGGCATGGCGATCACGTGCAACGGAATTGCCCAAGGTTACATTACCGATCGCGTGGTCCGGATTCTGAGACGCGAAGGAATGACGAGTTCGCTGGTGGATATGGGCGAAATTTGCGCGATCGGACGGCGTCCCGATGGCGCTCCGTGGACCGCGGGGCTCGAAGATCCGCGGGCCCCGGGCCGAATTTACGAGCGGCTCGAGCTCGTCAACCGGGCGGTTGCCACCTCGGGCGGCTACGGGTTACGGTTCGATCCGGCCGGGCGTTTCAACCATCTTCTCGATCCTACCAGCGGCGAAAGCGCGCGCCGCTATCTCGCGGTTTCGGTCGTTGCCGCCGATGCGATGACCGCCGATGCGCT
Source organism: Alphaproteobacteria bacterium (assembly GCA_041690495.1). Taxonomy (GTDB): domain Bacteria; phylum Pseudomonadota; class Alphaproteobacteria; order CACIAM-22H2; family CACIAM-22H2; genus DATAAP01. Next base: position 323,299 of record JAWLHE010000006.1, on the reverse strand, counting down.
CTCGACGGCATTTTCATTCATGCCGCTGGAGCGGGCTGCCGTCGTCGCGCGGGCTCTGGGAGCCACAGCACATTTTTTTATGCCGGACGGTTCGCGTATCGGCCCGGTCGGTGCATGACCGCAATTGCCGGACCTCGACGACCCTGATCACCGCAAGGCGCGCGGCGTGGCTGCCTGAACATAAAATGGGCGCCTTTCGGAACCTCGCCCCCTGCTGCCCAGTTTAAGACGAGCGGTATCCTTTTCCGGAGCACGTGATCGAAGGGCCGGGAGGTTGAGACTGGATGGGCGTCATTCGACTTGCGGCGTCGAGGATGGCGCCACAATCCGGGCGGGCGCCAGCGCCCGTCGCCCGCCGCGAACGGCGAGCTCGTGGACGCGCCGTCGGCCCCCGATTTTGCAATCTGCCGGGATAAGGCATAAGGGAGGGGTTGCGCCACCGGGGAGCAGACGATGGGTCGTCACACACTTGCGCGGGAGATCACCATCGTGCTGGTGGCGAAGGCTGTGCTGCTGGCAAGCGGGTTCTGGCTGTTCTTCGGCCCGGAACAGCGTCTCGATGTAACGCCGGAACTGATCCGTGATCACCTTTCCCCCACAGCTTCGGACAGTCGCGACTTTCGCGGCCTGGAGGACCGATCATGATTGACTTCGAGGTGGTCAACCTTTCCCGGCTGCAGTTCGCGCTGACGGCCATGTACCACTTTCTGTTCGTGCCTCTGACGTTGGGCCTGTCGGTGCTGCTGGCGATCATGGAAAGCGTCTACGTCATGACCGGACGGCAGATCTGGCGGGACATGACGATGTTCTGGGGCATCCTGTTCGGTATCAACTTCGCCATGGGCGTCGCCACGGGCATCACGATGGAGTTCCAGTTCGGCACGAACTGGGCCTACTACTCGCACTATGTCGGCGACGTGTTCGGGGCACCGCTGGCGATCGAGGGGCTGATGGCCTTCTTCCTCGAGGCGACGTTCATCGGGCTGTTCTTCTTCGGATGGGACAAGCTGACCCGGGTCGGCCACCTTGCGGTCACATGGTGTGTCGCGATCGCATCCAATCTGTCGGCCCTCTGGATTCTCGTCGCCAACGCATGGATGCAGAATCCGATCGGCAGCCGGTTCAATTTCGAGACCATGCGGATGGAGGTCACCGATTTCTTTGCCGTGATCTTCAATCCGGTTGCGCAATCGAAATTCGTCCATACGGTCAGCGCCGGCTATGTCACGGGCGCCGTATTCGTCCTTTCCGTCAGCGCCTGGTTTCTCCTGCGCGGCCGCCACGTCGAAGTCGCCAAGCGGTCGATGACGGTGGCGGCATCGTTCGGATTGGCTTCGGCCCTGTCGGTTGTCGTGCTCGGCGACGAGAGCGGCTACACGACGACGCAGCATCAGAAGATGAAGTTGGCCGCGATGGAAGGGATGTGGGAGACGCATGCGGCGCCGGCCCCCTTCACGATTTTCGGGCTGCCGAACGTCGAAACGCGCGAGACCCGCGGCGCGATCGAAGTGCCGTGGCTCCTCGGCCTAATCGCGACGCGATCCATCTCCGGAGTCGTTCCCGGCATCAACGACCTCGTCGCCGACGGAGAGGCGCGCATCCGGGCCGGCCTTGGCGTCTATGACGCGCTGCAACGCGTGCGCGTCGATCGTAACGACGCCGCCGCACGGGAGACAGTTGAGAACGGGTATCGCGATTTGGGCTACGCCATGCTGCTGCGCCGCTACGTTGAAGACCCGCGCACCGCGACGCCGCAGCAGATCGAGATGGCGGCGTGGAGCCTGGTCCCCGACGTGCCGGTCATCTTCTGGTCTTTCCGGATCATGGTTGGGGTCGGCTTCTTCCTGATCCTGCTCTTCGCACTGGCATTCTGGTATGCGTCCAGAAGAGTGCTGGACCGCAGACGCTGGTTCCTGTGGGTCGCGCTGTTTTCCCTGCCCCTACCCTGGATCGCAGCACAGCTCGGCTGGATCGTCGCGGAGTACGGGCGCCAGCCCTGGATCATCGAAGGCGTCATGCCGACATTCCTCGGCGCCTCCCTGATTCCGGCGGGCAACGTCTGGATGTCGATCACGGGCTTCGTGGTCTTCTACACGGGGCTGGCGATCGTCGATCTGGTCCTGATGATCAAATACATCCGGATCGGCCCTACCGAGTACTGGCGCGTGCCCGATATCGGCGCGGGCCATCCGCCATCGGGCGGGATGTACTATCAGGAGCCGGTCGTCCGGCCCACCGGAACGGGAGACGAATGATGCCGATCGACTACGAGACGCTGCGCGTCATCTGGTGGGCGCTGCTCGGGCTGCTGCTGATCGGGTTTGCCATTTTCGACGGCTTCGATCTGGGTATCGCCGCGCTGATCCCCTTCGTCGGCCGTGCCGACGGCGAGCGCCGGCTGCTCATCAATGCGGTCGGCCCGGTCTGGGAAGGCAACCAGGTGTGGTTCATTCTCGGCGGCGGCGCCGCTTTCGCGGCCTGGCCGCCGCTCTATGCCGCCTCGTTCTCGGGCTTTTACGTGGCGATGTTCCTCGTCCTCGTCGCCCTGATACTGCGGCCGGTGGCGTTCAAGTTCCGCAGCAAGATCGACGACCGGCGCTGGCGCAGGACCTGGGACTGGGTTCTTTGCGTGGGCGGGATCGTGCCGGCGCTGATCTTCGGTGTTGCGTTGGGCAATCTGCTGCTGGGAGTCCCGTTCCGCCACGACGACGAGCTGCGCCCGATCTACGAAGGCGGGTTCTTCGGGCTGCTCAATCCGTTCGGACTGCTCTGCGGGCTGGTCAGCGTTGCCATGCTGATCATGCACGGTGCCGCGTTTGCCGCCCTGAAGACTTCGGGTCCGGTGGCGGCGCGTAGCCGCCGCTACGGCGCCATCGCGGCCCTTGTCACGACCGCCTTGTTCGCGCTTGGCGGCATCGCAGTCGCGATGTGGGTGCCGGGCTATGCGATTACGAGTCCGATCGACACGCTGGGTCCCTCGAACCCGACCTACAAGACGGTAATTTCGGAAGCCGGCGCCTGGATCGGCAGCTACGCAATGCGCCCGTGGACCATCCTGGCACCACTCCTCGGTCTCGCATGTCCGTTGGGCGTCGCGTGGCTCATGCGGCGCGAGAGGGACCTTTCGGCCTTTCTCGTCAGCGCCCTCGGTGTGACCGGAATCGTCGCGACGCCGGGTCTGGCGATGTTCCCCTTCATCATGCCCTCTTCGAGCGCGCCCAATGCGAGTCTGACCGTGTGGGATTCCTCGTCGAGCCCGGCGACGCTGTTCATCATGCTCGTTGCGACGATCATCTTCCTGCCGATCGTGCTGGCCTACACCGCCTGGGTCTATCGCGTGCTGCGCGGCAGGGTCGAGCCGGCGCATATCGACGTCAACAAGCAGGCCTACTGAGCGGGGGGAGGTGACGAATGTGGTATTTCGCGTGGGTCCTCGGGCTTGGCTTCGCCTGCGCCTTTGCGATCCTCAATGCCATGTGGCTCGAACTCACCTCCGACTATCAGGAGGGGCGCGCCACGGAACCTCCGGCTCCGCCGCCGGTTGAGGAAGTTCACTAACGGCCTGGCGGGGCGGTACCGGTTCGCGCCGCACGGTCTTACGGGCCGCCCGCAAGCGAATGGACGCGGCGTCGCAGGGTCCTGCAGACCCGGTGGGCTCCCGAACGGATTCGATCCGGCATGCTCCGGACAACCGGGCCGGGGCCCCGTCCTACTCGTTTTCTCGTTTGTGATCGATCGCGCATGGCCCGATGCTTCGCCGGTTCCACAGAGCGGATTGACGCCAGCACACATGACAACACTCGGGCGCCTGCTCGCGTTCATTCTGGCGGTTGTTCTCCCGACCGTCGCCGTACTGGCATTTGACCGGGACGGCCCGCTTTCGCGCACCCTTGTCATTGTCACCCTGGCGCTTGGCGCCATGCTCGGTCTTGGCGTGGCTTGGCTGTCGCGCCGCCGTTTCGTCCACGCGCCGCTGCAGCGTCTGGTTGCCTGTGCGAACGCCGTGCGGGAGGGTCGATATCCGCTGCGCGGAGCCTTGGCAGCAGGCGTGGGCGAGTTTGCGCCACTGGCGCGCGCCTTCGACGACATGGCCGGGCAGCTCGCTTCGCGCGAGGCGGCGCTGCGTGAAAGCGAGCAGCGGTTCCGGCGGCTGTCCGACGCGAGCTTCGAGGGCATCGTGATCCACGACGGCGAGCGCATCGTCGAGACGAATGACACACTTGCGCGGCTCTTCGGATACGAGCCGGGTGATGGAATCGGGGAACCGCTCGTCGATTTCATCGCGCCTGAGGCCCGGGAGCAGGTGACCGCGAATGTTCGCGCCGGACTCGAGACGCCGTACGAGACGATCGGACTGCGCAAGGACGGTACGACGTTCCCGATCGAGACGCGTGCCCGCCAGATTGAGTACAAAGGCCGGATGCTCCGGGTCGGTGTCGTCCGCGATCTCACCGACCGGAAGAAGGCGCTCGCGGCTGTGCGCGAGAGCGAGATGCGCTTCCGCCAATTCGCTGACAACCTGCGGGACGTGCTTTGGATCTACAACGTGGCGGACAACCGCTTCGAGTACGTCAGCCCGGCCTATGAGCGGATCTTCGAACGAAAGGCCGCGCGGCTCCTGGAAGACGTTTCAGATTGGCACGACTCGGTCCACCCCGAGGATCGCGAGGTGGCGAAGTCGATCATGGCACGCGCCATCACCGACGGCGAGATCACCGTCGCATATCGGGTCGTGGCGACCGATGGCACGATCCGATGGCTGCTCGATCATGGCTTTGCGATCCGGGATGAGCGCAGGCGGGTCGTTCGGGTGGGCGGGATCGCCGAAGACATCACCGAGCGGAAGCGGGACGATGAGCGTCTCAGGCTGCTGGCGGCCGAGGTGGACCACCGCGCCAAAAACGTGCTTGCGCTCGTCCAGATAATACTGCGCCAGACCCGTGCGGCCAGCGTGGAAGACTTCTCCCGGATAGCGCAGGGGCGGGTCGCGGCGCTTGCGCGCGCCCATACGCTGCTGTCCGAGAGCCGCTGGCAGGGGGCCGATCTCGGGCGCCTTATCGAGGAAGAACTCGCACCCTACCGCCGGGGCGATGGCCGCGTGAGCCTCCACGGTCCGGCGGTCGAACTGCCGCCGCACGCCGCGCAGTCCTTTGCCATGGCCCTGCACGAACTGACCACGAACGCGGCGAGACACGGTGCGCTCTCGGAGTCCCGCGGCAGCTTGTCCGTCGAATGGATGCGGCGCGACGGAAGACTGGTTCTGCGCTGGATCGAGACAGGTGGCCCGCCCGTTCAGCCAGCCGCGCAGCATGGGTTGGGCATGCACGTAATCGAGCGGAGCATCGGAGAACAGCTCGAAGGCGAAGTACGCCTCGACTGGCGCCCCGACGGGCTCGTATGCGAGCTGATCGTGGCGACGGATCAGCTCGAAAGCTGACGCACGTCAAATCCGCGCGTACGGAGGTCGGAGACGCTCGACCGTGTCGTCGGAGGTATTCAGCCGGGAATGGTGGGCGCGACAGGGATTGAACCTGTGACCCCTACCATGTCAAGGTAGTGCTCTCCCGCTGAGCTACGCGCCCGTCCGTCCAGGGTCGGGCGGGACTATACTCAAAGAACCGCTGTTGGCAAGCACGCGCCGCAGAGCACGCGCGGACTCCCGCCAGGCGGCTTCGAGAGATGTGGCGCGGCACACGCTGCAAGGCGTCATGGCGTGGCGGCGGAGCGGGCTCAGGGCTCCTGCTTGAGCCAGGTCACGATGGCGCAGCCGAGCTGGCCCACCGTACCGCCGACGATCGCCGCGACCACGACGCTGACATCCGCCACCAGCCAGCCGGGCAACCCGTCGACGAGCAGGGGCATGAACTGCACGTCCATGCCCGACGTCTCCTGCGCAAGGCGCGCGGTTGCCGCAAGGGCGGCGCCGGCTGCACCGATCAGGCAGGCGGGGCTGCCCAGGCCCCAGTTGCTGTTGCGAAAGCTCATGCGCGGTTCCGTCCGCACCGCGATGGCGCGATATCGAGGTTCCGGGCATGCAGGAATGGCGTCATCGCGCCGGGGCGGTGTGGCATCGGCTTGGGCTTCGGATGCAGACAGTCGAGGATGGGCCGGCGGCGTGGATGTTCTCTATTGATGGTTAATAATTTATTAACCAAGCTTGACAGTCGTGACAAGTGGAAAGAAAGACGCCGCAGCAGGAACGACGCGGCCAGGACTGTCCTCTTCAGTGCGCCGTTAACCATACGTTTACAGTGCGCGGATATCCCGGAGTTGCCGCCCGTTTCGCCGTGGTGATCGTCACGCGGCCGGGCATCGCGATATCGGGGAGGTCCCTTGTGACCGAAGACCGCCGCAGTTCAGCGCTGAGCGTCTATCTGCGGGCGCTGCGCGAGGTCCGACGCTTCTGGCCGCATCTGGCCCTGATCCTCGCCATGGGGCTTGCCTGGACCCCGATCGCACTGATCACGCCTCTGCCGCTCAAGATCATCGTCGACAACGTGCTCGGCAGCGCTCCCCTGCCGGGCTATGCGGCATGGCTGCCGTCATGGATGACCGGCACGCCGGACGCGATCTTTGCGGTCGCGATCGGCCTCGCCGTACTGATCGCGGTGTTGACGCTCGCGCATAAATGGATCGACTGGATCATGCGCGAGAACGTCGCGGAGCGCATGGTCCACGGCTTCCGCGGCAAGATCTTCGCGCGTGCGCTTGAGATCAGCGCGCCGGGCCGCGACGCTGCGGCAACTCAGGACGTCGCCTTCCGGATCACCAACGATTCGCCGGCGCTGCAATGGACCGCCATCTATGGCTTCATCCCGGTCATCAACGCGCTGGTGTCGCTTGCCGGAATGTTATGGGTGACGGCGGCGATCAGTCCGAAGCTGGCGGTGATCGCGCTCGCGACCTCGCTGCCGGTCATCGGCCTCGTCCATGTCACCCAGGGGCGGCTGCGCCGTCGCTGGCACGAGGTGCGCGAGAAGGACAGCATTGCGCAGTGCCAGGTCCAGGAGGTGCTGGGCAACCTCCGCGTCGTTACGACCTTCGGCCAGGAGAAGCGCGAGGTGGCGCGATTCCTCGAACACTCGCGCACGGCCGTCCGGGCCCGCCTGAGGGTGATCCGGACGGAAGGGATAATCGGCGCCGTGCTCGGCCTTGCGACGGCGCTGGGCACCACCGCGATTCTGTGGCTCGGGGTCAGCGACGTGCGGACGCAGATTCTCTCGGTCGGCGATCTCCTGCTGGTCATGGGCTATATCGCGCAGCTCTACGCGCCGCTGCAGCAAATCGGCATGCACATCGCCGGCCAGCAGCAGGCGGTCGCAAGCGCCGAGCGCGCCTTCGGCCTGCTCGATCGGCCGGTCACGATCCGCGACAGCGCCGGCGCGCCGGCCCGCGGCCCCGCGATCGGGGACGTGTCCTTCGACCGTGCGACGTTCGCCTATCCGGGCTGCGTGCCGACGGTGCGCAATGCCTGCCTCGACGTTCCCGCCGGTTCATGCGTCGGGATCGTCGGCCGCACCGGTGCGGGAAAGAGCACGCTCGTCAATATGCTCATCCGGTTGCTCGACCCTGTCGAAGGGCGGATCCTGCTGGACGGCGTCGATCTGCGCGACTGGCGGCTCGAAGACTTGCGCCGCCAGTTCGCGGTCGTGTCACAGGAGCCGGTGCTGTTCTCGAGCACGATCGCCGAGAACATCGCCTATGGCCGCTCGGGCGCGTCGATGGACGAAATCATAGATGCGGCCACGCGTGCCAATGCGCACGAGTTCATCAGCCGGCTTCCGGACGGCTACGGCACCAGGGTCGGCGAGCGCGGCACCCGGCTCTCGGGTGGCGAGCGTCAGCGCGTTGCCCTGGCGCGCGCCTTCCTCAAGGATGCGCCGATCCTCATTCTCGACGAGCCGACCAGCGCCATCGACAGCGAAACCGAGGCCGGTATCGTCGCCAGCATGGAGCGGCTGATGAACGGCCGCACCACGTTCATGATCGCGCATCGCCTCAACACCCTGCGCAATGCCGACATGATCATCCGTATCGAGGACGGTGCGGTTTTGGTAGAGCGTCCGATGGCCATCGGCGAGGTCCGCGCCGCCTAGCCGCGCGCCGGCGCGGTCCGGTCATCGGTTGACGAAGTGGGCGTTGCCGAGGCCGGATCCGATGGTGAGGATTCCCCAGCGCTTGAAGCCGCGCATGAAGGGGAATTCGGCAAGGCCCTGTACGACTGCATCGTTGTGGATCGAGACCGACGGCGCGGCGCCGTCGATCCTGGGGAGCTTGGCGCCGAGCTCCAGCGGCAGGTTGAACCGCCCGTCCGACCAGTCGCCCGGCAGGTTCTGCGCGCCGCGGCGTATGTATCCGTCCCTGTCGATCTCGCCCGGCACGCCGACACGGATGAGCGGCGACAGGCGGAATTTCGCCTTGTCCGCCTCCTCGATGAGCGCACACAGCAACTCGGTCATTTTCTCTACGACCTTGCGCCGCGTCGCGCGCGCCTTGGCATGCTTCCACACTTCGATGCGCCAGACGCGGGCATCTGCCAGCAGACCGGATTTTCGCTGGCCGAATTCGACGATTCCCGCGCGGATCTTGCTGCCGCCGATATCGATGGCGAGGAGTCCGTCCTTGCCCGCGATGCGGCTGGACGGGATCAGGTATACGGAGCCGACCAGGCCGGCCTCGTTGGGATGATGATGGATGCGATGGAGCTCCAGTCCGGGATGCGCCTTCATCAGGCGGGCCTGCGCCGCATGAATGGCGATGCCGCCGACATGCCGGGATGCCATGCCGCCGCCGATGACGATGCTCTCGGTCCGGCGCCAGTAGGACCATTTCAGGAAAAGGTCGATGACCTCGGCGAGCCGTTCGCCGAACTCGACGGCGACGTCTCGCACCACGCGCTCGTCGGCGGCGTCGCCTTCCTCGAGCAGGTCGTCGATTTCGCTCTCGGTGACGTTCTTGCCCAGATCGATGTCGCACTTCCGGCATCGCTTCCTGAACAGAGTCAAGAAGGCGCGGCCGCTGACGCGATCGCCGAGGTAGCATCCCTTCTTGTCGGGGTCGGGAAGTTCAGCGCCATAGCCGCTGATCCGGATGTCGGCGCGCGGCTCAGCCCTCTTTGCATTTGCCATCGGCCGAGATTTCGCTGTTACGCGACGTAAACTCGACCGTCGCCCCCAGGTTCCGTGCCGGGTTCGTTTCCCGGGCGTCCGGAAGGGCAAGGACGCCGCTTCGGCGGCCGGGCGCCCTTGCCGCCATCCTCAGGCGCTTGCGCGCGCTGTGTTTTGCGGTTCGGCCCCGAGGCGGGCGATGAACTGTTCGCGCTGGTTTGCGAGTTCGGGCGGCAGGCGGTCCCCGAAGATCCGGAAGAACGTCGCGTGCGCCTCTGCCTCTTCGGCGCCGCCGGCGCTGTCGAGCGCCATCAGTTCGGCGAACTTGTCCCTCGGATAGTCGAGCCCCTGCCAGTGGATATCGCCGTAGCGCGGCACCCAGCCGAGCGGGTTCTTGTCGGCATCGACGCGGCCGTTGACGCGATCGACGATCCACTTCAGCACGCGCATGTTCTCGCCGAAGCCCGGCCACAGGAACTTGCCGTTGGCGTCGCGCCGGAACCAGTTGACGCGGAAGATCGCCGGCGGGGTCGGCAGCGTGGGACCCAGTGTCAGCCAGTGCTTGAAATAGTCGGCCATGTTGTAGCCGCAGAAGGGCAGCATCGCCATCGGGTCGCGACGCATTGCGGCCTGGCCAGTGGCCGCAGCGGTCGCTTCCGAGCCCATCGTTGCCGCCATGTAGACGCCATGCGGCCAGTCGAACGACTGGAAAACCAGAGGCATGGTGCGGCTCATGCGCCCGCCGAAGATGAAGGCCGAGATCGGCACGCCGTTCGGATTGTCCCAGTTGGGGTCGACCGTAGGTGTCTGGCTCATCGGCGCCGTGAAGCGCGCATTGGGATGGGCGGCCGGCTCCTTGCTGTCCGGCGTCCAGTCGCGCCCGCGCCAGTCGACGAGATGGGCGGGCGGCGTCGCCGTCATGCCTTCCCACCACACGTCGCCGTCGTCGGTCAGGGCCACATTGGTGAAGATGCAGTTCGCCTCGAGCATCTTCATCGCGTTCGGGTTCGTACTCTTCGATGTGCCCGGCGCGACGCCGAAAAGGCCGGCTTCGGGGTTGATCGCATAGAGGCGGTCGTCCTTGCCGCGCTTGATCCATGCGATGTCGTCGCCGACAGTCCAGATCCGCCAACCCTCGAATCCCTTGGGCGGGACCATCATGGCGAAATTCGTCTTGCCGCATGCACTCGGGAACGCGCCGGCGACGTAGGTCTTCTCGCCTTGCGGGTTCTCGATGCCGACGATCAGCATGTGCTCGGCGAGCCAGCCCTCGTCGCGCGCCATCACCGAGGCGATGCGCAGGGCAAGGCACTTCTTGCCGAGCAGCGCATTGCCGCCATAGCCGCTGCCATAAGACCAGATTTCGCGCGTTTCCGGAAAATGTGCGATGACGATGTTGTCCGGATCGCACGGCCATGCCACGTCCTGCTCGCCGGGTGCGAGCGGCTTGCCCACCGAATGCATGCACGGCACGAACTCGCCGTCGGGGCCGAGCACGTCGAGCACTTTGTTGCCCATCCGCGTCATGATGCGCATGTTCACGGCGACGTACGGCGAGTCAGAGATCTGCACGCCGATCTGCGCGATGTGTGAGCCGAGCGGGCCCATGCTGAAAGGCACCACATACATGGTGCGGCCGCGCATCGATCCTGTGAAATGCTGGCGCAGCCGCGCCATCATACGCTCCGGCTCCTGCCAGTTGTTTGTCGGCCCCGCGTCGGCCTTGTCGCGAGTGCAGATGAAGGTGCGGTCCTCGACCCGTGCAACGTCGCGGGCGTCCGAGCGCGCAAGATAGCTGTTGGGGCGCTTCGCAGGGTTGAGCTTGATGAACGCGCCGCTCTGCACAAGTTCCGCACACAACCGGTCATATTCGGCCTGCGAACCGTCGCACCAGTGGATCCGATCGGGCTGGCAGAGCGCCGCCATTTCACTGACCCAGCGGGCGAGCTTTGCGTTCTTCGTTTTGTGGTGTGCCAACGCTACGTCGTTCACGGGATTCCTCCGGAATGTTCTACATCGCGGAATTGTGGCTGATGACCGGCATCGGAAGGCCGACCGCGTCACCATAGCCGGATGCCAGGGACGACAGAATACCCCGAACAGGTGAGCGTTTGTCGTTATCGAATTATTGTGCAGCGCCCACAAATGCTGCGACGCAAAACGATTCGAAGATGCGGAAATAAGTTGGTGGCTAGGGTCTGGTGTCGCCGTCGAGAACGATGACCGCCGGAGCGTAGGCGATTGGCACGGACATGCGTAGCGGGATGGCGCGCGCATCGTCGGTAAGCGTCACCTCGACTTCGCGAACATTCGCATCGGGATTGTGGCCATCGTCGGCCGTGCCGAATCCGGCGACCGGCCGCAGCAGCAGCCGCAGGTTGATGGCAGGGACGCGCCTGCCGCTCCGGTACAGGCTTTCAGTCGACACGATCTTGCCTTCGACATCGAACCGACGCTTGCCGTCATAGACCGCGAGGGTGAATTCCTTGGCCTGATGGATGCTGCGCTCGCGCACCAGCCGGCGGATCGCCGTGATGCATGTCAGCGGATCGATTACGTCGCGTCGGAATTCCTCCGGCAGAGCCGGATCGGACCTGGTGTCGTTCGGTCCTTCCTCGGCGAGAGAGCCGTTCGTCAGGTCGACGAACTGCAGGTCGATCCGCCTGTCGCGCCGGCGCCTGGAATCGTAGACGGCATCGAATGCGCGCGGCGTGATCCCGGTTTCGGCAACGCCGGTGCTGGTCGCACGAAGCTTGAATCCCGACAGGACCCAGGCGAGTCCAACCGTCGTAAGGTCGAGCTGGTTGCGGAACTTTGCCCCGTCCTCGTCCAGCAGGAGCCGGATCTCGGCGGCACGACCACCGCCCCAGGTCGCCGAATAGCGCAGAGCGAGCGGCTCGGCCGAAGCGGCGCTTGCCGCGACGCACAGGGCAACCGCGGCGCAGAAGCGGGACAGACGTCTGGGCGCTCTCATCTTTGAAGTACAACGCCGGACGCGCCGCGGGCATTCCGCGGCGGGCATCCGGCGACGCGTCAGGCGTCGACGCGCCGGGCGAGCGGGTCGGAGCGAGACGCCGCGACCGCGTCGCGGGGCGTGGCATCCAGCAGCGGTCCAAGCGCCAGCTCGACCTCGCGACCGTATTCGTATTGGCACAGCGCCTGGAGCGGAGCAACGAAGCGCTTGTCGGCCTGGCGGACCGCCTCGATCAGGAACACGCTTCCCACGATGAAAAGTCCGATCGCGATCAGCAGACCGTGTTCGACATATGCTTGGAAGGAAAGGGCGCCAAGGCCGGCGAACAATATGACGCTGCCGCAGGCGACAATCCGCATCCGGTGCCGCAGGGCCTTGCGCCGCGCATACGCCGCGTCATCGACAGACGCGAAAGGGGAAAGCGAGATGGGCGGCATGAGCCTGCCTCCGGGGCGGAACCGACAGGCTCATAATGATGAATTCTTGGTTAATGTATGGTTAACGCCCGCGCAGGGAGGCGCGGGCGTTAACCGGGGACTTTTAAGCTCGGCCGTATTCCGGCCGGCGTGACTTCGCTATGCCGTCGTACGGCGACGAACGATGAAACGGTAAATCGCAAGCAGGATGATGGCGCCCACGATCGCGCCGATAAAGCCCGCCGCCTCGCCTTCCCCGTACCAGCCGATCGCCTGGCCCAGCCATGTCGCCACGAGCGCACCGACAATTCCGATGATCGTGGTGATGATGAAGCCGCCGGGATCCTTGCCCGGCATGATCAGTTTCGCGACGATTCCGGCCAGCAGACCGATGATGATGGCGCCGATCCATCCCATGAGCGAACTCCTTGCACATTGCACAGTGCCTCGCGACGCCCGCCACGCGGCCGGCGTATGGCGATCAACGCGCGCCCAAGGTGCTTTGATCCGCCGCGGCAGTGGCGGACTGCTGTCAAGCTTGAGAGCGTGGCCGAAAGGACACACACCCCGGATTTCATGGCACGTTTACGCCGGTTAACGGTTCGGTATGAGATCGGCTCTACCGTCGGCGTCATGTCATACGCCGATCTCGACCAGCCTTCCCAAGCCGCTCTCAATGCCTATGTCGATGCGCTGTATGCCGGTGCCAGTGAACTGGCCGCGCTCTATGCCGCGGTTTCGGCTTGGCTCAATCATCACCCTCACATGCTGGTCGACGAGGCGCGCGACGCGATCTGCGCCCTGGTCGATACCCCCGCAGTCGGCGCGCATAACGTCATCCGGCTCCGCGGCTGACGATTCGCCGGACGCGGCCTACCAGATAAGCCGCTGCTTGAGCGCCCGCGACGGCTCGGTCTCGCGGCGCCCGGTGACCTCGACCTTCGGCGGCTGGCCCGGCATCAGGCACACGAACCCTCTGATTTCCCAGGTCCGTCCCTCGGTCGAATGAACGGTCGTGAACGTCGTGCAGTCGACCGCTGGGTCCGGCAGCGCGGCCAGCCCCGGCGTGCCGGCAAGTATAAACGGCACGACGGCGGCGAGATGTGGAAAGAACCGCATGAGCGACTCCCTTCACGACGAAAGACGCATGCCTCGGGGCCATGGCGACCGGACATGAGACCCCGCCAGCATCGCACAGCCCGGCATCCCCGCCTATACTCGCTCGGCGCAAAGCTTGAAAAATCCGGAGGATATTAACGATGAATGCCGTGGCCGTCCGCGAGAAGCTGGTCCATGCTTGCCGGATCCTGGCGCTGGAAGGGCAGGGCGATCACATCTGGGGGCACGTGACGGCGCGGGTGCCGGGGCGTCCCGAGCTGCTGTTCATGAAGCCGGCAACCATCGGCCTCGAGGAGATCGGCCCCGACGACGTGATCACGGTAAACCTCGACGGCGACAAGGTCGAAGGGCGCATGCCGCGTCACATCGAGGTTTTCATCCATACCGAGGTCATGCGCGCGCGTCCCGACGTGGCGGCGGTCGTCCACACCCATCCGCCGCACGCGATCGCATTCGGCGCGCTCGGCCGCCCGCTTCAGGCGATCGGCCACGAAGGCGCGGTCTTCTGCGACGGCCTGCCGGTATTCAGCGAAACCAGCGACCTCATCACCGATGCGGGCCGCGGACGCTCAGTCGCGACATCCCTCGGCCGGCATGGCGGAATGCTGATGCAGAATCACGGCATCGTCACCGCCGCAGCGACGATCGAGGAAGCCGTGATGAAGGCGCTGTTCCTTGAAAAGGCGTGCAAGACCCAGATCCTGTGCGAGTCCTGTGGCGGCGCGCGCACCGTGTCGTCGCCCGCCGATGCGCGAACGAAGCGCGACCGGCTGCTGCACGAGAGTCAGGTTACCGCGGCCTTCAATTATTTCGTGCGCCGCGCCGGCGGCCGGGCGCGCTGAACCGCCGCCTAGCGTCGCTTCACGCCGGCTTCGGTCACGACCACGTCGAGCGGGATGTCGTGGCTCTGCGGAAGGATCGTCTTGAGGCGCGACAGCTCGAACCCGATCCCGATCGTTGCGGGTCGCGGAACCAGCGCCGCAAGCGTGCGGTCATAGTAGCCGCCGCCATAACCGAGCCGGTAATTGGCGGCATCGAAGCCGACGAGCGGCACGAGCAGCACGCCCGGCGTTACGAGATTGCGCTCCTTCGGAACGGGAATGTCGTAGACGCCGGCCGCCATCTCGATGCCTGGCCGCCAGGCGCGAAACTCGAGCGGGCCCTTCTTGTCGACGACGGCGGGCAGGGCGGCGGTCCAGCCCTGCTCGAGCAGGTCGCGCACCAGGGGGCGGACGTCAATTTCGGCCTTGAACGGCAGGTAGAAGCCGAGCGCCTGAGGCGACATGCGGCCGAGAATCTCGCGCACGTAGCGGTCGACCGAGGCGGCCCACTTCTTCTTCGCCTCGCGCGGCGCATCGATGCGGCGCGCGAGCAGCTCGCTGCGTTGCGCGCGCCGCCACAGCTTGATCTGCTCCCAGGTGAACGGGCCTTCGGGTCTCGTCGTCACGTCGCTTGATCTCGCCTGAACCCGGGGCGCAGAATATCGGCAAAGCTAGAGGGAGGTAAACGGCCATGGCTGCCATTGTCGAGAAACCGGCGCGAATCGGGCGCGAGCGGTACGGCGCCGCGGAATGGGAAATGCGCGTCGAGCTCGCGGCGTGCTACCGGCTGATCGACCATTTCGGCATGACCGACCTCATCTACAATCACGTCACGGCCCGGGTGCCGGGCGCGCATCATCAATATCTGATCAATCCTTATGGGCTGATGTATGACGAGGTGAAGGCGTCGAACCTGGTCAAGATCGATCTCGACGGCAACATTCTCGAAGAGACGCCGTTCGAGATCAATCCGGCGGGGTACGTCATCCACAGCGCCATTCACGGCGCGCGCGATGATGTCATCTGCGTCATCCACACCCACAGCCGCGCCGGCGCCGCGATCTCCGCGCTCAAGGAAGGCCTGATTCCGGTCAATCAGGGCGGGTTCCAGTTCCATGATCGCATCGCGTATCACGATTACGAAGGATTTGCGCTCGATGCGGCCGAGCGCCGTCGGCTGGTCGAGGATCTCGGGGACAGGCGCGCGATGATCCTTCGCAATCATGGTCTCCTGACCGCCGGCCGCAGCGTCGCCGAGGCCTTCCGTCTGATCTATTATCTGGAGCAGGCCTGCCAGATCCGCCTCGATGCGCTGAAGACCGGACGGGAGATCAACCTGCCGCCGGAATCCGTGCGCGAGCACACCGCCCGCCAATGGGAGGGTGGCGCCGCCGGCATCGGCTCGACGACTCTGCGCGAATGGCCGGCCCTGCTCCGGATGCTGGATCGGCGCGACCCTTCGTATCGCGAATAGCAAAAGCCAAGTTGCGGCGGCACACTCCGGCACCGCTTGCACAGCGGAACAAGCGGCGGCGCTCACGGTTGAATACGCACCTTCAACTGACCGCCATGCAAAGGAGCGCCCAATGAACAACACTGGCACGACGAGCGAAACCAGCGCCGGTCAAAGCCTCGTTTCAGTGCTCCAGGACCTGAGCGCGCGGTGCCACGACAGCGAGCAGGGCTACCGCCGCTCGGCGCAGGACGCGTCGGACAGCGATCTCAAGCAGCAATTCGAGCAGCTCGCCAACGAACGCGCGTCGATGGCCTCCGAGCTTGACCGTCTGATTCGCGAGCATGGCGGTGAGCCGACCTGGAGCGGCGGCAGCATGGCCGGCACGGCCCATCGCATGTGGGTCGATCTGCGCACCGCGTTGTCGCGGAACGAGCGCCAGGTCGTCCTGGAAGAAGTGGCGCGCGGCGAGAGCACCGCCGAGGAGGCCTATGACGAAGCGCTCCGCCAGGACCTGCCGATGGAGGTGCGCCAAATCGTTCGCGACCAGCATCGCCGCGTGCGCGAGACGCGCAACCGCTATCGCGCGATGGCCGGCGCCGGCCGGCCATCGCGCCGGACCGGCGACCTTGCGCAGCGCCTGACCTCGGGCACCGGCGAAACGGTCACGCAGTACATGCACGAACGTCCGTTCATGAGCAGCTTCGTCATGTTTGCACTGGGGTTTCTCGTCGGCGCAGTGACGGTTTCGTCGATGAGTTCGGACCAGGGCACCAGCCGCCGCCGCAGCTCGCAGCGGTTCTGGTAGGACGACCGTTCCCCAAGGCGCGCCCGTGTTCGGCAGGCGCGCCTTTCGCGCCCGTGCGGTCGCTGCGTTTTCGCCGGCGATGAGGCATGGCTCGCATTCCCGTACGGCAGTTGACAACCTGCGCATGGCGGCGAAGTTTCGCTGTGCCGTCACGGAGGCGGCGCGTCGAGTCCGCCGCGAGAAGTACCTGTGCCGAACGAGGGCATCGCCCCGCATTTCAAGACAGATTTCAAGTCGACCCGTGGTGCGCTCGCCGGTGGCGTTCGCGAGGCGATCGGTGCGCCTATACTCGTCCTTGGCGCGAGCTATATCGGCTTCGGTTCGCTGATTCGCGAGTCAGGCCTCGGGCTGGGCATCGGCCTCTTCTCGACCCTGACGACCTGGGCTTTGCCCGGGCAGGTGGCTTCGATCGAGCTCTATGCCGCGGGCGCCGCGCTGCTGCCGATCTTCATCGCCGTGGCTCTGACCAACGCGCGCATGCTGCCGATGACCGTGACTTTGATGCCGGTGCTTCGTCTTCCCGGCCACTCGCGCTGGAAGCTGTACCTGGCGGCGCATCTGGTCGCGGTCACCGGATGGGCCGTATCGATGCTGCGCTGCCCCAACATGCCGCCCGAGCAGCGCATGTCGTTTTTCATCGGCTTCGCGGGCACGCTCCTGATCGGGTCGATGCTTGGAACGGCGATCGGATTTTTTCTGTCGACGCTCGTGCCGCCGGCGGTTTCGCTTGGCCTGGTCTTCGTAAATCCGGTCTATTTCATGCTGATCTTCCTGATCGACCTGCGCCATCGCGGCCGAATCCTGGCATTGCTGTTCGGCGGTTGTCTGGGACCGCTCTTTCATTTCGTGACTCCGACCTGGGGCCTGCTCATGTCCGGCGTTCTCGCCGGGATCCTCGCTTTCATTGCCGACCGCGCGATGAGGCGGCGCCGTGGCTGACGCATGGCCGCTCGCCGTCGTGGTCGCCGGCGCAGTGGCGACCTATCTCTGGCGCGCGCTGGGTGTCGCGATGTCGGGACGGCTGAAGGCCAACAGCCCCGTCGTTGATCTGGTCGGCTACACTGCGTTCGGGCTCCTCGCGGGCCTGGTCACGCGCATGATACTGTTGCCGATCGGCCCGCTGCAGGGGACCGAGGTGTGGGTCCGTCTGGCGGCAACGGCGGTCGCCGCGATCGTGTTCTTTGCGCTACGCCGCAATCTCCTGGCCGGAGTCCTGGCGGGCGGCGGCGCCCTGGCGCTGTTCGCGGGTCTCGCTCCGGGCTGAGATCTGTCAGTTCCGATCGACCTTTACGCTTCTTTAAAATGCATTTGCGAGATTAAGGAACGGGTTCAGCTTTCGATGGGCCCGCGTCTTTGAGGCGGTGGACGCGATGCAGGCTGAATCGGCTGGAAGAGCTCCAGCCAAAGCCGCGCCGCCGGCGGGGGAATCAGGGGCCGACAAGGCCGCGGCCGCCGGGGCGGGCAGCGGAATACGCGCACGGATCCACGACCTGGTGGGACCGGACTCGCGGCTGCGCCAGCGCTTCATGGCCTGGTGGGACGGCTACTACCTGCCTGAAGAAGCCACGACCAAGGAGTCCGGAGAGCCGGAACGTGGCGGGGCGGATGCGCAGCTTGACGCCGATGCCAAGTCGGTTGCGGCAGGCGGCCTGCCCGACAAATGGTCGGTTGCGCGCGTCAAGGTGTCGGAGCTGATCTGGAGCGACGGCTTCTCGTTTCCCGGCGGCTCCGAGCATGTCCTGAAGCTGGTCAAGCCGATGGGACTGACCAAGGAAAAGACGATGCTCGATCTCGGCAGCGGGCTCGGCGGTGCCGCGCGCGTCATTGCCAAGGCCTTCGGCACTTATGTCACCGGCATGGACGCCTCCGAGACGCTGGCCAAGGCCGGCATGGCGGCGTCCGAGAGGGCGGGCCTCGCCAAGAAGGCGACGATCGAGTGGTTCGATCCGCTGACGGTGATTCTCCCGGCGCGCAAGTTCGATGCGATCTTCGCGCGTCTCGTCTTCCTGCCGCTCGAACACAAGAAGCGGCTGCTGGCGCAGGTGGAGCAGGCGCTCAAGCCCGGCGGACAGCTGATGTTCCTGGAATTCGCGCTGGGCAAGCCGGATGCGAGCTCGCCGGCGCTGTCGGCGTGGCAGAGCGGCGAGGATCATCTGCCGCATCCGATCACGATCGACGCGTATTCCGACGAGCTTAAGGCCCTCAAGATGGACGTGCGCGTCGCGGAGGACATGACGCCCGAGTTCCGCTCGCTGGTGCTCGAAGGCTGGGCGCGGCTCGCCGGCGGCCTCAAGCCGAACTCGCTGGCGCCGGACGAAGCCAATGGTCTGACGCACGAGGTCGAGCTGTGGGGCCGGCGCATCGCCGCCTTCGACAGCGGCGACCTGCGCATGGCCCGCTTCTACGCGATCAAGAAGAAGTAGCGGCTGCCCCCGATCGTCGGGCGCTGTCGGAGACCCGTCCAGGCAGACCTGGATCTTCGCTGCCCCCGGCTTGGGGCATTATATACTTGACACAACACGGCCCGCGGCCTAGCTTGTCTCTCAGGAGATAAGCCCATGACCGACCTGACCAATCCCATCTACAACGATCCCGACGCAGCCCGCGCCCATCTGGAGGCGATTCGCTGGCCCAACGGCGTCTCCTGCGTCCATTGCGGCGACTACGAAGGCGTCCACAAGCTCGAAGGCAAATCGCACCGCCCCGGCCTGTGGTACTGCCGCTCCTGCCGCAAGCAGTTCTCCGTCACGGTCGGGACCGTGTTCGAGCGTTCGCATGTTGCGCTGCACAAGTGGGTGCTGGCGACGCATTTGCTATCCGCTTCCAAGAAGGGCGTTTCCGCCCACCAGCTCCACCGCATGCTCGGCGTGACCTACAAGACCGCGTGGTTCATGGCGCACCGCATCCGCGAAGCCATGAAAGACGAGACGCCCGGCCCCCTCGGTGGCGAGGGCAAGGTGATCGAGATTGACGAAACCTACATCGGCCCCAAAACCTACCGCCTGCGCGGCGGCAAGGGATGGGAGCTGGTCAAAGGTCACTCAGGCAAGCGCAAGGTGCTGACGCTGGTGGAACGCGGCGGCAAGGCCCGCTCCGTGAAGCTCGACAAGCTCAACACGCGCACGATCTGGGAGATCGTTGCCCGCACCGCCGACCGCAAGAGCACGCTCATGAGCGACGATGCCTCTTGGTACAAGAACGTCGGCGACAGCTTCGCCCGCCACCAGATCGTCAATCACACCAAGCGCGAATACGCGCGCGGCCCCGTGTCCACCAACACCATCGAAGGCTACTTCTCGATCTTCAAGCGCGGCATGCGCGGCATCTATCAGCATTGCGGCGAACAGCACCTGCAGCGTTACCTGACCGAGTTTGATTTCCGCTACAACCATCGTATCGCGCTCGGCGTGAACGATGCCGCCCGCGCCGATGCTGCCCTCAAGGGCATCGAAGGAAAGCGCCTCACGTATCGGCGGACTCGTTTCGGGTCGGACTTCTAAGCCCAAGCTGACGCGTAAACAGTTCCGCGCCTATTTGCGCAGGCTTTTGGAGGGCTCATGACTGCGATTGTTTCAATAGACCCGGAAGCGATGGAGTTTGAGCCGGCGCACGATCAGGAGCCACACCGTATAAGATTGGTGCTGACCGACACGGACGATCAACAACATCGGCTAACGCTCGAAGGCCGCGCGATAAGTGATCTCGCGCTGATTTTTCGAGCCATCCAAGAGCGGTTTCCGGGCGTTCTAGGCGGCCACTGACGAGCCTCAGCCTATAAACCCTCTTTGACATTGCCTTGCTTCTTCCCGCGCATGCGGTTTGATTTCTTCGGCTTCGAATGCGGCTTGTGCGGCGTGCCGAGTAGCTTCTTCAACACCTGATCGCGCTTGGTGTCGTCGCCGCAGTCCAGATCCATTTTGGGGGGTTCTTTAGCCATGACAAAAGCCGCCGCACTCTCCGCCGATCACCTCAAGTGGTTCGGCTTTTTCATCAACACCTTCGCGCGTATTGAACTGCAAATGCAGATCGCCGCAGCGGGCATGATGGGCACTGATCTTGGAACGGCCATCATAGCGATGCACGGCTCGCAATACAGGCAAAAGCGCCTCGCCGTAAAGAACCTCAGCAGAACCCTTGGCATCAACGGCAAGCGCATTCCCGAACTGGAGGCCCTGCTGGATCAGGTCCATAAGTTCTCGCAACTCCGGAATCGCATCGCCCACTCCACTTGGACAGAGGGGCGGCGACCAGGATCGGCGAAGCCGATGGTAATGACCCTTTCCGATGACGACGAGCCGGGTCTGCTCGGCCACTATCACAACGAACGAGACTGGACCCCAGCCGACCTTAAGGCAGAGGCCATAAAGCTTGAAAAGCTCGCCAACGACATCACAGACGTATTGCGCTCAACCGGCCTTGAGGCGCGGGTGCAAGCCATGATCGACAAGAGCAAATCGTCCACGTCCGAGCGGCCCGGCAAGCCGTCCTCCAAGTAGTTCCATTCAAGCATCCACGCCCGAAAAGCGGCGCGCGCAGCGGCCATCATCTCGGGCGTGGGGCTAAAGGAATCGCCGGCCTGTCCCAGCCTATCTAGCTCGGCCATCATGTTTTCTCAAGTATATAATGCCCCCGGCTTGACAAGAGAACAAAACATGAACATTCTGGTGAGGTCATCAAGGGAGGACCGATCATGGACCGGATGTCTGCACTGCACGGCCTGCTCAACGGCTTCGCGCGCGGCGGCGCATGGGGCGTCGTGGCTGCCCTGTTCGTGATGGGTCTCGAAGTGGCGCCACTGTTCCTGCGCTGAGCCCTGGACCGGAGCGGTACCAGGAAACATTGGCCGCGGAATCAGGCCTGAAGCTTGATTGACAGGGCGGGGGCGGGGCCGGTATGGTCCGCCCGCCTTTTCCGGAGGTGCGGCGCCCGTCGGCCGCGCCTTCGCATTTTTGGAACCCGGTGTCGGAGCCTCGTGTCATGAAGGTCGTCAATTCGCTCAAGGCCGCGAAGAAGCGGGACAAGAACTGCAAGGTCATCCGGCGCAAGGGCCGCACCTACATCATCAACAAGACGAATCCGCGCTTTAAGGCCCGCCAGGGCTGATCGCGCAGCTTCGGCCTGTTGCCGCAACGCGCCGCGCCCGAGGCCGGCGCGTTTTTGTTTGCGCCCGGGTCTACTGGACAGCGCCGGATACGACCGCTAAGTCATAGCCGGAAAAGACGAAACCTCCGGGAGATCGCGCCATGAGGATGCCGGCGCCGGACCAGGCCGTGCTCGCACGCCGCGCCGAAATCGTCGCCGCCCTGCGTGCGATCGTGCCGGGCGAGGGCGTGATCGACGCCGAGGAGGAACTGCGCGCATACGAGTGCGACGGGCTCAACATCTATCGCCAGCTGCCGATGGTCGTCTGCCTGCCGTCGACGACGGCGCAGGTTTCGGACGTGCTGCGCTACTGCCACGACCAGGGAATCAAGGTGGTGCCGCGCGGTGCCGGCACCGGGCTCTCCGGCGGCGCGCTGCCGCTGGGCGACGGCGTGCTGCTCGGCATGGGCAAGTTCAACAGGGTGCTCGAGCTCGACTTCGCCAACCGCTGCGCCGTGGTGCAGCCCGGCGTCACCAATCTCGGCATTAGCAACGCCGTGGCGCATGAAGGCTTCTATTACGCGCCCGATCCGTCGAGCCAGATTGCCTGCACCATCGGCGGCAATGTCGCGGAGAACTCGGGCGGCGTGCACTGTCTCAAATACGGCCTGACCACCAACAACGTGCTCGGGGTCGAGCTGGTGCTGATGGACGGGGAGGTCGTGCGGCTCGGCGGCAAGCATTTCGACGCCGGCGGCTACGACCTGCTCGGCGTCGTCACCGGCTCCGAGGGCCTGCTCTGCGTGGTGACCGAGGTCACGGTGCGCATCCTGCCGAAGCCCGAGACGGCGCGCGCCGTGCTGCTCGGATTCCCGACGGTTGCATCCGGCGGCAGCGGCGTCGCCGCGATCATTGCCGCCGGCATCATTCCTGGCGGGATGGAAATGATGGACCGCCCGGCGATCCATGCCGCCGAGGCATTCGTGCAGGCAGGCTATCCGCTCGACGTCGAATCGCTGCTGATCGTCGAACTCGACGGCCCGGCCGCCGAAGTCGACGAGCTGATCGCGGCGGTCGAGGCGATCGCGCGCGAGCAGGGCGCCGTCTACGCGCGCGTCAGCAACAGCGAGGAGGAGCGCGCGCGCTTCTGGGCGGGCCGCAAGGCGGCATTCCCCGCGGTCGGCCGCATCTCGCCCGACTACATGTGCATGGACGGGACGATCCCGCGCAAGGAGCTCGCGCATGTGCTGGACCGCATCGCCGCGCTGGGCGATCAGCACGGCCTGCGCGTCGCCAACGTTTTTCATGCCGGCGACGGCAATCTCCACCCGCTGATCCTGTTCGACGCCAACAAGCCCGGCGAGGTGGAGGCGGCCGAGCGCCTCGGCGCTGACATCCTCAGGCTCTGCGTCGAGGTCGGCGGCGTGCTGACCGGCGAGCACGGCGTCGGCGTCGAGAAGCGCGACCTGATGGGCACCATGTTCAGCGAAGCGGACCTTTCCCAGCAGCAGCGTCTCAAATGCGCATTCGACCCGCAGGGCCTGCTCAATCCCGGCAAGCTGTTTCCGGTGCTGCATCGCTGTGCCGAGCTCGGCCGGATGCATGTCCACCGCGGCCAGCTTCCGTTCCCCGACCTGCCGCGATTCTGATGGCCGAGATATTGAAGCCTGCCACCGCGCCGCAGCTCCGCGACGCGATTGCCTGGGCCGCCGCCGAAGAGGCGGCGCTCGAGGTGGTGGGCCTCGGCTCCAAGCGCGGGGTCGGCCGGCCCCTGCAGGCGAGTCACACGCTCGATCTCTCCGGGCTCGCCGGGATCGTCAGCTACGAGCCGTCGGAGCTGGTGCTGACCGCGCGCGCCGGGACGACGATGCGCGAGATCGAGACCCTCCTGCACGAGAACCGCCAGGTCCTCGGCTTTGAGCCGCCGGATCTTTCACCGCTGTTCGGCGGGAGCACGGGCGACGGCACCATCGGCGGCGTGATCGCGAGCAACCTCGCCGGCCCGCGCCGCGTCAAGGTCGGTGCGGCGCGGGACCATTTCCTCGGCATGAGTGGCGTGTCGGGCCGCGGCGAGGCGTTCAAGGCCGGCGGCAAGGTCGTCAAGAACGTCACCGGCTACGACCTGTGCAAGCTGCTCGCCGGCTCGTTCGGGACGCTGGCGGCGATGGACGAGGTGACGGTGAAGGTGCTGCCGGCGCCCGTCAAGGCGCGCACGGTGCTGATATCCGGCCTCGACGACGCGCGCGCCGCCGCGGCGATGGCCGACGCGCTCAACAGCCCGTTCGAGGTTTCCGCCGCCGCGCATCTGCCGGCGCGCGTCGCTTCGCGCGCGGATGTCTCGTACGTACGCGATGCGGGCGGCCCGGTCACGGCGGTGCGTATCGAGGGCACCGGCGTTTCCGTCGCTGCGCGTTGCGAAGGGCTGCGCGGTCGTCTTGCCGCCTACGGCGCACTCGAGGAGCTGCACAGCATGAACAGCGCGAAGCTGTGGCGCGCGATTCGCGACGTCGCGATGCTGCTGCCCGATTCGCGCGCCGTGATCTGGCGCCTGTCCGTGCCGCCGTCCGAGGGCGCGCGCATCGCCGCGGCGATTGCCGCAGTGCGCGACGTGGAGTTCTTTTACGACTGGGGCGGCGGACTGGTCTGGCTCGCCGCTGGTGCGGCGGAGGACGGCGGTGCCGACGCCATCCGCAATGCGGTCGCGACGAGCGGCGGCCACGCCACGCTCTTCCGCGCGCCCGACGCGCTGCGCGCCGCCGTGCCGGTATTCGAGCCGCAGACCGGAGCGCTCGGAGCTCTCAGCGCCCGCGTCAAGGACGGATTCGATCCGAGGCGCATCCTCAATCCCGGCCGCATGTACGCGGGCGTGTAGCGATGCAAACCAACTTTACGCTCGCGCAGCTCGCCGATCCTGACATCAAGGAAGCCGACAGGATCCTGCGCGCCTGCGTGCATTGCGGGTTCTGCACCGCAACCTGCCCGACCTACGTTCTGCTCGGCGACGAGCTCGACAGCCCTCGCGGCCGCATCTACCTGATCAAGGACATGCTGGAGAAGGGCCGCGCCGCCGATGCGCGGACCGTCAAGCACATCGACCGCTGCCTGTCGTGTCTCGCGTGCATGACGACATGCCCTTCGGGCGTGCATTACATGCATCTCGTCGATCAGGCGCGCGCGCATATCGAGGAGACGTATACGCGCCCGCCATTCGAGCGCGCCTTGCGCCGCGTGCTCGGCGCGGTGCTGCCGCGGCCGGGACTGTTCCGCCTGGCGCTGGTTGGCGCGATGCTGGCCAGACCGTTCGGGAGATTGCTGCCCGGACGCGTCGGCGCGATGCTGCGGCTGGCGCCGGCGCGCCTGCCCGGCCCCTCGCAATCGAGCGTGCCGCGGGTCTACCCGGCCGAGGGCGAGACAAGGCTGCGCGTGGCGCTGCTGACCGGCTGCGCGCAGCAGGTTCTGAGCCCGCAGATCAATGAGGCGACGATCCGCGTGCTGACGCGCCACGGCTGCGAGGTGACGGTCGCCGAAGGCGCCGGCTGCTGCGGCGCGCTCACCCATCATCTCGGCCAGGAGAGCGCCGCGCACGCAATGGCGCGCGCCAATATCGCGGCCTGGACAAATCTCCATGATGGGCAGGGACCCGACCGCATCGTCATCAACGCGTCGGGCTGCGGCACGATGGTCAAGGATTACGGCTTCATGTTTCGCACCGATCCCGACTGGTCCGGACGCGCGGCGCGGGTTTCCGCCGCGGCACGCGACATCAGCGAGGTGCTGGCCGAGCTCGGGCTGCGGGCCCCGGCGCAGCCCGGCGGCATGGTGGTCGCCTATCAGTCGGCGTGCTCGCTGCAGCACGGCCAGAATATCACGCGCGAGCCGAAGGCGCTGCTCGCCGCGGCGGGCTTCACGGTGAGGGACATCCCCGAGGCGCATCTGTGTTGCGGCTCGGCCGGCACCTACAACCTGCTGCAGCCGGAAATCGCCGGACAGCTGCGCGACCGCAAGGTCGCAAATATCGAGAGCGTGGCACCTGACGTCATCGCCTCCGGCAATATCGGCTGTATGACGCAGATCGCCGGCGCCACGCGCATCCCGGTCGTGCACACGATCGAGCTGCTCGACTGGGCCACCGGCGGACCGATGCCCGCGGCACTTTCAGGGCGATAGGGCGCACCCTGGCGCGGTCCGGCGATCTTGCGTTCTCGACGTGCGGCGGTGGACGGATCGTGGCATGCTGCAGGGAAAGCGGATTGACGCCGCGGTCCGAAACGAGGGCAGGGGGGCGTGTGCACGAGGAGGCCTACGACGGCAACGGGGCACTGGAGGTCGGGTCGCGTGAACCGGAACGCGCGCTCACGGCCGGCGGGCGGCCGATCCGCGTCCTGATCGTCGAGGACAATGCGCTGGCGGCGCTCGATCTGAGCTGCGTCGTCACGGGACGCGGCGGCACCGTGGTTGCCCAGACCTCGGTTCCTGCCGAAGCGGTGCGGCGCGTGGGGCGCCTGCGCCCCGACGTCGTGCTGATGGACGTGCGGCTGTTCGGCTCGATGGACGGCATCGATGCAGCATCGCGAATTCGCAAGTCGTGCCGCATCCCGGTCGTGTTCGTGACGGGGAATGACGAGCCGTCGGTTCTGGAGCGGATCGCGCAGCTCGGCTCTCCCGTCGTCCTCAAGCCCTTCACGCCCGATCAGATCGAGGCCGCGATCCTCGGCGTGCTTGGACTCCGTTGCCCGCCCGGAAAGAAATAAGGGCAGGTCCTCCGGACCCGCCCTTGATCGGTGCCGCTGAACCCGACCGGTTTACGAATGGCGGTCACGCTCCGCCGGGTGTTCGGTATTCCGGCTCGTCGCGGCCTCGGCAGGCAGACTGCGTCGGCCGCGCCCGGCCCGCGGCGAACAGCCGTCGGGCCTGCGTGTCCCGCCGCTCAGTCGAGCTGCGCCGGATCGGCTCCCGCTGTCTCGAGGTCCTGCACGAGTTCGAGCACGCGCGTGCGGGCGTCGCGGCCGTCCGCCCACGGGCAGCGGGCGAACCAGACCGTGATGGCGATGTTGAGGGCCAGCCCATAGGCGCGGCCTTCGGCGCGGGCTTTGACGAAGGCGTTCAGGGCTGCCTGGTTGGCCACTGATTCGTGCGAAGACATGTCCACCTCTGCTGGCGCATCGTCAGGACTCCAGTGGATCGGCATCCGGCAGGGCTTAAGGGCGGCCCGGCTCCTCCGTTGCGTCAGGCCCGCCGCCCGCCTGCTCGATGCTCGTTAACACCGCCCCCGGCGCGCCGTTCCCCGCCTTTTTGGCGATCACGGCCGGCCGTTGCATACGGGCCACGGCGGCAGCGAACCGGCGTAATCCGGATGGTCCAGCTTGCTGGCAGACCCCTACAACATGCGCAGCCGGGCCGCGATCCGGTCCTCGATTTCCCGGGCGACATGGCTGCGGTAGTGCAGAGGGTCCCAGAAATTCTCGACCGCACGGGTCTCGGGCGCATCGACCATCATGTCGATGACGGCGACGCGCTCGCGTTCGCGCGCGATCCTGGCCGCGCGCGCTTTGCATAGTGCAAGACGGCGGCCCTCGGGAGATGCCGCGGCGGGCAGGGTCCCGGCGTATTGCGGCATGAAGGCGAGGACGACTTTCGTGGCGGTGGCGCCGGCGATGACTCGATCGAGCTCGTCGAGTGCTGCAAAGCTCTCTTCGCGCGCCGGCGCCGCGCCGGGTGCATCGACGGCGAGGCGGCGGTCGGGGCCGAGCCGCGCCCATGCTTCCTCGTAGCGCCACATCCGGCCCTTCTCGAAATCGTCGTAGCCGTCGGCTCGCTCGGGGCCGGGGCGCCGCCCGAGCAAGCGCAACACTTTGCGCCGGCTGAATGTGATCGTCCGGAAGGTCATCACCTCTGCCAGATAGGCGAGCGGGTCGTCGTCGTAGAGCCAGAACGGGAAGGGATGATTGATCCTGTCGCGTGCGAAAAAGCTGTCGTCCTGGCACCAGCTCGTATCCATCGTCACGATCAGCGCGCCGGGCTGCGCGTGATTGAGCCGGAAGAATTTCATGGTCGCGAGCTGCTCCACCGGCCCGGTGCCGCCGGCGGTCAGGCTGACGAAGCGCCCGCCGGCGAGCGCGCCGATCCGCGCCGGATCGACGAGCTGCCCGGTCGAATTGCCGAACACCGCGCTGTCGAAATCCGGATTGCGGGCGAGGCCCACATGCTCGAAGCGCGGTCCCATGCTGCCGACGACGATGCGGTCGAACGGCGTGAAGCGGCCGGTATTGTACGGATCGATCGCCAGCACCAGCGCGTAGGCGACCGCGCCAAGCGCGAGGAGCGTTCCTGCGTAGACGCGCAGGAAGCGGCGCCAGCCGGCTTCAGAACTGGAAGTAGATGAATTCATAGCTGCGACCCTGGTTGAGCTGCACCAGGGTGAGGAAGGTGGCGAGCGCCGCAGCGGCGGCCAGTGCCGCGCGCTCGGTCGCCAGGTCGGCCAGTCGCTGCGCCGTCGGCAGGAAGATGGCGATCACGGCGGCGAGGGCGATCAGCTCCCATCCCTTGAGGCGACCGAATTCGGCAGCGCCGGCCATCGAGCCCAGGATGCTTGCCGCCTCGCCGAACGTGCCGGCCCGGAAGAATACCCAGGTCACGACCACGAACAGGAATGTGAGAACGACGCCAAGAGCGTACGGCATCGTCATGCCGGCGCGGCGCCACAGCACGCCGGCGACGAGTCCCGCCCCGTGCAGCCCACCCCAGATGATGAAGTTCCATCCGGCGCCGTGCCACAGTCCGCCGAGCAGCATCGTCGCCATCAGGGCGGCGATCTGCTGCACCAGGCCGAAGCGGCTGCCGCCGAGAGGGATGTAGAGATAGTCACGCAGGAAGCGTGATAGCGTCATGTGCCAGCGCCGCCAGAAATCCTGCAGGCTCGCCGCGCTGTACGGCTTCTTGAAATTCTCCGGCAGGACGAATCCGAACATCAGCGCAAGCCCGATCGCCATGTCGGTGTAGCCGGCGAAGTCGAAAAAGATCTGGAAGGTGAAGCCGAGCATGGCCACCCACGCCTCGGCCGTCGTCAGCGTCTCGCCGGCGGCGACCTTCTCGAACAGGGGATTGATCTTCCGGGCGATGCCGTCCGCGATGAATATCTTCTCGGCAAGTCCGATGATGAGCCGCACGAGCCCGCGCGAGATCCGCTCCTCGAGGCCGGGCCGCCGCGGGTCGTCGCGGAACTGGTGCACGATCTCGCTGTGACGGACCAGCGGGCCCGCGAGGATCTGCGGGAAGAGGGTGATGTAGAGTGCGTAGTCGCGAAAGCCGTAGAGCGGCGCGCCGCCCCGCGCGGCGTCCGCCATATAGATGATGTGGTGGAAGGTGAAGAAGCTGATGCCGAGCGGCAACGCCAGCTCGATCACCGGGAAGCCGGTTCCGAGCGCGTCGTTGGCGATGGTGGTGAAGAAGCCGAGATACTTGAACAGGGCCAGCACCGCCAGATTGCCGGCGATCGCCGCCGCGAGGATGGGGCGCACCCCCCGGCGATGGAAGACCCACGCCGCGAGCCAGTTGGCGGCGGTCGAGGCGACCAGCAGCGGCACAAACCAGACGTTCCAGAATCCGTAAAAGACGAGCGAGATCGCCACCAGGTACCAGACACGGCCGGCCTCGCCGAGCCGCAGGCCGTAATAGCCGGCGAGCGCCAGCGGCAGGAATGCGAGCAGGAAGACGTGGCTGTTGAAGAGCACGCGGTGTCATGCCACACGCGCGGGCGGGATTTCAATTACTGCCGCGCTTTCGTGCTCTGGGCCGCGGTTCGCCGGTCCGGCGACGCCACGACCCGGACCATGGGACAGGCGCGGGGGCCACGCATCCGTGCTTCATACAAGCCGGCGGCAACGGCCCGCTTGCGGCTCTTCACCGTGCCCCCTGCGGGGGCATATTATGCTCTTGGCCAATCTTTGCTGCGCGTCCGGGGACCGGGTATCGCCGGACTGCCGGTCATGCGCACGTCCGATATCGCTGCCACCTGGCCGATTCAACCGCACCGGCATGAATCGCTTGAGTTGAAACCGAACGGGCGGAAACGGCGTTTCTTCGAAGATGGGACGGGCGAAGCGTAGCGGGGCAGGTCCTGCATCCAGCGGGTTCGAAGGCTCTCGCCACGGAGGTGTGGCGGCGCTTTCCGAGTCGTTCGAGCTGACCGCCCCGGTGATGGCAAAGGCGGCACCGAGCGGCCCGAGCTGGATTCACGAGATCAGGCATGACGGGCTCCGATGCGCCGCCGTGATCTGCGGGGGCAAGGTGCGCCTGTTGAGCCGCAGTCACCGCGACGTGACCAGACGCTTCCATCGCATCGCCGCGGAACTGCTGCTGCTCAGGGACCACGACGCGATCGTCGACGGCGAGATCGGCGCGCAGGATGACAGCGGGGTGGCGCGGTTCGACAACCTGCACCGCGCGATCGAGGCAGGCGCCTACGAGAGCCTGATCTACTTCGCCTTCGATCTTCTCTACGTGGACGGCGTGGACCTGCGGCCGCGGCCGCTGCTGTCCCGCAAGGAATGCCTGCGCGACCTGCTCGCGCCGTTGACGGGCACGCGCATCCGGTATTGCGACCACCTCGAAGGCGATCCGGCGCCGCTCTATGCGCACCTTTGCGAGATCGGCGCCGAGGGAATCGTGAGCAAGGCCGTAGCGGCGCCCTATCGGGGCGGCCGCGATCCGAACTGGCTCGACATCAGGTGCCGCGCGCGGCGTGCCGGGCGCGGGAGGGGCGTCGGAAACTGGAACGTGGTGAAGCGGCGGAAATGACGCATCGGGCGCGGCCGGCAGCAAAGCGGTCCGGCCGCTTTCCCGATCCCCTGGATCGGCTTGCCCTTGTAGGACGTGTCGTCCGGCCGGAAATAGCGAATCTCCGGGTCGGCAGGCATCACAAAGGTTTCAAAAGCAGAGCGCGTCGACGAAGGCCGAGTAGAGCGCATCCTCCGCCAGGGGCCCGACCTCGGCCGCGTATCATCCCTTGATCGCGATCGGGCAGATGGCGTCCTTGCCCTCGACGACCGTAGGGATGGCCGATCTGCAGCACGACCTTGGTGCGCTCGTCGGAGCCGTTGACCCGCATCAGGTTCTTCCGTTCGACGAGTACCGGCCAGTCTGCGCCAAACAGATCTTCGCCAAATAGAGGTCGGCGCAGCCGCTGCCGGCCGCAGGTTGGCCTCTCCCGCGCTTGCGTCGGCGCGCTCCTCGCGGCTCACCCCTTGGCCATGCCCTTGAGCAGCCGGCGGGTGACCTCGACGCTGCGGTCCCAAACCTTCTGCTTCCACTCGTCGGTGTCGCCGTAGAAGACCCGGCGCATCTCGGCCTTGATCGCACCCGCCTCGGGGCCGCGGAGGTCGCCATGCACGTGCAGCCAGTTGTCGGCGCGCAGCGCGTTGCGGGTCTCGTCCATCGGCGCCACGCCGTATTCGATGGCCACCGCGGCAAGGCGGGCGTTCGGAATGGACTCCTCCATGCCGAGATGATTGATGCCGACCAGCTTCGCCGATGCCGAGTTGCCGAGCAGCGGCGACGTCAGTTCGTCGCCGAGCCAGTCGCGCGTCAGCTTGAAATTCGCGGAGTCGGGCAGAAGCCCGGTGATCAGCTCGCCGTAGCCGTAGGGGCCGAGTCCGGTATGATAATCGATCACGGCCACGGTACGTGCTGCCCCGAGAAAGCGCCGAAAGACGCCGCGCAGGGTCCGGTTCGACCAGGTCGGCGCATGGCCCCCAAAGAAGATGCCCGCGGGATCACTGTACTGTCCGCCGGTTACGGCGGCCTGCAGCGCCTTGTCGCCGTGCTCTTTGGCGTACGCGGCGAGTCGCGCATCGGCTGCGGCGCGGCCGGCCTCGCTCCAGTCCGACGGGCAGATCGCGTCCTTCAGCGCCTCGTAGCCGGGATTGACCGGGTACGGCTGGCTGTGATCGACAAAATTGCGGTTGAGATCGACATTGTCCTCGGTCACGCGACGAATCCAGGCGAAGCCGTGCGGATTGATCGCGTGAATCGCCAGCAGCGCGATGCCGTGCGGCATCTCCTTGGCCATGCCCTCGGCGAACCACGCGGTCTGGCAGAGCGCGCCGCAGAAGCCTTCGACGCCATGGGTGCCGGAGATCGTGACCAGCACGCACTCGGCATCGGCCGGCCCCCACAGCGCCACATCGGTGAACAGCTTCTCCGTGTCGGGGCCGCGCAGCGGGTGCTGCATCGGGGTGACGGTAGCTCCGGCCATCGCGGCCGCAGCAACAAACCTGGCGCGCGCGTCGGAATAGTCGCGCGCGAAATGCCGGCTGATGCTCATGATCCTGCGCGTCGTTGTGAGGCTCCTTCATGCCCGCTCGTGCCCGCCCTGTCCAGCGTCGCGGCGCCGGCCGCGGGGTGCTTTTCAGCGGATGCATCCGGCTCCATAGTACAAGAATGAGGTTCCATTTCCTTGCCCTGCTGATCGCAGCAACCCTCCTCGGCGGCGCCCACGCCCGCGCGGATCAGTCCGATCCCCGTCTGGACCCACTGTTCGAGCAGCTGCGCGCGGCCGAAGATCCCGGCAAGGCGCAGGTCATCGAGGGCCTGATCTGGCAGCTGTGGACCGACGCCGACGATCCCGCGACCGATTCGCTGATGCAGCTCGGGCTGGCAGCGATGCAGGCCGGCAACCTTCCGGGCGCGCTCGAGCTGTTCGACGCGGTTACGGCGCGCAAGCCGGATTTCGCCGAGGGATGGAACAAGCGCGCGACCGTGCTGTACATGCTGGGAGCGCACGAGAAATCGGCTGAGGACGTGAAGCGTGTCCTGCAGCTCGAACCGCGGCATTTCGGGGCGCTGTCCGGGCTCGGCCTGATCGACCTCGAGCGCGACCGGCCCGACGAGGCGCTGGATGCGTTCGAGCGGGCGTTCGCGCTGCACCCGCATCTGCCGGGCCTGAAGCAGCGGATCGATCAGCTGAAGCGGCAAAGGCGCGACGGCGCGATCTGACGCTCACCCGAAGTTGACTTGCCCCGCGTCGCGCAGCGGCCGAAGGATGGCCGGGCAACCGAGGACGTGACCATGGCGATCAAGCGCAAGAAGGGTTGGGAGATTCGCGAGTCGGCGGCGACGCCCGAGGCGGCATTTTTCAGCCGCCGCCGGGTCCTCGTCGGCGGCATCGCCGGCGTGGCGGCAGCCGGCGCGGGTACCGCGCTCTGGCTTTCCGGCGGCCGCAGCGCCGCTGCGCCCGAAGCGAAGCGGCTTGCCGCGGCAACGGCTGTGCCGGCGACCGATCCGTCGGCCGGGCTGTATCCGGCGATGCGCAACATGCGCTACCGGGTCGACCGCGCGATCACCGACGAGAAGCTCTCGACGACCTACAACAATTTCTACGAGTTCGGCTCGTCGAAGAACATCTGGCAGGCCGCGCAGAAGCTGCCGATCCGTCCGTGGGACATCAGGATCGACGGCATGGTCGAGAAGCCGCGCACCGTCGGCATCGATGACCTGCTCAAGGCGATGACGCTCGAGGAGCGGCTCTACCGCCTTCGCTGCGTCGAGGCGTGGTCGATGGCCGTGCCGTGGACCGGGTTTCCGATGAAGGAGTTCGTCGCGTGGGCGCAGCCGCTCTCGTCGGCGAAGTACGTGCGGATGGAAACCTTCATGGACCCGGGCGTCGCCCCCGGCCAGAAGGCGAGCTGGTACCCGTGGCCTTACGTCGAGGGCCTGACGATCGACGAGGCGATGAACGAGCTGACCCTGCTCGCCACCGGCATCTACGGCAAGCCGATGCCGAAGCAGATGGGCGCCCCCCTTCGTCTGGTCGTGCCGTGGAAGTACGGCTTCAAGTCCGTCAAGTCGATCGTTCGTTTCACTTTCACCGATCAGCGGCCGAAAACCTTCTGGGAGGCGATCGGGCCGAGCGAGTACGGATTCTGGGCGAACGTAAACCCGAAGGTGCCGCATCCGCGCTGGAGCCAGGCGAGCGAGGAGGTGATCGGCACCGGCGGCGACCGCGTGCCGACGCAGCTCTTCAACGGCTACGGCGACTTCGTGGCGCCGCTCTACGCCGCGCGCCAGGGCGAACGGTTGTGGATGTGAAATGAGCGCGCCTCTGCGCCGGTAGCGAGTCGCCCGAAGGCGGCTCTACCGGCGTAAGGAACCGACTTCGCGGCCACGCCTTATTCATGCGATGGCAGCAACGGAGTCGGAACAGTTTGCGGCGCTCCGCCGCCAGCGGGCAGCAATTGCCGAGTTTGGCCACCATGCGCTGCGCAGCGACGATCTCGACGCGCTCCTGAACGAGGCGGCGGCCCTCGTCGCCCGAGGCCTGCATGTCTCAAGCGCAAAAGTCCTGACGTGCGAACCGGATGGCGGTTTCCTCGTGCGTGCCGGCTGCGGATGGGCGCCGGGAGTGGTCGGTCATGCGAGGCTGGAGGCCGATTCGCCCGCGGGATACGCTCTGAAGAGCGGCAAGCCTGCGGTGTCGAGCGATATCTCGCGGGAGCGCCGTTTCAGGATATCCGACCTGCTGATCCGGCACGGCATCAAGAGCATGGTCAACGTGATCATCCGCGGTTCGGGAAAGCCGTTCGGGGTGCTCGAGGTGGACCATCGCGAAGTGCGCATGTTCAGCGAAGACGACATCAACTTTCTTCAGGGCTATGCGAACCTGGTTGCCGGCGCCGTAGATCGGCTCGAGAAGCAGCGCATCATAGGCGGCGCGATGGAGCAGAACGAGCTGTTGCTGCGCGAGTTGCGACACCGCGTCAACAACAACCTCCAGCAGATCATCGCCCTTGTTAACATCCAGCGCAGTCGCGCCTCGCCCGAGGCACGCGAGGACCTTGCCACAGTCGCCCACCGGCTCAACTCGCTGCAGCTGCTGTACCGGCGGCTGTTCGTCCACCGCGAGCAGATCGACGTGCGCATCGACGACTATGTCGCCGATGTCGCCCGCAGTCTGATCGAGGCGCAAGGCGCCGCAGGCGTCGAGGTCGCGACGGACATCCCGGAGATGATGATCGATATAGACGTGGCTGTGCCGCTCGGCCTGATGATCAACGAGTTCATCACGAACAGTCTCAAGCACGCCTTCCCGGACGGCCGGGGGCGGATATCCATCCGGCTCGAGCGCGAGGGGCGGGACCGGCTGATGCTGATCCTCGCCGACGACGGCGTAGGACTGCCGGAGCATGCCGCGCGGGCCGGCCTGGGGCTGTCGATCATCATGCGCCTTGCGCAGCAGCTTCGGGCGGACTGCGAATGGCGGCGCGAGGGCGGGACGGCGCTGATCTGCCGCTTCGCGGTCGTGCCGCAGGACGGGTACGCAGCTGCCGGCGCGCCCGCACCGCGACCCGAGGGAGAAGGCGCCGTGCAATAAAAAAACGCCGGCCCTTGTGGGGCCGGCGAGTTGAACAGGGAGGCTTCACGTCTGGGAGACGTAGGGTCCGAAGACCCTGCAGCCGGGCCAGAAGCCCGACCGTGCCGCGTGCCGATCTCTCGGCGGCGGCACATGATGCTGCGATGCAGCATCAGCGGCTATAAATTTAGGCCGATGCACAGGATTTGGTATCGCAGATTTGGTAACGAAGCCATGCGCCGACCGCATGGTCCCGTTCAGAACTGAGAGTCCGACACCTTGCGCACCAGGAAGTCCCGAAATACCGCGATCCTCTTGGAATTGCGAAGTTCTTCCGGATAGACGAAGTACGCCTCGTAGGTCGGGCCCTCGAGCTCGGGCAGAACCTGTACGATCTTCGTACTCTCCTGCGCCATGTAGTCTGGGAATGCCGCGATCCCGACGCCGTTCTCTACGGCGCGCAGGATCGCGTAGACATTGTTCACCATCAGCGCCGGTTCGCGCCGCTGGCCAGGCTTGATGCCGGCCTCGAGCAGCCAGTTGACGCCGGGGAAGGGCGGGCGGGGGTCCTCGCCGTAGACGACGATCTTGTGGTTGTCGAGGTCCGCGGCCGTCTTCGGCACGCCGAACCTCTTGAGATAGCCGGGGCTGGCGAA
Organism: Alphaproteobacteria bacterium; assembly: GCA_041690495.1. Classification (GTDB taxonomy): domain Bacteria; phylum Pseudomonadota; class Alphaproteobacteria; order CACIAM-22H2; family CACIAM-22H2; genus DATAAP01. The sequence continues at coordinate 287,518 of JAWLHE010000006.1, read as the reverse complement.
GACGTGGACGTGGATGGTCATGAGGTGCCGCTGCACCAGATCGGGCTGGCGCGGCGTCGTCGTACGGATCGCGCAGTCCGCCTCGCGCATGCCGAGGTCGAGCTCGGCGTCGTCGACCAGAAGGCTGAGATGGATGTCGGGATAGAGCTCGACGAACTCCTTGAGCCGCGGCGTCAGCCATACCGTTCCGAACGCCACCGGCGTGGTGACGCGCAGCAGGCCGGAGGGCTTCTCCTTGCTCTCGCTGATCTGGGCCTCGGCCGCGGCCAGTTTCATGAACACGTCGCGCACGGTGCGATAGAGCAGCTCGCCCTGCTCGGTCAGGATGAGGCCGCGCGCGTGGCGGTGGAACAGGGGCGTGCGCAGCGAATCCTCGAGCGCGCTGATCTGCCGGCTGACCGCCGACTGGCTCAGATTCAGCGTATCCCCGGCATGCGTGAAGCTACCCGCCTCGGCGACCGCATGAAAGATTCGCAACTTGTCCCAGTCCATTCGCGCCGGAAAGGCGCCGCGTCGGTCTATCGCAGCGGCAGCTTTCCCCCCTTTGCTAGATCTTGAACTATTGTGCGGCCTGCAGTGCGGCGGCCTCTGCATGGGCGAGGAAGCGCTCGGCCTCGAGCGCGCCCATGCAGCCCATGCCGGCGGCCGTCACGGCCTGGCGGAATACCTTGTCCTTCACGTCGCCGGCGGCGAACACGCCCGGGATGCTGGTCGCGGTCGAGTCGGGCCGGGTGAGGATGTAGCCCTCGGCGTCCATCTCGAGCTGGTCCTTGAACAGCTCGGTCGCGGGATCATGGCCGATCGCGACGAACAGGCCGTCGATCTCGAGTCGGCTGGTCGCGCCGGTGACGACGTCGCGCAGGGCGACGCCCGTCACGTTCGGCGGCATCTCCTCGCCGATGACGTCCTCGACCACGCTGTTCCAGATGACTTCGATCTTCGGATTGGCGAACAGGCGGGCTTGGTTGGTCTTGTCCGCACGCAACGCGTCGCGACGGTGAATCAGGGTGACGCGGGTCGCGTGATTGGTCAGGTACAGCGCTTCCTCGACCGCGGTGTTGCCGCCGCCGACGACCGCGACGCGCTTTCCGCGGAAAAAGAACCCGTCGCAGGTGGCGCATGCCGACACGCCGAAGCCGCGGAACTTCGTCTCGCTGGGAAGATTGAGCCAGCGCGCCTGCGCGCCGGTGCAGATGATGACCGTGTCGCCGGCATAGGTATCGCCGCTGTCGCCGAGGCAGACGAACGGCCGCGACGACAGGTCGACCTTGACGATCGTGTCCTCGATCAGCCGCGTGCCGACATGCTCGGCCTGCTTGCCCATCTGCTCCATCAGCCACGGGCCCTGGATGGCGTCGGCGAAGCCAGGATAATTCTCGACCTCGGTCGTGATCGACAGCTGGCCGCCGGGCTGCAGGCCGCGGATCAGGATCGGCTGCAGATTGGCGCGCGCGGCGTAGATCGCCGCGGTGTAGCCGGCCGGGCCGGAACCGAGAATGACAACCTTGCTGCGGTGGGTCTGGGCCATTTTCCTGTCAATCGAGTCGGGCGAGCGGACAAATTAAGTGCCCTGTCCGGGCGACGCAAGCGCCGCGCCCGAGTCGCTCGAGCCGGCCGGATTCGGCTCAGAATCCGAACATATGGTCGAAGCTGAACGCGTCCTCGCCGGCGAGCAGGCCGTGATAGCCGAACAGGCGGCATGTGGTATCGCGGACGATGACATAGCCGCCTTCACCGGCACGGGCCAGGGCGTCGCGTCCGAACGTCTCGCCGGCTCGCCACAGCAGGGAACCGCTGCAGGGAATCCGCACCTTGACCCTGGCGATCTCGGCGCCGGCACGATGGTGCAGGCTCAGCGTGGTATCGGAATGCGGATGCCACGGTGTCGAGGCCGGGTAGATGAGGTGGCAGAGCGTGTCGAGTTCCTCGGTTCCGAGCCGGAGGAACAGGCGTGTCGACAGGCCCGGCGCCTCCCCGGTGTAGGACTGCGGCTCGTTCTTGTAGGTGAGAACGGTATTGAAAATGTGCGCGCCGAAGCTGGTTTCCGCGACATGGCCGCTGTGCCGGTCCTCGTAGCGGAACAGCGCGTGCATCCAGCCGTCGGCTGTTCCGCCGTCGCGAAAATCGTAGATCAGCTCCATATGGCCGTAACCTGACGGCAGGGCCTCGCGCGCCGCTCCGTTCAGCAGCTCGTCGGCATCTACGGCGGTGCGGTGATCGCGCGTCAGGCGGCCGAGGAAGTGCGTCGCGGCCTCGCGGCCGGAGGCGTCGTAAATCTTCACCGCCAGCGGCAGCTCGGCCTGTGTGGTCGCCATCGGCGTCGGCAGGGCGATGCTGCGGAAGCGCTCGCGGGGCAGGATCGGAGCCGGCAGCAGGAATCCCTTGCCGATGAGGTTGGCCAGTTCCAGCAGCCGCGGATCGGGCTTGAGGTCGATGCGCTCCACATTGGGATGTGCGATCCGCCGCCGCGCTGCGCCGTCGACGATCTCGTAGCGTGGCCGGACGAAATGACGTCCGGCACGGATCTCGACCTGGGCCGGCCAGACCGCCTGCGGCAGCAGGGCGCCGACGTCGAGCGCACACGAGCCGAACGGCGGCACCGGGCGGTCGAGGAAGGCGACATTATCGTCGCCCATCACGTTGAGACCGATGGCATTCGCCGGAATCGGGCAAGGGTGGCTGTTCTGCACCCACAGCACCACGTTCTCGCCCGCCTTCGGGGCCGGGAGGCCGGCGTAGAAATCCGCGGGCCAGGCATTGGCGTCGTGGGTGCACGAAAGGTCGTGCGGCCGATCGCCGAACACGTCGAGCGCGTATTTGACGATGTCGTGCCCCGCCGCACCGACCACATGGATGAAAAGCTGGCCGGTGAACTCGCCGAGCTGGAAGCGGCTCCTGATCTCGCGGCTGTCGATCACCACGCCGCTGACGCCCGGCGCCAGCTTGTCGTTCCATTCGGCGAGAACCGCGCCGGTTTCGGCGAACAGGCAGCACCACAGCGAGACCTCTCCCGCGCCGTAGCCGGCCCAATAATTGGCCGTGACGACGCGCGTGTGCAGCCCGTCCGCGTCGCGGAAGAACGCGAAGTTGGTCGCGAAGTTGAGCGGATCCAGGTAGCGGTGCTTGTTGGTCAGGTGGGTTTCGGCGAGGCGGGCTTCGTCGAGCGTGATGATGGCGGCACCCGCGGGTACGAGGTGCCGCATCTGGGCGACGACGCGGTCGGCATCGAACGCAGGCACGAATACGGCGCTCGCGCCCGTGTCGGGCAGATCGGTCACGGGCTGGGCGTGCCGGCCCAGGATCGGCTTGCCGATATCGTCGACGGCCTGAACGAACACATCGGTGACGCTAATGCTGCTGAGCGGATGAATTTCCGCGAAAGCTTGGGCGGTCCCCCAGACATCGTAAAGCGCCACCGGGCCCGCCGCGCGCAGGCGCTGCAACAGCGTCTGGATGGACGCCTGTGCCGCTGGATGCCCGATCGCCTTGAAGAAACTGTCCCCGCCTTTGACGTTGCTGAAGGTTTCGATACTGAGGGCCATGTTCGTCCGTCCGTAATCGCGGACGGTTATAGCGGCTGGCCTTTTCGGCGACTACCAAAACAGCGTCGCGCCGGTCAGGTCCAGCCGAATCGGCGACGAATCTCAGCCGCTGCGTGCGCGGTGTCGTCGGGCGGCGCATATCGCCACGACGCGAGCCGGCCATCGAACGGTCGCGTGATCCCGTCATCCATCAGCATCTGATGGAAGCGGCGCAGCCGCCGCGACTCACCTTCGAGCCGCGCTATATAGACGGGTTTGCCGGTCGCGATCGCCTCCGAGGTCATAGACGCCGAATCCTCGGTGACGACGATGGCGTCGGCGAGCGCGAGCATGCCGAAATAGGGGTTTTCGGCGTGGCCGTCCCAGACATAGGCGGGGACGCCCCTGAAACGCTCGCGGAAGATCGCCTCGTTCTCGGCGCCTGTCCGGCGCGAAGGCGTCACGGCGAGCGAGCCGCCGCTGTCGCGCGCCAGCCCGATCAGGTCGTCGGCCAGCCGCGTGGCGATCGCCGGCGTCAGCCGGTGGCGCCGGTTCGAGCCGCCGATCAGGACGGCGACCAACGGCCGCGGCAGGTGCGCGAATGCCGCGGCCCAGCGCTGTCCGCCCTCGGCGAGCTTTTCCCGCGTGACCGGATGGAGCGCCGCCTTGCTGGCGATGACGTTGTCCCCGGCAAGCCCGTCATGGCGCGGGGCGATGACCAGGTCGAAGCGGTTCAGGTCCATCTTCGGATCCTGGATGTGCACGGCGCGGGTGCGGCCGCCGCTCTCGGCGCGAATCGCGGCGGCGAGGGGAGCGCTGACATTGCCGCAGCTGATGATCAGGTCAGGCCAGGGCGGCGCCAGCCGGTCGCTGTCGCTGGTCGGCGCCGCGAGCGGCCGGAACCAAAGCCGGTTGGGCAGCCAGTCCCACGGCAGCCGTACCCGCACGCGTTTGAGGGTCGGCGCCATGCCCAGCGCATCCGCCAGGCCGCGGCACTGCGCTTCCATGCCGGCATGGCCCTCCGTCAAGATCCAGCAGGTTCGTCGATTCATCGCGGGCGGACTATGCCGAGGGCAGGTGGAGAAACCAAGGCGGTTGCCACGCTCGGCTCGACCTGTAATATTATTTCAAAGTTCGGCAATTTAAGGTCATGAACCCATGCGCCGGGTCAAGCTCGACCGGATCGATCGGCGAATTCTCCGCGACCTGCAGGCAAACGGACGTATGACGAATGTCGAGCTGGCGGAGCGCGCGGGCATTTCGGCGCCGCCCTGCCTGCGCCGGGTCCGGGCGCTGGAGGAGGCGGAGGTCATCAAGGGCTATCACGCCGACCTCAATGCTGGCGCTCTGGGCTATCACGTCACGGTTTTCGCCCAGGTCGGCCTGTCGAGCCAGGCCGAGCACGATCTCAAGGCCTTCGAGGACCTCGTCAACGAGTGGCCGCAGGTGCGCGAGTGCCACATGCTTGCCGGCGAGACGGACTTCCTCCTGAAGATCGTGGCGGAGGACTGGGACTCCTATCAGAAGTTCCTGACGACGAAGCTTACCAGCGCGCCCAATGTCAGCCACGTGAAATCGGCGCTGGCCATCCGCACCGCCAAGCTGGAACCGGGCGTGCCGGTCGAGGCGGACTGACTATCTTCCGCCGCTCTTCTTCACGTCGCATGCACGCCGGATTTCAGCACGCGTACCCACGGCGCGACGCGGCGGGCGCTCGGCATCACATCCTCATCGGCGTCGCGCCGGCGACGTGAGCACCGCGCTTCAACTTGACTTCGCCGGTGTTATCGGAAAATTTGGGCCGCCTGCGCGGCCCGGGCGTGGGGAACCTGGAACCGATGGTCGATCAGGCATTATGAAATCCATTCTCGTTCACATGGCGTATGACGATGATCGCGAGAGGCGGCTCGCGACAGCCGTGGCGCTCGCGAAGCGGCATGGTGCCCATCTCGTCGGCTTGTTCACGAAGTCGCCCTATGTGACGCCGCCGGCGATCGTCGGCCGCAGCGCTTCGGCCGCATTCCTGCGCGAGCTGGAGGTTGCTCTGCGCGAGCAGGAGCAGGACGTCAGGGCCGAGTTCGACAGAGCGATCGCCGAGGCCGGCGTCGGCGCCGAATGGCTGCATCACCATGGCGATGTCACGGCGGCGCTCGCCTTCCACTCGCATGTTTCGGACCTTCTGGTCGTAAGCCGGACCCCGCCGGAAACGGTCGAAGACGTCGTCTCGGGCAATCGACCGGACCATGTCATGATGACTTCCGGATGCGGAACGCTGATCGTCCCGGAAGGACGCAGCCACGCCGAAACCGGGACGCGCGTGCTCATTGCTTGGACGCGGACGCGCGAAGCCGCGCGCGCCGTGCACGACGCGCTGCCGATCCTGCGGCGGGCGTCCTCGGTGACGATTCTGACCTGCCGCTCGTCAAGGGAGCGTCCAGGAGAGGTGATCCGCGCCTACCTGCTGCGGCATGGGGTAATGGCGGAGGTGCGCGCGGATTTCGGCGACAACGACGAGCCGGGCGAGGTCATTCTTGACCATGCACAGGATCGCTCGGCCGATCTGGTGGTCATGGGCGCTTACGGGCACTCGAGGCTCCGCGAGCTGGTGCTGGGCGGGACGACCGCATACGTCCTGTCCCGCACGACCATTCCGGTCCTGATGTCGCACTAGGCGCACGGAAACAATCGAATGTCTCTAGGCGAACTCGACGTCGCATCGGCGTGCCCGCGCTGGCTCAGGAACACCGCGATCTCGGTCGTATTCGCGCTTGCGCTCACAATGCCCGGCCTTGCGCTCGCCGCTGCGGCTTCGCCGGATGCTCCGCACCTGGACGGCACGGCGCTGGGCCTGATCTGGGGCCTGCCGTTCGTCGGCATCCTGCTGTCGATCGCGCTCTTCCCGCTGTTCGCGCCGCATTTCTGGGAGGAACATTTCGGCAAGGTCTCGGCGTTCTGGGCACTGGCGTTCCTGGTGCCGTTCCTCGCGATCTTTGGAGCCGACCTGACGCTCTACAGCGTGCTGCATACGGCGCTGCTCGAGTACATCCCGTTCATAATCCTGCTTTTCGCGCTGTTCACTGTGGCCGGCGGCATCTCACTCAAGGGGGCCATGAGCGGCTCGCCGCTGTCGAATACGGCGATGCTGGCGGTCGGAACGAGCATAGCGAGTTGGACGGGGACGACGGGCGCCTCGATGCTGCTGATCCGGCCGATGCTCCAGGCGAACAAGTGGCGCAAGAAGGTGGTTCACATCGTCGTCTTCTTCATCTTCCTGGTTTCGAACATCGGGGGGGCGCTCACGCCGCTCGGCGATCCGCCGCTGTTCCTCGGCTTCCTGAAGGGCGTCGAATTCTTCTGGACGACGACGCACCTGTTCCTCGAGACGCTGTTCCTCGCCATTCCGCTTCTTGCCCTGTTCTTCCTGATCGACACCTTCTACTACCGGCGCGAAACCGCTAGGCCGCCCACCGACGGCATGCCGGCGAAGCTCGGCGTAGAGGGCCTGATAAATGTCGTCTTTCTGGCCGGCATCGTCGGCGCCGTGCTGCTGAGCGGCGTATGGGACCCGGGCGTCTCGATCACGATCTATCACAACGAGCTCCCGATCCAGAACATCACGCGCGATGTCCTGCTGGTCGCGATTGCGTTCCTGTCGCTTCGCTTCACGCCCAAATCGACGCACGAGACGAATGCGTTTTCGTGGGGCCCGATGAAGGAGGTCGCGAAGCTCTTCGCCAGTATCTTCCTGACGATCGTGCCGGTCATCGCGATCCTGCGCGCCGGCCCTGACGGGGCGTTGAACGGCATCGTTGCCATGGTGACGAATGACGACGGTTCGGCCAACAATGCGATGTATTTCTGGCTGACCGGCGCCCTGTCGAGCTTCCTCGACAACGCGCCGACCTATCTGGTCTTCTTCAATCTCGCCGGCGGCGATGCGCACCGGCTGATGTACGATCTGCCGTTGACGCTCGCGGCGATCTCCTGCGGCGCCGTATTCATGGGCGCCAACACCTATATCGGCAACGCGCCGAACTTCATGGTCAAGGCAATCGCGGAGAGCCGCGGCGTCAGGATGCCGAGCTTCTTCGGCTACATGGCGTGGTCGGCCGGCATCCTCGTGCCGTTCTTCCTGCTCGTCACCTGGATTTTCTTCTGACGACGAGCGGGCCGGTTCAGCGGTAGCGGACGCGGATGATCTCGTAGGCCTTGGAGCCGCGCGGCGTCGTGACCTCGACCGAATCGCCGGTCTGCTTGCCGATCAGCGCACGGGCGAGGGGCGATGTGACCGACAGGCGTCCCTTCTCGACGTCGGCTTCCTCGGCGCCGACAATCTGGTAGGTCGCCTCGTCGCCCGAATCCTCGTCGGCCAGCGTCACCTTGGCGCCGAACTTGATGATCTTGCCGGACAGCTTGCTGACGTCGATGACCTCGGCGCGCGCGATCTTGTCCTCGAGCTCCGCGACCCGGCCCTCGATGAAGCTCTGGCGCTCGCGCGCGGCATGATACTCGGCATTCTCCGAGAGATCGCCATGGTCGCGCGCCTCCGCAATCGCCTTGATGACGGCGGGGCGTTCGTTCGCCTTGAGGTGCTTGAGCTCCGCTTCGAGACGGGCGTAGCCCTCAGGTGTCATCGGTATCTTTTCCATCAGCAATGACCTTCACCCTTCGGGACAATGCCGGTAGCCCAGCACCTTCCCGACTCTAGCTACCCTGGTAAATAGTCCCTGGGATTAAAACGAGGTCTCAAAATACGACTGCAGGGGCGCGACTTCAAGACTGCCTGCACGCAGCGCGGTAATTGCCTCCACCGACGCCCTGGCGCCGGCCACGGTCGTGTAATAGGGAATATTGCCTAGCAAGGCCGTCTGGCGGAGGCTGAAGCTGTCGGCGAGGGCCTGGGCCCCCTCGGTCGTGTTGAAGACAAGCTGGATCTCGCCGTTCTTCATCGCGTCGACGATGTGCGGCCGTCCTTCGAGCACCTTGTTGACGACGCCTACTCCGAGTCCGGCCTGGCGCAGGTACTCGGCGGTCCCCGCGGTCGCGACGACCTTGAAGCCCATCTCGAGCAGGCGGCGCGTCGGCTCGACCATCGCCGGCTTGTCGCGGTCCTTGACCGAGACGAACACGGCGCCGCCGAGCGGCAGGCTGGAGTTGCTGCCGAGCTGCGACTTGGCGAAGGCGTGGCCGAAATCGAGGTCGATGCCCATGACCTCGCCTGTCGACTTCATCTCCGGTCCGAGGATCACGTCGGTCCCCGGGAAGCGCGCGAACGGGAACACCGCCTCTTTCACCGCGACATGCTTGAGGCGCGTGTTGCCGAGGCTGAAGGAGGCGAGCTTTTCCCCGGCCATGATGCGTGCCGCAATCTTGGCGATCGGAACGCCTGTCGCCTTGGCGACGAACGGCACGGTGCGCGAGGCGCGCGGATTCACTTCGAGGATATAGACCTCGTCGCCCTTGACCGCGAACTGCACGTTCATCAGGCCGACGACGTCGAGCGCGCGGGCGAGCAGATCGGTCTGCCGGGCGATCTCGTCAATGACCGATTGCGGCAGTGAATAGGGCGGCAGCGAGCAGGCAGAGTCGCCGGAGTGGATGCCGGCTTCCTCGATGTGCTCCATGATGCCGGCGACATGCACGGTCTCGCGGTCGCACAGGGCGTCGACATCGACCTCGATCGCGTCCTGAAGGTAGGAGTCGATCAGTACCGGGTTCTTGCCGGAGACGCGCACCGCCTCGGCCATGAAGCCGCGTAGTGCCTCGGCGTCGTGCACGATCTTCATCGCGCGTCCGCCGAGGACGTAGGACGGCCGCAGCAGCACCGGATAGCCGATCGCCTCGGCGGCCTTCTCGGCCTCCTTGAGGGAAAAGGCAGTGCCGTTCGCCGGTTGCTTCAGGCCGAGCTTGCGGAGCAGCTTCTGGAAGCGCTCGCGGTCCTCGGCAAGATCGATGGCGTCGGACGACGTGCCGAGGATCGGGATGCCCGCGGCGGTCAGCGCGCCGGCGAGCTTCAGCGGCGTCTGGCCGCCGAACTGGACGATGACGCCGAGCACGCGGCCGTTGCTCTGCTCGCGCCGGATCACCTCGATGACGTCCTCGGCGGTGAGCGGCTCGAAATAGAGGCGGTCCGAGGTGTCGTAGTCGGTCGAGACGGTCTCGGGGTTGCAGTTGATCATCACTGTCTCGTAGCCCGCGTCGCGGAGCGCGTAGACGGCGTGCACGCAGCAATAGTCGAACTCGATGCCCTGGCCGATACGATTGGGCCCGCCGCCGAGGATCACGACCTTGTCGCGCGCGGTCGCCTCGTCCTCGCTCTCGGGCGGCGAGAAGCCTGCATCCTCGTAAGTCGAATACATGTAGGGCGTACGCGAGGCGAATTCGGCAGCGCACGTGTCGATGCGCTTGAACACGGGACGTGCGCCGGCCTTCTGGCGCGCCGCCGTGACCTTCGTTTCGCTCGTGCCGGTCAGCGCGGCGAGCCGCGCGTCGCTGAAGCCCTGCTGCTTGAGGCGCGTCCAGCCGATCAGGTCCTTCGGCAGCCCGTCGCGGCGGATCCGCTCCTCGGCGCCGACGAGCTCCCTGATGCGCTCGAGGAACCAGCGGTCGAACTTGCACGCCGCCTGGACCTCCGCGACGGTGAACCCGTAGCGGAATGCCTGGGCGATGGTCAGGATGCGGTCCGGCATCGGCCGCGCCAGCGCCGCGCGTACGGCATCCTTGTTGGCGCCGTTGTTCGCCTCGGGAATCTCGACCTCGTCGAGCCCTGAGAGACCGGTCTCGAGCGAGCGCAGCGCCTTCTGCATCGACTCGCCGAACGTGCGCCCGATCGCCATCGCCTCGCCGACGGACTTCATCGCCGTGGTCAGCAGCGCCGGCGTGCCGGGGAACTTCTCGAAGGTGAAGCGCGGCATCTTGGTCACCACGTAGTCGATCGTCGGCTCGAACGACGCCGGCGTGACGCCGGTGATGTCGTTCTGCAGCTCGTCGAGCGTGTAGCCGACCGCAAGCTTCGCCGCGATCTTGGCGATCGGAAAGCCCGTCGCCTTCGATGCCAGCGCCGACGAGCGCGACACGCGCGGGTTCATCTCGATCACGACCAGGCGGCCATTGTCGGGATTGACCGCGAACTGCACGTTCGACCCGCCGGTATCGACCCCGATCTCGCGCAGGCACGCGATCGAGGCGTTGCGCATGATCTGGTATTCCTTGTCGGTGAGCGTCAGCGCCGGCGCCACGGTCACGCTGTCGCCGGTGTGGATGCCCATCGGGTCCACGTTCTCGATCGAGCAGACGATGATGCAGTTGTCGGCGCGGTCGCGCACGACCTCCATCTCGTACTCCTTCCAGCCGAGCACCGATTCCTCGACCAGCACCGAGCCGACCGGCGAGGCGCGCATGCCGCTGGAGACGATCTGCTGGTATTCGTCGACGTTGTAGGCCACGCCCCCGCCGGTCCCGCCGAGGGTAAAGGACGGCCGGATGATCGCCGGCAGACCGACATGGTCGACCGCCTCCTTCGCCTCGGCCATCGACGTGACCAGCATCGATTTCGGGCAGGCGAGTCCGATCTTCTCCATGGCGTCGCGGAACAGCAACCGGTCCTCGGCCTTGGCGATCGCATCGCGCTTGGCGCCGATGAGCTCGACGCCGTACTCGGCCAGCACGCCCATATCGGCGAGCTTCATTGCTGTATTGAGCGCGGTCTGGCCGCCCATGGTCGGCAGGAGCGCGTCGGGCTTTTCCTTGGCAATGATCTTCGTGACGATCTCGGGCGTGATCGGCTCGATATAGGTTGCATCGGCCAGCCCCGGATCGGTCATGATCGTCGCGGGATTCGAATTCACCAGGACGATGCGGTAGCCCTCGGCGCGCAGGGCCTTGCAGGCCTGCGCGCCCGAATAGTCGAACTCGCAGGCCTGGCCGATCACGATGGGACCGGCGCCGATGATCAGGATCGATTTGATGTCAGTGCGCTTGGGCATGGAGCGGTTCGGAGAGGGAAGGGCGAAGGGCTGTCGCAAACAGGGGCGGGTTTAAACCCGCCCCTGTGGCGCGACAAGGAAGGACGGCGGAAGGCTTCACTTCGCCTCCTCGATCATCCGGGCGAACCGGTCGAACAGGTAATGGCTGTCCTCGGGCCCGGGCGATGCCTCGGGATGGTACTGCACGGAGAACACCGGCTTGCCCTTGAGCCGGATACCCTCGTTGGTGCCGTCGAACAGCGACACATGTGTCGCCTCCACGCCTTTGGGCAGCGAATCCTCGGCGACGACGAAGCCGTGATTCTGTGAGGTGATCTCGACCTTGCCGGTGGCGAGGTCCTTGACCGGGTGATTGGCGCCACGATGGCCTTTCTCGAGCTTCTCGGTGCCGGCGCCGAGCGCCAGCGACAGGAGCTGGTGGCCGAGGCAGATGCCGAAGATCGGGATCTCGCGGTTGAGCAGTTCTTTCAGGACCGGGACGGCGTACTGGCCGGTCGCCGCGGGATCGCCGGGGCCGTTGGAAAGGAATACGCCGTCGGGATTGTGCCGCAGGATGTCCTCGGCGCTGGCGGTGGCCGGCACGACCTGCACCGCGGCGCCGATATTGCAGAGACAGCGCAGGATGTTGCGCTTGGCGCCATAGTCGACCGCGACGACGTTGAATTTCGGCGTGGCAAGCTTGCCGTAGCCCGCGCCGAGGCGCCAGGCCGTCTCGTCCCAGGAATAGGTCTGGCGGCACGTGACTTCGAGCGCCAGATCCATGCCCTCCAGGCCGGGCCAGGATTTCGCCTTGGCGCGCAGCGCCTCGAGGTCGAACTTGCCGTCCGGTGCATGGCAGATCGTGCCGTTGGGCGCACCCAGATCACGGATCCGCCGCGTCAGGGCGCGCGTGTCGACACCGGTGATGCCGATCAGGTTATAGGACTTGAGCCATGCCTCGAGATGCCGGGTCGAGCGGAAATTGGCGGGATCGGTGATGTCGGCGCGCAGCACCAGACCGCGCGCGGCGGGCGTCGTCGTCTCGATGTCCTCGGGATTGGTGCCGACATTGCCGATATGCGGGAAGGTGAAGGTGATGATCTGGCCGGCATAGGAGGGATCGGTCAGGATCTCCTGGTAGCCGGTCATCGACGTATTGAAGCAGACCTCGCCGACCGCCGCGCCCGCTGCGCCGATGCCGCGTCCCCAGAACACAGTGCCGTCGGCAAGCACCAGGGCGGCAGTCGCGCCGGGCGGCTGGCGCGCGAATTCGGGCGAGCCAGGCGAAGATGCTGCTGGCGGCATCGTAGGAGATCCTCGCTGCTGTGCGGGGTCCGGTGCGCAGTTCGCGTGGGCTCGCGGACTCGGCGCGCCGTCGTCGAGGCGCTAGATAAGCAATCGCCGCCACCGCGTCAAGCGGCCTTGCGGGAAAATAATCAATGAAAATCAGATAGTTGGTGGAAATTTCGCGATTGCCTGAGCGGAAGCTCTCGTATAATGTGTCTTCTTTCCACACATTTCCGGTTTCTTCCCGGCACGAGGGGCCGACATGCTGCGCACCCAGCTCACGGACGCGCTCAAGGATGCGATGAAAAGCAAGAACGAGCGCAGCATCTCCACGCTGCGGCTCATTCTCGCCGCGCTCAAGGACCGCGACATCGCCGCCCGCAGCAAGGGCAACTACGACGGGATCAGCGACGACGAAGTGCGCGGCATGATGCAGGGCATGATCAAGCAGCGGCGCGAGAGCATCGCCCTGTACGAACAGGGCGGGCGCTGCGAGCTCGCCCAGCAGGAGGCCGAGGAGATCGCCGTCATCGAGAGTTTCCTGCCCAAGCAGCTTGGCGATGCCGAGATCGAGCGCGCCGCGCGGGAGCTGATCGCCGAGATCGATGCCAAGGGGATCAAGGACATGGGCCGGACGATGGCGGCGCTGAAGCAGCGCTATGCCGGGCGCATGGACTTCGCCAAGGCGAGCGCCGTGGTGAAGCAGCTGCTGGGCTGATCGGGCGGTTATCCCCGCTATTCAGGCTTTCCGCCGCCGCGCCCATTCCCATGTTCCGCCGACTCGTGCTCCTGACGTATTGTCACCCTCTTGTCGCGGCGCGGTGCGCCGCTTTCCGGAGGGGTGAGCTTGGCGTTTCCGCCCAGATTTCTTGACGAGATTCGGGCCCGGCTCAGCTGCTCCGAGGTGATCGGCCGGCGCGTGCGCCTGGTCAGGAAGGGCCGCGAGCATTCCGGCTTGTGCCCCTTCCACAACGAGAAGACCCCGTCCTTCACCGTCAACGACGACAAGGGCTTCTTCCATTGCTTCGGCTGCGGCGCGCATGGCGACGTGATCGGCTTCACGATGCGCATCGACCATCTTCCGTTCCCCGAGGCGGTCGAGCGGCTCGCCGGCGAAGCCGGCCTGGAGATGCCGCGGCAGACTGCCGCCGACCGCGTGCGCGCCGAGGTCGAGAACACGCTGCATGACGTGGTTGAGGCGGCCTGCGCCTGGTTTGAGGCGCAGCTGCGCGCGCCGGCGGGTCGCGCCGGGCTTTCCTACCTGCTCGGCCGCGGGCTCGACGATGCGACGATCGGCCGGTTCCGGCTCGGCTTCGCCCCGGATTCGCGGGCGGCGCTCAAGGGCGCTCTGATCGCGAAGGGATTCAAGGAGCCGCTGCTGCTCCAGGCCGGGCTGGTCGTGCAGCCGGAGGACGGCCGCGACAGCTTCGACTTCTTCCGCGGACGCGTGATCTTCCCGATCGCCGACCGGCGCGGCCGCGTCATCGCCTTCGGCGGACGCATCATCGGCGACGGCCAGCCGAAATACCTGAACTCGCGCGATACGCCGCTGTTCGACAAGGGCCGTACCCTCTATGCGCTCGAGAAGGCGCGCGAGGGCGTGGCGAGGGGCGCCGAGCTGATCGTGGCGGAAGGCTATATGGACGTTATTGCGCTGCACGCCGCCGGCTTCGCCGGGGCGGTGGCGCCGCTCGGCACCGCCCTCACCGAGGCGCAGATCGAAGCGGTATGGAAGCTGGCGCCCGAGCCGGTGATCTGCCTCGACGGCGACGCGGCCGGGCAGCGTGCGGCGCTGCGGGCCGCGGAACGGGCCTGGCCGCTACTCAAGCCCGGCTTCAGCCTGCGCTTCGCGACCCTGCCGGCTGGCGAGGACCCGGACAGCCTGATCCGCCGCCACGGGCCGACCGCGCTCAAGGACGTCCTGATGCAGGCGCGGCCGCTGGTCGACGTCATATGGGAGGCCGAAACAGGCGGTCGCATGTTCGATACACCCGAACGCCGCGCCGGCCTCGCCGAGCGGCTCAAGCAGCGCGTGCGGCTGATCGGCGACCGTGCCGTGCAGGACCAGTACTTTCAGGCGTTGGTCCGGGACCGGCTATGGGCCGCCATACGACCGTGGCGGGGCAAGCGTGGCCGTGCGGACCTGGCCCGGCCGGCGTCGGGAGTGAGGGCCGCCGGCGACGTGCGATCATTGGAATTGCGCCAGGCTCAGGTCCTGCTGGCAATACTTATTAACCATCCTGCGCTTATCTTCGAGGAGTTCGAGGCGGTGGGGGCGCTGGAATTGCCGGCGGGTGAACTTGACATGATCCGACAGGAAATCCTAAACCTTGCCAGCCAAAATCCGGACCTTGACTCCAACATGTTAAAGAACCAGTTGAAAGAAGCTGGTTTAGCCGACACGCTGGCCGGTCTCTTGGAGCCAAGTCTTTACAAGCTTTGGCCTTTTTCAGGACCTGCCGCGCCGACCGAGGAGGCGAAAGCCGGATGGCGCCACATGGCGGCCCTGTACCAGCGGCGCAGATTGGAGGGGGAGGTAGGAGCCGCCCTGACGGATCTCGGTCACAACATGACCGAGGCGTCATGGGCGCGCTTGGACGAACTGCAGAGGCAGATTCGCGAGGCGGATAGCGTTGACCTTGAAGACGACGAGACGTTCCTCGGCGGAGCGTCAGCCGGCGGGCAGGTCACACCGCGGTAGAAGCTTGGGTGACCCGATCGGCAATGGCTGGTCGGGACGATCAATTACTGTTGCGGCGCGGGCCGCGCACTAGACGAGAGAGCGACGTAGGACAAGCATGGCAGCGAAAGCGAAAGCCGCCGAGGCGGTGGCCCCGGCCGCGACCGAGCCCGCCGACGGTCCCCTGATGGATGGCATGGCCGCGACCGTCAAGAAGATGATCATGCGTGGCCGCGAGCGCGGCTACGTGACCTATGACGAGATCAACGCGGCGCTTCCGGCCGAGCAGTATTCCTCCGAGCAGATCGAAGACACGCTGGCGATGCTCAACGAGCAGGGCATCAACGTCGTCGACGGCGAGGATGCCGAGGAGAGCGACAAGCCCGAGGAAGCGGCCGCCGAACAGGAAGAGGAATCCGAGGAGCAGCCGCGCAGCGGCAATATCGACGCCGAATCGATCGGCCGCACCGACGACCCGGTGCGCATGTATCTGCGCGAGATGGGTTCGATCGAGCTGCTGTCGCGCGAGGGCGAGATCGCGATCGCCAAGCGCATCGAGGCTGGGCGCGACAAGATGATCGGCGGGCTGTGCGAAAGCCCGCTGTCGATGCGTGCCCTGGTGCAGTGGCGCGATTCGCTGGTCGAAGGGAAAATGCTGCTGCGCGACATCATTGACCTTGACGCCACCATAGGCGGCGGCCCCGGTGCGCCCGGCGCGGCCGGCGCCGAGGTCGATCCGGCCGATGCCGAGGCGGAGAGCGACGAGCGCGCCGCGGCGCGCAGCGACGACGACGAGGAAGGCGAGGCCAAGCCCGACGGCGCCGGCGATGGCGACGGCGCGGACGAGGCCAACCTGTCGCTGTCGGCGATGGAGAACCAGCTCAAGCCGCAGGTGCTCGAGACCTTCGACAAGATCGCGGCGACCTACAAGCGCATGCTGCGCATCCAGGAGAAGCGCATCGAGGCGCTGCATGCCGGCCGCTCGTTCAGCCCTGCCTCCGAGAAGACCTACCAGAAGCTCAAGACCGAGCTGGTCGAGCTGATGGAGAGCGTCAAGCTCAACAACAACCGCATCGATCAGCTCGTCGAGCAGCTTTACGACCTCAACCGCAAGCTGACCGCGGCCGAAGGCCGGCTGCTGCGGCTGGCCGAGAGCTGCGGCGTGAAGCGCGAGGAGTTCCTCGCCAAGTATCACGGCAAGGAAGTCGATCCGCGCTGGATGTCGCGCGTGTCGCGCCTGTCCGGCAAGGGCTGGGCGAAGTTCGGCTCGGCGCGCTACAAGAACGATGTCGTTGCGCTGCGCAAGGACATCGCCGAGATCTCCGCCCGCGCCGGCCTGCCGATCGCCGAGTACAAACGCATCGTCCAGACCGTGCAGCAGGGTGAGCGCGAGGCGAGCCGGGCGAAGAAGGAGATGGTCGAGGCCAACCTCCGTCTCGTCATCTCGATCGCTAAGAAATACACCAACCGCGGCCTGCAGTTCCTGGACCTGATCCAGGAAGGCAATATCGGCCTGATGAAGGCGGTCGACAAGTTCGAGTACCGCCGCGGCTACAAATTCTCCACCTATGCGACGTGGTGGATCCGGCAGGCGATCACCCGCTCGATCGCCGACCAGGCGCGCACCATCCGCATCCCGGTGCACATGATCGAGACGATCAACAAGCTGGTTCGGACGTCGCGCCAGATCCTGCACGAGATCGGTCGCGAGCCGACCCCGGAAGAGCTGGCCGAGAAGCTCGGCATGCCGCTCGAGAAGGTGCGGAAGGTCCTCAAGATCGCCAAGGAGCCGATCAGCCTCGAGACGCCGATCGGCGACGAGGAGGATAGCCATCTCGGCGACTTCATCGAGGACAAGAACGCCATCCTGCCGGTGGACGCCGCCATCCAGGCGAACCTGCGCGAGACCACCACTCGGGTCCTGGCGACGCTCACCCCGCGCGAGGAGCGCGTGCTGCGTATGCGCTTCGGCATCGGCATGAACACCGATCATACCCTCGAGGAGGTCGGCCAGCAGTTCTCGGTGACGCGCGAGCGCATCCGCCAGATCGAGGCAAAGGCGCTGCGCAAGCTCAAACACCCCAGCCGGTCGCGCAAGTTGCGCAGCTTCCTCGACACCTGAGTCCAAGGGCCCCGCGAAGGGGCCCTTCCTTTTTGAGGCAGTGCCGAGTTCCGGGCGCCGCCGAGACCCGTCCTCCGGTCGGCCGGCGGACCGGCGCGCGGATCATCGCAAGGCCGGTCACGCCTTTTTAAGGAAATCGCGGCAGATTCGTCCGTGAAGGCCGCAAGACGCTTGTAACACTCACGGCCTGCTCCTAGAGTTTTGGCACTGTCGAGTCGTCGACTCGGAGTCGCAAGCCCGCGAGAGTCATCGCACCCGCAACCCAACGGCACCCCGTGCCCAGCGACAACCCAGACCTTACCGTGCCCTTCGATGGCTCGAGCTATCGAAGGGCCGTCCGTGAAAAATACAACGCAATTGAGATCTGGCCGGCGACGGACCTCTGGCTGTCGCACGTGAAGGCCTGGATCGGCCGCACCATCCGGGCCTGGCAACCGGCCCTCGGCCTCACCCCCGACGCACGCATTCTGAACGCCGGCTCCGGCGACGAGTCGTACAGCGTGGCGCCCGGGCTGGTCATCGACTGCGACATCGCCGACAAGAAGTTGCTCGGCATGCCGTACGGGGTCGCCGGCGACCTCATGAGCCTGCCGGTGGCGACCGGCGCCGTCGATGTCTGCGTCTGCGTCGGCTCGGTGGTCAACTACGTCAGCGACATCGGCAAGGCGATCGCCGAGATCGGCCGCGTGGTCAAGCCCGACGGGCGGCTCATCCTGGAGTTCGAGAGCAGTCGAAGTCCGGAGTATCTCTTTACCCGGCATTTCGGCCGGGACGTTTCGCAGGTCAGTACCTTCTACATCTACGAAAACGAAAACATCTGGGTCTACAACGAGCGGCTCGTCCGCCGCCTTCTCGGAGAGGCCGGGTTCGAAGTCGTCGCCGAGAGCCGGACACACTTCGCGGCCCCGCTGATCTTCCGCTTCAAGAAAGACATAAATTATGCAGCCCGCTTCGCCGTTCTCGACCGGCTGATCGCGCGTATTCCGTTCCTCAACCGGCACTCCGCCAACGTCATCTATCTGTGCCAGCGCCGCGGCCAGCCCCAGGCGCCGGCCGGCCGGGCCGACGCCACCCCCTTACAATCCGCCCAAGCCGCGGAGTAGGATGCGCCCCGCGCGCGGGCTCCAGGGTCGGCGCGAAGGTCTTACGGTCGGGCAGGCATACCGCCTGCTCCCCGGGCCGGGCCCGTAGCTCAATGGTTAGAGCTCGCCGCTCATAACGGTGTGGTTGCAGGTTCGAGTCCTGCCGGGCCCACCACCTTTCCTGATTCCGGCGTCGCGGTTGGCGTCCGTTCGAAACCGCCGATGCGCACGATCGATTTATTTCGCTTGAGTGCGATGGCCGCTGGCCGATGATGCATGCGGCCGCTTGGCGGAGCGTGCCCATTCGGAATCACCCGGCAGGCGTCCATGCGAACGAAAATCACCGACCTCTTCCAGATCAGGCACCCCGTCGTGCTGGCGCCGATGGGCGGTGTATCGGGCGGCGCGCTCGCGGCGGCTGTGACGAGCGCGGGCGGACTCGGCCTGATCGGTTGCGGCTACGGCGATCCCAGGTTCGGCTATGGCAGCCCTGAGTGGATCGCGGAGCAGTTCAAGCTGGCAGGCAATCACAGGGTGGGGGCGGGGTTCATCACCTGGTCGCTCGCCCGCCGTCCGGACCTCCTCGACGTGATTCTCGATCGCGGCGCGGACCCCGTCTTCCTGTCCTTTGGCGACCCGACCGCCTTCATTCCGAAGATCCGGGCCGCCGGCCGGCAGCTGATCCTGCAGGTGACGTCCCTCGCCGAGGCAAAGCAGGCCAAGACGCTCGGTGCGGACGTGATCGTGGCGCAAGGAACCGAGGCAGGCGGCCATGGCACGACCCGGCGGTCGCTGTTTTCGCTGCTTCCCGCCGTCGTCGATGCTGTGGCGCCGACGCCGGTGCTCGCCGCCGGCGCGATCTCCGACGGCCGCGGTCTCGCCGCCGCACTCATGCTGGGCGCCGATGGCGTGCTGCTCGGCACCCGCTTCTTCGCGACCCCCGAGGCCTTGGGGGGAGCGGCGTTGAAACGACGGATCGTCGACGCATCGGGCGATGACACCCTCCGGACCCGCATTTTCGATATCGTCCGGGGCGTGGACTGGCCTGAAGCTTATACCGGGCGCGCCGTTGCCAACGCCTTCTTGGCCACATGGCACGGCCGCGAGGCCGAGCTTGCCGGGCAATTGGACGAGGAGGCCAGGCGCTACGAGGCGGCACGGCAGGCCGGCGATGTGGACACCGCCGTGCTGTTCGCGGGGGAGGGGGTGGACCTGATCCATGACTGCGAGCCCGCCGCGGCGATCATTTCCCGGATCGTTGAGGACGCCGAAGGCTTGGTTTCGAACAGGCGGATGACTGCTTGAAAGCACGGAATAATTTATAAAATTATTGACCCATCATAAATAGCACTTACCATCTGCGCGTCGGTCAGTCCGCCATAGGATAAGAAGAGGAGCGGGCTTTGCGCGGCGAGCGCGCCTGTCCGCTGCCGACGGCGCGGAGCACTTCTCCCGTCTCAAGCAGAGCGCGGGCCGACACGCGACCGCCCGCGCCGGCAGCAAGGTGAGCCATGGGTATTCAGGATGTAGACCGCACGCTTCCTTCCAACCGTCTTGTCTTCGAGGTGCGGCGCGACATGGCGAAGTTCCAGCGCTTCCGCGGCGATCCGGAAACGGTGATGAGCGAATACGGGCTGAGCGAGGCCGAGAAGCAGGCCTGGCGCACGCAGGACATCCGTAAGCTGGCCGAACTCGGGTTGCATCCGTACTTCCTGCCGCAGGTCAGCCGGTTGATCGAGGGCGGTGCCTATAACCATAACGACAGCCCCGCGGCGCGGCTCTACGCCACCAAGCTGCTGGCCGGCTGAACGCGAGGGACGGGTCATGGGTGAGATCGTAGCCGTCACCGCCCTGTCGCACGCGCCGGGCCTGACCGGCTGGCCCGACCGAGCGACCGAGGCGGAGCGGAAGACGTTGTTCGACGGCTTTGCCGAGGTGGGCCGCATCGTCCGCGCGGCGAAGCCGGACGTGATCGTCGGCATCGCCAACGACCATCTTCTGAACTTTCCACTCAACAACGTGCCTGACTTCTGCGTCGGCACGGCCGCGCACTGGAAGGGCCCGGCCGAGTGGTTCCGCGACTGGCTGAACGTGGCGCCCTATTCGCTTCCCGGCCATGCGCAGGTGGCGAAGACGCTGGTGCGCGAAGGCGGGCGCAACGGCATCAACTTCGCCTTCAGCGACGAGCTGATGTTCGACGACAACTGGTCCGTGCCGCTCAAGTTCCTGACGCCCGATTATGACGTGCCGCTGGTGCCGATCCATATGAACTGCATCGTGCCGCCGGTGCCTGGACCGCAGCGCTGCCTCGAGGTCGGCCAGGCGATTGCCAGGATCGTGCGGCAGGACCTGCCGGCGCGGATGCGCGTCGCGGTCATGGCCACGGGCGGGCTTTCGCACGATCCCGGCGGGCCGAAATACTTCGACGTCGACGAGGCTTTCGACCGCTGGTTCCTCGCACTGTTCGAGGAGGGCGATCCCGCGCGGGTGGTACGCGAGGCGACGGTCGAGCGGATGATGGCGGCGGGCGACGGCGGCACGACCGAGCTGCTGGCCTGGATCGCGGCGCTCGGCGCCGCCGAGGGCAAGCGGGCGCGGACGATTTGCTATGAGCCGTCGCGCGCGTTGCGCTGCGGCATGGGTGCCATGGTCTGGGACATGGGCCGCGCATCGTGACCGATGCTCCGATCCTTCGGACGCTCGCCGAGCGGCTGGCGCCGCGTCATGCGGCGCTGCTCGTCATCGACATGCAGAACGATTTCTGCGCACCTGGCGGCTTCGTGGAGGCGGCTCTCGGCAAGGACGCCGCCGCGTGCCGCGCGGTCGTGGCGCCGATCATGGCCCTGGTCAAACGCGCCAGGGCTGCGCGCGTGCCGGTGCTGTGGATCCGCGCCGATTACAGTCCCGGCAAGGTGCCGCCGCACATGGCGGTGAAGGCGCACGAGCGCGGCTCGACCGCCCCGTTCTGTCATGCCGATAGCTGGGGCTCCGCGTTTTTCGGCGTGACGCCGGACGAGGGCGAGCCGGTCGTGGACAAGCACTGCTACAGCGCGTTCATCGGCACGGATCTCGATGCGCGGCTGCGGTCGATGGGTGTCCGGACGACGGTGCTGGCCGGGGTTCAGACGAATGTCTGCATCGAATCGACACTGCGCGACGCCGCCTCGCTCTGCTTCAACGTCGTGGTCGCTTCCGATTGCGTGGCCTCGCACACGCGCGAGCTGCACGACGCCGCGCTCAGGAACGCGGCCTTTCTGTTCGGCGATGTGGTGACGGCAGCGCAGATCGCCGCGGTCTGGGATGGAGCGGGGCGCGTCGGTGCGGCGGCGCAGTAGGCTATTCGGCGGCCGGAGCCGCGCTGTCGCCCGCACCTGCTTCGATCATCAGGCCGCGCACCGCCTCGGCGGCGCGGCGGATATGCCGGTCGAGGATGCGGCAGGCGGTCGCCGAATCGCGGACCAGCGCGGCATCCATGATCTGCTTGTGCTCCTCGTAGATCTCGGCGCGGATTTCGGAATAGCGGACGAAGCGGCGGCGGTAGCGTTCGGACTGGTCGTAGAGGATTTCGCAGAAATGCAGCAGCCACGGCGAGTCGCAGGCGCTTTCGAGCGCCGCATGGAAGGCGCGGTTGCGCCGTTCCCAGTCGTCCGCGTAGGTCGCGGGGTCCGCGCGCATGTGCTCGACCAGCTTGTTGAGCTGGTAATACGCTGCGACGATGCGCGATTCCCAGCTCTCGCCGCCGCCGGCGATCGAGCGCTCGAGGGCGAGGCAGCTGAAGCGGCAGCGAAGGTCCGCCACGTCGAGCAGCTCCTCCACCGACACCGGCGCCACATGAAAGCCGCGCTGCCCCTCGGCGTGCGCCAGGCCGTCGGAGGCGAGCCGCGCCAGCGCCTCGCGCAGCGGGCTGAGGCCGATGCCGTAAGACTCTTTCAGCACGTCGGGCTGCAGCTTCTCGCCGGGCTCGAGCCGGCCGGCGATGATGTCGTCGCGGACCTTGCGATAGGCCTCGTCGGCCAGGGTCTTGGGCGCGCGGCTGAGCGCGAGCCGCGATGCCGGTCCCCACGAGCCGGCCGGTCGCGCCGCATGCGGCGGCATCCTGGTCTTCAATCTACGGCTCCTCCCGCTGCCCGTCCTTTCATATCGAACGCGGCGGCGTCAGCATCGCATGAAACGCGGCATTTTATAGATTGCCGAAGCGGTCATAAAGGTATCCGAGCCGCTCTGCAGTACAGAGAAGGAGACATCGATGGCTGAATCATCCAAGGCCGGCGACGCGCAGGCCGAGGCTTATTTCGAAACCTATCGCGAACTGATCGGCTTCGTGCCGCCGCGCATTCAGGAACGTGTCAAGCTCGGGCTGGAGGTCGATCCGGACCTGCTGCAACAGGTCGAGGCGCTGCGCTCGTCCGCGATGTATCCTGAATGCTTCGACACCAAGACCGCGCAGCTCATCCTGTTCGCCGTGCTGCTCAGCCAGATCTCGCCGGCCAGCGAGTATCACGCGCGCGGCGCCGTGCGCGCCGGCGCCACGCGCGAGGAACTCCATGCGGTGGCCGGGCTCGTCTTCCTGTTCCGCGGCCTTCCGGCCTTCAACCTGGCGGGCGAGGTGATCAACAGGATATTCAGGGACGAGAAGAAGGCGACCTAACGCCGCGCGCGGCCGCGGCACATGACGCCACTCAGGCTGAAGAATACATCGCCAGCAGTCTGATCGCGAAGGTGGCGCACCACAGCAACAGCGCCATGCTCGCCGCGAGGGTCGCGTGCCACATGTAGCGCTCGCGCAATATATCCCCGAACACCTGCTGCGCGCGCATCTCCGGAAGGTCGTGCCGCCGGTCGAGCATGGTCCAGACTTCGGTCCGCTTGTAGCTGCGGCTCGGGGCCTGGACCGCCTTGAGCACGAGGATCATGCTCATCAGGGTCAGCGATGTCGCGCCGATCTTTGCCGACAGCAGGATCTCCGAGCAGGTCCCGACCATTGCGGTCGCGATCGCGAGGAAGCCGAACCCGCAGGCCCGGCGTATCGAAATGTCCGCGTATTCCCTGATCCGTTCCATGCCACACCCTGGAATCCGCGGAAAACAACGTCGCCACGAAAGCCGTGTTCCACGCGCCCATGATGATTACAGCACGGCCGGGATTATAGCCTCGGCTGCGGCAGCGCCGGAACGCCTGACCGGTCAAATCCTCGTCATCCGGCGCGGACCGCTACAGCGCGCCGAGCGGACCCAGGGCCGGTATGCTCAGCGCGATCGCGACCCCCAGCCATATGAACATCGGCACGAGGCTCTGCGGATCGCGGTCGACCAGCCGCTCGTAGACGGCGGCGGGCACGCCGCTGAAGAAGAGCGTGGCGCTCGCCACGAATATCGAGCTGAAGAACAGAACCCACTCGACGGTCTTCGGGAACAGCTCGGGCAGCAGGGCGGCGGTGACCGGAATCGCCACCGTCAGGAGAGGCGAGAATATCCCGTTAACGACGCAGACGCCGAGGATGATCATCAGGACGGTTTGCCGGGTCATCGTCCTGGGCCCCTCATTGCGGCGTCGTCGGGCGAGGCGTGAGACCGGCCGCGAACATGAGCATGAAAAAGGCGAGGCGGGCGATCACGATCCAGAACGCGGCGATCGGCGGGAGAAAGGCGGGGGGAAAAACGCTGGGCGTGATGAACGCCACCGGCCGGATGATCCAATTGGTCAGCCGGCAGAACCATCGGTAGATGTAGTTCTTCGAGTCCGGCTGCAGGAACAGGCCGAGCAGGAAGCGTCCGAACAGGGTGTAGAACAGCACCGAGAAGGCGTAGTTCGGCAGGTGGAAATAGAGATAGGGCCACCACAGATCCTGACCGGCCATCGAGCCTCCGTGCCGCGGAAAATCGGATCAGATGATTAGCAAAAAAAATGCAGGGCCCACAATCGTGGGCCCTGCACCGAGAGGCTGTCGGCGTGCTGTTAGTGCCCGCCACCCATATTTGCCACCGTGCCGCGCGGGACGCGGATCGAGTCGACGAAGTCCTGCATCTCCTTGGACGGTTCTGGCGTCATCAGGCTGACGACGTAGGTCACGATGAATGCGACCGGCAGCCCGAACAGAGCCGAGGAGATGTTGCGGATGCCGAACCACAGCGGCATGTCGAAGTACCGCGTTCCCACCAGGTAGAAGAGGCAGAGGCCGAAGCCGGCGATCATGCCGGCAATGGCGCCTGCCGATGTGGTGCGCTTCCACCAGATGCCCATGACCAGAGGAGCGAACAGGCCCGCCGCCGCCAGCGAGAATGCCCAGGCCACCATCTGGATGATGCCTGAAGGCCTCGTGCCCGCGACGAACGCGGCAATGAGCGCGACGATCACCAACAGCGCCCTTGCAACGGTCAGACGGGTCCGCGTGCTCGCGTTCGGGTTGACCATCTTGAAGTAGATGTCGTGCGAGAGCGCGTTCGCGATGGCGAGCAGCAGCCCGTCCGCGGTGCTGAGCGCCGCGGCGAGGCCGCCAGCGGCGACCAGGCCCGAGATCACGTACGGAAGGCCCGCGATCTCAGGCATCGAGAGCACGATGATGTCCTGGTTGATCACGAATTCGGCGAGCTGGACGATGCCGTCGCTGTTGGCGTCCTTGATCGTCAGCAGGCCGCCCACCTGGGACCAGTTCTGGACCCAGGCCGGGAGGCTCGCGATCGGCTGCCCGATGACGTTCTGGTAGACTTCGAGCTTGGCGAAGGCCGCGTAAGCCGGTGCGGTGAAATAGAGCAGGAAGATGAAGAAGATGCTCCAGCTCACCGACGCACGCGCGTCACGCACGTTCGGAGTCGTGAAGTAGCGCATCAGGATGTGCGGCAGCGACGCGGTGCCGACCATCAGGCAGAGGACGAGGGCCCAGAAATTGTGGAACTCCGTCCAGCTGAACTGCCCTTGCGCATTGACGAAGGCCGCGACGTGCGGCTTCACGACGCCAAGGGTCTTCTCGAAGTTCGCGATCTCCCGGAGCGCCTGGCCGTAGGTCAGCTCGGGAATGGGAATTCCGTAATTGACCGTGGAGAGCCAGACAACCGGGACCAGGTAGGCGATGATCAGGATGATGTACTGCGCCACCTGCGTCCAGGTCACCGCGCGCATGCCGCCCAGCATCGAGCACACCAGGATGCCGACCAGGCCGGCGAAGATCGCGATCTCGAACGGAATGCCGAGGAAGCGGGAGGTGATGATGCCGATGCCGAAGGTCTGCGCAACGATGTAGGTGAACGAGGCGCAGAACAGGACCACCACGCCCATGACGCGCGCGGTGTTCCCTTCGTAACGCGTCCCGAGGAAGTCGGGCACGGTAAACTGGCCGAACTTGCGCAGATACGGCGCGAGCAGGATCGCGACGAGCACATATCCGCCGGTCCAGCCGAGCACGTAGCCGAGGCCGCCGTAGCCGGCGAGGTAGAGGCCACCCGCCATCGAGATGAACGATGCGGCGCTCATCCAGTCGGCGCCGGTGGCCATGCCGTTGTAGAACGGGGGGACAACGCGGCCCGCCACGTAATACTCGGAGATCTCCATCGTGCGCGACAGGAAGCCGATATAGGCGTAGACCGCGATCGTCAGGAAGACGAAGGCGTAGCCGATGAACACGTTCGGCACGCCCATCTGCTCGAGGATCGCGAGTACGATCGTGAATCCGATGAATCCGCCGGCGTAGCCGCCGTAGATCTTGCCGAGATTCGCGACGAATCCGCCTCGGCCGATTTCATATGCCATTGGTGGTCCTCCCCTTGCTCAATCTTCGGCGACGCCGAATTCTTCGTCGATCCTGTTCTGGGCGCTGGCATTCCAGAAGCACAGGACCACGAATGCGATCAACGAGCCCTGGGCCGCCATGTAGAAGCCCAACGGGAATCCGAAGATGACGATCTCGTTGAGTTGGACCGCGAAAAGGTGGACGACGAAGCTGAAGAAGAACCAGAGCGCCAGGATGGTCCACATCAGGTTCCGGGTTCGTCTCCAGTGTTCCTCACGCCGTTCGGGTGTCAGTTGCTGTGCGCTCATCCGTCTTGCTCCTGTTTCTCGTTTGACGGTTTTTCCTGACCCGGGATCAGCAGGTGCACGGCCAAGCGGCCGCGCGCGATGCCAAATGCGTCGCGTTACGGCCGCAAGCGGTCGTCGCACCTGTGTTGTTACGAGCCGTCAGAGGACCTGACATTGTTGGCGCCGCGTCCCCCCAAGTCGCTTCTGCTATTCAGAATTTTCTTTTAACTATAGCATCAGCCTGACCGGTGTACAACCGAACGGCATGGAACGGCAACAGTTTTTGCTGGATTTACAGATGATTGCGCTCAACGCCCCGATCCTTGACAGTTTTGCCGGCAGCTTCGCGGGCCGGCCGACTCGGGGGGCGGCATGCTTGCTCGGCTGATCGCGCGCTGGCGTCCGCAGCCGATCGCCAGCGCCGCGGAACTGGCCGATTTCATCGATCGGAGCGCTGCCCTGATCGCGCAGAAGAGCGTGATCGGCTATTGTCATGTGAAAACCGGCCTGCCCTTGTCCGAGCTGACCTGTGAGCAGCAATTCGCCGATGCGTTCGAGCGCGGGCGCTGGGAGGCCTACGCCGGGCTCGTGAGCGACCTCGCGGTCATTTCCGAGATGAACCTCCGCGCCGAGGCCGGGGACAGGGCCGGGGCCCTGGTCGGCCCGCTGGCGCAGCTCGCCGGCGGCGTGCTGGCGCGGCACCCGGTCCCCCGGCATCGCCCCGACGGCTGGGCCGCCGAGATCGATGCCCTGCGGGAGCGGCTTGCGCGAGGCCAGTCGGAGCCGCCGCTGCCGATCGCCCGGGTCTCCCTGGTCAGCGCCGAGCGGATATTCGAGTCGCTGCCGATTCACGAGCGCCTGCGCGAACCGGACAAGCCAGCAATCGTTGCCAACGTCCAGTTCCTGATGGTCGGCCTGGCGCGGCGGTTCGAGAGCGGCTTCCGGCGCGACGCGCTCGTTGCGGACCTGCTGTCCGTCCGGGCGGCGGCATGACCGTCCGGCTTTAGGCGCTGTACGGCAAATGGGCGGGTCGCGATGACGATGCGCTCGCAGACGGCGATCTTCACCAGGCTGGTGCGCGACTTCATGCGCACAACCTCCTTTTTCACCTGCCCGCAAGGAACGACGTTGGCCGACGCGGTCAGCGGCATGACGGCAGCACGGGCATCAAGCGCGATCGTCGTGGACGGGTCCGGCCGCGTCGCCGGCATTCTGACCGAGCAGGACGTGTTGCGGCGGGTGGCCTTCCGGGCCGATCCCGCAACGCCGGTCGACGCGGCAATGACCCGTCCCGTGGTCACGGCCGCGGTCGACGACTTCCTCTATCGCGCGATTGCGCGCATGCGCCGGCTGGGCCTGCGCCATATGCCTGTCGTGGACGGCGCGGGCCGTCCGGTCGGGATGCTCGACCTGCACGAGGCGCTTGCGGCGGCAAGCGCGCGTATGATGACGCAGATCGACCGTTTGACCCAGGAGAGCTCGCTCGAGGGTCTTGCCCAGACGAAGCAGGCACAGGCCGAGCTGGCCAGCGAGCTGCTGGCCGACAATCTGCCGGCCCCGGAAATCCAGGGGCTGATCACCGACATCAACCGGGACATCCATCGCCGGGTACTCGAGGCGGTGCTGGCGGCGATGGCGGCGGAAGGGTGGGGGCAGCCGCCGGTGCCGTTCACGCTGCTGATCATGGGCTCGGGCGGGCGCGGAGAGAACTTCCTGTTCCCGGACCAGGACAACGGCTTCATCCTCGCAGACTATCCCGACGCCGAGCACAACCGGATCGATGCCTTTTTCATCGCGGTGGCCGAACGCTTTACGCACGATCTCGACAAGATCGGCTTTCCGCTGTGCAAGGGCAACGTAATGGCCAGCAACCCGCTGTGGCGCAAGACCGAGACGCAGTGGCGCCACCAGTTCAAGTACTGGGCGGAGCGCCGCAGCCCGGTCGCCGTGCTGTTCGCCGACATTTTCCTCGATTTCCAGGCGATCGCCGGGCCGACGGAGCCGGCCGACACCCTTCGGGCGTCGGTGATCGAGACGCTGAAACAGCATCCGGTGCTGCTGACGATGATGTGCCGCGACGAGACCGGCCGCTCGGTGGCGCTCGGGATGTTCGGGCGCATCCGGCGCGACACCACCGGCGACCATCCCGGTCGCGTCGACCTCAAGATGCGCGGCACCATGCCGCTCGTCGCCTCGGCCCGGCTGTGGGCGCTCAAATCGGGCATTGCCGAGACGGGAACGCTGGCGCGCCTAGGCGCGCTGGCGGCGCAGGGCGCGCTCAACCGCAACGACGCCGACGAGTTGACCGCCGCCTTCAACCACATCACGTTCCTGCTGCTGAGACAGCAGCTCGCGGACTTCCACGCCGGGCGAAAGGTCGGCAATTTCGTCGACCCCGATGCGCTCTCGCGCCGCGAGCGCGACCTGCTGGTCGATGCCCTGCGCGCGATCGAAGCGTTCCGCAAGCGCGTGCGCGCCGACCTGACCGGT
Organism: Alphaproteobacteria bacterium; assembly: GCA_041690495.1. Taxonomy (GTDB): domain Bacteria; phylum Pseudomonadota; class Alphaproteobacteria; order CACIAM-22H2; family CACIAM-22H2; genus DATAAP01. The sequence goes on along the minus strand of JAWLHE010000006.1, from coordinate 258,362 downwards.
GAGGTGTGGTAGGGGGAAGAAAGGCGCCTTGGCCTCCGACGCTGCGATCGGGGAGATGCCGATTGCCAAGCGCAGTCGCAGGTGATGACCTGTTGCAAGGGACGCAAGAACTGGGGGCGGCATGGCATTGTTCTGGCGTATTTTCACTGCGGTAAGCGTCATCAACTTGCTGATACTTTTTATTTTTGTCGGACTCGCCACGCTTCAGTTCGACGCAATCCACGAGCGCCTCATCGGCGAGCGCTTGGTGGTTCTCGCCGGCCGCGCGGCCGAGCCCTTTGAGTCGGCCGCGCGGCTCGGACTGCCGGTCGCGAGCGTCCGCAATGCCGTTGGAGTGCTCGAACGGATGCGCCAGACCGATGACGCTATCCTTGCCATACATGTCTTCGACCCGCTCGGCAGGATCGTCCATTCGACCGAGAAGGGGGCTCCGGCCCGGATTCCCGATCAGGCACACGCCGCGAGGCGCGAAGCAGGAGGAGCCTCCTGGCACGTAGTTACCACCGTCGGCCTGCTCGGTGGGGTCGAAATTCTCGGCCGCGAGAATAAGAGCGTGGGTGGCATTGTCATCGTCTACCCGACCACGCAGAATGAGACCCGGGTCTGGGCCATGGGGTCCGAGCTGATGATGGCGGGGATCGCGATCGTCCTAGTCGGCGCAGGGCTAAGCGTGCCAATCCTGCGCCTTGGTCTTCGCCGGCAGTTCAGCGCATTCGAGTCGATCGAGCGGGCGATCATGGACTTTGAGCGTGATGCGTGGCGCACGGCGGCCTCGGGAGCACGACTCGACCCTGGTGACGGCGCGGGCGACGTCCATAGCCTCCTCGCAGGTGCCGAGGAGCGCTACCGGGAGACCGGCCGCGCCATTTCGGCTGCTCGTCCTCGAGCATGACGGTCCGCACGGAACTGCTCGATCGTGACCGGCTGCGGGCGCGACTACTCGCCGTTCTTGCGGTGCTCATCACCGCCACTGTGGTCGCAGTTGGCGTCGTCTCGGTACGAGCGTTCGACCGCGCCGTCGAACCCGAGCTTGCCAACCGGGCACGCCTGATTGGGGTGCTTGTCCGCGGCGAGGTGCAACGCGCCACCGAAGTTGGCATTCCCTTCGATTCACTTGCCGGTCTCGATGCCTACCTTTCCGAAACACTCGCGCGCTTCGAGGAAATCGGCCGCATCTCGGTCGTCACGGCATCAGGCCAGGATGTGGCGACCGCTGAAAGGCCGTCGACGCCCACATTTCTTGAACGCACCGGACTCAACACCATCATTGCCATCCACGGCACGTCCTTCGCGCTGCCGGTCATCGACGGCAACCGGATCGTCGGCGAGATAAGGGTAGACGCCAGCCCGCGCTTTGTTCAGTCGCGGCTCCGCGACGTCTTTCTCGACGTGATGGTGATCGCCACAGTCGCGGTTGTCATCGCGCTGGAACTCGCGCTGGCCATCGTCGTTGCTTCCGTCGCGAAGCCACTCAGCGGCGTGTTGTTGCTGCTCCGCGAACAGCAGGAAGGAAAGTTCGAGAACCGGATTCAGCCTCGCGGTCTCGGCGGAGTTGGCCGGGCGGCAGCGCGATTGAGCGACCACGCTCAGGATCTATACGAGCGGCTATCCGCTCTGCCGGTCTACCTCCGCAGCCGGCTGCCTGCGGAGATCGGGGTCCGGATCGCGATCGGACGCCCGACCTATCTACGCTTGTCCGACCCAAGGGATATCCGGCTCGCCCTGTTCCTTCTGTCGGTCGGCAGCGAGATCGCAGCGGCGTTCCTTCCCGTCTACGCCCGCGCCGCCTTGCGGCCGGACTGGCTCTCGCCGGAAATCGCGGCGGCGGCGCCGCTTCTCACCTATCTCGGAACGACCGCAGCTCTCACGCCGTTCAGCGGCGCCCTGACGGGCCGGGTCGGCGCACGCAGGCTCTTCGTGCTCGCGGTATTGTTGATTGCCGTGGCGTTAGCGGGCATGGGCATCGCCGACAGCATCGTCGAAATCGCCATCTGGCGCGGCGTCATCGGTGCAGCCTATGCGCTTGCGACGGTCGCCTGTCAGGAGTACGCCATCCGGGCGAGCGACGAGCGGAACGCGGCCAAGGCCATCGGCGGCTTCGTCGCAGTGATCTATGCGGGCGTGTTCTGCGGATCGGCGATCGGTGGTGTCATCGCCGGACGATTTGGGTTCATGACGGCTTTTGCGATTGCGGCCGCGATCGTTGTCCTTGCTGGCGTACTTGCATCGACCGCAATGAACGGACTGGCAGGTCTGCCGGAGCCGAGGAAAACCGAATCGCCCTCGCCCGCGCGCGGCCGTCCGACGGCGCGCTACCTCGCGCTCCTCGTCGGTGTCGCCATGCCGATGAACGCGGCGACGGCGATCCTCGTATGGTATCTCACGCCGCTCATGCTGGCGGAGTCGGGATCGGGTACGGCTGAAACCGCGCGGGTCGTCATGCTCTACTATCTCGCCGTCGTCCTGTTCGGCCCCGCCGTCGCACGACTTGCCGATCGTCCTCCGGGCCCGGCGGTCCTCGTAATCACCGGTGCGATCCTCTCCGGCGCGGCGCTGGCATCCCTTTCGTTCTGGGACGGGTTCTGGGCCGTGGCGAGCGCGGTCGCGGGGCTCGGCCTTGGGCACACGCTCATTCGTGCCCCGCAATATGCAGTTGCGCTGAGGATAGCCGCAGCAGGTGGGCCAGGCCTCGCCGGCCTGCGGTTGTTCGAACGGCTCGGTGCGATTGTTGGCCTCGCCGTTGTGGCGCTGGCGCTCCCCGAATCCGGCCCGGCGGCCAGCATCCGCGCGCTCGCAATCGTCGTGCTCGGTGGCGCGGGGCTTTATGCTATGTTCGAACTCGCCAGTCGCTTCCGGAGGCGCTGACGGTTCGTCGGCTGGGGGGAGTAATAATAATGATGCGTGGACTCGCCGCGGCGATCGCAATTTTCGTGCTGTCGTCAAATCTCGCGTGCGGGGCCGAATTTAAGGTCATGGTCGCGACGTGGCGGGGATGCGAGGAGGCTTGCACGGGCTTCCGGGAGGGGATGGCACGCTCGGGGCTCGACGTCGAGATCCTCCTGCGGGACGCTGAACGCAACGAGGCCCGGATCCCCGGAATCCTGGCCGAGGCGCGGGCCAAGGCGGTCGACCTGATCCTGACCTGGGGCACCAGCGTCTCGGTCGGCGTGGCGGGGACGCTCGATCAGCTCAAAGACCCGGCCTTCAACCATGACATTCCCCAGATATTCATGGTTGTGGCTGACCCGGTCGGCGCTGGGTTGGTCGAGAGCCTCGACAGGACGGGACGGTCCAACCTGACCGGGACTTACAATCGCGTGCCCGAGGAGGTGAACATTGACACGATCCGCGCTTATCTCCCGGGCTTCAGGCGGCTCGGTCTTCTCTACAATGCCAACGAGGCGAATTCCGTGCTCAAGCGGGACGAACTGGCCGAACTCACCGTCGGACAGGGTATCGAGCTGATCGCGCGCGAGTTGCCGCTGGCGGCCGATGGAAGGCCGCGTGTCGCCGACATTGCTGCCGGCGTCGCGGCGTTGAAGGCGGCGGGGGCGGAATTTCTCTACATTGGATCGTCCTCCTTTCTTCGCGGCAATGGCAAGGCACTCACCACGGCAGCGATGGAGCACCGGCTCCCCATTCTGAGTCCCTACGAGGAGCTGGTCATCAACTCCCACGCCCTCGTATCGGTTGCCGCGCGCTACTATGACGTGGGCGTGCTTGCAGCAGAGCAGGCGAGGCGCATCCTGGTAGGAAAAGCGCTGCCCGGCGATCTTCCTGTGGCACGGATGAAAGAGTTCGCGATCGTCATAAACCTGGACGTCGCGAGGAGGCTCGGCCTGTTCCCTCCGATCGGCCTGCTGCGGGTTGCCGAGACAGTGAACTGATCATCGGCCCATCGATCGAGCGTAGGTTTCTCGTCGATCTGTCGGGCCCGGCCGCCAGGACGCGGCAAGGCGCGGCTCGGTTTTCGCGTAGGGCATGAGCATCGCGAAGGTGGCGCCGGTGCCGGGTTCGCTCTCGACGCAGGTGCGGCCGCCGAAATGCTCGATGATGCGCCGGTAGATGGCGGGGTTGAGCCCTGATCCCGACGCCCTGTCGCGCCGCGAGCGCGACCTGCTGGTCGATGCCCTGCGCGCGATCGAGTCGTTCCGCAAGCGCGTCCGCGCCGATCTCACCGGGGAGGTGTGGTGAGGCGGCTCCCGTGCCGGGCCGTCGGAATTCCCGCCTTCCGTGCCGGCCGGCTTTGTGCTTGACTGGCGCCGGAGAAGCGCGCCCGCCGATCGCAGGATCGGCGGGCTTATCGTTTGGTTCCCCGGGCCCCGCCGGGACCGGGGGCGGAACCGCAACCTCGCCCGAGGCCGCAAGGCAGTGAAAGAACCGGTATGCAGACCGATGCCTAGGCTGCCTCGAGGGGGCGGCCGCAGCGTCGGCGAAGCGGGCGGCGCAACTGCGCATTCCGGTGAAGCAGTGAAACGCTTCCGTAAATTTCGAGAAAAATCAGGCGCTTGACTGTTTCGCGCTGTTTCACCCAGGGTCAGGAGGCGGCGGCAAGTCGCGAGTCCGGTTCGGCGTAGGGGACGAGCACGGCGAACGTCGCGCCGCCGCCGGGCTCGCTCTCAACCCAGATGCGGCCGCCGAAATGTTCGATGATGCGCCGGCAGATGGCGAGACCGAGGCCCGAGCCCTGCGGCTTGCCGCTCAGCGTGTCGCCGACCTGGCGGAACTTCTCGAAGATGACCTGCTGATGCTCGCGGGCGATGCCCGGGCCGTTGTCGCTGACCCGGATCTCGACGCCCTCGCCGCGCAGCGCTACCGCGACGCCGACCTTGCCTGAGCCGGCGGGCGAGAATTTTGCGGCGTTGGAAAGAAGATTGATGAATACCTGCATGAGCTGGTCGCGGTCGGCGAGCACGTCGGGCAGCTCTGCGGGCAGATCGGCATCGAGCACCACATCGCGATCCTTGAACAACTGCCGGGTCGCGGCAAGCGCGTCGAGCAGGAGCTCGCGGACGCTGATGCGTCGCATCTGCCAGTCGAAGCGGCCCGCCTCGATGCGCGCCAGGTCGAGCACCTGGTTGATGAGTCGCGTGAGCCGCTCGCTTTCCTTGATGATGATCGCGAGGAACTCGGTGCGCTGCTCGGGCGCGAGATTGGCGTTGTCGTGCAGGATCTCGGAAAAGGACCGGATCGAGGTCAGCGGCGTTCGCAGCTCGTGCGTCACCGTGGTCATGAAATCGTCCTTGAGCCGGTCGATCTCCTGGAGCCGGATGTTCGCGGCGCGCAGCTCCGTCGACGCCGCCTCGAGCGCCCGCGACTTCTCCTCGAGTTGGCGGCTGTACTCGATGACCTGCGACGCCTCGTCGAGGATCTTCATGACCTCGTCGAGGCCGACATTCTCGCCCTTGACGGCCGAGGCGACCATCACGCGCGCCGAGGCGGCGCCGATCGCGCCCGCCAGCAGCCGCTCGGTGAAGTGGACGAGCTCGGCATCCGCCCGGGTGAGCCGGGCGAGATTGAGGCCGCGGCGCGCCGCATAGGTTCCGAAGCTCTGGTCGGCGCGACGCTTGCCGATGAAGCGCACCACCAGCGCGTAGAGGTCGGCGAACGACGTGCTGCCGCGCCACAGCCGCGTGCGGTCGCCGGCGTCGGGCTGCTGGAAGACCTCGACGAAGCGCGTCGCCTGGATGCGCTCGGTCGGGCTCTGGCGCGTGATCATCGAGACGCCGATATAGAGGCCGACATTCGCGACCATGCACCAGAACAGCGCATGAGAGAGATTATCGAAGCCGGAAAGGCCGAGCAGGGCGTAGGGTTTGAGCAGCTCTATGCCCAACGGGCCATTGTCGAGGAAACCCATCGGCAGCCAGCCCGAACGCGCGAAGGACGGCAGCAGCAGCGTGTAGACCCACATCAGGAAACCGGCGGACAGCCCGGCCAGCGCGCCGGCGCGCGTGGCGCCCTTCCAGTACATCCCGCCGATGATCGCGGGCGCGAACTGCGCCACCGCCGCGAACGACAGCAGGCCGATGCTGACCAGCGCATAGGAACCGCCGATGAAATGGAAATAGAGATAGCCGAGCAGCAGAACCAGGGCGATGCTGCCGCGGCGGATGGCGATCACCAGCCGGGTCAGGTCGCCGCGCTCGGTCAGCCCGAGCCAGCGGATGCGCAGCAGAATCGGCATGATGAGGTCGTTGCACAACATGGTGGAGAGCGCGATGCTCTCGACGATCACCATGCCGGTCGCTGCGGAAAGCCCGCCGATGAAGGCGAGGAGGGCCAGGCCGCCCGCGCGCTCGCTCATCGGCAGCGTCAGCACGAAAGTGTCGCCGTCCACGGTTCCGGGCGGGAAGACGAGCAGTCCGGCGATCGCGATCGGCAGCACGAAGATGTTGATCGCGATCAGATAGAGCGGGAACAGCCAGGCCGCCTTGTCGAGATGGCGCTCGTCTATGTTCTCGACCACCGAGACCTGGAACTGCCGCGGCAGAAACAGGATCGCCGCCATCGACAGCACGGTCAGGGTCAGCCATTCGCCGTGATCGGCGACGCCCTGCATGACGAACAGCTTGCTGAGATCGGCACGCATCGCGGCCTGACGGAAGATGTCGCCGAAGCCGTCGAACATGACGAAGGTCACGTAAAGGCCGACGCACAGGAAGGCGACCAGCTTGACGATCGACTCGAAGGCGATCGCCGCGACCATGCCCTCGTGGCGCTCGGTCGCATCGATGTGGCGGGTTCCATAGAGCATGGCGAAAGCCGCCATCAGCGCGGCGACATAGAGCGCCGTGTCGCCGAAGATCGAGCCGGGGTCGGCGTCCGCCGGCATCACGATCTCGGGATAATTCAGCAGTACGTTGAAGCTGGCGGACACGCCTTTCAGCTGCAGCGCGATATACGGCATGATCACGATGACGGCGATGATGGTAACCAGCCCGCCGAGGAGCTGGCTCTTGCCGTAGCGCGAAGCGACGAAGTCGGCGATCGAGGTGATGCGGTTGCTCTTGCTGATGCGCAGCATCTTGCGCATCAGGTGCCACCACAGGATCGCGACCAGGGTGGGGCCGAGATAGATCGGCAGGAAGTCGACGCCCGACGCGGCGGCGCGCCCGACGCTGCCGTAGAAGGTCCAGGCGGTGCAGTAGACCGCGATCGACAGTGCGTAGACGTAGGGGCTGGTGACGATCCCGCGCCCGGTATCGGCGCGCTTGTCGGCCCAGTAGGCGATCGCGAACAGCAGGCAGAGATAGCCGAAGGCTGCCGCGACGATCACGCCGGGCTGGAGCATCGGCTAGCCTCCTTCGTCATGCGCGCTGTCGGCCGGCGGCTCGCGATGGCGACTCAGCACGAAGGCGAGCAGCGCCACCAACAGAACCCATCCGCCGAACAGGTACAGGAACAGCAGCGGGATGCCGAAGACCAGCGTCTCGATATTGAAGATCGCCATCATCGGCGGGGTGAACAGCAGTACGCCGAGCAGGAACAGCGCGATCAGGCGGTCTCCCGTGACGGCATTTCGCATGGTGTCCTCCCGGCGCCGGCCCTGCTCAGAAATGCGCCTGGCCGGCGCGAATCCCCAGCATCATATTCGATGCATCCATCAGCGCGCTCAAGGTCGTGATGTTGCGGCCCTCGAGCAGTTCCAGCAGCCGCACGAACACCGCCGCCGTCACCATCGCATCGCCCAGCGCCGTGTGCCGGCCGGAAATCTCGATGCGCAGCCGATCGGCCAGGGCGTCGAGGCTGTGGTCGGTGAATTCGGGAAACAGGAAGGCCGAGATAAGCAGGGTGTCGAGCGGCACGTTGTCGAAGCGCACGCCGCACAGTTCCTCCTTGAGCTTGAGGAATTTCAGGTCGAAGGCTGCGTTGTGCGCGACCAGCGCCGAGTCGGCGGCGAATGCCTTGAACTGCGGCAGCACGACCTCGATCGGCGGCGCGTCGGCGACCACCGCATCCGTGATGCCGTGGAACTGCACCGACTCGGCGGGGACGGGTCGCTTCGGATTGACAAGACGGCTGAACGTCTCGCCGGTCAGGATCCGGCCGTTGACGATGCGCACGGCACCGATCGCGATGATCTCGTCGCCCTGCGAGGGCCTGAGACCGGTGGTCTCCGTATCGAACACGACGTAGCTCAGCGAGCGCAGGGTTCGTGCGGCCAGCGGCGGCCGGGTGCCGAGCTGCAGGAGGTCGAAGTCGTAGAACTCGGGCCGCGGCGGCATGCTCGGTCGCGACGGCGGCACGAACTGGATGCGCGTCGGCGCCGGCACCGGCAGGCGAAGCAGCGCCCGCCCCGGCCGCTTCGCCCGGCTCCACATCTCGCTGCCATGCCGGTTGAGGATGTCGCGCAGGGTCGCGCGGCCGAGCGCTCCGGGCAGCTCCTCGTCGCGCCAGGCATCGAGTGCCGCCGAGGAGATCGGCACACCGTCCCAGGCGATCTCGATATAGATCAGCTTGTCGCCAAGCAGGGCTTCGATGTCGAAGGCGCTGACGCCGGTCGCTTCGGCGAGATTGCGCAGGACCCGTTCCAGCGCGAGCGCAAGGGAGTGGCTGTCGCCGTGCAGCCAGAGCGGCAGGCCGACCATCGTCACCTGCGGGCCGCCGGCCTCGCCGAGGCTGCGGACGACACAGCTGAACAGGTCCAGCGAGTGGATATCCGCCATCGGCCAGTAGCCTGCGCTGAGGCTGCGGTAGTCGCGGTCGAGCGCCTCGAGGCGCTCGCTCAGGACATTGCCTTCGCGCAGGATCACCTCCTCGAAGGCGCGCCGCTCGGCCGGCGTGATCTCCGGGAAGGAGGAGATCGTCTCCGCGGCCGCGCGGAGGTTGGCGATCGGCTGGCGCAGGCCCTCGGTGGCGTTGCGCAGCAGGACGTCGCGCTGGCTCAACTCGGCGATGCTGCGGGTGGCGTCAGTGAAGGTCAGCACGTATCCGGTCGGCTGCTGTTCCGCATCCAGCACCAGGCTCATGCGCCCGCTGAGCAGGGTGCGGCTGTCCACCGTGGCGCAGACGACCGCGATCGTGCTCTCCTCCGTCGCTCCGGCGGCGGCGGGTCGCTGATGGAGTCGCTCGAGCGCGTGGGTCACCGGCTCGCGCGTCACCAGCTGGAACAGAGAGCGGCCAAGCCCCAACTCGCCCGCTACGTGCAGCAGCGACAGCGCCACCTGGTTATAGAGGAGGACCTGATGATCGAGATTGCAGACCATCACGCCCTCGCTCAGATCGCGCAGGATCGCCTCCAGCCGCCCCTTCTGCTCCTCGACGCGGTGCGTCGCGGCTGTCACCGATTGCTGCACCTCGCGCCGTGCCGCCATGAACTCGGCCGCCAGCTGCGTGATGGCGTCCGGTAGCGGCCCGAGCGCGCGGTAGGTGCGCAGGTCGAGCGGAGCGTCGGATTTCGCCTCGGCGATCAGCCGCACCTGCGCCCCGAGATGGGCAAGGGGCCGCAGCACGAGCTGGTGAACGACCAGCCAGCCGAGTGCGACGGCGGCGGCGACAGCGATGATTGCACCGGAATAGGCGCGCTGCGGAAGGGTCCCGAGATCGCCGCGCAGGCTGAAGACGAGCGCGAAGAGGATGACGCCGATCAGGGCGGCAAGGGCGAAGGCGATCGCGATCAGGCGGGCGGGCGTAAGCTGCTTGCGCCCGGCAGGCGCGTTCGTCAGGCCGGTGACTCGCTCAGGCACGACGGTCCGCCAGCATCCGCTTGACGCGGTCGACCAGCTCGCGGGTCGAGAAAGGCTTGGTGATGTAGTCGTCGGCGCCGAGCGCCAGCCCCTTTTCGCGCTCCACCTCGCGGCTCTTCGCCGTGAGCATTACGATCCGCACGTCGTTCCACGCCGGATTGGCTCGGATCGTTTGGCAGACCTCGTAACCGTCGAGGCCGGGAGTCATCACGTCGAGCAGGATGATGTCCGGCGCACGCTCCCTGACCGCATTCAGGGCTCCGTCGCCATCGCGCGCGATGCGCACGTCGTAGCCGGCCTGCTTCATCAGGAACTCGAGCGAGAGCACGATGTTCGGCTCGTCATCGACGAGCAGGACGGATGGTTTCATGGCGCTGTCCTCCGGTCGGAGCCGCGCCGGGAGCGGGGCCCGCCCCGCGCAATCCCGGACGCCGGACAAGGATAGCCCGGCTGTGCTCTCCTTGTCATGGCAGGCGGATCGTGCGGCGTGGTATAGGACCGCCATGTCCGGCCACGAATCCAGCAGCGAGCCGAGCGGCATGCCCGCAGGCATCCCGATCTCCGTGATCACCGGGTTTCTCGGAAGCGGCAAGACGACCCTGCTGAGCCGCCTGCTCAAGCATCCGGACATGGCCGACACCGCCGTGCTGATCAACGAATTCGGCGAGGTCGGCCTGGACCACGAGCTGGTCGAGGCCGTGAGCGGCGAGACCGTCGTCATGGACAGTGGCTGCCTATGCTGCACCATTCGCGGCGATCTTGCGCAGTCGTTGCGTACGCTCTACTTCCGGCGCGTGCGCGGCGAAGTGCCGGCGTTCAAGCGCGTGGTGATCGAGACGACCGGTCTAGCCGATCCCGCGCCGATCCTGCAGACATTGATGGAGGATCCGATCATCGAGAGCTACTACCGGCTCGATGCCGTGATCACCACGGTCGATGCGGTCAACGGGGCGGGGCAGCTCGACGCGCAGTTCGAGTCGGTGAAGCAGGCAGCAGTGGCGGATCGCCTGCTGCTGACCAAGAGCGATCTGGCCGACGCCCCGGCGTTGGCCCGTCTGACCGCCCGGCTCAAGGCCATCAACCCGGGCGCCCCGATCTATCCGGTGCGCCACGGGGAGATCGAACCGTCACGCCTGTTCGGTGCCGGACTCTATGACCCGCAGACGAAGAGCGTGGATGTCCAGAACTGGCTGCGTGCGGAAGCCTACGACGCGCAAGTCGGGCATGAACCCGGCCGCGACCACGACCACGACCATGGACATGATCATGGCCAAGCTCATGACGTGAACAGGCACGACGACCGCATCCGCGCCTCCTGCCTGACCTTCGACGAGCCGATCGAGTGGGACCCGTTCAGCCTGTGGCTTGGCTCGCTGGTGCGCTACCGCGGCGAGGACCTGCTGCGCATCAAGGGCATCCTCAACGTGGTCGGGGAGGAGAGGCCGGTCGCGGTACATGGCGTACAGCACGTCTTCCATCCGCCGGCGCGGCTGCCGTCATGGCCATCGGCCGACCGCCGCTCGCGCCTCGTCGTCATCGCCCGCGACATGGATCGCGCCTTTCTCGAGCAGTCCTTCCGGAAGTATCGCGAAGCCGCTCCGGGTACTGCCGCGCTCTAGCACCGCGGCGCTGGTTGCGGTTGCCGGTTGCGCTCCGATCCGCTAGAACCGCCCGTCCTCACTCGAATCTCGAAGAGAACCAGCGCGGCCATGGCTGCATACCAATACATCTATGTCATGAAAGGCCTGACCAAGATCTTCCCGGGGGGCCGCAAGGTCCTCGAGGATATCTGGCTGTCCTTTCTGCCCGGCGCGAAGATCGGCGTGCTCGGCCTCAACGGCTCGGGCAAATCGACACTGCTGCGCATCATGGCCGGGCTCGACAAGGATTTTGCCGGCGAGGCCTTCATGGCGGAAGGCGCCACCGTCGGCATTCTGTCGCAGGAGCCGCATCTCGATCCCAAGAAGACCGTGCAGGAGAATATCGTCCAGGGCATGGGCCCGCTCAAGGCGATGCTCGACCGATTCAACGAGGTCAGCAACCGTCTCGGCGAGGTCACCGACGACGACGAGATGAACGCGCTGATCACGGAGCAGGCCGATCTGCAGGAGAAGATCGACGCCGCCGGCGCCTGGGACCTCGACCGCACCATCGATATTGCGATGGACGCACTGCGCTGTCCGCCAGGCGACGCCGACGTCACCAAGCTGTCGGGCGGCGAGCGCCGACGGGTGGCGCTGTGCCGGCTGCTGCTTCAGAAGCCGGACCTGCTCCTGCTCGACGAGCCGACCAACCACCTCGATGCCGAGTCGGTAGCGTGGCTCGAGCACTTCCTGCACGACTATCCCGGCACGGTGGTCGCGGTGACGCATGATCGCTACTTCCTCGACAACGTCGCCGGCTGGATTCTCGAGCTGGACCGCGGGCATGGCATTCCGTGGGAAGGCAACTACTCGTCCTGGCTCGAACAGAAGCAGAAGCGCCTTGCGCTGGAGGAAAAACAGGAGACCGCGCGCCAGCGCACGCTGGAGCGCGAGCTGGAATGGATCCGCCAGAGCCCGCGCGCGCGCCAGGCGAAGAGCAAGGCGCGCATTACTGCCTACGAATCGCTGGTGGCGCAGGCGAGGGAGCAGGCTCCCGAGCAGGTGCAGATCTCGATCGCGCCGGGTCCGCGGCTCGGCAACACCGTGATCGATGCCGAGCATCTCAGGAAAGGCTACGGGGACCGGCTGCTGATCGAGGATCTGTCGTTCCGCCTGCCGCCGGGCGGAATCGTCGGCGTGATCGGTCCCAACGGCGCCGGCAAAACGACCTTGTTCCGGATGATCGTCGGGCAGGAGAAGCCGGACGGCGGAACGTTGAGGATCGGGGAAACCGTCAAGCTTGGCTACGTCGATCAGTCGCGCGACACGCTCGACGGGAACAAGACCGTGTGGGAAGAGGTTTCGGGCGGATTGGACGTCATCGAGATCGGCACGCGAAAGGTGCAGAGCCGCGCCTACGTCGCCGGATTCAATTTCAAGGGTTCCGACCAGCAGAAGAAGGTCGGCGTGCTTTCTGGCGGCGAACGCAACCGCGTGCATCTCGCCAAGATGCTCAAGAGCGGCGCCAACGTCCTGCTGCTCGACGAGCCGACCAACGATCTCGACGTCGATACGCTGCGCGCGCTCGAGGATGCGCTGCTCGAATTCCCGGGCTGCGTCGTCGTGATCTCCCACGACCGGTGGTTCCTCGACCGCATCGCCACCCACATCCTTTCCTTCGAAGGCGATAGCCGCGTGGTCTGGTTCGAGGGCAACTACCAGGACTACGAGACCGACCGCAAACGCCGCCTCGGCGCCGAGGCCGAGCAGCCGCACCGCATCAGGTTCAAGCCGCTGACGCGCGGATAGGCGCGCGGCCGCGGGGTGCGGCCATTGCCTGCATCTGCGGCCGGAGCCACGCGCGTGGGCTGCGGCACCGGGCAGATCTTGCCGGGCATGCGGCGCTTCGTGCCCATGCGGGTTCCGCGAGTGTCACGATGCTTTTGCCTAAATTATAGAGAATGCTGGGTAAATTGGCGCTAACGCCATTGGCATGTCAGTTGCTCTGGACGTGGAGGTGTCACGGGGTTTGCCGGCGAGGGGCCGGCGGGCACGTGACCGACACCTTCCTCCGAATGAGGCAGACGACATGGCGAACTCAGTCAACACCAATATGACCGCGCTGGTTGCGTTGCGTAACCTCAACGTGACCAATGAATCCCTGGCCAAGACCCAGGACCGCGTCTCGACCGGTCTGAAGGTGATCGGCGCGAAGGACGACGCTTCGAGCTTCGCCATCGCCCAGGGCATCCGGGCGGACCTCAAGGCCTATCAGGCCGTCGACCAGGCGCTCGCCAACGGCAAGGGCATCGGCGATGTCGCGATCGCCGGCGCAACCCAGATCTCCAATCTTCTCACCGACATGAAGAAGAAGGCGATTGAGGGCATGAACTCGGGCAACACGGCGAGCCAGCAGTCGATCCTCGCCGCCGACTTCGAGGCGATGAAGACCCAGTTCGCAACCTTCGTGGCCAATGCCGCCTATAACGGCAAGAACCTCCTCGCATCCGGCTCGACCGAAGCGACCGTCATTTCGACCATCGCCGGCGGCACGCTAACGCTGTCCTCGCAGAGCTCGATCGGCGCACTGACCTTCGGCTCTATCGGGACGACCTCGACCGCGACCGCGGCGCTTGCCGACGTGAACGCCGCGATCACCGCGGTCGGCACGGCGCTGGGCGATCTCGGCTCGGACGTCAACGCGCTGAAGTTCCAGCAGGACTTCAACAAGACGGTGGCCGACGCGGTCACCGAGGGCCTTGGCAGCATCGTCGATGCGGACCTCGCCGAGGAGAGCGCGAAGCTCCAGGCCCTGCAGGTGAAGCAGCAGCTCGGCGTGCAGGCCCTCAGCATCGCCAATGCGTCGCCGCAGATCCTGCTCTCGCTGTTCCGGGGCGGCTGATCGGCCGCAGCAGAGAGGCCAAAGGCGCAGCCCCGGGCGAATCGCTTCGCCCGGGGCTTCTCATTTCGAGGAATCGAAGCGCTGCGACACCGCGCTCTACGGTACGGCCCTGGTCTTTTCGCGCAGCGAGGCGAGCAGGCCTTCGACCTTGCCGCCATTGCGCTGGATCACCGCAGCGAAGTCGTCGCGCTGGGTCATGCTCATGCTGATGCCTTCGACGATGACATCGAAGATCTTGAACCGGCCGTCATCGCGCTGCATGCGGACGTCGAACCGCGCCGCCGGTCGGCCCGGCAGGACGGCCTCTACCGTCGCAATGACCTCGTTCTCCCGGCCGGCGCGCGTCTGCAGCACCCTGATCTGCGCACCGGCAAAATCATTGAAGCGCTGCACGTATGTCTGGACGATGAAGTCCTCGAACAGCTTCAGGTATTCCGCGCGTTCGCTCTCGTTGGCTGTGCGCCAATAGCGGCCGAGCACGAAACGGCCGATCGCGGGAACGTCGAACGCCTCGGTCAGCAGCGTGCGGAAGCGCGACACGCGCTCCGGCAGCGGCAACTCGTCCGTCGTGAGTTCGCCGACCGCGCGGCTGGCCAGATTGGCCACGAACTGGCTGCCCTCCGTAACGGCCACGGAGGCGGCGGCGGAAGGGCCCTGTGCCGCGGCAGGAAGATTGCCTGCCGCAATCAGCGCGGCCGTGACCGCAATGATTATTCCTCGGCGTGACATGGTTCACTTCTGCTGTGAGAGACTCGGTGCCGGATAGGTGCTGTCCGGGGCGCCATTGCGGATCTCGGACGCGCGGCGCTGGCGGTAGATGCTGCGGATTGTCGCGTAGAAGTCGACCGAGTTGCGCTCGAGATCGGCGATTGTCTCGAGATTGCGCTCGCGGGCGTCAACCGAGCTTGCGCCGCCGCGGGCGAGCCCTGCGGCATCGGCGCCGTTGTTGTTCAGGACGAGGTTGACCGGATCGGCAACGTAGTCGACGAGGAGTCCGGCGGCGTCGCGTGGATTGGACGGGCCGAGGATCGGCAGCATCAGATACGGCCCCTCGGGCGCCCCCATCACCGCGAAGGTCTGGCCCGCATCCTCTTCGTGATGCGGGAAGCCCCAGCCCGTCGCCACGTCGAACAGCCCGACCACACCGACCGTGGTGTTGATGACGAAACGGGCGCTGGAGTCGTAGGCGCGCTTCATCTCGCCCTGGAAGAAATCGTTCACCGCCGTCCACGGCAAGCGGAGATTGGCCAGTGCCAAATGAATCCGCTCGCGCGCCGGATCGGGCACGCCGGCGCGGTACCACCACGCAACGGGCTTCAGCAGCATCTCATCGAGGAAGCGGTTGACCTCGAAAATGTAACGGTTGGTCGGCTCGAACGGATCGTTCGTCTCCTCGACCTGCGCCACTTTCTCAGGCGTGTCTTGGATGACGCAGGCCGATACGGACAGCATCGCGGTCATCGCGCCGGCGAGGCGTGCGCTCCGGCCCGCAAAATAGGGAAGCTTCATCGAAGGACAGAACCCGTTGTTGGATTTGTTGTCGCGGATCTCAAGCCCCAAATCAGGGCGCCCTCCACCGGGCGTCCTGTTCCGGTCGCCAGCCACCCCAGACGCGCAATCGTCAGCCGAAACGCTGAAGGTCCCGTTAACTGCGGACATGGCCGAGCGAATCCAAGGGGGTAGGTACCATAAGAAATCCAGCCCTTCCAGTGGCCCGCCGGTCGCCCGTGTCGAAATAGATCCAGCGTTGCAGCCAAGGCTCACGCTCGGATGCATGAATGCAGATTGAAGGATATAAGGATATCGTTATATGTTACGGCATGGGTGAGTTGGAGCAGGTCCTGACCGGCCTTCGTGCCGCGGCCGAGCCGACGCGGTTGCGGCTCCTGGCCCTGTGCGCTCACGGCGATCTGACGGTCACGGAGCTGACGCAGGTGCTGGGACAAAGCCAGCCGCGGGTATCGCGGCACCTCAAGCAGTTGTGCGACGCGGGCCTGCTCGACCGGTTCCCGGAAGGAAGCTGGGTGTTCTACCGGCTGCGTCGCGACGGGCCGACCGGACGGGTCGCGCGCCAGGTCATCGAACTCCTGCCCCTCGACTCGAACGGCTTCGCGCGCGATCGCGAGCGCTTCGCCGCGATCCGGCGGGCGCGCTCCGAGTCGGCAGCACGTTATTTCCGCGAGAACGCCGCGCGCTGGGACGAGATCCGCGCACTGCATATCGCCGATGCGGAGGTCGAGCGCCGCCTGCTCGAGCTGATCCCGCCCGCTGAAGTCCGCAACCTGCTCGACATCGGGACCGGGACCGGCCGGATCCTCGAGCTGTTCGGGGCGCAGGGCGTCGCCGGGGTGGGCGTCGACCTGTCGCGCGAGATGCTGCAGGTCGCGCGCGCCAATCTCGACCGCGCCGGCCTCAAGGATTGCTACGTGCGCCAGGGCGATATGTACCAGCTGCCCTGGGCCGGGCCGTCCTTCGACGCGGTCACGATTCATCAGGTGCTGCACTACGCCGACGAGCCGGGCGAGGTGATCGCCGAGGCCGCGCGCGTGCTGCGGCCGGGCGGGCGCATGGCGATCGTTGATTTCGCGCCGCACGAGCTCGACCAGCTGCGGCGCGATCACGAGCACCGGCGGCTGGGCTTCGCCGACGACGAGGTGCGGCAGTGGATTGCCGCGGCCGGGCTGGTGCCGGGGCCGGTGGTTCATCTGCCGGGTAAGAAACTCACCGTCAGCCTGTGGCCGGCGACGCGCCCGCGCGAGGCGGGCCGCATCGCGGCCTGACGAACAGAGACCAAGAGGAGCGAACACATGGTAACCGCACGGGTGCCCGGCACGCTGATCGGCGGCGCTTCGGAGGGATCGCAGCTCAAGCTGTCGTTTGAATTCTTTCCGCCCAAGACCGACGAGATGGAGAAGCAGCTCTGGCAGTCGGTGAAGCGGCTGGAGCCGCTGGCTCCCCGGTTCGTGTCCGTCACCTATGGCGCCGGCGGTTCGACGCGCGAGCGCACGCACGCGACCGTGCGGCGCATCCGCAACGAGACCTCGCTCGAGCCGGCCGCGCATCTGACCTGCGTCGCTGCGACCTGCGGCGAGGTCGACGACGTCGCGCGCCAGTACTGGGACGCGGGCATCCGCCACATCGTGGCGCTGCGCGGCGACGCGCCGGCGAATGCCGGCCGCTACACGCCGCATCCGGGCGGCTATGCGCGCGCGGCGGATCTGGTTGCGGGACTGAAGCGCATCGCACCATTCGAGATCAGCGTCGCGGCCTATCCCGAGACCCATCCCGACGCCGGATCGCCGGCCGCCGATCTCGACAATCTCAAGCGCAAGATCGACGCCGGCGCCACGCGCGCGATCACCCAGTACTTCTTCGACGTCGACAAGTTCCTGCGCTTCCGCGATCTCTGCGACGCATTCCAGATCAGGGTGCCGATCATTCCCGGCATCCTGCCGGTGACGAATTTCGCGCAGGTCGTGAAGTTCAGTGCGGCGTGCGGTGCCTCGGTGCCGCCGTGGCTCGCCCGCCTGTTCGAGGGGCTCGACAACGATCCCGACACGCGCCGTCTGGTCGCCGCGACTGTCGCGGCCGAGCAGTGCCGGCGCCTGCAGGACCATGGCGCCGAGGAGTTCCACTTCTATACGCTCAACCGCGCCGACCTGACCTATGCGATCTGCCACATCCTGGGCGTGCGGGCGCGCAAGGAAGAGGCGGTCGAGGCCGCGGTCGCCTGACGAGAATCACCTTATTCGGACAGCGCCGGTCGTTCGCGGACAGGCAAGCCGGTCTCCTGCACCCCACATTCGGACTTGAGTAGAACAGCAATGGCCATCCACTTCCTCGACGCCCTCCGCGACCGCGTTCTGCTTTGCGACGGCGCCATGGGCAGCCGCGTGCAGGCGCTGACCCTCGACGTCGAGCGCGACTATCTTGGCAACGAGAACTGCACCGAGATCCTGACCAGGTCCCGGCCGGACCTCGTCCGGGCGATCCACATGGGCTATCTCGAGGCCGGGTCCGACATGGTCCAGACCAACACCTTCGGCGGCTCGCCCATCACGCTCGGCGAGTTCGGGCTGCAGGACCAGGCCTACGACCTCAACAGGCGTGCGGCGGAGCTGGCGCGCGAGGCGGTCGCCGTGTTCAGGCACGACGGCCGCCCGCGCTTCGTCCTCGGCTCGATCGGCCCGGGCACCAAGCTGCCGAGCCTCGGCCACATCGACTACCAGACGCTCGAGGACGCGCTGACGGTTCAGTGCCAGGGACTCGTCGCCGGTCATGTCGACGCGTTCCTGATCGAGACCTGCCAGGATCCGCTGCAGATCAAGGCGGCGGTCAACGGCGCCAAACGCGCGCGCCGGGAGTCGGGCAGGGACATCCCCATCCTGGTCCAGGTGACGATCGAGACCACAGGCACTCTGCTGGTCGGCGCCGACATCGCGGCGGCTGCAACCGTGATCCATTCGCTCGACGTGCCGGTGATCGGCCTCAACTGCGCCACGGGGCCGCAGGAGATGGCCGAGCACGTCAAGTGGCTGGCCGAGAACTGGCCCGGCCTCATCTCGGTGCAGCCGAATGCCGGCCTGCCCGAGCTGGTCGACGGCAAGACGCGATATCCGCTGACGCCGGACGAGCTGTCCAAATGGCTCGAGCGCTTCATCGCCGAGGACGGCATCAACGTGGTCGGCGGCTGCTGCGGCACTGACGTCCCGCATATCGCCGCCCTCGACGCGATGCTCAGGAAACGCGCCGGATCCGAGTGCCGGCCGACGCCGAACAGGCGCAAGTCCGTCTGGATTCCGTCCGTCGCCTCGCTCTACGGCCAGGTGCCGCTGCGCCAGGAGAACGCATATTTCTCGATCGGCGAGCGCTGCAACGCCAACGGCAGCCGCCAGTGGCGCAAGCTGCAGGAAGCAGGCGACTGGGAAGGCTGTGTCGAGATGGGCCGCGAGCAGGTTCGCGAGGGTTCGCATGCGCTCGACATCTGCACCGCTTTCGTCGGCCGCAACGAAGTGATGGAGATGAACGAGGTCGTCAGCCGCATGCGCGGCTCCGTGACGGCGCCGCTGGTGATCGACTCGACCGAGCTGCCGGTGCTCGAGGCGGCGCTCAAGCTCTACGGCGGCAAGGCGATCCTCAACTCGATCAATTTTGAGGACGGCGAAGGACCGGCGGAAAAGCGCATGCAGCTCGCAAAGCGCTTCGGCACCGCAGTGGTGGCGCTGACGATCGACGAGCACGGCATGGCGAAGGAAGTCGATCAGAAGGTTGCGATCGCCAGGCGCCTGCATGATTTCGCCTGCAACCGCTTCGGCCTGCCGTCATCCGACCTGCTGATCGACCCGCTGACCTTCACCATCGCCACCGGCAACGAGGACGACCGCAAGCTCGGTCTGTGGACCCTGGAAGGCATCGAGAAGATCCGCGAGGCGCTGCCCGAGGTGCAGATCATCCTCGGCCTGTCGAACATCTCGTTCGGCCTCAATCCGGCGGCGCGCCACGTGCTCAACTCGGTGTTCCTCGACCATGCGCTGCGGCGCGGGCTGACCGGGGCGATCGTCCATCATTCCAAGATCATGCCGCTGCACAAGATCCCCGCCGAGGAGGTCAAGGCGGCGGAGGACCTGATCTTCGACCGCCGCGCCGAGGGCTACGACCCGCTGCAGGCGTTCATCGCGCTGTTCCAGGACCGCACCGCCGGTCCGAAGACGGTCAAGAAGCGCGCGGTTTCGGTCGAGGAGCGGCTCAAGGAGCGCATCGTCGATGGCGACAAGCAGGGACTGACGGACGATCTCGACCTGGCGATGAAGTCGTACAAGCCGCTCGACATCGTCAACACCTTCCTGCTCGACGGCATGAAGGTGGTCGGCGATCTGTTCGGCGCAGGCAAGATGCAGCTGCCGTTCGTGTTGCAGTCGGCGGAGACGATGAAGGCGGCGGTCGCCTATCTCGAGCCTTTCATGGAGCGCGTCGAGGGCCAGCAGAAGGGCACGATCGTGCTCGCCACCGTCAAGGGCGACGTCCACGACATCGGCAAGAATCTCGTCGACATCATCCTCACCAACAACGGCTACAAGGTCGTCAATCTCGGCATCAAGCAGCCGATCGCCACCATCATGTCCGCGGCGCGCGAGCACAAGGCCAACGCCATCGGCATGTCCGGCCTTCTGGTCAAGTCGACCGTGGTAATGCGCGAAAACCTCGAGGAGATGACCCGCGAGGGCATCGACCTGCCGGTACTGCTCGGCGGCGCCGCGCTGACGCGCCGCTATGTCGAGGAAGACTGCGTCACGTCCTATGGCGCCGGCCGCGTCGCGTATGCACGCGATGCCTTCGACGGCCTCGACCTGATGGACAAGATCGTCGGCGGCAAGTTCGACGACCACGTCCGAACCTCGACCGAGAAGCGCAAGAGCCGGCCCTCGAACCAGAAGCGCGTGCTCGGCCAGGCGGCGACGCCTGCGCGGCCCGTCGATTTCGAGGAAATCCAGACCCGCCGCGCCGAACTGGCCATGCAGGCGCCGGTACCCCTGCCGCCGTTCTGGGGGGCCCGCGTCGTCGAGCACGTGCCGGTCAAGACGCTGGTTCCGTACCTCAACGAGACCATGTTGTTCCAATTCCACTGGGGCTTCCGCAAGGCGGGCAAGAAGCTCGACGAGTACAGGGCGTGGACCCAGCGCGAGGTGAAGCCGATCCTCAAGCGCATCCTTGACCAGGCGGAGAAGGAGAACATCCTCCAGCCGCGCGCGATCTACGGCTACTGGCGATGCTATTCCGAGGGCGACAGCGTCGTGCTGCTCGACGAGGGCGGCGACAAGGAGGTGGCCCGCTTCGGATTCCCGCGCCAGGACAGGGATGGCGGGTTGTGCATCGCCGACTTCTTCCGCGACCGCACCTCCAACGAGCGCGACGTGATCGGCCTCCAGGTCGTCACCATGGGTCAGCGCGCCTCCGAGGTCGCACGCGAGTGGTTCGCCGACAACCGCTATCAGGACTATCTCTACCTGCACGGCCTCGGCGTCGAGATGGCCGAGGCACTGGCCGAGTACACCCACAAGCGCATCCGCGCCGAGCTCGGTTTCGCTGCCGAGGACGACCGCGACATGGAGAAGATGCTGAAGCAAGGCTACCGCGGCTCGCGCTACTCCTTCGGCTATCCGGCCTGCCCGAATCTCGCGGACCAGGGCCAGCTGCTGACCTTGCTGGGGGCCGAGCGCATCGGCGTGTTGCTGTCCGACGAGGATCAGCTCCACCCCGAGCAGAGCACGTCAGCGATCGTCTGCCACCATCCGCAGGCGAAGTACTTTTCGGTGTGATCGCGCCGCCCGGGCCGCCGAAAGGGCGGATCGCCGGTGTGGGTGACCCTGATACCCGATTCCTCGCCGCGCCTCGCTGAGCCGTCAGTCGCCCGCGGCGAACGCCGGCTCGCGTACGCGGACAACGCGCGGGTCGAACAGGGTGATCTTGGCGATGGCCAGCATGCAGACGAAGTCCCGAATGCTCAGGGACATGAGCAGGGTGTCGAAGAACGAAGTGACGGCTGCCCATGTAAGCAGCGCCGTCATAAACAGCCACGACTTGTCCTGCGTGACCTTGAAGTATGCATAAGAGCGGGTGATCGACAGGAGAAGGACCAGAACGAATAAGCCGAGTCCGGCCAACCCCAGATCGAGCAGGATGTTCATGTAGCCGGAATGCGCATGCAGGATGAGCCAATCCTGCGAGGCCGTCACGCTGCGGATGTTGTCCGCCGTCCAGAAACCCTGGAAGCCGTATCCCAGCAAGGGGCGCTCGGCGACGTAATGCGAGATAAGATGATCCCAGAGAGGAATGCGTCCGGTGCCCGTCTCGAGCGATTCCGCTTTCCGGCCCATCAGGACCGCCTTCTCGATACCCGAGCCGAGCTCCTCGCCGAACAGGAAAATCACTGCAGGCACGATCAGCGCCAGCAGCAGCACGCCCAAAGCGACGACACGGCGGCGGTCCTGGGCGCCGAGCAGGACCCATACGGCCAGGCCCGCAAGCAGTCCGACCATCGAGGATCGCGATTTCGTAAGAATCAGCAACCCTATTCCGAGCCCGATCGCAAGCAGATACCAGCCGCGCCGCTGGCCGTCCTGGCGTAGCGCGATCGCCGACAGTATGAAAATCGCGAGCGTCGCGCTGAGACTGTTCGCGTGCATGATGCCGTACAGGCGGTAGCCGGAGTCGAGTGGCCGGAAATGCCCGGTCAGGATTTCCGAACCGAGACTGAGCGCGCCAGCGAGTCCCGCAAACAGGAAACAGAAGAGCAGCAGGTCCCGATTCGAAAAGCGGTGGGCAAGCCCCCATGCGGCTACGACGAACAGCATGAACGCGGCAATGCGCCGCATGACGAGTTCCGGCAGCTCGGACCACAGGACGCTCGTTCCGACGACAGCAACGAAGATCGACAGGAGCGCCGGCAGCCAGCCGTGGATCTCCGTGCGCAGCCCCGCGGGCCGTGCCATCCAGCAGACAATCCCGAAGGCGCAGAGGAGCCCGAACACCAACGGCCGCAGCGACCCGACGGAGCCGGTTGCCGCCGCGTCGACGAGGGCCATGGCATCGCGCGTATCGCCCACGCCGGCCATCTGCTTGTATGACAGCAGATAGTTGTCGCCGATGAAAAACAGGCCGATGAGGATGAGGAAAGCGAGCAGCCGCTTGAGCCCGTCGAGCTCAAAACTCACCGTATGCGGCGAGTCGATCCGGGACGTTGCCGGCGATGCTGCATCCATTGCGGAGACGACTCCTCGCTCGGGTTCTTGCCAGTCGGGTGCCGCTGTCTTCCTGCATCCTCCGGTGCATGGCGATGCAATCTCATGGCGACGCTCCGCTCGGCCTGTACCATCCTGCCTTGTCGTTGCTGCAGCGCGCTCGGCCAAAAAGGTGTCAGCGACTGTTCCAAAAGTGGCAATCGCCGGTCCGGCGGCGGCGCATTCGGCCGGGGAGCCGGAACACTCCGTGTGACGGGCGTCACATCGCCGCGCGGGCCGGGTGCGGTACGCAATCCGCCAACGCTGGACGAATGAACATGTTTTCCCCATGCCTGTTGCCGGGAGCGCCGGCGTCACCTCACGTCGTAATCCCTTTGGTTGGTGGTGATCCGGTTGTCCGGGCGGATGATCCTGAGCCGTCGGTTTATGCATTGCTCGACGATCCGGCGATGAAGCTTGTCATGAAGAGCGACGGCATCCATCGCACCGAGCTGCTGCTCATCGTCGAAGTCGCGCGTATGCGCCTCAAGGGCGCATCCGCGCCGCCGCAGGACCGGCGCGGGTGCCCACCGCTCCGCGGCACGCCGGCTGCGATGCATACGATCGCCGGCTGACGGCTCAGCTTCTCCGGCGAATCCGCGCCGAGATGTGAAGCGACGGCGACACCCGACCGGAGTATGCTTTCCGATACGGCGGGTCGCGGCTTCCTCGTGACTGGCGGCCGGATTGGGCGCCAAGCCACGGCTGGCCCGCGGCCCCCGAATCAGCGATTCGGGAGGAGCAAGCATGGCCGTCGACAATCACGTCCGGAATCCGATCGAGTGGGGGTGGGAGCAGCTCAGGCTGGCGGGTCACGCCGTCGGCGCGGCGGGTCGCTCGGCGCGCGGCGCGCGCGACGCCCAGGAAGGAGCACTTCCCGTCCGGAAGATAGGAATCGACGATCTGAGGGATGCCTTGGCCAGAGGCATATCGGATTTCGGAGCCTACAGGACGGACGTCCTTTTCATCTGCTTGATCTACCCGGCCGCGGGCCTGGTCCTGTGGCGCCTGGCATTCGGTTACGAGATGCTGCCGCTGCTGTTTCCGCTCGTGTCCGGATTCGCGCTGATCGGCCCGGTCGCGGCGGTCGGACTCTATGAGATGAGCCGGCGGCGCGAGCAGGGACTCGATACCACCTGGGCGGACGCCTTCGGCGTCGTGCGATCGTCGAACTTCGGCGCGATCGTCGCGCTGGGCCTGGTGCTGATCGCGATCTTTACGGTCTGGCTCTTCACCGCCTACATGATCTACGCGGCGCTGTTCGGGCCCTATGCGCCGAACTCGATCGAGGCCTTCGCCCGCGATGTGTTCACGACCACCGCCGGCTGGACGATGATCGCGGTCGGAATGGGCGTTGGGTTCGTCTTCGCGCTTCTGGTGCTGACGATCAGCGTCGTGTCGTTCCCGCTGCTGCTCGACCGCGACGTCGGCGTCTTCACCGCGGTAACGACATCGGTGCGCGCGGTCGCGGAAAATCCGCGCACGATGACAGTGTGGGGCCTGATCGTCGCGGGCGGCCTCGTGCTCGGATCGATACCCTTGCTCCTCGGCCTGATTTTCGTCATGCCCGTGCTCGGGCATGCCACGTGGCACCTGTATCGCAAGGTGGTGCCGCGCTAAGTCAGGGCTTTCCGATTCGTTTGAGCAAGTCGCCAGTCGCAACACCGTGGCGACCAAAAGCGCAGAGTCGCCCTATGCGAAGGTAATCGCCGTTCGCGAGCGCGGTCGGCCGGTGTTCGGACTATCCTATAGGCGCGGTGAACGGAGCTTCGCCGCGCCTGTCCCTTCGTCGGCCGTGCATCAGCATCATGGATGCAATCACAGGTCGCCGCGCGCGGCTTATGGGCTTTAAGGGAAGGCACGCCGCCAACCTTGACCGCGCCCATTCGGGGTAATCCCCAACCCGGACTGAACATTTACGTCCGCTTTCGTCCGCTCTAGCGTTGCGGCTGGGCGCCAAGTGGAGCGATCGATGCGGAGAAACATGATTCGTCGAATACTCGACGGCAGCGGCACGCGCGCCGTGCTGCACATCCTGGCCGTCGCCGGCGTGACGCTCCTGATGATGGCGCCGGCGATCGCACAGCCGACCTGGTTCTATATCCGCGGCGATATCGGCGGGTCTTTTGCGGAGGATCCGGGCGGCAATCTCGGCGACGATGCAGGAACGGCGGCCCTGATCGACGTCGGTCTGGGTTTCAAGGTTCTGCCGTTCATCCGAACGGACGTGACGCTGACCTATCGCACGGGCTACGAAATCGATTCCGATCGTGTCGTCGCCGGTGTGAACGCGCAGGGCGATGTCGACAGCTGGACAGGCATGCTCAATGCGTATTTCGATTTTCCCGAGATCGGTCGCTTCCAGCCCTATGTCGGCGCCGGTGTCGGCGTCTCCTACAATGACGCGGATTCGGTCAATGTCGGCGCCATCAGGCTCGATGGAGATACGTCGACAGACTTCGCCTGGCAGGCCGGCTTCGGCACCGGAATCAGCATCGTGCCCGGCGTGGCGCTCGATCTCGGCTACCGCTTCGTCGATCTCGGCGAGGTCAAGACGCGATCGGTTGGCGGCGTCGGCGTGTCCGGCGATCTGCGCGCGCATGAGCTGATGGCCGGAATCCGCGTCGGATTCTGAAGAGGAGTGCTGCGGCGAACGCGCTGCCGTGGCAGGCGACGCTCGCAGCTTCTGTTCTATACGCGCGGGCGCCAGCGCAGCAGGTAACGCTCGAGGCGGTGGATCGCGAGGTCGATGACCAGCACGACGGCCGAGGTGAGGATCAGGCCGGCGAATACGCCGGCGGTGTCGAACACGCCTTGCGCCTGGGCCACGACATAGCCGATGCCGCGTGCCGAGCCGATGTACTCCCCGACGACGGCGCCGACCAGCGCGAAACCGATGCTGGTATGCAGGCTCGAGAATATCCAAGCCATCGCTGACGGCAGATAGACGTGGCGCAGGAGCTGGCGGTCGGTCGCCTGCAGCATGCGCGCGTTGTTGAGTGTAACGGGATCGACCTCGCGGATGCCCTGGAACGTGTTGAAGAACACGACGAAGAAGACCAGCGTGACACCCAGCGCCACCTTGGACGCGATGCCGAGCCCGAACCACAGGATGAAGATCGGCGCCAGGATGACGCGCGGCAGGGCGTTGAAGATACGGATATAGGGGTCGAACACGGCCGCGAGCAGCTCGATGCGCGCGAAGGCGAGTCCGGCTGCGACGCCGGCGACCGTGCCGATGACAAAAGCCAGCATCGCCTCGATCAGGGTCACGGCGAGATGCGGCCAGATATAGCCGGAGACCATCCAGCGCCACACCTGCGAGGCGATGTCGGACGGCCGGCTGAAGAAGAACGGGTCGATCGTCTCGGTATCGGCGAGGATCTGCCAGACCGCGCACAGTCCGACGAACACGCCGATCTGCAGCGACAGGGTCAGCACGCGGTGCGGCTGCTTCTCGCCATGCGCCCGCACCGCCTCTACCGCGCCTTCGCGCGCGGCCGGTGCAGTCGTCGGCCTGCTGATCAGCGTCGACATGTGCGCTCCCTCAATGTCCGGCTTCCTGCGAGCGCTTCACCTCGTCGCGCAGATCGGCCCAGATCCGGCGATAGAGCGCGGTGAACTCGGGATTGAGGCGGATCTCGACCACGTCGCGCGGCCGCGGCAGGTCGACCGCGTAGGCGCCCTTGATATGCGCCGCCGGACCGGCGCTGACGACCACGACGTGGTCGGCAAGGGCGATCGCCTCCTCGAGATCGTGGGTGATGAACAGCACGGTCTTGCGACTCTCCTGCCACAGCTCGAGCAGCTCGTTCTCCATGTTCTGCCGGGTCTGCACGTCGAGCGCCCCGAACGGCTCGTCCATCAGGAGGATGCGCGGGTCGACGATCCAGCTCTGCGCGATGGCGACGCGCTTCTTCATGCCGCCCGACAGCTGGTGTGGAAACACGTCCTCGAAGCCGCGCAGGCCGACGCGTGCAATCCACTGCCGCGCCTTCGTCTCCGCCTCGGCGCGCGGCACGTTGCGGAAGACGAGGCCGAGCATCACGTTGTCGAGCACGCTGCGCCACGGCAGGAGTGCGTCCTGCTGAAACAGGTAGGCGGCGTGCCGGTTGATGCCCTTGAGCTCCTCTCCGAACACGCTGACCCGGCCCGACGGCGATTCGAGCAGCCCGGCGACGACGTTGAGCAGCGTCGACTTGCCGCAGCCCGACGGCCCGACGATGGCGACGAAATTTCCTTCGGGGATGGTCAGCGAAACGTCGCGCAGCACCGTCCGCACGTCGCCGGACGGCATGCGAAAGGCGATGGTGACGCCGTCGATCCCGATTGCCGGAATCGGCGGAGAGCCCGGCTGCTGCCGCGGCTGCGCGGCCGCGCCGGTCTCCGCCGCCATCGTTCTGCGTTCCAAGGCGCCTCTACTTCAGCTTCGCCGCCGCCTGCTCGACATACTTGTTGGTGTAGGTCTTCGACAGGTCGATATTGGCCTTGGCGATCGCTGGCACGGACTGGCTGAACACGTCGAGCACCGCCTTGGCACCCTTCGGGTCCATGGCGCCGGTGGTGGAGTACATCGGGATCGTGTTCTTGAGCGCCGCCAGGTAGAGCTTCTTGTCGTTGCCGACCAGCTCGTCCGGCATCTTCGCCATGATCTCTTCCGGGCTGTGGGAATGGATCCACTTGAGCGTCGCTACGATCGCGGTGGCCAGCGCCTGAGCCTCCTTCTCATGCTTGGCGATCCACTCGGTCGGTGCATAGAGCGAGCCGCCCGGGTACTCGCCGCCGAACACGGCGAGCGTGTCCTTCTGAGTCCGCGTGTCGGTCAGGATCCTGAGATCCTTGTGACGGCCCTGCAGCAAGGTCACGGCGGGGTCGAGCATGACGGCGGCGTCGACCTGGCCCTGGTCCATTGCCGCGACGGCGGTTGCGTCGAGGCCGATGCCGATCACCGGTACGCCGTTGGGATCGATGTCATTCTTGCGCAGCAGGTATTTCAGGAAGAAGTCGGTCGACGAGCCGGGTGCGCTGACACCGACCTTCTTGCCGGCGAGGTCCTTGACCGACTTGATCTCGGCGGTGCGCTTGGGCGAAACGACGAGCACCAGGCCGGGAAAGCGGTCATAGGTGGCGAAGGCCGCGAGCGACTTGTTCTTCGCGGCGAGATTGACGCAGTGGTCGTAATAACCCGAAACGACGTCGGCGCTGCCGCCCAGCACCGCAGTCAGGGCCTGCGAACCGCCCTTGAAGTTGATCAGCTCGACGTCGAGCCCCGCCTTCTTGTACTCGCCGAGCTGTTTCGCCAGCACGGTCGGCAGATAGCACAGGCAGCCCGCGCCGCCGATCGCGATCTTGACGTTTTGCGCTGTCGCCGCTCCTGCGGCGAGGGTGATCGCCACCACGGCGCCGACGACGGTCGCGAATATGCGGCCGAACGGACTCGTCTTTCTCGTTCTCATCCTTTTCCTCCCAGTCTGGCCCGGACCGCGGGTTCATCCCGCGGCCGCACGATTGCAGGCTGTCTTAGCCGGCGCGGCCTCCAAGAGAACTCAACGCGCCGGCCGGATCAACCCCTCTTTGCGTACGGGCGTTCTCGAGGGGGGGAGGCCGCGCCCGACGCGGGCGAGATTAGTTTTTCTTGGTCGGCTGCCAAGAATTAATTAGTTGTGCAAGCCATCATGCGGCGGATGATGGCGCCATGACGATACGAAACGACTGCGAACCTTCGCTGTACGAGCTGCTCGGGGACCCGGTGATCCATGCCGTGATGCGGCGCGACGGAATCGACCGCGCCGCCCTGATCGACGTTATCGACGGCGCTCGCGCGCGGCTCGGCCTTCCCGCCGTCGTCGACGACGAATCCCTGCCGTTCCAGTTTGAGGCGAGCGTGTTTGCGGAGTGCCGCGCCTAGCATCGGGCGGCGCCACGCTGCCGCGCAGCACCAGCTCGAAGGGAAACTTGCTGGCGCGTCCCGGTGGTTTGGCCGAGGCGGGTCCCGGTGCCTGAATGGCGCCGAGATCCGCGTCGTCGGCGCCGGAAGTCGAGTATCTTCAGGAAAGCGTAGGTTCGCCTCGCGGCAGGCGATGCGGGGTGTTCGTGTCACGCCGTGACTACTGTGCCGGCGCCTGCTTCTCCGCCGTCGCCATGTCCCAGCCGCCGCCGAGGGCGCGGAAGAGATCGACCTGGTTGCGCAGCCGCGCCGACTTGATCTGGGCGAGCTGGTCGCTGGCCTGGAACAGGGTGCGCTGGGCGTCGAGCACGGTCAGCAGGTCGACCGCGCCGGCGCGGTAGCGCGTGTCGGCGAGCTGGTAGGCGAGCCTCGCCTGCTCGACTGCGGTTTCCTGCAGCGTCTGCTGGGTCGCAAGCTGGCGGGCTGCGACCAGTGCCGTCTCGACGTCGCCGAACGCCGAGACCACTGCCTGACGGTAGACATGGGTCAGCTCCTCGAAGCGCGCTTCGGTCAGATCGACCTGGCCGGAGAGTCGGCCGCCCTCGAAGATCGGCTGCGTCAGGCTGGCGGCGAGCGTGTAGAAGAAGCCGGCACTATCGAACAACGATGATAGCGCCAGGCTGCTGAACCCGCCCTGCCCGGTCAGCACGATGCTTGGGAAGAATGCCGCGCGCGCGGTATTGATGTCGGCATTGGCGGCGACGAGCTGCGCCTCGGCGTTCTGGATGTCGGGCCGGCGCGTCAGAAGCTCCGAGGGTAGGCCGGGTGCGACCGCCGGAATGGCGAGATTGTCGAGCGTGTCCGGCTCGACCGCCAGCGCCGCCGGAGGCTGGCCGAGCAGGACGGCCAGCGCGCTCTCGGCCTGCGACAGCTGCTGCTCGATCGGCGGGATCGAGGCGCGCTGCTGCGCCACGACAGTACGCTGCTGGGCGACCTCGAGCGGCGAGGCGGCGCCGTTCCGCGCGCGCGCCTCGACCACGGCCAGCACGCGTTCTGCATTGGCGAGGTTCTCGCGCGCGATGGCTAGGCGGTCGTAGAACTCGATCGTCTGGAAATAGGTGATGGCGACGTTGGCGGTGACGCTGAGCGCCACGGTGTCGCGGTCGAACCGGGTCGCGGTGCTCAGTGCCTTGGCGGCGGTGACGGACGAGCGGTTGCGGCCCCAGAAATCGACCTCATAGCTCGCCGCCAGCCCGGCGGCGTAGCTCGTCGAATTGCGGTTGCCGCTGCTCGATGAGCCGCGCGAGGCCGAGCGCTGGCGCGCCACGTCGCCGGTGGCGTCGACGATCGGCAGCAGGGAGGCGCCCGCGATGCGCAGCTGCGCGTCTGCCTGCAGTACGCGCGCCGCGGCGGCGCCGATGTCGTAGTTGTTGCGCTGGGCCGCGACAATATAGGCGTCGAGCGCCGGGGAGCCGAAGCGGCGCCACCAGCCCGGCTCGGGCCAGCTGCCCGGCTGCGCCGGCGCTTCCTTCCATGCCGCTACGGAAGACGTCTGCGGCTGCGCGTAGTCGGGGCCGATCGTGCAGGCTGCAAGCACGAGAGCCGCCGCGCCGAGGGCGAGGGTGCGAAGGATGGTCATGAAGGCGTGAGCGTCTATTCGGCGGAGAGCGCCACGACAGGGTCGAGGGTCGCGGCCTTGCGGGCCGGCATGAAGCCGAACAGGAGCCCGGTCGCGAATGCGCAGCCGAAGGCGAGCAGCACGGGTGCCGGCGAAAAGACGATGGGCGTGCCTAGCGCCGCCAGTGCCCAGGCGACGCCGAGTCCGCCGGCGACGCCGATGGTGCCGCCGATCGCCGAAACGACCACCGCCTCGGTGATGAATTGCTGCAGGATGTTGGCCATGCGGGCACCCGTCGCCATGCGGATTCCGATCTCCCGCGTGCGCTCGGTCACGCTCACCAGCATGATGTTCATGACGCCGATGCCACCGACCAGCAGCGATATCGCCGCGATCGAGCCAAGCAGGATGGTCAGCGTGTTCTGCGTCTCCGTGGCGGTCTCGAGGATCGAGGCCATGTTGCGGATCCGGAAGTCCTGCACGCGATGGCGGGCGAGGAGCAGGGCCTCGATCGCCTGCTGCGTGGCGTCGATCTGATTGACGTCCTCGACCTGCACGGTGATGGTGCGGATGTTGCGTTGCCCGAACAGGCGCAGCGATCCGGTCGTGAGCGGCACGAACGCGACATCGTCCATGTCGGCACCATAGGGCGTGGCGCCTTTCGGCGACATGATGCCGATCACCTGAAACGGCACATTGTTCACCAGAACGTAGCGGCCGAGCGGCTCGAAACCCGGCGGGAACAGCGTGTCTGCGACCGTCTGTCCGAGCACGATCACCGGTGTGTAGCTCTTGACGTCGTCCGGCGCGATAAAGGTGCCGCGCGCGACCGGCCAGTCGCGCGCGACGGTCAGCGCCGACGTGGTCGCATTGGCTTGCGTCTGGTAATCGACATTGCCATAGCGCAACGTGACGCTGCCGGTCAGCTCCGGCACCGCCGCTATGACGTTGGGAACGCTCATGATCGCCTCGGCATCCTCGGGGACGAGGGTTGCGATCGAGCCGCTGCCACGAACGTTGGGAGCGCCGGGCCGCACCAGAAGCAGGTTCGTGCCCATGCTGCTGATGCGGTCGAGCACCGACTGCTTGGCGCCGTCACCGACCGCGAGCATGGCGACGACCGAGCCGACGCCGATGACGATGCCGAGCAGGGTCAACACGGTCCGGAACAGGTTGGCGCGCAGCGCACGCAGCGCCATCCGCACGGCCTCGCCCATGTCCGCAAGGGCGGCAGCGCCGGACTGGCGGTCATGCGCAGGGCCGGGTGTGGCGACGTCGATGCGGATGCTGGCACCCGTGTCGCTGACGATCAGGCCGTCCTTGATCTCGATCTGGCGCTTGGCATTGGCAGCGACCTCGCGGTCATGGGTGATGAGGATTACGGTGTGGCCGGCGTCGCTGAGCTGGTGCAGCAGCGCCATCACCTCGGCGCCGCTTCGGCTGTCGAGGGCGCCGGTCGGTTCGTCGGCGAGGATGACCATGCCGCCGTTCATAAGCGCGCGTGCGATCGACACGCGCTGCTGCTGGCCGCCGGAGAGCTGGTTGGGGCGGTGGTCGAGCCGCTCGGCGAGGCCGAGCGAGGCGAGCAGTTCCTCCGCACGGGCGCGCCGCTCCACGGCGGAAGACCCCGCATAGATCGCCGGTACCTCGACATTCTCCGCCGCGGTCGCCGAAGCGATCAGGTTGTAGCTCTGGAAAATGAAGCCGAACACGTCGCGGCGCAGCCGGGCGAGGTCGTCGGCCCCGAAGGAGGACACGTCCTCGCCGGCGAACAGGTAGCGCCCGGTCGTCGGCCGGTCGAGGCAGCCGAGCAGGTTCATCAGCGTCGACTTGCCCGAGCCCGAGGCCCCCATGACCGCCACGAACTCTCCAGGATAGATCTTCAGCGAGATGCCGTGCAGCACCTCCACCGCGAGGTCGCCGTTGAAATACGTCTTGGTAACGTCGACCAGCTCGATCAGTGGCGCGGGACGGGTGGTCGGCTTCATGACAGGCGCGGCGTGCGGGCCGGGCGTTGGGCTGGCGCGGCCCCCGGCTGGCGCGTGCCGACGATCACCTGATCGCCGGCCTCGATTCCGCTCTTGATCTCCGCATGGACCCGGTTCATGACGCCGACGGTCACCGCACGCTCCTCGATGCCGCCGTCAGGCAGCACGACCTGTACGCTGTAGCGCGCCGACGCGCCGGCGCCCGATCCCGGCTCCAGGCGCAGGGCCGCCACCGGGACGACGGGCACATCGTGCGCTGCCGCCGACACGAAGAACACCTGGGCGCTCATCTGCGTCATGAGCTCCTGCTCCGGGTTCGGCACGTCGAACAGCGCGTTGTATAGAACCACGTTGTTGACCAGCTCCGGCGTCGGATTGATCTGGCGCAGCTTGCCGTACCAGCGCTTGTCCGGCTGGCCGAGCGTGGTGAAGTATGCGTCCATGCCGATGCGCAGCTTGCTGACATCCGCCTCCGAGACCTGGGTCCAGACAGTCATGGTCGACAGATCGGCGATGCGGAAAATGATCGGCGCCTGCTGATTGGCGTTGAGGGTCTGGCCCTGCTTGGCGCTCTGCGAGACGATCGTGCCCGACATCGGCGCGTAGATCTTGGTGTAGCCGAGATTCGCCTCGTCGCCCTTGAGCGTCGACTCGGTCTGCTGGATTTGCGCCTTGATCGCTTCAACCTGCGCCGTCGCGGAGCGCAGCGCCGCCTCGGCGCTCTGCACCGCTTCCTGGCTCGTGGCGCTTGCCCTGAGCAGATTGCTCTGGCGCTGATGCTGCTGCCGGGCGAGCGCCAGTTGCGCCTCCTTGTCCATAAGCTGCGCGCGGAGGTTCAGCAGCTGCGCCCGGTTCGCCTCGACGCGGGAAACGTACACCGTCGGGTCGAGTTCGGCGAGGAGCTCGCCCTTCTTCACGGTGTCGCCGACCTCGAAATGAAGGATGCGGAGCTGACCCGACACCTGGGTGCCGACATCGACATAGTCGCGCGGCTGCAGGTTGCCGAGCGCCGTGGTGCTGGTCTCGACGTCGCCGCGCTCGACGGTCGCGGTGACGTATTGCACGCGCGGTGCGCCGTTGTGCTGCCACAAGTACCAGCCGCCACCGCCGGCCAAGGCAAGCATCAGGAGTGCGGCGGTCAGCACGGGCCAGCTCCGGCGGCGGCGCATGCCGCCGGACGGCTTCGCGCCGTTCCGCTCGGCGAATGTCTTGATGTGGTTTACGGTATTGATTTCGCTCATGTATCCGGTGCTGCAGATGGTCGTTGCGGCAGCCCATCGCAAGGGCAGGCGGCAGCCGGCGTCGGCATCATGTTCATACACGTACATTACGGCGAAATCCTGCGGCCCTGGCGGTTCCCGGCCGGCCGATACCGCGCCGGATCAGCGCAGACGGCGGTCAACGGAGGCGAGAGGCGGGCAGCCCGCGCCGAAAGGGGCCGCCGCAGCCGGCTCTGGGCCGGGGCTGGGCGCTGCTGCCGTGGGCGGTGCCGTCGAGCTAGAGGGCGTACAGGGTGCCGATCGGAACGACCTTGTCGAAACCGCTTGCGACGTCGCGATTCACATGGGACGTGCCGCCGATCCGCTGGTCGCCCTTGGCGGAGTTGACGATCCTGCGGGCTCGGTCGACGGCTACAACAGCCTCGCCCTTATGACGACGCCGACCTGGCCGGCACCGTCACGGGCAGCATCCTCCTACGCGAGAAAGCTGAAGCCGCGTCCGCCCAAGCTGCTGATCGACGACAAGGTGCCGGCGAGCCCGCTATTGCCGTTGATGTTGCTGATCAGGCTGGCCATGCCGAAATTCTGGCTGGTCGCCTCCATGTCCTTCATGATCAGGAACTTCTTGACGAACTGGATGGCGAAATCGGTTGCCTTGAACGGATTCGGCGCAGTTGCGTCGATCTGGTTCGCGGCACTGACGACCGCCTGGGCAAGGCCGCGCTCGACATTGAGGTCGCGCATGTCGGCGTTTATGAACATCAGCGTGCGATTGGCGTTGAACAGCGCCTCGTCGATCTTGGCGAGGGCGCCGGAGACGTCGCCGAGACTGGTCGGCAGCAGGTCTGCGCCGGCCTCAATCACCCGAATGACGCCGGCATCGAAGCCGGTCTGCGCGTTGATCGTAATGATATGGCCACTGGTCAGGCTCTTGATCGTCACCGCGTCCTGCGTCTCGAGCAGCAGATTCTGCTTGTCGACCGTGGCGCCGTCGACCAGGCCGCCGATCTCCTCGGTCAGCGCACGATAGCGGCTGTCGATCGCCGCGCGCGGGTCGAGCGAGCTGGCGGCGAGGCCGAAGGGAGCCACGTCGACGGAGATTTCCTGGCCTGCCTGGGTGAGCGCCGGGTCGATGCTGGCCTCGATGACATCGAGCACGGCCTGCGCGTCCGCGGCGGTATCGATGTTGGCGCCGCTCAGCGGAGTCGCGACCGCGGGGTTCAGATCGCGGCCGCGGGCCTGCAGATACGCGCCGTTGACCAGCTCGTAGCTCTGGCTGCCGCCCGCAAGCAGGTTTGTAGAGCCGATGCCCGGCGTATTGACGAGATCGTTGATCTGCGTGACCAGCTCGGCAAAGCGGCCGGTGATGTCGGAACGGTCGGCGCCGTTGGCGCGCGTGGCGGAATCCTGCGCAAGGCTGCGGACCTCCTCGACCAGCTGCTTGAGCTCCGTCACGCGCGAACCGGCGTCGCGTAGCGCCTGGTACCCGGGGTAGACGTCGGCGGTGTTGAGCGTCGCAGCCCATTGCGTGACCGTGGTTACGCCCTGCTGCAGATTGGCCCGGTCAGAGGTGATGGAGATGCTGGCTGCATTGAACGCGTCGCCTGCCGTGGTCGTCGTTGCCTGTGCCGCGTTGAGGTTCGCGGTGTCTCCCGCGCCGGTTACCGCCTGAAAGGCCGTATTGGCGTCGGCCACCGCTGCGAGTAGTCCGCCGAGGTCCTGGCCGCGGATGCTGACCATGTCGCCGGCCGAGTTGATCTGGACGCTGATCGTGGCGGGAAGGCTGCCATCCAGCAGGTTCTGCGCCGTGCCGGTGCTGTCGGGGTCGGTATCGTCGTGGCTGTAGGTGGCGCCGGCCACCGCGGCATCGACCTGCGCCTTGAGGTCTGCGAACTCGGTCTTGTAGTCGGCCAGATTGGCGCTGTTGGCGCCGTCGCGCGCCAGGGTGATCAGCTCGGCCATGCGTTGCATGGCCGGTGCGATGCTGCCGAGGGCGTTCTGGGCGGCAGCGAGCAGGCCCGACATGCGGGTCAGCTCGGGTGCCGCGGCCTCCTGCGTCGGAATCTCGTTCGCGAACGGCCCCGTCGGGTTCTGGATGTTGGCGACCCGCGCGTAGTCGTCCTTCAGCGCCTGCAGCCGCGCGATTACCGTCTGCACCTGGGTCGATGCGGCCGACGCGATCTGAAGCCCGCGGTCGATCGCCGGAATGTCCTGATTGGCCTGTTCGACAGCGCGTGCGCCGCCCAGAGCGGACAGGCTGCCGCTCGTAATGAACTTCGAGACGTCGATGCGCTGGTCGATCAGCGAGCGCTGCTTGTCGATCGACTGGAAGGCGATCTGCGGGGGCAGGCCGAGCGTCGTGGTCACGACGCTGCGCAGCACGCTGTCGCCAAGGATGTCGAGGGAGTTTTTGACGTTCCCGATCTTGCGCAGGAAGTACGATGCCTCGCGCAGGGCCGGGTTCTGGTTCCCGAGATCCTTCTCGTACTCGCTGGTGACGTAGCGGTTGACGATCTTGTCGATCAGGCTCGTGCTGCTCAGGCTGATGATGCCGAGATCACCGAGCATCAGCTCGCGATTCATCTCCGCGTAGCGCGGGTCGCGCATGCGATTGGCAAGCGAGGTCTGGTCGGCGACCTTCGACTCGAGAACCTTGCGCAGCCGCGCGGGGTACTGGATCTCCTCGTCGAGCGAATAGGCCGAGGTGATGAAGCGCAACAGCCTCTGGTCCTTGAACAGGTCGTCGAGGCTCTTGAGCTTCGGCGCCTTGTCGCGGAAATACGCGATCTCCTTGTCGACAATCGGACGCTGCTTGAACTTGGCCAACAGCTGCTCGCCGTCCGAGCGGAGAAGCCGCTGGAACGTCGGGAAGGCGGGCAGTGATCCAAGGCCGTCGACCATGAGGCAGGCTCTTTGCGTTCAATCCTTTGCAGGCCTGTTCACGGTAGCGCGGCGGGGTTTAACGACCTCTTAAGGCGCGCCGTCGCGATCCGTCTGCAGAAAGAGGAATTTCCCCTTTCTCGGTTAATGGAGAGAAATTTCGTGGTTTCAGAGACGCGTGATCCGATCGGCCTTGCGGCCGAGCCGCTGGGTGCAGAATTCCTGCCCCGCAGCTTGGCTGTCGGCGGAATCGGCATGCGGTCCACCCATCTCCAGCCGGCGCCCGTCCCGCCAGACCGACCACAGAAAATGCTCGCCGTCCGGCCCGCTCCAGCGCTCGATGATTATTTCGATCATCCGCCGATCCGCTCGCTGCTGATGGTGCCGGGTCGCTCCGCCGCGGCGCCGAGCATGCGGCGATAGATCGGCCCGAGCAGGGCCGGGACAAAATACATCGGAAACTGGTTGACCGCGAGAAAGAGGAACAGATCGGCGTCCGCGGACGGCCCGAGGACCGCGACCAGGACAGCGAGATTGCGGTTGCCCGACCCGAGCGCAATGGTCAGCGCCTGTCGACGGTCGAACAGGCCCGCCCTCGCGAGCAGCCAGAAGGCGACGCCGCCGATCACCTGAAGTGCAAAATTTCCGGCGAACGCACCGACGATGAAGACGAACGCGTGACCGGGACGCGCGAGGATCGTCCCGGTCAGCCCGTCGACGACGCCGATCCCGAACAGGATCAGCATCAGCACGGCGATGCCGCTGATCGGGGCGGCGGCGCGTTCGATGCGTTCGCGCCCGGCCAGCCATCGCACGAGAAGCGTCGCGACGAATGCACCGCCGACGAACAGTCCGAGCCGGCTCATCAGCGCGCCGATCCCGACATCGAGTTCGATACCGAGCAGGGCGAGTGCCAGCGGCGGCTGCAGGACCGGCTGCAGCAGCGACGTTGCTAGCAGCGCGACGAGGGCGAGCGCGGCGTCGAGCCCGAGCAGCAGGGCGAAAGTCGGTACTGCCGTCAGCACGGGCGAGGAGGCGGTCAGCACGAGCGCGCGCACCAGCCCCTCGGGCAGCGGCATGGTCTGCAGCGCCAGCCACATCGCCAAGGGTGCGCCGAGCAGCAGCCAGACGGTCATGACGACGATGGGCCCCGGCCGTCGGGCGTGCGACAGCGCCCGCGACCAGTCGATCCGCAGCAGGGTCGCGATCAGCAGGACGAACACGGCGGGGCCGATCAGCGGCTTGCACAGGCGGGCGAGCTCGGGCAGCGCCAGGCCGACGAACAGGCAGCCGCCGATCAGCCACGATCCATGACGCGCCAGCCAGGCGAGCGATTTGAGGATCACGGGTGCATAGCTCCGCGCAGGGGCGAAAAGAAAGCTGATTGGTGCTTGTTCAGCGCGGAGGGGTTGAACATGCGGTCGTTCTATGGCGGTTGGCGAAGCGCGGGAGGATCTGGCGCTGACGGGCATTGCGGCGAAAGGAATCGCAGTCTAGCTTAACGCCCCTCATGCATGACATCGCCATTCCTGCGCCGTTCGACCAGTTCCGGACCGAGGTGCGTCCCGAGTGGATCGACTATAATGGCCACATGAACGTGGCCTACTATGTGCTCGCGTTCGATCACGGCACCGACGCGTTCTGGACCCATCTCGGCATCGGCGAGGAGTATCTGCGCCGGACCAATGGCTCGACCTTCGCCCTCGAGGCGCATGTAACCTATCAGGGCGAGGTAAAGCGCGGCGATCCCCTGCGGATCACCTCCCAGCTGATCGACTTCGACGCCAAGCGCATCCATTTCTTCCATCGCATGTACCACGCGGCGGAGGGTTATCTCGCCGCCACGATGGAGTGCGTCAGCCTGCATGTCAGTCTCGAGACGCGCCGCGGCGCGCCGTTCCCGCAGGACCGCCTCGACTGGCTGGCGCGCGTGAAGGCCGCGCATGACGCGCTTGGCCGGCCGCCCGAGATCGGCCGCAGCGTTGGCCTGCGCAGCGGCCGTATCGGAGGCTGACCCGCTCCGCCGGAATGCTCAGTAGGTCCGGCCAATCCTGAGATGGTCGCGGCGGTCGATCGACTTGATCGTCACGTCGCGCATGGTCGAGCCATGGAGGATACGAAGGGGCACCTCCACGCCGGCAGCGCCGAGCGCCCAGACTTTGCGGTAGAAATCGGGTAGGTCACGCGGCGTTTCGCCGCGGACCTCGACCACGACATCGCCGGGTTCGATGCCGACGCGCGCGGCCGGGCTTTCCGGCGAGACGCGCGTCACGAACAGCCGCCCGCGAAGCTCTTCGGTATTGAGCCCCATCCAGGGCTTGGCCGGACCGGAGACGCGGCCCTCGCCGATGAGATCGGCGAGAATCGGCTTGAGCCGGTCGATCGGGACGAACATGTTGCCGGGCAGATGCGTGCCGGTGCCGGTGGTGTCGCCGACGATCAGCGAGCCGACGCCGATCAGCCGGCCGTCGCGGTCGATCAGCGCCGCGCCGCTCCATGCCGGGTGGGGCGGCGCGGTGAAGATGGCCTCGTCGAGCAGGTATTCCCACGAGCCCGCAAAGACGCGCTTCGAGACGACGAAGGCCGGACCCGCCATGTCGGGTCCGCCGTGGCTTGCGATCAGCACGGGATCGCGGTCCTTGACGTCGGCGGAGCTGCCCATTGGCATCGGCTTGACGCGCGGCGGCGGGTCGGCGCGCAACAGCCCGAAACCCGATTCGTGATCGTAGCCCACGACCTGGGCGGGAATCGTGCGGCCATCGCCCGTGGTGATCTCTGCGCCCTGCGCCTCTACCATCAGGTAGCCGATCGTCAGCACCAGCCCCGCCTGGTCGATGACGATGCCGCTGCCTTCGCGCTCGCTGCCGAGCGTCTCGGCGGTGCGCGAGTCAGGCGGGACGAAAGCCTTGATCCGCACCACCGCGGACAACAGCTCCTGAACCGACTGCGCGCGTGCGGCGGGTGAGGCGGCTGCAAGCAAAGCAGCCAGAATGATCATCCAGCGCAGAGGCGAAGACAGAGCCGCGAGAGCCGTCGCCATGAAAGTCTCCACCGAATTCCGCTGCTAGAATAGCACAGCTGCGGCGCGCCCGCATGCCTCGCCGGGCGCGGCTGCGCTTCTCAACGCAGGTGTGATCGCGCCGTTCCTTGCTATATAAACGGGCATCATGTCGCTTCCGCTCACGTCCGCGCAAATCCCCGTCCCGCCCTATCTCGCCAATCTCAACCCGTCGCAACGCGCGGCGGTGGAGCAGCTCGATGGGCCATTGTTGGTGCTGGCCGGTGCGGGCACCGGCAAGACCCGCGTCCTGACGACGCGGCTTGCTCACATTCTCGTGACCCGGCACGCTCATCCCTCGCAGATCCTCGCCGTCACCTTCACCAACAAGGCCGCGCGCGAGATGCGCGACCGTATCGCCGAC
Source organism: Alphaproteobacteria bacterium (assembly GCA_041690495.1). Classification (GTDB taxonomy): domain Bacteria; phylum Pseudomonadota; class Alphaproteobacteria; order CACIAM-22H2; family CACIAM-22H2; genus DATAAP01. The sequence continues at coordinate 218,396 of JAWLHE010000006.1, read as the reverse complement.
CTGGTCGGGCCGCTGCTGGGACCCGGCGCTGTCGAGGGGATGTGGCTCGGCACGTTCCACGCGCTCGCCGCGCGCATCCTGCGCCGGCAGGCCGAGCTTGTCGGGCTCAAGCCGAACTTCACCATTCTCGACACCGATGACCAGATCCGCCTGGTCAAACAGGTCCTGTCGGCGGAGAACATCGACGACAAGAAGTGGCCGGCGCGCGTCGTGCTGGCGGCGATCGAGAGATGGAAGGACCGGGGCCTGACATGGGAGCGCGTTCCCGCCGATGCTGCGGGTGACCTCGCCGGCGGGCGCCTGATCTCGATCTATCGGCTCTACCAGGAACGGCTGGAAACGTTGAACGCGGTCGACTTCGGCGACCTGTTGCTGCACGGGCTGACGATCTTCACCCAGCGTCCAGAGGTCCTGCAGGAATGGCAGCGCCGCTTCCGCTACATCCTGGTCGACGAGTACCAGGACACCAATGTCGCGCAGTATCTCTGGCTGCGGCTGCTGGCGCAGCAGCACAGGAATCTGTGCTGCGTCGGCGACGACGATCAGTCGATCTACAGCTGGCGCGGCGCCGAGGTCGGCAACATCCTGCGCTTCGAAACCGATTTTCCCGGCGCCAAGGTGATCCGCCTCGAGCAGAACTACCGCTCGACCCGCCACATTCTCGGCGCTGCCGCGGGCCTGATCGCGCACAACAAGGGCCGGCTCGGCAAGACCCTGTGGACCGCCGAGACGGGCGGCGAGAAGGTGATTGTGCGCGGCGTGTGGGACGGCGAGGAGGAGGCGCGCTGGGTCGGCGAGGAGATCGAGGCGCTGCAGCGGCGCGGCGACCGGCTCGGTGGCATTGCCGTGCTGGTGCGCGCCGGCTTTCAGACGCGCGAGTTCGAAGAGCGATTCATTACGCTGGGCGTGCCGTATCGCGTCATCGGCGGCCCGCGCTTCTATGAACGCCAGGAGATCCGCGACGCGATCGCCTATATCCGCGTCACGGTTCAGCCCGACGACGATCTCGCCTTCGAGCGCATCGTTAACACGCCGCGGCGCGGCATCGGCGATGCGACCCTGCAATCCGTGCATCGGCTCGCGCGCGCAAACAGGATCCCGCTGACGGCGGCGGCGCGCAGCCTGATCGAGACCGACGAGATTAAGCCGCAGGCGCGCAACGCCCTGCGCCGCGTGCTCGACGACTTCTCGCGCTGGGCGGCGCAGCTCGATACGGCCCACCATGCGGAGCTGGCGCAGACCATCCTCGACGAGTCCGGCTATACCGGCATGTGGCAGGCCGACAAGTCAGCCGAAGCACCGGGCCGGCTCGAGAACCTCAAGGAGCTGATCAGCGCGATCGAGGATTTCGACACGCTGCAGGGCTTTCTGGAGCATGTCAGCCTGGTGATGGAGAACGCGGAGAGCGCGCCGGCCGACATGGTCAACCTGATGACGCTTCACGGCGCCAAGGGGCTCGAGTTCGACACGGTGTTCCTGCCCGGATGGGAGGAAGGCCTGCTGCCGCATCCGCGCTCGCTCGAGGAGAAGGGTGACGAGGCGCTCGAGGAGGAGCGTCGGCTCGCCCATGTCGGCCTGACCCGCGCGCGCAGCCGCGCCTACGTATCGTTCGCCGCCAACCGGCGCATCCACAATCTGTGGCAGTCGACGGTGCCGACCCGCTTTGTTTCCGAGCTGCCGCCGGACCATATCGAGGTGGTCAGCGAGCCCGGCCTGTGGGGCACTGGCAGCGAGAGCCGCAATTTCGGCGGCGTCAGCCCGGGCAGCGGCTTCGGCTATGGCCGCGGCAGTCCGTACGGCCGCGGCGGACGCGGCGGTCTGTTGATCGAGGGTCGCGCCGAGCTGGTGACGCAGCGGCCTTCGCCGGCGCAGCCGATTGCCCCGGGGACCCGCGTCTTTCACCAGAAATTCGGCTACGGCCGTGTCGTCGCCGTCGAGGCGGGCAAGCTCGACATCGAGTTCGAGCATGCCGGTCGCAAGAAGGTGATGGACTCCTTCGTCGAGCCGGCGTGACCCGCACGGCGGCCCCCGATCTCTGGCGCATTGCGCTGACCGCGGAGGCCGAGACGCAGGCGGCGTACGCGGCGGCGCTGGAGGAGATCTGCGATTCGATTTCGGCTTTCGAATCCACGCCCGGCGGGCCATGGCGCGTCGAAGGTATCGCGACGGTCGAGCCCGACCGCGCCGCGCTCGCGGCAAGGCTGGGTGCGGCGGCGGCATCGGCCGGCCGCGCAGTTCCGCAGCCCGAGATCGAGCCGATGCCGCAGATCGACTGGCTGGCCGAGAACCGCCGCTCGTTTCCGCCGCTCAGGGCCGGGCGTTATTTCATCTACGGATCGCATTTTCGGGGTGAGGTACCGGCCGGCGCGCGCGCGGTGACGCTCGACGCCGGCATCGCCTTCGGCTCGGGCGAGCATGCGACCACGCGCGGGTGCCTGCTGGCGCTGGACCGCCACGGCCGCAGTACCCCCGTGCGCCGTGCGCTCGACGTCGGATGCGGCTCGGGCATCCTTGCGATCGCGATGGCCAAGACATGGCCGCTGAGGGCGGTGGCCAGCGATATCGATCGCGGCTCGGTCGGCGTCGCCGCCGAGAATGTCCGCCGCAATGCAGTCGCCGCCAGGGTCGAGACGGTCTTCAGCAATGGCCTGGCGCGGGTCCGGCCTCGTCGCGGCTATGACCTCGTCGTCGCCAACATCCTGGCGCATCCCCTGTGCCGGCTGGCCGGCGAGATCTGCGCCGCGGTGCGGCCGGGCGGGACCCTGGTCCTGTCGGGGCTTCTGGCGGGGCAGGAGAGCGAGGTTCGCGCCGCCTATCGCGCGCGCGGGCTCGTCCTGGTGCGCCGGATCGCGATCGACGGATGGCACACGCTCATCCTGCGGCGCGGGCAGAAACGCAAACGGCGGCCCGTCGCTCCCGCAAGGGGCGACGGCCGCCGTTTGTGCGTCGATTCGGTCGCTGGTTAGGCAGCGACTTGCGGACGGTTGACGTTCGCGCCGGTCTTCGGCGTGACACCGAGCTTGACGATCCGCTCCATCCGCTCCTGCGGCGCCCACAGGCCGGACGCAACGCGCGGGATGTCCGAGCGCGTGATTCCGATATCCGACAGCATCCGGTCATCGAGCTGCGACAGCTCGCTATAGGTCTCCTGGTACTCGCGCCACACCTTGTACGGGGCAGCGACGGCGCCCAAGACCGTCTTCAGTCCGCGACCGATCGCGCGGAACAGCTTGGCAAACTCTTCTGCCTGCATGCGCCGCGCTGCGGCATGAATGGCAGCCTCATCGGCCGCGCTCATTTTGAAGTTCCACTCGGTATTCTTCCACCGAGTCTCCTGGTCGTTGCTGGCCCACATCGTATCTTCTCCTGTACAAATCGCGGCTGCCTCCGGCTCTTCCGCCCGGCGCCGCGCCGGCGATCTGTCCGACCGCCCCGGCACTGAATAAGATATGCCTCAGCGGGCGAACAAACAGGTTGCATATTGCGTCGCAGCAATGCAAAAAATGCATGGAATTTGATAAGTGATATTAGTGATTTGGCCGAATCTGGGGCAGGAAATGGACGGCCGGGATCGAGGCCTTGATGGTGCAACGCACACGGGATATCGGAGATGACCGCCCAACCGGCACAGAGGTCCTTGTTTCAAGGCGATCGCGGCCTCAACGAACTGCTCAGCCGCGATGGAGGCCGCTATGACGCGAGCGGCGTACGCGACCTGCTGGCCGGCGTCCTGGCGGCCCCTGAGGGCGCCGATCCGGACGCGTGGATCGATCTCGTGGCAGCCTCGCCGTCGGCGGCGCTGCGCGCCCAGCTTGCCGCGCTCAAGGCGGAGCTGGCGGCACAATACGACGACGGCCTGACCGGACGGCCTTCGCCCGAGCGTCTCGCAGCGCTGCGCCGGGAGCTGGCACGGCGCGAGCTCGACGGTTTCATCGTGCCGCGCGGCGATGAGCATCAAGGGGAATACGTGCCACCCAGGGCCGAGCGCCTCGCCTGGCTGACCGGCTTCACCGGCTCGGCCGGCATGGCCATCGTCCTGGCCGACCGGGCGGCGATCTTCGTCGATGGGCGCTACACTCTTCAGGTGCGGCAGGAGGTCGATACCGCGCAGTTCGAGCCGCACCATCTGATCGACGAGCCGCCGCAAGACTGGCTCCGCGCGCAGGCGCGGTCGGGCATGCGCATCGGTTTTGACCCGTGGCTGCATACGGAAGACGGGCTGGCGCGGCTGCGCGCGTCGGCGAGGCGTGCCGGCGTCGAGCTGGTCGCGACCGATGGCAATCCGATCGATGCCGTCTGGACCGGTCAGCCGGCCGAGCCGCTCGCCCCCGTACGGCCGCATGACATCCGGTTTGCCGGCCGGAGCGCCGCGGAAAAGCGTTCGCAACTCGCCAACAACCTCGCTGCGGACGGGTTCGCCGCGGCGGTGATCAGCGCGCCGGATTCGCTTGCCTGGCTGCTCAACATCCGCGGCGGCGATGTGCCGCACACGCCGCTTCCGCTCGGCTTCGCCATCTTGCATGCCAGCGGGGATGTCGATCTGTTCATGGATCCGCGCAAGCTCGTGCCCGAGCTCGTTGCGCATTTCGGCAATCAGGTGCGCGTCGAGCCGCGCACCGCGTTCGGTGCAGCACTGGACCGGCTCGGCCGGGCGCGCGCGCGTGTCGCCGTCGATGCGGCGACGGGGCCTTTGTGGGCAAGCAGCCGGCTCGAGCGCGCCGGCGCCGAGGTCGTGCGCGGGCAGGATCCCTGCGCGCTGCCCAAGGCATGCAAGAACGAGGTCGAGCTCGTCAATACCCGCGCCGCGCATATACGCGACGGCGCCGCGCTCGCCCGCTTCCTGGCATGGCTCGCGGCAGAGGCGCCGAAGGGGGCGCTGACCGAGCTGTCCGCGGCAGATCGCCTTCTGACACTGCGCCGGGCCGGCGAGAACTTTCGCGACACCAGCTTCACCACCATATCGGGGGCCGGGTCGAACGGCGCAATCGTCCATTATCGCGCCGGCGAGGCAAGCAATGCGCGCATCGCGCCCGACATGCTCTATCTCGTCGACTCCGGCGCGCAGTATCTCGACGGCACGACCGATGTGACCCGCACCGTCGCGATCGGACAGCCGACGCCGGAGCAGCGCGACCGCTTCACGCGGGTGCTCAAGGGTCATATCGCTCTGGCGACCGCGCGCTTTCCCAAGGGGACCACCGGCTCGCAGCTCGATGCGCTGGCCCGCGCGGCGCTGTGGCAGGCCGGCATCGATTATGATCACGGCACCGGTCATGGCGTCGGCAGCTATCTCTCGGTCCATGAGGGACCGCAGCGCATCTCGAAAGTACCGAACACGGTGGCACTGCTGCCCGGCATGATCGTTTCCAACGAGCCCGGCTACTACAAGGCGGGTGCGTACGGCATTCGCATCGAGAATCTGGTCGCGGTCTGCGAGGTCGAGGCCCCGGCGGGCGCGGAGCGCCCTCTGCTCGGCTTCGAGACGCTCACGTTGGCGCCGATCGACCGTGCGCTGGTCGAGCCGGGCCTGATGACGCAAGACGAAATCGCGTGGCTTGATACGTATCATGCACGCGTGCGTCAGACACTGTTGCCGATGGTCGATCCGGCCACGGCCCTGTGGCTCGATGGAGCGACACGGCCGATCGGTTGGTAGCAGGAGGAGAGAGCGCCGGGAACGCGCGCCGCGTCCGACGCGTTATGCTTCGCGCTACGGTGGAGCGCTTCGGCCCGTGCCGCAATCGACGGCTTCGCATCGACCCGGACATGCCGGGCGCAGCTTTTTGCTGGCGCTCGCGATCGGTCTTGCCCTTGCCGGCTGTGTGCCCGATCCGGCCTTGAGCGGTTCCGGCCCGTTTGATCGTTTACTGCAATCGCCCAACGCGAACTATCGGCTGGCGCTTCGCTATCTGAAAGCCGACGGCGTCCCGCACGACGAGAGCCGGGCGGCAGAGCTGCTGGCGGCTGCTGCCGAGGGCGGTCACGCGGACGCACAGGTGTTGCTCGCCGATGCCTATGTGGATGGGCTCGGTGTCGAGCGCGAGCCGGCCTGGGCGACCATGTGGTACGGCCGGGCTGCCGCACAGGGGCAGGCGGAGGGGCAATATCGGCTCGCTCTCGCCTTCGTCAACGGCTCGGGCACGGATCCGGACATCGTTGCTGCCTATCGCTGGCTGACGGTCGCGGCCGATGCCGGGCATGCCGAGGCGGTTCGGGCGCGCGAGGCGCTCGCGGGCCGGATGATCAGGCAGGAGATCGAGCCCGCGCAGCGGGCGGCGAAGCGCTGGCGGCCCACGGCCGAGCGGCGCGATCCTGATATGCCGCTGGTGCGCTTCGTCCAGTTCGCCCTGAAGCAGCTGGGCCAGAACCCAGGTCCGACGGATGGCGTGCTCGGCCGCCGCACTTTGGCTGCCCTTGCCGCCTTCAGGAGACGTGAGCAGATCGCAGGGAGCGGGATCACGCCGGCGCTGGTCGAGCAGCTGCGCGCGCGGCTCATCCGGATTCAGGCCGTCCATTCCGCCGGATAGCCAAAGAATACCGAAGAAAAAAGGCGCGGCCCTCGGGGTGGGGAGAGCCGCGCCTTGCGGAGCGTGGGGCGCGGGAGACTTGCGACTCGACCGCCCACTAACTCCGACCCCGGTCCAGGGGCGGGGTGCGCCTGGACCGGTTCGCGTGGCTCCAAGCGCTTTCGCGCCGCCACGCCAGAACTCAAGTATCGAATGAGCGGGGCTGTATCGACAGGAACCATATCGTGACCGACAGGCCCAATTCTGTCACAGTCGAGCGGTCACTTTCCTAATTATCCGAAAGGGTTAGCTGACGATCAGCGCCAGCCAGTCCTGCTCGCTGAGGGTCTTGATGCCGAGGGCCGCGGCTTTCTTGGCTTTGGAGCCGGCATCGGCGCCGACGACGACGTAGTCAGTCTTCTTGGAAACCGACTCTGTGACATTGGCGCCCAGGGCCTCGGCGCGAGCTTTGGCTTCCTGCCGGGTCATGGTTTCCAGCGTCCCCGTGAACACAACCGTCTTTCCGGCAACCCGCGAGTTCGCGGTCCTTGCCGGTGCTGCGAACGGCTCGACCTCGACCACGCGGGCAAGATCGTCGAGCGTCTCGAGGTTGTGCCTCTCGGAAAAGAACGCGGCGATGTCGGCCGCCACGGACGGGCCGATCTGGCTGATCGTGTCGAGCTCATGAGCCGATTCGCCGTCAGGGTCGCGCGCCGCGGCGATCATCGCCTCGCGCCAGTGCTCGAGCGTGCGGTAGTGACGCGCCAGCAGCTTCGCTGTCGCCTCGCCGACCTGGCGGATGCCCAGGGCGTAGATGAAGCGCTCGAGCGGGATCGTGCGTCGGGCATCGATCGCGGCGACCAGCCGTTCGACTGATTTCTCGCCCCAGCCCTCGCGCTCCTGGATGTCCTTCTTGCGCTCCTTCAGGCGGAAAATGTCGCCAGGCCGCCTGATGAGTCCGTCGGTGTAGAACGCCTCGATATGACGGTCGCCAAGCCCCTCGATATCGAAGGCGTTGCGTGACACGAAATGGCGCAGGCGCTCGGTCGCCTGTGCGGCGCAGGTGAGTCCACCAGTGCAGCGCCGTGCGACCTCGCCTTCCATGCGCACGGCCTTCGACCCGCACACCGGGCAATGATCTGGAAAGGCGTAGGGCTTCGCGCCTTTGGGACGTTCCGACAGCACGACCTCGACGATCTGCGGAATGACGTCGCCGGCCCGCTGCACCACGACCGTGTCGCCGACGCGCACGTCCTTGCGGTTGATCTCGTCTTCGTTGTGCAGCGTCGCGCGCGAGACCACGACACCGCCGACATTGACCGGCTGGAGCTCGGCGACGGGCGTAAGGGTGCCGGTCCGCCCGACCTGGATGGTGATGGCATTGAGGCGGGTTCGCGCCCGCTCCGCGGGGAATTTGTGTGCGATCGCCCAGCGCGGCGAGCGGCTGACCATGCCAAGCCGCTCCTGCCAGTCGAAGCGGTTCACCTTGTAGACGACGCCGTCGATTTCGTAACCCAGACTCGCGCGCTTGTCGGCGATCTCGCGATAGAAGGCGAGCGCTTCGCCGACGCTGGCACTGAGCCGTGCCAGCGGATTGACCGGGTATCCCCACGCACGCAGGCGCGCGAGCAGGTCCCAGTGCGTCTTCGCGATCGCGCCGCTGACCTCGCCGAGCGCGTAGGCGAAGAACCGCAGTGGCCGCCGTGCGGTAATCGCCGGATCGAGCTGCCGGACCGAGCCCGCGGCGGCGTTCCGCGGATTGGCAAACGCCGGTTCGCCGTTCGCCATGCGGCGCTCGTTGAGCTTGAGGAAGTCGGCGCGCCGCATGTAGACCTCGCCGCGCACCTCGAGCACGTCCGGCAGGTCGCGGCCTTTGAGATAGGAGGGGATGTCGTCGATCGTCCTGAGATTGGCGGTCACGTCCTCCCCGACCACGCCGTCGCCGCGCGTCGCGCCCTGGACGAAGCGGCCTTTCTCGTAGCGCAGCGCGATCGACAGTCCGTCGATCTTCGGCTCGGCGACTAGCTCGATCGCCTGTTCCGGCTTGAGGCCGAGGAAGCGGCGGATGCGCTCGGCGAAGTCGCGTACGTCCTCCTCGTCGAAGGCGTTGTCGAGCGACAGCATCGGCAGCGTATGCCGTACTTTCGCGAACGCCGCCGCGGGCGGCGCACCGACGCGCAACGAGGGACTGTCGGGACGGATGAGATCGGGGAATCGCGCCTCGATCGCCGCATTGCGCCGCCGCAGCTCGTCATACTCGACGTCTGATATCTCCGGCTCGTCCTTTTGATAGTAAAGCCGGTCATGATGCGCGATCTCGCCGGCAAGCCGTGCCAGCTCGGCCTTCGCCTGCGCCGCCGTCAACCGGTCGACCGGAATCTCCGCCGCGGTCTTGCTCACGCGCGTGCCGCCCTTTTTCCGGACCGCTCGCCGTCGGCAGCCGTTTCGCCGCGCAGCAGGCTGTCCGCGGCCGCGCGGGCGGCTGCGGTCACCGAGGCGCCCGACAGCATCCGGGCGATCTCTTCCCGGCGCGCCTCGGTGTCGAGGCTCGCAACCGTTGTGGTCGTCGCCGCCCCGCGCGAGCTCTTGGCGACGCGCCAGTGATGCGTGCCGCGCGCCGCGACCTGCGGCGAATGCGTCACGACCAGGACCTGCACGTCGCGGGCAAGGCGCGCGAGGCGCTCGCCGACGGCCGCCGCCGCGGCCCCCCCGAGCCCGGCATCGACTTCGTCGAAGATCAGAGTCGGCGCGGACGTCGTTCGCGCAAGCACGACCTTCAGGGCGAGCATGAAGCGCGCGAGTTCGCCGCCGGAGGCTATGCGGTCGAGCGGTCCGGGATTGCTGCCCGGGTTGGTCGATACCTCGAACACGATGCGATCGATGCCGTCCGGGCCCCATGCGCTTTCCGCCAGGCCTTCGCGGCGCGTGCGAAATCTCGCCTTCTCGAGCTTGAGCGGCGGCAGTTCGCGCGCCAGCGCGCGATCGAGCTTTTCGGCCGCGGCCTGGCGTGACGTGCTCAGCGCCTGCGCCGCCGCGACATACGCAAGGCGCGCGGCGGCGGCTGCCTTGGCGAGCGTCGCAAGCTGGCTCTCGCGGTCGTCGAGCGCGCCGAGACGGCGCGCGATTTCGGCGCGCAGTGCCGTAAGTCCGTCGACCCCGACGCGGTGCTTGCGGGCGAGGGCACGCAGCGCAAACAGACGTTCTTCTGCACGGTCCAGCGCCTGCGGATCGAGATCGAGCGATGCGCCGATGGTCTGGATCTGCGCCTGAGCCTCGATCGCTTCGACCGCGGCGCGGTCGAGCGCCGCAAGGGCGGCATCGAGACGGCCGCCGACCTGGGGTGCAACGCGCGTGAGATGGCGCTGCGCCGTGCGGAGTGCGGCCTCGACACCCTTGTGCGCCGTGATCTCGCCGAGTGCGGCGTTGAGGGCATCGATGACCTTCTCGCGCGCGCCGAGCATCGCCCGCTGTTCGGCGAGTTCCGCCTCTTCGCCGGGCTTGGGGTCGAGTGCATCGAGCTCGTCGAGCGCATGGCGCAGGAAATCGGCATCCTGCTCGGCGCGGGCGGCTTGCTCGCGTGCCGCCGCCTCCGCGGCCGACGCCGCGCGCCACGCAGCGAACAGCGCCGCCACGTCCCCGGCCTCGTCGCCCAGTCCGGCGAATGCATCGAGCGCCGCACGGTGGGTGGCGGCGTCGAGCAGGCCCTGATTGTCGAATTGGCCATGAATCTCGACCAGCATCTGGCCGACCTGCCGCAGCAGACCGACCGAGACGGGCTGGTCGTTGATGAAGGCGCGGCTGCGACCGTCGGCGCCAAGCGTGCGGCGCAGGATGACCGGCCCCTCGGCCTCGACGCCGTGCTCCGTCAGCAGAGCGCGTGCCGGGTGCTTTGCCGATGGCTCGAAGCTGGCGGTAACCACGGCACCGGACGTCCCCTTGCGCACCAGGGCGGCATCGCCGCGCGCGCCCAGCGCCAGGCCCAGTGCGTCGAGCAGGATCGACTTGCCGGCGCCGGTTTCGCCGGTCAGGACCGAGAGGCCGCGCTCGAAGTTGAGGTCGAGACGGTCGATCAGCACCACATCGCGGATAGCGAGAGTTTGGAGCATCAGGCGGGCCGTCGCAACGCAGACTCGGGAGGGCCGGGGATCACGGCTACCTTATACCGAATTATCCGGTCGCGTATAAACCCCGGCCCCGGAATCGGCTTGCTCGCGGTCGCGGCGGCTGTCGCGAGCGGCAGCCCCGTGGCGATTTGCAGCACGCCTCTCGGCGCCGCGATCAGAAAATGGAGCGCCAGGCCCGTGCGACGAAGCCGGGCCGCTCCTCGTCGGGAAGGCTGCCGTTTTCGACGAGGGCGTAGGAATCCATATACCAGCGGCTGCCCGGAAAGTTGTGGCCGAGCACGGCGGCCATCTTGCGCGCTTCCTCGGTGAGGCCGAGCGCCAGGTAGCATTCTACCATGCGGTGCAAGGCCTCAGGCACGTGGCTGGTGGTCTGGTACTTGTCGATCACCACGCGGAAGCGGTTCATCGCGCCGATATACTGGCCGCGCACGTGATAGAAGCGGCCGACCTCCATCTCCTTGCCGGCAAGATGGTCGTAGGTCAGGTCGATTTTGAGCCGTGCGTCGCGCGCGAAGCTCGTCTCGGGGAAGCGGCGGACGACTTCATCGAGCGACGCGAGAGCCAGTTCGGTCATCTTCGAATCGCGCTGCACGTCCGAGATCTGCTCGTAGTAGCACAATGCCTTCAGGTAATAGGCGTAGGCGACGTCGCGGTTCGACGGATGGAGCTGGATGAAGCGGTCCAGTGCGACGATGGCGTCGTCGTAGCGGTTGTTCTGGTAGTGGGCGTAGGCGGCCATGAGCTGGGCCTTGGTGGCCCAGACCGAGTACGGGTGCTGGCGGTCGACTTCGTCGAATTCCTTGGCGGCGGTCGCGTAGCGCTCCTCGGCCAAGGCGTCGACCCCGGCGTTGTAGATCTGTTCGACCGGACGCTCGACGTACTCCTCCTTGTTGTCGCTGGAGCACGCGGCCAAGCCGGCCAGGCCCATGCCGAGCAGGGCGGAACGGAGGAGGGAGGAAACTCGCATCGCCGCGGAATATACAAGAAACCGTCGGCGATTTCCTAGCCGTTACGATCGGCGGGCCGTGCCGGAACCAGCCTGTAGCCCTTCGCCCGCATGCAATAGTCGAAGAGCTCCCGCTCCAGGAAAAACCGGTCGTGGTAGGAATGATAATACCCGAACGGGACCGGGTAGATCCGGCCGTCGCGGCCGACCGCGAAGCGCGGCCGCATAAAGTCGCCGAAGAAGGCCTGGCGCTGCGCTTCGTAATATGCGGACCGTTCGCAGTAGTTCAGCTCGGCCCCGGATGGCGCGGTGCCGAGGGATGCATGCTGCCACTGCACCGGCGTGCAGCCGGCTGCGAAACAAGCCAGAACCGTCATCGCCAGTGCGCGGGCGACCATCGATGAAATAACGCCTCGGGCCGGGATCTTAGTCCCGCCTGGACCCGCGCAATCCGTTCAAGGTGCCTCAGTCGCCGGCGGCGACGTGCAGCTCGGCCCGGCTGCGCCGCGCGACCGGCAGGTCGGTGGGCATGTCAATGTACCGCCATGCGTCGCCTTGCTCGAACAGCGCGCGTAAGAGGAGGTTGTTGTGCCGGTGTCCCGACTTCACGCAGCGCAGGCTGCCGATGACCGGCGCGCCGGCCAGATACAGGTCGCCGACGCAGTCCAGCACCTTGTGGCGCACGAACTCGTCATGGAAGCGCAGGCCGCCCTTGTTGAGAACCCGGCCTTCGCCAATGACGACCGCATTGTCGAGCGAACCGCCGCGCGCGAGCCCGGCCGCACGCAGGCGTGCCACCTCTTCGGCGAAACCGAAGGTGCGCGCCCGGCTGACCTCGGCGCGGAACGTGCCCGCATCGAGCGGCATGAAGAACTCCTGGGGCGACAGCGAGCCGTTCTCGAAGTCGAACTCGAATTCGATCGTGAAGTCGGCGGCCGGAGTCAGGGCCACGCTGCGCTTCCCGTCCTCGACGGAGACACGGCGGAGTATCTCGATGGCGCGGCGCGGTTGGTCCTGTTCGGCGATCCCGGCGCACTCGATCAGGAATACGAAGGGCTGGGCGCTGCCGTCCATGATCGGCACTTCCGGCCCGTTGATGTCGACGATGGCGTTGTCGATCTCGCTGCCATAGAGCGCCGCCATCAGATGCTCGATGGTGCTTATCTGCACGCCTTCCTGGTTGCCGACTGCCGTGCACAGACGGGTGTCGACGACATTGCTCCACCGCGCGGGAATCTCGGCCCCGGCGCCATGGATGTCCGTGCGGCGGAATACAATTCCAGTCCCCGCCGGCGCCGGGTTCAGCGTCATCGACACCTTGGCGCCCGAGTGAAGACCGGTTCCAGTGCAATGGATCGCGGTCTTGAGCGTCTTTTGGCGCAGTTTGCGTGCTGGGGACATTTCCGACTCCACCGGGCCGATCTTCATGGTTGGGCTGGCCCGGTCAGGACCAAGTGCCTCGGGAACAGGCGTTAACTAACAACCGCCCCCGAGGCACTCAAGTCACATTCTGTTACGAAATATTACAGTTAACGGTCTTTAACACCTTGATTCAGTTTGCCTGTCTGCGAAGGAACGCAGGAATGTCCAGGAGGTCGTCCTGCGGCGAGGGCTGGTTTACCCGGTCGACCGGATCAAGCCCGCCGAGTCGCGGTTGCGCGGCCGGTGCAGGCGTCTGCGTGGCCGAGGACGGAGCCGCCGGCGCGGCCTGCGCCGCCGCTGCGGCCTGGCGGGCGCGGCCGGTGCCGGTGACGCGCTCGAACAGGCTGGGGCCGCGCCGCTTTTCCTTGACCGGCTCGGCCTTCGGTGCGGCGTTCTCCATCGCTGCGGCGGCGAACGGGTCTGCCCGCTCGACGCGCTGGGCCGCAGGCGGCTGTTGCACCGGCTCCGCAGGGCGCGGCGCGATGAACGGCTGCTCGGTCCGGGCGGGACTCGCCTCGCCTACGAACGGTTCCGCTGTCGCTGATGCCACCGGTTGGGCCGCACCCGCCGGCTGGGCGGCGACGATCATCGGCTCCGCCTTGATCGCAACCGCGCCATCGCTACGCGGAGACGGCTGGACAACCGGCCGGGCCGGACGGCTGGCGGCGAGGCTGATGATGGTCGGCTTCGGCTGCGCCATCGCGGCGGCATCGATGCCGGTCGCGACGACGGAAACGCGCATGCGGCCCGTCAGGCTCTCGTCGAAGGTCGAGCCGAAGATGATGTTGGCCTCGGGATCGACCTCGTCGCGGATGCGGTTCGCCGCCTCGTCGACCTCGAACAGGGTCATGTCAGGGCCGCCGGTGATGTTGATGAGCACGCCCTTGGCGCCCTTCATCGACACGTCGTCGAGCAGCGGGTTGGAGATCGCCTTCTGGGCGGCATCGAGTGCCCGGTTCTCGCCCTCGGCCTCGCCGGTGCCCATCATCGCCTTGCCCATCTCGCTCATCACCGTGCGGATGTCGGCGAAGTCGAGATTGATGAGGCCGGGCATAACCATCAGGTCGGTCACGCCGCGCACGCCGGAATAGAGCACGTCATCGGCCATCTTGAAGGCATCTGCGAAGGTCGTGCGCTCGTTGGCGATGCGGAACAGGTTCTGGTTCGGGATGATGATCAGCGTGTCGACGACGTTGGTCAGCTCCTCGATGCCGGACTCGGCGAGGCGCATGCGGTGCTGCCCCTCGAAGTGGAACGGCTTCGTAACCACGCCGACCGTCAGGATGCCCTGCTCGCGCGCGGCTCGCGCGATGACCGGCGCCGCGCCGGTGCCGGTGCCGCCGCCCATGCCGGCGGCGATGAACACCATATGCGAGCCGTTGAGATGATCGAGGATCTCCGGCAATGCCTCTTCTGCGGCGCCACGGCCGACATCCGGGCGCGCACCGGCGCCGAGGCCCTGGGTCAGGCCCATGCCGAGCTGGATCCGGCGCTCCGCGACGGTCTGCGCCAGCGCCTGGGCGTCGGTGTTGGCGACGACGAACTCGACGCCTTCGAGCTTGGCCCGGATCATGTTGTTGACCGCGTTGCCGCCGGCGCCGCCCACGCCGACAACGGTGATGCGGGGCTTGAGGTCGTCGTCAGCCTTAGGCATCGAGAGATTTATTGTCATGTTACCCTCCGGTGATGTTGGGTTGGTGCAAGTTGTGGTTTCAGAAGTTTTCGCGGAGCCACAGACCGAAGCGGCCGAACCATCCCGCGGCCTCGCCTTCCGGGGCCGCTGCCGGTCGCAGCGCCTCGGCATTCTGGTTGAGCGCGTAGCCGACGAGCCCGGCGCAGGTCGAAAACGCCGGTCCGCCGGTCTGGTCGGACAGGCCCGACAGCCGGATCGGCCGACCCATGCGGACCTGCTTGTCGAGAACGATGGCGGCGAGCTCGCGCGCGCCCTGCAGCTGGCTGGCGCCGCCGGTCAGGACGACCCTGCGGCCGGCGACTTTGTCGAAGCCGCTCGCCTCGAGGCGCGAGCGCACCAGCTCGAACGTCTCCTCGAGGCGCGGCTGGATGATGCCGGTCAGGATCGATTTCGGCACGTGGTTGGCCTGGGCGTGCTCTTCCTCGCCGACCAGCGGGACATCGATGATCTCGCGCTCGTCGGAGGGGGAGGCGATGGCGCTGCCGTAAAGCGTCTTCATCCGTTCGGCATGGGCCACCGGCGTGGACAGGCCGCGGGCGATGTCGTTGGTGACATGGCCGCCGCCGATCGGCACGACATCGCTGTGTACGACATGGCCGTCGTAGAACACCGCGAACGAGGTCGTGCCGCCGCCCATGTCGATGACGGCAACGCCGAGATCCATCTCGTCCTCGACCAGGCTGGCGAGGCCTGCGGCATAGGGGCTGACGACGCAGGTCTCGATGTCGAGATGGCAGCGCCCGACCACGGTTTCGAGATTGCGCACCGCGCCGGCGTTGGCGGTAACGAGATGCATGTTGACGCCGAGGCGCTCGCCGCACATTCCGCGCGGGTCGCGGATGCCGCGGCTGCCGTCGATCGTGAAGCTGACCGGAATCGCATGCAGAAGCCGCCGGTCCGAGTGCGATTGCGCGTGGCGGCCCTGGTCGATCACGCGGCGCAGATCGGCTTCGCCGATCTCATGGCCGGCGATGGCGACATCGACCGCGATCGTGCGCGAGTTCGGATAGCCTCCGGAGATATTGACCAGCACCGATTCGAGCGTCTCGCCGGCCATCTGCTCGGCGGCGCTGACGGCGGTGAGGATCGCGCTCTCCGCGCCGTCCATGTCGACGATCGTACCGGCGCGGACGCCGTGCGAGACCTGATGGCCGATGCCGATCACGCGTGCAACCCCGTCCTCGACCTTGGCGACGAAGCACGCGATCTTGGTCGAGCCGACATCGAGTGCGGCGACCAGGCCGTTGCGCGGCTTCTTCTTGATCTTCTTCACGCGTTGCACTCCATCAGGTGGGCCGCCCCGTGTTGCGCCTGCCGCGTGCCGGCGCGGCGGGCGGGGTTTCGCGCACCGCGCGGACGATCAGCCGGTCCGGAATCCGCAGATCGATGACCGAGACGCTGCGGTCGAGCAGCCTGTTGGTGCGCTCGAGCTCGGCCAGGCGTGACCATGCGGCACCGGCATTCCTTTCGGGCAGCTGCACGTCGACGCTGGCCCCTTCGCCGGCGTCGAGCCGGAGGTTCCAGCGGCGACTGCCGACACGCACGGCCGCCGTGACGCGGCGCCCGAGCTCGGGCTCGGTCGCCAGCAGGGCGAGCAGAGGCGCCGCGTGGTGCGGCGCATCGTCGCCGACCACCATCGGCAGCGCACTGAACCTGGCGGGATCGGCTCCCTTGATCTCGACGCCGTCGCGGTCGATCAGCGCCAGCTTGCCGTGGCGCTGCCACAGCGCCAGCGGCCGGCGCTCGGTCAGCCGCACGCGCACCGTGTCAGGCAGGCGGCGCTCGACCGCGGCCTCCTTGACCCATGGCAGCCGCTCGAGCTCCGCCTTCGCCTCGGCTGGGTCGAAAGCCAGGATCGGCGAGCCGCGCTTGAGATCGAGCGCGGCCAGCACTTGCGGGGCCGGCGTTTCGCCGCGGCCCTCGACGAAGATCTCCTGCACGACCAGGCCGGCCGACGCGGTCACGGAAACGGCGCCGTCATTGATGCTGTGAAGGGTGTCGGCGAGGACGTCGGGCAGGCCGGTGCGCCAGACATGGAGCGTGCAGCCGAGGACGAGCGCTACGCCGCCGGCGATGGCCCCGATGCGCATGGCGCGCGGGGTCGGCGGCCAGGTCAGCAGGCCGGTATTGGCTCGTCGGCGCGCCGGGCGGCGCGGCGGGGCGATCTTCACGCGTGGCATCGGGCGTTCTCCACCAGCCACTTGCACAGCGCGCCGAACGAAATTCCCTCGCGCTGGGCCTGTTCGGGCACCAGGGAAATCGGCGTGAAGCCGGGCTGGGTGTTGATCTCCAGGAAATAAAGCCCCTCGATGCCGGGCCTGCTGTCGTCGTAGCGGAAGTCGCTGCGGCTGACTCCCGAGCAGCCGATCGACTGGTGCGCCACCAGCGCCATGCGTTTGGCTGCCTCGGCGATATCGGCCGGAACCGGTGCCGGCAGCAGATGCTCGGCATGGCCCGGTGTGTACTTCGCGGTGAAGTCGAACAGGCCGCCCTTGAAACGGATTTCGGTCACGCCGAGCGCGCGGTCGCCCATCACGCCGACGGTGAGTTCGCGACCCGCGATGTATTCCTCCGCCAGCGCCGCGTCGCCATAGGTCCAGTCGCCGGCGGCCGGCGCATTGTCGCGGTCCTTGACGATCCGCACGCCGACGGTCGAGCCCTCGGCGACCGGCTTCAGTACGTAAGGCCGCGCGATCGGGTCGCCTGCAGCGAGATCGGCCCTGGTCACGATGCGGCCCTTCGGCACGCGTACGCCGGCGGCGGTGACGATGCGCTTGGCGCTCGGCTTGTCCATCGCGATTGCCGAGGCGAGGACGCCCGAATGGGTGTAGGGAATGCCCATGAGCTCGAGCAGGCCCTGCACGCAGCCATCCTCGCCGAAGCGGCCGTGTAGCATGTTGAAGACGACGTCCGGCTTCGGCGTGAGCGCGGCGACGAGAGCCGGAATGTCGGCACTGACATCGACGGTGGTCACGTCGTAGCCAAGCGCCGTCAGGGCCTTGGCCGCGGCGCCGCCGCTCACCAGCGAAACCTCGCGCTCGGACGACACGCCGCCGAGCAGCACGACGATGCGCTTGCGCTTTTCGCTCATGCCGCCCTGCCTTTTGGCGCGGGTTCGCCGATGCGGCGGATCTCCCACTCCAGCTTCACGCCGAATTTGTCGAAGACGCGGGCCCGCACATCCTCGCCCAGCCCTTCGAGATCGGCCGCCGTGGCCGTGCCGGTATTGATCAGGAAGTTGCAGTGCTTGTCCGAGACCATCGCGCCGCCGCGGGTCAGACCGCGGCAGCCCGCGGCATCGATCAACTCCCACGCCTTGCGGCCGTCCGCGTGCGGATCTTCCGGGTTGGCGAAGGTCGATCCGCCGGTGCGCGTGCGCAGCGGCTGGCTGTCGGCGCGCGCCTGCTGGATTTCGTCCATGCGGCGCTGGATGTCGGAAGGGTCGCCCGGCTCGCCCTTGAGCTCGGCGGCGACGAAGATCCACTCCCCGGGAACTCCGCAATGACGATAGCCGAAGCCAAGCGCGCGGTTGGTCAAGTACTGCCTGCCGCCGGACAGATCGAGGGCCTCGGCGCCGAGCGTCACGTCCTTCATCTCGCGGCCATAGGCGCCCGCATTCATGCGCAGCGCGCCGCCGATCGTGCCCGGCACGCCGGAGAGGAATTCGAGACCGGCGAGGCCCGCATCGCGCGCCACCATCGCGACGTTGAGATCGAGCGCCGCCGCGCCCGCGCGCAGCAGCGGGCCGTCGCGCGTGATCTCGGCGAAGCCGCGGCCGAGCCGGATGACTACACCCGGTACACCGCCGTCGCGCACGAGGAGATTCGACCCGACGCCGATCACGGTGACCGGCACGTCGCTGGGCCGTCCGGCAAGGAAAACGGCAAGGTCTTCGACGTCGGCGGGCCGGAACATGACTTCCGCGGCGCCGCCGACACGGAACCAGGTGATTCCGGAGAGCGGCGCATTCTCGCTGTAGCGGCCGCGCACCGCCGGCAGGCGGTCTATCAGGCGTTGTTCGCGGAGGCGAGCCGCCATCATCGCGAACCTCCGGCCTGTGCCGCGCGATCGTCGCCGGCCAGACACGCCAGCTCCTCGGGCAGGGCATAGGCCCAATTGGTGATGTTGCCGGCGCCCAGGCAGACGACGAGGTCGCCGGGCTTGGCGATCTCGAGCACGGTCTGCGCCAGCGCCGATGGTTCGCTCAGCGGCAGCGCCTTGCGATGGCCGTGCGCACGCAGGCCTTCGACCAGCGCGTCGCGGCTCGCGCCCTCGATCGGCTGCTCGCCCGCGGGATAGACGTCGGCGACAATCACCGCGTCGGCGTCATTGAAACAGGTGCAGAATTCCTCGAAGAGGTTCTTGAGCCGCGTGTAGCGATGCGGCTGAACGACCGCAACCACGCCGGCGGACGTGGCGCTGCGCGCTGCCCTGAGCACCGCCGCTATCTCGACCGGATGGTGGCCGTAGTCGTCGATGACGACAAGCCCGGCGCCTTCGCCGGTCCGGGTGAAGCGGCGCTTGACGCCCTTGATGCCGGCGAGCGCCTTGCGAATGACCATGTCGTCGAGGCCCATCTCGGTGGCAACCGCCACCGCGGCCAGCGAGTTCTGCACGTTGTGCTGACCGACCAGGGGCAGGTGCAGGCCGGCGATGGTGCGCTCGCCGCCGGTGCGGTGGCTGATCACGGCGTCGTAGCGGCCGCCCGAGGCCGAGAGCTGCATGTTGACCGCGCGCACGTCGGCCTGCGGGTTGAGGCCGTAGGTGATGATCTTGCGGTCGGAGACCTGCGGGATCAGCGCCTGCACCTCGGGATGGTCGATGCACAGCACCGCGAAGCCGTAGAACGGGATGTTCGCGACGAAATTGCGAAACGCCCTGCGCAGCGAATCGAAATCGCCCCAATAGTCGAGGTGCTCGGGGTCCATATTGGTGACCACGGCAATGGTCGACGGCAGCTTGATGAAGGTGCCGTCGCTCTCGTCGGCCTCGACCACCATCCAATCGCCGGCGCCGAGGCGGGCATTGGTTCCGTAGGCGTTGATGATGCCGCCGTTGATCACCGTCGGGTCGATCTCGGCCTGCTCGAGCATCGCTGCGCACAGCGAGGTCGTCGTGGTCTTGCCGTGCGTGCCCGCGACGGCAACGGACCATTTCAGGCGCATCAGCTCGGCCAGCATCTCGGCGCGGCGCACCACCGGGATGAGGCGCTCGCGTGCGGCGATGACCTCTGGATTGTCCGGCTTGACGGCGGAGGAGATGACGACCACTTCGGCGCCACCGATGTTCTCCGCGGCCTGGCCGATATGCACGGTGATGCCGAGGTTGCGCAGGCGCTTGACGTTGGCGTTCTCGGCGAGGTCGGAGCCCTGCACGGCGTAGCCGAGATTGCTCAGGATCTCGGCGATTCCGGACATGCCGATGCCGCCGATGCCGACGAAGTGAATCGTGCCGATGGTCAGCGGAAGAGCCTTCATTCCGCGGCCTCCCGCATCATCGGGCCGCCGTTCCGGCGCGGCGCGAGGCGCTGGACGAGGTCGGCGAGACGTTCGGCGGCGTCGGGCCGGCCGGCATCATGCGCGGCGGCGGCGGCGCGGCCGAGCGGCGCCGGATCGGCCAGCAGGGCCGACAGGCGCTCGGCAAGCGACATGGCATTGAACTCCGAATTGGGCGTGATCCAGCCGCCGCCGAGCGCGGCGAGTGCTGCGGCATTTGCGGTCTGGTGATCGTCGGTTGCGTGCGGATAGGGAACCATGATGGCCGGCCGGCCGGCCACAGCCAGCTCGGCGACGGTCGAGGCGCCCGAGCGGCAGATGACGAGATGCGCTGCCTGCAGGCGCGCCGGCACGTCGTTGAAGAATGGCTGCAGGTCGGCGTTCATGCAGAGGCCGGCATAGGCGGCGCGCGCCGCTTCGAGATCTTCGGCGCGCGCCTGCTGGGCGATATCGATGCGCTCGCGCAGATGCGGCGCCAGGATCGCGAGCGCGGCCGGCACCACCTTGCTGAATATGCTGGCGCCCTGGCTGCCGCCGACCACGAGGATGCGGAACCGGTCGCCGCTCGTCGGCACCGCATAGGCGCTGCCGCGGATCGCGCGAACGGCCGGGCGGACCGGATTGCCGGTCACCGTCGTACGCTGGCGCAGCTCGGCGCCGAGGAACTTGACCTCGGGGAAGGAGGTCGCGATGGCGCTGACACGGCGCGCCAGCAGGCGGTTGGCGCGGCCGAGCACGGCATTCTGCTCGTGGATGGCGGACGGGATGCCGAGCTGCGTCGCTGCGAGCACCGTTGGGAGCGAGGGGTAGCCGCCGAAACCGATCACGGCGCCCGGCGCCAGCCTGCGCAGCAGGGCGCGGGCGCGGAACACGCTGGCGCCGATCGAGACGACGCTGCGCACCCGTGCCGCAAGACCGCCGGACATGCGCGCCAGCGGCAGGCGGTGCGTCTCGACGGTGCCGAGCACGCCGCCATAGGCGGCACCGCGGCTGTCGGTTACCAGTGCAAGGCGGTATCCGCGCGCGAGCAGGCTCTCGGCCAGCGCCTCGGCCGGAAAGACATGGCCGCCGGTACCGCCGGCGGCGAGGACGATCAGGGGAGCGGCGCTCATTCGACCTCTCCCGCGCCGAAGCGCTTGCGACTCAGCGCCAGCATGAAGCCCATGCCGATGGCGAGGGCGAGCAGCGACGAGCCGCCATAGCTGATGAAGGGCAGGGTCATGCCCTTGGTGGGAATGAGATGGAGCGTCGAGCCCATGTTGATGATCGCCTGCAGCCCGAACTGGATGAGCAGGCCCGAGACCGCCAGCATCACGAACAGGCTCGGCTCCTGCAGCAGCCGGGTGAAGCCCCGCAGCACGACGAAGGCGAACAGGGCGACAATGACCAGGCAGGCGATCAGCCCGAGCTCCTCGCCGGCCACGGCGAAGACGAAGTCGGCATGCGCATCGGGCAGCACCGACTTGACCGTGCCCTCGCCGGGCCCGCGGCCGAACAGGCCGCCATTGAGGAACGCCTCCAGCGCCGTCGATATCTGATAGGTGTCGCCCGAGCTCGGGTCCATGAAGCGGTTGATGCGGCTGGCGACGTGCGGGAAGATGAAATAGGCGCCGATGGCGCTGGCGGCGCCGAGCCCGCCGAGCGAAGCCACCCAGAACAGCCGCAGCCCGGCCAAAAAGAACTGCGCGAACCACACCGCGCTGACGACCAGCGCCATGCCGACATCGGGCTGCCGCAGCAGCAGGGTTAGCACCAGAAGATAGAGCCCGACCGCGATCAGGTCGCCGGGGAAGCCTTCCTGTCTGCGCTGCTGCGCGAACAGCCAGGCGGTGACGACCGCGAAGGTCGGCTTGACGAACTCGGAAGGCTGGAGCGAGAAGCCGGCCAGGTTGATCCAGCGCCTGGCGCCCTTGATCTCCGCACCGATGACGAAGGTCAGGAGCAGCAGCACGATCGAGCCGGCGAACGCGACCAGCGCCACCCTGCGTACCTCGCGCGGGGAGAGCAGCGAGATGCACAGCATGGTTGCCAGCGCGATCGGCATCAGGCCGAGCTGGCGCTTGACGAAATAGAACGGCTCCAGCCCCAGCCGCTCGGCCACGGCGGGCGTCGCCGCCATCGTCAGGAGCGCGCCGAAGGCGATGATGATGCCGAGCGCGGCCAGGCTCCAGCGGTCGACCGTCCACCACCACCGGCTCAGGACGGAGTTGTCGGTCCGGGCGAACGTCATGACCGCTGCCCCATCGCAACTTTGATGTTCTGCAACCCCGCAACGAACTCGCGAAACGCATCCCCCCGCGCCTCGAAGTCACGGAACTGATCGAACGAGGCGCAAGCGGGCGAGAGCAGGACCACCGCGCCTGCATGCCCGTCGCGAACCGCGTCGGCGAAGGCCGACTCGACAGCTGACTTCAGGTTGCGTGTTAACGCGTATGGGACGTGGCCTTCAAGAGTCCTGGCGAACGAATCGGCAGCCTCGCCGATCAGGTAGGCGCGTCGGATGCGGCCGAAACAGGGGGCGAGGCTGGCGATGCCGCCTTCCTTGGCTCGCCCGCCGGCGATCCAGTAGATGTTCTGATAGCAGCCGAGCGCCTTTTCGGCGGCATCGGCGTTCGTCGCCTTGCTGTCGTTGACGAACAGCACGCCGTCGCGCTCCCCGACCCGCTCCTGGCGGTGGGCGAGGCCGGGATAGGTCTTCAGCGCCGCGACGATCGAGTCGGACTCGATGCCGACCGCGCGTGCCGCCGCGTAGGCTGCCGCGGCGTTCTGCCAGTTATGCGCGCCGGGCAGCGCCGGGAACTCGGCAAGCGATGCGACCCGCACCGGCTTGGCGCCGAGTGCGTCGTACAGGCCGCCGTCGGCGGCGTAGACCCCGTCGATCAGCTTCGCGGCCGAGGAGATCGGAACGATGTACTGGTCGTCCTCGCGCACGAGGTCTTGCCAGATCGCCGCGGAATGCTCGTCGTCGACGCCGATGACGGCGGTGCGCGGCTTCGTCTGACGGTGGAAGATCCGGCGCTTGGCGGCGACATAGCCCTCCATTCCACCATGCCGGTCGAGATGATCGGGGCTGATGTTCAGCAGCACGGCGACGTCGAAGGTGATCGAGTGCGTGATCTCGATCTGATAGGACGACATCTCGAGCACGTAGATGCCGCCGCTGTCGAGCGGGGGCAGCGACAGGACGGCGGTGCCGATATTGCCGCCGACGGCGACTGTGCGGCCGGCCTCGCGCAGGATGTGGCCGACCAGGGCCGTGGTGGTCGACTTTCCGTTGGTGCCGGTGATGCCGATATAGGCCGCCTCGCGCTGCGTGCGCGCGAGCAACTCGATATCGCTGATGATCTCGACATTGTGCGCCCTGGCCGCCGCCGCGACCGGATGCGGGGCGGGGTGGGAATGCGGAATGCCGGGGCTGATTACGAGTGAGGTGAGCTGGCTCCAGTCGCAGCTCCGCAGATCGACGACGGTGATGCCCTCCGATTCCGCCGCCTTGCGGCTGTCGGCGCTGTCGTCCCACGCCCATACGTCGGCGCCGCTCGCCTTGAGGGCGCGCGCGGCGACAAGGCCCGTCTTGCCGAGGCCGAGCACGGCAACCGGGATGCCGGCAAAGGGGAAGACGTCGATCACCTCGCCGTCACCTCAGCTTCAGGGTCGAGAGCCCGGCGAGCGCCAGGATCGAGGCGATGATCCAGAACCGGATGACGATGGTCGGCTCCTGCCACCCCTTCTTTTCGAAATGGTGATGCAGCGGCGCCATGCGGAAGACGCGCTTGCCGGTCAGCTTGAACGAGGCGACCTGGACGATGACCGAAACAGCCTCGAGCACGAACAGCCCGCCGACGATGGCGAGCACGATCTCGTTCTTGGTGATGACGCTGATGGCGCCGAGCGTGCCGCCCATCGACAGCGAGCCGGTGTCTCCCATGAAGACCATGGCAGGCGGCGCATTGAACCACAGGAAGCCGATGCCGGCGCCGACCAGTGCTGCGCAGATCACGGCGAGCTCGCCCGCGCCCGGCACGTGGTGGATCAGCAGGTAGTTGGCGAAAACGACGTTGCCGGTGAAGTACGAGAAGAGGGCGAAGCAGCCCGCCGCGATCATGACGGGAACGATCGCCAGGCCGTCGAGGCCGTCGGTCAGGTTGACCGCATTCGACGCCCCGACCATGACGAACATTGCGAAGGGTACGAACATCCAGCCGAGGTCGATCAGCACCGACTTGAAGAACGGCATAGCGAGAGAGGTCGAGAGCGGCTCGCGCAGCACCGACGAGATCATGATCGCGGCGGTGAAGGCGACGAGGCTCTGCACCAGCAGCTTCATGCGGCCTGACATCCCGCCGCGCTTGGTCAGCTTGAGGTAGTCGTCGACGAATCCGACGGCTCCGAAGCCGATGCAGACGAGCAGGACGATCCACACATAGGGATTCGTCAGGTCGCCCCACAGGATCGTGGAAATGAGCATCGCCAGGAGAATGAGGACGCCGCCCATGGTCGGCGTGCCCTTCTTGGTCAGCGCATGGCGCTCCGGCGTGTCCTCGCGGACCTGAACGTCGGGCTGCTTGCTGCGCAGCCAGGCGATCACCGGCCGGCCGAGCGCAAAGCTCAGGAACAGCGCCGTGATCACCGCCCCGCCCGAGCGGAAAGTCAGGTAGCGAAAGACATTGAGCGGCGTGAACTGGTCGGCCAGCGGAACGAGCAGATTGAAGAGCATGCCCTGACAGTCTCCCGCCTACGCGTTGGCTGCGCGACCGGGCGCGCTGTTGCTGTTGCTCGTCGCGCCGGCAAGGAGCGCATCGACGACGCGCCCCATTCGGCTCCCGAACGACCCCTTCACGACCACGACGTCGCCGGCGCGGATCGCGGCACGGACCATCGGCACAAGCTGCTCCGAATTCACGGCGTGCGCGGCGCGCAGGCTCGCCGGCAGCGAATCATGGAGGCGCGCCATGTATTGCCCGCAGGTAAACACCTGATCGATCTTCGCCTCGACCAGTGCGCCGGCGAGCGCCGCATGAAGCTTGGGCGAGTCGGCGCCGAGCTCGAGCATGTCGCCGAGCACGGCAATACGTCGCCCGTTCGGCCCGGGCTCGGCTGCGGCGAGCACCTGGAAGGCCGCGCGCATCGATACCGGGCTGGCATTGTAGCTGTCGTCGATCAGCTCGAAGCTGCCGGTACCGACGCCGACACGGTGCCGCCGGCCGCGACCCTTCGGCGCGGAAAGCCGCGCCAGCGTGGCCGCGGAGACGCCGATATCGCCGCCGGCGGCGGCGATTGCACCGAGCACGGCAAGGCTGTTGATCACCCAATGGCGGCCGGGTGCGGCGATGCGATAGCTGACGGCGCGGCCGTCGATGATCGCGGCGACGTGCGAGCCTGTCGGCTCGAGCCGGACCTCGGTCAGCCGCGCATCGGCCTCGGGATGCTGGCCGAAGCCGATGACGCGCCGGACGCCGCGTGCACGGGCGCGCGCGGACAGAAATTCAAAGAAGGCGTTGTCGCGGTTCAGCACCGCCACGCCGCCCTCGAGACCGTCGAACATTTCGGCTTTAGCCGCGGCGATCTCTTCGAGGCCGCCGGCGAAGTTCTCGATATGCACTGCCTCGATCGTCGTGATGATGGCGACCTGCGGACGGACCATCCGGACCAGCGGCGTGATCTCGCCGGCGTGGTTCATCCCGATCTCGAACACGCCGAAATCGGCGTAGGCGGGCATGCGCGCAAGCGTGAGCGGAACGCCGATATGGTTGTTGTAGCTGCCGGCGCTCGCATGCACCGCGCCTTGGGCTTCGAGGGCGAGCTTGAGCGCTTCCTTGGTGCTCGTCTTGCCGACGCTGCCGGTTACGGCAATGATCCTTGCCCGCGCATTGCGCGCGCGCGCGGCGCGGCCGAGCCTCTCGAGGGCCGCCAGCGTCTCACCGACCACCAGGAGCGGTGCGCCGGGCGCGACATCCGCAGGAACGCGTTCGACCATCGCCGCGGCAGCGCCGGCCGAAAGGGCGGCGGCGATATAATCGTGTCCATCATGCTTGGGTCCTTTCAGCGCTACGAAAAGGTCTCCTGGCGCCACGGTCCGGCTGTCGATCGACACGCCGGCGGCGCGCCAGTCGCCGCGCGCGGTGACGCCGACGGCATCTGCCGCTTCCCGCGCGGTCCAGAGCGGCTGTTTCATGGCAGACCTCCGTCCGCCGCGATGACGGCCTCGCGGGCCACGGCCGCGTCGTCGAAGGGATGAACGGTGCTGCCTACGATCTGGCCGCGCTCGTGACCCTTGCCCGCGAGCACGAGCACGTCGCCCGCGTCCAGACTTGCGGTTGCCTTGAAGATTGCCGTGCGGCGCGAGCCGATCTCCTGGGCCTGCGGGCAGGCGGCCAGGATCTGCCTGCGGATGGCGGCGGGATCCTCGCTGCGCGGATTGTCGTCGGTGACGATCACGCGGTCGGCCAGGCGCTGCGCGATCTCGCCCATGATCGGCCGCTTGCCGGCATCGCGGTCGCCGCCACAGCCGAACAGGACGACGAGCTGGCGCAGCGCGTGCGGGCGCAGCGAGGTCAGCACCGTCTCGAGGGCATCGGGCGTATGGGCGTAGTCGACATAGACCGCGGCACCATTGCGGCGCACCGCGGCGCGCTGCATGCGGCCCGGCACGCCGTCGAGGCGCGCAAGCGCCTCGATCGCGGCCTCCACGTCGGCGCCGCAACCGATTACGAGGCCGAGCGCCGCCAGCGCGTTCATCGCCTGGAAGGCGGCGACGAGCGGCAGCATGATCTTGGCCGGTCGCCCATCGACCGTGACGGCCAGCCGCTGCCCGTCGGGCAGGGGCTCGAGCCGGTCGAGCCGAATATCGTGCCCCTTGCACCCGTATGAAACGACGCGATGGCCGCGGCGGCGGCACAGCGCCGCCAGTCTGTCGAATTCGGGAATGTCGGCGTTGAGCACGGCGACGCCGCCCTGCGGCATGACTTCCGTGAACAGGCGCTGCTTGGCCGCCTCGTAGGCGGCCATGCTGCCATGATAGTCGAGGTGGTCGCGCGTCAGATTGGTGAAGGCGGCCGCGGCCACCCGCACGCCGTCCAGGCGGAACTGGTCGAGACCATGGCTCGACGCTTCCATTGCCAGGTGGTCGACGCCGGCGCTCGCGAGATCGGCGAGATCCTTGTGCAGGGCGACAGGATCCGCCGTAGTCAGCGCGCCAGCACGGGTCTCGTGCGGCGCGATCAATCCTAGCGTGCCGAGGCTGGCAGCCGGATGCCCGAGCAGCAGCCAGAGCTGGCGGGTGAAGGCGGCGACCGAGGTCTTGCCGTTGGTGCCGGTCACGGCAGCGATGGTGCGCGGCTGGCGGCCGTAGAAGCGCGCGGCGAGCAGCGCGAGGCTGCGGCGGGGATTGTCGCTTTCGAGCCGGACGACATTGGCGGGGGCATCCACGCCCTGCCGACCGAGCACGGCGACGGCGCCGCACCTCACCGCCTCGGGAATGAACGCGCTGCCGTCATGGCGCGTGCCGGGCAGGGCGGCGAACAGATAGCCAGCCCGGACGGCGCGCGAGTCCGCCGTCAGTCCGGCGATCTCCGGATCGGCGCCCGGCGCCGGCTCCCGCACCGTCGGGTCGGCTTGGATCAGTTCTCGCACGCGCACGTCCCTGTCTTGACGTCCTCTCGCCTTTGTCCGTCCTCAGCGCACCGCAACATTGACGAGCATCTGCTCGTGAATCGCGGGTGCGGTTTCATCGACCGGTGCGATGCCGTAGAGCGACGCGACCCGTGTGATGATGCGCCCGATCGCGGGTGCCACGACCCAGCCGGCGGTCGCAAAACCGTGCGTCGCCTTATTGCCCTTGGGCTCGTCGAGCATCGCGTAGACGACGAAACGCGGCGCGTTCATCGGGAAGGCGCCGACGAAGGAGGAGATGCGCAAATCCCGTTTGTAGCGGCCGTTGATGATCTTCTCGGCCGTGCCGGTCTTGCCGCCGACGACATAGCCGGGAACGTTGGAGCTCTTCGCCGTGCCTTTCTCGACGACAAGGCGCATCAGCCGCCGCATCTGCTCCGAAGTGCGCGAGGAGATGACCCGCACACCCCGGGCCGGACCGCCGTCCTCCTGCCTGAGCAGCGTAACCGGGCGCAGCAGACCGCCATTGACGATGGCGGACGTGCCGGCGACGAGCTGCAGCGGCGTGACCGAGATTCCGTGCCCGAAGGAGACGGTCATCGTACTGACCTCGCGCCAGGGCGATGGGATGAGCGGGCCGCCGATCTCGGGAAGCTCGATCGACGGTGCCTTCAGAAAGCCGAACCGGCGAAGGAAGTCGCGCTGGCGGTCGCGGCCGACGTCGAGAGCCATGCGCACCGACCCGATGTTGGACGAGTGCATGAAGATCTCGGGCACCGTCAGCCAGCGGTTCTGGCCCCTGTAATCCGTAATGGTGAAGCGCGCGACGCGGATCGGCTTGCTCGCGTCGTAGCCGCCGGCGAGCGTCGTCGTGCCGTAGTCGAGCGCCATCGCCGTGTTGAAGATCTTGAAGGTCGAGCCCGGCTCGTAGACGCCCAGCGTGTTGCGGTTGAATCGGGTCTCGGGATCGGCCTGGGCCGGCGCGTTCGGATCGTAGTCGGGGAGCGACACCATGGCGATCATCTCGCCGGTCTCGACGTCCAGAACCATGGCGGCGCCGCCGATGGCGCGGAACTCCTCGACCGCGGCGGACAACTCCTCGCGGACCAGATGCTGCACGCGGACGTCGATCGACAGCTGAAGCGGCTCGTTCGACTGCTTCAGGCGGTCGTCGAAATACTGTTCGACGCCGGCAAGGCCGCGGTTGTCGATGTCGGTGAAGCCGACGACGTGCGCTGCGAGGTGGCCATGCGGATAGACACGGCGCTCCTCGCGCTGGAAGAACAGGCCGGGAATGCCGAGGCGGTTGACGAGATACTGCTCGCGCGGCGTGAGATTGCGGCGAAGCCAGACGAAGCTGCGCTCGGCGGAGAGGCGGGACGCCGTCTCCTTCTCGTCGATGTCCGGCAGGACACGTGCGAGTTTCACCGCGGCCTCGGCGGGGTCGAGCACCAGCTTGGGATTGGCGTAGAGCGAGGCGGTCGCGAGCGACGTCGCGAGCAGCACGCCGTTGCGATCGACGATGTTGGCGCGCTCGGTCTGGAGTTCCATCGCCGGGAGCCGTGCAAGCCGCGGTTCGTGACCTTCCTTGAGGATCGTGACGTCGACAAGCCGGAGCGCCACGATGACAAAGCCCAGCGCAAACAGCACGCCGGCGATCACCAGGCGGTGGCGTGCCGTCTCGATCGCCTGCTTGGCCGTGCCGTCAATGCGCAGGTGGGGCGGGAAATGACGGACGAGATCGCCGAGACGCGTGGCCATCAACGTCGCTCCTTGGACCAGGGATGCGTCGCCAGCACCGGCCCGACCTGCGTGCTTGCGCTGCGCGGCACGGCAGGATTCGCGGGCTTGATGGCGAGCCCCTTCTTCTTCCCGGATGATTGCGGCTGTTTTGCGGTCGCCGGTGCCGCCTCTTCGCCGCGGATCGGCAGGTCGGCGAGGGTGCCGAGCTGCGTCGGCTTCATCGGCTGCAGATCGAGATGGCGCGAGGCGAGGGACTGCAGTCGCTGCGGCTGGTTGATGTAGCTCCACTCCGCCTTCAGAACGTGGATCGCCTGCTGCTCGGCGAGGATTGCGCGGTTGAGACGGAACATCTCGTCCTCGAGCTCCTGCACCTGATGCTTGAGCTGGAACAGACCGAATCCGACCACGACGGCGAGCGCAACCCAGACGAGATTCGACAGCCGGATCATGCGGCCTCCTGTGCGGGCCACGCGGCCGCGCTGCTGCGCTCGGCGGCGCGCAGACGGGCCGAGCGCGCGCGGGGGTTGCGGCCCATCTCCTCGTCCGAAGGGCGCACCGCGCGGCGCGACAGCATGGTGAAGCTCGGCGCGCGTGCGTGCGGCGCCGCCGGCAGATGGCGCGATACGCTATCGGCGCCGCCGCTGCGCGCCCTGAGGAAGCTCTTGACCTCGCGGTCCTCGAGCGAATGGAAGGACACCACCGCAAGACGGCCGCCCGGGGCGAGCAGCCTTTCGGCCGCGGCGAGGCCGCGCCGCAGCTCGCCGATCTCGTCGTTCACATAGATGCGGATCGCCTGGAAGGTGCGGGTCGCGGGATCGATGCCGTCGGGCGAGCGGCGAACGACCCTGCGCACGATCTCCGCGAGCGCGAGCGTGCGGGTTATCGGCGCTTCCTTGCGTGCGGCGACGATGGCGCGGGCGATGCGGCGTGCATGCCGCTCCTCGCCGTAGCGGTAAATGATGTCGGCCAGGGCTGCCTCGTCGAGCGTGTTGACGACGTCGGCGGCGCTGGGGCCTTCGCCGCCCATGCGCATGTCGAGCGGGCCGTCCTGTCGAAAAGAAAATCCGCGCGCGGGCTCGTCGATCTGGGGGGAGGAAACGCCAAGATCGAGAGCGACGCCATCGACTTGCGTCACACCGCGCGCGGCCAACAGTCGCTCCATGTCGCCGAAGCGGCCGTTGAGGAGCTGAAGTCGCCCTGGAAAGCGGGTCGTCAGTGCCGAGCCGGCCCGGATCGCGGCGGGATCGCGGTCGATCCCGCACACATTGCAGTCCGCCGACATGAGCAGGGCTTCGGTGTAGCCGCCGCCGCCGAACGTGCCGTCGACATAGACTGCGCCGTCGCGCGGCGCGAGCGCAGCCAGCACTTCGGCCAGCATCACCGGGACGTGGGCTGCGGGGCGGTCGGCGGCTTCCATGGCGGTCCTGTCTTTCATGCGCCGAATCCCGGCGCCGCAGCGGCGCCGTTGCGCAGCTTCTCGCGCAGTTCGGCCTGATGCGCGCGAAAGCGCTCGGGCTGCCAGATCTCGAAATAGTGGAGCCTGCCGGCGAAGGTCGCGGCATCGGTGATGCCGGCATGCTCGGTCAGCGCTTGCGGCAGCAGGACCCGGCCTTCGGCGTCGAAGCTCAGCCGGATGATGTCCGGCACTGAAATCAACGCATGGGAGAGGGGCGTGGGCGCGAAGACCGAGAGCGGGTCGGTGGCGGCGGTGATCTGCTCGAGAGCGCTGCTGGCGCACGCGCGGATGGCGGCATCGGTGAGGGACGGAAATGCCAGAAAGCCGTCTGAATTGAGCTCAGCGAGGGTGACACGGTACTCGGCGGGGACGGAAACGCGTCCCTTCCGGTCTACCTTGAACGTATGGCTGGACAGGAAAGATTTCATCCCAGCCCCGTGCCTCACGCCCCCTTGAGCCGCTAAGCCCCTGAAGCTGGTCGGGGAATCCCCGGTTGCAACATCCCCCAGCGGGCGTACATGCGGCATAGCGTGTCTGTGGGATAAAATGGGATATCATGGGTGATTATGGGCGTCAACGGGAAAATGCGAAAAATCGTGTCGTGTCCGCGAGTTAAGCGGCGTTAACCAAACCCGGTTATCCACATGGCCGGTCCGGCTCCTGCCAAACACCTTGAATCTCTTTGCAACGCAGGATTTCGTTCGGTGTATGTTCCGTCACGGTCCGACCCTGTTTCTCCTGCCAAGCTACTGATACGCTTTGGGATTAGGCCGAAATCGCAGAACGGAGCCAGACGGCCTGTAAGCCGGGTTCTGTCCGTCGTCCGTTGCCGGACAAGGGATGGCCATTCCTCTGGGACGCCTGTCGCCAGGCGCCTCGCGCGACCGACCCGGGCGGCGGCGCGGAAACCCGCCCGTCCAGCGAACTGGACATGCCGCCCCTATTTGGTCTTGCTCCGGGTGGGGTTTGCCATGCCGCCACCGTTGCCGGCGGCGCGGTGCGCTCTTACCGCACCCTTTCACCCTTGCTGCAGGCCGCAAGCAGCCGGCAGCGGTTTGCTTTCTGTTGCACTTTCCCTGGGGTCGCCCCCGCCGGGCGTTACCCGGCACCCATGCTTCCGTGGAGCCCGGACTTTCCTCGACCCTCCTTGCGGGAGAGCCGCGGCCATCCGGCCGTCTGGCTAAGGATTAGGTAAGCGGGCGGAGGCCCCGAGTCAATCGCGCGATGCTGCTAGTGCACCAGCTCGCCTGGTTCGCGCTCTTTGCGCAGCATCTCGGTCGCCGCCTGCATCACCCGGATCCAGGCGCGGAAGCCATCGGTATCGCCGGCGGTCTTCATCTCGTCGGCAAGACGCGCGGCGCGGGTCGGCGCGTCCTGGCCATGCTGCAGGATCAGGGCGCGCGCGGCGCGCCAGATTTCCGAGTTTCCAACAAGTCGGGTTTCAGTCATAGCAGCACGCATGGTTTTTGGGCCGTTCGCATTAACGTTACCGCGCGGCCTGCCGACGCAGCACGCAAACCGCTTGATACAATTCAAATGCAAGTCGAATGCCTAACCGCATGCATCGCAAGATCAACGACTTGGTCCAAGTCGACCGCGACAGGGGCGTAAATTCCGTCGGCAGCTTGTAAACACGGCCGACACCCGGGCCTGCGACGCGACGCTTTGCGATGCGATTCTAATACTGCGGCAACCGGCCCGGTTCCTCCGCCGATTAGGCTTAATACGACGGTGCCGCGGCATATTAGCGGGCCGTTGCGGTGATCGCCGGCGGCCGGGTGCTCGGCCGTATCCAGATGCCGATCTTCTCGTCGCGGCCGCGGATCGCCTGCGGCGCCAGCTCGCTGAACGCGTCCAGCAGATCCTCGCGCCCGACCGCGCGGATCGCGCCCACGACGGCATCGGATATGACGATCGCGGCATCAAGGATGCGCGTCAGCGCCTCGAGACGGCTTGCCACATTGACCGTGTCGCCGGTCGCGGTCAGGTGCATCTGCCTGGCGCCGCCCAGGCGCGTAATGACGACCGGCCCATAGTGGATTCCGATGCCCGCGCGCAGTGGCGCATCGCCGGCGGCATTGAGTTCCGCGCTCCATTGGCCGATGTCGCGGATCAGCGCCAAGGCGCAATCGAGCGCTGCGGCCGCGTCGTTGGCGTCCGGCGCCGGAATACCGAAGATCACCATCGCGCCGTCGCCGGTGAACTGCTCGAGCACCCCGCGATGGGCGAGCACCGCGCGCTCGATGCGGAAGTGGAAATTGCGCAGGAACCGGGCGGTGTCGGCCGGGGTCATGTGCTCGCTGCGATGGGTGAAGCCGGCGAGATCGACGAACAGGATTGCCGCGAACTGCTCGCGCTCGGCGAAATCGCCGGTCTCGCCGCGCGCCAGAAGGTCGGCGACGAGCGGCGAATGGTAGCGGGCGAGATTGCCGCGCTGGCGCTCCATGTCGCGCCGGAGCCGGCGCTCGCCGGCAAAGCGGCTGACGGCGACCGCACCGGCGTTCAGGACGGCGGCAGCGACCGGAAACACCAGACTCAGCCACAACGACGCATGGCTGAATGCGATCTGCGTGACGGCAATCCAGGCGGCGATGACGGCAATAGTTGCCGCGACGGCCGCAGGGGTCGAGGGTAGATGCGCCGCCGCGAAGGCAAGTGCTGCGAGGCCGATTATCGCCACGATGTCCCACAGCATGGTGCGCGTGCTGTGGTCGAGTATGTGGCCGTTGACGATGTTGGCGACGGCGGTCGCGAGCACCTCGACGCCGGGCAGTGCGCGACTGTACGGGGAGACGAAGGTGTCGCCGACCCCGATCGCCGTCGGGCCGATCAGTACCGCGCGGCCGGCGAGGCGGCCGGGCGGGATGCGATCCTCGAGCAGGTCGAGCATCGAATAGGTCTCGATCGTTCCCGCCGGGCCGTAATAGGCGAGCGGCAGCCGCAGGGTCGGGTCCGTCGCGATATGGCGGCCGCCGAAGGCCAAGCCGCGACCGAGCAACACGGCGACGTCGTCCTGCTTCAGGCCCATGAGCCGGCGCGCGAGTTCGACCGGCAGGGCGGGCACAAGATGACCGTCGATGGCGATCGCCGGATAGAGATGTCGCAGCGTGCCGTCGTGATCGACCGGCACGTTGACATGGCCGAGGCCGGCGACGTCGCGCAGCGGCTCGATCGGCAGGAGCGCATCGGCCGCCTCGAGCAATCCGCGCGACTGTCCCGGCTGCGTCCGGTGAACGATGCGGAAGGCGCCCTCGCGCAATGCCGGGAGATCGGCGGCGCTGATCGCCCGATCCGGTCCGAAGGTGAACGCGACCGCGATCACAGCATCCGGGGCTGCGCGCAGCGCGTCGTGCAGTGCAAGGTCGCCGACGCTGAGGCCGATGCCGTCGGAGGGCTGCTCGCGTTCGATAAACATCAGATCGATGCCGATCGCGGCGGCGCGATGGCGGGTGAGCTTCTCGATCGCGGCGGCGAGGACACGTCGCGGCAGTGGCCAGCGCTTCAGCGCGGCGATCGTGCGATCGTCGATGGCGATGATCGCGACATTGGTGGGGGCCGGCGCCGGTCCGCGCGCCAGGAAGCGCCATGCCAGCGCCTGGCCCTCGATGACGCTGGCCAGCGGCGCGTCGCGTCCGATGACATAGCCTGAGACGACGAGCGCCGTGAACATCGCCGCCACCGCGGCACGCCACCAGCGCGAGGCCAGCGTCCCGCGCAGCCGGTCCATGGCGGCCTGTCCCGGACTAGGGCAGGCGCGTGCGCGCCCGCACGTCATTCACGCGCGCCGCACCCCATGCCTTGATTTCAAGCGGCTGCGGCTGTGTCCCGACGTCAACGCCGAAGCCCGGCTGCAGAAAGACCTGCGCCTGATCGGCGCGGCTCGATACCAGCACGCCGCCCGCCTCGACGAACACCCCGGTCGTGCCGGGTTTCGCGTCGACGATCCATGTCGTCGAGCGCACCGAGGCGACCGCCGTGCGCGTCACGATGTCGAACCGCTCCCAGCGGTGCCCGTTTGGCAGCACGGTGCGCAGGATCCCTTCGGCCAGCTCCAGCACCGCGTTGCGCGGCTGCGTGCCGCCTGTAAGGAAAATGGAAAGCCGCACGGTCGTGCGATCGCCGATGACCACATTCGATCCGTCCGCGCAGGTGATCTCCACGCGCGAGTCGGCTTCGGTCGCAAGCCGGTCGCCTTGCGTCAGCGCCAGGCCAGGGCGCACAGGCATCGTTGCAGCGCCTCGTGTGATCGTGGCGGCGCCGACCACGCGCGCGGCGATGCAGTCGGTCTCGGCCGCGACCGAGGGCCGCGGCGCGATGCACAGCGCGATCGCGAGCAGCGCCATGCGCCGGAGCCGGTTCGCGCTGAGGTTCGTGTCTTGCATCCCGGAAATCCCTGCCGTCAGCGTCATCTATGCCACGCTTTTCCACATCTTGCAGTAGTCGATACGCACGCCTTCGATCTCGAAGCCGTCCGGCCCGATGACATGATAGCCGAGCTTCTCGTAGAAGCCGGTGGCGTTCAGCGCAGATGGCACCAGGTTGCGCGCGAATCCTGCGGCCGCTGCCGCGGCTTCCGCGGTACGTAAGATCCGGGCGCCGATACCGCACGTTTTGCAGTGCGGATGCACGAACACGCCGCGGATCGAGGCCGCGCCGGGCTCGCTTGCGCACGGCTGCCAGCCGCCTCCGGCGACGAGGATCCCTTCATTTGCAGCGACATAGTACCGGCCCTCGGCGATCAGGTCCGCCAGTCCCGTCGCCGGCGTGCGCATCCAGGCCTCGCGCGCGGCGGTGGTGTAGAATGCCTCCGGCACACCGGCGATGGCGGCCCGCTGGAACGACAGGATCGCATCCATCTCGCTCGGCACGGCCAGCCGAATGTCGTAGTCTTGCGCCACAGGGCTTCCTTCGGTAGGAGGGACCGGTTTTAGAAGCGGCCAAGGCCGCCTGCTGTGAATGCGTTCACAGGCAGCCGCCGGCCGGCGGGAGAGAAAAGGCACGCAGCCATGCAAAAGATCAATTCGCCGCCAGAGATCGCGGCGAGCGACAAGGAGCGGCTGATCCGCGGCAGCGTCATTTTCAACGGCATCGAACCGGGCCTGTTGCGCGAGGTGGTGCAATTGAGCCGCACGCGGCGCATCCACAAGGGTGCCATGCTGTTCCAGCAGGGCGACGACGGCGACGCGCTCTACGGTGTGATCGAAGGCCTGATCCGCATCAGCCTGGCGGGCGAGCAGGGCAAGGAGCTGATTCTCGGGCTGATGGAGCCTGGCGACATCTTCGGCGAGATCGCCCTGCTCGACGGGCTGCCGCGCACGGCCGATG
Organism: Alphaproteobacteria bacterium; assembly: GCA_041690495.1. Classification (GTDB taxonomy): domain Bacteria; phylum Pseudomonadota; class Alphaproteobacteria; order CACIAM-22H2; family CACIAM-22H2; genus DATAAP01. The sequence continues at coordinate 182,075 of JAWLHE010000006.1, read as the reverse complement.
CGCACGCCGCCGAGGACAGCGTTCTCCTGGTGATCGAACGCGCACAGTTCGTCCAGCTGATCGAGCGCGAAGGCCGTCTCGCGCGGCACGTCATCGAGCTTTTGTGCGAGCGGCTGCGCGCCAACACCGAGCGGCTGGGCGAGCATGCCTTCATGAATCTGGGCGCCCGGCTTGCGCGCAAGCTATGTGCGCTGTCGGTGGCGCACGGGCGCCATGAGGAGCAGGAGATCACCATCGACATGCGGCTGTCGCAGACGGAGCTGGCGCAGATGCTCGGCGTGACGCGCGAGGCCGTCAACAAGCAGCTCAAGATCTGGTCGCGCGAAGGCGTGCTGCGCTTCGACCGCGGCCGCATCACCATCGCCAACTCGAAGCGCCTTACGGCGCTGCAGAATCCGTAAGTCACGAAAGCCGTGTAGGGCGGGTCTGAGACCCGCCCTACACGGCTTTCGCTCTCGCGCCGGGGCCGATCCCGGCGCGATCCAGCCGACTAGAGGCTCGACAGCTTGAGCAAGCTGCGGTCGCCGGTCCAGGTCATGTCGAGCAGCTCCTCGGCGCGGGCGAGCGCCACCGAATCGCCGCGCGCCTTGTGCAGCTCCGTCAGCCCGTAATAGGACCACGCGTTGTTCGGTGCGCGCATCAGGCTCAGGCGGAACTGCTCGGCCGCTTCGTCATAGCGCTTGGCCTGGACGAGGGCAGCACCGAGCGACTGCCGCACCGGGTAATACCAGAAGGGCGGCTCCATGTAGGGCAGGGTATCCTGCAGCTCCGCCGCCTTGCGGAAATTGTCGATCGCCCCGTCGAAGTCGTTCCGCGCCTGCATCATGCGGCCCTGCAGCACGTGCCACGCGATCTTCATCACGTCGTTCGCGGGAATCCCGGCGGTTTTCAGCGCCGAGAAATCCGCGGTACGGTCGATCGCCGCGATGGCGTCCGATTCCGCCTTGGCGCCGGCCTGATCGCCCTGTGCGACCGAGGCCAGCCCGCGCGCGTAATGCCAGATCGCCTTCACGTAAGGCAGCCCTTCCTCCGGTGCCGCCATGGCAAGGACGGCTTCCGGCCGGCTGAACTGCGCGTGCGCGAAATACGGTGCTGCCTTGATCGGCTGCACGAAGGCGACGGCCCGCGCCGCTTCGGCCGGGATCAGGCCCTGCAGCTTCTCCGCGGCCCCGATTACGGTCGGCCCGTCGCCGGACATCTGCGCCGTCGCGATCACGAAGTGGACGTTGTGCGGGTAGTAGCCCAGGCGATAGACCCCGGGAGGCGCTCCGGTCTCCTTGAGATAGGTCTCGTCGGCGGCAACCGCATCGACGTTCACGGCGAGCGCGTCGGCATAGCGGCCGACGCGGTAATAGATGTGGCTCGGCATGTGGACCATGTGGCCTGCACCCGGCATCGCGCCGCGCAGGCGGTCGGCATAGGCTTCGGCGCGCTCCGGCCGGTTCGACGCCTCGACGGCATGTATATAAAGGTGGATCGCGCCGGGGTGATCGGGGTTGCGCGCGAGCACGCGCTCGAGCGTCGGCACAACAGGCGCGCTGTGCGGGTGCGGCTCGACGCCGCCCGGTTCCCAATAGTCCCACGGGCTGAGATCCATGACGGCCTCGGCGTAGAGCGTATTGATCTCGCTGTCGTCGGGGAATTGCGCCGCGACCTCGGCCATCGCTTCGGCATAGGCCTTGTCGAGCGGCACGCGGTCCGCCTTGGGATCGTTGGTGTAGCGCGCGGTGAGCGCCGTGATCAGCGCCCGCTCGCGCGGGCTCGCCTTGGCGGCGAGCGCTTTCGCTTTCGTGACGGCGGCGAAGGCCGGGGCGACAGCTTCCTCGACCATGCCCATGTTGACATGCGGGCCGAGCACCAGCGCCTCGCCCCAGAAGCACATGGCGCAATCGGGGTCGAGCTTCTGCGCCTTGCGGAAGGCGCGTCGCGCCTCGGCGTGATTGAAGCCGTAGGCGAGGCGCAGACCCTGGTCGAAATATTTCTGCGCCATCGGGTTCGACGTGGTGATCGGATAGCTGAGCGTGCCGAGATTATCCCACAGCGGCGGCTCGCCGTTCTCGAACTCGGCAACCGGGTCCTGCGTTTGCCGGCCCATCGGCGATACCTCGCTCTGGGCCAGCCGGACGACGCCCATGGCACCGCCCGGCGTGTGGCAGATCGGCGGATTGGCGAGCGCGTCCTCCACATTCGTGGCGGCGAGCGCCGGTTCGGCGCCGGTGTAGAGGCGATCGCCTGCGGCGACGCCGATCGTCGAGAGAAGACCGACGCAGCCAAGGGCCGCGGCGTATGCCGTCAGACGTGACGACGCAGGACGCTTTGAAGACTTCATGATGCCCTCCCGTTCGCAGAAGGAGAAGGCGCGGCGAGGTCGGGACGATCAGCCGCGCGACCCCTTGCTTACGCCTGCGAGTCTGACACCGCTGTGAACACCTTCACAGGTTATTCCGGGTCAGGCAGGCTCACCTTCCGCGGCGGTAACCGCCGCCTGGAGGCGCGCCATCGTCTCGCCATCCAGGCGGCCATCGACCTTGGCCGGGCGGAAGCGCCGCTGGAAGGCGGCGAGAACCAGCATGGTCGAATCATCGAGCAATCCGGTGGGCTTGATCTCGTAGCCGAGCCGACCGAGAAGAATCTGTGCGGACGAAACGGTCGGGCCGGCTTCCCCGGGGCGGAGTGAGGCCAAGACGGGTCGAGGCGCGGCGTCCTGCTTCGGCCAGAAGCCGATTCCGGCGCGGGCCAGAATTTGCCAGGGGAAACGCTCGCCCGGATCGGTCTTGCGCATCGGCGCCACGTCGGAGTGGCCGACGATATTGTGCGGCGGGATCGGGTGGCGGCCGAGGATACCGCGGGTAAGCCCGATCAGCCCTTCGAGCTGCGCGGGTGGGAAATCGCGGTAGCCGAATTCGTGGCCGGGATTGACCAGCTCGATGCCGATCGAGCGCGCATTGACGTCGCGGTGGCCGCGCCAGAACGCTACGCCGGCATGCCATGCGCGGCGCTCCTCCGGCACCAGACGGAAGATCCGTCCGTCCTCCTCGATCAGGTAATGCGCGCTGACTTTGGCCGCCGGATCGCACAGCCGCGCCAGCGCCGCCGCTCCGGTTTCCATGCCGGTGTAGTGCAGAACCAGCATATCGACCGGCGTGCCTTCGGTGCGCGCGTCATGATTTGGCGAGGGGTGGTCGATCACGGGGGCCGCGCCGGTTCAGACGGTCTTCGACGTCGCTTCCGGCTCGGCCAGCCGCGGCCGGCGCAGCACGATGATGGCGACGCCGGCAATGGTGGCGATGCCGCCAAGCGCCACACGAAAGCCGAGCGGCTCGTCCAGCAGCAGCACCGCCGACAAGACGCCGAAGATCGGGACGAGCAGGGTGAAGGGCATCGCCAGGTTGACCGGATAGCGCCGCAGGATACGGAACCATAGCGCATAGCTGACGAGCGTGACCATGACCGCCATGTAGGCGACCGAGAGCCAGCCGGCCCAATCCGCATTCCTGATCGCCTCGATCTGGCCGGTCTCGAGCAGGGCCGAGGCGAAAAAGAGCTGCGGCACTGCGAACAGGCCGAGATAGGCGTTGAGCGCGAAGCCGTCGATGGCCCCGAGCTTCTTGATCTGGATGTTCGCCACCGCCCACATGAACGAGGCGGCGACAACCATGAACAGCGGCGTCAGATCGTCGGAAAAGCGCGGCTCGCCGGCCATCACGACCACGCCGATGAAGGCGATCGCCATGCCGGCGACGCGCCGCCAGCCGAGCGTATCCTTGAGCACCACGGCCGCGATAATCGCCGCGAACGGCACCTGGAGCTGGCAGGCGATCGCCGCGGCGGCGGCGTCGAGATCGCGCAGACCCATGAACATCAGGCTGAAATGCACGCCGCCCAGGGTAAGGGATAGGGCAAGAATGCCCCTCATCTTGTCCCGGGGAACCTTCACGAACGGCAGCAGCACAATCGCGACCATCGCAAACCGGAGCGCGATCATGAGGATCGGCGGGAACTGCTCCAGCCCCCATTTCGCGACCACAAAGTTCAGACCCCACACCAGCATGACGAACAGGGTGAGGGAGAGATCGATCGGTTTCATTCGCGGGCCAGCGCCTCGCGCCGCATCTCGAGCTCCAGCCAGCGCTCCTCCGCTGCGGCAAGCGCCGCGCGGACATCGCCGATGCGGTTGGTGGCCGTCTCGAAGGCCGCGCGGTCGCGCTCGTACAATGTCGGGTCTGCGAGCTGCGCCTCGAGCGCCTCGCGCTCGGCGTTGAGCCGGTCGATTTCGCCGGGCAGAGACTCCAGCTCGCGCATGTCCTTGTAGCTGAGGCGTGCCCGCGCCGATCTGGGTTGCTGCGGGGCACTCGGCTTGCGTTCGACGCTGCGCCCCTGCGGCGGCGATGCCGATTCGCCGGCGCTCTGGATCAGGTAGTCGGAATAGCCGCCGGCATACTCGCGCACGCGGCCGTCGCCCTGCATGACCATGGTGCTGCCGACCAGGCGATCGAGGAAGTCGCGGTCGTGGCTCACCAGCAGAAGCGTGCCTTCGTACTCGTCGAGCACTTCCTGCAGCAGGTCGAGCGTGTCGATGTCGAGGTCGTTGGTCGGCTCGTCGAGCACCAGGAGGTTGCTCGGCTGCGCCAGCGTGCGCGCCAGCATCAGCCGGTTGCGCTCGCCGCCGGACAGCGAGCCGACCAGGGTCTTGGCCTGCTTCTCGTCGAACAGGAAGTCGCGGAGATAGGCGACGACATGGCGCGAGCTGCCGCGCACCAGCACGCGGTCGCCGCCGTCGGGGCACAGCGTCTGCCACAGCGTCCTGGCCGGATCGAGCGAGGCGCGGCGCTGGTCGAAATAGGCCGGGTTGACCGTCTTGGCGAGGCGGACGCGGCCGGCATCCGGCTCGATCTGCCCGGTGAGCAGCTTGACCAGCGTGGTCTTGCCGGCACCATTGGGGCCTATGATGCCGATGCGGTCGCCGCGCATGATGCGCGTCGAGAAGTCGCGCACGATGGGACGTTCGGCGCCGGGGAAGGTCTTCGTCAGGCCTTCGGCCTCGATGATCAGCCGAGACCGGCTCTCCTCGGTCGCAACCGCAAGCTTGGCGCTGCCGGACGGGCCGATCCAGCCGGCGCGTGCTGCGCGCATCTCCAGCAGGCGACGCTTGCGTCCTTCGTTGCGCTTGCGTCTGGCGGTGATCGAGCGGCCGAGCCATTCGGTCTCGCTCTCGATGCGTTTTTCCAGTCGCGCCAGCGCCTTCTCTTCCTCCTCCAGGATCGCGTCCGACCATGCCTCGAAATGGGCATAGCCGCGCTCCAGCGTGCGCAGCTGGCCGCGGTCGAGCCAGAACGTGCGGCCCGAGATGCGAGACAGGAAGGCGCGGTCGTGACTGATAACCAGCACGCCGCCCGGATAGGCGGCGAGGTACCGTTCCAGCCATTCGATCGTGGGAAGGTCGAGGTGGTTGGTCGGCTCGTCGAGCAGCAGTACGTCGGGCTCGCCGACCAGGGCGCGTGCCAGGGTCGCGCGCCGCGCCTCGCCGCCGGACAGGCTCGACAGCGGGCGCTCGCCGTCGAGCTGCAGTCGCGACAGCATCGCCTCTACGCGGTGATCCTCCACCGCCTCATCGAGTCCGCTCGCGACATGCTGCGCCACAGTCATTGCGCTGGTGGCGCTGGTTTCCTGCGGCAGGTAGGCCACCCTGATGCCCGGCTGGACGAAGCGCTCGCCGGCATCGAGCTCGACCAGCCCCGCCATCATCTTGAGCAGGGTGGATTTGCCAGTGCCGTTGCGGCCCACCAGGCAGGCGCGCTCGCCCCAGCCGATGCCGATGTCGATGCCGGAGAACAACGAGCGCTGCCCGAACGAGACCGTCGCGCCCTTCAGAGCAAGGAGGGGAGGAGGCATGGTGACGTCTTATAACCTGCTTGCGGCGCGACGCTCATCCTACCCTCTCCGACAAGGCGGAAGACGGTCCCGGAAGCGCTGGGCCGCGTCCCTTCTCCCGTTTGAGGAAGAAAGCAGAGGATGAGGGTCGTGCCACTGAGCACGGCGTTGTGTCACACATTCGCGCTGCGGATGGCGTCGCACACGGCCTCGGTGACCTCGCGCGTGGTGCCCTTGCCGCCGAGATCGGGCGTGAGCGGCGCACCCGCGGCCGTGACGCGCTCGACCGCGTGCATCAGCCGCGCCGCCGCATCGGCCTCGCCGAGATGCTCCAGCATCATCGCCGCGGTCCAGAACGTGCCGATCGGATTGGCGATGCCTCGGCCCACGATGTCGAAGGCGGAGCCGTGGATCGGCTCGAACATCGACGGGAAGCGCCGCGACGGATTGAGATTGGCGGTCGGCGCGATGCCGATGCTGCCGGCCAGCGCCGCGGCCAGATCGCTCAGGATGTCGGCGTGCAGGTTGGTCGCGACGACGACATCGATGGCGCGGGGCTTCAACACCATGCGCGTGGTCATGGCGTCGACAAGCTCGCGCACGACCGTGACGTCGGGAAAATCCTTCGCGACTTCGTACGCGATCTCGTCCCACATCACCATGCCGTGGCGCTGCGCGTTCGACTTGGTGACGACCGTTAGATGCTTGCGTGGCCGTGAACGCGCCAGCTCGAACGCGAAGCGCATGATGCGCGCGACGCCGGTGCGCGTAAACATCGACGTCTCGGTCGCGACCTCCTCGGGCAGGCCACGATGCACGCGCCCGCCATTGCCGGAGTATTCGCCCTCGCTGTTCTCGCGTACGATGATCCAGTCGAGATCGCCGGGCGCAAGCTCGCGCAAGGGACTCTTCAGGCCCGGCAGGACGCGCGTCGGCCGCACGTTGGCATACTGATCGAAGCCCTGGCAGATCTTGAGCCGCAGGCCCCACAGCGAAACATGGTCCGGGATCTTCGGATCGCCGACCGCGCCGAAATAGATCGCATCGAACGGCTTGAGGGAGGCGAGCCCGTCCTCCGGCATCATCAACCCGGTCTTGCGGTAATAATCCGAGCCCCACGGGAAGTGTTCGACCTTGAGGCGGAACCCGGCCTCGCGCTGCTGCAGCACCTCGAGCACCTTGAGGCCCGCCGGGATCACTTCGACGCCGATGCCGTCGCCCGGCATCGCGGCAATTCTGTATTCGCGCATCGTTCGTCCGTTTCTGCTGGAACCCCTGTGTGTCAGGGACTTACCATGCCTGCCGTGGCATTGCGCGCGCATTTGACGCAAGGCCGAGTTGCCCGATCCGAGCCTTCCGTGCCGGCGGTGTCAGGCTGCCGGAAATTTCAAGCTGCATGTCCACGCGGGGCCGTGTTACATGCAAAGAAAAACGGCCTGGGCAGGGAAAGAGGAAACGCTTGCAACTGTCGCTCGAAGCCGAGCCGCGGTCGTCCGCCGGTCCGCACAAGAACGCGGCAGCCACGCTGCTTCAGGTTGAGAACCTGCACGTCCATTTCGTGACGTCGCGCGGCACGGTGCGCGCCGTCGAAGGCGTTTCCTATGACGTGCGACCGGGCGAAATCGTCGCCATCGTCGGCGAATCCGGCTGCGGTAAATCGGTATCCTCGCTCGCCATCATGCGGCTGCTGGCGAAGCCGGCCGGTCGCGTTGTGCAGGGCAGCATAAAGCTCGAGGGCCGCGACCTCCTGGCGCTGTCGGACGAGGAAATGCGCGAGGTGCGCGGCCGCGACATCTCGATGATCTTCCAGGAGCCGATGACCTCGCTCAACCCGGTCCTGCCGATCGGGCTGCAGATCATGGAGCCACTGTTCATCCATCTGAAGATGAACGAGGCTGCCGCGCGCGCCCGCGCGGTCGAGCTGCTGAAGCTGGTCGGCATCACCGATGCCGAGCGCCGGCTCGACCAGTACCCGCACCAGTTCTCGGGCGGCATGCGCCAGCGCGTGATGATCGCGATCGGGCTCGCCTGCAATCCGAAGCTCATCATCGCCGACGAGCCGACGACGGCGCTCGACGTCACCATCCAGGCGCAGATCCTCGAGCTTATGAAGGACCTTGCGCGCCGGCTCAACATCGCGCTGATCATCATCACCCATAATCTCGGCGTGGTCGCGCGCTACGCCGACCGCGTCAACGTCATGTACGCGGCGCGCATCGTCGAGCAGGGCACGGCCGACGACATCTTTTTGCGCCCGCGCCATCCCTACACGATCGGGCTGATGCGCTCGGTGCCGCGCCTCGACCGGCCGCGCGGCGTGCGGCTCGAGACGATCGAGGGCCTGCCGCCGAACCTGCTGGCGCCGCCTGAGGGTTGCCGCTTCGCGCCGCGCTGCCCGCACCGCATCGAGATCTGCGCGCAGGACCCGGCGCTGGCCGAGATCGAATCGGGTCACGGTGCGGCATGCTGGCGCGCCGCGGAGATCGCTTCCGGGATCATCGCGGCCGAGCCCGCCGCGGCGCACGCGCCGCCGCAGCAGGCGCGCGCCGCCGCTTCGCCGCTGCTTTCGGTCGAGACGCTGAGCAAGCATTTCAGCGTGTCGGCCGGCAACCGCAGCCTGTTCTCCGGCGGCCGCGCCACCGTGCGCGCCGTCAACGACGTCTCTTTCGAGATCATGCCCGGCGAGACGCTCGGCCTGGTCGGCGAGTCCGGCTGCGGCAAGACCACCGTCGGCCGTCTCGTCCTCAAGCTCGAGGAGCCGACCGAAGGCGCGATCCGCTTCGAGGGCGTCGACATCGCCGGGATGAAGGCGTCGGAAATGCGCGACCTGCGGCGCCGCATCCAGGTGATCTTCCAGGACCCGTACAGCTCGCTCAATCCGCGCATGACGGTCGGCCAGATCATCGGCGAGCCGCTCAACGTCTACCGCCTCGAGCCGAACCGCAAGGCGGCGCAGGAGCGCGTCGCCGAACTGCTGACCCAGGTCGGCCTGTTCTCCTACATGGCGGAACGCTACCCGCACGAGCTGTCGGGCGGCCAGCGCCAGCGCGTCGGTATCGCCCGAGCGCTGGCGATGCGTCCCAGCTTCATCGTCTGCGACGAGCCGGTCTCGGCGCTCGACGTGTCGATCCAGGGCCAGATTGTCAATTTGCTGGAAGAATTGCAGACGCGGCTCGGCCTGACATACCTCTTCATCGCCCACGACCTCGCGGTGGTGCGCCACATCTCGACCCGCGTCGCCGTGATGTATCTCGGCCGCATCATGGAACTCGCGCCGCGCGACGCGCTCTACAGCGACCCGCTGCATCCCTATACCAAGGCGCTGCTCGATGCCGCCCCCGTGCCCGACCCGGCGGTCGAGCGTGCGCGCGCGCCGCGGGCGCTGGGCGGCGAGCTGCCGTCTCCCTTGACGCCCCCGAAGGGCTGCGTCTTTCATACCAGGTGCCCGTTGGCGAGCGAGGAATGCCGGCAGGTCGTACCGGAGCCGCGCGAGGTGCGGCCCGGCCATTTCGCCGCGTGCATAAAAATCTAGAATTTCTGGAGGGAGGAGAAGGACGATGAGATCATACGCAATCGCCGCGTCGGCAATGGTGCTGGCGCTGCTCGCACCTGGTGTCGCCGATGCGCAGACGCCGCGAAAGGGCGGCACGCTGAATTTCGCAGTCAACGCCGAGCCGCCGAACTACGACTGCCACGCGAACACCTCGTTCGCCTTCGTCCATCCGGTGGCGCCGCATTATTCGACGCTGCTGAAGTTCGACGCCCCGAACTATCCCAAGATCATCGGCGATCTCGCCCAGTCCTGGCAGATCTCGTCCGACGGGCTGACCTACACGTTCAAGCTCCATCAGGGCGTCAAGTTCCATGACGGCTCGTCGCTGACCTCGGCCGACGTCAAGGCCAGCTACGACCGCATCATCAATCCGCCCAAGGGCGTCACGTCGATCCGCCAGAGCGCGTATGCGGACGTCACCTCCGTGGAGGCGCCCGATCCGCAGACGATCGTATTCAAGCTCAAGGCGCCGGACCCGTCGATGCTGGCGAATCTCGCCTCGCCGTGGAACTGCATCTACAGCGCCGCGAAGCTCAAGCAGGATCCGGAGTTCCCGAAGAAGAACATCCTCGGCTCCGGTCCGTTCAAGTTCGTCGAGCATGTCGCCGGCTCGCACTGGGTGGGTACGCGCAACGACGACTATTTCCGCAAGGGCCAGCCCTATCTCGACGGCTATCGCGCCGTGTTCATCAAGGGGGCGGCGATCATCAACGCGCTGCAGGGCGGGCAGGTGCTCATCGAGTTCCGCGGCCAGACCCCGGCCGAGCGCGACAAGCTCAAGGCGGCGCTGGGCGACAGGCTGAACGTCCAGGAATCGCCCTGGGTCTGCAACCTGGTCGTCGGCTTCAACACCGAGAAGAAGCCGTTCGATGACGCGCGCGTGCGCCGCGCGCTATCCCTCGCGATCGACCGCTGGCAGGGTTCCGAGGCGCTGTCAAAGATCGCCGTCGTGCGCGGCGTCGGCGCCACCCTCCGTCCCGGCTACGCGCTGGCCGCGAGCAACGCCGAGCTCGAGAAAATGCCCGGGTTCTCGCGCGACATCGCGAAGTCGCGCGCCGAGGCGAAGAAGCTGCTGGCCGAGGCGGGGCACCCGAACCTAAAGTTCAAGTTCCTGAACCGCAACGTGCCGATGCCCTACACGCCGGTGGGCGTGTTCCTGATCGACCAGTGGCGCCAGATCGGCGTGCAGGTCGAGCACGAGCAGCTCGAGACGCGACTCTATCAGGCCGCACTCAGCGGCGGCAACTACGAGGTCGGGCTCGACTTCAACTGCGACTTCATGGACGAGCCGAACCTGCAGCTGCTCAAGTATCTGTCGTCCGACAAGTCGCCGATCAACTACGGGCGCTTCGAGGACCGCAAGATCGACGAGCTGTACGAGCAGCAGAAGCGTACGACCGATCCGAGGAAGCGCGCCGAGATCCTGCGCCAGATCGACATGCGTGTGCTGACCGAGGCCTATACGGTGCCGACCATCTGGTGGCACCGCATCATAGCCCACCACGCGGTGCTCAAGGGCTGGGAGATCACGCCGAGCCACTATCTGAACCAGGACCTGGCCGACGTGTGGATCGCGGCTGACTGAGCGGGGAATGTCGCGGGGGGCGAGTCTGAATTCGCCCCCCGCATCACCGCTTTCCTGCGAACCGAGCATGCTTGCCTACGCCGCCAACCGCGTTCTGCTGATGATCCCCACCCTGCTTGGGGTGGCGGTACTCGTCTTCTTCATGCTGCGCATCATGCCCGGCGACATCGTCGAGCTGAAGCTCCGGGCCGACGGCGCGTCCGTGACCCAGGAGATCCTGGACATGGAGCGGGCCAAGCTCGGCCTCGACAAGCCGCTGCTGGCGCAATTCGGCGACTGGATGGTCGGTCTCGCGAAGCTCGATTTCGGCCGTTCGATGTGGACCGGCCGGGAAGTCTCGTACGAGATCGCCATTCGGCTCGAGCTGTCGATGCAGGTCGCCGTGATGGCGACCATCATCGCCATACTGATCGCGATCCCGCTCGGCACCTTGTCGGCGCTCTACCAGAACACCTGGATCGACTATGTAGTGCGCGTGCTGGCGATCGCCGGCCTCGCCGTGCCGTCCTTCTGGCTCGGCATGCTCATCATCCTCGGGCTGCTGCTGTGGTTCGAGTGGCTGCCGCCGATCACCTTCACGCCGTTCTTCGAGGATCCGCTCGAAAATCTCTCCCAGCTGATCTGGCCGGCGCTTGCGGTCGGCTATCGCTATTCCGCCGTCGCGACCCGCATGACCCGTTCTACGCTGCTGGAGGTTATGCGCGAGGACTACATCCGCACGGCGCGCGCCAAGGGCGTATTCGAGCGGCTGGTCGTGGCGCGCCACGCCATGCGCAACGCGCTGCTGCCGGTCGTCACCGTCATCGGCCTCGAATTCGCCTTCCTGATCGGCGGTCTGGTGGTCACGGAACAGGTGTTCAACCTGAACGGAATCGGCAAGCTGTTTGTCGAGGCGACCTCGCGCGGCGACTACACCATGATCCAGGCGCTGGTGATGCTGGTCGCGGCATTTTTCATCTTCATCAACTTCGCGGTCGACATGCTCTACGCAGCGCTCGACCCGCGGATCAAGTATTCCTGATGGCGACCGCAGCCCCCGTCGCCGCAATCCCGCCGCGCCGCCGCAGCGCGGCCCTGCAGTTCGCGATGCTGCAGCCGCTGGGCGCCGCAGGGCTTGTGATCATCGTGCTGATGGCCTTCGCGGCGGCGTTTGCCCCGTGGGTCGCACCCTACGATCCGCTCGCGGTCGATTACGGCGCCATGCTCGCGGCGCCCTCCGCCGACCACTGGTTCGGCACCGACGCGTTCGGCCGCGACGTGCTGTCGCGCATCATCTACGGCGCCCGTACGGCGCTCGCGATCGGCTTCATCTCGTCGATCGTCGGCTGCGTCGTTGGCGCCATCATCGGCACGGCGTCGGCTTATTTCGGCGGCAAGATCGACATCGTCATCCAGCGCTTCGTGGATATTCTGCTGTCGTTCCCGATCATCGTGCTGGCGCTGGTCGTCGTCACCGTGCTCGGCAAGTGGCAGGTGCTCGGCGTCGACATGAACCTGGTCTGCGCCATCGCCATTCCGATCGTGCCCAAGGTCGCGCGCGTCGTGCGCTCCTCGGCCCTCGCCATCCGCGAGATGCCCTATATCGATGCGGCGCGCGCGGCCGGCTATTCGCACACCCGCATCATCTTCCGCCACATGGTCCCGAACATCGTCGCACCGTTCCTGATCATGTTCACGGCGTTCATCGCCCAGGCGATCCTGCTCGAGGCGTCGCTGTCCTTCCTCGGCCTCGGCGTGACCGAGCCGACGCCGGCCTGGGGCCTGATGCTGTCCGGCAACGCCGCCGACTTCTACCGCGAGGCGCCGTGGATGATCCTGTTCCCCGGCCTCGCCATAAGCCTCGCCGTGTTCGCCTTCAACCTGTTCGGCGACAGCCTGCGCGACTGGCTCGATCCCAAGTTCAAGGTATAGGGGCCCGCGCCGGCTCCCGTCGCGCCGTCATCGCCGGACTTGAACCGGCGATCCAGATCTGGTGGCTCGCGCAAGCGACTCCGGATGCCCGGACCAAGTCGGGCAGGGCACCAAGGAGGGCCCGCATCGTAATCCGTCGAGCGTTCATAAAAAAGCCACCACCATCGTCGATCATGTGCGTGTTGCAGGGCTCACCGTTCTGCCCAAGAAACAAGCACACCGGGAGGATGCCGCCAGGGTCGCCGTTCTGATCTGGAGGGCATCGATGCACGTCTACCGTAAGCTGCTTCCGGCCGAGATCGGCCTTCTTCACGATCATCTTCTCCGGCCGTCGCCGGGTGACCGCCACTGCCGCTTCTCCGGCTCGGTCACCGATTTCGTCATCTCGGAGCATTGCCGGCGGATAGACTGGTTCCGCACGGTTGCGATCGGCTGCTTCATCGACGGGATCTTGCGCGCCGCCGCCGAGCTTCGCCTTGACGATCCACGCATCGGATGGCGCTGCGAAGTTGCGGTGACCGTTGAAGGCGCATGGCAGTCCCAGGGCCACGGCACCGAGCTGCTGCGCCGCTCGATCACGGTCTGCCGCAACCGCGCGATCCGCTCCATCTACATGATCTGCCTGCTCGAGAACCGCCGCATGCAGCACATCGCGCGGCGCTTCGAGGGCGACCTCGTGCTTGGCGACGGCGAGGCGGAGGTGCAGATCGCCCTGCCGTTCCCTGACCAGTTCACACTTGCCCGCGAGGCGCTGGACGAGACCGCGGCGTGGATGCTGGCGTGGTACGATGCGTCGGCCCGGTTTACGCCGACAGTTCCCACATGAGCTGAAAGAGAGCCGATTGCGCCTGATCTGCGGCGAGTGCATCGTTCGCGTGGCGGACCGCGCCTGCAACGGCCTCGGAACTCGTTCCCTCTATGAAGAGGATCGAACCGGCGAGGGCGCTCGCCGCTGCGCCTGGCAGCGGCTTCGACAGGCGCGGGTCGGGGGCGAGGATATGCCCGGCGACAATGCCGCCCTGTGTCACGGTCTTATTCAGGAAAGAGGACGCGCCTTCGGCACGCTCGGGCGCGATCGCGGCCAGACCGACAAAACCGCCATGGCCGGCGCCGACTTCGGCGATTGTGCCGACCGCGCGCACGGTATCGCGCATGCGCCGGAAATTCTCAAGCGACCATTGCGTCTGGTTGTCGAAGGCGTGACGATAGATCTCGCTGTCGAACACCGCGAGCGACTCCGTCTTGTAGAGTGCGAGATATTTGCGCCCCGGACCGATGCGCAGAAAACGCCGGGCCGAGATGAAGCCGGGAATCGCCGTCCGCTCGCTCATGTGCTCGCGGTCGTACCATCTGTTGAAGTCGGCCTCGTGCGCCGGATCGACATCGGTCCAGACCAGCAGCTCGGCGGGCATATTCGTCATGCGATCACCGGCAGCGCTTCGACGGCATAGGCGTGACGCAGGAAGCGGCCGCGCACCGGGTCCTCGATCTCCATCTCGAAGCGCGTTCCCGGTCGGACGCCGCCCTTGGCCGCGAGCGTGCCGCAGAACATCGCGGACCCTGCGGCGAGCTTCCTTCCGTAGCGCTGCATCAGGTCCTCGGGTGTGCGCATCGCGGCGAGCGGCCCTTCCTGGTAGAGCGTGCGCTTGCCGTCGATCTCGGCATGGGCGCGGAGGACCAGCCGGTCCCAGTCCGCGATGATTTCGTCGAGCCGCCACAGCTCGCGCCCTATCACCTTGCCGCAGAGCTGCTTCGACAGCGCGACCGAGATCGACTCCGCCTTGCGGTCGGTGTGATCGGAGCCGACGCCGAGCCACAGCCCGTCATCGAGCGCCACGACCACGGGCTCGGCCTCGCCGGAGCTGTCGGGCCCCAGCACCTGGAGCCTCTCGGTTTGCGTGAGCTGCGTTGCGGCGACCCGGTAGAACAGCGGCACCATGGTCGGCCGCGGCACGCCGATCGCGGCGAGCTCCTCGATATGGTGGCGGATCGCGGCCTCGTCGCGGCCGGTCCAGCCGGCGATGACGAGGGTATCGATGGATGCGGCGATGCGGTCGGTGGCGCCGGCGGCGTGTCGAGTGAATTCAAGCATGTGATCTCTCTTGTCTCTCCCACATTGTCATGCCCGGGCTTGACCCGGGCATCTAGTGTCACTGGTGTTGCCGTCGGAACTGGATCGCCGGATCAAGTCCGGCGATGACAGTGTTTCCTTGGATATATTTTCTCTACCCGAATTGCGCCGGCAGCCACAGGGCAAGGCCGGGGAAGGCGACAAGCAGACCGAGCATCAGGAACATCGCCAGCACGAACGGGATCGAGCCGGCGATGACGTCGTTGAGCGAGCCGTCCTTGCGCAGGCTCTGCACCACGAACAGGTTGAGCCCGACCGGCGGCGTGATCAGCGCCGTCTCGATCAGGATGACGATGATGATGCCGAACCAGACCGGATCGAAGCCAAGCTGGAACATCACCGGTGCGATGATCGGGATCGTCGTGATCATCATCGACAGCGTCTCCATGAAGCAGCCGAGGATGACGTAGAAGACGATCACGGCCAGTAGCATCTCGATCTGCGACAGGCCGAGGCCCGCCATGAACGAGGTCAGCGCCGAGGTCAGGCCGATGGCCGACATGACAAAGTTGAGGAAATAGGCGCCGACGATGATCAGCATGACCATCGCCGTGGTGCGCATCGCGTTCTCGATCACCTCGCGCAGCATGCGGATGGACAGCCGCCCGAAACCCCAGGCGAGTGCGAGCGCCGCGACGACGCCGAGGGCGGCCGCCTCGGTCGGCGTGGCGAGACCCGCATAGATCGACCCGACCACGATCAGGAAGATGAAGAGCGGCGGCACGAGATGGGCGAGGCTGGCGATCCGCGCCGCCCAGCCGGCCTCCAGCTTCCTTCCGCCCCAGGCCGGCCGGAGGATGCAGCTGACGACGACCACCAGCATGAACAGGCCGGCGAGGGCCGCCCCTGGAATGACCCCGGCCAGGTAAAGCTTCGGGATCGAGGTGTCGGTTAGCACTGCGTAGATGATCATGTTGATCGACGGCGGGATCAGGATGCCGAGCGTGCCGCCGGCGGCCAGCGTGCCGAGGAACAGGCGCTCGTTGTAGCCGTGGCGCTTGACCAGCGGCAACGCCACCGTTCCGACGGTCGCCGCGGTCGCGACCGACGAGCCCGACGTGGCGGAGAAGATCGCGCACGCGCCGATATTGGAGTGCATCAGCCCGCCCGGCAGCCACGACAGCCATTTGATCATCGAATCGTACATCCGCTCGGCGACGCCGGCGCGCAGCAGGATCTCGCCGAGCAGGATGAACATCGGGATCGAGACGAGCAGGAAGTCCTTGCTCGACGACCACGCGATCTCGCCCATCGCCAGCGACAGCGGCATGCGCGAGTAGAACTGTTCGAGGATCAGACCGAGCACGCCCAGCGCCGCCGCGACCGGCAGCGCCAGCGCTAGTAGCAGGAGGAGAAGGAGGAGGGAGATCGCCAGCATCGCCGTCAGTCGCGCAGGCTGTCCGGGGTGGCGCGGATCTCGGCGCCGATCGCCGCCTCCTCGGCGGCGTCCTCCTTGACGGTGCGGGCACCGGCGAGCGCCTGCACGCAGGCCAGATCGCCGCCGAGAAGCGCGATCGCCGTCCGCAGCAGCAGCGCCAGGATCACCAGGACGAACAACGCAAGCCCGAGCACCCACAGCCCCTGCGGAATCCACAGCGGCGTCTGCAGCGGCGTGGTCGCGCGGGCCCCAAACGCCCACGACGTCTCCCACATCGCCGCGGCGTGCCACGCCAGCAGCGACGCGAACACCGCCAGCGAGACGAGAGCCGCGATGTCGAGCACGGCGCGCAGCCGCTGCGGCAGCAGGCCGTAGAGCGCGTCGACCCGGACATGCGCACGCCGCAGCAGGGTAAAGCTCAGCGCCCAGGCCGTGCCGATCGCGAAGGCGTAGCCCGAGAGCTCGTCGGCGCCGCCGATCGTGATCAGCAGAAACTTGCGCAGCAGCACCTCCGCCGAGACGAGAAAGGCCGCAAGGAGCATCAGGATCCCGCCGCCCCACACCGCCCAGTGCGAAAGACGGTCGGCGCCGCGCAACAGAGCGTCGAGCGAACGCATCATCCCCTCTCCCTTCGGGAGAGGGCGACGTCGATTGAAGTCGCCACGCGCGAAGCGCGTGGGAGGGTGAGGGGCACTCTCTCCGCAAGCACCAGTGCCGGCAGGTACTTGCTCGCGCGGAGAGAGCGCCCCTCACCCGCGCGCTTCGCGCGCACCCTCTCCCGAAGGGAGAGGGTTGGCGGCGCGCTTGCGCTTGCCATCGTTCTATCGAGCGTTGGGCGTGCCTCACCCGCCCTTCGCCGTGATGCCGACGACCTTGCCGACGGTCTCGTTCCACGCCGGGACGCAATCGCCGGGGCAGCGCGCCGCCCATTTCGGCACGACCGTGTCGTTCAGCACCTTCTTGAGCAACGCCTTGTCGGCGTCGCTGACCGGCACCAGGGTCATCTTGGCCGGCGTGCCATTCTTGCAGCTCGGCTTGCCGATGTTGCAGTCGATGCCTTCCTGGGTCTCGGCCGCGGCCGCCTTCCAGATCTCGTCCTCGAGCCGCGCGATCTCCTTCTTCAGGAAGTCGCGCACCGGCGGCGCCAGCTTGTCCCAGCTGCGGACGTTGACGCCGTGCATAACCTGGCTCCAGCCGACGGGCAGTGCATAGATGTGGGTCGAGACCTCGTGCCATTTTGCGGCGTTGCCCGACAGCGTGCCGGTGATGGCGCAGTCGACCACCTTGTTCTGCAGCGCCGGCACCACCTCGCTGAACGCAATGGTGACGCCGGTGCCGCCCAGTGCCTCGACGAACTCGGCGAGCGTGCGGTTGCCGGTTCGCACCTTCTTGCCCTTGAGGTCGGCGAGCCCGCTGATCGCGCCGTTGCAGAAGATAACCTGCGCCGGATACGGCCAGATGCCGAGCACCTGTACGCCGAAGCGCTCGCGGTAGAACTTGTCGTAGACCGGCTTGTAGGCGTTTGACAGCTTGCGCGCGGTATCGATGTCGGGCGCCAGGCCGGCGAGGTCGATCGCCTCATTGCGTGCGTCGTCGCCGGCGACATAGCCGAGCACGGTCGAGCCGAAGTCGATGACGCCGAGTCGCATCAGGCGGAAGATCTCGGCCCCCTTCAGGCCCATCTCGTTGAACGGCGTGATCTCGGCCGTGATCGCGCCCTTGGAGCGCTCGGAAAGCTGCTGCGTCCAGAACGGCTGCTCGAAATTCTTGTACTGGGACAGGTTGCCCCACGCGCCGACGACCTTCAGATGGGTCTTCGGCAGGTCCTGCGCCGATGCGGCGCCGGCCATCATCACGGCCGCCGTCAGCGCCAGTGCGCGCCTTGCTTGTTTTTTCATGCTCGTGCCTCCTCATTCCTCACGTTGTTCATATTCCATTCTTGTCGCCCTCGGACTTGATCCGAGGGGCCCAGTTCAGGTCTCTCCTCGCGCACCGATTCTCGCGGCGCCATCGCAATGGGTCCTCGGGGCAAGCCCGAGGACGACAGCGTGGGAGAGAAAGAGCATCACATCACCGCCAGCGCCGCGTTCTTCAGGTCCGTCACCAGCATGCTGCCGGGCGCATGGGTGATGCAGAAGGGCGGCTTCATCTCGGCGATCACCGCCTGCGGCGTCACTCCGCAGGCCCAGAACACCGGCAGTTCGTCCGGCTTCACCTCCACTGCGACACCGTAATCCGGCTTCATGATGTCACGAATGCCGATCAGCCCGGGCAGGCCGAGATGGACGGGCGCGCCGTGCACGGCGGGAAAGCGCGAGGTGACCTGCACCGCGCGGATGGCGTCGGCCGGCCGGAACGGCCGCATCGATACGACCATCGGCCCGTGGAACGATCCTGCCGGCACCGTCTGGATCGACGTACGGTACATCGGCACGTTGGTGCCGTTTGTGATGTGGCGCAGCTCCAACCCGTTCTCGATCAGCGCCTCCTCGAATGAGAACGAGCAGCCGATGACGAAGGCGACCAGGTCGTCGCGCCACTGCGCCCGGATGTCGGGCGTCTCCTCGACCAGCGCGCCGTCGCGCCAGACGCGGTAGAGCGGCAGGTCGGTGCGGATGTCTAGATCGTCGCCGACCGCGGGCACGCGCGGGTCGCCCGGCTCTGATACGCCGAGCAGCGGGCACGGCTTGGGATTGAAATGGCAGAAGCGCACGAAGTCGGCCGCGAGATCGGCGGGCAGGATGGCGAGGTTGCCTTGTACGTATCCCGGCGCGATGCCTGCGGTGGGCCCGCGGTACTCGCCGCGGCGGAGCATCAGCCGTGCCGCCTTGCCCGTCTCGAAGCGCGCCGCTCCGTCCATCGCGTGACTCCCCGAAGAACCCCAGCGACGAATTCACGCACGCAGGAGCGGCGCTGTCCAATCTCCGAATTGGATTGCGAACGATAAACGGAATTTATCGGACGCGCGCGGCGGACGGGGACGGCTTCGGGTCGGCGATCTTGCGCGCCAGCTCGGCCACCGCGCGCGCCATGTGCGCGTCGGGCTTCATCGGATAGCTTGCGGTGAAGCTCAGGTCGGGCAGGCTGCGCTCGGCGCGCACCAGCCGCAGCTTCTTCTCCGCCAGCTCGCGGCCGATCACCACCGGCGGAATGGCGCTGATGCCGATGCCGTCGAGGGTCATCCGCACGATCGTCGACAGCGACGAGTTGCCGTAGATGCGCACCGCAGGCACGTCGGGCCGCGCAAACAGCTCCTGGATCGCGGCGTAGGGTCGCGTGTTGCGCGGATAGGTGATGATCGGCCAGCGCGCGAGGCCGGCAAGCGTCACCGGCTCCGGCGGCAGGTCCAGCTTCGGGCTCGCGACCCAGGCGAGCGGGTAGGAGCACAGCGGCACGTTCTTGACGCGACTCTCGCTGATCGGCCCTAGCAGGAAGGCGATATCGAGGTGATGCGAAAGCAGGCCCGCACGCAGATTGGGCGTGGTGTCGACCTCGATCTCCAAAGTGATGGCCGGATAGACCGCGTGCATGCGCTCGATCAGCCGCGACAGCCAGGTGTGCACCACCGTCTCGGCGGCACCCAGCCGGACGAGGCCGCGCATCGCCGTTTTCTCGCTGATCGCCTGCATCATGTCGGCGCGGAGCTGCAGCATGCGCTGCGCGTAGTCGAGCAGCTCGAAGCCCTTCGTGGTCAACGTCGCGCGGCGCTGCTCGCGGTCGAACAGCTTGACGCCGAGCTCCTGCTCGAGCAGGGCGATGCGCGCCGAGATCGCCGGCTGCGTGGTGTTGAGCTTGTCGGCTGCGGCTCGGAAGCCGCCGAGCTGGGAGACCCAGACGAAGGTCTCGAGATTGCGCAGGTCGACCATGACAGCGAAATCCTTTGACGGCGCGATTCCGATCCAACACTATCAGAAAAGCTTCGCAGTATAAAAATTTTTTATCGACAGTGATCGCGCCCTTGACGCAGGCAGGCGCCAAAGGATGGAAGAGGCCATGAGCAACGGCTGGCAGTTCTGGATCGATCGCGGCGGCACCTTCACCGACATCGTCGCCAAGCGCCCCGACGGCGCGATCCTCACCCACAAGCTTCTCTCGGAGAATCCGGAGCGCTACCGCGATGCTGCCCTGCAGGGAATCCGCGATCTCCTCGGCCTGAAGCCGGGCGATCCGCTTGCGGACGCCACGGTCGACGCGGTGAAGATGGGCACCACCGTTGCCACCAACGCGCTGCTCGAGCGCAAGGGCGAGCGCGTGGCGCTGGCGATCACCAGGGGCTTCGCCGACCAGCTTCGCATCGCTTACCAGAACCGGCCGAAGCTGTTCACGCGGCGGATCGTCCTGCCAGAGCTGCTCTACGAGCGCGTCGTCGAGATCGACGAGCGCCTGTCCGCGACCGGCGAGGTGCTGACGACGCTCGACGCAAATGACGCGCAACGCGCGCTGCAGCAGGCCTATGATTCGGGCATCCGCGCGCTCGCGATCGTGCTGCTGCACGGCTATCGCTTCCCGCAGCACGAGCTGGCGCTGGAGGAAATCGCGAAGCGGATCGGCTTCGCGCAGATATCGGTCTCGCATCAGGTCAGCCCGCTGATGAAGATCGTCGGCCGCGGCGACACGACCGTGGTGGACGCCTACATCTCGCCGATCCTGCGCCGCTACGTCGACCAGGTCGCCGGCGACATCCAGGGCGGCAAGGGCGAGTCGAACACGCGGCTCATGTTCATGCAGTCGAACGGCGGCCTCGTCGACGCGCGTTTCTTCCAGGGCAAGGACTCGATCCTGTCGGGTCCGGCCGGCGGCATCGTGGGGGCTGTGCGCACCGCGACCATGGCGGGCTTCGGCGAGATCATCACCTTCGACATGGGCGGCACGTCCACCGACGTTGCGCTCTACAACGGCGAGTACGAGCGCGCCTTCGAGACGCTGGTCGCAGGCGTGCGCATGCGTGCGCCGATGATGAAGATCCACACCGTCGCGGCCGGCGGTGGCTCGATCCTGTTCTTCGACGGCGCGCGCTTCCGCGTCGGGCCGGAGAGTGCGGGCGCCAATCCCGGTCCGGCGTGCTACCGCCGCGGCGGTCCGCTCTGCGTCACCGACGCCAACGTCATGGTCGGCAAGATCCAGCCGAAGTTTTTTCCCAAGGTGTTTGGGCCGAACGGCGACGAGGCGCTCGATGCCGGCGTGGTGCGCGCGAAGTTCGAGGCGCTGGCGGAGGACATCCGCAGGGCCACCGGCGAGCGGCGCTCGCCCGAGGAGATCGCCGACGGCTTCCTGAAGATCGCGGTCGAGAACATGGCCAACGCGATCAAGCAGATTTCGGTGCAGCGCGGATTCGACGTGACCGGCTATGCGCTCTGCACCTTCGGCGGCGCCGGCGGACAGCATGCCTGCCGCGTCGCCGACGCGCTCGGCATGAAGACGGTGTTCATCCATCCGCTCGCCGGCGTGCTGTCGGCCTACGGCATGGGCCTCGCCGATTTGCGCGTGATGCGCGAGAAGGCGGTCGAGGCGGTACTGGACGACGCGCTGATGCCGCAGCTCCAAGCCGAGCTGGACGCGCTGGCGCGCGACGGCATTGAGGAGATGCGCCGCCAGGGCCTGCCCGACGCGCAGATCGAGGCGCAGCGCAAGCTGCACCTGAAATACGAGGGCACCGATTCGGCCCTGGTCGTCGACTGGGGATCCCGTGAGGAGGCGACGAAGGCGTTCGCCACCGCGCACCGCCAGCGCTACGGTTTCATGATGCCGGACAAGCGCGTGGTGGTGGAGGCGGTGGCCGTCGAGGTGATCGGCCATACCGAAACCGCCGATGATCCGGTCAAGGCCGCTTTGGGCACGCCGCCGGCGCCGGAGGCGATCGCGCGCGTGCAGATGTACAGCGAAGGCACCGGCCACGACACGCCGGTCTATGACCGCGAGGCGATGGTGCCTGGAGCCTCCGTAAGCGGCCCCGCGATCATCGCCGAGAAGAACGCGACCACCATCGTCGAGCCGGGCTGGCGCGCCGAGGTGACGCCGCGCAACCACCTCGTCCTGCGCCGCGTCGTGCCGATGGCGCGCGCCGTGGCGGTCGGCACGCAGGTCGATCCGGTCATGCTCGAGGTGTTCAACAACCTGTTCATGTCGATCGCCGAGCAGATGGGCGTGGCGCTGCAGAACACCGCGTATTCGGTCAACATCAAGGAGCGGCTGGATTTCTCCTGTGCGCTGTTCGACCGCGACGGCCAGCTCATCGCCAACGCGCCGCACATGCCGGTCCATCTCGGCTCGATGGGCGAGAGCGTCGCCGCTGTGAAGCGCGCGCGCGGCAATTCGATGCGGCCCGGCGACGTGTTCGTGCTCAACGCGCCGTATAACGGGGGCACGCATCTGCCCGACGTCACGGTCGTGACGCCGGTGTTTGACGAGCCCGGCCGAGAGATCCTGTTCTTCGTCGCCTCGCGCGGCCACCAGGCCGATATCGGCGGGCTGACGCCGGGCTCGATGCCGCCGGACTCGACCACGGTCGAGGAAGAGGGCGTGCTGATCGACAACGTCATGCTGGTCGACCAGGGCCGCTTCCTCGAAAAGGAAATGACCGAGCTGCTGCGCTCCGGCAAGTATCCCGCGCGCAATCCCGCGCAGAACATCGCCGATCTCAAGGCGCAGATCGCCGCCTGCGAGAAGGGCGTGCAGGAGCTGCGCAAGATGGTGGCCCATTTCGGCCTCGACGTCGTGCGCGCCTACATGCAGCACGTGCAGGACAACGCCGAGGAGCAGGTGCGCCGCGTCCTCGACGTGCTGAAGGACGGCAGCTTTGCCTACGAGATGGACGACGGCAGCGTCATTCGGGTGAAGGTGTCGATCGACAGGAAGACGCGCACCGGCATCGTCGACTTCACCGGAACCTCGCCGCAGCGGCCGACCAATTTCAACGCGCCGTCGGCGGTATGCATGGCGGCCGTGCTCTACGTCTTCCGCACGCTGGTCGAGGACGATATCCCGATGAACGCCGGCGTGCTCAAGCCGCTCAAGGTGATCATCCCCGACGGCTGCATGCTAGCGCCGAGATACCCGGCGGCGGTTGTGGCGGGCAACGTCGAGACCTCGCAGGTCGTGACCGACACGCTCTACGGCGCGCTCGGCGTCATGGCGGGCGCCCAGGGCACGATGAACAACTTCACCTTCGGCAACGAGCGCTACCAGTATTACGAGACGATCTGCGGCGGCTCCGGCGCTGGCCCGGATTTCGACGGCACCGACGCCGTTCACACGCACATGACCAACTCGCGCCTGACCGACCCCGAGGTGCTGGAATGGCGCTTCCCGGTGCTGGTCGAATCCTTCGCGATCCGCAAGGGTAGCGGCGGGCGCGGCCTGCATCGCGGCGGCGACGGTGTTACGCGCCGCATCCGCTTCCGCGAGGCGATGACCGCAGCGATCCTCGCCAACCGCCGCCGCATCCCGCCCTTCGGGCTGGCCGGCGGCGAGAATGGCGGCCCTGGCCGCAACTGGGTCGAGCGCGCCGACGGCAGCCGCGTCGAGCTCGCCGCCACCGGCAAGATCGACGTCAGCCCCGGCGACGTCTTCGTCATCGAAACCCCCGGCGGCGGCGGCTACGGCAGAGCAGTGGCGAAGGCGGCGGAGTAGGAGATATGCCTGACCGTCACTGTCATGCCCGGCTTTGACCCGGGCATCCAGCGGCGCTGACGGAGCCGCCTGAACTGGATCGCCGGATCAAGTCCGGCGACGACAATCCATTTTGGCAGGAAAGGGAATCACTCCACCGGCTCGGGCTCGCGGGCCTTGCGGCGCTCGTCGCCGTGGGCGAGGTAGTCCTCGCATTCCGAGACGGTTCGCTGCACGGCGGCGCGCGTACGGCGCAGCTTAGCAAGGGTCTCCTGATAGGTGTCCCGCGAAGCGGAGGAGTCGACCGGCGGAATGGTCCTGGCGCGGCGTCCCATGAATTTGCAACGGCGGCATGCGACCTATGTTCCCTCGGGTGGCAGCGTCCGCTGGCGTGGCGACGCCGGCATCCCTATCCTCGCGGCTCTCATGGCCGCCCCTTCCGCCCTCGCCACCGGCACGCAGGACCGGCCGCTCGCCGGCATCCTGTGGATTCTTTCCGCCGGCTTCGTGCTGTCGGTGATGGACGGGCTGATCAAGTGGTCGGTCGGCGTCTTCCCGGTGGCGCAGGTCGTGGCGGTGCGCAGCGTCTTCGTGATTCTGTTCATGGCGCCCATGATCGCGCGGTCCGGCGGCATCTCGTCGCTTCGCACCCGCAAGCCGCTCGGCCACCTGCTGCGCATCGTCCTCACCGTGTCAGCGATCCTGACGTTTTTCGAAGCGGTGCGCCTGCTGCCGCTCGCCACGGTGATCGCGATCGGCTTCGGAGCGCCGCTGCTCATGACGGCGCTGTCGGTGCCGGTGCTGGGCGAACGGGTGGGCGTGCACCGCTGGTCGGCGATCGCCGTCGGCTTCATCGGCGTCCTCGTCATCACGCGGCCGGGTCCCGAGGGGTTCTCGTGGCCGGCGCTGCTGGCCCTGGTCAGCTCGCTGTTCTTCGCCGCCCATCTCGTCAGCGCGCGCTTTCTCGCCCGTAGCGAGACCGATATGGCGCTGATGTTCTGGCAGAATCTCGGCGTCTTCGTCGTCACCGCTTCGATCGCGCCGTTCGGGTGGACAGCGGTGGCGCCCGCCGATCTTGCCGCCATCGCGGCGATGGCCCTGCTGCTCCTGCTCGGCCAGTACTGCACGGTGCGCGCCTTCCGCTCGGCACCGGTCGGTGCCGTGGCGCCGTTCCAGTATGTCGAGCTGGTCTGGGCGACGCTGATCGGCTTCCTGTTCTGGCAGGAGCTGCCGGGTGCTCACGTCTGGATCGGCGCCGCCATCGTCGTCGCCAGCGGCCTGTATCTCATCTGGCGCGAGCGGGTGCGGGCGCGGCTGGCCGGCTAGGGCGTGTCCTCACAAGTCGAGATCGGGGCGGCTTGACCCGTATCCGGCTTCCGTCGCCTTGCGGACTCGGGCCGGATGCCAGACGGGGCCCGTTGCCCGGATCGATCACCGAAGCGCCGCCGGGCCGTTTGAATTCCTGCATGAAATGCCGGGTGGCGCGTGTCGGGACCATGGAAGGTCATGATTTCCCGTTCGTCGCGAGTTCCCGAGATTGCTGAACAGATTGATGTCCGAAGGACCCGGGCAGAGCAGACATGCTCTGCCCACCTTTCCAGGTCAGTGCAGTGCCATGAGCGGACATCCGACTCCTCCGGCCTCTCGAGACAAAGCAAAAGGACCACTGACGGGCTCGACTACAGACCCGACCAACCTATTTGACACCGAGAAACTCTCGCGCGTGCTCATCGTAGCAATCCGCCTGCAATACCTTCGCCATCAGCTCGTTCGAAGCAATGTTCTTGAGCTTGCTTGGCAGAGTGCCGTCGCGGACGGCCTTGATCGTCTCGTACATCGCCAGGACCGCCGCTGCGAAGGGTTGATGTCCCGTCATGAGGATCCGAACGTTGCGGGCGGAAAGATAGTCGAGGTCGCATAGGCTCTCGTCCGGCCCTCCCATGATCAGGGGCAACTTCACGGCCGCCGCGATGCGGTCGAGGTCGTTGCGCGTCTTGAGTCCGGGAACGAACAGCGCATCGACGCCGCAGTCCTGGTAGGCGACGAGGCGCCGGATTGCGTCATCGACGCTGGTGATCGAGGCGGCGCTCGTCCTGCCGAAAATGGCAATGCCGCCGGCATCCCGTCGGGCCGCAAGCGCGGCACGCACTTTGCCGACACCCTCCTCGATGGAGAGGAGTTGCGGCTTCGCCGAGGACCCGAACGCGCGTGGCAGGAGAGTGTCCTCGATCGTTACCCCCGAGACGCCGGCCGCCTCGAGTTCCTCGACCGTCCGCATGACGTTGAGCGCATTTCCATAGCCATGATCGGCATCCACCAGGACGGCAAGTCGGCCGGCGCGGCAGACCCGCCGCGCCTGCTCGGCCAGCTCGGTTAGCGTTAGTACGATGATGTCGGGGGCGCCGAGCACGGCGTGGGAAGCGACCGAGCCGCCCATCAGCCCGACTTCGAACCCGAGCTCGTCCGCGATGCGTGCAGACATCGGGTCGAACAGCGAACTCGCCATGACGCAACGGGTACCGGAGAGAATCTCGTGCAGACGGACAGAATGCTTCTCGGAACTCATCGGGCTTCCTCCGTAGCTTTCCCTGTGATCGGTTCGATGTGCCACCGGTCCACCATCCGACAGCCGCTGTTGCTGAACAGCGCGCGGAGAGGACACCGTTTTTCGTACGCCGCCTGAAGCTGCGCCAGCACCGCGGTGCTGGCATTTGTATCAAGCCAGATCTCGCTCACCGCTTCGTACGGCGCGGGACTGATATTCGCAGTACCCGCGATGCCGCGCGGATTCCACGCGATGGTCACGCGCGCCCGGACGCCCGCCAGCTCAATGGCGAGCTCGCGCGCGATCCGCCGCACGATGACCGGTATGTCGGCGGCAAACGCCGTTGCGAGCAGGCCGGTCGGCGTTGGCCCGACATTTTCGCCTCCGGTACCGCCAGCGAACCCCGGCGGCTCGTCGCTGACGAGCACATGACCGCTGCGGGTCGTGATCACGCATTTCGCGCCGCCCTGCGAGACGGCTTCGGCCCAGTTCTCCCGCCGTTCCGGGATCTCGCGGGCCGCGCTCGCCCGAGGAGCTGTCATCCGGCAACCCATCGGGCGCTATTCTCGCACCTGCTTCGGCTATAGCGACCGGTCATGTCCGCTCCCGTTTAGAGCCCTCAGCCCAAGCCGATCGGAACTCCGCCGAGGCCGCGCCGGCCCTGCAGGACGCCCGCAACATCACACCCCGGACCGATGCACGATTGCGCGCTGTAAGCGGACGCCGTCCGGTCGCCGCGCAATGTCCGGGACGTGCCACGGCAGCACGCTGCCGATACGGAACCGGCCGCCGCCGAGCCCGCGCTCGCGCCGGAGGAGATCGCCGCGCGCGGCGCGGGACGTTCCGGCACGACCATATCGTCCGGCCGGCGGATGCCGAACAGCCGAGCAGGTCCGGCACGCGCCTTTAGGCCCATGGCGGGAACAGAGCGAGAGGGCCGACGTTCTGCGATGGATCGGGTTCATCGGGATTGGTGGAAAGTCCCCATGCCAAAGCGTCCGTATTTACGTCTCATCGGCGTCCTCGTCCTGCTTTCGGTCGGTGCAAATGCGGGTAATGCGCCGGCGCAAAAGCCCAAGCTCGACGTTCCTTACGTGCCGACGCCGCACGAAACTGTCGATCGCATGTTATCCATGGCCAATGTCGGCCGGGACGATTTCCTGATCGATCTCGGCTCCGGCGACGGGCGCATCGTGATCACTGCCGCAAAGCAGTTCGGCACAAGCGGCTTCGGCGTCGATATTGATCCCGAACGCATCCGCGAGAGCACCGCCAACGCCCGGTCGGCGGGCGTGTCGGATCGCGTCGCTTTCCACAACCAGGATCTGTTCGAAACCGACATTTCCAGGGCGACGGTCCTGACCATGTATCTCCTCCCCGAGGTGAACATGAAGCTGCGGCCGCGCCTTCTGAACGAGCTGCGTCCCGGCACGCGCATCGTCTCGCACACGTTCACCCTGGGCGATTGGGAGCCCGATGCGCAGACCGCCGGGCCCGGCGGAAGCAACGACGTGTATTTCTGGATCGTTCCGGCGAAGGTCGAGGGTGCATGGACCGCGCAGGTGCCGATGCCGGACGGAAGCGAGCGCGCCTATCGCATCCAGCTCAAGCAGCGCTACCAGACGATCGAGGGATCGGCGCAGGGCGAAGGCCGGCGGATGACGCTGGCGGATCCGCGCCTCGAGGGTGACCGGATCGCGTTCACGATCGCCGATACCGTCGGCGGCCGGCCGGTCGCGACCCGCCTGGTCGGCCGTGTCGCGGGCGACGAGATGGGCGGCACGTTGCACGGCGAGCAATCGGGCGCGGCGGCCGAGCGGCGCTGGCGCGCCGTGCGTTCCGGCCGGTAGAGCGCCATTGCGCCAGGCCCGCGCGCCGGTCCGCCTGGAGTCGCGTCCGGCTGCCAGCCTGTCGATGGTCGATGCCGCGGTGATGGTGACCGGCATCATCATCGGCATCGGCATTTTCAAGACACCGGCGCTGGTCGCCGCGAGCACGGACAGCGAGACGGTCTTCCTGCTGTTATGGGTGGCGGGCGGGGCGATCTCGCTCGTCGGCGCGCTGTGCTATGCCGAGCTGGCCGCCGCGCATCCCGGCGCGGGCGGCGAGTACGAATTCCTGTCGCGGGCCTATGGCCGATCGCTGGGCTTCCTGTTCGCGTGGGGGCGCATGGCCGTGATCCAGACCGGCGCCATCGCACTGGTCGCGTTCGTGTTCGGCGATTATGCCAACCAGCTCGTGCCGCTCGGTTCGCTGGGGCCGTCGATCTGGGCCGCGGCCGCGGTCATCGCGCTGACCGCGATCAACATGCGCGGCGCGATCGGCGGGCGCTGGGTCCAGATCGTCTTCACGAGCGCAACGGTCGTCGCCCTCGCGGCCGTGGCGATCGCCGGGTTCGTCGCCGAGCCGACGCCGCGCGACGCCGCCGATTCCGCAAGCGGGACGATCGGCCTCGCCATGGTGTTCGTGCTGCTTACCTATGGCGGCTGGAATGAGGCGGCCTATCTCTCGGGCGAGGTGCGCGATCCGCAGCGCAACATGGCGCGGCTGCTCCTGCTCGGACTCGGCATCGTGGTCGCGGCCTATATGCTGCTCAGCCTTGCCTATCTCAACGTTCTGGGGCTTGCCCGCATGCGCGACTCCACGGTCGTCGCCGCCGACCTGATGCGCGAGGTCGCCGGCGAGGCGGGCGCCGTCCTGCTTGCCCTCGCGGTCGTAATCGCGTCGATCAGCACGCTCAACGGCACCATCTTCACCGGCGCACGCACCACCTATGCGCTGGGACGGGACTTTTCGCTCTTCCGCATGCTCGGGCGCTGGGAGCATGAGTCGCGCACGCCGGCCAACGCGCTGCTCGTGCAGGGCGCCGTGGCGCTCCTGCTCGTGGCGCTCGGCACGCTGACGCGTGGCGGGTTCTCGTCGATGGTCGAGTATACGGCGCCGGTCTTCTGGCTGTTCTTTCTCATGACCGGCCTGTCGGTCTTCGTCCTGCGCTGGCGGCATCGCGATCGCGCGCTGCCGTTCCGCGTGCCGCTCTATCCGGTGACGCCGCTCGCCTTCTGCGCGGCGTGCGCCTATATGCTGCACGCGAGCCTCGCCTATACCGGGATCGGCGCTCTGTTCGGCGCGGCGGTGCTGCTTGCCGGCGTGCCGCTGCTGGCCTGGGGCCGCGCGGCAGCGGAACCCGCGGAGTAGGCCGCTCCACGGCCCCGCGCCGCGTCCGCCGGCACGGCGCTCCATGCTAGAATTTTCGCATGGAAGGGAAGCTGAAGAGCCGATTGCGTCTCTGGGCGGTCTTGGTCGCCGCCGGCGCGGCGGCCGGCCTCGCTTACATGCCGTTCCTCAGCGAAACCGTCACGACCGGCCGCGCCCTCAGATTCGCCGCACAGGGTGCGCTCATTACGTCGCTGGTGTTCGGGTTCGAGATCTTCGTCGCGCAGCGCCCGGCGAGCGAATCCCTGAGGCGGGCGCCGTTCGCGGCGGTCTTCGTCGTCAAGGCGCTGATCACGACGGCCCTGATCGCGATCGCCTACGGAATCGGAGGCCTGGTTCTGTTTCCGCGCCGCTTTGCCGAGGAAACGCCTTTTCTGGACCTTGCCCGGGACACGGGATACGCGCTCTCCGTGGCCTTGGTGCTGCAGTTCGTCCTCATGGTCCAGGCCATCGTCGGTGGGCGCGTCCTTCTCAATATCGTCCTCGGGCGCTATCACCGGCCCCTCGGCGAGGAGCGCGTCTTCATGTTTCTCGACGTCAGCGGCTCCACGGCGCTGGCCGAAAGACTTGGAGGCATCGGCGCCTATGCGATGATCTCGCGCTTCTTCTTCGACGTCGCGCAGGAGACGGCGCGCTATGGGGGAGAGACTCACGAGTATATCGGCGACGAGGTCATCGTAACCTGGCCTCTGGAGCGCGCGATCGAGGATGCGCGTTGCCTGCAATGCTACTTCGCGATCTGTGATCGCATGGAGCGCAACGCTCCGGCTTACGAGCGGGAATTCGGTTCGGTTCCCAAGTTTCGCGTCGGTCTGCACGGCGGGCCGATCGTCGCCGGAGAGTGCGGAGACGACAAGCGCCAGATCGTCTATTTCGGGGATACGATCAACACGGCCGCACGAATCCAGGAGGCGTGCAGGGAGTTCCGGCGTCCGCTGCTCGTATCCGGCGAGCTGCTGGGGCGAATGAGCCTGCAGCCGACATATACGGCCACCAGCCTGGGCAAGGTGAGATTGCGCGGCCGCGAGAAGGACATCGAACTCTTCGCCGTTCAGCGCTGAGCAGCCGGACGTCGCCGCCCCGGAAGGCCAAGGTGCGCCTTAGGTCCTGTCATGGCGGGCATCAAAATTCCTCAGGGCAGGGGACAGGCGCTTCGCCCTACAGTCCCGCGATGGAGTCGGGCGGCAAGCTGGACGGGGCGCGCGCCGAGATGCGCGCAGGTGCGGGCGACATCTGGCCGGTGATGGTCGCCGCGTTCCCGATCGGCCTGCTGTTCGGCGCGCTGTGCACCGGCAAGGGCCTGTCGGTGGCGGAGGCGGGGCTGATGTCGCTGCTGGTCTTCGCCGGCGGCGCGCAGTTCGCGGCGGTCGAGCTGTGGACCTGGCCCGTGCCGGTCGCGGCCCTCGTCTTCTCGACGGCGCTGATCAACGCGCGCCACGTCCTGATGGGGGCTTCGCTGGCGTCGAAGCTGGCGCGCTTCCCGCTGTGGGCAAGGCTGATCGGATTCCACTTCCTCACCGACGAGGCATGGGCGCTGGCCGAGCGCCGCGCGATGTGGCGCCCGGTGACGCCGTCCTACTGGTTTCCGCTGGCATTGCTGCTGCCGGTCGGCTGGGTCGGCGGCACGGTGCTCGGCGCCTGGCTCGGCTCGTTCATGGGCGATCCGCAACGTTTCGGCGCCGACTTCGCCTTCACCGCGCTGTTCATCGGCCTCGTCGCCGGATTCTGGAACGGCCGCATCACCGCGGTGACCGTTGCGGCAAGCGGCGCCGCGTCGGCGCTGACCTATCTTGCGGCGGGTCCGCCCTGGCATGTCGCGGCGGGCGCTGCGGCCGGCATCGCCGCGGCCTATGTCGCGGCGCCGGCGGAGGAGGGCGCATGAGCGTCGAGCCGGCGACCCTCGCCGCCATCGCCGCGATGGCGGCCGTCACCTATCTCACCCGCATCGGCGGCTTCTTCATCGCCGGCCGTCTCGCCCTGCGCGGCCGCGCCAAGGCGGCGTTCGACGCGATCCCGCCCGCCGTGCTGGTGGCGGTGATCGCGCCGAGCGCGCTCGCCACCGGCTGGCCGGAGACGGTCGCGGCGCTGATCACCGCCGCGGTCGCGACCCGCCTGCCGCTGCTCGCGACCATCGCCGTCGGCGTCGTCAGCGTGGTGGTCCTGCGCGCCCTCGCATAGCACCGGCCCCCGGCCAGCGGTCGGCCGGGCCGACATTGACCCGCCTTGCCACCCGCGCGTACCATGCACGCAGAAAGCCAACACGATCAATTCTCTAGGGTAGGAACGATGGCCGTCCATTCGCTGCTTGGCTATGCGCTCGCCGTGCCCGACATCGAGGCCGGACGCCGCTTCTACGAAACCTTCGGTCTGACGTCGCAGATCAAGCCGGAAATGGCGGCGTTCCGCTCGGACGGGCGCGGCCATGACGAGGTCATCCTGCTCGAAGGGGCACGCAAGCGCCTGCATCATCTGCGCCTTGCGACCGACCGGAAGGGGCTCGCCGACATCCGCGCCCGCGCGCAGCGCGCCGGTGTGAAGGAGATCGATCCGCCGGTAAAGGACGACGGCGAGGGCGTGTGGCTGACCGACGACGACGGCCATCGCGTCAATGTCCGCGTCGCGGCGCCGCCGCCGGGATCGGCGGGCAGGCCGATGGCGCCCTACAACACGCCGGGCAGCTACGGCCGCATCGGCGCGGTCGGCTGCCCGCCGGCCGGCGCCACGCGGCCGCGCCGCCTCGGTCACGTCCTGCTGTTCACGCCCGACGTCGAGCGCAAGGTCCGTTTCTACGCGGACGTGTTCGGCTTCCGCCTGTCCGACCGCAGCGGCGATATCATCGCCTTCATGCACCTGCCGGGCGGCGGCGATCACCATGTGCTCGCCTTCGCCAAGAGCGACAGGCCCGGCTTTCATCACGCCAGCTTCGAGGTCGGCTCGGTCGACGAGATCGGCATGGGCGCGCAGCAGGTCATGGGCGCGGGTTATGCCAACGGCTGGGGCTTCGGCCGCCACGTCATCGGCTCCAACTTCTTCCATTACGTGCGCGATCCGTGGAACAGCCTCGCCGAATATTTCTGCGACATCGACCGTATCCCGGCCGACGGCTCGTGGCAGGCAAAGGACTATCCGCTGCACGAATCGCTCTACCGCTGGGGCCCGCCGCCGCCGGATGACTTCGTCCGCAATTTCGAGGAGTGATCCGCACGATTACGAGAATTGTCGCCCTCGGGCTTGACCCGAGGACCCAGTCCGGCGCGGCAACATGCGACCGGTAAGCCTCATTTCAGCGAAATCGACGCTGGGCCCGCGGATCAGGTCCGCGGGCGGCAAGATGAGGAGAGATACCGTCTTATAAGCCGAACCCGTGTGGAAATCGGCACGAGGCAAAGGGAGGAAAGAATGGCAGGAGGAGTGACGCGTCTTCTCAGGGGCGCATGCGCCGCGGTCGCGATGCTGGCCGCGGGCGCATTCGGCATCGCGACCGCATCGGCGCAGCAGGGCCAGCCGATCCGCATCGGCTCGACGCTGGCGCTGACCGGGCCGCTGGCGGCGACCGGCATCGTCCACAAGATCGTCGGCGAGATCTATGTCGAGCAGCTCAACAAGCGCGGCGGACTGCTCGGCCGCCCGGTCGAATGGGTGCTGCTCGACGACCAGTCGAAGCCCGATCTCGCGCGCACGCTCTATGAGCGGCTGATCACCGTCGACAAGGTCGACCTGCTGCTCGGGCCCTATGCGACCGGCGCCATCCTGTCGGCGATGGCGGTGGCCGAGCGCCACGGCAAGATGCTCGTGCACCACACCTTCGGCATTCCGAAGATGGCGAAGTACGACCGGCAGTTCCCCGCGTGGCACATGGGTCCGGTGCCCGAGCAGACCGTGCCCGCGCTGGTGCTCGATGCGCTGGCGGCGAGCGAGAACCCGCCCAGGACCGTGGCGATCGTCACCAGCAAGTTCCCGTCGGTGCATTTCATCGCCGTCGGTGCCCGCGACGTCGCCAAGAAGCGCAATCTCAAGGAAGTGCTCTATCTGGAGTTCGAGTTCGGCTCGCGCGATTTCGGCCCGATCGCCGCGCGCGTGCGCGAGGCCAACCCGGACTTCCTGTTCGTCGGCGCCATCGGTCTCGACGGCAACCTGCTGCTCGAGGCGCTGAAGAAGCTCGACTACACACCGAAGAACCACTTCTATCTCTATCCGGCGCCCGGTCCGCTGGCCGTGTCGCCCGACGCCAAGGGCGCGCTGTCGACCACGGTGTTCGAGGATCAGAAGCCCTACACCGACAACCCGGTCGCGGCGGCGTTCGTCAAGGCCTATACCGAGCGCGCCAGGGCGGCGAACCTGCCCTATGCGGCGGCGGACGTGCAGGCCGGCACGTCCTACACGGCGTGGCAGATCATCGAGACCGCGGTCACCGCCACCAGGAGCCTCGACGACAAAATCCTTGCGAACTGGCTGAACGCCAACAAGGTCGACGCCATCACGGGCCGGCTGCGCTTCGACGAGACCGGCAATTACGGCGACGACCTGTCGAAGCTGAAGCAGGTGCAGGACGGCCGCTGGGTGGTGGTGTGGCCCAAGGAGTCGGCGGCGCAGGGCGTCAAGCTGATGACGCGCTGAACGGACGATGCCGAGCGCCACGCTCCTCGGGCAATCGGTCCTGTCCGGGGTCCTGGTCGGCGGGCTCTATGCGCTGATGGGGGTGGGGCTCAGCCTGTCCTGGGCCTTCCTCCGTCTCATCAACCTTGCGCATCTGGCGCTGGTGTTCCTCGCCGCCTATCTCACCTACGCGCTGGCGGAAGGGGCTCACATGAGCCCCTTCCTCGCCATGCTCCTGCTGGTGCCGCCGTTCTTCGTCATCGGCGTGGCGCTGCAGTGGCTGTTCGCGCGCTTCAAGGTCGACGAGTTCGGCTCGGTGCTCGCCACCTTCGGCCTGATGGTGATCGTCGAGAGCGTGATCCAGGGCATCTGGACGGCGGATTTCCGCCGGCTCGAGACGCCGCTCTCGACGGCGTCGTGGCGGGTCGGGCCGATCTTCGTGCCGGTCTCCGAATCGATCATGTTCATCGTCGCGGTGGCGCTGCTGGTGGCGATATGGGCATGGCTGCGTTTCACCTATGTCGGCAAGGCGATGCGCGCCAGCGCCGAGAACCCGGACATCGCCGCCGCGTTCGGCGTCAACCACGCAAGGCTGGCGCTGCTGATGGCGGGCGTCGCCGCCTCGTCGGCCTGCATCGCCGGCGGCTTCATCGCGCTGATCGCGACCCTGGCGCCGTCGCAGATCTACGCCTGGGTCGGCGTGATCTTCGCCACCGTGATCATGGGCGGCCTCGGCAACCCGCTCGGCATCCTCGCGGCGGGCCTGCTGATCGGCGTCAGCGAGGCGGTCACCATGGCGCTGACCGCGCCGTCCTGGGCGCCGCTGGTGTCGTTCACGCTGCTGATCCTCATCCTCATTCTGCGGCCGGGCCGGGCGTGAACGCGCGCGCGATCCGTCCCGCGTTCTATGTCGGCGCGGGCATCCTGCTCGCCGGCCTGCCCCTGGCGCAGCCGCCGGCCTTCTTCGAATCGTTCCTCTATCTCGTCTTCTTCTGGATCGCGCTGGCCACGTCATGGGCGATCCTCAGCGGTTTCTCCGGCTATTTCTCGTTCGGCCACGGCGCCTTCTTCGGCGCCGGCATGTACACGCTCGCCAATCTGACGACGAATCTCGATCTTCCGTTCGGCTGGTCGCTGCTCGCCTCGGGCGTCGCGGCGGCGCTGCTCGGCCTCGGCGTCGGGGCGGTGGTCTTCCGCGTGCGGCGGCTGCGGGGCGAGCTGTTCGCCTTGCTGACGCTGGCGGTCACGTTCGTGCTGGCGACCATCGTGCTCAACACGCCGCTCGACGGCGGACCGGGCGTCTTCATGAGCGCATCCGTGCTGCCGCGGATCTACGAGAGCCCGTCCGGCACCATCTATCTGTTCGGGCTCGGCATCGCCGCGCTGTCGCTCGCCACGGCACGCATCGTCCAGTACACGCGGCTCGGCCGCGGCCTGTTCGCGATCAGCGACGACGAGGACGTGGCCGAGGTGCTGGGCGTGCCGACCTTCGGCTACAAGCTCGCGGCAGTGGGGCTCGCCGGGTTCCTCGCCGGCGTCGCCGGCGGCATCCACGCCGTCTTCGTCAGCTACGTGACGGTCGCCGAGACCTTCTCGATCACCGTGCCGCTGTTCGTGGTGCTGATGAGCGTGCTCGGCGGTGCGCGGCACTGGTTCGGCCCGGCGATCGGCGCCACGCTCGTCACCGCGCTCACCTACGCCTTCGTCGGCGGCGAGTGGGCGGTGTTCGGCCGCGGGCTGATCGGCGTCACGCTCGTCGCGGCGGTGCTGTTCCTGCCGCACGGCATCATGGGCCTCGTCGCCTCGCGCCGGAAGCGCCCGCCGCCGCCGGCGATCCCGGCGGAGCCGCCCGCGCCGTCGCAAGCCGCGCACGCTCCATCGCACAAGCCCCTGCTCGTCTGTCAGGACGTGCGGCTGTCGTTCCAGGGGGTCAAGGCGCTGGCGGGCGTCAGCCTCGACGTGCGCGCGGGCGAGATCCTCGGCCTGGTCGGACCCAACGGCTCCGGAAAATCGACCCTGATCAACGTCATCAGCGGCTATTACCGGCGCCAGTCCGGACGCATCCTGCTCGAAGGGCAGGACCTGTCGCGGCGTCCCGGCCACCGCATCGCGCGGATCGGCGTCGGCCGCACCTACCAGATCCCGCGGCCGTTCCGCCGCCTCAACGTGCTCGAGAACGTCGCCCTCTATGCCACCTTCGGCGCCGCCGGGCTCGAACGCGCGGCGGCGGAGAGGGCGGCGCTCTACTGGCTCGGCTTCGTCGGCCTCGGCGACCGCGCCCACGCGCTGC
Organism: Alphaproteobacteria bacterium; assembly: GCA_041690495.1. Taxonomy (GTDB): domain Bacteria; phylum Pseudomonadota; class Alphaproteobacteria; order CACIAM-22H2; family CACIAM-22H2; genus DATAAP01. The sequence continues at coordinate 145,394 of JAWLHE010000006.1, read as the reverse complement.
CGCTCGAGCTCAACCTCCACCAGCGCAAATTCCTCGAGCTGGCGCGTGCCCTTGCATCCGGCGCGCGGCTGATCCTGCTCGACGAGATTCTCGCCGGGCTGACCCCGGCCGAGATCGACAACGCGATCGCCCTGATCCGCAGGATCCAGGCCGCCGGCGCCACGATCGTCTTCGTCGAGCACAACATGCGCGCGGTGGTGGCGCTCGCCGACCGCGTCGTGGTGCTCAATCATGGCGAGGTCATCGCCTCGGGCCTGCCGAAAGACGTGATGGCCGATCCCGCGGTGGTCGCGGCCTATCTGGGGAAGAGCCATGCTTGAAGCGGTCGGTCTGAACGCGGGCTATGGCGACGCGCCGGTGCTGTGGGACGTCAATCTCACCGTGCGCGAGGGCGAGCTCGTCGCGGTGGTCGGTCCCAACGGCGCCGGCAAGACTACGCTGGTCAACGCGGTCGCCCGCCTGCTGCCGATCCGCGGCGGCCAGCTCGTCTTCGGCGGACGCGACGCGACGCGCCTCACCGCGCAGGAGATGAGCGCGCTCGGCGTGGCGATCATTCCCGAGGGCCGGCGCCTCTTCGTGCACATGACCGTCGAGGAGAATCTCGAGCTTGGCTGCTATCGCCGCGAGATCCGCCGCGCGCGCAGCCAGGGGCTCGAGCGCGTCTACGCGATCTTTCCGATCCTCGCCGAGCGCCGCCGCCAGATCGCGGGCACGATGTCCGGCGGGCAGCAGCAGATGATCGCGATCGGTCGCGCCCTGATGGCCCAGCCGAAGCTGCTGCTGGTCGACGAGCCGTCGCTCGGCCTGGCGCCCCTGGTGGTGGAGCAGGTGTTCGACGTGCTCCGCGACATCCACGGTGCCGGGGTATCGATGCTGCTGATCGAGCAGAACGTCAGCAAGGCGCTCGAGGTGGCGCAGCGTGCCTACGTGCTCGAAAACGGCCGCATCGCCGCCGAAGGCAGGCCGGCTTCGCTGCTGGCGCTGCCGGCGCTTCGCGCCGCATATCTGGGGTTGGACGCCGAGCCGGTGTGACCGCTTTTGCTTGTCACGTACCCGGCGGACCGGGCATTGTCGGGCAGCAGTGCTCCGGCTGCGGCGACTCGGCAGGTGTAGGATGACCGATCCGCGTTTCTTCCGCCGTAGCGGCCCGTTCGCGCTCGGCGACATCGCCCGGCGGATCGGCGCGGAGGCGCCTGACGCAGCGGCAGCGGCGGCGGTCATCGAGGACATCGCACCGCTGGAGGACGCCGGGCCGTCCGATCTCAGCTATTTCAACGACGCCCGCTATCTCGAAAAGCTCGCCCGGACCGGCGCAGGCGCCGTGATCACGACCAGGAAATGGGCGCGCCACGCCGGCGCCGGCACGCGGCTGCTGTTCGCCGACGATCCGCGCATGGCCTTCGCGCATGCGGGCTACCTGTTCTATCCGCCGCCGGAGATCACGCCCCGAATCGATCCCGCCGCGCGTATCGATCCGGCCGCGGCGATCGGCGCCGGCTGCCAGATCGATGCCGGAGCGGTGATCGGGCCGCAGGTCGAGCTGGGGGCGCGCTGCCACATCGCCGCCAATGTCGTGATCGGCCGCGGCGTCGTCATCGGCGAGGACTGCCGAATCGGTCCCGGTTCCAATATCGGCCATGCCCTGATCGGCGCGCGGGTCGAGATCGGCGCCGGCGTCAGCATCGGCGGTCCCGGCTTCGGCTTCGTGCCGGGCGGGAGCGGCCTGCTGCGCGTGCCGCAGCTCGGCCGCGTCGTCATCGAGAACGATGTCAGGATCGACATGAACTGCACGGTCGATCGCGGCGCGCACGGCGACACCGTGATCGGCGCCGGCACGGTGATCGACAACCTCGTCCAGATCGGACACAACGTCCGCATCGGGCGCTTCTGCGCCATCGCGGGGCACACCGGCTTCGCGGGCAGCGTTGTGGTCGGCGACGGTGTCATGGTCGGCGGCCGCGTCGCCGTCAGCGACCACGTCACGATCGGCGCGCGCGCGCGCATCGCCATCGGCAGCGTGGTGATCCGCGACGTTGCGCCGGGCGCTTCCGTCGGCGGCTACCCGGCGGTTCCCGCACGGCAGTGGCATCGCCAGACCGCCAGTCTGCTCCGTCTTTTCGGCCGCAAGGATGCCGAGGCGCGCGGCGAAGACGCCGCCCGCGACCCGCACTGGCGCAGGATCATCGCCGCGCCGGGCGGGGCCGAAGGCGGGAACGAACGGTCGAGCTGATCGTTCTTGTCGTCATGGACGGAACGCCGACAGTCTACCGCGTCACGGCGAACGAGGGACGCTGGACCGTGAAGCGCGATGGTGAGCCGTCGATGGGCACCTTCGACACCAGGATGGATGCGATGCGGCTTGCGCGCGCCGCGGCATCGGCCGACCGGCCGAGCTGCATCATGGTCCATCGCCCCGACGGCACGGTCGAGGAAGAGCTCGTGTTCGGCGGCGATCAGATCGCCTGAGGACGGTATCGGCTCGCTTCGCCGCCGGCAGGCGATACAGGCAGTCGCCTGGCCGGCTCGGCGGGGTTGACGGCGTCTGGCCGGAGCGGCGGCGGAATTCCGCCCATCCGGGGCCGCGCGAACCGCTCCATGTCGGCCCTGCCGGTCCTCGATGTTTGAATTTTCCCTACGTATACAGTCGCTTGCCGGCGACGATCGGCGTCCGCCGGCGAAACCGGCGCGCCGCATCGCACCCTTGCATTGCGCCCTTACCATGCGCGCCCGATTTGTCTAGCTTTGTTGCCGCGTCTCGGTCAGCGCGTCCGGGGAAGCAGGGTTCAGAGGCGAATGACTCGGGAACACGGCTCATATGCGGTTTTTCGCTTCCTGCAGGTCGGCAGCGTGCTGGTGCCGATGCTCGCCCTGGCGCTGTGGGCGCTCCAGGCATGGGACCATCGCCATGAGCAGGCCGTCGAGACCGCGCGCAACAATGTCGAGATCGCCCGCGAATATGTGCTGCGCTTCGTGCAGGGCCAGGAGGCCGCGCTCGGCGAGATCGACGCCATGGTGCGCGGCATGGGTTGGGACGAGATCGCCGGCTCGGCGAAGGTGCAGCGCAATCTCGAGCGACTCAATAGCGGCGGCGTCACCATGGGAATCGGCATCGCGGATGCTTCCGGCGTACTCCGCATCGCCGCCCACGGCCGCAATCTGGCGATCGACATCTCCGACCGCGACTATTTCGCGGCGCTGCGCAATGGCGCGCGCGGGCTGGTGATCGGCGAGCGCATCGTCGGGCGGGTCAGCGGCCAGGACACTTTCCTGATCGCGCGCCGGCGCAGCGGCCCGGTCTTCAGCGGCATCATCGGCAGCAGCGTGCGCGTCGACGCCCTGGTCCGCTTCTTCGAACAGCTTCGCGGCGATGACGGCAGCGCTGCGGCGCTGATCGGCGCCGGAGGCAATCTCCTGGCGCGTCGTCCGGCGACGCCGCCGCTGACCTTTTCCGGCGAGTCCGCCGTCATGCAGGCGGTCGCCCGAACGGACTACGGCATGTTCGAGATGCCGTCGCCTGCCGACGGAGTCGAGCGCATCTACGCCTATGGCCGCGTCGGCGACCTGCCGCTTTACGTCACATTTGGCGTCGCGCGCGAGACCATGGTGGCGCGCTGGCTCGAGGACATGTACTGGGCGGCACTGTTCGCCATCGCCGTGGCCCTGCTCGGCACCACCGCGGCGACGCAGGCGTTGCGTCGCGCGCGCGCCGACGCGGCCTATCGCCGGCGGCTCGGCGCGGACGTCGCCGCGCGCACTGCGGCGCTCGAGAAGGCGTTGGCCGAAAAGGACGTGCTGCTGCGCGAGGTCCATCACCGCGTCAAGAACAACCTGCAGATGATGGCGAGCATGGTCGGTATCGTCGCGCGCCGCGGCGACGGCGACGCGCGCTCCGCCTTCGACGAGATTCGGCGGCGCATCGTCACGGTCGGCCAGGCCTATAACGCCGTCTACCGGGCCGACGATCTGCGCAGCATCGATCTCGCCTCGTATCTGCGCAGCGTCGCCGACCAGATCCTGGCCGGATCCGGCCGCCGCGACATCGCCGTGCGCTCGATCCTCGAGCCGGTGCGCGTCGACATCGACACTGCGCTTCCGGTCGGGCTGATCGCGCACGAGCTGCTCGTCAACGCCTTCAAGCACGCTTTTCCCGCCGGCCGGGCCGGCGAGATCGTCATGCGGCTCGCACTGCAGGGCAACGACGCGGTGCTGACCGTGCGCGACGACGGCGTCGGCCTCCCCATGGAGGAGCGCGCCGACGGCACCGGCCTCCGCCTGGTCCACGCACTCGCCCCGCAGGTCGATGGCCGCATGGCTACCAAGGCGCACGATGGCGGCGGCGCCGAGTTCCGCCTTACCTTCCGCCTCAAGCGGCGCAAGCCGGGCTGACGGCCGGTCCGCAACGCAGATCCCGCCTCGTGACGCGACGGTTCCTTCTTCACGAGTTCATCCAGGGAGTCGAGCGTCGTGCGAGCGACGGTCGGCGTCTCGAAGGACCGGCCGCGGGCGGATTTGCCCATGCGGCACCGGAAATGGTATCGGACGTGAGATCTGGGGAGATGCTCATGCTGAAGTTCTTCTTCGCGCCCGGCACCTGCGCGCTCGCCTCGCGCATCGCCATGGAGGAAGCAGGTGCGCCTTACGAGGCGGTGCGCATCGACTTCCGCGCGAACGAGCAGCGCCAGCCGGACTACCTGAAGATCAATCCCAAGGGCCGCGTGCCGGCGCTGGTCACTCAGCGCGGCGTGCTGACCGAGACGCCGGCCATCCTTGCCTTCATCGCGCAGAGCTTTCCCGACGCGAAGCTCGCGCCGCTCGACGATCCGTTCGCGTTCGCGCGCGTCCAGGCGTTCAACGCCTATCTCTGCTCGACCGTGCATATCGCGCACGCGCACCGCATGCGGGGCTACCGCTGGGCCGACGAGCCCGAGGCGATCGCCGCAATGCAGCGCAAGGTGCCGCAGTCGGTGGGCGAGTGCTTCGAGCTGATCGAGCGCGAGATGCTCGAGGGCCCGTTCGTGATGGGCGCGCGATATACGCTCTGCGATCCCTATCTCTTCACGCTGGCGCAGTGGATGGAGGCGGACGGCGTCGATACCGCCCGCTTCCCGAAGGTGCTCGACCACCGCAGCCGCATGGCCGAGCGCCCAGCGGTGAAGCGCGCGCTCGCCGGCGAGCGCGTCAGCGCGGCTCCCGCAGCCTGATCCGCCGCATCAGGGCGATCGCGGCGAGGCCGCCGCCGAACAGGGCAGGCGTCAGCGGCTCGGCGATACGGATCGTCAGGTGGTCTATGCCATACGCGGGCGCGCCGCAGTTGCAGCCTTCGAACAGCAGCCATTGGATATCGGTCCACGCGGGACCGGCGAAATCCACCAGTTCGCCGTCGAGGCCGCCGCCGGTGGCGACGCCGCCTTTCGACGACCTGACCTCGCCGGGGCCGATGAAAAACACGCTTTCCAGCGTGAACGGCGCGTCGAAATAGTCCACATGCAGCATGTTGTCGGCCGGATCGACGCCGAGATAGCTGGGATTGCCGCTGGCCGGGCAGCCCGAGCCGTCCCAGCTGATCCAGCTGCTGCCGCCGAATCCGTTCGGGCTGTCCGCCGCCAGCATGTGATGCACATGGCAGGACGGCGACAGCCGCAACCCGCCCGACGTGATGTTGTCGTAAACGAAGCCGCCGCCGATATCCGGCTGCACCGCCTCGAAATCGAGCGTGATCAAGCCCGCCCTTGCCGCCGGCGCCGCCGCGATCAGCGCTGCGCCGAGGGCTGCCGCACCAAGCCACCGATGAAGCATCGTCCGGCCTCCCCTGTTGCTTCCGGACATAGAAGCATGGCGGCCGCGGGCGGCGCGGGAATCATTCTGTGAACACTGTGGGGCCAAATGTGCGCGGTCGGGATTCGCCCCGCGCGCCCGGCGTCAGCGGCGGGCGCGGCGGCGCCGGGCGAGGCCGAGCGCACCGAGGCCTGCGGCCGCGAGCGCCAGCGACGCGGGCTCCGCGACATCCTGCGTGTCGGGCGCCTCGTAGGTGAAGTTGTCGAAATAGACGCTGTTCGGAAACGCGCCGCTCGCCCCGAACAGGACATAGGCGATGCCCGCCGCCGCAACCGACAGGGTCGGGCCGCCGTCGCTCGTCTCCGAATGCAGGAACTCCGCCGCGTTGAGCAGGTTGTCGGCGGCGTCGAAGGCGCGCAGGAAAAGCGTCTCTTCGTCGGCGCCGAAATCGCCCAACACGACGCTGACGAAAGTCGTCGGGCTCACGAAATCGGCACGGAACGGCGCGTCGTGGGTGAAGGCGCTGCCGATCGCGGCCCGCGCGCCGGCGAAATCAGGCGGCGGCACGTCGAGCGAGACGATGATATCGGTATCCGAGCTGAACTCGACGCCGGCGAATACGCCGGGCCCGGTCACCACGTCGCCCGCGGCGAACTCCTCGAAGTCGATCGTGACCGGCACGGCCGCAGCCGGCGCGGCGATGAGTAGGCCGAGCAGCCCTGCGCCCAGTGCAGAAAAAACCAGTTTCATGGCATGCCCCCCGGAAAAGCCCCGCCGGATATAGAAGCAAATTTCGCGCCAGGATGAAGAACTCTGGAATATCAGGATATTGCAGAAGTCTGCGCGGGATTCCCGCTGGAGGGCGTAAATATTTGAGACAGTCAAATCTTAATGCGCGCAAGAAAAGATCGCTGTTTTCCTGATTTTTCGCGCGGCCGGAAAGCGGCAGCGCCTTGCGTCCGCAGGGGCGGGACGCGGGATATACCGAAGGCGAGGGGCCCGCCGGGAACGGCTCAGCCGGCGGCCCGGACTCAGAAGATCAGCATGAGGAGCAGGATGACGACCGCGAGGCCGATCAGGAAGATCACGCCGACCGTTCCGCCGATGAATTTCAGAAGTGTGCCCAATTGCGCTCCTCCGCTTTCGCTGCGATCGCGCGGCCCGCACCGATTTAACGGCGCGGGCCGCGGAAGGTTCACCTGCGTCCGGAATCGATCCGCTCCCGCGCCATGCGATAGCGGCGTTCGAGATCGTCGAGATCGCGGCCCTCCGCGATGCTGCGCTGGCCGGCGCGCCAGACCTTCTCGATCTGGTCGAACAGCGCCTGCCGCTGCTCTGCCGAGCGCGCCTCGGGGCCGAGCCGCTCCAGCGCCTCGCTCAGCCGGATCAGGATCGAGGGCTTGTCGCTGCCGGCCTCGCGGATCTGGTCGAACGCGGCGTCGGCGAGGCCGGCATAGTTGCTGACGCTGCGGATCACGCGCACGACGCCGCTGTCGTCCTTGAACTCCGCCGGCTCGAGCGCCCGCGCGAAGATGCGCGCCAGCGCCGCGCTGAGATGGTCGATCACCGCGATCGCTGTATACGGATCGTTGATGCCGGGCGACAGCGCCCGCAGCGCGATCTCGACCAGCTGCCGCATGTCGTATTCGAGATCCTGCGCCGGCGTGCGTTGCGGCCCGATGACGATCGCCGCGCGCACGCGGTCGCGCAGCGCATCGCTGCACGCGCCTGACGGCGCCACCGCGACGCACGCGGCATCCGCCAGCACGAAATGGCCCGGGCGGACGGTGAGATGCAGCACCGCATCGGCATCGGAAGCGGTCCGCGCGAGCAGGCCGAAATCGATCGCCTGGATGTATCCGGACTCGCCGGGCGACGCCCACGCGGCATTGTCGGGCGGCGTCACGGCCGGCGGCGCGGTCGGCGGGCCTTCGGGCATGCGCGCCGCGATGCCGCCCCGGAGATCGTCCGCGACCGCCTCGACGACGCTGTCCGAGTTGGTCGAGCGCGCGAGCTTGTGGATGAAGAACAGCAGCACGAACATCGACAGCCCGGCGAGCGCGCTGCCCGCGGTCACCGCGAGATGCGGCACGCCGGACTGGCCGCTGATCGTGCGCAGCACGATCAGCAGGTAGAGGATCGTCGCGATGAACAGGCCGAGCACCACCTGCGTGGTGCGGTCGGACATGAACTTGCGGATCAGCCGCGGGCCGAGCTGGCCGGCGGCGAGGGTGAGTACCACCATCGTGATCGACACCGCCAGCGAGGTCATGGTGATGATGCCCGAGAGCAGCGCCCCGACGAGGTCGCGCGCGCTGCCGGCGTCGCCGGTGTAGAGGAACCACAGCCGCCCGCCCGCTTCGGGCTCGGTCGCGTCGGCGCGCAGCAGCGCCAGCGCCAGGCCGCATCCGGCCACGCTTACGAGCGCGGGCACGAACCACAGCGTGTCCCACAGGGCGTTCCAGTGCTGGCGGATCCGTTCGGGCGCGATGCGCATGCGGGAGTCCAACGCCGCGGCGACGGCCACGTTTCCCGCCGGCGCCGGAATGCGGGGGCGCCGGGAGCTTGGGTGCGCGCCGGCGCGTTGAAGGACGGCCGCGCCGCCGCCATCGATCCCCGGCCCCGCATGGAGACGCCCTTGTTCGCCGAATTCGCGCGCCGCTCCCTGTTCGTGCTGGTCGTCCTCGGACTCGCCGTCCTGGCGTGGCAGGTGCGCGAGGTGCTGCTGCTGCTGTTCGGCGGCATCCTGTTCGCGATCCTGCTCGAATCGCTCGCCGGCCGGTTCTGCCGCCATGCCGGCCTGCCGCGCGGCTGGGCGCTGTTCGCCTCGGTCGTCCTGCTCGTCGTGCTCATCGGCGCCACGGCGCTGCTGTTCGGCGCGCGGATCGCGGGCCAGGTGAGCGAGCTCGGCGCCACGCTGCCGCAGGGCGTCGAGGCGCTGCGCGGCTGGCTCGGCCAGCGCGAGTGGGGGCAGGCGCTGCTCGAGCGGCTCCGCGATTTCGACATGGCGCGCGCCGGCAGCGGCGTGCTCTCGGTCGTGAACATGGCGCTGTGGTCGGTGATCGGCGTTGCGACCAATCTGCTGGTCATCGTGTTCGCCGGGCTGTTCCTCGCGGCGCAGCCGAAGAGCTACACGCAGGGCGTGCTCGAGCTTGTGCCCAAGCACGCCGTCGCGCGCGCGGAGGCGGTGCTGCGCACGACCGGCGCCGCGCTGCACCAGTGGCTGCTCGGCCAGCTCGTCTCGATGGCGATCGTCGGCGTGCTGACGGCGTCGGGCCTGTGGCTGCTCGGCGTGCCGGCGGCGCTCGCGCTCGGCCTGATCGCGGGCGTCGCCGAGTTCGTGCCCGTCGTCGGTCCGATCGTCGCGGCGATCCCCGGCGTCCTGCTCGGCTTCTCGCAGGGGCCGGCGACCGCGTTCTACGTGCTGCTGTTCTACGTCGCCATCCAGCAGGTCGAGAGCTACGCGATCACGCCCCTGGTGCAGCGCGCCGCCGTGGCGCTGCCGCCGATCGTCTCCCTGTTCGCGGTGATCGCGTTCGGCCTCGTTTTCGGTCCGCTCGGCGTGATCTTCGCAACGCCCCTCGCGGTCGCGACGATGGTGCTGGTCAAGATGCTCTATGTCGAGGACGTGCTCGGCAAGGACACGGACGTGCCGGGGCGGTGAGTGCTGCCTGCGGTCCGTCGGCCGCCCGGCTCACGCGCGGTCCGGCACGGCGTAGCGGCGCAGGCGCGGTTTCGCCGGCGCTTCGCCGGCGCCGCGCCGCGGCAGCGCGCCGGTCTCCTCGGCAAGCGCGCGCTCCGCCGCGGGGATCGCGTCGGGCTCGCCGATGTCGATCGGTTCGAACCGCGCGAGGACGGACTCGACCCGGTCGGCGAGGTCATCGGCGCTGCGCACCGCGACGATGGTCCGGCCGCGCGCGATGCCCTGCCGGTACGCCTCGATGTCGACCTCGGGGATGCCGCCCAGCAGATAGAGGAACCCGCTCTCGCGCTCGATCGAGGCGGGCGCGTTCCTCACCACCGGATCGACGTATTCCGAGATCCGGATGTCGCCGTGCGGCACGCCGGCCGCCGCGAGCGCGCGGCGAACCTCTTCGGTGTTTTCGAGGGTGCGGTAGACCGCCACGAGAACCGTCGGCATGCGCGCGCCTCCTTCGCCGGAACGTCACGAGCGCTCGATCACGCCGCAGGCGATCCGGCCGCCGGACTCGCCGGACGGATCGGTCCTGTAGTCGTCGGCCTTCTCGTGGACGACGATCGCGGCACCGTCGCCGTCGAAGAGCGACGGCGGCGTGCTTGCGGCGGGGGTCGCCTGGCCGCTGCCCTGCGCGGCGGCGGCCGTGGCCGGCGCGCCGAGCGCGAACTGCCGCGTCACGAACTCGAACCGCGCCGTGCCGTCCTCCGCCGCGAAGATGTTGGGCAGGTCGCCGGCATGCGGCGGCGCCTCGTCCATGCCGTGCCGCGCGCCGGCGGGGTTGAAGTGGTCGCCGGCCGCCTCGAAGTCGGGCGTGCACGCGCCGGTCTCGTGGACATGGATGGCGTGCCAGCCGGGCGGCAGGCCGCGCAGCTCGCCGCGCAGCACGACCGTGCCGTGGAACTGGCCGAAGGTCACGGTTCCCGCGTCCTTGCCCTGCGTGTCCTCGAGCTGCGCCTGCGCCGTGGCCTGCGCGTTCTGCAGCCATTGCGGCGATTGCTGCGCCGCGGCGCCGGCGACGGCAAGGGCGAACGTTGCGGCAAAGGTTGCGGTGCAAGCGGTGCGGATCATTCGTCTCTCCGGAACGGTGGGGGCTGCGCGGCGGACGCCCGCGGCGCCCGCCGATTGGAATGGGTTTCAACGCAGCCGCGCCGCGATCGGTCCCGCGCGCGGGGGCGGTTCGGTGCGCCCTGTCGGGCAGGCCTACGCCTTGTCGGGAAGGCCGACGACGCTCGTCAGCGCCGAGCGGCTGCCCTCCCCATCCGCGACCACGGTGAAGCTTCCGTCGGTCTCGAGCACGACCGCGCGGATGCCTTCCAGTCCGGCGTGGCCCTGCGCGCGGACCGCGGCGTCGAGCTCGTCGCGGGTCACGCGCTCGGCCTTGAGGGTGCGCGCCAGCGGCTCGCCGCGATAGAGCAGCAGGCGCGGCTCCGCCTTGATGATGCGGCGGAACGGCGCCGAGCGCACCGACAGCCACGTGATCGCCATCTGCAGGAAAATGAGCAGGGCAAAGGCGAGCACGCCCTCGAGCAGGGCGACCTGCTTCGACAGCAGCACGGTCGCCAGGGTCGAGCCCAGCGCCACGGTCACGACCAGGTCGAACGCGTTCATCTTCGACAGCGTGCGCTTGCCCGACACGCGCAGCAGCACGACCAGTGCGGCATAGGCCGGCACGCCGATCGCGACAACGCGAACCAACCCCCACCAGCCGTCGAAGAACATCGGCATCTCCTCCGCCTGCGCGCGCCGCGCCCGGCGGCCCGCCTGCCCGCATCAACGCTTCGCGGGCGCGATCGGCGCGGCGCGGCCGCTAGCCGAGCTGCTTGCGGTACTGGACGAAGCCGGAGCGTTCGGCGACTCGGTCGTAGAGCCGCATCGCCGTCGTGTTGGTCTCGTGCGTGATCCAGTAGACGCGCGGCGAGCCCGCCGCGCGTGCGCGTGCGTAGACGCCCTCGATCAGCGCCCGGCCGACGCCTGCGCCGCGCGCCGCCTCGGCGGTGAACAGGTCCTGCAGGTAGCAGATCGGCTGGATCATCGTCGTGTTGCGGTGGAACAGGTAGTGGGCGAGGCCGACCAGCCGCCCGTCCCGCTCGGCGACCAGCGCATGCACCGGCTCGTAGGCATCGAAGAACCGCTGCCATGTCGTGCGCGTGATCTCGTCCGGCAGCGTGCGCCGGTAGAACGTGTTGTAGCCCGCCCACAGCGGCGCCCACTGCGCGAAGTCGGACGGTGCGGCGGGGCGGATGAGCGGCGCGGGCGGCATGGTTCGGGGTCCGGCGTTGATCGGGCGGGCAGGATGGCGGGCGCCGCCGGGCGGCGCAACCGTGTCATGCGGCCCGGCGCGCGCGGGCGCCGCGGCAAGGGAACGGGCGTCGCCGCGCCGGCGTTACCGTTCTTTCCCTACAGGGCTGCGAATCCCGACATGGTCACTTTCGAGAGCCGGGCGTCACGCCGCAGGGCGGAGCTGGAGTGGCAGGAGCTGGCGCGGCAGGGCGAGGCCGAGAAGGCCGCGGCGCGCGCGCGCGACGGCCGGGCCAGGGAGTCGGCGCGGCTCGGCGCCGACGCCAAGACGGCGCGCCTGCGCACGTTGCGCCTCGCCCGGGAGCAGGAAGACCGCGCCGCGAAAGCGGCCTCGAAGCCCGTGCGAAGGCGGCGCGTGAAGGCGGCGCAGGCGGCGCCGTAGCGCCGGCCGCTGCCCCCGCGCAGTTTCGCGCATCGCCGCAGCCCGGATCGCAGGAGGTCGCATGCCCACGCGGCGTTCGCGCGCGGAGCGGACCAGGGCCGCCATCGCGGCCTGGCTGCCGCTGGACAACTGGCAGGTCGCCGTGCTGGCGCTCGCGCTGTGCGCCGTGGCGGTCGGCGCCTTCGTCGTCTACTGACGGCGCGCCGGGCCGCGCCGTCGGCGCCGGGCGAAGGCGAGCGCGGCGAGGCCGGCGCCGAACGCGCCCAGCGTGGCGGGCTCGGGCACGCTGGCGACCGGCGCGCCGCCGGTGAAGCTGAACGCGGCCGAGAGATTGCACGTGAGTCCCGTCCGGTGCCGCCCGCCCGCCGCGGGGGTCTGGCAATTCAGGCCCAGCCCGTCGATCGAGCCGTCGATCTCGTCGAGCGTCTCCATGACCGCCATGACGATGGCCTCGTGCAGCGCCCGGTCGCTCATCTCGTCGATGACGCCGAGGAACGGGGCGCCGAGAAAATCCGGCACGTTCGGGGCGGTGATGGTCACGTTGCTTTCAATCAGGCCCGCCAGGAGCGCCGATGTCAGGCCAAGGTCGACGGTCGTGCCCGATCCGTCCTGCGTCAGGGCGGCCGATGCCGGGCCCGGCACGATGCTCGTCCACGCGGCGCTCGATGCGATATCGACCTCCACGTCCGGTGCGTTGAGCGCGGCGAGAGCCGAACTCAGAAGCGCCTGGGCGGCGGCATGCTGGATCGGTCCGAGGCCGGGGTCGACGCTGCCGGAGAAATGCACGGTGGGGGCGGCGGTGACGTTGGCGATGACGGCCGCCAGCAGATCGACCGTCAGGTTCGCCGTTCCGGCGCCGAAATCCATCGTGCCGCCCAGGCCGAACTGCCATGCCGGCACCGTCACGGAGGGGGTCACGTCGAGGTGCGCGACGATCCTGATGCCGAGACCGTCGAACACGGTGTCGTCTTCGGCCATCGGCGGAAGCGGGCCGACGATATGCGAGGCATCGATCGTCACGTCGCTTTTCGGCGCGCTCGCGTTCAGCGTGAGGACGTCGCCGGACAGATCGCCGTGCAGGTTGCCCGAGAGGGTCGGGCCGCCCGGCACCGACACGGACTGGGAGAGGCTGATCGGCTCCGCGCGGACGCCGGCCGGCGCCGCGAGCAGCAGGGCAGAGGCCGCCGCGGATGCGAGCAGCCCGCGTGTGCTGAGTTGAGCCATGAATTCCCCCCCTTTATGCGCCATGCGCAGTGCCGGCGCTTGTTCGTTGGAATTCCAAAGCAATTCCTGCGCCAGCATGGTTTGTGGATGGGAGAACAGCGGCTTGCCGCGCGGCGCGCGGGCGCGGCGGCACGCGGCTGTAAGCTTTCGGGATCCGGCGCCGATTGACGCGGCTCAAGGGCGCGGTGCTTGGAGACTGATCCCGTTCGATACCGCGCATCGCGCGCGCGCGTTTGCGCGTGTCGGGATGCTTTACACGTCCGCGGCGGCGGTGACGGGCGTCAGCGGCTCACGCCGGCGGCGCTCGGCCGCGACGTCGGCTGCACGAGTCACATGGCCGGGTTCGCGCTCATCGGATCGTCATCGACATTGGTCTCAAGAATCGGTCGGTTGCGGTCCGTCGTAGCCTTGTACGATCGCCAGATCCATGACCGACATGCCCTGTCTAAGCGCCATGGCTTTGGCGTACTCGGGCGATCGATAGCATTCGAGCGCAGCGCCGTAGGATGGAAATTCGATGACGACGGTGCGCGACCGGGGCTTTCCTTCGGGCGCCTCGCAGGGGCCGCCGCGCGTGAGAAAGCGCCCGCCGTATTTCCGGAACGCTTTGGCATTCTCTGCAATATATGCCTTGTAGCCCTCGGGATCGCTCACGTCGGCGAATGCCACCCAATAGCCCTTCGACATCTCTGGTGTCCTCCCTGCCATCGCTTGACGACAGCGCCAGAATAGTCACTGGCGTTCGATTGCGTAATCGCGGGAAACGGGGTCGGAGCCGAATTTCCGGTTCGCTCCAGGATGAAGACGGGAAAATCGGGACAAAGTCGAATTTCATGCGGGCGTCCGCCCGGGGCTGGTGCTTGATGCCCGTCAGCAGTTCACGCCGCCTGTGCCGGCAACGCCACCGGCGGCACGACCTTCTGCACGATCGGCCCGAACAACATCTGGATCGCCACCCTGGTCGGCCCGTCCTCGATCGCCTTCCGCGCGCAGGACGAGGCGTTCGAGATCACCGAAGGGGAAGGCTACTTCGTGAACATCCTGTTCCAGGGCGAAACGCCGACGTCGTTCACCGGCCGCTGGCTGACGACGTTCTCCCCCGATCCGACCGGCGTGCCGGAGCCGGCGAGCCTCGCGCTGCTCGGCACGGCTCTCGCGGGTCTTGGCATCATGCGCCGCAGACGGCGCGCCGCCTGATTGCGCGCCTTCCGCGGCGAGAAGGCCCCGCCCCGCGGCGGGGCCTTTCCTTTTGCGCGAACGGCGGGGGAGATCCGATGCGCGATCATCCGCGCGCGCCCGCCGCTGCGCCGGGCGCAGGCCGCAGAAGGCCCGGCCGGTCCTGAAGCGCACGGCAGCAACGGGTCCGCGCCGGAATTGCCCGACATGCCGCGGTGATTCTTCGACCGAAGAACGCTTTCCGCGTTCTCTCTTTTCGTCGCCGGGAACGGGCAGGTGAAACCGGCAGAACGGGTCCGGCGGTTTTCGGCACGCAGACTCAGAGGCTCAACGCCATGACCGCCCAGCACAGCCATGACCGCCCAGCACAGCGCGGCCGCGGCGATGACGGCGAGCGCGGCGATGCGCGCCCAGCGGTCGAGCCGCCGCAGCGACGTCGCGCGATCGAGGCTGCGCGACACGGCGCGGAACCGCCGATTGAGGCGGCGGAGATCGTCCTCGGGGTCGCGGCCGTGCGGAACGCGCCAGGGTTGGGGCGTGGGCGCCATCGCTCACCTCCAGTCCGGGGCAATTTTAACGGGATCGCCTGCTAACGCGCGATTAACGCCGTTGCCGCGATCGGCGCGCCGTCTGCCTCACGCCGGCGGAAAGGGCCGCGCGGGCGGCGACGCCAGGGTGAGCAGGTTGCCGTCGGGATCGCGCAGCGGCGCCAGCGTCGAGTAGTCGCCCGCGATATCGTCGCCGAGCGCGAGGCCGAGGCCCTTCAGCCGGCGGCGCTCGGCCGCGACGTCGGCGACGTAGAGGAACATCGCGCCGCGTCCGGCGATCTCGCCGTCGCTCGAAAGCGCCAGCCCGGCCTGGCCGGACAGCTCCCACTGCACCAGCGTCGCCATCGGCCGGTTGTCCGGCCCGCGCCCGAGCAGCTTCGCATACCAGGCCTCCGCCGCCGCGAGATCCGCGGTCAGCAACGAGGTGTAGATCTTCTGCAGGTTCATGGGGAGGCTCCCGCGCCGCGTGCGTGTGAACGCCTGTTCGACCGGGAAGGTGCCGGGACGTGGAGAGCGGAAGCGGACAGTCGCGCCACCTCAGTTTGTGAAAAACGTACGATATGTCGCTGCGCGGCGTATGGTGAAAGGGAAACAACTACCGCTCCGACGACTCACTCGACCTTTTAGGGGCAATCAACCAAGCCTAGCGATCAAACGCCTTCCAGACATTGCCGTTACGCTTCCCCGCAGCGATCCTGCCGACAACTGCCTTGTCTCGGAAGGAATATAAAGCTCCCACGTGATGAACTCGGAAACCAAGAAGCGATCGAACTTCGGCACAGACAGCTACATGCGTGCCGTCCGGTGCACCGACGGCACTCTCGATCTTGCACTTACCGTAGCGAATTGCGGTTTCGATTGCTTTGGCGACGAACGGCCATTTGTCCGCGTGTTCTGATGAGCGCTTAGTGCCATCCAGAAGGTCAGCTAGGACTTGGAGCCGTGGGTCACCTGCTGAAGTAATATACTCGAAGTAAACTGGAAGGCCCGTGAAAGCACATAGAAGGATGTCTTCGGGGTGACACTTTCGTCCGCTCCATGTGCACATCTTTCCTTCAGCTGGCGTACAGAATCGGCCGGAGTTCGATCTCAGCGCAAACTCTTCAAGAAGCCGGCTCTGCGAAACGCTGCTCGTAACAAGCAGGCGCTTCAAGACCCGTTTTCCTGTAACCGCACATCTTTCAAGCTCGGAGGGAAGCACCTTTGTACTCGTCACTGAGCAATGTTCCAAGACGCCAGGTCTCACCAAGTTGTCGGTTGCTCCGCATCGCTCCGCCTCGGAAGGCAATAGGAGCTGCCTCGTCTCGAAACATGAGACGAATTCTGATCTGTGGCCTACCTTATCCGAAACAGCTGACCGCGCCTGTTGATCGAGGCGATAGCGCTTTCCCGATGCTTCACTTATTCCGGCTTCTGCCTGCAGGAGATCGGCCCCAGTGAACTCGCACTTCGTAAAATGCTGCGGCTCGGCTCGCTTCCCGCTTGAGCTTGAGGCGCGAAGCAGCGTCTTCACCACGTGAAGCCCTGTCACCGCTGAGATTTCAAGCTCGTCGGCTAGAGCGCGCTTACCACTGATTGCACAAATCGAGGCGAACTTCGGCAGCGCAAGTCTGCCTGAGACTTCCGAGCGCGCAAGAAGATGTCTAATAGCTTCTGCCCCACTAATTTCACATCGCTCTAGACAAGGCCGGGGTACGGACTTTGAGGTAATGGCGCAAACACCGAAGCTAGGATGGTCGACAATTGAGTTTGAATACGGAGCAACGATCAGTGTGTTTGAATATCCGTCTGAGCCGTCGAGCTCATAGTGCACGATGATTTTGAGTCGCCTATGCATTCCGCCCTGAAGATACATTGCGGCCATTTCTAACCGCGGCGTAAAATCGTCCTCCAGTTTCTTGCGCTTTCGCGTATCGCCTCCCGCAGCGTTGACCTCTTCCTCTCTTCTCTCGAGATAGAATCGAGAAAATTCAGCGACCCCTTTATCCTCTTTTGCACGGGTGACTAGTGCATCTTCGTCGATTCCTACCGAAGCGAGATTCGTTATCTGATCAGTAAGCTTACTCAGCCCGTTTGGCCCAGCATTGAGATTGTGCTCTTCGTTAGTACAGAAGACCTCAACAAGGCGCTCGTAACTATCATGCGCAACAGTTACCCGTATGCGCACCAGAGCCTGCCCGTCGAAGCAGCGATTTACTTGATCAATGGAGATCCGGCTCGGATTGCCACCAAACTCACGCACCCACTCGAATGCTAGTTCTTGGGCGATCTCGGCCGGACGCTCATCGAGATCTTGGACCTGATGAACTCCATTCGTGACGACCCGGTCGACGAGCCTAGAGAAAGCGGGCGTGCCGGGTGCGTACAGGTTCCCCTGTATCGACAGATGCTCCTCAGTCTCAAATCGGATGAGCTCCTCTCGGCCATTCTCAATACAGAGATATAGATGGTCCGACTGTTGCACTAGCTTGGCTCCGAGCGCCTCGAAAGCGGTAACGGTGAAATCTCTGGGACCCAGAGACTTGATTGGCTGTGGCAGCTTCGGGGCCTGAGGTCCGCCTTTGCCATCCATTTCTCCAAGCAGGCTGTTTATATTTTCTTCCTCGCGCTTGAGTGTCTTCTTGGCTTCGGTAATGCTGAGCTCTGCCTTCCGGGTGGCCTCTTCGACGTCTTTTCCGGAAAGTGCTGCAACGACGAGTTTCCGGATTTGCTCTTCGAAGCTCGATGATTCGCTCTCTCCTTCCAACCCCGATGCCTCAAGTAACGCCTCAATATCGCCGATTGCGTGACTAGCCATCTGGAGTTTTTCCATGAGGCGTCCGACGATGTACTCCTCAAATGTTCCTCGTAGCATCACATTGAAGATCGCAACGCTTGCATGCTCCGACGCAAGTCGTTGGACGCGGCCAATGCGTTGTTCGACGATCATTGGATTCCAGGGGAGGTCATAGTTTACTAGGACATTGGCGACTTGGAGGTTGACACCTTCGGAGCCTGCTTCCGTAGATACAATCACACGGTACTCAGGGGGATTGCTCCTGAAGCGCGCTAGAGTCTCCTGGTTTCTGGGCCCGGAAGAACCGTTGATTATTCCAACTTTGAACCCGCTATTTTCCAGGAAGGCTTGGATTGTCGTTTGCGTTTCCAGTCGTCCCGTGAACACAACGAGGCGCCAACGATTTGGATTCTCGCGCTTCAGCTGTTCGATTAACGCTCGGAGCCCTTCGAGCTTCGCACTCGTAGGCATCCGTTCGACGTACTGGCCGATTAAAGCAGCCACGTCGGCCGGGAAGGTGCCGTTGCGGCCCATCGTCTTAAGTTGTGCGGCGAGTGCGTGAGGGCTGCTTGTCAACGCTTGTAAGATCGATATCTGTGCCAGCCGATTTAGTTTCTGGATTGGAGCGGCTAACAGCTTTATGAGCTCAAGCTCTTCGGCTGTCGGCTTTACTTTGTGCAACTGAACGACACGATCAGGAAAATAGAGCTGTGCATCTCCGCGTCTTACCCGAGACATGTAACTGTAGATGACGGATCGGAATTCGTCGGTGGCCTCTGGCTTAAGGCGGCGTGCCTCTTCACGAGAATCAGCAATGAATTTGCGCGCAAACATGCCTTCGGAGCCAAAAGGGTTCTGGTGTCCTCGTGCCACAGTGAGGAGGTCGATAAGTGAATACAAATCCCAAAGACGGTTGTGGATAGGGGTTGCTGTGAGCATCAATACAAAGCGAAAACGCCTTTCCTCTAACGCCTTGCGGAATCGCACTGCGACTTGGGGCGGCGTCTCGACCCCATACAGATTTCGCAGCTTGTGCGCTTCGTCGAGAACAAGCATTTCGAAGCGATCTTGCGGAATTTTGTCTAGGTGCAGGCGAGCTGAGCTATAAGTTGTAATCACCGCCCCAAGGTCACCGGGGTCGGCAGAGATAAGGCTCTTGCCGACTGCGACCTTCGCCCGAATGTTGAACTTACTTTTGAGTTCCTCTGCCCACTGAGGACCCAAGAGCTTTGGGCAAACGATAAGGACCTTTGAAAGGCGTGCTCTCGCGATCAGTTCAGAAATGATGAGGCCCGCACTGATCGTCTTGCCAAGACCGACATCGTCGGCCAGTAGTGTTACTGGCAGACGCCGGCAGAAGGTTATCAGGTTGTTGACCTGGTGGTTATAAGGCTCGACGAGATCCTTCCAGAGGCGCTCAGATTTCAGGTCATCGCGCGTCTGGATCACAATGGGATCAATCAGGTTCCATTCAAGCGCGGCCCGATAGACGGCAGCCTCGTTGGAGCTGCCCGCACGCATTGCTTTGACCTGTAGTTGCGGAACCCGCCGAGACATGTTGCTCCCGACCACATTCTAGCCAGTCTGCCCGAATGGTAATGCGGAATTCGGGTCAGAGTAGAATCAGGGTGCTCCGGGTCGGAACCGACCCGCCCTCAGAATCAGATAGCGAATCTGTACCCTGAGCACTGATCCCGCGCTTGCACGCGGGCAGCTCAATGGATTGGATTCTCGATGAGCCGACTAAGTCACAGCGCCATTTACTGGTGCATTTGGGATTGCCGCGGGGGCATGCGATTCTGCAACTCCCGAAGTCCTGGCGCGAGACGCCGCTCGGGCGGCCTTTGCGAGCGTTGTGCGTGCTCGCTGGGCCTCATCGCTGTCGACGACTTCGCGCTTTAGCACTTCGTTCTCAAGGATTGCCCGTATCTGCTCTGGTTCAACCTTCAGCTTCGGTGCGATCTCTTTCAGTTCGCGACGGAGCGCCTTAAGGATGTCATCACTCAGAATCGCTGCGGCTAGTGAGAATCGGCTGATCGCCTGCTGGTGTTGGAAGAAAGCCGTCATCGACTGCTGCGTGAATTCTTCGCGGGCCAGTGTCCCGAAACACTCCAGCGCTTGAGCGTCTCGGGGATTCACCATCGTAAGATCTACTTCGTAGACGAGCGATTTGTCGATCGGCTGGCGGAAGTGGATCTTGTAGAATTGCCAGACGGCGGCATTGGTCAGAACCACCCATTCGATACCGTTATTCGCTCCATAATCAACGGCCTGCTTTACGTGCGCGTCCTTGAGCGGCGAGTTGATGGCTTTTGCCTCGACAAGGAATCGCACCTCATCGTCTACTTTGACGGCAAGGTCGACATAGGTGCCGCGGATCGCGAACTCCGTCGTGATCTCCGTATATTTCCTGTAGCCGAACAGATCGGCGAGCATGTCGCCGATGATGACCACCGTATCGGACTCATTGATGTCCCGGCTCTTCGCGGCGGTCAGGATCGGCTGATAGCGGCGGAGTTGCGTGGAAAGCCGTTCGGCTACCCTCCTGGATAGTCCCATGATGCCCCCCAAGGCTTTAATTATTTTGCTATCCTAAATAGAAGCACAGCATTCGGCATGTGGACAGAAGTTTTTCGTAAACGGTTGACCGGCGTCATGATCTGCGGTTGAATCTCCGCCACCACAACCACGCCCGCACGGCCCCCGCCGGCGGGCGTTTTGCTTTTCCGAACCCCACCACGCCGGCCGGGCTCCGCCCGCGTCCGGCGCTTTCTTTTTCCGGGAGCCATTTCATGCAGATCGATCCTGACGCCGGACCGCCGGCGCCGGGCCGGCCGGCGCTGTGCGCGTGGTCGGCCGACCGGTTCGCGGCCCTCGCCGCCGCGACGCCGCCACGGGACCCCGTGCTGTCGCCGGTGCTCGCGCGCGGCGCCATCACCCTCGTCGCCGGCCCGCGCGGCGTGG
Source organism: Alphaproteobacteria bacterium (assembly GCA_041690495.1). Lineage (GTDB taxonomy): Bacteria > Pseudomonadota > Alphaproteobacteria > CACIAM-22H2 > CACIAM-22H2 > DATAAP01. The sequence goes on along the minus strand of JAWLHE010000006.1, from coordinate 124,554 downwards.
GCAAGAGCTGGCTGGCACTCGCCATGGCCTGTGCCGCCGCGCGCGGCGGCGCGGTGCTCGGCTGGGAAGCACAGGCCGCCTGCCGCGTCGTCTATCTCGACGTGTGCGGCGGGCAGGGGCTGCTGGCCGCGCGCCTCGCCGCCCTCGCGGGCAAGCGCCCGCCGCCGCGGCTCGTGCTCGTCCCCGGCGATGCGCAGGCGGCGGGCCTGCCCGACCTCGACGTCGAGAGCGGCATCGCCGCGCTCGACGACCTCGCGGTCGATGCCGACCTCGTCGTGCTCGACGGCGTCTCGGCGCTGGTGCGCGGCGGCCGCGGCCTCGGCAGCCGCTGGCAGGCGCTTTCGCTGTGGCTGCGCGGCCTGCGCCGCCGCGGCCTGGCCGTGCTGCTGGTCGATGCGGTGGAGCCGCGCGCCCTGCTGGCGCTCGCCGACACCGTGCTGCGGCTCGACCGCCCGCTCGACTGGACCGAGGAGGAGGGGGCCCGCTTCACCGTGCGGCTCGCCGCATCGCGCGGGCTGACGGGCACGTCCTGCCGCCGCTTCGAGGCGCGGCTCGACACGCGCCGCGGCCGTGCCGCGTGGACGAAGATCGCCGCCGGCGACGACCGCGCGATCCTCGCCTGGCGCATGAGCGAGGAGGGCTACTCCAGCCGCGAGATCGCGCAGAAGCTCGCCGTGTCGCCGGCCGGCGCCTGGCGCCTGATCGGGCGCGGCGCCGCGCTGGACCCGGCGGTGCGCGACAATGCCGAGATCCGCGCGGCGGTGAAGGAGACGCGCCGCCGCGAGGCCGCCGCCGAACGGAAGGCAAGGGCGCGCGCGGCGGCGGTCGCGGCATGGGCGCGGGCGGGCGCGATGGCGGCCCGGCGCGACCCCCCTCCGCCGCCGCCTCGTCCTGCACCGGCCGAAGCACCCGCGGTCGCGGCAGCGCCGCCCGGCGCCGCGCCGGGCGAGGGCGACGCCGCGGCCAGGGCGGGGGCGGCGCCGCAAACTGCAAATCCGCCTGAAGCACTGAAGCAGCATCAGCCGCCGCCGCCGCCGCTCACCCGCGCCCAGCTCCTGTGGCGCATGCCGATGAAGACCCTGCTGCGCGACCGCCCGCCATGAGGAGAGAGATGCTTCTGCCGACAAAAGAGATTGCTTCCCGCGGGCTTGACCCGCGGGCCCATAACCGGACGCGCCGCGAGCGCCGGCGCCTTTCGGGCAAACCGGAACCGGGCCCGCGGAACAGCTCCGCGGGCGGCAGGGAATGGATGGTTGGGGGTGAACGGAGGGCGGGGAGAAGGAAGTCCCGCCGCGCTTGATCCCGGGCGGCGCTTCGCCCATTCTGCGCCGCCATGGGTTGCACGACCGTCCGATTCGGCCTCGCCGCGGCGGCGCTGGCGCTGACCGCGTCCTGTGCGGAGGAGCCGGTGCGGCCGGCCGACATTCCCGGCCTGTCGATCGTCGAGCGCGGCGAGATGGTCGCCGACCGCATGTGCGCCTTCTGCCACCAGGTCAATCCCGACCGGCCGCCGGCGATCGAGGCGGCAGCGCCCAGCTTCATGGAGATCGCCAACGCGCCCGGCCGCAACCGCGAATACCTGCGCCAGTTCGCCACCGAGACGCACCTGGTCGAGACGCTCGGGCCGCAGGGCGTCACCATGCCGACCACGCTGCTGACGCCGGAGGAGCGCGAGGAGGTGATCTCCTACCTGCTGTCGTACCAGGACGACCCGGAGACCGGCCGCCAGCCTTGGAAGAAGCTCGAGCCGTTCGAATAGCCGCGGGCGGGCCGCGGCCGCGCTCGGCCTTCCGCCGGTGCCGGCGAACGATTGCGACCGCGCGGCGCTTGGCCTAGTTTAGCGCGACCAGGAGCACTCAGAAATCATGGCCATACCCGTTACTGCAGCCGCGCTCGAGCCCGCCGCGCGCGACGCCGCGATCGCCGAGATCAGGGCGCTGCTCGGCGAGCGCCTGTCGACCGCGAAAGCCGTCCGCGAGCAGCACGGCCGCGACGAGTCCTACCACGCCGGGATGCCGCCGGACGCCGTCGCCTTCGCGGAGTCGACCGAGGAGGTCAGCGCCATCGTCAGGGCCTGCGCCGCGCACAAGGTGCCGGTCATCGCCTACGGCACCGGCACCTCGCTCGAAGGCCATGTCGCGGCGCTGCGCGGCGGCGTCTGCATCGACGTCAGCCGGATGAACCAGGTGCTCGAGGTCAATGCCGAGGACCTCGACGTCCGCGTCCAGCCCGGCGTCACGCGCAAGCAGCTCAACGAATATCTCCGCGACACCGGCCTGTTCTTCCCGATCGATCCCGGCGCCGACGCCTCGCTCGGCGGCATGGCGGCGACGCGCGCCTCCGGCACCAACGCGGTGCGCTACGGCACGATGCGCGAGAACGTCCTGTCGCTGACCGTCGTGCTCGCCGACGGCCGCGTCATCCGCACCGCCAAGCGCGCGCGCAAGTCGTCGGCCGGCTACGACCTGACGCGGCTGTTCGTCGGCTCGGAAGGCACGCTCGGCATCATCACCGAGCTGACGCTGCGGCTCTACGGCATTCCCGAGGCGATGTCGTCGGCGACCTGCTGGTTCAAGTCGATCGACGGCGCGGTCGACACCGTCATCCAGACGATCCAGGCCGGCATCCCCGTCGCGCGCATCGAGATCGCCGACGACGTGCAGATGGACGCGATCAACCGCTTCTCGAAGCTCGACATGCCGGTGGCGCCGACCCTGTGGCTCGAGTTCCACGGCACCCATGCCGGCGTCAGGGAGCAGGCGGAGATGGTCCAGGCGCTCGCCGCCGAGAACGGCGGCGCCGACTTCTCCTGGACGACCAATCCCGAGGACCGCAAGAAGCTGTGGCAGGCGCGCCACGACGCCGCCTATGCCAACAAGGCGCTGCGGCCCAACGGTCAGGTCTGGGCGACCGACGTGTGCGTGCCGATCTCGCGGCTCGCCGAGTGCATCGCCGAGACCAAGAAGGACATCGACGCCTCCTTCATCCCGGCGCCGATCGTCGGCCATGTCGGCGACGGCAATTTCCACCTGACCCTGGTGCTCGATCCCGATGATCCGCGCGACGCCGCCGAGGCCGAACGCCTCAACGACCGCCTGGTCGCGCGGGCACTCGCGCTCGACGGCACCTGCACCGGCGAGCACGGCGTCGGCTACGGCAAGGTCGACTTCCTCGTCGCCGAGCACGGCGAGGCGCTGAGCGTCATGCGCATGATCAAGCGCGCGCTCGATCCCGACAACATCATGAACCCGGGCAAGATCGTCCGGGTCTGACCGGTCCCGTCATGGCCCGGCGGGGCGCGAGCGCCTGCGGCGCCCGGCGGCGCGCGGATATGTCTTGTATATAGAGTTGATCCGGGTCGCCGCGGCCCGGCTCGGAGATTCCGGTTGAAGAAGCTGCTGTTCGTTCTGGTGGGGATCGTGGTGACGGCCGTCGCGGCCGCGGTCGCCCTGCCGTGGCTGGTCGACGCGTCCGACTACCGGGAAGAGATCGCGCGGCGGGCGGCGGCGGCGACCGGCCGCGCGATCGTCATCGACGGCCCGGTCGAATTCGTGCTGCTGCCGTCGCCGCGCGTGCGCGCCTCCGACGTGCGCGCGGTCGGCGAGGATGGCGGCGACGGCAGCAGCACGTTCTCGGCCCGGCGCGTCGAGCTGCAGCTCGGCTGGGGATCGCTGTTCGGCCAGGCGGTGGAGATCGCGCATCTCCGGATCGTCGAGCCGCAGGTCACCATGACCGCGCCCGCCGGCGACGGCGCCGGCCTGTGGCCGCAGCTCGGGCGCATGGCGGCGATCCGCGTCGAACGCACCGAGATCCAGAACGGCCGCTTCGTCTGGAGCGGCGGCAGCGGGCCGGCCCGCACCGTCGAGCAGATCCAGGCCCGGATCGCCGTGACGCCGCTCGGCGGCTCGACGCGCATCACCGGGTCGGCGGTCGCCAGCGCCGTTCCGCTCGAGTTCGACGCGGTGCTCGGCGACGTGTCGGCGGGGCGCGCGGCGCCGCTGTCGCTCGGCGTCACCGTCCGGCCGAGCCTGGCGCGTGCGACCTTGCGCGGAACCTACGATCCGACCGGCGGGCCGGGCGTCAGGGGACGGCTGCAGGTCGAGGGCGGCGACCTGTTCGCGGCGCTCGAGGCGCTCGGCGAGACGCCGCCCGCGGAGCTGGCGGGGGCGGCGAGCCAGCCCTTCTCCGCCAGCGGCGAGCTCGCCTGGGCGGATGCCGGCGTGGCGCTCAACGACCTGGCATTGCAGCTCGGCGAGGCGCGCGCGTCGGGCGCCGTCAGCGCCACGCTCGGCCGCACGGATACCGCTGACATCGCGCTGGCCGTGACGTGGCTCGATCTCGACCGCCTGCTGAGCCTCGAGCGGCCCGTTTCGAATTCCGCCCGGGCGGCGCGGCCCGGCGCGGCGCTGGCCGTCGCCCGCATCGAGCGGCTGGACAAGCCCCGGCCGCTGCTCGAAGGCCTCGACGTCACGCTCGATCTCGGCATCGAGGCGCTCGGTCTCGGCGGCGGCGTCGTCCGCAAGCTGCATGTCAACGCGGTCTCGACCCGGGGCGACATCGTCGTCAACAAGCTGTCCGCCTCGCTGCCCGGCGGCACCGAGCTGTCGGGCCTGGCGCAGATCGCGGCGGAGGCCGACACGATGCGGATCGACGGCACGCTGTCCGTGCGGTCCGACAATCTGCGCGGCCTGCTCGGCTGGATGGGAGTCGATTCCAGCGGCGTGCCGCCGGGGCGGCTGCGGCGGATCGAGGCGCGCACGCGCCTGCAGGGCACGCTGGCACGGATCGAACTTGCCGGACTGGACATCGCTTTCGACAGTTCGCGCGCCAGCGGCGGCATCACGATCGTGCCGGGCCGGCGCCCCGGCCTCGGCGTCGATCTGCGGTTCGACCAGCTCAATATCGACGGCTATCTGCCGGAGACCGCCGGCTCCGCCCCGGAAGCGGACGCGACGCCCCTGTCGCTGGCGCTGCTCGACCGCTTCGATGCCAATCTCCGGCTTGCTGCCGGGACGGTGACGCTCGGCGGGATTCCGATCGACGGCGTGACCGCGGACGGCACGCTGCAGAGCGGCGATCTCGCCCTGCATCGCGTTGCCATCCGCGCGCTGGCCGGCGCCGCCGTCGAGGCGCGCGGCGTCGTCGCCGACGTCGCGGGCCGCCGCACAACCGATCTGCGCGTCGAGCTGCGCGCCGACGACGCGACGCGTTTGCTGCGGCTGGCGAACCTGATGTCACCGGTCGCATCGCCGCTGGTCCTGTCCGGGCGCGTGACGGTCCCGGCCCCGGGGGCGATTGCCGTGGAGGAACTCGACATCGCCTACGGTCAGACACGCCTCGCCGGACGTGCCGAGCTCTCGAGCGCGTCGGCGCGGCGGCTGGCTCTCGAGCTGGCGACCGAGCACCTGCCGATCGATGCGCTTCCCAGGTTCGAGGCGGGCGCACCGGCCATGCCGGGCGTCGACCTCACCCTCGAAGCGGGCGCCGTCTCGTTCGGCGCGCATCGCCTCGACAATGCCAGGCTGGGCGCACGCATCGAGAACGGGGTGCCGGCCGCCATCGATCTGGCGGGCTCGCTCTATGGCGGGGTGCTCGACCTGACGGTTCGCGGCGAGGACCCCGAGCGCGGCAAGCTCAACGGCACGCTGACCCTGACCAGGGCCGATCTGCGGCAGGCACTGAAGGCGGTGGCCGATGTCGAGGCGCTGACCGGGCGCGCCGATATCCGCACCGCGTTCTCGGTTCCGGCCCGCCTCGGCAGCGAGATGTGGTCCGGCGTCTCGGGATCGGTCGAGTTCAAGGCGAGCGACGGCGTGCTCGACGGGATCGACATTCCGCTGGTGCGCGACCTGATCGCCAATACCGATTCCCTGCCGGATGCCGTCGCCCTGCTCGGCGCGGGGCTGAACGCCGGCGCTACGCCCTATCGCTCCATCGATGCGGCGATGCATGTCGAGCGCGGCGTCATGCGCGCCGACAGCCTGCGCCTCAGCATGGACGACGCGGTCGCCGATGGCGGCGGCGGCGCCGATCTCGGCAAAGGCACGCTCGATCTGTGGATCGACCTGCCGATTGCCGGCAAGGACGTTCCTCCGGTGCGGCTGGCGATCGACGGTCCGGTGGAGGCGCCGCGCATCCGGCTGGATTTCGCGCGGCTGCAGAGCTTCCTTGCCCGGCGCCGGGCGGACACGCCCGGCCAGGGCCCGGGCGGCACCGGCCAGTAGGCACGAGTCAGCTGGCCGGCTCCTCGCTGGCTTCAACCGGAGATTCGCGCGGCTCGGCAGCGGAAGCCAGCCGCGCCTGCAGGAAGGTCAGGACGTAAACCCGCAGCGCGCTGGAGAGATTGCCGCGCCGCTGCCCGTCGATCTCGGTGACCAGCTCGTTGATGGACATGCCGCGATGCTGGGCGATCTCCTTGAGGGCGCCCCAGAATTCCGGCTCCAGCGAAACGCTGGTCCGGTGCCCGGAGATGATCACCGAGCGCTTCTGGATGTATCCGGTGACGGCCACCTCACGACTCCCGCGGGCCGAGCATGTCGTTCGGACGCACCCACCGCTCGAATTGTTCCGCCGTGACAAGGCCGAGCTTCACCGCGGCATCCTTGAGCGTGAGGTCGTGAACGAAGGCATGCTTGGCGATTTTCGCCGCGTTGTCGTAGCCGATATGCGGGTTTAGCGCGGTCACGAGCATCAGCGACTTGTCGAGACTCTCGGCGATGCGGCCGGCGTTGGCCGTCATTCCCTCGACGCAGTGCTCGGCAAAGCTCAGCGCGCCGTCGCCGAGCAGCCGGATCGACTGGAGCAGGTTGTAGATGATGACCGGCTTGAAGACGTTGAGCTCGAGATGCCCGGAAGCGCCGGACACCGTGACAGTGACGTGGTTGCCCATCACCTGCGCCGCCACCATGGCCAGCGCCTCCGCCTGGGTCGGGTTGACCTTGCCGGGCATGATCGACGAGCCCGGCTCGTTTTCCGGCAGATGCAGCTCGCCGAGGCCGCAGCGCGGGCCCGAAGCGAGCAGGCGGATATCGTTCGCGATCTTCATCAGCGATGCGGCGACGGTGTTGAGCGCGCCCGAGCACTCCACCAGCGCATCGTGGGTGGCGAGCGCTTCGAACTTGTCGGTTGCCGGCATGAAGGGTCGGCCCGTCAGGCGCGCCAGCTCCTGCGCGAATCGCGCCGCGAACGCGACATGGGCATTGAGCCCGGTTCCGACGGCCGTGCCGCCCTGCGCCACGGTGTAAAGGCGCGACAGGGCGCCCTGGACCCGGGAAATGCCGAGCTGCATCTGCGTTGCGTAGGCGCCGACCTCCTGGCCCAGCGTCATCGGCACCGCGTCCTGCAGATGGGTGCGGCCGACCTTCACGATCGGCGCGAACTCCTGCGCCTTCGCCTGCAGTGCCGCATGCAGGCGCTCGAGCCCCGGCAGCAGCCGTTCATGCGTTTCCGCGACGGCCGCAATGTGCATGGCGGTCGGAAAGCTGTCGTTGGACGACTGGCCGCGATTCACGTGGTCGTTCGGGTGCACCGGGCTGCGGCTGCCGAGCGGCGAGCCGAGCATCTCGTTGGCGCGGTTGGCGATAACCTCGTTGACGTTCATGTTGGTCTGCGTGCCGGACCCGGTCTGCCAGACCAGCAACGGGAAATGCGGGGAGAGCCGGCCTGCGATCACCTCGTCTGCGGCAGCGACGATCGCCTCGCCGATCTGCTGGTCGAGCTCGCCCAGCGCGATATTGGCAAGGGCCGCCGCTTTCTTCTGGACCCCGAAGGCGCGGATCAGCGCTTCCGGCATGCGCTCGTCGCCGATCCGGAACAGCTCGATGCTGCGCTGCGTCTGCGCCCCCCAATAGCGGTCCGCGGGCACGGCGATCGGCCCGAAGGAGTCGCGCTCAATCCTCGTCTTTGCGCCCTCGTCCATAACGAACTCTCCCAGGCCGTGCGTCGCGGTCGCCACGCGCCTGCTATTATATACGGCGCCCGCGCCCCGCGCGCTGACCGACATGGTGAATGCCCGCCTCCTCCGGAAAAGCCAAGACGACCCGCAATCCCGGATTGTTGTCCTCGAAATGCAGCCGCGCGCCATGCAGCTTGGCCACGGCAGCGACGAGGCTCAGCCCGAGCCCGCTGCCCGGGCTGCTGCGGCTCGCCTCGAGCCGAAAGAACCGCTCGAGAACCTTGTCGCGAAATTCCGGGGGAATACCCGGTCCGCTGTCGCTTACCGAAAGAACCGCACCGTTGCCGCTATCCTCGGTTGAAACGACGATGCTTCCGCCGGGCGGGCTGTACTTGATGGCATTGTCCAGAAGATTGGCAACCGCCTGGGAGAGCAGGTGGCGATCGCCGACGACGCTCAGTCCCTTGGCCAGGCGGGCATCGATGCTTTGCCGCTTCTCCTGGGCAACCGGCTCGTAGAGCTCGATCGCGTCGCGCACCAGCGGCTCCATCTCCACCGCGGCGAACCCGGCGCGGCGATTGCCCGACTCGATCTCGGCGATCCGCAGCAGCGCATTGAATGTCGACAGCAGCATGTCGACGTCGCTTATCAGCTCGTCGATCAGCGCGCCCCGGTCCGCGTCCCCGGTCTGCAGGCGGGCAAGCTCGAGCCGGCTGCGCAGGCGGGTGAGAGGGCTTCGAAGGTCGTGGGCGACATTGTCGGAAACCTGGCGGATGCTGGACATCAGAAGCTCGATCTGGTCGAGCATCGCGTTCAGGTTCTGCGCGAGCTGGTCGAACTCGTCTCCGGTGCCGCGGGTGGGGATACGCCGACCGAGATGTCCCCCGATGATCTCGCGGCTGGTGCGGTTGATCGCTTCGACCCGCTGCAGCGTGGCCCGGCTCATGAGTGCGCCGCCGATCAGCGCCAGCGCGAATGTGAGCGCCGTGCCCCACGTCAGAGCCTCGATCGTGAGCTGCCGCAGCCGCTGCTGCTCCTGCACGTCTTGGCCGACGAGAAGCTGGAAGCCGCCAGGCAAGGCGATCTTGTGCCCCCGCGCCCGGTAGCTGTCGCGGCGCGGCGAATCGGGATCCTGAATGAAGAAATCGATCCAGCGCTCGTCGCCGCCGAATTCGGTCGGCCAGCGGTCGAGATTGCCGGCGATCCGGCGGCCGATGGGGTCGAGCAGGAGATAGACGGCATGGCCGCGCGGATTCCGCGCCGCGCGCTGCGCGATGGTCGAGGCGAGGCCGTCGAGGCCGCGCTGGCGATATTGCTCGGCGAGGCTGGAGACCTCGGCGAGAATCGCCTCGTCTGTCTGGCGGCTCACATAGCCCGCGGTAGTGAAGTAGATGAATCCGAGCAGAAGCAGGACCGACACGCCGAACAGCGCCATGTAGATGAGCGCCAGCCGGAACGTCGAGGTTCGCAGCAGCCGGCTCGGCGACATCGTCATGTCCGCGCGGCGTCCGCGGGCGGATCAGCGTTGCGGACGCAGGCTGTATCCCGCGCCGCGAATCGTCTGGAGTAGCGGGTAGTCGAAGCCCTTGTCGATCTTCTGGCGCAGGCGGCTGATATGCACGTCGATGACGTTGGTCTGCGGGTCGAAATGGTAATCCCAGACGTTCTCGAGCAGCATGGTCCGGGTGACGACATGGCCCGCGTGGCGCATCAGATATTCGAGCAGGCGGAACTCGCGCGGCTGCAGATCGATCGACCGGCCGCCGCGCACGACCGTGCGCGCGAGCAGGTCCATCTCGAGGTCGCCGACCTGCAGCTTCGTCTTCTGGGTCGCCGCAGAGCCGCGCCGCATCAGCGCGTCGAGGCGCGCGAGAAGCTCCGCGAACGCGAACGGCTTGGTGAGATAGTCGTCGCCGCCGGCGCGCAGGCCGCGGACGCGCTCGTCGACCTCGCCAAGCGCGCTCAGGATCAGGACCGGCGTCTTCTTTCCGGCGGCACGAATCGCCTCGATGATCGCCAGTCCGTTGATCTCGGGCAGCATGCGATCGACGACCATCACGTCGTGATTCTCGGTCATTGCCAGGAACAGGCCGTCCTTGCCGTTCGCCGCATGGTCGACGGTATGGCCGTTCTCGTTCAGGCCCTTGACGAGGTAGCGCGCGGCATCGGGATCGTCCTCGATGACCAGGATGCGCATGTGCGGTGCGACTGCGAAGCGGGTTGCGTCAGCGATTTCTGGTGACGCGCCGCGCGCGCTCGGCTTCGTCCTCGGGCGGCTCGGCGACCACGGAGTATTCGCCCTCGATTACGACCGGGCCTTCGCGGTGCGCGGTCGGCGGGTCGCGCCGCCACCGCGCCACGAGGAGCAGGACGGCGGCGCTCAAAAGCGTGAGCAGGAAAGTGACGATCGCGATCGGGATCGCGACCAGCAGTGCGCCTGCATAGACGATGCGCGCTACGAGCGGCGGCATGGATAAACTCGCCTGAATTGCGCGAAACATATATGCAGAAAACGCCGCAGCCATGTTCGGGTGCATTCGACTCTCCGGAAGAGTAGGGGCCGGCCACACCGGCCAGCCCCACTTTAGAGTTAAGCCTTGCCGAGCGGTACCGCTACGAATCGCTGGACGTCGCCACGGACGACCAGAAGCATGACCGAGTTGCGGCCGGCCTCGCGGGCCTTCTTGACCTGCTCGGCGATCTGCTGCGGGCCGGTGACGGCCTGCTGATTCACCTTCAGCACCACATCGCCCGGCCGCATGCCGATCTCGGCCGCCGGGCTGTCCGGCCCCACTGCCGTTACGACGACTCCCGTGACGTTCTCGCCCAGGCCGAAGCGCTGCCGCAGTTCGGGCGTCAACGGGGCGAGCGCGAGGCCAAGCTCTCCGGCCTCCGGCCCCTTGCCCGGGCCACTGCCTGCGCGCGCGACCTGATCTTTCGGCATATTGCCGATGGTGGCCTGAAGCTCACGCTTGTCGCCACCGCGCCAGACCGTGATCGCGATCTCCTCGCCGGCCTTCCGGTTCGCGATGAGCAGCGGCAGATCCTTGAGGCGATCGATCTCATGCTCGCCCACCGCGACGATTACATCGCCTTGCCTGATTCCGGCCTTGGCCGCGGGGCCGTCCGGATTCACGGCGGAGACGAGAGCGCCTTTCGTCGTGTCGAGCCCGAGCGCAGACGCGATCTCCGGCGTGACCTCCTGGATCTGGACACCAAGCCAGCCGCGGTCGACTCGGCCGTGCTCGCGCAGCTCGCCGATGACAGACTTGGCGATCGAGGCGGGAATCGCGAAGCCGATGCCGACGCTGCCGCCGTTCGGCGAATAGATCGCAGTGTTCACGCCGAGAACCTGGCCGTCCATGCCGAAGATCGGACCACCCGAATTGCCGCGGTTGATGGCGGCGTCGATCTGCAGGAAGTCGTCATAGGGACCCGAGCGGATGTCGCGGCCGCGTGCCGAGATGATGCCGGCCGTCACGGTGCCGCCGAGGCCGAACGGGTTGCCGACGGCCATGACCCAGTCGCCGACGCGCGCCCGATCCGAATCGCCGAACTCGACGAAAGGCAGCGGCTCATCGGAGTTGATCTTGAGCAGGGCCAGGTCCGTCTTCTCGTCGCGGCCGATGATCTTCGCATCGAACTTGCGGCCATCGGTCAGGGTGGCGTCGATCCTGTCAGCCTCGCCGACGACGTGATTGTTTGTCACCACGTAGCCCGATGCGTCGATGATGAACCCGGAGCCGAGAGCCGTCATTTTCGCGGGGCCGGACGGGAAGTTCTGCTGGTCGAAGAAGCGCTTCATGAACTCCTCGAACGGCGAGCCCGGCGGGAACGGGAACTGCGGCAGCCGGCCGGGAGCGCGATCGACATTCTGGGTCGTGGAGATGTTGACGACGGCCGGCGTCACCTTCTCGGCGAGATCGGCGAAACCGTCGGGTGCCGGCCTGGCGTAAGCGAACGGGCTCGAGAGCAGGACGGCGATGACCGCGAAGGTTGCGGCGCCGCGCGCGACGGCGCGCCGGGGCTTGCGGTCGTCCGCCTCGGGCGCTCGCGCCATCAAAGCAGATCGGAACATGTGGAACTCCCTCAGGTGAAACCAATGACGCACGGACCTACGTGCAGTCTCTTCCCAAGGAATATTGACGTGGCGATGGCGGCGATCTTGCCGCCGGATTAATTCTTCGTAATGTTCGGCGGGGCCAGTTTCGGGCGCGATCTCAGGGGCTTGTCCGGAACCTTCGCGCGCGACGCTGCGGCGAAAGCCTGTTTGGCCCAGGCGATCATCGCGTCGGGATCGTCGAACAGCTCGGACGGCGCTTCCCAGTAGGACAGCGCCACGGTCCGGTTCTTGCGTTCGTATGTGAAGGGCTCCATTCCCGCCTTTTCGAATCCGCCGCGGTTTCCGTTGTCAGCCTTGAAGTAGAGGATGTCGTCCGAGACGATCGCGAACATCAATCCATGGCGATAGAGCCCGTGGCCACCGAACATCCGCCGCGCCGACACGCCGCCCCACGGCGCCAGCAGGTCGAGCACGTTGGCGACGAAATCGGAGGCCTCGCGCACGGCCGACTCAGGTGTATGATTCGAGCTGCGCGAGCAGGGTCTGCCGGTTCGCTTCCGGGATGAACGCGCCGGCGAAGGCATTGCGCGCGAGCTGGTCGAGATGCTGCTTCGTCAGCGCCAGCGCGACGCTCGTCTCGACGAAGTTTTCGTTCACGTACCCGCCGAAATAGGCGGGATCGTCGGAATTCACCGTGGCGGCGAGCCCACTTTCGAGCATTGTGCGAAGCGGATGGCGCCGGATGTCGTCGAACACGCAGAGCCGCACGTTCGAGAGCGGGCACACGGTCAGCGTGGTTCTGTCGGCGGCGAGGCGGCGGACGAGCGCCTTGTCCTCGAGCGCGCGCACGCCATGGTCGATGCGCTCGGCGCCGAGCAGGTCGAGCGCCTCCCAGATGTACTCGGGCGGGCCTTCCTCGCCGGCATGGGCGACGGCGCGAAAGCCTGCATCGCGCGCACGGCGGAACACGCGCTCGAACTTGCGTGGCGGGTGCCCCGTCTCCGAGGAATCGAGGCCGACGCCGACGATCCAGTCCCTGAACTTCAGCGCCTCGTCGAGTATGCGCTGGGCGTCGTCCTCGTCGAGGTGGCGCAGGAAGCACATGATCAGCCGCGAGGTGATTCCGAATTTCGTCTCGGCATCAGAAAGCGCGCGGCGTATGCCGGTGACGATGTCCCTGAACGGCACGCCGCGCGACGTGTGGCCCTGCGGATCGAAGAAGATTTCCGTATGGACGACGTTCTGGCGGTGCGCCGTCTCGAGATAGGCCCAGGTCAGGTCGTAGAAGTCGTCCTCGCGGATCAGCACCGACATGCCCTGGTAGTAGATGTCCAGGAAGCTCTGGAGGTTCTTGAACGCATAGGCGGCCCGCAGCGCATCGACCGAGGGATAGGGCAGGCGCACGCCGTTCCTGCGCGCGAGCGCGAAAGCGAGCTCCGGCTCGAGGCTGCCCTCGATATGCAGATGTAGTTCCGCCTTCGGCATGCCGGCGATGAAGTCGCTCAATCCGTCCGCCATCGCACTCCCTCAAAAGCGTAGGGGCGGGTTTAAACCCGCCCCTACATCAAACCGAACTTCACCTCCGCGTGCAATCAGTGCTGCAGCCTCGCGAAGAAGTCGTTGCCCTTGTCGTCGACGACGATGAAGGCGGGGAAGTCGACGACCTCGATGCGCCAGATCGCCTCCATGCCGAGCTCGGGATAGGCGATGCACTCGACCTTCTTGATGCAGTCCTGCGCCAGCACGGCGCCTTCGCCGCCGACCGAGCACAGGAAGAAGCCGCCGTGCTTCTTGCACGCGTCGGTCACGGCCTTGGAGCGGTTGCCCTTGGCGACCATGACATAGCTGCCGCCCGCCGCCTGGAACTGGTCGACGAAGGAATCCATGCGCCCGGCCGTCGTCGGGCCGAACGAGCCCGAGGCATAGCCCGCCGGCGTCTTTGCCGGCCCCGCGTAGTAGATGCAGTGAGTCTTGAAATAGTCGGGCAGGGGCTCGCCTGCGTCCAGTTTCGTCTTCAGCTTCGCATGCGCTGCGTCGCGCGCGACGATGAGCGGGCCGGTCAGCATCACCCGCGTCGTGATCGGGAATTTCGACAGGGTCCGGCGGATCTCGCTCATCGGCCGGTTGAGGTCGATCTTCACGACCTCCCCGCCGAACTTACTCACGTCGATATCCGGCATGTATTTCGCCGGATCGGTCTCGAGCTGCTCGAGGAAGACGCCGTCCTTGCTGACGCGGCCGAGCGCCTGGCGGTCGGCCGAGCACGATACGCCGATCGCGATCGGCAGGCTGGCGCCGTGGCGGGGCAGGCGGACGACGCGGACGTCGTGGCAGAAATACTTGCCGCCGAACTGCGCGCCGATGCCGTTGGCCTGGGTCAGCTTGTGGACCTTCTCCTCCATCTCGCGGTCGCGGAACGCCTGGCCGTACTTGTTGCCCTCGCCGGGCAGGCTATCGAGATAGCGGCAGCTCGCGAGCTTCACGGTCTTCAGCGTGAACTCCGCAGACGGGCCGCCGACGACGATCGCGAGGTGATAGGGCGGGCATGCGGCGGTGCCGAGCGTCTTGATCTTCTCGTCGATGAACTTGAGCAGGCCGTCCCGCGTCAGCCGCGCCGGCGTCTCCTGGAAGAGGAAGGTCTTGTTGGCCGAGCCGCCGCCCTTGGCGACGAACAGGAAATCGTATTCGTCGCCGTCGGTCGCGTAGAGTTCGATCTGGGCGGGAAGGTTGTCGCCGGTATTGACCTCCTCGAACATCTTGAGGGGCGCCACCTGGCTGTAGCGCAGGTTGCGCTCGGTGAAGCTCTTGTGCACGCCGCGCGCGATCGCCTCGGCGTCGTCGCTGCCGGTCCAGACCTGCTGGCCCTTCTTGCCCATGATGATCGCGGTGCCGGTGTCCTGGCACATCGGCAGGACGCCGCCGGCGGCGATATTGGCGTTCTTGAGCAGCTCGAACGCGACGAAGCGGTCGTTCGCCGAGGCTTCCGGGTCGTCGAGGATGGAACGGAGCTGCTGCAGGTGGCCGGGGCGGAGCAGGTGGGAGATGTCGTTGAAGGCCTGGCTCGCCAGCAGGGTGAGAGCCTCGGGCGCCACCTGAAGGATCGAGTGGCCGTTGAACTTCGCGCTGCCGACGAGATCGCCGGTCAGCTTGCGGTACGGCGTCGTGTCGGCGCCGAGCTCGATCAGGTCGCGATAGGTGAATTCAGGCATGCGCTGGCTCCGGTTGTCCCGGTCTCCTTCGGATTTTGCGGTGGTGAGGCTTACTTCTTGCGGAATTTGTCGAGCGCGACGACGCGGTTGTCGTCGCCGCCACCGGGTTCCGGCGGCTTGGGCAATGATTGCGGCGCGTCGGCCGGCGGCGTCTCCGCCTTGGCCGGCTCCTCGGCCTTGCCGGCTTCGGCACGGGTAAATTGCAGGCCGAACTGCACCGACGGGTCGACGAAGGCGACGATGGCGCCCCATGGCACGACCAGGCGCTCGTGCTTGCCCTCGAAGCTCAGCGTGACGCCAAAGCCCTTGTCGTCGACGTCGAGGCCCCAGAACTGGTGCTGAAGGACGATCGTCATCTCCGGCGTGTAGCGGCTGCGCAGGAAATCCGGCATGGACACGGCCGGGTCCGTGGTCCGGAAGGTGATGTAAAAATGGTGCTGGCCGATGATGCCGCGCTCGGCGAAGACGGTGAGGGCCCTGCGGACCACGCCTTGCAGCAGCGCCTCTTCCATCATCTTATCGAACTGCAGAAGATCGGCGCTCACTACCCTGTTCCTCCCCCGAGAGGTGCTGAGTCGAGTGGGGGGCTTCTGTTGCCCGGTGCCCCCCGAACCGCGCTAGCCTACTCTGCTACAAACCCCGTTGAGGGTTATTAAGCAGCCTTGGCAGCGAGAGCCACGTTGTCGTTGGCATCTCTAGATCGGCCCGATAACGGCGGTACCATGCCGGGCAAAAATCGCACCTTTACCCGCGCGTCGATCCTGGTTCGCCCCCATGGGAAGGCGGTGCTGCGATCCCGGTCACGTCTGACCCGGCCATCGCATCGCCGCCGGAATGGTGGAGGCGCCGGGCACTGCCCCCGGGTCCGCATCGGCTATTACGCACGACGTTTATCGCCATAGTCGGGTTGCCCCGACAAAAGAAAATATAGGCATTCCCGGCAGGTTGGGGAAGGGGGCGCGGCGGATGGTTAAACGTTGCGGCTGGCGATGCGCCCGGCGGACAAGGTAGAGTCCGGAAGACGACGAGTCCGCGGACACCATGAAGCAATACCACGACCTGCTGCAGCTGATCCTTGACAAGGGGGCGGTCAAGCGCGACCGGACCGGGGTGGGGACCAAGAGCATCTTCGGCCACCAGATGCGCTTCGATCTGGCCGAAGGCTTTCCGCTGCTCACGACCAAGAAGCTGCACGTCAAGTCGATCATCCACGAGCTGCTGTGGTTCCTGGCGGGCGACACCAATGTCCGATACCTGCAGCAGAACGGGGTCCGGATCTGGGACGAGTGGGCCGACGCGGACGGCGACCTCGGGCCGGTCTACGGATCCCAGTGGCGCGCCTGGCCGACTCCCGACGGCCGCCATGTCGACCAGATCGCCGAGCTGATCGACCAGATCCGCCGCAACCCCGACAGCCGCCGGCTGATCGTCAGCGCGTGGAACGTCGCCGACATAGGCAAGATGAAGCTGCCGCCCTGCCACTGCCTGTTCCAGTTCTATGTCGCCGACGGGCGGCTCTCGTGCCAGCTCTACCAGCGCTCCGCCGACGTGTTCCTCGGCGTGCCGTTCAACATCGCGTCATACGCGCTGCTGACCCTGATGGTGGCGCAGGTGACGGGGCTTCAGCCGGGCGAGTTCATCCACACCTTCGGCGACGCGCATCTCTATCTCAATCACGTCGAGCAGGCGCTGACTCAGCTGACGCGCCAGCCGAGGCCCTTGCCGCGCGTGGAGATAAATCCGGCGGTCAGGGACATCTTCGGTTTCCGGTATGACGACTTCCGCGTCGTCGGCTACGACCCGCATCCGCATATCGCGGCACCCGTTGCCGTGTGATGCGCATCGCCCTCGTCGTCGCAATGTCCCGCAACCGGGTCATCGGCCGCAACAACGCGCTGCCGTGGCACGCGCCGGCGGACCTGAAGCGCTTCCGGCAGCTCACCACCGGCAAGCCGGTGATCATGGGCCGGCGGACCTTCGCCTCTATCGGCAAGGCGCTGCCGAAGCGGTTCAATATCGTCGTCACTCGCGACCGCGACTTTCATGCCGACGGCGTGGTCGTCGCCTATGACGTCGAGGAAGCGCTGCGCCTTGCCGGGGAATCCGCGCTCGGCGGCGAGGCGATGGTGATCGGCGGCGCGCAGATCTTCGAGTTCGTCCTGCCGCGCGCCGACCGTATCCACCTCACCGAGATCGATATCGATGCCGAGGGCGACACGTTCATGCCGCCGCTCGACCCGGCGCAGTGGCGCGAAGCCGCGCGCGAGCGGCATGACGGCCCCCCGCCAATGAGCTTTGTCACGCTCGAGCGGGTGCGTTAAGCACCCGCGATGACCCAGTCGAGCCTGGCGGTTCCGCGGACCGGTTCCGGCACCTACTGGCGCGGCGTCGCCTGGATGATGGGCGCCGTGTTCTCGTTCACGACCATGGCGCTGTGCATCCGCGAGCTCGCCGACACGCTCTCGGTCTACCAGATGCTGTTCCTGCGCAGCGGCGTCGGCCTGCCGATGATCGTCGCCGCCGCAGCCATGGGCGGGGCGGCCGGGCTGCGCCGGCTGCGCACGGCCAACCTGCGCCTGCAGTTATTCCGCAATGCCATCCATCTCGTCGGCCAGTGGACGTGGATCTATGCGCTGACGGTCCTGCCGCTCGCGACCGTGTTCGCGGTCGAGTTCACGACGCCGCTCTGGTCGGTGCTCCTGGCGGCGCTGCTGCTCGGCGAGCATACCAATCGCGCGCAGAAGATCGGCCTGCTGCTCGGCCTGGCCGGTACGCTGGCCATCGTCCGGCCGTCGCCGGCCGGCATGTCGTGGGACATCCTCATCGCGCTGGTCGCGTCCCTGACCTATGCGGGCGCCCATCTCTGCACGCGCGTCCTCAGCCGCACCGATGCGTCGGTTTCGGTGCCGTTCTGGATGTGCGTGATCCAGACGCCGCTCGGCCTGGGCCTGGCGCTGCTGGACTGGCGGCCGATCGTACTGGCCGACGTGCCGCTCATCCTGGCGCTGGCCGCGTGCGGGCTGCTGGCGCATCATTGCCTCACCTCGGCGTTCCGGCTGGCGCCGGTCGCGCGCGTCATTCCGTTCGACTTTCTGCGGCTGCCGCTGATCGCGGCGGCCGGCGTCATGCTCTACGGCGAGGCGCTCGATCCGTTCGTCCTGCTCGGCGGCGCGGTCGTTCTGTCCGGCGTGCTGGTCACCCAGTCCGCACGGAAACCTGCGCCGCACTGAGCCGTTGCGGCGGGATATTTTAGGCTTAAAATATCCCCGTCATTCTGACGTCGTGTGAGGATGCATGGAGCGCTCTTTCAAGAAGGAAGTCGAGTTGCTGCGCCTGCGCGGCGGCGCGACCTTCCATGGCGAAGGCATCCTCGCGGTCACCAAGGCGCTGCTGCAATCCGGCGTCAGCTATATCGGCGGGTATCAGGGGGCGCCAGTCTCGCATCTGGTCGACGTGCTCGCCGACGCGAAGGACATCCTCGACGAGCTTGGAGTCCATTTCCAGCCGGCGGCGAACGAGGCGGGCGCTGCCGCCATGCTCGGGGCCTCGATCAACTATCCGCTGCGCGGCGCGGTGACGTGGAAGTCGACCGTCGGCACCAACGTCGCCTCGGATGCCCTGTCGAACGTCGCCTCGGCCGGCGTGAAGGGCGGGGCTCTCATCATCATCGGCGAGGATTACGGTGAGGGCGCCAGCATCATTCAGGAGCGCTCCCACGCCTTCGCGATGAAGTCGCAGATCTGGCTGCTCGATCCGCGGCCGAACCTGCCGACCATCGTCGACATGGTGGAGAAGGGCTTCCAGCTTTCCGAGGCGAGCAACACGCCGGTGATGCTCGAGCTGCGCATCCGCGCCTGCCACGTCCACGGCAGCTTCGTGACGAAGGACAACCGGGCGCCGCAATTTTCGCGCAACCACGTGATCGAGACTCCCGATTACGACTATTCGCGCATCTGCCTGCCGCCGTCGACCTACGCGCAGGAGAAGCACAAGATCGACGTGCGCTGGCCGGCCGCGGTCAAGTTCATCCGCGACAACCGCCTGAACGAGACGTTCGCCGGCCGCCACGACGACATCGGCATCGTCCTGCAGGGCGGGATGTACAACACGGTCGTGCGGGCGCTGCAGCAGCTCGGCCTCGCCGATGCGTTCGGCGACTGCGAGGTGCCGCTCTACGTGATGAACGTGACCTACCCGATGGTGCCGGACGAGGTGACGGAATTCTGCGCCGGCAAGCGCGCCGTGCTGGTCGTCGAGGAAGGCCAGCCCGCCTATATCGAGCAGGCGGTCAACGCCATGCTGCGCAAGGCCGATCTCAACACCACCGTGGTCGGCAAGGACGTGCTGCCGATGGCAGGCGAGTATACCGGCGAGGTCGTGCTGACCGGGGTCACGCGCTTCGTCGAGGGCGCCGTTCCGCGCGGCCTCGATCTCGCACAAGTCTCGGCGGCGTTCGAGCAGCTTACCGCGCCGAAGCGCCGTGCCGTGGAGCACCTCGGCGCTCCGGTGCCGGCGCGGCCGCCCGGCTTTTGCGTCGGCTGTCCGGAGCGGCCGGTGTTCAGCGCCATGAAGATCGTTCAGAAAGAGCTGGGCCCGCTGCATGTCAGCGCCGATATCGGCTGCCATACCTTCTCGACCCTGCCGCCCTTCAACATCGGCAACACCGTGCTCGGCTACGGCCTCGGGCTGGCCAGCTCGACCGGCGTGGCGCCGGCCTTCGGCAAGCGCGTGATCAGCGTCATGGGCGACGGCGGCTTCTGGCACAACGGCCTGTCGACAGGCGTGTCGAGCGCGGTGTTCAACAAGAACGACAGCGTGCTCGTCATCATGAAGAACGGCTATACCTCGGCGACGGGCACGCAGAACATCCCGTCCTCGGGCCGCAACGCGCATAACGAGCGCGTCGACATGGCGATCGAGAACGCGCTGAAGGGTGTCGGCGTCAAGTGGCTGAAGACGATCCGCACCTACAATATCGGCACCATGGTGCGCGCGCTGCGCGAGGCGATGACGACCAGGGAGCCGGGCCTCAAGGTCATCGTCGCCGACGGCGAATGCCAGCTCGAGCGCCAGCGCCGCATCCGGCCGCTCAACGCCAAGGCTCTTGCTGCCGGCGAGCGCGTCGTGCGCACGCGCTTCGGCGTCGACGAGGACGTCTGCACCGGCGATCATTCCTGCATCCGCCTCTCCGGCTGCCCGTCGCTGACCGTGAAGCCGAGCAGCGATCCGCTCAAGACCGACCCGGTCGCGCACGTCAACAACGGCTGCGTCGGCTGCGGCGTATGCGGGGAGGTGGCGCATGCGGCGGTGCTGTGCCCGTCGTTCTACAAGGCCGACATCGTCCAGAACCCGACCTGGTTCGACCGGATGCTCCACCGCATCCGGCAGCGCGTGATCGGCTATCTCGGCGGGGCGCCGACGGGAGCGGCCGCAACGTGAGCGATCAGCCCGCGCGTCCGGTTACGGTCCTGATCGCCGCGCTGGGCGGCGAGGGCGGCGGCGTGCTCGCCGACTGGCTGGTCGATGCCGCCGCAGCCGAGGACTTCCCGGTCCAGAGCACCTCGATCCCCGGAGTGGCGCAGCGAACCGGCGCCACGACGTATTACATCGAGATCTTTCCTGCGCGCGCCGACACGCTCGGCGGACGCCGCCCGGTTTTCGCACTGACGCCGAGTCCCGGCAACATCGACGTCATGGTCGCGTCTGAGCTGATCGAGGCGGGTCGCGCGATGCAGAACGGCTATGTCAGCCCGGAACGCACCACGCTGGTCGCCTCGACTCACCGCATCTACGCGATCGCCGAGAAGATTGCGATGGGAGACGGCCGTTACGACGCACATGCGGTGACGCGCGCGGCCGACCAGCTGGCGAAGTGGGCGGTGCTCTACGACTTTGCGCGGCTGGCGCAGCAGACCGGCAGCGTCATCAACGCCGTGCTGTTCGGCGCCATCGCCAGCACGGGCGCGCTGCCGTTCGGCCGCGCGGCGTGCGAGGCGGCGATACGCCGCTCCGGAAAGGGCGTCGAAGCGTCGCTGCGCGGCTTCGCCGCCGGCTTTGCCTGCGCGCGCGGCGAGCTGGCGCCTGCCGCGGGCCGCGCCGCGGCGCCCCGCGCCGCCGATCCGGTCGAGATCGTGCGGCAGAGCTTCCCGCCGCAGACCCATGCCATCATCGAAGAAGGCGTGCGCCGCGTCACCGACTACCAGGACGACGATTACGCGCGCCTGTATCTCGAGCGGCTCACGCCGATCCTGACGGTCGACCGGCATGGAGCGCAAAGCGAATACAAGCTGACCAACGCCACGGCACGACATCTGGCGCTGTGGATGAGCTACGAGGATGTGATCCGCGTCGCTGCGCTGAAGACACGGACGAGCCGCATTGCGCGCGTGCGCGACGAAATCGGCGCGAAAACCCACGAGCCGGTGGTTGTGGTCGAGTTCCTCAAGCCCGGAGTCGAGGAGCTGTGCGCGGTGCTGCCCGCCGCATTGGGCAGCCGCGTGCTCGCCTTCGCGCGGAAGCGCGGGCTGACCGACCGCTTCAATGTCGGCCTGCACGTCAAGACGACGACGGTCACGGGCTTCCTGCTGCTCCGGACAATGGCGCGGCTCAAGCCGTGGCGCCGCCGCACCGCGCGCTTCGCCGAGGAGCAGGCGCTGATCGGACGGTGGCTCGACGCCGTCGAGCGCTGCGCCGCGCGCGATCCGGCCGCGGCCATAGAGATCGCCGAGTGCGCGAGGCTCATCAAAGGCTACGGCGAAACGCACCGGCGCGGCCTGCGCAACTTCAATCTCATTTTCGAATCGCTGGCCGACCGGCGTGCCGATGCCGCGGCGATCAAGCAGGCGCGCGAGGCGGCCCTGGCCGATCCGGAAGGCGATGCGCTCGACAAGACACTGGCCGCGCTCGCAGGCAGCCTGTCACCCTCCCATGGCCTGCCAGCCGTGGACCCTTGCATTTTCGAGGGAAGTGGAGAACAGGCAAGCTCACCCTCGGGAGATGTTGCGCGCGCCGCGCGCGGGTAAGGGGGCGCCGCCGCGGGCGCGATGTTGAAAACTTCGAAGAGTAGAAACGGGGAGTTCAGAAAGATGAAGATGCATGTTGTGAAAGCGGTCGCGCTCTCCGGAGCGCTGGTGGCGGCGGCCGGCGCCGCGCATGCGGCGGAAGTCACCCTGCGCGCGGTCAGCTCGTTCGCGGAGAAGACCGCAGGCTCGCTCAATTTCGAGAAGTTCATCAAGAAGGTGAACGACGAAGGCAAGGGCCTCGTGCAGATCAACTATATCGGCGGGCCCAAGGCGATCCCGCCGTTCGAGGTCGGCACCGCGGTGCGCAACGGCGTCGTCGACATGGCCAACGTCACCGGTGCCTTCTACACCAACATCATGCCGGAATCGGACGCCCTCAAGCTGGCGCAGATGACCGCACCGGAGCTGCGCAAGAACGGCGCGTATGACTACATCAACAAGGTCTGGAACGCGAAGATGAACGCGTACTATCTCGCGAAATCGTGGGAGAGCACGCCGTTCCATCTCTATCTCAACAAGAGAATCGACAAGCCCGATCTGAGCGGCCTGAAGCTGCGTATCACCCCGGTCTATCGGGACTTCTTCCAGGCGTTGGGCGCCACCGTGGTGCAGACGCCGCCGGGCGAGGTCTACACGGCGCTCGAGCGCGGCGTGGTCGACGGCTACGGCTGGCCGATCCAGGGAATCTTCGATTTCGGCTGGCACGAGAAGACGAAGTTCCGCGTCGATCCGGGCTTCTACAATGTCGAGGTCAGCGTGCTGGTGAACCTCAACACCTGGAAGCGCCTCGACGACAAGCAGCGCGAATACCTCACCAAGCAGGGCATCTGGCTCGAGACGCTCGATACGGAGACGATTGCCCGCAACGATGCCGACAGGAAAAAGCAGGCGGAGGCAGGTATCCAGACGATCACGTTCCAGGGCGATGCCGCCAAGCAGTATCTTGCGAAGGCCTACGAGGTCGGCTGGCAGAGCATCATCGCGAAGAGCCCGGAGCATGGCCCCAAGCTCCGCGAGCTGCTGAGCAAGTGACGCCGGCTGCGGGCAGTCGACCGGTCGTGCCTTCCCATATGCGTCATCCGCGGGCCCGACCCGCGGGTCCATCGTGCCGCATGCACCATGGATCCCCGGGTCGAGCCCGGGCATGACGCAATGAGGCTCGGCTAGCTCATCACCTTGCGGTCCGACAGATGTCCTCCCTCGACCGTTTCTATCGCGGGCTGATCAACGGCTGCGGCGTCATCTCCGCGGTGCTGATCGGAGTCGTGGCGGTGCTGGTGACGCTCGACGTGGTGATGCGCAACGTTGGTCTGAGCAACCTGCCCTGGATCGTCGAGATCTCCGAATACAGCCTGCCGGTGGCGACCTTCCTGTCTGCGCCGTGGCTGCTCCATTCCAACCAGCATGTCCGCGTCGAGATCCTGGTATCGGCGCTGCCGCACCAAGTGGCGCGCCGGCTCGATCAGCTTGCAGACCTGATCGGCCTTGCCGGAAGCCTGGCCCTGGTGTGGTACGGGATAAGGATCATCGTCGATTCGCGCGCCATTGGCTCGCTGATCATCAAAACGCTCGTATTCCCTGAATGGTGGCTGTTCGTGCCGCTGCCCGCCGGCGCCGCGCTGCTGGTGATCGAATTCGTCCGCCGGATGCTGAACCGCTCGCTCGGGGCGGCGTCGTGAGCTGGCAGCTCGCGCTCCTGCTGCTATTCGGCATGCTCAGTACGCTGATGGCGATCGGCGTGCCGGTCGCGTTCGCCTTCGTCGCCGTCAATATGGTCGGCGCCGTCGTATTCCTCGGCGGAGATGCCGGGCTGATGCAGCTCGCGCGCAATGCGGTCGCATCAATCACGAACTTCTCCCTGACGCCGATCCCGTTCTTCGTGCTGATGGGCGAGGTGCTGTTCCATACTGGCGTCGCGATGAAGGCCATCGAAGCCATCGAGCTGCTGATCCGCCGCGTGCCGGGCCGCTTGGCGGTCGTCGCGGTCGTCGCAGGCACGGTCTTCTCCGCGATTTCGGGCTCGACCATCGCCACGACTGCGCTGCTCGGCAGCCTGCTGCTGCCCGAGATGCTGCGGCGGGGCTACGAGCCGAAGCTGGCGATGGGGCCAATCATGGCGATCGGCGGCGTCGACATGCTGATCCCGCCGTCGGCGCTGACGGTGCTGCTCGGCAGCCTCGCCGGCATCTCGATCTCGCAGCTGCTGATCGCCGGGATTCTGCCCGGCCTGCTGCTCAGCATCGCCTTCGTCGGTTACATCATCATTTCGGCGATGCTCGTTCCGGGCCTGGCGCCGCGCGACGACGAGTTCAAGCGGGTCTCGGGCTGGGCGCGATGGCGCCCGCTGATCGTCTACGTCCTGCCGCTGTTCGTGATCTTCGGCGTGGTGATCGGGGCGATGGTCGCCGGTTGGGCGACACCGACCGAGGCGGCCGCTCTCGGCGCGGTCGCCACGGTGGTCGTCGCCGCCGCCTATCGTGCACTGACCTGGCGCGGACTGATGCAGGCACTGATGGGCACGGCGGCGATTTCGGGAACCATCCTGTTCATCATCGTCGGTGCCACGACCTTCGCGCAGATCCTCAGCTTCTCGGGCGGCGCCAACGGTCTCGTCAGCCTGGTCGCAGGCCAGGGGCTGTCGCCGATGATGGTCGTGGCCGGCATGATGGCGGTCCTGATCATGCTGGGATGCTTCGTCGACCAGGTCAGCATGATGCTCATCACCTTGCCGTTCTTCATGCCGCTGGTGCAGGTCCTGGGAATCGATCCTCTGTGGTTCGGCGTCCTGTTCCTGATCTGCATGCAGCTCGGGCTGCTGACGCCGCCATTCGGGCTGCTGCTGTTCACGTTGAAGGGCGTGGCGCCGCCGCACATTACCATGGCGCAGGTCTTCCGCGCGGTGATGCCCTATGTCCTGTTCAGCGCCGGCATGCTGCTGTTGATCATGCTCATCCCGCCGATCGCGACATGGTTGCCGCGAATGATGTTCAAATAGGCTGGTCCCTGGCGGCGAACACCCTGTGCGGCCGATCTTGCAGGGGCGGAGCCGAGACCCGTCCCCGCACGGAACTGGCTGCGGTCTCCTCCTAGAGCACCATCTGCTTCTCGCGTTCCACATCGCCGGAGAGCTGGGCGATCCGCTCCTGCGAGAGTTTTTCGCGCAGGCGCGGAAACTGTTCGTTCTCCTCGTCGCCGGCGTGGCGTGCGATCAGCTCGCGGAGATCCCGGAGTTCCTCGCGCCACGCCTTGTCGTTCTTCGGCATGTGTTCGAGGCGGAAGAGATGGATCTTGAGCTCGGCATGCTCGCGATAGAGCCGGTCCGCAGCCTCGACGGCGCCGACCTCCTCGCGCAGAAGCGGGTAGACGATGTCCTCCTCCGCGAGCGCATGTGCGGTCAGCGAGCGCTTCACCTGCAGGAGCCCCGCGGTGCGGCGCACGGTGGCGCTGTCATCCGACTGGAGCATCATGTCCATCATGCCGAGGACGCGCTGGTGATCGCGCGCGAGCGCATCGAACGGGTCGCCCCCGCTTGCGACGCGCGCCCGGCCGATGGCGCGACCGGCGAGCGGCGGCACAACCCGGCTCGCGAAGGCGCTGAGCGCGGCACCGGCTGCGAAGGCCGTCAAGCTGCGTGATATCGACCGTGTTCCAATCATTGCGGCTCTCCTCTCGTTCGCGTACGTGGCAACAACGCCGCGGAGGCCATGTCGGCAGCGCGCGTCGCTGACGCGAATGCCGGAACCCGATTCGCGGCCCGCCGTTCCATGTGCCTCACGACTGAAGGGACATTTCGCATGCGCACATTTCTGACGATGACAGCGGCGGCCGTGCTTGTTGCTGGAACCGCGCTAGCGCAATCCGGCGGCGGCTCGGGCAGCTCCGGCGGATCGTCGGGCAGCGTCGGTTCGGGCGGCACCGGGACGACAGGCACATCAGGCGGCACGGGCGGCACGAGCAGCGCGCCAGGCCAGGGTTCGACGAGCGGCACAACCGGCTCCAGCCAGACGGGCGGCGGCATGACCGGGACCGGTCCATCAGCCCCGACCGGCTCGGGCTCTCCGGGTTCGAGCGGCAGCATGGGCTCGGGCGGCCCAGGATCGTCCGGCTCTCCGGGTGCGCCGGGCTCCGGCGGCAGCATGGGTGCAGGCAGCAGCGGCAGCCCGGGATCGACGCTCGGCACCGGATCGGGCAGCACGGGCACGGGATCGGACTCCGGCACCGGCACGCGGCAGCCGGGAACCGGCACTACGCAGTGACGCCGTAAGGCAAACACGAAGCAATGCGCAAGAGCGTATCGCTGCCGGTCTCCTTGAATTCCGGCAATGGCTTATCTGTTTTCTGTCCGGTCTGACCACGGATGTACTGGCAGATCGAAGCGGCCCCGTCCTTCTTGGCGGGGCCGGTCTTCTTTGCGCTGCCCTGCTTGCCGTGACAGCGCCGCTGGGCCGGTGCGGCACTCACGCTGTCGTGCGTCTTGCTCCCTTTCCCGCTTGCGGAATCCGCGCCAGCGCGCCGGGTCGGCGGCGCGCGCAACCGGCTGCGGCGGACCGGCAGCGACGCCGGCTACTGAACGACGATCTTCGGAGCCTGCCTGGCGCCGGCGCCGGAGAGTTTCTCCCACATCCGGTCCGCGATGCGGCGATAGGCTTTGGCGTGCTCGTTGGACGGGTCGCTGACGGCGATCGGGCGGCCGCCGTCGGAGGTTTCGCGGATGACGATGTCGAGCGGCAGCTCGCCAAGGAACTCCGTCCCGAGCTTCTCGGCCTCCTTGCGCGCACCGCCGTGGCTGAAGATGTCCTCGCGATGGCCGCAGTTCCGGCAGATGTGATAGCTCATGTTCTCGACGATGCCGAGCACCGGCACATCGACCTTGCGGAACATGTTGAGGCCCTTGCGCGCGTCGAGCAGGGCTATGTCCTGCGGCGTCGAGACGATGACGGCGCCGGCAAGAGGCACACGCTGGGCCATGGTGAGCTGCGCGTCGCCGGTGCCCGGCGGCATGTCGACGATCAGCACGTCGAGCTCGCCCCAGGCGACATCGCGCAGCATCTGCTCGAGGGCACCCATCACCATCGGCCCGCGCCAGATCATCGGCGTGTCCTCGGGCACCAGGAATCCCATCGACATTACCTTGACGCCGTAATTCTCCATCGGCATGAGCGTCTTGCCGTCGGGCGAGTGCGGTCGCCCGGAAATGCCCATCATGCGCGGCTGCGACGGCCCGTAAATATCGGCATCGAGGATGCCGATCTTCAGCCCCTTCGCCGCGAGCGCCAGCGCCAGGTTGGTCGCGGTCGTCGACTTGCCGACGCCGCCCTTGCCGGAGGCGACGGCGACGATGTTCTTCACACCAGGCACGAGCTGCTTGCCGCCTGGACTGTTCGGCCCGCCAGCGGGGCCGGCGCCGGCGGGGCGCTGCGGTGCAGCCGCAGCAGGACCTGCCTTCTCGGCCGTCAGCACGGCCGTGACCGACAGCACGCCCGGTATCGCTTCGACAGCTTTTTCGGCCGCCTTGCGCAGCGGCTCGAGGTGGGGGCCGCGCCTGGAATCTACCTCGATCGAGAAGGCGACATGGCCGTCGCGCACGACCAACCCGCTGACCATATTCAGGGCGACGATATCCTTGCGGCGGTCGGGATCGGGCACGCGGCGCAGCGCATCGAGCACCTGGGCTTCGGTGGGGGCGGCTGGGGGCACTGGCGTAGTCCTTGATTCGTATGGCTTAGCGCCAATATGGACGGATAGTGGTCGGCAACGCTATCGCGTTGCACGGCAGCAGTGATATAAGGCCGGACCGCCGAATTTGAAAGCCGGACGGCGGTCTCAAGTGATTGCAGCAACGGGAGGTTTCACGAGAGATGCCTTGGTCGAATCAGGGTGGCGGAGGCGGCGGCGGCCCGTGGGGCGGCGGCGGCGGTCGTGGCGGC
Organism: Alphaproteobacteria bacterium; assembly: GCA_041690495.1. Classification (GTDB taxonomy): domain Bacteria; phylum Pseudomonadota; class Alphaproteobacteria; order CACIAM-22H2; family CACIAM-22H2; genus DATAAP01. The sequence goes on along the minus strand of JAWLHE010000006.1, from coordinate 96,439 downwards.
CCCAATCCGTGGGGACGTCCATCGGGCGGCGGTCCGCAGCCTCCGAACATCGAGGAGATCCTCAAGCGCGGCCAGGAGCGCATGCGTCGGGTCATGCCTGGCGGCTTCGGCTCCGGCAAAGGTCTGGCGCTGGTCGGCCTCGTCATCCTCGCGATCTGGGGAGCCAGCGGCTTCTATCGTGTCCAGCCGGACGAACAGGGCGTGGTCCTGCGCTTCGGCGCGTGGACGCGGACGACGCAGCCCGGACTCAACTATCATCTTCCCGTACCCATCGAGACGGTGCTGACACCCAAGGTCACGCGCGTCAACAGCCTCGACATTGGCTTTCGCGGCACCCCTGACGCCCGCGGCGGCGGCGGCCGCAGCCGCTCCGTTCCGGAGGAAGGGCTGATGCTGACGGGGGACGAGAACATCCTCGACATCCAGTACACGGTCTTCTGGCAAATCAAGGACGCAGGCCAGTTCCTGTTCAACATCGCCTCGCCGGAGGCGACGGTGAAGGCGGCGGCCGAGAGCTCGATGCGCGAGGTGATCGGCAATGTGCAGGCGCAGTTCGCGCTCGCCGAGGGCCGCACGCAGATCGAGCAGAGCGCTCAGCAATTGCTGCAGTCGATCCTCGACGATTACGGCGCCGGCGTGCTGGTGACGCAGCTTCAGTTGCGCGGCGTCGAGCCGCCTTCGCAGGTGATCGATGCGTTCCGCGACGTCCAGCGCGCCCAGGCCGACCGTGAGCGCGCCCGCAACGAGGCCGAGGCTTACCGCAACGACATCGTGCCGCGCGCACGCGGCGAGGCGCAGCGCCTGGTCAACGAGGCCGAGGCCTACCGCCAGCAGGTGGTGGCGCAGGCGCAAGGCGAGGCGACACGCTTCGTTTCCGTCTACAATGCCTACAGGCAGGCCGAGGACGTGACCAAGCAGCGCCTCTATCTGGAAACCATGGAGGAGATTCTGCGAGGCGTGAACAAGGTGATCGTCGATCAGGCGATCGGCCAGGGCATCGTGCCCTATCTGCCCCTCAACGAGCTGCGGCAGCCGCGGCGCCCGACCGCGCCGCAGTCGCAAGGGCAGCCCACGGCCGCTCCGGTCCAGGCGCAGGGAGGCCGCTGATGCCCAACCGTACCATCCTTACCGTGGCCGGCATCGCGCTGGCTGCTCTCGTCTTCGTCGCGTTCAGCTCCTATTTCACCGTCCACCAGGCGCAGCAGGCGATCGTGCTGCAGTTCGGCGAGCCCGTCGACGACGTCCAGGAGCCGGGGCTGCATTTCAAGATCCCGTTCGTCCAGAACGTGATCTATTTCGACAAGCGGCTGCTCGACTTCGACGCCGAAGCGCAGGAAGTCATTATGCTCGACCAGCGGCGGATGGTGGTGGACGCCTTCGCGCGCTACCGTATCGTCAATCCGCTGCTGTTCTTCCAGACCGTCACCACGGAAGCGAACATGCGTGCGCGTCTCAGCGCGATCGTCAACGCGTCCTTGCGCAACGTGCTGGGTTCGGTGCCGTTCTCGGCCGTGCTGTCGAACCGGCGCAGCGAGCTGATGCGCACAATCAGCGACCTGGTGGTGCGTGAGGCCACGTCGTTCGGTGTCGAGATCAAGGACGTGCGCATCATGCGCGCCGACCTGCACCCTGACAACAGCCCGGCCATCTTCGCGCGCATGCAGACCGAGCGCGAGCGCGAGGCGCGTCAGGAGCGCGCGCAGGGTGCGGAGACGGCGCAACGCATTCGCGCCGAGGCGGAGAAGGACCGCACCATCATCATCGCCGAGGCGCAGCGCCAGGCGCAGGTCCTGCGCGGCGAGGGCGATGCCGATGCGACGGCCATCTTCGCCCAGGCGTTCAACCAGGACCCGCAGTTCTACTCCTTCTATCGCTCGCTGCAGGCCTATCGACAGTCGATCGGCGAGGGGACCACGCTGGTGCTGACACCCGAGAGCGAGTTCTTCCGCTTCTTCAGGGATATGGACGGCACCACGCAGGGTGCGGTGCCGTCTCGGGTCGGCCAGACCCGATAGCTCGGATCGGGGCAATGCGCCGCGCCTGCGACGATGGAAACATTGTGGCAGGCGCGGCGTTGCCATTGGAAATTGCCGCCCAGACGCCCACGTTTGCGAATTGCCCTAATGTGGACGAAATTTCCATGCAGGGCTAGCATTGGTGCGGCAGTGCGGGCTCGACCGGCCTTGCCCAAAAGATTGAAAGACCAAGGAGATTACAAGTGATCGCACGTTTCGCCGACTGCTGGGTGAACGCCCCGCGTCTGGTTCGTCACGCGTTGGCGGCGGGGCTCGTCCTGGCGACGGCCGCGGGTCCGGCGATGGCTCAGGTGCCCGCCCAGCCGCAGCGCCCCTTGGGCAGCAATGCGCCGACGCCGCCGCTACCGGGCTTCGCCGACCTGGCCGAGCGGCTGCTGCCCGCAGTAGTCAATATCTCGACCACCCAGACGCTGCGCGCGGAGCGCGGCCCGCAGCAGCCGGGAGACCCCCAGCGCCGGCGCGGGCCGGATATCCCGCAGTTCCCGCCGGGTTCTCCGTTCGAGGAGTTCTTCCGGGACTTTTTCGACCGGCAGCGTCCCGATGCGCCGCCGCGCCGTGCCCAATCGCTCGGCTCCGGCTTCATCATCGATGCGTCGGGCTACGTCGTGACCAACAACCACGTCATCGCCGAGGCCGACGAAGTGAAGGTGATCCTTCAGGACAACACCCAGCTCAGCGCCAAGGTCATCGGCAAGGACACCAAGACCGATCTCGCGCTGCTGAAGGTGGAATCGGAGAAGCCGCTGCCCTTCGTCAAATTCGGCAACTCCGATGCGTCGCGCGTCGGCGACTGGGTGATTGCTATCGGAAACCCGTTCGGACTCGGCGGCTCGGTGACGGCCGGAATCATCTCTGCGCGCCAGCGCGATATCAATGCCGGTCCGTATGACGATTTCATCCAGACCGACGCCTCGATCAACCGCGGCAATTCCGGCGGCCCGATGTTCAACCTCGCCGGCGACGTCATCGGCATCAACACGGCAATCTATTCGCCCTCGGGCGGCAGCGTCGGCATCGGCTTCGCCATTCCCTCGACGCTCGCCAAGCCGGTCATCGACCAGCTGCGCCAGTACGGCAAGGCGCGTCGCGGCTGGCTCGGTGTCAACATCCAGACCGTGACGGACGAGATCGCGGAGAGCCTTGGGCTCGACAAGCCGAAGGGAGCCCTCGTCGCGCGCGTCACCGAGAGCGGACCGGCCGACAAGGCGAAGATCCAGTCGGGCGACGTCATCACCAGCTTCGACGGAAAGGACGTGCCGGAGATGCGCCGGCTGCCGCGGCTGGTGGCCGAGACGCCGGTAGACAAGACCGTGCCGATCACGGTGTGGCGCAAGGGCAAGGAAGTGAAGCTCCAGGTCAAGGTCGGCGAACTCGAGGACGGCGAGCAGCTTGCCAACGTGCCGCCCAGCAGCCGCCAGCAGGCGCCCGGATCGCCCACGAGCACTGTCGAGACTCTCGGGATGTCGCTGTCGCCGATTACGCCCGAGCTGCGCAGCCAGTTCGAGATCGGCGAGAAGACCAAGGGCGTCATCATCACCAAGGTCGAGGACGGCTCGCCCGCCTCGGAGCGTGGCCTGCGTCCGGGCGAGGTGATCGTCGAGGTGAACCAGGAGCAGGTCTCCAACCCGCAGGAGGTGGCGAAGAAGGTCAAGGAGGCCAAGGCCCAGGGCCGCCGCGGCGTGCTGGTGATGGTCGACCGCCAGGGCGAGCAACGCTTCGTGGGGCTCTCGGTCGACAAGGACTGAGCGCCCGGAATCGCCGAATTTCCTGTAAAGGGCGGGTCGCAGGACCCGCCCTTCTTCATGGAAAGCGTGCGATCGGGCCGAGACGATCTCAGGCCGCGGCCGCCATCGCGATCGGCAGTCGTTCGGCGATTTGCACCGCGTTGAGCGCGGCGCCCTTCAACAGCTGGTCGCCGGCGACGAAAAGGGCCACCGTCCGCCCGCTCGGGTCGCCGATATCCTGACGAATGCGACCGACCAGGATATCGTCCTGACCGGAGGCGTCCTTCGGCGTCGGGAAACGGTTGTTGACCCGATCGTCGACCACGCGAACGCCCTGTGCACGGCTCATGATCGTCCGCACCTCCTGGGGCGCGATGGGACTTTCGCACTCGACGGCGAGCGCCGCAGAATGGGCGCGCAGGACCGGCACGCGGATGCAGGTCGGCGAGATGCGCAGCTCCGGCGCGCCGAAGATCTTGCGCGTTTCGTCGACGACCTTCTTTTCCTCCTCGTTGTAGCCGGTCGCCGGATCGACCCTGGTGTTGTGGCTGAACAGGTTGAAGGCGTAGTCGTGCTTCAGCACCGTGGGCTTGAACGGCCGGCCGGCGAGATGGGCCATCGTCGACCGGCGCAGCTCCTCCATCATGGCGGCGCCGCCGCCGGAGGCCGCTTGGTAGCTCGCCAGCACGATGCGGCGGATCGGGTTGACCTGGTGCAGCGGCCAGAGCGGCGTCATTGCGACGAGGACGACGCAGTTCGGGTTGGCGATGACGCCGCGGTGCCGGGCGATCTCCTCGGGATTCACCTCGGGAATGACCAGAGGCACGCCCTCGTCCATGCGGAAGGCCGAGGAGTTGTCGACGACCGTGGCTCCGGCGCGAACGGCGATCGGCGCGTATTGACGCGAGATGGCGCTGCCGGCCGAGAACAGGGCAACGTCGATGCCATCGAAGCTCCGCTCGGTGAGGGCTTCGACCTCGATCTCCCGACCCCGGAACCTCATGCGCTTGCCTGCCGAACGGGAGGATGCGAGCAGGCGCAGGCTCGAGAGCGGGAAGCGGCGCCGTTCCAGACAGCGGACAAGCTCGGCACCGACGGCGCCGGTGGCGCCGACGATGGCGACGGCCGGCGCGCGGCCTGAGGCGGTTTGCTGAACGTGCGGTTGCATGTCGTCTTCTCCTTGGGTTAGGGCCGGAGAGACGGATGGCGCAAACGAAAAAGCCCCGTCCGGATCCGGCGGGGCTTGGATGGCTTCTATGCGGCTTCGATCAACGCGCGCGCGCCTCCGCGGCCCCGGTGGCCGTTTTGGTCGTCGTTGTGCGCTTGAGCTCGAAGTGCTGCATGCGATCCGTGTAGCCTCTGAGGCCGCGCTTGTAAAGCACCGCCAGTTTCGAAGGAGCCCCGGGCTTTCGCGGACACCCGCGACAGCCGCATTGTCAGCGCGATCCGCGTCTGGTTAGATGCCCGCAATTCCATCAGAATCCGGGGAGTGCGCGATGTCTGACACCGTCAAATACGTGCTGGATGAGAAGGAGATGCCGCGGGCCTGGTACAATCTCGCGGCCGATCTGCCCAAGCCGCTCCCGCCCGTCCTTCATCCCGGCACCAAGCAGCCGATCGGGCCCGCCGATCTGGCTCCGCTGTTCCCGATGGAGGTGATCAAGCAGGAGGTTTCGACCGAGCGCGAGATCGAGATTCCTGAGCCGGTGCGCGAGATCTATCGCCAGTGGCGTCCGTCGCCGCTCTACCGCGCGCGCCGCCTGGAAAAGGCCCTCGATACCCCGGCACGCATCTACTACAAGTACGAGGGCGTCTCGCCATCGGGCAGCCACAAGCCCAATACCGCGGTGCCGCAGGCCTTCTACAACAAGCAGGAGGGCGTGAAGCGCATTACGACCGAGACCGGTGCCGGGCAGTGGGGATCCTCGCTCGCCTTCGCCGGCTCCCTGTTCGGCATCGAAATCGACGTCTACATGGTCAAGGTCAGCTATCAGCAGAAGCCGTACCGGCGCGCGCTGATGGAGACCTACGGCGCACGCTGCGTCGCCAGCCCGTCCGACGAGACGGAGTCGGGACGCGCGATCCTGAAGCAAAATCCGGATTCGACCGGCAGTCTCGGCATCGCCATCTCCGAGGCGGTCGAGATGGCGGCCAAGCGCGACGACACCAAGTATGCGCTGGGCTCCGTGCTCAATCACGTGCTGACGCACCAGACCATTCTCGGCGAGGAGGCCATCCTGCAGCTCGAGAAGGCCGGCGACTATCCCGACGTGGTGATCGGCTGCACCGGCGGCGGCAGCAATTTCGCCGGCATCGCGTTTCCGTTCCTCGGCCGCCAGCTCCGCGGCGGCAAGAAGGTGCGGATCATCGCGGTCGAGCCCGCTGCCTGCCCGACCCTGACGAAGGGCAAGTACGCGTACGATTTCGGCGATACCGCCCATCTGACGCCGCTGGTCAAGATGCACACACTCGGCTCGACCTTCGTTCCGCCGGGATTCCATGCGGGCGGTCTGCGCTATCACGGCATGGCGCCGATGATCAGTCACATCATGGATCTCGGCCTGATCGAGGCGGTCGCCTATCATCAGACGGCGTGCTTCGATGCCGGGGTTCAATTTGCGCGGCACGAGGGCATCGTGCCGGCGCCCGAGGCGAACCATGCCGTCAAGTCGGCGATCGACGAGGCGCTGCGCTGCAAGCGCGAGGGCAAGTCCGAAGTAATCCTGTTCAACCTGTCTGGCCACGGCCATTTCGACATGCAGGCCTACACGGACTATTTCGCCGGCAAGCTGAAGGACATCAACTACGACGAGAAAGAGCTGGCGATGGCGCTCGCCGGCCTGCCGTCGGTCGGCGTCGCAGCGGAGTAGCGTCTTAAGCCCCCTCGCCGGGAAAGGGACATAGCGCCGCCGCTGATTGCAACGAGACCGGTCGAACCATCAGGCGAGATGCGAGAGATGGCGCAGGGCGGGTCTGAGACCCGCCCCTACACGAAAAGGGGCCCACGGATAGGAGCCGATCTCAGATCGGCCCTGCCGCGGTCCAGCCGGATCCCGTCTTAGTTCGGCACCAGCACCGCGCGGCGGTTCTGCGCCCAGGCGGATTCGTTGGAGCCGACCACGGCCGGGCGCTCCTTGCCGTAGCTCACGACGGTGACGCGCTGGGGCTGGATGCCGAGCGAGAGTAGGTAGTTGCGCGCGGCCGCGGCGCGTCGGTCGCCGAGTGCCAGGTTGTATTCGCGCGTGCCGCGCTCGTCGGCATGACCTTCGATCGCGGCCGCGATCTGCGGATTTTGGCGCAGCAGCCGGGCCCAGCCATCGACGATACCACGCGCCTCGGGCGTGAGGCTGGCGCCGTCAGTCGCGAAGAATACGCGGTCGCTGACGCCCTCTCGCCTCAACATCTCCTCGAGCGAGCCGCTCGCCACGCCTGTCCCGGTGCTCGTTCCGAGGCCGGTGGACGAGATCCCGCCCGGGGGCGTGCTTCCGGTGCCGGTGCCCGTGGTGGTCCCGGTGGACGATGGAGTCGTGTCGCACGCCGCGAGGATGAGCATCGGCGCGAGCAAGGCGAGAAAGCGAGAACGCATGATTACCCCCGGTTATGGACAGGCCGTGTATAAGGCACAAGCTTGGCAGGATTGTGGAGCGCACAAGGTATGAATGTGGAATTGCACGGTCCGCGAGCGTACCCCGGCTGCGATGATTCGTGTGTAATATCAAAGAGACGTGCAGGTGATGGTCGTCTCCGCTGCCGCGCCGAGCGGGCGTTCCGGTGTGTTCGTTCCTGCCTAGTTCGGCGCGCCGTGGCCGGACAGGATCTGTGCGGCGCCGCGCATCGCGACGCGGAAGGCCTCGTCGAAGTTGACGCCGCGGACCTGCCAGCGGTGAGCCATGCCTGTGGCGACGAGGCGCCACTCGGCGATCCAGCCATGGACAGCGTCGCTGAATTCCATGCTGCCGGCGAGTGCTAGGTCACCGCCGATCGTCTTCGCCGCGGTGTCGAGGCTCGAAAGATCGGCCGCCGGTAGGTTCTCGAATGTCACGCCGGCGGCCGCGAGTGCCGCCTCGGTCGGCAGCGCGACCGGCACGCCCATCTTCTTCGACGCCGCGAGGAACGAGTCGCGCTGGCCGGGGCCGCGCCGGCCATCATCGGAGAGAACGTAGGCAGAGGGCCCGTTGCGAACGGCCAGAAAGACGACGAGTCGCGGCCGCGACGCACTCCATGGCGCGCGCCCGAGCTCGCGCAGGGCCGCATCGATCTTGTCCGGATGAAAATCACAGGTGAGATCGTAGGGCCTGTCCCGCGTGCCCTGCTCGTCATGAACAGGGATTCCTTCCATGCGGTCGCGATACCGGAACCCGCTGACGAATGTTGCGGCCTGCCCGGCCATCGCGGCGACGCGCGGATCGCCGAGCAGCCGTGGATCGCCCGATACCTTGACCAGGACGTCGGTCAGGCACTGCGCGAACCCCGCCGGCCGGTTCTTCTCGGTCTGGCCGGTGACGATGGCCTGCGCCTGATAGAGGTTTTCGACAGTGGCTGCGCTGACCTTGCCGGAACCCGGGGTAACGAGGGCGGCGAGCAAGGCTGCGAGGAGGAATATCCTGATCATCGGCTGTATCACACCGGGTTCCGCGGCGCTAAGCGCCCGCCATCACATCGCCTGGCCGCCGCCGGCACGGTCTCTGCCCTTCTTCTTTCCCTTCGCCATCGGTGCCGAAGAAGCGGGTTTGCCTGCGACCTGCTTCTTCAGCTCAGGAACCGCGATGTCGTGCCTGTCGAGGGCGGCCTTGCGAAAGAAGGCGCGCTCGTACTCGTAGCGCGGCGGGAAGGGCTTGCAGCAGTCGAACCCGACCTTGGCGCCGAGATAGTTGGGGAAGCTCGGGTTGAGGCCGTGGCCAAAGATATTGTCGATCACCAGGATGCCGGTGCGGGGATCGAGCCGCGTCGCCATCGCCCATTCGACGTCCGAGGCGTTGCGGATGTCGACGTCGTCGTCGACCACCGTCGCCATCTTGAGCGGCGGAAAGGCGGCGAAGGTCGCGAGCAGCGCCTGCTTCGACCAGCCGGCGCGCTTCTGTGCGATTTGCACGACGGCGTGATAGAAGCCGCCGCCGCCGTGGGTGAAGTAGACGTCCTTGACGCCAGGCACCTGCTTGCTGACCAGCGCCAGCACGTTGGCCTCGCCGAGCAGGCCGACCGAGTTCCAGACCTCCTTACCGGACAGGATGGTCTGAAAGACCGGGTTGCGACGGCGGTGGATCTTGCGGACATGGACCACGGGCCGCGGCTCGCGCTTGGCGTAGTAGCCCGTCACCTCGGCGAACGGCCCTTCCTCGCCGATCTCGCCGGGAATCATCTCGCATTCCAGCGCGTACATCGCGTGCGCCACCAGCTCGACATCGGACGTGTCGCCCGGCACCAGCTCGAGCGGCGCGCCATGGAATTCCGAAGCAATGCCGAGTTCGTCGGTGTCGGCGGGGGCGGCTTCGGCCGGCGTCGCGGCGGCGAAGTGCAGGCCGGGGCCGACGCCGACATTGAGGGTGAAAGGCAGGGATCGGCCCCTTTTTTTCGCCTTCTCAAGGTAGAGCTCGAGATGCCGGCCGGCGTCGATGTTCACGTGCAGGGTGTTCTCATCCTGCACCATGAAGCGCTGGATCGAGGCGTTGCGCACGCCGCTCTCGGGATCGCGCGCGACGACCACGCCGGCGTCGAAATAAGGGCCGCCGTCCTGGTCGGCATGAATCGGCACCGGCATCTTGCGCAGATCGACGGACTGTTCAGTCACCTCGCGCACGGGACCGTCCTTGATGACGACCGGATCGATCGGCCGCTGCTGCCAGTCGCGGATGCATTGCGAGACATGTTGCGGCAGGGCGCGTTCCGGCCTGCCGAGCAGGTCGGCCAGTAGCTCGCGCGACCAGTAGAGTCCGGTGAAGACCGGTGCGCTGTGGCCCTTCACCTTCTCGAAGAGCACGGCGCGCGGGCCGCCCTCGAACTCGGCCGCAATACCCGCCAGCTCGTAGGCGGGATCGACCTCCGACCGGACGCGCACGAGCCGGCCCATCGCGTCCAGGTCCTCGATAATCAGGGCCAGGTCGTGGATCCGGTTCCCCGCCATGCGCTCGTCCCCCAATCGGTATTGTTGGGGGCAGTCTAGCGCATTCCGGCCGTGTTCTGCACGTGGCCGGTCCTTCGCTCAGTCGTGCGCCGGGTCCTTGCGGTGCCGGGCGCTGCGCGCGGGCTTCTCGCCGGGAGCGGCTTCGCCCCAGCGCTTCACGAGCGCGGTATCGATGTCGAACAGGTCGAGGGCGCGGCCGACCGTGTGATTGACGACGTCGTCGATGCTCGCCGGCAGCGAATAGAAGGCGGGCACGGGCGGCAGGATCACGGCGCCGATCTCGGCGGCCTGGGTCATCGCGCGGAGGTGACCGACATGCAGCGGCGTCTCCCGCACCATCAGCACCAGCCGCCGTCTCTCCTTGAGCGCCACGTCGGCGGCGCGGGTGAGCAGGTTGGAGGTCGTGCCATAGGCGATTTCAGAGAGCGATCGGATCGAGCAGGGCGCGACGATCATGCCGAGCGTCCGGAACGATCCCGACGAGATCGCGGCGCCGACATCGGCAATCGGGTGCACGATATCGGCGAGGGCATGGACGTCGGCGACCTTGAGCTTCGTCTCGTAGGCGAGAGTCATCTCCGCCGACCGGGTCATGACGAGATGCGTCTCGATGCCGCTGCCGCGCAACGCTTCCAGCACGCGCACGCCATAGACGACGCCCGAGGCGCCGCTGATGCCGACGATGAGCCGTCTTGCAGAGGTCATGGCCGATTAGACCACCGGTTCATCGCCTGGCGCAACCGATGGTCGATCATGGCCTGGCACCCGGTCGAGCCGAAGCCCGGGGGACGAGGCCACAGCTGAAGGTTGCGGATTGCGGGTTTCCGGCGCCGTTCTCTGCCCCCTCGGTTTGGGTGGCTGGGGCGGGGCGTACCGCGAAATCGCAAGATCCGCCAAATAGCCGGCAAAGCTGCAGATTTAATGATCCGATGTTCACGCTTTTGTAAGCATTCGCCCGGCAGACTGAGAGTGCCAGTGAGGAGGGGCATCCAAGGTGATCCTGGCCGAGTCGTACAACCAGAGGGCGCACGAGCGCCGCCAGCCCGACGAGCGCATGAGCCGCGGCCGGTTATTCTTCGGTGCGACCGAGTACGGCTGTGCGATCCTCAACATCTCGGCCGGGGGCGCCCAGATCCGCCTGCCACATCCCATAGCGGTCTGGACTACCGTCACCCTCGCCATCGACACGATCGGCAAACTGCATTGCCGCGTCGTCTGGCAGCGCGGCGATACCGTCGCGCTGCAGTTCGTGCAGAACGCAAACTGGGTGAATGGAAAGTTCCTCGCCGCCGCGAGTTGAATCGCGATTACGGTAAACAGACCGTTTAGAACCGCGCCGCGACGGGCTTGGCTGCATCGCGAGACGTTCATCTTTCCTCAAGCACTTAGCGCGGAGAATCAACCGAAATCGGAGATGCCGCCTTGGCCCTCGGAGATCCGCGACCTCAGGCTCACGACGTGACAGACTATCGCAGCCACCCGCGCGACCGTGTCGTCTATGCCGGTCGTCTGTCCTACGGCGCGAAGGAGTATCCTTGCGCCGTGCTGGACATCTCTGCCGGCGGGGCGCAGATCCGCTTTCCCGAACCGCTTGCCGTGTGGACCATCGTGACTTTGTACATCGATCGCTTCGGCGGCTTTCACGCCCGTGTCGTCTGGCAACAGCGTGACCGGGTCGGGCTGCAATTCCTCGAGGACGCCGTCCTCATCACGAATCGCATCATCGCCGCCAGCCGCGGATAACAGCGAGGCTTGTCCCCGACGCGCCTTTGCGCGGCCGCGCCTGGAACAGCGCGGCGGCTCGCCGGTTTCATCTGTCGACACGTTGCGACATGAGGAGCATGAGACATGGTCGACAAGGATCGCATTGCCGGTGCCGCCAAGCAGGCCAAGGGCGCCGTCAAGGACATGGCAGGCAAGACAACCGGCGACAGCAAGCTTCGAGGCGAAGGCAAGGCCGACAAGGCCAAAGGCAAGGCTCAGAGCACCGCCGGCGGCATCAAGGACAAGGTCCGCGACACGGTCGGGTAGACCGCCGTCCGTATCGCTCTTAGCGAGACGCCGGTTCCGCGCGCTCGATCCGCAGCACGGTACCGTCCTGGCCGACGACGCGCACGCGAGTGCCGGCCGCGAGGTCCGGCCCCGTGGCGAGCCATACCGAATCGCGGACCTTGATGCGGAGCTGGCCCGGTGCCCCACGCTCCAGAACCTCGCCGATACTGCCGAGAACCAGCCCTGCCGATTCATTCAGATCGTCTGCACGGGAAGCGGATCCGGACTCGCGCCGGCCCCGGTACACGTACCAGCCGGCGACGCAGGCCGCCAACGCGCTGACCGCGAAGACGAGGAGCTGGGTCTGGACGGAAATCTCGAATAGCGCGGCAACGCTGCAGACGACGAGTGCGGCAAGCCCCACCCAAAGGAGGTAAATGCCGGGCGCGACGAGTTCCGCGGCGAGCAGCACCAGCCCCGCAATCCCCCAGATCCAAACTATGTTGATGTCCATGGTCCCTTGCCTGCGCCGTTCCGGGCGGACGGAGACAGCGTCTCGCGGACGATCTCGCCGATACCCGCGATCGTCCCGGTGATGTTGGTGGCCTCGAGCGGAAGCATGATGAGCTTCGAGGTCGGCGCCGTGCCGATTGCGTGCAGGGTCTCTACGTATTTCTGCGCGATGAAGTAGTTGAGCGCCTGGACATTGCCGGCCCCGACTGCTTCGGAGACGAGCTGTGTCGCGCGCGCTTCGGCCTCGGCCATCCGTTCGCGCGCCTCGGCATCGCGCTTCGCGGCCTCGAGCCGGCCCTCCGCGGCGAGGATCTCGGCCTGCTTGGTGCCTTCGGCCTTCAGCACCTGCGCCTGCCGCACGCCTTCCGCCTCGAGCACGCGGGCGCGTTTCTCGCGATCGGCGTTGAGCTGCTTGGCCATCGAGGCGACGACGTCCTCGGGCGGTCGGACGTCCTTGAGCTCGACGCGCGTGATCTTCGTACCCCAGGGCTGCGTCGCGTTGTCGAGCACCGCCAGCAGGCGTGTGTTGATCTCGTCGCGCTTGGACAGCACCTCGTCCAGGTCCATGGCGCCGATCGCGGTGCGGATATTGGTGAGGCTCAGATTGACGATCGAATGCTGCAGGTCGGCGACCTGGTAGGCCGCCTGCTCGGCGACGAACACCTGGAAGAACACCACGCCGTCGACAGTGACCGTAGCGTTGTCGCGCGTGATGACCGTCTGCGACGGAATCTCGAGTACCGATTCCTGCACGTTCATCTTGTGGCCGATGCGGTCGATGAACGGAATGATCAGGTTGAGGCCGGGCTTCAGCGTCGTCCGGAAGCGGCCGAACCGCTCGATGGTCCATTGCTGGCCCTGCGGCACCGTCTTGACACCCGCCCACAGCACGAACACGGCGAGAAAGGCAAGGACGCCGACAAAGAGAAGCGATCCTTCCATTGGAACCCCCTGACTCGATTGCCCGGGCCGATGGTAGAGCTGAAGATTTGAACAAACCTAAAGAAGTGGTCGGTTCCGGCCGGTCACCGGGGCGATTTGAGCTCGTCCCGCCTGTAGCCCTGCAGATAGAGCAGGGCGGTAAGGTCGCCGTGGTCTATGCGGAGCCGGGCCGCCGAGGCCACTGCCGGTTTGGCGCGGAACGCAACGCCCATTCCCGCCGCAAGGAGCATTGGCAGATCGTTGGCGCCGTCGCCGACCGCGAGCGTGTCCTCGAGATTGATGCCGCGCTCGCGCGAGATGCGCATGAGTGCATTCACCTTGCCGTCGCGGTTAAGGATCGGCTCGCGTGCTTCGCCGGTCAGCGAGCCGGACGCGATCTCGAGATCGTTGCCCTCGTCGTAGTCGAAGCCGAGGCGGGCGCGGACCTGGCTCGTGAAGAACAGGAAACCGCCGGACACGATGGCGGTATACGCGCCGTGCGCCTTCATTGTCGCGGCCAGTGTGGCCGCCCCCGGCACGATGCGAATCCCGTGCGCCGCTTCCTCCATCCGCTCGACCGGCAGTCCTGCCAGCAGCGCCACGCGCTCGCGCAGCGCATCGCGGAAGTCGAGTTCGCCGTTCATCGCGCGGCGCGTGATCTCCGCGACTTCGTCGCCGATGCCGATCATCGCGGCGAGGTCATCGAGCATCTCGTTCTCGATCAGCGTCGATTCCATGTCGGCGACGAGCAGCCGCTTGCGTCGTCGCGCGGCCCGGACCACATTCGCGTCGGCGGCAACGCTCCCCACTGCATTTCTTGTCGCGGCGGTTGCGGCGTCGCCGTCGCACCCCGAGAAGGCGAGCTCACAGGCAATGCCTTGCGCCAGCCATTCCGGCTTGCCGAGGTCGGCGCCGGCCCTTGCCAGTGCGGTAGCGGCCGCATCGACGGTGCTATGGTCGAGCGCCGGGCCGGCGGGATCGGCCGTGAGGACGAGGACGTGGGACATACGCGCAAGGATCTGAAGACGGATGCGCCCGGAAACGCGGGAGCGGCGACTATGGGAATCGTGCACGGCGATGGCAAGGGTTCTCGCGCGGGCCCGGTCATCGTCATCGCCGGGCCGACGGCGAGCGGAAAGTCGGCGGCTGCGCTCGCGCTTGCCGAGGCGTTCTCAGGCACCGTCATCAACGCGGATTCGATGCAGGTCTATCGCGAGCTGCCGGTGCTGACGGCCCAGCCGGGCGCCGCCGAGATGGCGCGCGCGCCGCATCGCCTCTATGGCGTGCTGGCGGCCGCGGAGCGCTGCACGGCAGGGCGCTGGCGCGGGTTGGCACTGGACGAGATCGCGGCGGCTCACGATGCAGGTCGCTTGCCGGTCGTGGTCGGCGGGACGGGTCTTTACCTTCGGGCATTGATCGATGGACTGGCTGCGGTTCCGCCGGTCCCGCCGGAGATCAGGTCCGAGGCGGCGGCCCGCCACGCAGCACTTGGCGCCGACACCTTTCATGCCGAGTTGGCCCGGCTCGATCCGGCCATGGCAGAGCGGCTGGCCCCCGGCGACACGCAGCGCGTGCGGCGCGCCTACGAGGTCGTTCGTGCCACCGGGCGGTCGATCGCGGAGTTTCACCGCGAGATGGAGCGGGCGCCGCTCGCCTTCGTGCCGATCCTGCTCATGCCGCCGCGCGATCTCCTCTATACGGCGTGCGAGCGGCGCTGCCGTGCCATGCTCGAGCAGGGCGCGCTCGACGAGGTGAGGTCCCTCCTGCGACAGGGGCTCGATCCCGACTTGCCGGCGATGAAGGCGGTCGGTGTACGCGAGCTGGCGCGGCACATTTCAGGCGAGCTCGACCGGACATCAGCGCTGATGCTGTTCGCGCAGGCGACACGGCGATACGCCAAGCGACAGTACACCTGGTTCCGTCATCAATTGCGCGCTGCACAATGCTGGAATGCGCAATTTTCGGAAAGTATTGGGTCGGAAATCATTTCATTTATTAGAAATTGCGTTGACCGCACCGATTCGACCGTCTAGGGTACCCCTCCCCGCGCGGGCGGAAGCCATCGCGAACCGGCATGCTGCCAATCCAAGCTACTGAGTTATAAGGGAATTTCAGTCATGACGACCGCACTGCCCCAGACCGATCTCTCCGGCGCCGAGCTTCTGCTCAAGGCCCTGGTCGATCAGGGCGTAGACGTCGTTTTCGGCTATCCCGGTGGCGCGGTCCTGCCGATCTACGACGCGCTGTTCCAGCAGAACTCGATCCGCCACATCCTCGTCCGGCAGGAGGGCGGAGCGGTGCACGCAGCGGAAGGCTATGCCCGGTCGACCGGCAAAGTGGGTGTCGTGCTCGTGACGTCCGGGCCCGGGGCGACCAATGCGGTCACCGGTCTGACCGACGCGCTGATGGACTCGGTTCCGATCGTCTGCCTGACGGGGCAGGTGCCGACCCATCTCATTGGCAACGACGCCTTCCAGGAGGCCGACACGACCGGCATCACCCGGCCGTGCACGAAACACAACTACCTGGTCAAGGACGTCAACCAGCTCGCCCGCACGGTGCACGAGGCATTTTACGTCGCGCGCAGCGGCCGCCCCGGGCCGGTCGTGATCGACCTGCCGAAGGACATCCTGATCGGCAAAGGCCGCTACACGCCCGCCGCGAACGTCTCGCACAAGAGCTACAATCCGCGCACCACGGCCGAGCCGAACAAGATCGCCGAGGTTGTCGACCTGCTCGCCAAGGCGAAGCGGCCGTTATTCTACTGCGGCGGCGGTGTCATCAATTCCGGACCGCGCGCCTCGGAGCTGCTGACCCAGCTCGTGCGCACGACCGGCTATCCCTGCACGCTGACCTTGATGGGGCTCGGCGCGTTTCCGGCCTCGGACCCGCTCTTCCTTGGCATGCTGGGCATGCACGGCACCTACGAGGCCAACTGGGCAATGCACGACTGCGATCTGATGGTCGCGGTGGGCGCGCGCTTCGACGACCGCGTGACCGGCAGGCTCACGGCCTTCTCGCCCGGGTCGAAGAAGGTGCATATCGACATCGATCCGTCGTCGATCAACAAGAATGTACGCGTCGATCTTCCGGTGGTCGGCGACGTCGCCGCGGTGCTCGAGGACATCCTTGCGCTGTGGAAGAAGAAGAACCTGAAGCCGGACGGCAAGGCGCTCGCTGCGTGGTGGGAGCAGATCGACAAGTGGCGGGCGCGCGACTGCCTCCGCTACAAGAAGACGAACGACATCATCAAGCCCCAATACGCGATCCAGCGCCTCTACGAGCTGACGAAGGATCGCGAGACCTACATCACGACCGAGGTGGGCCAGCACCAGATGTGGGCGGCGCAGTTCTACAAGTTCGAGAAGCCGAACCGCTGGATGACCTCCGGCGGGCTGGGGACGATGGGCTATGGCCTGCCGGCGGCGATGGGCGTGCAGATCGCACACCCCGACGCGCTGGTGATCGACATCGCCGGCGAGGCGTCGATCCTGATGAACATCCAGGAGCTGTCGACCATCGCGCAGTACCGCCTGCCGGTGAAGGCGTTCATTCTCAACAACGAATATATGGGCATGGTCCGCCAGTGGCAGGAGCTGCTGCACGGCGGCCGCTACTCGGAGAGCTATTCGGCGGCGCTGCCCGATTTCGTGAAGCTCGCCGAATCCTTCCATTGTGCCGGCCTGCGCGCCAGCAAGGTCTCGGAACTCGACGACGTGATCGCGGAGATGCTCCGGGTCGACGGGCCGGTGGTCGCCGACATCGTGGTCGACCAGAAGGAGAACTGTTTCCCGATGATCCCGTCCGGTGCGGCGCATAACGAGATGCTGCTCGGACCCGAGGACAAGGCGAGCAAGCCGACCTCCGAAGAGGGAATGGTCCTCGTATAGACAGAAATCGCTGCCCGCCGAGAGAAGGGGCGGGTCGAAGCCCGCCCCTTACGCATATCCGCGCTCCCCTGGAAAGAACAAGACCGTGACCGCCACCCTGATCGAACGCCACACCATCGCCGTGCTCGTCGACAACGAGCCGGGCATTCTCGCCCGCGTCGTCGGCCTGTTCTCCGGACGCGGCTACAACATCGAGAGCCTCACGGTCGCGGAGACGGACGCGCAGCAGCATCTGTCGCGCATCACCATCGTTACGACCGGCACGCCGATGGTGATCGAGCAGATCAAGGCACAGCTCGACCGGCTTGTCCCCGTGCACAAGGTTTCGGATCTCACCCTGGTCGGCCCGCATGTCGAGCGCGAGCTGGCGTTGGTCAAGGTCGCGGGCACGGGTGAAAAGCGGGTCGAATCCCTGCGCATCGCCGACATCTTCCGCGCCAATGCGATCGATTCGACAAATGCCTCGTTCGTATTCGAGATCACCGGCTCGACCGAGAAGATCAATGCCTTCATCAAGCTGATGGAGCCACTCGGCCTGGTCGAGGTGTCGCGCACCGGCGTCGTCGCCATTGCGCGGGGAGACCGGGGGCTGTAAGCCAGCCCCGGAATTGAATTGCCCGCGCCATTCCGGCGGGGCCGGTCCGTTTGAACCAAGGGGAAGTGTGATGCGCGTTTACTACGACCGTGATGCCGACGTGAACCTGATCAAGGGCAAGAAGGTGGCCGTCATCGGCTTCGGCAGCCAGGGCCACGCCCATGCCCTCAACATGCGCGACAGCGGCGTCAAGGACGTGATGATCGCGCTCAAGCCCGGCTCGCCCTCGGCGAAGAAGGCCGAGGGTTACCAGTTCAAGGTCGCGACCCCGGCCGAGGCCGCCAAATGGGCGGACGTGATGATGGTCGTGACGCCGGACGAGCACCAGGCGGCGGTGTGGAAGAACGACCTTCAGGACAATATGAAGAAGGGTGCCGCGATTGCCTTCGCGCACGGCTTCAACATCCATTTCAACCTGATCGAGCCGCGCCCCGATCTCGACGTGTTCATGATCGCCCCGAAGGGTCCCGGCCACACCGTGCGCTCGGAATATCAGCGCGGCGGCGGCGTGCCGTGCCTCGTCGCGGTCCACCAGAACGCCTCGGGCAACGCGCTCGAGATTGCGCTGTCCTATGCCTCGGCAATCGGCGGCGGCCGCGCCGGCGTGATCGAGACGACGTTCAAGGAGGAATGCGAAACCGACCTGTTCGGCGAGCAGTCCGTGCTGTGCGGCGGCCTGTGCGCGCTGATCATGGCCGGCTACGAGACGCTGACCGAGGCGGGCTACGCGCCGGAGATGGCGTATTTCGAGTGCCTGCACGAGGTGAAGCTGATCGTCGACCTGATGTACGAGGGCGGCATGGCCAACATGCGCTACTCGATCTCCAACACCGCGGAGTATGGCGATTACACGCGGGGCTCGCGCGTCATTACCGAAGAGACGAAGAAGGAGATGAAGCGCATCCTCGACGACATCCAGTCCGGTCGCTTCGCGCGCGACTGGGTGCTGGAGAACGCCGCGGGGCAGGCGAGCTTCAAGGCGATGCGCCGCAAGGCCGCGGAGCACGACATCGAGAAGGTCGGCGAGAAGCTGCGCGCGATGATGCCGTGGATCGCCAAGAACAAGCTGGTCGACAAGGCGAAGAACTAGCGGCGGACCGCCGCGGGGGAAGATGGGCGGAGCGCTGCTGCGATGCGCGCCCAACAGGCGCTGTCGCAGCGGCGCGCCCAGGCGGTGGTGGCAGCCCTGATCGATGCCGGTGTGCCGGTCGGCAGCATCACCGCCGGCGCGTTCGGCGAGAGCCAGCCCGCCTTCGTCACGCCGGACGGTACGCCCGAGCCGCAGAGCCGGCACATCGAAATCTATTTGCGTTAAAGGCGTCCGCTGTCGTTGCGGCGGGACGGCCCTCATCCTCCACCTTCTCCCGCAAGCGGGAGAGTGGACGTGGCCCGGCGTGCTCTTTTGGGACGTCGTCGCAGGATGAAGAGCAGCGCTGCCGAAATAGCGCTGGAAACCCTCTCCCGCCTGCGGGAGAGGGTAGGGTGAGGGTCGCGCCGGACGTGCGATCCGCCGCAAAGAAGGGGGAACGCGTGTCCAAGACCATTCTCATCACCGGCAGCAGCCGCGGTATCGGCCGGGCAACGGCACTGCTCGCGGGTTCGCGCGGCTGGTCTGTCGGCATCAACTATGTCGGCAACAAGGATGCCGCCGATCATACGGCGGCAGACGTGATCGCCGCTGGCGGTCGCGCGATCGCCATCAAGGGCGACGTCGCGCACGAAGCCGAAGTGATCGCGATGTTCGACGCGACGCAGGCGGCATTCGGTCCGCTCAACGGGCTCGTCAACAATGCCGGCATCGTCGCGCCGACGTCGAAGCTCGCGGAGATGAGCGTCGAGCGTATGAAGCGTGTCTTCGATACCAACGTCCTCGGCGCCTATCTCTGCGCGCGGGAGGCCGCGCGTCGGCTGTCGCGGAGCCGCGGCGGCAGGGGCGGCGCGATCGTCAACGTCTCGTCCATGGCGGCCCGGCTTGGCGCAGCGAACGAGTATGTTGATTACGCCGGTTCGAAAGGCGCCATGGACACGATGACGATCGGGCTGGCTAGGGAGATCGGGCCTGACGGCGTGCGCGTCAATGCCGTACGTCCCGGCCTGATCGACACCGAGATCCATGCGAGCGGCGGCAATCCCGACCGCGCGGCTCGACTCGGCGCGACAACCCCGCTTGGCCGCGCCGGGAAGGCGGAGGAGGTCGCCGAGGCGATCATCTGGCTGCTCAGCGACGCGTCGTCCTACGTCAACGGCGCTATCATCGACGTCAGCGCCGGGCGCTAGACGCGCGCGACAGGCCGCGCGCGCATTGGCGAAAAGAAACATGCAGACTTGACTGTATGTTTCTTCATGGCCAGTATCGCGCATGGCTAGCGCACGACGGAACCGCCGACGCACCCAGGAAGAGCGGACGGCCGAAACCAAGGCCCGCCTGAAGGAGGCAACGCTCGACATCCTGCTCGATCGCGGCTATGCGCGCGCGAGCACGCTCGACATCGCCGATCGCGCCGGGGTCTCGCGCGGTGCCCTGACTCATCATTTCGACAGCAAGGACGATCTGGTCTGCGAGGCGGTGGAGCAGCTGCTGCGCGACGCGACGGCGGAGATCCGCGACTACGCGCAGCGCGTCCAGAGCGGGCGCATCGACCTCGACAGCTTCATCGACCATCTCTGGGAGATGTTCTCCGGCCGGCTGTTCTACGTCACGCTCGAGCACGTGACCGAGGCGCGTCACAACGATTTCCTGCGCGAGCGGCTGGTGCCCGTCGTGCGCGAGTTCCACCAGGCGCTCGACCAGATATGGTCTGATTTCTTCCGCCGCGCCGGACTGCCGTCGGCCGAGGTGGAAACGGCGTTCAACGCCTGCCTCTGCCTGCTGCGCGGCATGGGCGTGCAGACCGTGCTCCGCAACGACCCGGCCTACTACCGGCGGCTGCTCGATTTCTGGAAGCGCGTGGTGATCGGCCTCGCCGACAAGGGCGGCCGCGCCGCACCCGTCGTCGGGCTTTCCCGGCGTTCCTCCTCCGCACTACGAGGGTAACAGTGAGTCTCATCGTCTTCCGCAATGCCGCCGTTCTGGATGCTCAGGCACCGCACCGGCGAGAGGGCTGCGATGTCGTCGTCGAGAACGCCACGATCCGCGAAGTGGCCGAGCGGCCGGTGAGTCTGCAGGGAGCCGCGGTGATCGACATCGCCGGCCGGACGCTGATGCCGGGGCTGATCGACTGCCATGTTCACGCCATCGCGACGATGCTCAATCTCGGCGCGAATGCGGCACAGCCGAACGCGATCGTCACCCTGAAGAGCGTGTCGATCCTGCGGGGCATGCTCGACCGCGGCTTCACGACCGTGCGCGACGCGGGCGGCGCGGATTACGCGCTCGCGCTCGCCGTGGAGTCCGGAATCGTGCCGGGTCCGCGCATGTTCGTCGCGGGCCGGGCGCTCAGCCAGACCGGCGGGCATGGCGACTTTCGCGGCCGCTGGGACGAGCGCGAGCCCTGCCTGTGCTGCCGGCGCGCGGGCGCGCTCGCCCGCGTCGTCGATGGCGTCGACGGCGTCCGCAAGGCGGTGCGCGAGGAGATCAAGGCGGGCGCACACCAGATCAAGGTGATGGCTTCGGGCGGCGTCGCCTCGCCGACGGATCCGATCGCCTTCTTCGGCTATTCGGAGGACGAGCTCCGCGCCATCGTCGCGGAAGCCGCGGCCGCGCAGACTTACGTGATGGCGCACGCCTATACGCCGGCGGCGATCAGCCGCGCGGTCAGCTGCGGCGTGAGGACCATTGAGCATGGCAACCTGATCGACGAGGCGAGCGCGCGGTTGATGGCGTCGAAGAATGCCTACGCGGTGCCGACGCTCGTCACCTACGACGCACTGGCGCAGTCGGGCGAAAAGCTCGGACTTCCGGCGGAGAGCGTCGAGAAGATCGAAGGCGTGCGCAAGGCGGGCCTCGAATCGCTCGACATCTTCAGGCGCGCCGGGGTCAAGATGGCATTCGGCACCGATCTGCTCGGCGAGCTGCACGTCCATCAGTCGGCGGAGTTCAGCATCCGCGCCAAAGTCCTGGCGCCGCACGAGGTGATCTGTTCGGCGACCTCCGTCGCCGCGGAGATCCTGCGCATGGAAGGGAAGCTAGGCGTTATCGCGCCCGGGGCGGCCGCGGACATCCTGGTCGTCGATGGCGATCCGCTGAAGGATATCCGCGTGCTCGAGGAGCAGGGCAAGCATCTCGACGTGATCATGAAGGCCGGCGCGTTCGCGAAAAACCGCTTCGGCAAGGTCGATCGTCTCTATGCATGAACGGAAGCCAAGGGGAGGCTCAAAGATGACTGAATTGAAGCGCAGAGGATTTCTGGCCGGGGCAGCCGCCACCGGTCTCGTCGCTGGAATGGCGCCCGGACTGGTATGGGCGCAGGGCCAGCAGACATTCCGTATCGGCGCACTGAACCCGGTCACGGGCGTCGGCGGACCCTACGGCTCCGGCATGCAGCGCGCGATCCTGTTCGCGGCCGAGGAGGTCAACGCGGCCGGCGGCGCGGGCGGGCGGCGGCTCGAGATCTTCGCCGAGGACTCGCAGACGCAGCCGCAGGCGGCGGTGCTCGCGGCCAAGAAGCTGATCGAGGTGAACAAGGTGCAGGCGGTCGTCGGCACGTGGTCGTCGGGCGTCAGCCTCGCGGTCATTCCGCTGACCAACGAGGCGAATATACCCCTCATGCACTGCTCCGGCGCACCGGCCCTGTCGGTGGCGCCGGCGAACGCCAAAAACATGGGCTGGCGCTTCCAGGCGACGAACGAGCGCTTCGGCAAGGCGTTCGCCGAGATAGCGCAGCGCGAGGGCTTCAAGCGCCCGGCGACGATGGCGTTCAACAACGCCTCGGGCATCGGCAACACCGAAGGCTTCAGAAAGGCGTGGGAGGCCAAGGGCGGCAAGGTGCTCGAGAGCGTCGTCTACGAGCCGAACCGGCCGAGCTACCGGTCCGAGCTGCAGAAGGTGCTGCAGTCGCGTCCCGATGTGATCGTCACCGGGTCCTACCTGCAGGACACGACGATCATCCTGCGCGAATGGTATCAGAGCGGGCAGAAGGTGAAGTGGATCATCCCCGGCTGGGCCGCCAATCCCGACCTCATCAAGGCGCTCGGGCCGGAGGTCACCGAGGGCATAATCTCGGTCGACTCGGTCTCGAACGAGAATGCACGCTCCTATGCGCATTTCGGCAACAAGTACCAGCAGGCGACGGGCCAGCCGGCGGCATCGAACGTCTATGCGGCGATGACCTACGACATGGTGATCAGCTTGGCGCTGGCGATGGAGGCGGCGGGGCCGAAAGCGACGACGCAGCAGATCAACGCGAAGCTGCGCGACGTCGCCAACCCGGAGGGCGACAAGGTCTATACCTTCGCCGAGGGCAAGGAGATGCTCGCCAAGGGGCAGAAGATCAACTACGAGGGCGCGTCGAGCGTGCTCGACTTCGACCAGCATGGCGACGTGAGCCCCAATTTCGGCGTCTTCTTCATCGAGAAGGGCCAGCTCAACCGCCGCTACGTCGTGGCGATCGGATAGTCCGGACCGCGGCCGGGGCGAAAAGCCCCGGCCGATCCTTTGCCAATCGGTCGCACCCGCGTGGAAGAACTCGCCTTCTATCTGAACCTGGTGGTCGCCGGCGTGGTGGAGGGTATCACCATCGCGCTGGCCGCTGTCGCGGTCACGCTGGTGTTCGGGATCGCGCGGTTTCCGAACGCCGCGACCGGCGACTACATGACGCTTGGCGCCTATGCCGGGATCGGCGTGCACGGTGTCACCGGGTCTCTGGTGCTGGCGGGGCTCGGCGCCGTCGCCGCGACGGGGGCCGCGGCGGTCGCCTTCTACCTGCTCGTCTTTCGTAAGCTGGCGGGGCGCTCCGTGGTGGCGATGCTGGTCGCGTCGATCGGCATCGCCTTCGTCGTGCGCAGCACGCTGAGCTTCTTCTTCGGCCACGAGCAGCAAGTCTTCCAGGTGCCGATCGAGCGTGCGCTCAGCTTCGGCGAGGTGCGGATCAACCCGATCGACATTCGTCTGGCGGCGCTGGCTTTGGTCACTCTCGCGGCGGTGTTTGCCATTCTGCACCTGACGCCGATCGGCCGGCGCATGCGCGCGGTGGCCGACAATCGCGACCTCGCGCGCGTCAGCGGCATCAATACCGGGCGCGTGATGATGGCTCTCTGGCTGCTGACGGGGGCCGTGTGCGGCATCGCCGGAATCATCCTCGGCCTCAAGACCGTGGTGGCGCCGGAACTGGGCTGGGAGCTGCTGCTGCCGTGCTTCGCCGCCGCGATTCTGGGCGGCGTCGGTAATCCGCTCGGCGCCGTCATCGCCGGCATCGTGCTCGGGGTGGCGCAGGAGCTCTCGACGCCGCTGGTGGGCTTCACCTACAAGCTCGCGCTCGCCTTCTTCGTGATGCTGCTGATCCTGCTGGTTCGCCCGCAGGGCCTGTTCGGCCGCCTCGAGGCGGTGCGCTGATGGAAAGCTACCTGCTCGCCATCGCCGCCGTGGCGCTGATCTATGTGCTGCTGACGCTCGGCCTGAACCTGCAGTACGGCTTCACCGGGCTCATCAATTTCGGCCATGTCGGCTTCTTCGCCCTCGGCGCCTATGCTTCCGCGCTGCTGAGCCTGGAAGGCGTGCCGCTCGTGCTGTGTTTCCTCGCGGCCGCGCTCGTGCCGGCGCTGGCCTCGTGGCCGATCGGCCTGATCAGCCTGCGACTGCGCGACGACTATCTCGCCATCGTGACGCTCGGCTTCTCGGAGACGGTGCGGCTCGCGCTGACCAGCGAGAAGTGGCTGACCAACGGCGTGCAGGGCGTTCCGGCGATCCCGCGCCTGTTCGCGGAGCTCGGCATCGGCCGCATCGCGGATTACGCGGTCGTCGCGGCCCTGCTGCTGGCCAATGTCGTGGCGGTGCTGATCATGCTGCGCGTCGTCCGCAGCCCGTTCGGGCGCATGATCGAGGCGATCCGCGACGACGAGGAGGCCGTCCTGGCGCTCGGCAAGGATCCCGCGCGCTTCAAGGTGCAGGTGCTGATGATCGGCGCGGCGCTGGCCGGGGTGGCCGGCGCCTTCTACGCGCATTACATCACTTACATCGTGCCCGAGCAGTTCGTGCCCCTGGTCACCTTTTATGTCTGGATGGCGATGATCATGGGCGGGGTGGGCCGCATTTCCGGCGCCATCGTCGGAGCGGCGCTGCTGATGCTGTTCCTCGAGGGCTCGCGCTTCCTGCGCGATTTCGTGCCCGGCATCACCGAGGTCGAGATGGCGAGCGTGCGCATCGGTGTGGTCGGTCTCGCGCTGATCCTGTTCACGATCTATCGCCCGCAGGGGCTGATGGGGGATTTCACGCGGCGATGACCCTCGACGTGCAGAACATCGGTAAGTCCTTCGGCGGCTTTCGGGCGCTCGATCAGCTGTCGCTCTCCGTGCCGGAAGGCGGGCTGGTCGGCCTGATCGGCCCGAACGGTGCCGGCAAGAGCACGCTGTTTTCGGTCATCAGCGGATTCGTCGCGGCGGATCAGGGCACCGTGACGCTGGACGGCCGAAGTTTGGACGGAATGGGACCGCCGGGCCGGGTGCGCGCCGGGCTGTGCCGCACCTTCCAGGTGCCGCGCGAATTCCGCCATCTCACCGTGCGCGAGAACCTGATGGTCGCCGCGCCGCAGCAGAGCGGCGAGAGCCTCGGCCGGCTCTTCTTCCAGCCGACGCGCATCCGTGCCGAGGAGCAGGCGATCGGCGCCCGCGTGGCCGAGATCATCCGCTTCCTCAAGCTCGATCGCGTCGCCGACAGCCCCTCGGGTACGCTGTCCGGCGGCCAGAAGAAGCTGCTGGAGCTTGGCCGCGCGCTGATGGTCGGGCCGAAGCTGATCCTGCTCGACGAGCCCTTCGCCGGCGTCAATCCGGTCCTGATCGCCGAGATTGCCGATCGTGTCCGGACGCTGAACGCGGGCGGCATCGCCTTCCTTATCGTCGAGCACAATCTCGATGCGCTCGCCCGTCTCGTGCGGCATCTCTATGTGATGGACCGCGGGCGGATCATGACCTCGGGCGAACCGGAAGCCGTGCTGGCCGACGCGCGCGTCCTCGAAGCCTATATGGGGGGCGCGGTCGGGCCATGACCCTGCTGTCGCTGCGCGGCGTCCGGGGCGGCTATGCCGAGGTCGACATCCTCAACGGCGTCAACGCCGAGGTCGCGGCGGGAGAGACCGTCACCATCGCCGGCACCAACGGTGCGGGCAAGTCGACCCTGATCAAGGCGGTCATGGGACTGCTACCGCGCATCGGCGGCGAGATCCGCTTCGACGGCCAGGATCTGCTCGCCCTGCCGGTCGAGCGCCGGATCCATGTCGGCATCGGCTATGTGCCACAGGTCGCCAACGTGTTCGCCTCCCTGACCGTGCTGGAGAACCTGCTCACGGTCGAAGGCGTGAAGGAGCGTGCGGCGCGGCTCGACGAGATGTTCGCCCTGTTTCCGGCCCTGGCCGAGCGGCGGAGCATGCGGGCGGGCGCGATGAGCGGCGGCGAACGCCAGCAGCTCGCATTCGCGCGCGCCCTGATGGCCCGGCCGAAGCTCATGCTGCTCGACGAGCCGACCGCCGCCCTCTCGCCGGCGCTGGTCGACCAGGTCTTCGCCAGGATCCGGGGGCTGCCGCGACTCGGCGTCGCGGTGCTGATGGTCGAGCAGCGGGCGCGACAGGCGCTCGCGGTCAGCGATCGCGGCTACGTTCTCGATCAGGGGCGGGTGGCCCTCGGCGGACCGGCCGATTCGCTGCTCGCCGACGAGCGCGCCGCCGCCCTCTACCTGGGCCGCGCCGGCTGACGCCGGCGGGTCGAAGCCAATTTCCCCTGTTACAACCGTGGGCTGGCGCCTGCTGCTGAGAAAAGGCGTTGAAGCGTCTCCTTGAAGGGGCGTAGAAATAACGAGTTAACCAATGTCGCTTAAGATCGGGCGGTGTTGGGAATCGCGCACACCAAGACCTTGAGATGCCGACCACTTTGTCCATCGGGGGCAGGCCGGGCCAAACCGGCTCAAGCACGGCGCCTCGCCGGGCGGGTACGGCGGACGCGGTCATCGCGGGTGCGTTGCGGTTCCGTCGTGTCGGGGAGGGCCTGCGACTTAGCGGCCTCTGGACCTGATCACCGCCGGTCCCTGGATCAAGGGGGTGGCAGAGACCGTCCAGGGCAATTGTTGAGTCACAGCGACACTCGGACCGCCAGGAGCAGATCATGACCGCCCCGACCCAGACCAGCGACAAGAACCGCGTCATCATCTTCGATACGACGTTGCGCGATGGCGAGCAGGCCCCGGGCTGCTCGATGAACCTCGAAGAGAAGCTGCGCGTGGCCAAGGCCCTCGAGGAGATGGGCGTCGACGTCATCGAGGCCGGCTTCCCGATCGCCTCGAACGGCGATTTCGAGGCCGTGCGCGAGGTGGCGCGCATCGTGAAAAACTCGTCGGTCGCGGGACTCGCCCGCGCCGGCCGCAAGGACATCGACCGCGCATGGGAGGCGCTCAAGGACGCAGCGCGCCCGCGCATTCACACTTTCCTTTCCACCAGCCCGCTGCACATGAAATACAAGCTCCAGATGGAGCCAAGTGCGGTGCACCAGGCGGTGGTCGACGCCGTCACTCACGCGCGCAATCTGTGCGACGACGTCGAGTGGAGCCCAGAGGACGGCAGCCGCACCGAGCACGATTTCCTCTGCCGCTGCGTCGAGAGCGCCATCAAGGCGGGGGCGCGCACCATCAACATTCCCGATACCGTGGGCTATGCGGTGCCGGACGAGTTCGGCGCCCTGATCGCGATGCTGTTCAATCGCGTGCCGAACATCGACAAGGCCATCATCTCGGTCCATTGCCACAACGATCTCGGCCTCGCCGTCGCCAACTCGCTGGCCGCAGTCAAGGCCGGCGCCCGTCAGGTCGAATGCACGATCAACGGCATCGGCGAACGTGCTGGCAATGCGGCGCTCGAGGAGATCGTCATGGCGCTGCGCACGCGCCACGACTCGCTTCCGTACACGACCGGCATTCACACCGAGAGCATCACCAAGGTCTCGCGCCTGGTCTCGGCCATCACCGGATTCTCGGTGCAGCCGAACAAGGCGATCGTCGGCGCCAACGCGTTTGCGCACGAATCCGGCATCCATCAGGATGGCATGCTGAAGAATGCGCAGACCTATGAGATCATGACTCCCGAATCGGTCGGCCTGAACCGGTCCAAGCTGGTCATGGGCAAGCATTCCGGCCGGCACGCCTTCCGCGAGAAACTGCGCGAACTCGGATTCGAGCTCGGTCAGAACGCGATCGAGGATGCCTTCCGGCGCTTCAAGGATCTCGCAGACCGCAAGAAGGACGTCTACGACGAGGACATCATCGCGCTGGTCGACGACGAGATCATGCGTCACAACGACCGCATCAAGTTCGTTTCGCTGCAGGTGATGGCCGGCTCGAAGGGGCCGCAGCTCGCCGACCTCGAGCTTGAGATCGACGACCAGATCCGCGACGTCCAGGCGCGTGGCAACGGTCCGGTCGATGCGACCTTCAATGCGATCAAGAAGCTGTTCCCGCACGCGGCGCGCCTGCAGCTCTATCAGGTTCATGCCGTAACGGCCGGCACCGACGCGCAAGCCGAGGTGACAGTCCGGCTCGAAGAGAACGGGAAGACGGTGAACGGGCAGGGTGCCGACGCGGACACGCTGGTGGCGTCCGCGCGGGCGTATGTGAACGCGCTCAACAAACTGTTGGTGAAGCGCGAGCGCACGGCGCCCGAAGGTGCTGCGGCGGATATGGTGAAGGGGGCGGTCTCGGCGTAGCGCCGCGGCCGGCTTTCGCGATTCGGATTTCGGGCGCGCCTCGCCGCGTCCGCAGGAATTGACATAAGCGGCAGCGCTTCAGTGCGGTCGCGAACATAAGAGGTCTCGGAAGCGAATGTTGTCGCGACTTTTAGGCATGCTGTCGGCCGACATGGCCATCGACCTGGGAACAGCCAATACCCTGGTCTACGTCAAGGGTCGGGGCATCGTCCTCAACGAGCCCTCGGTGGTCGCCATCGCCGAGGTGAAGGGCAAGAAGCAGGTCCTCGCCGTCGGCGACGAGGCGAAGATGATGCTCGGCCGCACGCCCGGAAACATCACCGCCATCCGCCCGCTTCGCGACGGCGTCATCGCCGATTTCGAAGTCGCGGAAGAGATGATCAAGCACTTCATCCGCAAGGTGCACAACCGCCGCAGCTTCGCCAGCCCGCAGGTGATCGTCTGCGTGCCGTCGGGCTCGACCGCGGTCGAGCGCCGTGCCATCCAGGAATCGGCGGAAAGCGCAGGCGCGCGCCGCGTGTTCCTGATCGAGGAGCCGATGGCAGCCGCGATCGGCGCCGGTCTGCCGGTCACCGAGCCGACCGGCTCTATGGTCGTCGATATCGGCGGCGGCACCACCGAGGTCGCGGTGCTGTCGCTCGGCGGCATCGTCTATTCGAAATCGGTGAGGGTGGGCGGCGACAAGATGGACGAGGCGATCATCGCCTATATCCGCCGCAACCATAACCTGCTGGTCGGCGAGTCCTCGGCCGAGCGCATCAAGAAGGAAATCGGCTCCGCCTGCCCGCCGGAGGACGGCGAGGGCCGCCTGATGGAAATCAAGGGCCGCGACCTGATGAACGGCGTGCCGAAGGAACTCGTCATCAGCGAGCGCCAGATCGCGGAAAGCCTCGCCGAGCCGGTCTCGGCGATCGTCGAGGCGGTCAAGGTGGCGCTCGAGCATACTGCACCCGAGCTCGCCGCGGATATCGTCGACAAGGGCATCGTCCTGACCGGCGGTGGCGCGCTGCTCGGCAATCTCGACTTCGTGCTGCGTCATTCGACCGGGCTGCCGGTTTCGGTCGCGGACGATCCGCTTTCCTGCGTGGCGCTCGGCACCGGCCGCTGCCTCGAGGAGATGAAGACGCTGCGCAACGTTCTGATCTCGATGTACTGACGTAAGCGCCGGACGCGGGCAGGATAGCCGGCGACGGGAATGGGCGAGGGAGGGGGACGATGAAGCGACCGGGGCCGGTATCGCGTTTTGCGGCGCCGATCAGGCTCTACGGCCAACGCTTCGCGTTCCTCGGCCTGATCGCGGCCGCCGTCGGCATGATGGTGCTCGGCAAGGCGGAGACGCAGCTGGTCGAACGCATGCGCATGGTGGTCGTCGACGCCTTCGTGCCCGTTCTCGATGCGATCGCACGGCCGGTGGCGACGGTCAATGACTTGGTGGCACGGGTCGGCGAGGTCGTCCACGTCCATGCCGAGAACGCGCGGCTGCGCGAGGAGAACGAACGCCTGCTGAAATGGCAGGCCGTGGCGCGCAAACTCGAATCCGAGAACCGGTCTCTGCGCGAGATCCTGCGCTTCACACCCGATGCGCCCGTCAGCTTCGTCTCGGCGCGGGTCGTCGGCCATGCGGGCGGCTCGTTCCTGCGCACCGTACTGGTCACCGCGGGCGAGCGCGACGGCGTGGCCAAGGGCCAGGCGGCGGTGACCGGCGACGGCCTGGCCGGCCGCGTCACCGAAGTGGGAGAGCGCGCCGCGCGTGTCCTGCTTCTCACCGACATCAACAGCCATGTGCCCGTCGTGCTCGAAACCTCGCGCGACCGCGCGGTGATGGCCGGGGACAATTCCGAGCGGCCGAAGCTGCTGTTCCTGCCGAGCACGGCCCGGCCGGAGATCGGCGAGCGTGTCGTCACCTCGGGCCATGGCGGCGTCTTTCCGCCGGGCATTCCGGTCGGGATCATCGCCGCCGCCGGCGATACCAGCGTCAGGGTGCAGCCCTTCGTCGATTTCGACCGCATGCAGCACCTGCGCATCATCGAATACGGGCTCGGCGGGACGCTGCAGGTGTCGGCGCCGCCGCCGGCGCCGCGGCGGGGCCGGAGATGAAACTGTCGCCGCTGCAGCGGCTCGACATCGCGGTCCGGCAGTCGATGCCCGTGGTTGTCACCCTGCTGCTGGCGGTGATCAGCGTCGTTCCGATCGGTCTGCCGGCCTCGTCGTCGCTGGCGCCCGATATCGTGCTCATCGCCGTGTTCTACTGGACGGTGCATCGGCCGGATCTGATGCGGGCCTGGACCGTGTTCGTGATCGGGATGCTCTCCGACGTGCTCTCGGGCACTCCGCTCGGCGTGCATCCGCTGGTGCTGGTTCTGGTCCACACCGTCATCATCTCGCAGCACAAGATCTTCCGCGGCGCCGCCTTCGGCGTGGTGTGGTGGGCGTTCTCCCTGATCGCGCCTGCCGCGCATGCCGTTACGGCGACAGTTGCCTTTGTCGCGGCGGACGTCGCTCCCGACCTTTCGGTCCTCGCCTTGCGGCTCGTATTGACGATAGGACTTTATCCGGCGCTGGCCTGGCTGCTTGGCCGGGCGCAGCGGGCGCTGCTGGCGGCCGTATGAGTGCCCTGAAGCGCGAAAATCCCCGCACCAAGGTGTTCAACCGGCGTGCTGCGCTGCTGCTGGGCGGCCAGCTCGGCCTGTTCGGCGTGCTGGCGGCGCGCATGTACTATCTCCAGGTCATCGAGAGCGAGAAGTACAAGGTCCTCGCCGAAGAGAATCGCATCAACCTGCGGCTGATCGCGCCGCCGCGCGGCCGAGTGCTCGATCGCTACGGCGAGGTGCTCGCACTCAACGAGCTCAACTACCGCGTCGTCGTGACTCCCGAGCAGACCGGCAGCGTCGTCCAGACGCTCGACGTCATCTCCAACATCCTGTCGCTGACTGACGGCGAGCGGCGTCGCATCATGCGCGAGGTCGCGCGCAAGCGCCGCTTCCTGCCGATCACCATCCGCGACAACCTTTCCTGGGAGGAGGTCGCGCGCATCGCCGTCAACGCGCAGGATCTGCCCGGCGTCGCCATCGATTCCGGTTCGAGCCGCTTCTATCCCTATGGCCCCGACCTCGCCCATCTGGTGGGCTATGTGGCGCCGCCGTCGGAATCCGATCTGACCGGCGATCCGCTGCTGGAGCTCCCGGATTTCCGAATCGGCCGTACCGGCATCGAACGCAACTACGATCTCGCGCTCCGCGGCCGCGCCGGCAACAGCCAGATCGAGGTCAATGCCGCCGGCCGGCCGATCCGCGAGCTCGCGCGGCTCGAGGGCGAGCCCGGCCACGACGTCGCGCTGACGATCGACCTTCACGTGCAGCGCATGGTCGCGAGGCGTCTCGCGCAGGAAGAGAGCGCCGCCGCGGTCCTGATGGACATCCACACCGGCGAGGTCCTGGCGCTCGCTTCCAGTCCCAGCTACGACACCAACCAGTTCAGCAAGGGCATTCCCGTGGCGCTGTGGAACTCGCTGCGCACGGACCATCGCAAGCCGCTCAACAACAAGGCGATCGACGGCCAGTTCGCACCGGGCTCGACCTTCAAGATGATCACCGCGATCGCCGCCCTCGAGGCGGGCGTCATCTCGCCCGAGCAGCGCGTCGCCTGTCGCGGCTGGGTCGAGCTCGGCGACGCGCGCTTCCATTGCTGGAAAAGGGGCGGGCACGGCCACGTCGATCTCAACGAGAGCATCAAGTACTCCTGCGACGTGTTTTTCTACGAGATCGCGCGCCGCACCGGCATCGACAAGATCGCCGAGGTCGCCAGGCGCTTCGGCCTTGGCCAGACCGTGGGCATCGACATGCCGGGCGAGAAGGCCGGCCTGATCCCGACGCGCGCCTGGAAGCGGGCGACAATCGGGCAGCCCTGGGCGCAGGGCGAGACATTGGTCGCCGGCATCGGCCAGGGCTACATCACGGCGACGCCGCTGCAGCTCGCGGTCATGACCGCCCGGCTCGCCAATGGCGGGCATGCCGTGATCCCACGGCTGACGCTCGACCAGATCAACGAGCGCACCGTCACCGAACGCCCCCAGCAGGTGAAATGGCCGTCCTGCGGAGTATCGCCGCAGATCCTCAGCCTCATCCAGCGCGGCATGCGCGACGTGGTCAACGACCCGCGCGGCACCGCCTTCAAGGCGCGCATCACCGAGCCCGACTGGGCGATGGCCGGCAAGACCGGCACGGCGCAGGTTCGCCGCATCACGGAGGAGGAGCGGCGCAATGGCCTGCGCAAGCCCGAGCAGGTGCCGTGGCGCGAGCGCGACCACGCGCTGTTCGTTGCCTATGCGCCGGTCGACGAGCCGCGCTATGCGGTTGCGGTCGTGGTCGAGCATGGCGGCGGCGGCTCGACCGTCGCGGCGCCAATCGCACGCGACATCCTGACCGAGATGCGGCGCCGCGAGCGGGAGCGCGGCGACGGCACGACCAGGGTCGCAGAGCGCCCGCGCGACCGGCCGCTCTAGGAGACCAGTCAATGGCATCGTCATTGAGCGTCCGCCGCGGCGAGATGTCGATCCTGCAGAAGCTGACGCAGGTCAATTGGGGCCTCGTCCTGCTGCTCGGCATCGTCGCCTCGGTCGGGTTCACGGCGCTCTACTCGGCCGCCGGCGGCAGCTTTGAGCCGTGGGCCGGCCGCCAGATCACGCGGTTCGCCATCGGCATCGTGCTGATGCTGGCGGTCGCGGTGGTCGACCTGCGGCTCTGGTATCGCATCGCCTATCTGTTCTACGGCATCGCCCTCCTGCTGCTGGTCGCGGTCGAGGTGGCCGGCTCGATCGGCATGGGGGCCCAGCGCTGGCTCGATCTGGGGCTCATCCAGCTCCAGCCTTCGGAGCTGATGAAGGTGGCGCTGATCCTCGTCCTGGCGCGCTATTTCCACGGCCTCACCTACGAGCAGATCGGCCGGCCGCACTACCTGATATGGCCGGTGGTGCTGACCCTGGCGCCGGCCGCGCTCGTCGCCAAGCAGCCCGATCTCGGCTCGGCGATCATGCTGGTGGCGCCTGCCGGCGTGACGTTCTTCCTCGCCGGCGTGCGGCTGTGGAAGTTCGTCGTCGTCATCGCCGGGGCGGCTGCCGCGCTGCCGATCGGCTGGCAGTTCCTGCGCGAGTATCAGAAGCAGCGCGTCTATACGTTCCTCAACCCCGAGACCGATCCGCTCGGCACCGGCTATCACATCATCCAGTCGAAGATCGCGCTCGGCTCCGGCGGCATCTGGGGCAAGGGCTATATGCAGGGAACGCAGAGCCAGCTCCAGTTCCTGCCCGAGAAGCAGACCGACTTCATCTTCACGATGTTCTCGGAGGAGATGGGCTTCGTCGGCGGGCTGGTGCTGATCGCGCTTTACATCCTCGTCATCGTCTACGGCATCGCCATCGCACTGCGCTCGCGCAGCGATTTCGGCCGTCTCGTCGCGATGGGCATCATGACGAGCTTCTTCATCTACGCCTTCATCAACATGGGCATGGTGATGGGCCTGCTGCCGGTGGTCGGCATCCCGCTGCCGCTGGTCTCGTATGGCGGGACGGCGATGATGAGCCTGCTGATCGCCTTCGGCCTGGTCATCAATGTCTACGTCCACCGCGACGTCCATATCGGCCGCCGCGGCCTCGCCGACGACGGCTGAGCGACCGGCCGAACCGCGTCCGTGAAGCAGGGGCGAGGCGCCGTGAAGCAGTCAAGCGATTGAATCTTAAGGGAGAAAGGCCGCTGCTTCAGTGCTTCACCCGATTCTGCAGTTCGCTCCGGGCTCCCTCCTTCCGGGGACGCACACAGGCGCCGCGACCAAGCGAAAACGCCCGCGCGGCCGGGGCCGCGCGGGCGTGATTCTCCGTCCCCAATCAAGCATGGAAGCGGCGCCCGCGGAAGCCATTTCCCACGCTCCACGGGCGCCCGGCACAGCTTGGAAAAGTCGCGGCAGCGGAACGGGTTAGCTCGGGCCACGCGACCGCGAACGAGCTATCGACAAACCGGTGCGGCTTTGTTATATGGCGGGCCCGCTTCGGTGGGGCGCATAGCTCAGTTGGTAGAGCAGCTGACTCTTAATCAGCGGGTCCAAGGTTCGAGTCCTTGTGCGCCCACCATTCCCGGTCAAATCTGGGCACTCCTCCGGCCCCCGATCCTCCGGAGCCGGTAATCCCGGCCGCGAGGGCGGCGGTCGGGCCTTTGATCCGGATTTCCCGGTCATCGACCTCGACGCGGTCGATGAAGTGCCGCACATAAGCTTTCCTCAGCGCCCCGTCTTCGGCGCGAAGCCGGCCGGAGGCCGCCGCCGCAAAGCGCGCGAGGTTCTCCTTGCTGAGCAGGTGGCGCGGCACCTCCTTGCGCGTCTCAAGTGACGCGATCTGCCGCAGGGCATCCTCCCGCTCGCCTTCCAGCCGCGTAAGGGTCGCCCGGAAGAGATCGGTGTCTTTAACCGTCCCTTCCGCGAGCGCGCCGTAGAGCCTCTCGATCCTGCCTTCCGCGTCCTTCAGCTTCTAGCGGAGTTCTTTCCCTACGCCTATCGCATCCCCGAGTGGCAGTATGAGGAAGCCGAAGGAGAGCCGGGCGGCGTTCTCATCAATCTCTCGCCCTCGGGTCATGTCGAAATCCGCGAAGGCCTTGCAAAGCCGGAGATCGACTCCGAAACGAAAGCAGCCACGGCAGACCATCCCGTTGCGCCCAAGAATCAGAAGGCGGGCTACAGCGCTCCGCTGTGCCGCCTCATCGGCTGGCACAAGAGCCTCGCCGTGCAGGAGTTGCTGCTCGCCAATCCGCGCAAGGCACGGGAGGTCGCGTTCATCGACCGCCTGCTCAATCTTGTTCCGCATGAAGGCGTTCAGCATCTGGCAAAGCAGGAAGAACCGGGCCGCCTCTACGGCGTGATTGAGGCGCAGGCACGGCTTGTCGCCGGATGGCTCGGCATCGAGATCGATGACGAGCGGTCCTTCTGGCTGCAGTTCCCGCCCCGGCCCGGCGATGCGCTTGCGCTATATGAGGCGGTCAGGGCTCTGTCCGATCACGAGCTTGAGGTCGCGCACACCTTGATTGCCGCCCTCAGTTTCGGGCAGGGGCTTTGCGAGCGGCTCGATACGTCCGATAGCCTGTTCAACCGCGTTGCGCGGGATTTGGACGCGGATATGAGAAACCACTGGCGGGTTGACCGCGCCTTCCTTGAGCGGCGCAACCTTGAGCAGCTTGCCGCAATCGCGGTGGAGTGCGGTTATGCGCTGAGCGCTGGCGCCGTCCGCTCCTACAAGAAGTCCGAGCTGGTGAATGCCCTGCTGCGGCACTTTGCGAGCGCTCATGCCGCCCCTGAGCCCAGCCCGGCGCAGCGCAAGGCGATAGAGTGGCTGCCGGAGGCGATGCTGTTCCCGGCCATCGATCCCGATGCCGCCGGGCAGCAGCATGATGAGCACCATGCCGGTGACGATGACCATGATGGGCATGGTGACGATGATGATGCTGATCGTCAGCATGATGAAGAACAGGGGTTGAGCGAGGCGGCGTAGGCGCTTTAGAGCGGCGCGGGCTAACTTCGGCCCGCGCCGTTTTTGTTGCCATTTCAATAGCTTAGAACCATGCTCAGAAATCTGCATTATGTGCGGATTTTTGAGCATGGTTCTACGACTGGTCCGACTCAAATCTAGCGTTGATGTAGAAGCAGGCGATCTTCAAGACGCCTGAGCAAAAAGCCGCCGCGCCAGCTCCTCTATCGCCTTTGAATCCAGTCCTTGCTCCGGGCCGTCTTCGGTTACGATCAGGCGGCCCCGCGGATTTTTCTCCGAGTACGGTGTATAGCCGTTGGCGGTATAGAGGTTTCGTTTGCGCTCCCAACGGCGGCGGTAGTTCTCGTCATCCATTCTGCCGCAATGCTCCCAATACCAGCTTTTCCCGTTAGCCTCGATCAGGAAGTCCGCCCACCTGCCCCTTCCATCGTCAAACGGCAGGCGCGGCTCGACGCGGTAAGAGAGATAGCCTTCCCTCTCCAGCCCATAGAGAATGTTGGCGATCACCAGCTCGTTCTTGGAGCTGACCATTTCGCCACGCAGCGAGCGGTGAATGAGGCGCTCCTCAAGAAAGCCTCTTCCGGCGCCGCCAAGCTCGGCGGGGATATCCGCAGGCAGGCGCGGCGGCTGCAGATTGGGCGTTCGCAGGAGATTGGTGAACCGCGCTGCGATGTCTGAGAAGACATACTGGCGCAGCGCGAGGAACCGGTCGAACGGCCCCTGATGCAGAATCCAGATACGCCGCTTCTGGCGCGTTAGGGCGGTGTAAAGCATTTCTCGCGAGACAAGGCGGCTGTGCGCGGGGAGAACCAGAATGACGACGCCGAACTCGCTGCCCTGCGCCTTGTGCACGGTGATTGCGTAGGCAAGCTCAAGGTAAGGCTGGCCGTCCTCAGAGAACGCGGAGCGCTGGAACGAGAAATTGCGGTCATCGCGCCCGGCGAACTCGACATGCGTGAAGGAGGGATTCTTCTTGCCCCACTGCATCTGCCCGATCACCATGCCGATTTCGCCGTTCGCGAGAAACTCCTTCTCTCCATTGTCCCTGGTCGCGTATAGCCACGGCTCGCGCTTGTGGTTGCGGACGCAGATCACTTTGTCGCCGTAAACGATTTGCTCCGGGCCGCGCGGCTTGATGAATCTCATCCAATCCCGGTACTGCGGGACCTGATTGGATTTGATCGCCTGACTAAGGCGTTCGGCGCGCAAGCCATCCTTGATGCGGCGATTGAGAAAGATCGAGCCACCGGGGCCGGTACGGTTGACGCTGAGAATCTGCCAGCTTTCGGTCGAGGTCGAGCATTTGCGCTCGAAATTGAGATAGCCTTTATCGTTGCGCGTCGCGCCAAGTGAAAGCTCAAGATTCGCAGTTAGCTCTTCCTTGCCGCAGCCGAATTCCTCGGCGAGGACGGCTTCGATCAGACCAGAAAGCTCGGCTGTGTTCTCCCAGCGGCGGTACCTGACCGTCTCATCGTCCTTGCCTTCGACAGCGCTGACGACGATTTCATCTTCACCGGGAGGCAATTGCCGGCCCGAGAATATCGCGGCGAGCTGCACGTCAGAACGCGCAAGGACTGGCTTGAAAGGCGCCTTGTTTGATCCCCCGGATGTTTCCTGACGGCGCGGCGTGCTCAGTTCCGCAACGCCCTTTCCACCGCCCTCGCGTTTCAGGTACTCGATGATGTCAACGAACGGGCAGCCCGCGCCGATGGGCGGGAGCTGATAGGGATCGCCCACGAGAATGAGGCGGCAATTGGCGTTTAGGGCATCGGCGATTGCTGCGAGCATGTCCTCCGTCAACATCGAGGATTCATCGACGATGCAAGTGGTTGCTTCCGATTTTGGCGCTTCGCTGTTGGTGAAGTAGCGGCCGGTGTCCGCATCGAAGCGTCCGCCGAGAAGGAACTGCGCGACCGTTTGCACATTGCCCTGCTGCCCCGTTTCCTGGCCCAGCCGCACGCGCGCCTTGCCCGTGGGGGCGAGCAGCTTGACCCGCGTACCGACGATATCAGTTTTTGTCAGCAGCAGCTGGAGGACTGTCGTCTTGCCGGTGCCGGCGGGGCCGATCAACACGCCGACCCGGCTGCCGGCAAGATGTTCAAGGGCGATGGCCTTCTCGTTTCGCGCGCGTTCCTCGTCGGTGTCGGACTTCCTCATCGCGCCGAACTTGGCGTCGACGAGTTGCCGCCAGTTGACCTTGACCGGCTTGGGCGGAGTGTCCAGCCGGTCCTTCACGGCGCTGGTCAGCAGCTTGCCGATGGCAACGTAGCGATCGAGCTGCACAGCTATGGCATCGTCCTCGCCGGTGACCTTGACGAGCGGGGCGAAATCGTCGCGGCAAATATCCACCGTGTCGGCATCGAGCGGGATCTTATGAACCGTAGGCAGGCCCGCAGCCGCCTCTTTCACAAGACCGATTGGCAGAAAGGTGTTTCCTTCTTCCGTGGTGCTTTCGAGGATATCGACGCAGGCTGCGCGCAGACGCTTCTCGTTGTCGTATTCGGCGAGCAGGGGATTGCAGGAAGCAGGCAGCGGATGCGCCGAAGCGACTTCCTTGCCGGGATACAGTCCGCGGTCAACGGCGCCGAAAGAGATCGGATCGAGTGACGTGCGGTCGTTCTCGAAGAGGACATAGGGGTTCGAGAGTGCGGAAGCAGGATCAACCAGAACCGCACGCTGCGCCTGCTCGATGGTCAGCTCAAGGCGTGCGAGCAGCTTCAGAAAATCGAGTTGCCGGGGCTGCGCTTTGAGGCGCTCCCAGCGCTTGCGCAGCATGGTCGTAACAGCCGGCGCACCGGTTGGCGGCTTTCGGGAGCCTGTCAGGATCGCATCAAGCACCGGCCAGGGGTCGGCGTTCTCTTCCAGCTCGTCGGCAAGCGCCATCGCGAACAGCGTGCCGTTGAAGCCCGCGTGCAGGGCGGAGAGAACCACGCCCAGACCGGGGGCCGGCCCTTGCAGCTTCCAGAGTCTGCTCAGCCGTTCGTCGATCCATCGCAGATAGCGATCCCATGGGCCGTTCAGGATCGAGGCCGAGCGCTCTAGCGCCGTGCGCGCCGAAATGAGCGCGGCGGCGGCGGCGCCATGGCTCACGTGCTCGCTGCCGTAGGAGAATTGCACGCGCGCATCGGCGGGGGCGAAGGCGATGAATTCTCTGGGGTCGAAGTCTGCCCTGCACTCGCTCTCCGCCAACAGGGCGTGATAGGGCAGCATGAATCCGCCCGTGAACCCAACGCCATCGCGGGCAGGCCGGAGCGAGTGCTGAATGGGCCGCTCCCAGATCATCGCCCGGAGGGGCGCCTTTTGCTTGTAAGGGTATTCGGCGAGATTGTGCTTCTTCTTTACCAGTGCGCCGCCGAGAATAACGCGCCGCTCGTCGTCACAGAGCGGGGTGCGCACGGCATAAAACAGGACAAGGCTCTCCTCCTCGATGAGCGGGGTGGAGAACGCTTCCAGCAGGGCCTCCTGATTCGAGAATCCCTGAATCCAGCTCGTCCGCCCCAGCCAGTCGGGCGCCTCCGGTTCCCGCTCAGGACTCGCGCCCAGCTCCAGCTCCTCGGCAATAGCGAAGCCGCTGTCCTTGAGCATCCAGCGATACGGGATCGTCAGCGCGCCCCACGCGGGAACGTGGACCGCGCCGGGCAGGATATGGGCGTGGTCCTTGCTCCAGGTGGAGTAGGCCATCACGCTTTCAAAGGAGTGGGGGTGCGGGCTCAGGAACGTCGCGCTTGCCCGCAGGCAGGGTGGCATCTTGTCTGTCGGCAGGCCGTCGAAGGCTTCGCCGGCGATTGCGCCCTCGATATCATCGCGCCGCCTTTCGGCGATGAGCTTCAGGGCAAGGCAGGAGCTGTTCGCAAATGGATTGTCGCAGACATGACCATCCCATGCCCGGTCGTGCCATGGCACCCTGACTGATAAATTGCGGACAATCCCCATCGCTCGACTTCCCCCCGTCTTCTTCTATCTTCTTTTAGTAGAACACGTTTTTGCCCTATATGACCAAACTTATCAGCGAATGCTATTTGTCAGAATTCAGAGACCAAAGCGATCCCGGTAGAGCACAGCAATGACTTTCGGCCATCCATTCTCTCGCCCCACGATTCTTGCTGCCATCGCGGTGCTTTCGCCGGGGACGCATGCCAAGTTCAAGGACCTAATGCTCAGTCTCGGGCTGGAGAACACGACGGCGGGAGAAGGACCATACATCTCCAGCAGGCAAACCTCCTTCGCGGAGTTCTGCGTCAGAAATCCGGATTTTGAGACACCTCACGGACCACTGGCCGAGACGGTCGTACGCGCCGCGTGCGAACAAATCCGCAACAGGATCGAGTATATCGATCTGGATCAGTACCAGGGACAGGAGTTCTCGGTTCCGGACGAGGTGAAGCTCATGCGCGCCCTGCAGCGCGACGGGTTCACGCTCGATAGCAGCGGGTTGCGGCGCCTTCTTCCGGAGCAGATGGATATTCCGGCTGCCGACGATGAGGTCCATCAATTGCTGGACAAGCATGGCTTCTCGACGGCGAAAGGTCACCTCCGGCAGGCGATCGAGGCCCACACGCGCGGCCATTGGGCAGGTGCCAACGGCCAGCTCAGAACATTTCTTGAGTCCCTGTTGAACGACATAGCCGATCGTCTGGATCAGGCGACAGCTTCAAGGACGCCGCCAGGGCACGCCCGTCGCCAGTTGCTGGCGAAGCTGCCGGCTCCGTTTCTTTTCGAGTCCCTGAACGAGTGGACTCCGGACGGGAAAAACTTCATCGAGGGGGTATTCAAGCGCCTTCATCCTCACGGATCGCATCCGGGGTTGTCGGACGAGGAAGACGCTACTTTTCGACTGCATCTGGTGCTGATCGTCGCTCGTCTGTTGTTGCGCCGTTTCAACGCGTCTCATGCGTGATTGAGGCGCTTCATCCAGAAGCACGATTTTTCCGATAATTCTCAGGAACTTCGACTAGCAATTGCCAGTGCCCAGATTGATCCCGGTCGGCCCACCATCCTTTCAAGCTGTAACGTTACGCTTGTTCCTTCGTAACTGACGCCTATTTCTGCGCAACCGACCCTCCCTTCGGCTCTGCCGTAGGTGAGCAGAATTTGCATGGCAGCGTGGTGCCGCCATTCTGTTCGATGCAAGCTCGTTCGGCCGCCGCTGCAGAAAGTGCCTATCGCTGGGAGCGGTGTACGACAGTGTCCATCGGTCACTCCGGCATTACTGCCGATCGTTGGCAATCGCTTAGATTTGCGATTTGCCCAGAATCGGAGCGACCGACATCTAAGCCTCTGGCTGGACGAGAGGCCAATCGCCCGTTGTCGATAGCGATCTTATGCACTTGGCGAAGGCAGCCGAGGTCTCTGTAGGCCGGATATCGAATATCGAGAGGGACGACTTCTCGCCCTCCTTGCCAACCCTGATCGCGATAGCGCAACGACGAGTTCTATCGCGCTGCGCTCGACGAGTACTGCCGCCGCAGGGGGTGCATTCAGGCCGTCGGCCGCGAGAAGATACGACGCGCCTGAACGCCGCCTACTCCCAGTAGGGCACGCGACCATAATAGTTGAACAATCTGCCCTCGTAGGTCCGGTCAATGGCGCGGGCGGGGTCGTACTCCGGACTGTTGCGGATCTGGTCCTGCCCAAGGTCGACGCGCACCTGTTTATCGGTCCAGCTCACGGATTCGATCCATTGCGGCGAGACCAGCACCTTTTTGCCCGGGAGCCAGTTGCGCGTATCGACGATCATGTATCGGATCGCCCAGCGGTCGGCGTCTCCGAGGAAATCCTCGACATGCCCTATATTGCCGTCCTTGGCGCTGATGTAGTAGCCGATGACCTCGCGCGCACTGCGAAGATGCGGGTCGGCGCTCTCCCTCGCTCGTGCCTCGACTTCCTCGGCAGTACGGTCCGTGGCGCCACGTCCCTTTGCTGTGGTCGGCGCATAGGCGTAGCCTGGTGCGGTCGCGAGCGGCGGGATGGCAGGAGCGATTGGCCCGGCCCAGTAGGGAGCCCAGCCATAATACTCGTGCAGCCGCGACTCCTGCTGACGGGACACCGGCCTGTTTGTATCAACGTGAGGACTCTCGGCGACCTGGTCTCGTCTGAGTGCCGCGGGAAGTTCGCCGCGCGCGAAGTCTGGTGTCCCGAGGACGGACGGAGCGAGCAGAACCTTGCGGCCACTGAGCCAGGTTCCGGTGTCGGCGACGGCGTAGCGGATATCCCAGGTCGCGTCGTCGAAATAGGTATCGTCGATCGAACCGACCGCTCCGTCGTCTGCGCGGACCGAAAGGCCGCGAAGATCGCTCAGCTTGAACAGCATAAGTTGTTAACCTTCCTGTTCGACGTGGGCCCGTCTCAAACAACGCTGCCACGGCAGATCCCGGTCCGCAGGAAGGGTCGAAGACCTTTAGCTGCGCGCTCCTACGGGACAGACGAGCGGATCTGCCGACAGGCTGCGGCAAACGTGACGGTAGCGAAGCGCCAAGGTCGAGGTGAGGCGGCGATCTTGCCGCCGAAAGCGCCCATGGCAGCAGCTATCGCCGACGGGACGTCGGATTCGCATCCGTCAGGGCGGCAGCATGACGACGGCCGTGCTCACCGGTCCCGGCGGAATGGCGTCACCGTCCTGAGCGGACCAGCCGACCCGGTGTTCGCGGCGGACGGCGGATCTAAACTGGCTTCTCGACAGGGGCGACTGCGTCAATCGAGCACGGGCGGTCGCGGCGAGAAACCTTCCGGCCGACACACCCCTGTGGAACGCCTCCTGATAATTGAGGGCTGCGGTCGGAAGCCGGTATTAAGCGTTGAGGTAATTTTGCTTGCTCCGATTCGCGGGTTTCCTGTACGGGTCCCATCGCTGCACAGCGCCGCGCCCGAGCGCGACGAAGTGCGGCTTTTCCATTCGAGAAGCACAAGACGTCTCGGAGGTTCGCTTTGGAATTCCGATATGTGGACTATTCGGTCAACGATCATGTCGCCGAAATCACGATGCGACGGGCGCCGGTAAACGCGATCGACCATGCGCTCATCGATGACATCAACGCGGCCTATCGTGAGGCAAAGCGCGATCCCGATGTCCGAGCGATCATCCTGACCAGCGCATTCGAGAACGCATTCAGCGCGGGCATGGATCTCGCGATGATCCGCAACGGGCGCGGTCTCGACCTGCGCCGATACCTCGAGAAGCTCTATTTCGAAATGCACGATCTCCAGTACCGGATGGGCAAGCCGACTATCGCCGCGATGACCGGCCCGGCGCGTGCGGCCGGCGTCACGCTGGCGGTATCGTGCGACGTCATCGTGGCGAGCGAGAACGCGAGCATCGGCTATCCCGAGATCGACGTCGGCGTCATCCCGGCGATGCACTTCGTTCACCTGCCGCGACAGATCGGCCGTCACAAGGCTTTCGAGCTGCTGTTCGGCGGCAAGCCGATCTCGGCGATCGAGGCGGAGCGCCGCGGGCTCATCAATCGCGTCGTGCCGCACGGCAAGGTGAAGGAGGAGGCGCGGGCGCTGGCGCGCGAGTTCGCCTCCAAGTCTCCGCTCGTCATGCAGCTGGCCCGCGATTCATTCATGCGCGCGAACGACTTCGAGTATCGTCGTGCGATCGAGAACGTCGTCGAGACGATCTGTAACATCATCGAGACGGACGACGCCAGGGAGGGGCTTGCCGCCTTCAATGAGAAACGGCGGCCACGATGGTAGGCAGCGCGACCGGACCGGGATGCCGGCGAACGAAAAAGGGGGCCGCTTGCGCGGCCCCCTTTGCCGTTTCACCAGACCTGGCGGTCAGGTCTTGATCTTGCTGTAGATCTCCTGCCACAGCAGTTTCTGGAAGGTCGCCGGCTCGCGGCCATTCTCGGCGATCAGCTTGGTCCACTTGACCCGCAGGTCGGCGAGGGCCTTGGCGATGGCCTCGGGGTTCTTCACCTTGCGCTGCTTGCCCTTCTCGATCGCCTTCGGGGTATAGGTCTCGCGGAAATCGGCGATGAACTTTCCGAGATCGGGCGCCGCCTTGTAGAACTTGTTTCCCTTCTTCGTGTACTCGGCCAGAACCTCTTCATCCTCGCGGATGTAGTTGAATACCGAGCGCGTCACGAGCTCGGGGATGTTCTTCACCACGGCATCCCGCTGCGCCTTCGACATCTGGTTCCACTTCTCGAGGCGCAGGTTGAACAGCGATGCGCCGAGGAAGCCACCCAGCGAGTCGGTGA
Source organism: Alphaproteobacteria bacterium (assembly GCA_041690495.1). Lineage (GTDB taxonomy): Bacteria > Pseudomonadota > Alphaproteobacteria > CACIAM-22H2 > CACIAM-22H2 > DATAAP01. The sequence goes on along the minus strand of JAWLHE010000006.1, from coordinate 52,082 downwards.
TCACGAACTTCGCAGCCTCGCCGTAGGACCGCGACTTCTGCGAGGTGATCGAGTGCAGCGCGCAGTCGATCACGCCGCGGTCGAGCGCCTCGTAGGCCTCGTCCGCGTTCACGTTGACGGGCACGGCGCCCATGGCGCGCGCCAGGTCCGCATAGCCCGAAATGCCGCGGACCTTCTTGCCCTTCATGTCCGCCAGGGTTCGGACTTCGTCCTTGCAGTGGTAGACATAGGAGGTGAGCGCGTAGGTCGCGAGGAACTTCGTCTTGAACTTCTTCTCGTACTCGTCGGAGCACTCCGGGCACTTCAGCAGGACCAGCTCGTTGTTGACGCCGGTCATGATCAGCGCATCGTCGTTGAGGAAGCTGAAATCGCCGATGAAATTGTCAACCGGCATCTCCGACGGCACATAGGCGCCGACGAAATATCCCCCATCGGCAATTCCGTCGCGCACGCCGCCGGGAATGTCCTTGCCGCTGAGCAGCGAGCTGGCGAAGTGATATTCGAACTTGATCGTGCCGCCGCTGTCCTTCTCCACCTTGTTGAAGAAGTCGACGAGAACCGGGTTCGTCGTGTGTTTCGGATTGAGGTAGTTTGCGTAGACGATCTTCACGTCCTTCGCGGCGGCCACGCTGGCGGCACATGCAACGGACAGTCCCGCCGCCAGACCCAACAGCTTCGATCTCATTGGTTTCTCCTTCATGTGGTTGTTGTGCTCCCAGTAACGTCTCTTGGTCATTCCATCAGGCTTGGTAGGAAGAGCGAGATCTGCGGAAACGCGATCAGCAGTGCGAGCGTGACGATGTCGGTCAGGACGAACCAGGAAATGCCCCGGAAGATGACTTCGAGCGGCACGGTCTTTCCGACGACGCTCTTGATGACATAGACGTTCAGTCCGACCGGCGGCGTAACCAGGCCTATCTCGAGGTACTTGATCACGAGGACGCCGAACCAGATGAGGTCCGCGCCGGATTTCTGGAACATCGGAAGCAGGATCGGGATCGTCAGGAGCATGAGCCCGATCGAGTCCAGGAACATGCCCAGCACGATGAAGATCACCGACGTAATGATGACCAGCGTCGTCGAATTGACCGAGAACTGGTCGATCGTGTTTGCCAGGACGATGGGAAGCCCGCTGAACGCCATGAAGCGCGCCAGGAGCAGACCGCCGAGCGCGATGAAGAAGAGGGCGGCGGTTCCCTTTGCCGATTCGACCACTGCCAGTTTGATGACAGCCCAGGACAGCCGCCCCTGCGCGGCCGCGATTACGAAGGCGAGAAATGCGCCGCCGGCGGCGGCCTCGGTCGACGTGAAGATGCCGGAATACAGTCCGCCGACGACTCCGAGGATCAGCACCGGCAGCGGCCAGACCTCGCGCAGGACGGTAAATCGCTGTGACCATGTCACGGTTTCGGCAACCGCGGGCGCGAGCTTCGGATTGAGCTTGCACCGGACGATGATCATCGCCGCAAACATGATTGCGGACAGGACGCCGGGAATGATCCCCGCGATAAGCGCCTTGCTGATCGAGACCTCGGCGAAGATCGCGTACAGCACCATCAGGATGCTCGGCGGAATCAGCGAACCCAGCGTGCCTGCGGCCGCCACTGCACCCGTGGCGAGTCCGGCGTCATAGCGGTAGCGCAGCATTTCCGGTATCGCGATGCGTCCCATGGCCGATGCCGTGGCGACGCTCGATCCCGATGCCGCAGCGAACCCTGCGCAGGCGGCGGTGCTTGCCACGGCCAGGCCGCCCGGCAGTCCGCTGAGCCACAGCCGCGCCGCGCCGTATAGCGATTGGGTCAATCCCGCATGGAAAGCGATATTGCCCATGAGCATGAACATCGGCACGGCGGACAGGGACCAGTGCGCGATGAAGCTGTAGGGGTGGCTGGAAAGGATTCCGAGCGCAGCCTCGGGGCCGCGCAGATACAGGATGCCGAGAACCGAGACTCCCCCCAGGGCGAAACCGATCGGCACGCGCACCGCGAGCAGCACGAGCAGTGCGACGATTCCGATGATTCCGACGACCAAGGGCGACATGAGCGGTGCTCGGGATTATTAGAGGGGAGCTTGGCGGGCTCGGCTAGTCGTGCGCGTGCGGCGATTCGGAGTGCTCGCGCGGGCCGCCGCGCAGCGCCCACAGCAGCTCTTGAACGGCGTGGGTCCACAGATACAGTGCCATCGCGCCGCAACCCGCCGGCACGAACCATCGGCTCGGCCAGACCGTCACGTCGACCGTGCCGATCAGCATCTCGGCCTCTTCGGTCATAGCGATTGCCTTGAAGAAAGTCGCGTAGGTGAAAATGGCGAGACCGACGCCGCACGCCGTGAAGACGACGCTATCGATAAGCGCGTTGATACGCGGCGACAGACGCATCGTGAACAGCTCGATCATCACGTGGCCGCGTTCCCGCTGCACATAGGCGAGCGGGAGGAACGCGACGGCGACCATGTAATAGGCCGAGACGATTTCCTCCGTCCCCGGCACGGACCAGTGGAAGAACGTGCGCATAAACGCGTCCGCGGTGACCTGGAGCATCATGGCGACCGTCGCCACGCAGCTCACGGCGAGGAGCGTGTCCGAGACGACGTCGAGAAGCCTGATGAATCCCCGCATTTTACGTTTCCCCATCGAGCTGCACGGTCATCCGCGCGAGGCGCTGGTGGCCGGTCATTGGGGAGACTGTACGCATTGATCCCATATCAATCAATCCATATATCGATTATTTGTACTATCGACATCGATACAATCGCCTTCAGGGGGAACATTATGGTCACGGACCAAAGTAAGGTTGCATGGGTCACCGGTGCTTCCGGTGCAATCGGCCGCGCCATCGTGACCGCCCTGGCGCGGGAGGCGGTGCATATATTCGCGTCGTCGCGAAACCGGGCGGCTCTCGAGCAGCTCCAAAGCGAGATCGGCACAGGGCCGGGCCTGGCGCGCATTACCGCGCTCCCCGTCGATGTCGAGGACCAGGGTCAGGTGGACGCAGCCGCCGCGACCATCGCCGCGGCCGGCGGCCTGGATATCCTGGTCAATTCCACGACCCGCCCGCTCTTCGGCGATCCCCTCGAACTCGACGACGCCGACTGGGAGGCGGTGCTCCAGGCGAAGTTCTTCGGCTATCTGCGGACGATGCGGGCGGTCCTGCCGCAAATGATCCGGCAGCGCCGCGGCTGCATCGTGAACATCTCCGGCCGCGGCGGGCACCAGCCGTCCTCGCCAACGCATCTGCCGGGCTCCGCCGCGAATGCCGCCGTCAATGTCCTGACCAAGGGGCTTGCGAATATCCATGGGCGGCACGGCATCCGGATCAACGCCGTGGCGCCCGGTCCCATCGAGTCGGAGCGTTATGAGCGGATCGTCAGCGCGAACGCACGATATGCGGCGCAAACGGGCGGCGCCGCGCGCAGCGGCGTTGCGGCAGCCGCGCCGCTGGGCGAGCGGGGGCAGCCGGCCGACATCGCCGACGCCGTGATGTTCCTCGCCTCCGACAGGGCCCGCCATATCACCGGCATCGTGCTTCAGGTGGACGGCGGCGGCACCGCCACCGTGTGAGCCGGCGCGAAGCGTCGCACGCCTAACCTGCCGGTTCCGCCGGCGTCGATGCCCCGAACTTCTCGATACGGCTACGCGCATTGGCATCGCGGGCAAGATCGAGCGCATCGCCGAGAGTTCCTTCGCGTACTGACCGGAATACGTGCTTGAGCCAGCGCATTGTGGCGGGATTACGGTTGGCCAGCTCTTCGGCAAGACGTTCCGCCTCGCTCGCGGTATCGGCATCGGGCACGATTCGATTCACCATGCCCAGCGCCAGGGCGCGGCGAGCGTCGATGCGGGCTCCGGTCGCGAGAAGCTCGAAGGCCGCCTTCCAGCCGACCTGCCGCACGAGGCCGGGCATCACGATCGCGGGCACGACCCCTCGGGTGACTTCCGGATATCCGAACTGCGCGCTCTCCGCGCAGATGACGAGGTCGCAAGCGAGCGCCAGGCCGCAGCCGCCGCCCAGCGCCAGGCCGTGGACCGCCGCAACGACCGGCTTCGCGATGGAGGACAGCGTGTGATGGAGCCGCGCGGTGCGCGCGGCATGCTCGCGGATGGCCTCTTCGTCGCGGACGTCTGCCAGCTCGGTCGTGTCGGCTCCGGCGCAGAACGCCCGCCCCGAGCCGGCGATGATGATCGCGTTGACACCGTCGGTCTGTCCGGCCTCGTCGAGCGCCGCGATCAGGGCGCCAGTGAGCGCGCCGTTCAGCGCATTGAGCTTTTCGGGCCGGTTGAGGGTGAGGATGCGGACGGGCCCGCGCTCCTCCCGCAGCAGGACAGGCCGGGGTGTCATGCCGCCGCGGCCACTCTCGACGTCACGACCGGTCCCAGCTTTGCAGCGCAGCGGCGTTGCGTCCGGCGGTTCGTCCCCCGATGACGCATTCCGCGAGATTGCCGCCGCTCATGTAGATGTGGCCGAACACGCTGCCAAGCTCGCCTGCCGCATAGAGCCGCGGGATCGGCTGGTCGAACGGGTCGACCACCTGCTGATGGACATTCCGTTTCGGGCCGCCCTGGGTATTGATGACGACCGGATAAATGCGTCCGAAATAGAATGGCGCGGTCCTGATCGGGACCATTGTTTCCGGCATGCGCCCATGCTCGCCGTCATAGCCCTTCTCGACCGCCGCATTCCAGGCGCGGATCGTTGCCGCGAGCTGCGTAGGCGGCACGCGCATTTTTGCGGCCAGCTCTTCCAGCGTATCCGCCCGCTCGAAGATGCCGTTCTCGACTTCCTTCAGATTGTCGGGGCTCCACTCATAAGGGGCGTCGCGATCGTTCAGGACGACGCGACCGAGCGGGTACATCTTGCGTCCGTCCTCGTCGAACACCATGAACGCCGGAATCCGCGGAAAACCCTGGATCTTCGGATCGAATGTGTCGAGCGGACGGATGCCGGTGTCACCGGGATAGGGCGGGTATTCGTCCATGAACCGGCGGCCGTTCTGATCGACCAGGATCCACGCCATGCGGGCGAGGGCTTTTTGCGACATCGGCTTTCCCGCCGCGTCGACGACCCCGAGATCGGAAATCTGGTCGAGACGGCCCGGCGTCCACATCGGGATCGCCTTGAGATAGAAGGCGAACGGATAGGCGGGGTCGGGATGCCTGAGGCCGTAGGGGCCGTGATAGTGCCACATGTGCCAAAGCGCCGCGCCGGCTTCCTGGCACATCAGGATGCCGTCCCCGGTATTGCCGCGGAATGATCCCGTCAGGACAGGCGTCGCCTGGAAGTAGTCGCGCTTCATCTCCTCGTTCGCCTCGAAACCGCCGGCGGTCATGACGACGGCCTTGCGCGCCTTGATGTGGCGGGTTTCGCCGTCGATCGAGACGCGCAAGCCCTGAACCGTCTTGTCCGGCGCCGTGAGGAGCCGCTCGGCCCGCGCATTGAGGACGACGCGGATGCCGCGCGCATTGACGTTGTCCTCAAGCACCTTGAACAGCCGGCAGCCCGGCTTGATGCCGCGCACCGCGTGATACGACGTCGCGCCTTCGAGCGCCGGGACGGATTCGATCTCGCAATAGGCGAGCGAGTCGCAGCCGGGAAAGGGGTAGTTGCCGAGCGCCGGCGTGACTTTGACCTTGGCGCCGTTTATTGCCGCGAGCTTGCGCACGTAGTCCGGCGCTTCGGCCATCCCGTCGGCGAGCGCGCGCAGGATGTCAGGAGGCGTCCGGTTGCCGCATGTCGTCTCCAGATACCTGTAGGCGGCTTCCTTGTCGAAGCAGACCCGGATGCCGCCGGCCGAGACGATCGACAAGCCGCCGGGAAAAGGCATCTTTTCGAGAAGCAGGACCCGGGCGCCGGCGTCGTGGGCCTCGATCGCCGCCACGGCGCCGGCCGCGCCGTATCCGACCACGATCACGTCCGCCTGGTCGTCCCAGCTTTCCACCGTCTGCACGTCGTTCTCCGTTCTCGTGTCCAATAGCGGGTATCAGGGATCGACGCGGTGCTTGAAGCCGAAAGAGGCCGCGGTCCCCCGTCGCTGGATCGCGCCGAGAATGACGTCGCGCGTTTCGCCGGGATGAATCACGTCGTCGATGAGGGCCATCTCTGCGGCGAGATAGGCATGCGAGGCCTGGTCCGCCTGCTTGAGCAGTTCCGCGCGCTTGGCCTTGGGATCGGATGCCGCCGCGATCTCCTTTCCGTAGACGAGCTCGACGCCGGCCGCAGGCCCCATCACGTCGAACCGGGCGGTCGGCCAGGCGACGATCGCGTCCGGGCCCATCGTCCGCCCGCCGAGCGCCAGATAGGCCAGCCCAATCGCCTTGCGGAGCACCACGGTGACCTTCGGCACCGAGGCGCCGATCACCGTGTTCAGGAACCGCGACGCGAGGGAAACCATCCGCTCGTTCTCGATATCCGGACCGACCAGAAAGCCAGGGCAGTCGGTCAGGAACACGATGGGAATATGGAACGCGTCGCAGATGTCGATGAACTTGCGCGCCTTGTTCGTCGCCTTGTGATCGAGAACGCCGGCCATCTGCATCGGATTGTTCGCGATAAAGCCGACCGGCTGGCCGCCCATCCGCGCCCATGCCGTGATCAGATTTGGCCCATATGGCTTGCGATAGTGAAAGATCTCGCCGGCATCGACGAGGAGCGCAAGCAGCTCCTCCATGTTGTAGGCCCGGCGATGGTTGTCGGAAACCATCCCGGCGATCTTCGCCTTGCCTTCGGCCGTGTCTACCGCGGCCGGGCGGGCTGCGCGTACCGGCGGCGGATCGAAGCAGCTCGAAGGGAAGTAGGACAGGAATTCCCGGATGTTGCGCAGGCAATCTGCGTCCGACTCGGCGATGTAATCGACCTGGCCGGTCTCGCGCCCGCTCTTGTCGGCGCCGCCGATCTGATCGTTTGTGACGTCCTGGCCGATTCCTACCTTGACGACCGGCGGGCCGGACATGCCCATGAAGCCGGTTCCGCGCACGATGCTCACATAGTCCGACTGCATCGCCGTGAAGGAGGGGCCGCCAAAGCAAGCGCCCATGATCGCGGCGACCTGCGGCACGCGGCCGGAGAGCCGGTAGTGCTCGCGGAAGCGATGGCCGATTCCGGCCGCCGTAGCCCCGTTATTCTCCTGGAAGCGTCCGGCGCCGGCCTCCATGAGGGCGATGAAAGGCTTGTTGTGCTGCAAGGCCAGCTCGCGGATCCGCACGGTCTTGGCCTCGGCCACGCGTCCGCGCGTACCGGCGAGAACGCTCGCGTCCTCCGAGGTGACATACACGATGCGGCCGTCGATCGCGCCATAGCCGGCGACAAGGCCGTCGGCCGGCGTGCGATGCGAAAGGGAGGGGTGCTGACTGCGTGCGAGGAGCCCGATTTCGACGAACGATCCGGGATCGAGCAACAGGTCGACGCGCTCGCGTGCATTGAGCTTGCCGCTTTGACGCAGCCGCTCAAGGGCTTGCGTGCCTCCCATCGCCCGCGCTGCGCGGCGCTTGCGCTCGAGTTCTTCCAGTGTGCTGTCGTCCATACGGCCAAGTCAGTTCGTTTGATTGTCCCGCAGAAAGTCCGCGCCGCCTGCGCGCCACGTCGAGTTCCCCTGGCCGGTTTCGACGGCCGACCGGTTCCTGAGATCCTTTCTACAATTATATCTCATATTGATGCGAGCTCAATCAAAGCATTTCCGGCTCTTTGTATCGTTTCAGACCGATTCAATTTGATGACATCGGCTACCGGAATAGGTTACACAGGGCTGCAGGAAGGCTGCAGTGCGAATGCCTCGGCCCCTGAACGACATCGTGAGCGAGCCGAGACAGCGCATGTTCCACAAGGTCGTGGTCGCGAACCGGGGAGCCGCCGCCGCCCGCGTCATCCGGGCTTTGCGCAAGCTGCGAATCCGATCGGTCGCGGTGTATTCGGATGCGGACCGCAACGCACCGTATCTTGCCGAGGCCGACGAGAGCTTTGCCCTCGGGCCCGCACCGGCGCGCGCGAGCTATCTGAACCAGGACGCGCTGCTCGAAATCGTCAGGGCCGCCCGGGCGGACGCCGTTCATCCCGGATACGGATTCCTGTCGGAGAACGCCGGCTTCGCGCGACGCCTGGCCGAGTCCGGCCTGTGCTTCATCGGTCCATCCGCGCGATGGATCGACGAGATGGGCCACAAGACACACGCCCGCGCGCTCATGGAGGCAAGAGGACTCCCGGTCGGCCGCGGCTCGGGCGTGCTGCCCGCCGATTCGGCCGGGATCGTCGCGGCCGCACGGACAATCGGTTTTCCGGTCCTGGTCAAGCCTGCCGCGGGCGGGGGCGGGATCGGCATGCTTCCCGCGGAGAACGAAGGCGAGCTGATCAAGGCCGCGGAGCGTGCCCGCTCGCTGGCGCAGCGTGGATTTGCCAATGACCAGATCTATCTGGAGCGGCTGCTCGTGCGGCCGCGCCACATCGAGTTCCAGGTCGTTGCGGACCGCCACGGGGGCGTGCGGGCGCTGTTTGAGCGGGACTGCTCGATCCAGCGGCGCCATCAGAAGGTGATCGAGGAGGCGCCGGCGCCGGGTCTGGTCCGCGCCGAGGCGGACGCGCTGGGAGAGCGCATCGCCGCGACCTTGGGCGAGCTCGGCTACGACAATATCGGCACCGTCGAGATGCTGCGCGGCGCGGACGGCGAATACCAGTTCATGGAAATGAACACGCGTCTTCAGGTCGAGCACGGCGTTACCGAAGCGATCACCGGGGTGGATATCGTGGCGCTGCAGATCCGCGCCGCGGCCGGTGAGCGGCTGACCGAATGCCTGCCCGAGCGCGTGGAGATTCACGGGCATGCGGTCGAGGCCCGGGTCTATGCGGAGGATCCCGAGCGTTTCCTGCCGAGCCCGGGACCGCTTACCGTCTATCGGCCGCCTGTCGCAGAGGGAATCCGGGTCGAAACCGGGTATGCGGAAGGCGGCATCGTCACGCCGTACTATGACCCGATGATCGCGAAAGTCATTGCCTGGGGCAGGACCCGTCCCGAAGCTATCGACCGGCTGTCCGCCTCCCTGCGGGAGTTTGCAATCAGTGGCGTCAAGACGAATATTCCCGCACTGTTGAAGGTGCTCCACGCCGATTCCTTCCAGGCGGGCGACGTTCACACGGGGGTGCTGGGTGCCATCATGGCGCCACCGACTGCAGCGATGGCGAAGTAAAAGGACCAGGATTGAGAAGCATGGCGCGTCTGGAGATCAAGTCTGAGGTCAACGGCATCATCTGGAAAATCGAAGCTGCGCCCGGCAGCCGGGTTTCGGAGGGCGACACTCTCGTCATCATCGAATCGATGAAAATGGAGATCGCGGTGTCGTCGCCGGTCAGCGGAACCGTCGGCGAAATTCTCGTGACCGAAGAACAGCCGGTCGCACAGGGGCAGGCGGTCGCCGTTGTCGAGACCTGACCGACAGTCGCGCGGGTTCTCCTACGAAGACGGCAGCGGCGACAGGCTCGCGTAGTCACCGTTGTAGTACAGCAGGGGCGAGCGGCCCGGCGCGACCCGCGCCGCCACCACGCGTCCGAAGAAGACGGTGTGCGTGCCGGCCGTCGCGCTCTTATCGACCTCGCAGTCGAAATTCACCAGTCCGCTCTCGAGAACGGGGGCGCCCGTCTTCAACGTCGTCCAGCTGCAGATCTCGAAGCGCCGCTCCGGCCGGGTCGCGAGGAAGCGCGGGACCAGCCCGGCCTGGTCCCGGTCGACGACGTTCACGCAGAACAGCCCGCTCCGTGCAATCGCATCGTGGGAACTGGTGCTGCGGTTGATGCAGACGAGCAGGGTCGGCGGGTCCGCGCATACCGAGCAGACCGCCGTTGCGACCATGCCGTACGGCCTGCCGTTGTCGCTGGTTGTCACCATGGTCACGCCGGCGGCGAGGTGCCGCATGCCCGATTTGAACTGTTCTGCGTCGACGATGCTCATCTTCACTCTTCGATTGACGTGGTGGAAATGGCGCCTGCCGCCGTCAGCGCGGCGATGTCCTCCGGTGCGAAGCCCCATTCGCGCAGGGCGTCGGTGCCGTGCTCGCCGGGACGGGGCGGCGGACGTTGAACGGCGCCGGGCGTGCGGCTGAAGCGAGGGGCGGGCGCCGGTTGAACCACCCCGTCGATGTCGATGAAGGTCTGGCGGTGCTTGTTGTGAGGATGAAGCGGCGCCTCGCCGGGTGCGAGAACGGGCGCGAAGCAGGCATCCGTGCCTTCGAGCACGCGGGACCACTCTTCCCGGGTCCGGGTCCGGAACAGAGCCGCGAACTTCTCGTGGAGCGCGGGCCAGGCGGTGCGCTCTTCCCGCGGCGGCAGATCCTCCGCGGCCTGCCCGAGCCGCCCGAGAAGCTCGCGATAGAATTTCGGTTCGATCGGTCCGATCGCCACATAGCGGCGGTCCGCCGTTTCGTAGGTTCCGTAGAAGGGCGCGCCGCCATCGAGCATGTTGGTGCCGCGCGCATCACTCCACAGGCCGGCCGCACGCAGGCCGAAGATCATGGTGAGGAGCGACGCGGCACCATCGGTCATCGCGGCATCGATGACCTGCCCGCGGCCGGACCGCCTTGCTTCCAGAAGCGCGCAGACGATCCCAAACGCGAGATACATGCCGCCCCCGCCGAAATCGCCGACCAGGTTGAGCGGTGGGACCGGAGGGCCATCCGATGGTCCGATCGCATGCAAGGCGCCCGAGAGCGCTATGTAGTTGATGTCATGCCCTGCGGCATGGGCCAGCGGACCGCTCTGCCCCCATCCGGTCATTCGCCCGTAGATGAGCCGGGCGTTGCGGGCGAGGCAGGTGTCCGGGCCGAGGCCGAGGCGCTCCATGGTCCCGGGACGAAACCCCTCGATGAGCACATCGGCCCGTTCCACGAGACGCAGCACTGCTGCGGCGCCCTGCGGGTGCTTGAGATCGACTGCGACCGACCGGCGGCCCCTGTTCAGGAGATCGGTTCGCGGATCGCGTCGGGCCGGCTCGCGGGGCGGGCGATCGATCCGCAGCACGTCCGCCCCCATGTCCGCGAGCATCATCGCGCAGAATGGCCCCGGGCCAAGGCCCGCCATCTCGATCACGCGAACGTCGTTGAGCGGTCCGGAAGCTTCTTTGGGCACGGATTCTATCGGCGCAGGGGGGACGAGCCAAGTTTGGCTTGATTGATACCTTTGAGCAAGTAACAATGTGAGCGAATTGAATCGATCCGCGCTGAAACCCGACCGCGTCTTGGGGGATGGGCAGGCGCGGAGAGAAATAGCCAGCGCCCGGTGCCAGGATCGCAGCAACGTTTTCAGGACAGGTCAGAGCAATGGATTTCCGCCTAACGGATCGGCAGCAGGAACTCGTCGCGACGGCGCGGGAGGTCTACGAGCGCAAGCTCAAGGCGATGGCAGCGGACACGAGCGCGTCCGGAATACAGGAACTGCGCCATGCTATGGCCGGATACGGGCTGCTCGGCCTGAACATGCCCGAGGAATATGGCGGCGCCGGGCTGCCGCTGCTCGACACGTTGCTGATGATCCAGACGCTTCAGTCCTGCTCTTCGACCCTCGGTGCGCTGGCGCACCGCACGTCGACCGGGGCTGTCGGGGCGATTCGTGAGCTCGGGACAGAGGCCATGCGCCGCTCCTATGTGAGCCGCGTGTGCAAGGGCGAGATCGGCATCAGCATCGGCATCACCGAGCCCGAGGCGGGATCGGCCGCCACCGCGATGCGAACGACGGCCCGGATCGACGGCGACAGCGTCGTCATCAACGGGCAAAAGCAGTTCGTCAGTTTCGTCGATCATAACCACTTTACCGTGGTCTACTGCCGGTTCGGCAAGACGGGATCTGCGCGCGACATCGGCGCGGTGATCGTCCCGCACGACACGCCGGGCTTCAAGCATAGCAAGGGCACGCTCAACATGGCCGACGAGCTGCTCTTCGAACTCTATTTCGACGACTGCCGCGTCCCGCGCGAGAACGTCCTTGCCGAGGGCAATGCATTCGGCAAGCTCATCAGTGTCTACAACGCCGAGCGCCTGGGAAGCGTCGCGCGCATGCTCGGCTCCGCGCAGGCGGCATACGAGCTGGCGCTCGAATATTCGAAGACGCGCCGGCAGTTCAACCGGGAGATCTGCGAGTTCCAGGGCATCCAGTGGATGCTCGCGGAGATGAAGGTGAAGCTGGAAGCCGCGCAGCTCATGACCTATCGCGCGGCTGCCAATGCCGGAGAAAAGGGCCTGCCGGTGCCGCTGGAGACCTCAATGGCCAAGGTCTTCACGGCACAGGCCGCGAAGGAGATCTGCGATGACGCGATCCAGATCCTTGGCGCGAACGGCTACACCAAGGAGTATCCGCTCGTGCACCGCTATGGCGAGGTTCGCGGCGGCTCGATCTATGGCGGCACGATCCAGATCCACAAGAATATGATCGCGGCCGCGATCCTCGATCGGAAGATCAGTCAGTGGAAGAAGGCGGATTGAGAATGGGCCGAGGTTTTTCCGTGCGTAGGGAGCGGTATTGCGATGGAGATTGATCGGTCCCTGATCGGCGCCGCCAGCGAGCCGTTCGTCGTCGAGGTCGAGAAGGGCGCGATAGCGCGTTTCGCCGAGGCGGTCGGCGATCCCAACCCGGTCTACAGGGATGAGAAGGCCGCACGGGAAGCCGGCTACGACGGCATCATCGCCCCGCCGACCTTCCCGGTGACGTTCCGTCCGGCAGAGGAGCCGGTGTGGACGCGCAATCTCGACCGGCGGCGGATTCTTGCCGGCGAGCAGTCATTCCATTACTCGCGTCCGATCGTCGCCGGCGACCGCCTCGAATGCCGCATTCATTTCGTCGAAGTGGCGGACAAGGCCGGGCGGTCAGGCAAGATGGAGCTGCTCGTGCAGGAGGTACGCGGCAGCGACGCGCGCGGACAGGTGGTGTTCACGCATCGCAGGACGACCGTCTACCGCGAGCGCAAGGAACCGTCCTGAACCGTGCGCAACGGGAGCTAAGCTAACATGCCGGCAATCTCGGTCGATCGCCTGAAGGCTCAGCTTGCGGACCCGCAGGGCGCATGGCCGCGGCGGAACTGGGCGCTGTTCGATATCCGCGAGGCGGGCGAGGCGGACGCGGGCCAGATTCCGGGCGCGACTTTCCTGCCGCGCCGTCAGATCGAATTCCGCATTCGTGACCTCGTCCCCGCGCCGGACACGCGCATCGTCATCTACGATGCGGATGACGGGCGCGCGCATCTCGCGGCCGAGACGCTCAATGCGCTCGGATACGAACGCGTCGACTGGCTCGACGGCGGCCTGCCGGCCTGGCGCGGCGCAGGTGGCGGAACGGCGGAAGGCTCGAACGTTCCATGCAAGGATTTCGGGGAGAGGGTGCTGGTCTCCAGCCGAATTCCCTATATTGCCGCGCAGACGTTGAAGGAGCGCGTCGATCGCGGAGAACGCATCGTGATTTGCGACGTCCGCACCCCCGACGAGCACCGCAGCGGCTGTATCCCCCAGGGGCATAGCGCACCCAGCTTCGAGCTGGCCCTTCACGCTGCGGATCTGCGCCAGAACTTCGATACGGTGGTCGTCAATTGCGCCGGCCGGACGCGCAGCATCATCGGCACGAGCACTCTGCACATGCTCGGCGTCGACACCGCGGTCGCGCTCGAGAACGGCACGATGGGATGGCGGCTTGCCGGATACGAGCTCGAACGCGGCGCCGTGCGTCGCCTGCCGCCGGCGAGCAGCAAGAGCGTCGCCGCCGCGCGCGAGGCCGCGCGGACTCTCGCGCGGGACGCCGGTGTGGCGGAGGTCGATCCAGGCGAGATCGACTCGCGGCTGAACAACCGTGCCCGGCGCAATGCCTATGTTTTCGACGTTCGGCCGCTCGAAAGTTACGTAAACGGCCATGTGCCGGGTGCGATTGCGCTTCCCGGCGGCCAGGCCGTCCAACGCGCGGATGACTTCGCCGCGGTTCCCGGCGCTGCGATCGCCTTCATCGACGACGGCGACGCACGCGCCTACCTGACGGCGTACTGGTACCGCCGCATGGGCTTCCCCCATGTATCTGTACTCGCCGGCGGCATGCCCGCCTGGCAGGAGGCCGGCATGCCGGTGCGGACCGGCCGCGGCCGCGCCGATCCCGGCGGGCTTGCCGCCGCGCGGGCAGCTGTCCGCATGATGAAGCCGCCCGAGCTCATCGGCGCGCTGGCCAACGCCGGCGCGTGCCTCGTGATCGACGTCGGCACCAGCCGCCAGTACGCGAAGGCACATATTCCGGCGGCGCGCTGGGTGCCGCGCGGCTGGCTCGAGTTTCGGATCGGCGCGATCGCCGAACCGCTCGATCTCGTCGTCGTGACGGCGGAAGATCCGGCGCAGGCGGTGCTGGCCGGGGCCTCGCTCGTGCGCATGGGGTACCGCCGCGTGCTCGTGCTCGACGGCTCGATCGCGGATTGGAGAAACTGCGGCGGGTCGGTCGCGTCCGGTCTGCCCGATGATCTCGGCGATCCGGGTGACGTCGTTGAGCCCCCCTATGCCAAGGGCCGGGACTCGATGCTCCGCTATCTCGAGTGGGAGACGAGGCTCGGCCACAAGTACGAGGGCGAAGCGCACGCGCATCGTCAGGGCGATGCCGGCGAATGACCCGGGTGCCGGCGCGCCGGCGTGCGTGCATCATCTCGATGGCCGCGCCCGGCATGTCACGACGCCGTGCGGCGATGGAACGATGCGCTGGCGCATATGGGGCGAGGGGCCGCCGCTCGTCCTGCTCCATGGCGGCTTCGGATCTTGGCAGCACTGGGTACGCAATATCGAATTCCTTTCGGGCCGCGTGCAGGTGATCGCAGGCGATCTTCCGGGGCTGGGGGATTCGGACGAGGCGCCGCAACCGCACACCGCGGCGGCGATCGCCGAGGTGCTGCACGAGGGCATTCGCCGCATTCTCGGAGACAGCGCGCCGCTGTCGCTTGCGGGGTTTTCGCTCGGCGGAGCGATCGCCGCCGCGCTTGCCGCGCGGCTGGAGCGGCGTGTCGATCAGCTCCTGCTCTTCTCGCCATCCGCGCTCGGTGCATTCTGGCAGGAGGTCACCCAAAAACTGCTGCGCTGGCAGCCGGATGCCGGCGAGCAGGAGCGCCTTGCGACCGTCCGTGCGAATCTGGCGATCTCCATGATCGCGGATCCGGAAAAGATCGATGACGATGCCGTGGCAATTCAGGACCGGCTGGTTCGACAGAAGCGGCGTTTGAAGGGGCTGCCGATTTCGACGTCGGACGCGGCGCTGCAGGCGCTGCGGAATGTCAAGGGGCGGACCACGATCATCTGGGGCGAACGGGATCCCTATTTGCGCCCGGACGCCGCGACCTGTGCCGAGCAGATCCGCACACTGTATCCGCTGGTCGGTACGCAGGTCCTTGCCGGCGCCGGGCACTGGGTCATCTACGAAGCCCACGAGGCAGCGAACAGGCTGATTCTCGATCGGCTGGGTCTGCCCGCGGTGCAGGAGGAAAAATTGTATCCATGAGTTCTGATTCATTGACCCTGAAATTGATTCGCGGAACTATCTGCACGCCCGGCCAACGAGGAGTTTTCGCATGATCGGCATTACCGCGTTCGGGGCTTACGTTCCGCGCCTGCGTTTGAGCCGTAAAAGCATTGTCGACGCGAACGCCTGGGCTTCGCCCGGACTGCGTTCGCAAGGGAAGGGCGAGCGGGCGATCTGCAACTGGGACGAGGACAGCGTGACGATGGCGGTCGAGGCCGCGCGAGACTGCCTCGCCGACCATGATCGAAGCGCCGTCGCTTCGGTCAATCTCGCATCGACGTCGCTGCCGTTCGAGGACCGCCTCAATGCCGGAATCGTGGCCCAGGCGCTCAACCTGGGCGAAGACGTCGAGACGCTGGATGTGACGTCGTCGCAAAGGGCAGCGACGTCGGGCCTGCTTGCAGCGCTGCGCACGCTGGCGCCGAACGGCCGCGGCCCGGTGCTGTTCGTCGCGGCGGACAACCGCCGCACCAAGGCCGGCGGCCTTCAGGAACTGACCTTCGGCGACGGCAGCGCAGCGTTGCTGCTCGGTACCCGGAACGTCGTCGCCGCCTTCAAGGGCGCACATTCGGTTGCGGTGGACTTCGTCGACCACTATCGCGGCCAGAACCGGGAATACGACTACAATTGGGAAGAGCGCTGGATTCGCGACGAAGGCTACATGAAGATCGTGCCCAAGGCGATCGCGGGGGCGCTTACCGCTTCGGGAGTCGCGGCAAGCGAAATCAGCCATTTCATCATGCCGTGCACGTTGAGCCGCGTCGTGCAGTCGGTTGCGAAGCGCGTCGGCATCCCCGAGAGCAGCATTCGCGACAATCTGCACATGTCATGCGGCGAGGCCGGGACGGCGCACGCCCTGATCATGCTCGTCGACGCGCTGCAGGACGCGAAGCCGGGCGACAGGATTCTCGTCGCGAGTTTCGGTCAGGGCAGCGATGCGCTGGTGTTCGAGGCGACCGATGCCTTGCCGGCACTGTCGCCCCGTCTCGGGACCAAGGGATATCTCGCCCGGCGCAAGGAGGAGACGAATTACGCCAAGTTCCTTGCATTCAACAATCTGGTAACGCGTGAAAAGGGCATGCGGGCCGAACTCGACAACCAGACCGCCCTGACGCAGCTCTATCGGCGCCGGCAGATGCTGCTGGGCCTTGTCGGCGGCCGCTGCACGATCTGCGGGACGCGCCAGTTTCCGAAGACCAATGTCTGCGTCAATCCGAATTGCGGTGCGTTCCGCTCCCAGGAGGACGAGCTCTTCGCCGAGACGCCGTGCCGCGTGCTGACCTGGTCGGCAGACCATCTCACCTACACGATGGACCCGCCCGCGCATTACGGCATGGTCCAGTTCGAGGAGGGCGGACGGTTTCTCGCCAACTTCACGGATGTCGACCAAGGTCGGGTGAGCGTCGGCATGCCGATGCGCATGATGTTTCGCATCAAGGACTTCGACGATATCCGCGGCTTCCGTCGCTACTTCTGGAAAGCGGCGCCGGCTCTAAATGGAAGGACCTAACCGATGGCAACGGGCATTAAGGACAAGGTCGCGATCATTGGCATGGGCTGCTCGAAATTCGGCGAGCGGTGGGAGGCCGACGCCGACGATCTGATGGTCGAGGCGTTCGACGAATGCATCAAGGACGCCGGCATCGATCGTAAGCAGATCCAGGCCGCATGGCTGGCAACGGCAATCGAGGAAATCCACGTCGGCAAGGGCGGCATTCCGCTCGCCTTCTCGCTGCGGCTGCCATACATCCCCGTTACGCGGGTCGAGAATTTCTGCGCCAGCGGATCCGAGGCCCTGCGCGGTGCGGTCTATGCGGTCGCGGCGGGTGCCTGCGACATCGCCCTGGCGCTCGGCGTCGAGAAACTGAAGGACACCGGTTACGGCGGGCTCCCGCAGCGCAGCCGCGGCGTGCTGAACTCGATGTGGTGGGCAAACTACTCGGCTCCCGGCTCGTTCGCGCAGCTCGCGGCCGCCTATCGCGCCAAGCACGGCGTGGCCCAGGAGGACCTGAAGCGCGCAATGGCGCATATCTCGGTCAAGAGCCACGACAATGGCGCCAGGAATCCGAAGGCGCATCTTCAGAAGCGCATCACGATGGACTCCGTGCTTCAGGCGCCGATGGTGGCCGAGCCGCTCGGCCTTTTCGACTGCTGCGGCGTCAGCGACGGCGCCGCCTGCGCGATCGTGACAACGCCCGAGATCGCGCGCGGCCTCGGCAAGAAGGACCTGATCACCGTCAAGGCTCTGCAGCTATCCGTATCGAACGGGGTCGAGGCGGCGCACAACTCGTGGGATGGCAGCTATTTCATGACGGCGCGCATTGCCAGCAAGCGGGCATACGAGGAAGCCGGCATCCGCAACCCGCGCGAGGAGATCAGCCTGGCCGAGGTGCATGACTGCTTCTCCGTCACCGAGCTGGTGACGATGGAGGATCTGTTTCTGTCGCCGGAGGGCGGCGGCGTGAAGGACGTGCTCGACGGCTTCTATGACAGCACCGGTGGACTGCCCTGCCAGATCGACGGCGGCCTCAAGTGCTTCGGCCACCCGATCGGCGCATCGGGACTGCGGATGATGTACGAGATGTATCTGCAGCTCCAGGGGCGCGCCGGTCCACGCCAGGTCAAGGATCCGGTGCTGGGGCTGACTCACAACCTCGGCGGCGCTCCGCACCAGAATGTCTGCAGCGTCGCCATCGTCGGCCGGCAAGGCGCGTGACCCTCGCCATGGAAAAGATGCTGAACGGCAAGGTCGCCGTAGTGACGGGTGCCGGACGGGGAATCGGTCGTGCAATCGCGATGCTCATGGCGTCGCATGGTGCGAAAGTCGTGATCAACGATCTCGGCGCGTCGGCGCGCGGGGAGGGGCAGGACAAGGGCCCGGCCGACGAGGTCGTCGAAGAGATACGCAAGGCCGGCGGCGAGGCCGTGGCCAACACCGACAGCGTGGCGTCATGGGACGGCGCACACGCGATCGTCCAGGCCGCGCTCGATTCGTTCGGCCGGATCGACTGTGTCGTGAACAATGCCGGGATTCTCCGCGACGTCATCTTCCATCGCATGACCGAGGCCGATTGGGACGCGGTTGTCGGCGTGCATCTCAAGGGCAGCTTCAACGTATCCCGCGCGGCAGCGCCGTTCTTCCGCAAGCAGGAGAGCGGGACGTTCATCCACATGACTTCGAACTCCGGCCTGATCGGCAATTTCGGCCAGGCGAACTACGCGGCCGCAAAGCTCGGTATCGCCGGCCTCTCGAAGTCGATCGCTCTCGACATGGCGCGGTTCAACGTCCGGTCCAACTGCATTTCGCCGACGGCGTGGAGCCGCCTCACGGGCACGATTCCGACCGAGACCGATCAGCAGCGCCAGCGCGTCGCGAAGATCATGGCCATGACACCCGACAAGATCGCGCCCATGGCGGTCTTCCTTGCCAGCGATGCGGCCCGCGACGTGAGCGGGCAGATCTTCGCCGTCCGCCACAACGAGATATTCCTGATGAGCCAGTCGCGGCCGCTGCGGTCGGTCCATCGCGGCGAGGGGTGGACGCCGGATGCGATCGCACAGCACGCGATTCCCGCGCTCAAGAAAGGGTTCTACGCGCTGGACCGGTCGGCAGACGTGTTCAGCTGGGACCCGATCTGATCCGTCGCATGGCCCATGCCGTCCCTGGCGTTAGATAATCGTCGGCCGCAGCCGAGGACGCGCGGACAGGATCGACGTAAGCACGGTGAGGCCGTTGCGAAGGACTTCGATGCTCGACCCGGGATTCAGCGATACCCGCACGGCGTGGACCGATCCGGCGCGGCCCACCGCGAAGCTGTCGGCCGCCGCCACCGAGACGCCTTCGGCCCTGGCCGCCGCGGCGAAATCGTCGGCGTTCCAGTGCGCCGGCAGCGACAGCCATGCATAGAACGCGGCAGGATGCGCGGCGACCTGATGGTGTTTGAGGATCTCCAGCGCCAGGTCGTGCCGGCGTCTCATCTCCTGAAGGTATCGGCGCGTGATCTGATCGGCGACACCGTTGCCGATCATCAATGCCATCACCTCGGCCGGAAAGGGCGGCACGGCGAGCGCCATGGTGTGGAAGGTGCTGACGAGGCTCTCGTGCAGCTTGGGCGCCGCCGCGACATAGGCGAGCCGGAAGGTCGGGCTGATGCTCTTCGATACGCTGGTGATGTAGCAGGTTCGTTCCGGCGCGAACGAGGCGACCGGCGGCGGCCGGTCGATCAGCGCGCTCGCCGCGGCATCGTCCTCGATCAGGATCAGATCCCGGGCGCGCGCGATCTCCGCGATCCGCCGCCGGCGCTCGACCGGCATCAAGGCAGTCGTCGGATTGTGTACGGTGGGCTGCAGATAGACCACGCGCGCGTTCGTCGCCGCGCAAACCGCATCGAGGGCGTCCGGCACCATGCCCTTGTCGTCCAGCGTCACGCCCTCGAGCCTCAATCCCTGCAAGGCGGAGAGGGCTTTGACGCCGGAATAGGTCAGGTTCTCCGTCACGACGGCATCGCCGGCCCGCGCGAAGGCATTGAGGGCGATGAGGATCGCCTGCTGGGCGCCGCCGCAGATGAAAACGTTCTCCGGGGGAACCTCGAGACCGACCCGGCCGATCCATGTCGCACCGGCGGTGCGATGCGTGAGAAAGCCGGCGGCCGGCGGGTACTTGTGCAACGGAAACAGGGTCGCGCGCTCTCCGGCCTCGGCAAACGCCCTGGCGAGAGCCTCGGTAAGCCCGTCGACCGGCGACCGGAAGCAGGCGAGGTCGATCGTACGCGTATCGCCCTCGGGGATGATGTTTGCGCCGCGTGCTTCTTGCCGGTTACCCTTGACGAACGTTCCGCGGCCGACCTCTCCGTCGACCAGGCGGCGACGTTTCGCGAGCGCGTAGGCACGGCTCACGGTGCCGACTGTCACGCCGAGTTTTTCCGCGAGGTCGCGCTGCGGCGGCAGCTGCGACCCGGGCGGCAACTCACCGTTGTCGATCCCCTTCGCGATGGCTGCCGCTACGGCCAGATAACGCGGGCCATCGATCTTCGAAATATCGGGTACCCACATCCCGTCATTCATTGCTCTGCCCTGCAGATTGTTTCTATTATTATAAGTACATTGACAGGTAGATTGCACCATCCAAAGATGGGGCGGCCATTCGGTCGGCGCAATGCGCCTAGGCTTATATGCCAATTTGGCGAGGTAGGCCATAGGATTTGAAAAGCCGCCCTCGTCTGCGGGCGACCAGCCGGGCGCCCCGGACTGCGAGTCGCTTTGCGCCCGGTGCGTGCGTACGGAGGAAACACATGATCATTGTAGCGGTGCTGCGGGGCATTGTTCCGGGACCGCCTCGCGGCACCGGCCGGCGGCGCGGGGAGGGACAACCAGCGGGTGTAGATGTCGAGGTCAGGCAGGTCCGGGGCTGGCGCTCGTCATGAATGACTTTGCGGGCAAGACATATGCCGAGGCCCTGGCACTGCTCGCTGCGCGCTTCGGCGATCGCACCGCTCTCGTGTTCGGGGACCGGCGCTACAGTTTTGCCGACCTGCGCGCGCAGGCGGACGCTGCGTCCGCGCATCTCCTGACGCTGGGGTTGCGCGCCGGGGACAAGGTCGCGCTGTGGGCGACGAACTGTCCGGACTATCTCTGGTGCTGGCTCGGCGCGTCGCAGATCGGCCTCGTCACGGTAATGCTGAACACGCGCCTGAGGGCGGACGAGGTGGCCTATCAGCTGAAGCAGTCCGACAGCCGCGCGGTCATCGTTCCCGCGGCGGCGGAGGTGCGCGATTTTCTCGGCGACCTCGTCGGCCTCTGTCCGGAGATTGCCGATGGCGATCCGGGCGGACTGAAATGCGCCGCTCTCCCGGAACTGCGCTGGGTCCTGACCCTCGGCCCGTCGACACGCTACCGCGGGACTGCAGTCTGGGCGCCGCGCGCGGCGCCGCGGGATATCCTGCCATACATGCACAACCCGGATGCACCGGCGCTGATTGCCTACAGTTCCGGCACGACGGCGCTGCCGAAGGGCGCGGTGCTGACCCATCACGTCTGGCGCAAGGCCGCCGATCATGGCGACCGCTTCGCGCAGACCGCCGACGATCGGCTCTATCTGTGCGTGCCGTTGTTCGGGATTCTGGCCAATGTGAACGGGGTCCTGACTTTCTGGTCGCGCGGCTCGTCCGTCGTGCTGGCAGAGCGGTTCGACGCCGGCCTGGCCTTGAGGACCATCCAGGAGCAGCGCTGCACGGCGATGTATCTGCTGCCGGTCATGGTGCAGCAGATGCTCGCTCATCCGGATTTCGCCCGCTTCGACATCGGAACACTGCGAACCGGGATCATCGTCACCATGGACAGCGAGATCGTCCGGGCGGCGGCCACGCAGCTGGGAATGCGCGATCTCGTCACCAGCTACGGCCTCACCGAGACATCAAGCGCGGTGACGCGCACGTCCTCGAGCGATCCGCTCGAGCTGCGCCTGTCGACGCATGGCAAGCCGTTTCCCGGCATCGAGGTCAGGATCGCCGATCCCGAGACGAACGCGGCCCTGCCGGCCGGTGAGACCGGCGAAATCCAGGTGCGGGGATATTGCCTGATGGCGGGCTATTACAAGATGCCGGAGGCGACCAAGGCGACATTCACCGCGGACGGATGGTACAAGACCGGTGATCTCGGCGCGCTGCTCGCAGACGGGAATCTGCGCTTCACAGGCCGCCTCAAGGACATCTTCAAGCACAAGGGATTCAATGTTTCCGCGGCCGAGGTCGAGGCGGCAGTCGCTCGCCATCCGGCGGTCGCCGCTGCCGCCGTGGTGGGGCTGCCTCACCCGGCGTTCGGCGAGATCGGCGCGGCATTCGTCACGCTGCGTACCGGCGAGTCGGTCGCGGAGGAGGAGATCGTCGCATTCCTGCGGCCGCATCTCGCGTCCTACAAGCTGCCCAACCATGTCTTCGTCGTCGACGAGCTGCCAGTGACCGGGGGGACGGGCAAGGTGCAGAAACATCGGCTCAGGGAGCTCGCACTGGCGCGCCTGGGAGCCGGCGTCCCCGCGACCAGTTGAGGAGTCCTTCGCCTGTGAACGAATTCACCAACAAAACATACGCGCAGTGTCTGCAGCTTCTGGCGGACCGGTATGGTGCGCGCGATGCGCTGGTCTTCCGGAAAGAGCGTTATAGCTTCCGCGATCTCAAGCAGAACGCCGACCGTGCCTCCGCGCGGCTAGCCTCGATCGGCCTCGAGCCGGGCGACAAGGTGGCGATCTGGATGCCCAACCGGCCGGAATTCATCTGGTACTGGCTCGGCGCCGCGCAGATGGGTCTCGTCGCCGTCATGCTCAATACGCGCCTGAAGCTCGAGGAGGCGGCCTATCAGCTGGCGCAGTCGGACAGCCGGGCCGTGATCGTGCCTGGGCCCGGCGGGTTCCGCGATTTCCTCTCCGACCTCGCGGAGCTGTGTCCGCAGCTCAAGTCCGGCACGCCGGGGAAACTCGCGTCGAGTCAGCTGCCCGAGATGCGCCATGTCATTTGTTGCGATCCGCCGGGACCGCTTTATCGCGGCGCGACCGACTGGTCGGTGCCGTTGTCGGCTGACCTGCCCGCCCCGGCGATGGAAACCGATCCCGCCGCGCCGGCGCTGATCGCCTACAGCTCGGGAACGACGGCGCTGCCCAAGGGCGCGATGATCTCGCACTGCCTTTGGCGGAAAAGCTGGGACATCGGCACGCCGATCGACCTCACCGACAAGGACTGCATCTATCTTTCGATTCCGCTGTTCGGATCCATGGCGACGATGAACGGGGTCGGGCAGCTCTGGGTCAGGGGCGGTCGCGTCGTCCTCGGCGAGCATTTCAACGCACGCGAGTGCCTGGAAATCGCGTCGGCCGAACGCTGCACCGTCATTCACCTGCTGCCGCCGATGATCCACCAGATCTGCGGCCTTCAGGACCTGAAATCCTTCGACCTGTCGACGCTGCGGATCGCGTTCGTTCTCAGCGCCGATCTCGATGTGCTGGACCTGGTGGCCGATCGCATCGGCATTCCCGGCGTCATGACCGGCTACGGAATGACCGAGACGACGACCGTGGTCACGCGCAACCGCTGGGACGATTCCCGCGAGGACCGCTTCACGACCCAGGGCAAGCCGATGCCGGACATCGAGGTCAAGATCGTGGACCCGGAGACCGGCCGGGACATCCCGACCGGTGAAACCGGCGAGATCTGGGTCCGGGGCTATTGCGTGATGCTCGGCTATTACAAGAAGCCGGAAGAGACGAAGCGGACGATCACCGAAGACGGCTGGCTCAGGACCGGCGACTTGGGCCTGTTCCGGCCGGACGGACGGCTCACCTTCAAGGGACGACTTGGCGACGGGTACAAGACCCGCGGTTTCAATGTCGCGCCCGCGGAAATCGAGCGCGCGCTGGGGCAGCATCCGGCGGTCGAGGCCGCCGCGGTGGTCGGCATTCCGGACAGCGATCAGGGTGCGGTCGGCGTCGCGTTTGTCATCGCGAAGAACGGCATGTCGCCGAGCGCCGACGAGATCCTGGCATTTCTCCGGCCGAAGCTGTCGAGCTTCAAGCTGCCTCGCCACGTCATGTTCGTCCGCGAGTTTCCCCTGACGGCCGGAACCGGAAAAATCCAGAAGTTCCGCCTGCGGGAGGACGCCATGGCACGTCTGGGCATCGATGCGGGCGCCGCAAGGTCGCATGCGTGAGCGAGCGCGGCGTGCCGGTCACTAACCCTTTCGTCGGCATCACCTATGCCGAGGCGTTGCGATCGATCGAGCGGAGGCACGGGCCGCGCGAGGCGCTGTACTTCCGCGGCCGCCGCTACACATTCAGCGACGTCCGGCGCGAGGTGGACCGCGCTTCCGCGAGACTTGCAACGCTCGGGCTCGAGCCGGGCGACAAGGTGGCGATCTGGATGCCCAACCGGCCGGAGTTCATCTGGTACTGGCTCGGCGCTTCCCAGATGGGGCTCGTCGCCGTCTTCCTCAACACCCGGCTGCGGCGTGACGAGTTCGTGTATCAGATCGCTCAGTCCGACAGCCGGGTCATCATCGTGCCGGGTCAGCCCGGGTTTCGCGACTTCCTGTCGGAGCTGGGGGAGGCCTCCGCGGAATTGCGGAGCGGCGGGTTGGAGCGGGGCAGCCCGGTCTTTCCAGCACTGCGTCACGTCGTCGTGTGCGATCCGCCCAGCGTGGACTGGCCTGCCATCACCGACTGGTCGCAGGAGGATCGCGATCTCCCGGTGCCGCCCGTTGCGGGCGATCCCGACCGGCCCGCATTGATCGCCTATAGTTCCGGCACCACGGCGCTGCCCAAGGGCGCGATGCTGACGCATGCGATCTGGCGCAAGGCTTATGACGGCGGCAACACGCTCGGTCTGAGCCCCGAAGACCGGCTCTATTTGTGCGTGCCGCTGTTCGGCGTTCTCGGCTCGCTCAACGGCGTCCTGACGTTCTGGAGCCATGGCGCCAGCGTCGTGCTGGAGGAGCGGTTCGATGCAACGGCCTGTCTGGACGCCCTGATCGCGGAGCGATGCACCGCGATCCATCTGCTGCCGGCGATGATATCGGCACTCCTCCAGAATCCGCGGTTCGACCGACGCGATCTGCACCGTCTGCGGGTCGGCGTCGTGCTGAGCAGCGACCCGGTGGTGTTGCGTCAGGCTGCGCTCGATCTCGGCGTGGGCGGGGTCGTGACGGGTTATGGCCTGACCGAGTCGACCGGACTGGTGACGCGCTGCCGCTGGGACGAACCGCTCGAGGACCGGCTGGCTTCACAGGGCCGCCCGCTGCCCGGCTGCCTGATCCGCGTGGTCGATCCCGAAAGCGGCCGCGACATGCCGCCGGATTCGCCTGGAGAGATATGGATCGGCGGCTACTGCGTCATGCCCGGCTACTACAACAAGCCCGATGAAACGCGCCGGGCGATCACGCCGGACGGATGGCTGCGCTCCGGGGACGCAGGGCTCCTCAGACCCGACGGCACGCTCGTGTTCCAAAGGCGCCTCGGGGACGGCTACAAGCACAAGGGATTCAACGTCTCGGTCCCGGAAGTCGAGGCCGTGCTAGGCCGGCATCCGAATGTCCGGGCGGGGGCGATCGTCAGCGTTCCTCATCCCGAATTCGGCGAGGCCGGAGTTGCGTTCGTGATTCCGCGCGCCGGGACCCGACCTGACGGGGACGAGCTGGCGGCGTTTCTTCGCGCCCGGCTGGCGTCGTTCAAGGTTCCCACGTACTTTCACTTCGTCGATGCGCTTCCGCTAACCGGCGGTACCGAGAAGATCCAGAAATTCCGGCTGCGCGAACAGGCGCTGGCACTGGTGCGGGCAGACGCAGGCGCCGTGAGCCGGCAACGCTAGTCAATCCGCAGGAGTCCAAGATGAGTGTCCCGAACGTGGTGGTGACATCGCAGCCGAGCGAGCGGATCGCGGTGGTCTCCATCAACCGGCCCGAGCGGCGCAATGCAATCGACGACAACGTGCGGCAACGCCTTCTGGACTGCCTGGCATCGGCGCTGAACGAGCCGTCCATTCGCGCCGTCATCCTGACCGGAGAGGGAGGCACGTTCTGCGCCGGCGGCGATCTCACGACGCTGGCGGGGCTGGATGTTCAAGCGGCGCGCGCCAGGCTGCAGAGCGGTCACAAGGTGGTCCGGCTGCTCGTCAACGCGGACAAGCCGGTCATTGCCGCCGTCGAGGGATTCGCGATGGGAGCGGGCGCCGGGCTCGCCCTTTGTGCCGACACGATCGTTCTCGGCCAGAGCGCGACGATCGGATTTCCGTTTCTGAAGGTCGGCCTGATCCCCGATTTCGGCGTGACGTATTCGGTGGCGCGGCGCATCGGCGTCGCGCGGGCGCGCAATGCACTGCTCTACGCGCGAAACTACCGCGGTCAGGAAGCGCTGGACATCGGTCTGGCCGACGTCCTGGTTCCCGACCCGGACGTGCGCTCGCGGGCGATCGAGCTGGCGGGCGAGCTTGCGGCACTGCCGCGGCATGCCCTGGGGATGACGAAGCGCCAGCTGGCGCAGTCACCTGCCGATCTCGAGACGTCGCTCGAGATGGAGGCGCTCGGCCAGCCATTCTGCCTGTCGACGGCCGAATTCGCCGAGGGCTTCGCTGCGTTCAAGGAGAAGCGGCGCCCGGCATTCTAGGTTTTCAGGTCGATCCGCGATCGCTGTGCCTGATCTCCGGCGTCAGGCTGTAGATCAGCGTCGCAAGAACGAACGTCGCCGCCATGAGGGCGAAGACCAGCCGGTATCCCGTCAGCGATCCCGTGCCGGTCTCGTGCGGCACCGCGCTGACCACGGCTCCGGTGACGTTCTGCATGATGAAAATGCCGGCGACGGCAAACATGTTCACGGATGTCATGGCCCGTCCCGCCGCGCCGCGCGGGAACAGGGCCTGGGCGTGCGACATGACAACGATGAAGAACGGCGAGACCAGCGGAATCACGATGAACAGCGCGATGGTCTGCCACAGCGACGCAAACGCAATGGCCGCCAGCAGCGAGAACAGGAGCGCGATCAGCAGCATGCTGGCGAGGATGATCGCCTTGCGCGCGTTGAACCGCCGCTCGAGCGGCCCGAATATCAAGGCGCCCGTATTCATCGCCATCGCCATGGCCAGCAGGACATAGCCGCGGTCGATGGCATTCAGGCCGTGGATGTCCTGCAGGAAGGGGCCGGCCCAGATCCCCAGCAGGACCTGCGAGGGGCTGTAGATGCATATGCCCACGATCAGCATCGGCCATATCGCCTTGTTGCGCAGCACCTCGCCGACGCCCCGGATCGTGTCCAGCAGGCTCACGGTTGCCGGCGCTACTGCCTTTGCGTCTGCATCCGGCGCATCGCGAACCATGGCATAGGTCAGGACGCACACCGCGAGCGTCGCGATTCCGAGCAATATGAACGTGATGCGCCAGCCAATCATTTCGATCGACGCCGCCAGCGGCGTCGTCGCGAGAAGACCGCCGATCCCGCCTATGAACAGGAAGCGGCCGGAAACGACCGAGAACCGGTCCGCCGGGACCCAGCGTGTGAACAGCACATAGGTCCCGGACATGACCGCGGCGAAGCCGATGCCGATGAGCGCGCGGCCGATCGCGAGACCGAGCCAGCCCTGCGACATGCCGAATACGAATGAGCCCAGAGCCGCGATCGCCGACAATGCCGGAATCGTGAGGCGCGGCCCGAAGCGGTCGAGCAGCACGCCCGCCGGGAGCTGCATCAGTCCTTGCGCCAGAAACATGACGCCGATCACGATCGAGAGCCGCAGCGCGCCAAGGGTGAGCTCTTCGTTGAGCACCGGGGACAGCACGCTGCCGGCGCTGCGGTTGAGCTGTCCGAGCGAGAACATGATGGCCAGCGTCCCGAAAAGGAGGAAGAATCGGCCGCGTGGTGTGCTGGGAGCCCGCATTTGGTGCAATACGATGGTGAGCGCAGGGCCGGATTTCGGCGCTGTATTGAGATGATCGAGACCGCTCAGAGATAGCAGACGAATCATTTTTGCGGAATTGCGCAATGACCCTGTCGACGGAAGCCCTTCATCTGTCGGCCTTCTCGACCGCGGGCAGACAATGCCGGGACCGACCGGCATGCTTCCGTGGGAATTGTATCTAAGAAAAACGTGACATTGATCGACAATTGTGTTGGTATTTGCGCGCGAGCGCGCCGCGCCCGCCATGAAGACCGAGCATTCCGGCTGTACACCGGCCGGGCGGACGTTGGGGAGTTTGAGACGCGTATGGCAGCACGTTTCGAAGGGCGCGTGGCGCTGGTGACCGGTTCGGCGCGCGGAATCGGCGCAGAAACCGCCTCGATGTTTGCAGAGAACGGCGCCAGCGTGGTGATTTGCGATCTGGATGCCGGCGCCGCCGCGCAAACAGCGCGGCGCATCGGGGATGCGCATGGCGTCAAGACATTGGGCATCGCCTGCGATGTAAGCGACGCAAAGCAGGTCGATGCGATGGTCGACAAGGCTGCCACCGAACTTGGTGCCGTGGACATTCTGGTCAACAACGCCGGCCTCACTCGCGACAATCTCGTTCACAAGATGAGCGATGCCGACTGGGACCTGGTGATGGCAGTCCACCTGAGGGGCGCGTTCCTGTGCGCGCGCGCTGCGCAGCGCGTGATGGTGCCGCGCAAATACGGGCGGATCGTCAACGTGTCGTCGACTTCGGCGCTGGGCAACCGCGGGCAGCTGAATTACTCCACCGCGAAAGCCGGGCTTCAGGGCTTCACGCGCACCCTTGCACTGGAAATCGGCCGGTTCGGCGTTACGGTGAATGCGGTCGCGCCGGGCTTCATCGACACGGAAATGACGCAGCAGACCGCACGTCGTCTCGGCTTCGAGCCGGATGCGTACAAGGCCGAGCGCGCCAAGAACATTGCCGTCGGCCGTGTCGGCACGCCGCGCGATGTGGCCAATGTCATCGGCTTTCTCAGCAGCGACGACGCCGCATTCGTCAACGGCCAGATCATATATGTGAGCGGCGGCCCGGAGACCCGGCGATGACCGGCCCGTCGCGATCCGCCGGCCGCCGGGCCGGCAAGTCCAATTCATCAAAACACCGAGGTGCAACCGTGAAGCAGGCATCAGCGACCAAGTCCGTCGAGTCGGGGCGCGCAGCGGCCGTAGAGCTGGCGATCGATCCCGAGAAGATTCTCGAAAGCCCGGAGATCAAGGAACTCGAGCGCCTCGCCATCGAAAAGTTCCGTCCGCGAGGCCGGAAATACGACGAAAACTGCTCGATGCCGACCGAGAACCTGCAGGAGCTGTTCGAGCGCGGCTGGCTTACGACGACCCTTCCGAAGGAGATCGGCGGCAAGGGCAGCAATCTCGACTCGGACGATCCTGCGACGTACCTGCAGGCGTTGCGCGTCATCGCACGCGGCTGCAGCGGAACCGCGCATTGCTACCAGGTGCACAATCATACCGCCTGGTGCCTCGATGCACTCGCCACGCCGCGGCAGCGCGAGAAGTACATCAAGCCGATGTTCGAGCGCCCGTTCCTCGGAGCCTTCGTCGGCAGCGAAGCGAAGCGCAAGCACATGTACATGATGACGACCCAGGCGAAGCGCGTAGACGGCGGCTGGATCGTCCGGGGCGAGAAGAACTACGCGACGAACGGTCCGACGATGGGATTCGCGATCATTTTCGTCGCGATCGAGGGGGTCGAGAACTACCTCGACAACCACCTGATGGTCATCATCGAGCCCGGCATGAAGGGCGTTTCCATCGACAATGATTGGTATCGGCCCAACGGCATGCGCACCGCGCCGAGCCCGGTAATCACGCTCGACGACGTATTCGTTCCCGACGAGAACGTGCTCGGCGCACCGGGCGCGTATCCGCGCGGCCGGTGGCAGGGCAAGTTCCATCTTGGCTTTACCGCCAACTATCTCGGCACCACCGAGGGCATGTACAACTGGTACCGCGAGTACGTCGTCAAGCGCGGCCGCGCCAAGGACGGCATCACGCAGCTTCGGACCGGTGAGATGAAGATCGCCCTGGACGCGGCGGCGGCGCTGTTCCACAAGGCGATCATTGCGTACAAGACGAAGCCGGTCGTCGAAGCCGAACTCCTCGCCATGTCGGCGAAGTCCACCGCGGCGCATGTCGCATTCGATCTTTCGCACAAGATCATCCATGCGGCAGGCTCGACCGCTCTGTTCGACGAGTTCCCGTTGAGCCGCTACCTGCGCGACCTGGAGACGCACGTCCTTCACGCCGGCCACGATCGGACCGCACAGATCGTCGGCCAGTCGGAGCTGGGCGACGCGTTCGACTCGACGCTGCAGCGCTGAGCGGCGGGCGAGGCGCGAGATCGATGGGACGCTCCGTGCAGGCCGGCGAGACCTTCAGTCTCGTCAAGGGGCCGGTCACGACGGTTCAGCTCGTGATGTATGCCGGGGCGTCCGGCGATTTCAACCGGATCCACTACGACCTGCCGTTCGCGCAGGAGGCGGGCCTCGGCGGCGTCATAGCCCATGGCATGCTGACTATGGGCTTCGCCGCTCAGGCGGTGACAGACTGGGCCGGGCCCGGCGCCATTGTCCGCGACATCTCGGCGCGTTTTCTCACGCCGGTCCGGCCGGGGGATGTCGTCCGACTCGAGGGTAAGGTGGAGTCGGCGATGCGCGAAGCAGGGCGGACGGTTGCCACGCTTTCCTTCGAGGGGCATACAGGCAATGGCCGTGTCATCGCCGGAAGCGCGGTCGCGGTTCTCGCTGCGTAGCCGCGCGGGCGTCATGCCCCGTTCCGCGCCCAGCGGCGAAAGGTCGACGCGCGCGATGATCGTCTCGCGCGGGCCCGGCGGACGAGTTCCGCCGATCCCGGAAACCGTGAGCCGCCTCGATGAAGTCGCCGACCATGTCGAGACCGAGTTTCGCGGGTCGCGCGTCGTATGGCGGAGCTGGGGAGACGGGCCGCCTCTGGTCCTGCTCCACGGTGCCTTCGGCTCGTGGACACACTGGATCAGGACGATTCCAGCGGTCTCGCTGCGGCATCGGGTGATCACGCCCGATATGCCGGGGTTCGGCGATTCCGACGTTCCGGCCGATGATGACCTTCTGAAAGCGATCCCGCAGTCGTTGATCGCAGGCCTCCCGGTTGTCCTCGGAAAAGCACGCCGCTTCGATCTCGTCGGCTTTTCGTTCGGAAGCGTCATGGCGGGCCAGCTTGCCGCGGACCTCGCGGAGGTCGGCGCGCCGGCCCGTGTCGATCGCGTCATCTTCATCGCCCCGGCCGGGCTTGGCCTGGCGGTATCGGATTTCGATTCGCTCGCGCGGACACGCCCGGCGATGACGCCCGACGAGATCGCCGCGGTTCATCGCCACAATCTGTCGATCATGATGTTCGCGGATCCGGCCGCGATCGACGACACTGCCCTTGCGATTCAGATGGCGAACACCGCACGCG
The DNA here is from genome assembly GCA_041690495.1 of Alphaproteobacteria bacterium. Classification (GTDB taxonomy): domain Bacteria; phylum Pseudomonadota; class Alphaproteobacteria; order CACIAM-22H2; family CACIAM-22H2; genus DATAAP01. The sequence continues at coordinate 20,677 of JAWLHE010000006.1, read as the reverse complement.
CCCGTGCACGCGGCCGAAGCTACTCGCGGTCGGACGCGCTCGCCAAGGCGTCGGCCCGGATTCAGGCGCGGCACATGATCGCTATTTGGGGGGAGCAGGATGCCTATGCGCGCCGTGATCTCCCGGCCTACGAAGCCGCCGTCTCGCGCCTCCGTCCCGACATTCAAATCCGCCGGGTCGCCAGCGCCGGGCATTGGGTGCAATATGAAGCGGCCCAGTCCTTCAATGCGACTATTCTCGAATCACTGAAAGACCCCGGAGGAGCATGACCGACGCCCCTATCCGCCTCGAAGGAAAGCGCCCCTATCTCGTCAGGAGGAACGACATGCCGAGCAGTCAGAGCAGGGAGCTCAAGATCAACCAGTTGAGCGACGTCATGCACAGCCGCTCTAGCGGTATGATCGCCCTTCTCGTCGAAGACGAGAGCGGCAGCATCGACCGGATCGTCATGAGCGGCGAACTCGCCGAGAAGCTTCACCTGATGCTGGGCAATGCTTTGACGGGGGCGCGGCAGAATCCCGCGGCCCCGTGACCCACGCATAGCATCGACCGGTACCCATAACGGCATTTACAGGATCAGAAATGATGCATCCCGCACCCGCACGGACCACCGCCGACGCTACGCTGTTTACTCGGATTGAGACAGCCGGCCCGCTTGCGAAGCTCGCGCTCGTCCTGTTTGGCACGCTTCTGCTGACCTTGTCCGCGAAGATCCAGATTCCGTTCTGGCCGGTGCCGATGACCATGCAGACATTCATGGTGCTGCTGATCGGTATGACGTACGGCGCGCATCTGGCTGGAGCGACCGTGCTGCTCTATCTGGTCGAAGGGGCGATTGGCCTTCCCGTGTTCGCCGGCACGCCGGAGCGCGGGCTCGGACTGGCCTATCTCGCCGGACCCACCGGTGGTTTTCTGGCCGGCTTCCTGTTCGCGGCGATCCTGGCGGGCTGGCTTGCGGAGCGCGGATGGCGTCACGGAGCATGGCGCGCGATCGCCGCGATGGGCATCGGCCACGTCGTGATCTTCGCCGCCGGCGCGAGCTGGCTTGCGGCACTGATCGGCTGGCCGCAGGCGTGGCATCTCGGTGTTGTGCCCTTCGCCTTGGCCACCGTCTTCAAGACGTTGCTGGGCGCCGCCGTCGTCGTCATGCTGTCGCGCCTCTCGACCGGCGGAGCACCGAACTCGGCACAGTAGGATCAGGCCTCCCGGCCAGGGATTGCGCATCGCGCGCAGCGTGTCCGTTGCCGAATCCGCAGGGCGATGGTCAGCGACAGACTGATTCCGGCCGATCGCCATTCTCCGGGAGGAAGCGGGGACCGCCCGATTTCCGGGCGATGCCCGCTGAACGGGGCTGTCGCCACTATCCGGGGACGCCCCGCCCGGGGCGTCGCCGACTGCTATGCCGGTGCGCGCAGCAGCCGGGCCAGTCTGCAGAACGGGCCCGAGCGCACTCTTTCCAGCTTGTCGAGGAACATCCGGCCGAACGGTTCCGATTTCCAGGAAAAGAACTTGGCATATTCGCGATCGTCGGTCGCCAGAACGGCAAGATAGTCCGCGAGGTCGGCCGGCCCGCTGAAATCGCTCGCATCGATATAGCAGGATCGATCCGGCGCAAACTCGGCGACGTTCGGCGCGCCCAGATACACCGGAACCGATCCTGCGATGAGCGGATCGAAGAATTTCTCGGTGACGTAATCCGGGCAGATGGAGTTCTCAAAAGCCAGAGTGAACCTGTATTTCGAAATCACGGCGAGCTTGCTCGCGCGCCCGGCATCTGCGGGCAATACCCTGTTCCGAAGAATACGGCCAAAGGAGTGGGTCTTCACCCGTTTCATGATTTCAAAGGCCCATCGTGTCCGACCGCTCCGGTCGACCGCTCCCGATGCGAACCAGGCGATCGGGGCGTCGGCGGATTTCGGCATCGGCGGCCGGCGAAGAGCCGCGACGATTTCGGGTCCGAAATACGGCCACCAGACGGATGCGTCCTGGCGGTACAGCATCGTGAGATCGAACTTCCCCAGGAATGCCGGGTCGGCCAGCCTGGGATAGTTGATCTCGCTTTCCAGCGAGAGCGCCACGTACTTCTGGCCGGGCCGCTTCGGAATGTCGCATTCGTCGCTCCACGTGGGAATGTGGAACACGACAGCGTCCGCTTCATCAATGCGCCGCCGATCGGTCGTGATCTCGAAAGGCACCTCGCATCCCTCGCAGGAGGGCGGCTGAAACGGTTCGAAATGACTGAAGACCAAAATCGATAGCGGCCGTCCGGAGATCAATCGCGCTCACCCTTGCGCCGGCGGGTGCGACGCGTGAACGGTCCCGGCCCGCATGCCCGCGAGCTGACGTTTGGTGCGGAATTCCAGGGAGTCCGGGGCGAGGGCCTCGGCATGGCCGAACCAGCGTTCGCTCTCGGCGTACCGCTCCATGCGGAAAGCACACAGGCCCATGTCCGCAAAAGCCGGCGCTCCGAAGATCCGCTGATCGTACGACACCTCTTCCACCAGCGATGCGGGATCCAAATATGCCAGGGTCCGCAGGATAGGCATGGCCTCGTCGTACCTGCGACTGGCGATCAGGGCCTTCGCCTTCAGCCAGTGGAGCAGCCGGTTGCCGGGCTGCAGCGCAAGGCCTTCGTCGAGCAGGTCCAGGACATCCTCACCCCGCCCGAGCAGGAGCTTTGCCAGCTCGATGAAGCACAGCCCGTCGTCGGCCATGTGCGACTGCCTGGACCGCGCCCTTCTTACGCCCTCCCACCAGGCCGCCTCGGCGTCCGGAAGGCGGCCCAGATCGCGGTAGACGGTGCCGAGGTGCCACCACAGGTAAACTCGTGCCGGATCATTCCGGATTGCAATCTCCAGCAGGCGCAGATTGCGCTGTAGCTTGTGAGACTGGTCGCCATCATAGCCGATATGGTCGATTGTCAGATCACAGAAGCCGACGCTCGTACCGTCGGCGGCGGCGACCGCCTGAACTGCGGGGACGATCGTCTCGTGCATCGCTCCTGCAAAACGGATGCGCCCGTCTCGCCGGAACAGCCGAAGCTCCGGATAAGCAGTAAATCCGGTTCTCGGGTGGAACCGCACCTTGCAGGCGACCAACCCGATGTCCGAGAGAATTTCCTCGAGTGCGCAACGATCGTAGGGCCGAATCCGCTCGTCGGCATCGATGTAGAGGATCCAGTCGCCGGTTGCCTGCTCGATCGCGTGGTTGCGCGCCGCGGCAAAGTCGTCCCGCCATTCGAACCTGGTGACGTGTGCGCCATGCGAGGCTGCGATTTCACGGGTACGATCTCGCGACCCGGTATCGACAACCACAATTTCGTCGACGAGTTCTCGAACCGATCGCAGGCAATCGCCGAGGACCTGCTCCTCGTCACGCACGATCAGAGCTGCGGACAGCAGCTTCGCCACCGTTGCCGTCCTTGGCCGTGCAATCAGCCCCGCCGATCGGGGCTCGATCGACCGTCTTCGTCAAACCGACCGATCGGCCGCCGCCGACAGGAACCCAGTCGTATCGCTGCCGCTGCTCTACCGCGTCTGGTTGGATGCGTAGGGGGCCACTTGCGCATTGGCCGCATTGACCAGGCCGTCCATCGAGAACGACGCAACGACAGGCACTGCAAAAGCACTGCCCATGATCATTTTCCGCAACGAGCTCCGCTTACCCTCGTCGATTGCTCCCAGTACACGCGGATCCAGATCTTGGTCGGCCATTTTTGCCTCCACTAATAATTCCGGCGTTAATAATTCTGGTCGTTTATCGCAGGTTGAAATCCTAGCCTAGAATTCTCTTAACCTCAAGGACCGCCGAATCGAGCTCGCCAATGCGGATGGTGAACGTCCGGGCCCGATCCACGGTGCGGCACAAATCGGAGACCCAGTCCGGCCGGCCCGTGGCCGGTGGAGCGCACTCCGTCATCACGCGGCGGACCATCTCGACCTTCTGGCACGGGACAGCGGCAGTATGGCCGCCATGATTGGGCTCGAGATAGAAGATCGTCGATACCTCCGCAGGGGCAATCGTCCAGGGACGCCCGAAGCGCGTGGGATCGACGGCGATCAGCCGTCCCTCGGACGGGTTCATGGCAAAGGGTGTTGGTCCGGGTACCGGCGGAAGCGGCGGGAGAAGTCCGAGGCTGCCGTTGCGGACGTAGAATTTGCGCGGAAATGCCGTGGCCCGGCCATCGCGGAGCAGGACAAGTTCGTCCCCGGTGACGTCGAAGCCAGCGAACAGCAGTCGCAGTGCCAGGGTAGTCTTGCCTGCCCGTTTGGGGCCGACCATGAGAAATGCGCGCTCCTGGTGCAATCCGCTCGCGGTGTGGATTCGGATATGATCCGGCAGGGTTTCGAGCGCTCGTTGATGCAGGCGCCGGAACAGGGATTCCAGGGCCGCCATCAGGCTGGGCTCGACCTCGACCATGCCGCCGTCGTCGCAGATCCTGTACTCTTCGCCGCTCCGGAGCACGGTGATCACGCAGCGCTTCAGGAGCGGGACGGCCTTCTGATCCGATCGCTGGACGATATATGCCAGTCTCTCATGCAGGTCCCTGGAATTCGTTCGGATCTCGAACGCGCAGGAGAGAAACCGGACGTTCTCGACGTGGTTCAGGCGATCAGGCCCTCTTCCTGCAATGTCCTCAGGCACTCTTCCACCTCCTTGCCCGGCGCCGCCGGCAGGTTGTAGGCCAGTCGCATGAGCTCGGGCAGATCCGCAGCGGAATTCTTCCCGGTACACAGTTCGAGCACGATCGCCGCCGTGTGATTGAGATAGTGTACCCGCTCGCGGTCGGGCTGATGGACGACATAGCCGTCCGCCACGGCATTGATCTCAAGGCCGTCCGTCGCCTTCGGGTGCCAGGCCGTTCCGCTCGACATCGTCCCCCCTCGCAGAGCACTCGCCGGCGATCGGCTGCCGCATTGGCGCACCGGCCGATCACCCGGATCGAGCTTGCACGGACTGGTAGACCTCCGCAACTGCCGCATCGATCCTTTCGGGGGCATAAGCAGCCGCAAGCAATGCGGCGGCGCGTCCGGTGATGGTTCGGCCGGCCGACGGGTCTTCCTTCAGAAGGAGACAGGCGCGGGCAAACGCGTCGGCCTCGTCGGCCAGCAGCAAATGCTCGCCGTCTACGGCGTCGAGGCCTTCGGCGCCGATCCGGGTGGACACGACCGGCACGCGATGCGCGAAGGCTTCCAGTATCTTGATCCGGGTTCCGCCGCCTGCGCGCACCGGAACCACTGCCACATCGGCCGCCGCATACCAGGGACTCAGATCGCCGACGAATCCGTGCAGGCGGATATGCGGATCTTGCGCGAGCGCGAGAACCGGCCGCGAAGCGCCGGCGCCGATCAGGTCAACGCGCACTGCACGCCGTGTGAGGCGGCGTAACGCCGGCAGGATTTCGCGGCCGAGGAAGAGGGCGGCATCCTCGTTCGGGTAATAGCCGAAGGTTCCGACGAAGAGCAGTCGCAGCACCGGCTGTTCCGGCGCCCGCTGCGGCGGCATCTGGTCATTGCCATAGCCATTTGGAACCACTGCGAACCGGGCATCCGCAAAGGCTACGCGAAGCCGGCACGCTTCTCTTGCCGAGCAAACGAGCACTCGATCGAATTTCGGCAGGTATTGGTTGGCAAGGACTTGGTATTTGCGTTCCTCGCCGGCCTCTGCCGCGGCGGCTCGATGGTCCCCGTTCCGGGCGCGGATGCCAGCCAGACGTCGCCGTGTTTGGACCTCGTCATCATCCAGGTCGAGAACGTGGAACGGGCGACCATCGGCGGCGCCACCGGCTGCGAGCCTCAGGAACGGCTCGGCAAGAGGCGCCAGATAAAGACGCATTACATGAATAGCGGCAATGGGCCGGCCTGCGGCACGGCTCCATTCATACACGCGGCCGGCGCTCTGGCCGGTACAAAATCGGCTGAGAAACGGCTTCGGATAGGCCAACTCGGCGCGCCTTCGCTCCTCCGGATCGCGGACGCGGGCGATCAGCGCATAATGCGGATCGAGGGTCGTTGCGAGGTCCAGCAAGCCTACCCGGATCGCGCGCTCGCGGACGAAATCTGATGGTGCGACGATTCCACCTGCGACAGGAACGACGAAGAGGTGGACTTCGAAACGCCTCGCCAGCGAATCGAGCATGAGACCTGCCCGCATTGCCAGGCCGTTTCCGCCACTGTCAGGCATCGTCGGTGCAATGAAGAGGAGAGGCGGCCGCCGCGTCACCGGAATGGCCGCCTCGGGACGGCCATGGCCTCAATCGCCAGCATGCGGGATCTCAATCTCGGCATGTCTCGCGGTGGTGGTCCATGTCGCGAACCATCAGCTCAGCCGGGACACGGCTGTGACAGAAAAGACAGCTCCAGGCCATGCTGACCCCCGGCAGGAAACTGTACCGAATTATCCGGTGATTCTTCACCCACTTGATCGGCGGGTACAAGGTCCGGCGCTTGATCGCACACCGCTTGTGGACTCTGTAGCGTTCCGTCTGTTTCCGCGCAACCGACGCTCATTTTCGGGCGGTCATTGGCCAAGGTTCCGGACATCGCGACGGCGTTGCGGCTCGTCGGGGGTCGCGGGCGAACCCACTGGCTTCGCGACGGGCAGAAGGATGGCCTGAATCCGGATAAGTAGTTCTATTTCTTCAACGAAATCCGCCCTGGCGGCTATTCGAGACTGCCTCGGTCCATTGCCTGCGGCATTGAAGCATTGCCGTAATCCTCATTGAGGTCGGGGAGGACGCAAGCGCGATCACACGTTTCTTGCTCTTGACGGCGGGCCTGGGCTATTGCGTGCCGCCTACTGCTTGCAAGCGACTACAGGCCACGACTAATGCTGAAAGATGCGCTTACACGACTCGAAGCTGCCGCCCAACATCTCGCCATCGACGGAGAAGTTCTCGAGAAGCTCAAGTTTCCGAAGGAGGTGCTTACCGTTCGCCTGATGATCCGCATGGATGACGGCTCGCGGCGATCCTTTCTCGCGTGGCGCTGCCGCTACGACGATACGCGGGGCCCCACCAAAGGCGGCATCCGCTTCCACCCCGAGGCCACCCAGGACGAGGTCGTGACGCTCGCGTTCTGGATGACCTTCAAATGCGCCGTGGCCAACCTGCCATATGGCGGCGGAAAGGGTGCCGTGCGGGTCGATCCGAGGCAGCTCTCGAAGGCCGAGCTTGAGCGGCTCTCGCGTGCCTACGTGCATGCCTTCGCGAGCCTGATCGGCCCGGAACGCGACATCCCGGCGCCTGACGTGTACACGAATTCGATGATCATGGGCTGGATGGCCGACGAGTACAGCTCGATCGTTCGTGCGCCTTGCCCGGCCGTGATCACCGGAAAGCCGATCGCACTTGGCGGCTCGCTCGGTCGCGACGACGCGACCGCACGCGGCGGCTACTATCTCATCAATCATCTCAGCACGGAACTCGGGCTCGACAAAGGTCAGCGCCGGGTCGCCGTGCAGGGATTCGGCAATGCGGGTTTCCACATAGCGCGCCTGCTCCATGCGGATGGATACCGCATCGTCGGAATCTCCGATTCGCGTGGCGCCGTGATAAATCCGGACGGGTTCGATCCGCTCGCGGCCATGCAGGTCAAACAGCGCAGCGGGACCGTGGCTGCACTGGCGACGGGCGACGGGCCGGTGCGCGAGGTGGACCCGGAACGCTTCCTTGAAACCGAGTGCGAACTCCTTGTGCCGTCGGCGATCGAAAACTTGATCAATGCTGGCAATGCCGATCGGATCGGCGCCCGCACCATTCTCGAACTCGCGAACGGACCGGTCACGCCGCAGGCGGACCGCATCTTGCAGAAGCGCGGCATCCGGGTAATCCCGGACATCCTCGCCAACGCCGGCGGCGTCACGGTCTCGTACTTCGAGTGGGTGCAGAACCGCCAAGGCTACTACTGGACGGTCGAGGAGGTGCATTCGCGCCTCAAGACGATCATGGAGGCGGAGGGGCGCAAGATCTGGGCGTTGGCCGAGGTGAAGGGACTCGAGCTTCGCACGGCGGCTTATGTCCATGCCCTTGATCGGCTGGCGCAAGCGATCGAGGCACACGGCACCCAGCCGTTCTTCACGAGCTGAGGCTGGTCGCGGCCCGCAATACCGCCGCGCATCGTGGCGCGGGAATCGTGTCGCGCAGGTTTCGGAACCGGGTTCGCGAAGTCCCGTTCCGCTCATGAGTGTATCGCGGCCAGTGCGGAGACCCCAATGCGAGCGTCTTCAGTCATGGCCCTCGCGGCCATCGGGACATTCGCCATAGCTCTGCAGGTCGGGGCGCAAAGCTGTTCCGACGGAATCGACGCGCTGGCCCGGCAATACGCGCTTTCGACCGGACTGCCGAAGGCGGAATCCGCGCCGGGTGCGGGCGAGCGGCCGGCGACCGAAGAGTCGCGTGGCGTGTCGCCGGAAAGCCTGTCGCGCTCGGGCGGCGTGATCGCGCCGCCGGACGAAGGGCGCAGCCGCGTCATCGAGCCGCCGCGCTCCGGCGGAGACGCGATGCCGACGGCACCTCCGGTGCCGCCGCAAACATCGCAGGCGCCATCGACCGGCAGCGTCGAGATCGGCGCTGCAAAGCGAGCGCAGATGCAAAGTCTGCTCGATGGGGCCCGCGCGGCGGAGCGGCAGGGAAACGAAGGCGAGTGCCTCGATCGCCTCAACGAGGCGCGCGCAATTCCCGGAACGCGATAAACGGCGGCAGGTATTTCGAATGCCGGGCGAGGCGCTGCGGAGAGGCGCGCCCTTTCCGCGTTTCGATCGGTCAGTCGGATTGGCTGCGGGCGCGCCGGCATGCGCACGCAGACACCGATCTCCGGTCGTGCGGTTGACCGCTGTGCCGGACCTGCTTAAACATACGTTCGTTTGAATTTTGGCGCGAGGCCGACACCATGACCAGCGACGCGGAGCTCAGGCTGCAGAAACCGCCGGGACTGCCGTTCGCGATTCAGAAGATCGGCCATGTCGTGCTCAATGTCGCCGACCTAAGGCGGTCGGTCGAATTTTACACCCAGGTCCTCGGCTTCGACGTCTCCGATATCTATCCCGAGGATATGGTGCCGGGCGGCATGGTGTTCATGCGCTATAACCACGATCACCACGGCATTGCGGTGGTCGGCGGTTTCAAGGAAGGGCGCGTTTCCGGCCTCCATCATCTCGCGTTCGAGGTCGCGACCCTCGACGAGGTGGTGCGCGCCCGAGGCCACTTGCGAAGGCACAACGTCACGATCGATTTCGAGGGCAGGCGCCGCGCCGGCGTGCAAATCGCGGTTGAGTTCCGCGATCCCGACGGTCATCGGCTGGAGATCTATTGGGGCATCGACCAGGTCGGCAGCGAGGGCCATGTGCGACCGCCATCGGAATGGAAATGGGCGCATTCGCTGGAGGCGGCGATCGCCGATCCGGTCCGTGGACAGGACACCACCTTGCATGATCCATCGCTGCGGCGCGGGTGAGCCGTTCGCGCACGCGGCTCGGATCGAACGGAGAAGGCGAATTGGCGGCATTGACGCGAATCCCATGCACATTGATGCGTGGCGGGACTTCGAAGGGCCCATTCTTTCTTGCCTCCGATCTGCCGGTCGATCTGGCCGTGCGCGACCGCGTGCTGCTGGCGGCGATGGGATCGCCCGATGCGCGCCAGATCGACGGGCTCGGCGGCGCCAACCCGCTGACCAGCAAGGTGGCGATCGTCGGCCCGTCGCGCCGGCCGGATGTCGACGTCGAGTTCCTCTTCGCACAGGTTCTGGTGAAGGAGGCGCGGGTCGATACCACGCCCAACTGCGGCAACATGCTGGCCGGCGTCGGGCCGTTCGCGATCGAGCGTGGTCTTGTGCGCGCCGGCTCGCCCGAGACCAAGGTCCGAATCCTGACCGCGAACACGGGCATGGTGGCGGAGGCGACGATCTGCACGCCGGACGGCGCCGTCGAGTACTCGGGGACAGCGCGCATCGACGGTGTGCCGGGAACCGCCGCGCCGGTTGTCCTCGACTTCCTCGACATTGCCGGCTCGGTCTGCGGCAGCCTGCTGCCGACCGGGCGGGTGCGGGATGAGATCGACGGCGTGCCGGTGACCTGCATCGACAATGGCATGCCGGTCGTCGTGCTGCCGGCGGCGGCAGTCGGGATCACCGGCTATGAAAGCCGCGACGCGCTCAACGCCGACGCGGGACTGAAGGCCCGGTTGGAGGCGATCCGGCTTGCGGCCGGCCCGCTGATGAAGCTGGGCGACGTGACGAAGAAGGTCGTGCCGAAGATGAGCCTCGTCGCGAGACCGCGCAGTGGCGGGGCGATCTGTACGAGGACGTTCATTCCTCACGACTGCCATGACGCGATCGGCGTGCTTGGTGCCGTGACGGTGGCGACCGCCTGCGTGCTGCCGGGCTCGACGGCGGTTGATCTTGCGGTTCTTCCTTCGGGTCGGCGCAAGCGCATCTCGGTCGAGCATCCGTCCGGCGAGTTCACGGTGGAGCTGGAGATCGGCGGGACGCCTGCGGCACCGGAAGTGCGACGGGCCGGCCTGCTGCGCACGGCGCGCGCGTTGATGGAGGGCGCCGTCCTCGTGCCGCCTGAGGTGTGGGCCGGGAGGCCGACAAAGACCGAGACGTACAGCAAGGAGATTGCGTGAGCGACGGATCACAAAAGACGGCGCTGGTCGTCAGCGCCCATTCCGCCGATTTCGTGTGGCGTGCCGGCGGCGCGATCGCGCTCTATGCCAAACGCGGCTGGCGCGTGCAGATCGTATGCCTCTCTTATGGCGAGCGGGGCGAGTCGGCAAAGCTGTGGCGCGAGCCCGGCATGACCTTGGAGAAGGTCAAGGCGGACCGGCGCCGCGAGGCGGAGAAGGCTGCCGAGATCCTCGGCGGAGAGGTGATCTTCTTCGACTGCGGCGACTATCCGCTGCGCGCGACGCCGGAGCTGGTCGACCGGCTCGTCGATATCTATCGCAGCCTGCGGCCCGCTTTCGTGCTGACCCATTCGCTCGAGGATCCCTACAATTTCGATCATCCGGAATGCGCGCGCATCACCCAGGAGGCTCGGATCATCGCCCAGGCGCACGGCCACAAGCCCGGTGAGAAACCGCTTGGAGCGCCGCCGGTCTTCCTGTTCGAGCCGCACCAGACCGAGCAGTGCGACTGGAAGCCGCAGGTGATTCTCGACATCTCCGAGGTCTGGGAGCTTAAGCGCAAAGCCTTCGAGACGATGGCTGCCCAGGAATATCTGTGGGACTATTACACCCGCGTGGCACTGCAGCGCGGCGTGCAGGGCGCGCGCAACTCCGAGCGCAAGACCATGAAATACGGTGAGGCCTACCAGCGCATTTTCCCGACCGTGACGGAGAACCTGGTATGAAGCCGGTGGTCGTGCGCAATGTGGCGCGTGCGGATGCCGCGACGGTCGACAGGCTGCGTGGCCTCGGCGTTGCGACCGTTCACGAGGCGATCGGGCGGGCCGGGCTGATGAAGCCCTATCTTCGGCCGATCTATCCGGGCGCCGAGGCGGCGGGCAGCGCCGTCACGGTTCTGGCGCAGCCCGGCGACAACTGGATGATCCATGTTGCCGCCGAACTATGCCGGCCGGGCGACGTGATGGTCGTCGCCTGCACCGCCGACAACACCGACGGCATGTTCGGCGAGCTGCTGGCCACGTCGCTGCGCGCGCAGGGTGTGCGCGGCCTCGTCATCGACGCCGGCTGCCGCGACGTCAAGGCGCTGAAGGAGATGGACTTTCCCGTGTGGTCGCGCGCGGTCTCGGCGCGCGGCACGGTGAAGGCGACTCTGGGCGCGGTCAACGTTCCGGTCGTCTGCGCCGGCGCACTTGTGCGTCCCGGCGACGTCATCGTCGCCGACGATGATGGCGTTGTCGTGGTGCCACGCGCGCGTGCCGGCGATGCGGCCGCGGCCGGCGAGGCACGACTGAAGAAGGAGGAGGCAACGCGAGCGCGGCTTGCCGCGGGCGAGCTCGGTCTCGACATCTACGGCATGCGTCAGCGCCTTGCCGAACGCGGGCTCGTCTATGTCGACAATGCCGATGACGACGACACAGGCCGCTAGGAAGCGGGCGCCGGCGGCGGCGCCGCGCGGGCGGAGTGCCGCACCATCCGACGAGGAGGGCACGCGCGAGCGCCTGCTGACGGTGGCGGAGCGACTGTTCGCCGAGCGCGGCTTCAATGGCGTATCCGTGCGTGCGCTGACTGCCGAGGCCGGGGTCAATCTTGCCAGCGTCGGCTACCATTTCGGCTCCAAGGAAGGGCTGATCGCGGCGATCTTCGACCGCCGCTGCCGGCCGATGATGCAGGAGCGCCAGCGCCTGCTTGCGGCCTGCGCAGAGCGGCCGGGCCGGCCGCCGCTGCTCGAGCAGGTCATCGAGGCCTTCGTCCGGCCGGCGATGAGCCAGGCGACCGATGCCGCTGGCGGCGGCGCTATCTTCACGCGATTGCGCGCGGTCTTGCGCCACGAGAACAGTGAGCTGGCGCGCCGGCTGATTGCCGAGAACTTCGACGCGACCAGCGCCCGGTTCGTGGAGGCGCTGCACCGCTGTCTGCCGCGGCTCGGCCGCGACGCGATCCACTGGCGCTTCCACTTCCTGCTGTCGGCCCTCTACTACACGACCATCGACCCGGGCCGCATACGCCACATCTCGGGCGGGCGCTGCGATCCGGCTGATACGGAGACTGCCGTTCGCGAGCTGGTCCGTTTCGTCGCCGCCGGCTTTCGCGCCGCCTGAGTCAGCCCGCCCTAAGCAGGGTGCATACGCGGTCGGGCTCCTGGTCGATGACCGCGATGAGCTCGCGCAGCTCCGGGTCGGCACCGCCCTGTGCGGCTGCGGCCTCGCGCAGGAACCTCGCCTGGAGCGCATAGGCCTCGCGCTCCGCCGCGCAGAGATCGTCGTAGCGGCCTTTGCGCAGGCATTGCGCATGGTGCACCAGCTCGTGCAGCAGGATCGAGCGCTCCCACACCCGGCCGAAATCGAAGTCCGCCCGCAGAACGAGGGTATGGGAGTCGCATTCGTACATCGCCAGCGCGCCGGATCGGCCGTGGGCCGTGTCGGCGCGCGCCCGGCTGTCGATCTCTTTCGGCGTCAGCTCCATCCAGTAGCGCGGGGCAGCGACACTCCTGTAATCGGAACTCTGGCCGATCCAGACGAGAAGGGCGGCGATCAGTTCCTTCACGGGCCCCTTTCCATGTAGTCAGGCCCTATTCCGCTCGTTGCGCGCCGCGCCTGTCAACAGACATCGGCGTGGCGCCAAGACGCTTGCCTGGTCATCGCATCGCTGCGAACTTGCGATCAACAGACGAGAGGGGCTGATATGGCGAAAGTTGCGATCGTCGGCTGCGGGGCGATGGGATCAGTCTACGCGGCGCTGATGGCCGACGCAGGTCACGATGTCTATGGCATCACGCTGTGGCCCGACCATGCGGCGGCGATGGAGAAGAACGGACTGCGCCTAGAAGGCGTCAGCGGAGACCGGACCGTGCGCGTGCATGGCCGCACGACTACCAACGGGATCGGCCCATGCGATCTCGTGATCATCGCCACGAAGGCCTTCGACGTCGAGGCAGCGGCGCTCTCGGCCCTCCCGCTGCTCGGGACCGAGACGCCGGTGCAGACGATCCAGAACGGACTCGGCTCCGCCGACAAGGTTGCGGCCATCGTCGGCAGGGATCGGCTCGCCGTCGGCGTGGTAGGCGGATTCGGTGCATCGATGCGCGGGCCCGGCCACGTGCATCACAACGGCATGGAGATGATCCGATTCGGCTCCTACGCCGGGCTGCCGCGCCAGCTGCTGCAGGCTTCGGCGAAGATCTGGGAAGAGGCGGGATTCAAGGTCGCGCTCTTTGATGACATCAACCGCATGATCTGGGAGAAGCTGATCATGAACGTGGCATTCTCCGGCACGTGCTGCCTGACCGGCCTGACGATCGGCGAGGTGCTAGCGGATCCCGATGCCTGGCCGGTCGCGCGCGGCTGCGCCGAGGAGGCGGTCGCCGTCGCCAAGGCCCTCGGTGTCAGGCTCGAGGTCGGCGAGCCGATCGAGCACGTCCGCAAGCTGGGTGGCAAAATTCCCCATGCGCGGCCCTCGATGCTGCTCGACCACATGGCCTCGCGCCGCTCCGAGATCGACGTGATCAACGGCTCCATTCCGCGGCTCGGCGCAAAGGTCGGCGTAGCGACGCCGGTGAACGAAACCGTCGTGGCACTGGTCAAGGCGCGCGAGAGTCGCTTCGTCGCCTGAACGGCATGACGCGGGTCTTCTCGGCCGGGTTCCGGCCTTTCTTCCTCGGCGCCGCATTGTTCGCGGCGGTCGGCATTCCGGCATGGGTGGCGATCTACGCCGCGGGTCGCACCGATTCGCTGCCGCTCGGCTACGCCTGGCACGCCCACGAAATGATGTTCGGCTATACGTTGGCCGTATTCGCAGGCTTTCTGACGATCCGCTCGGCGCGCTGGCATGCGGCGCTGCCGTTCCTTTTATGGGGCATCGCACGGATCGCCCTCGCCACGCCAGGCGATGCGGCGTATCTCGTCGGCGCCGCAGCGGCCATTGTCCTCATTCCGGTGCTGATCGCGTTGCGCGAACCGCCACTCTGGTCGGTATGGAAATGGCCGAATGCGGTATTCCTGCCGGTCCTGCTCGCATTGTGGGGCGCCGATCTCGCTTTCCACGCCGTCGCCATCGGCGTCTTCGACTGGATTTCCTTCGAATCCGTGCGCGACCTCGCGCTCGACGTCATCGCCCTGCTGCTGGCGGCGATGGGCGGCCGTCTCATTCCCGGGTACACCGGCGCCACCCTCACGCATATCCGGCCGCCGCGCCGCCCGGGACTGGAACTTAGCTCCATCCTGGCCATCGTCGGCGCCGCGGTTATGCATGTCGCGGGTGTCGAAGCGCTCGCCGGACTGCTTCTGCTCGCGGCGGCAGCCGCGCTCGCCGTCCGGCAGACGGCATGGCGGCCGTGGGAGATGCGGCGGCTGCCGCTGCTATGGATCCTGCATGCGGGCTACGCATGGCTGATTCTCGGGCTGGCGCTGCGCGGATTGGCCCATCTCGGGACGCCGGTCGATGCGACGATAGCGATCCATGCACTCACCGTCGGTGCGCTCGGCTCGCTCACGCTCGGCATGATGACCCGGATCACGTTGAACCAGACTCGCGGAGCTCTGGTTGCAGACGGTGTCACGCTGACGGCGTTCGTCCTGCTGCAGCTCGCGGCGGTTGCGCGCATTGCCGGGCCATTGCTGGTGGCGGACCCGATCGTCGCACATGCGGTCGCGGCGACGCTATGGTCGCTTGCCTTCGCGGTCTGGCTGGCGGGGTATGCGCGACGTCTGCTGACGTGAGTCGTCAGCCGGGCAGGCCGTCGACGCGCGGCCGGGTCAGGATCGGCCAGTAGACGATCGCGAACACCGCATAGCCAAGGCTCCATAAGATGCCGGCTGGAATCAGCGCATGCGCATGGGGCGCGAATACGCGCATCAGCGCGCCTGCGATGACGAGCGCATAGGCCAGCACGGTCCAGCGAGACACGACCAGAGGCAGGCCGGCATGGCCAAGGGCGGCGCGCGATGCGACCGCCATGATCATGACGCCGGCCGCTCCGGCTGAGAGCGCGTGCAGCGCAGCACTGTGCGGAAACCAGTCGCCGAGATCCGCTGCCGCCTTGAGCAGGAACCCGACCGGCACCCAGAGATAGCCGACATGCAGGATCCAGACGACTGGCATGCAGAGCGTCTTGAAGCTGTGCCAGCGCGCCATGCGGACCAGCAGGACCGTTCCGGCCACGAGCGCGGCGATGCCGCCGACCGTGGAATGCGGCAGGAACAGCTCGGCCAGCACGACGAGGATGACCGACGGTACGGCGACGTACTCGATCCAGCGCGGCGTCGCGCATTCGATGTTGCGCTTGAGGGCCATGCGCAGCGCGTTCTGCGTGAAGGCGGGGACGATGCGTCCGCCGATCAGCGCGATCAATGCCGCGATCAGGTAGATGGCCGCGTGCAGCGCCACCGTCGGGTCGTAGAAATGATAGAGCGCATTGAGCGCGGCGAGCCCGAACAGCATCGCCGGCACCTGATAGTTGCGCGTGTTCCGCACCCGGACGATGTCGGCGAGGATGAACGATGCGAACACAGGCAGGTACAGCAGGTCGATCCAGACCGCCGTGTCGGCGATCATGGCGACGCGCCCGGCAAGCCACAGCGCGAACAGGACCAGCAGGCGGTTGCCCAGGATGACCTCGCCGCCCGTCCATTTCGGCACCGCGGCCATGAGGAAGCCGGAAATCGCGGCGATGGCGAAGCCGAAGACCATCTCGTGTCCGTGCCAGGCTGCCGTCATCGGCAGCAGGCCGGCCAGCGCGGCGACCCACATCGCCAGCCCGGCCGCCGCCCAGATCGCGGCGGCAAGGAAGAAGGGGCGGTGGCCGGACGCAAGCACGGCCGGGCCGCGAAAGGCGCGGCGCGGTTCCTGGATGCCGATGGCGATACGTGTGTTCATGACTGATCAACGATCCCGTTTTGAAACAGTGCCGTAGCGTCAAGCATGCCAGCGCGGCGGGAAAGCGTCTTTGCGCGCCCGCAAACTACTTCGGATCGGGCAGATCCTCGGCAATCTTGACCAATGCATGCGGCTTTATGATGACGACGCGCTGGCGTCCGGCCTCGACCAGGCCGTCCTGCTCCCAGGCGCTCAGTAGCCGGCTCACGGTGTAGAGCGTCGTTCCGGTCATTTCCGCGACGTCCTGCCGCGACAGCGGCATGGCAATCTCGATCCCCGCCTCCGTGCGCCTGCCGGCTTCGCGCGCCAGGCGCAGCAGGGCACGGGCGACGCGGCGCTCTACGCGTTCGGTCGCCATCTCGCGCATGCGCGCATGCGCCTCCTGCACGCGCCCGCTCATCATGCGCAGGATATGCGCGCCGAATTTCGGGTGCTTCTCGACGAGTTCCGAAGCCTCGACCGCACTCCACGCGACCACGGTGCTGTCGATCGCCGCGCTTGCTGTCCCGGGGTAGGACTGCTGCCCGGTCACCGCGACGCAGCCGAACATATCGCCGGGACCGATATAGCGCACCACGACCTGGTGGCCGTCCGGCGTCACCTGCGTCACCTTGAGGCGGCCGTCGGCGAGCATGAAGAAGCGGTTTGCCTCGTCGCCCTGTTCGAACAGGGCGGTGCCCTTTTCCAGCTTCTGCACACGCGCCCGTTGCAGCAATTCCTGGAGCTCGTCGCGCGTTAACCCTGCGAAGGCGGGCAGGGCGGTGAGGCGGGATCGGTCGAACCTGTTTTCGTTGCTCATTTTTCCACGCCCATCCGCGACATGTTGTCCAAAAACGGGATTTCCGCGGTTGCTTGCTGCAGCGCAAGGAATGTTCGCACACCCGGGAGTATCTCATACTCGAAACCTGGGAAGGAGTTCGACATGCTTAAGAGCCGCATTCGCGACCTCGCCGCCGGCGTCAGCGCACTGACGCTCGCTTTGGTGGCGGCGCCGCACATGAGCTACGCGGCCGACGCGATGCCGGTTGCCGACATCGTGCGCGATGCCACCGATCTGCCGGGACCGCTGGCCAAGCGCGGACCGCAGCGGGTGCGGATCGATCTGGAGACGGTCGAACTCGAAGGCCGGCTCGCCGACGGAACGACCTACCGGTACTGGACCTTCAACGGCAAGGTGCCGGGTCCATTCGCCCGCGTCCGGGTGGGCGACACGGTCGAGGTGACGCTGAAGAACCACGAGGACAACAGCCTCATGCACAACGTGGACTTCCACGCGGTGACCGGGCTGCACGGTGGCGGTCATGCCACGATGGCAATGCCCGGTGAAACCAAGGGCTTTACCTTCAAGGCGCTCAAACCTGGCCTCTATGTCTACCACTGCGCCACGCCGAGCGTCGCACAGCACATCGCCAGCGGCATGTACGGGATGATCCTGGTGGAGCCCGAAGACGGCCTGCCGAACGTCGACCGCGAGTTCTATGTCATGCAGGGCGAGATCTATACCGAGGAGGCCTTCGGCACGCCCGGGGAGGCCACGCTCAGTCCCGAGAAGGCCCTGCACGAGCGGCCGGAATACATCCTGTTCAACGGCGCGGTCGGCGCGCTGACCAAGGACGGCAAGCCGCTGAAGGCGAGTGTGGGTGAGACCATCCGGCTCTACTTCGGCGTCGGTGGCCCGAACCTGACCTCCTCGTTCCACGTCATCGGTGAGATCTTCGACAAGGTCTATCCGATGGGCTCGGCAACCACCAAGGTCGTCAACGACGTCCAGACCGTGACTGTCGCGCCCGGCGGCGCCGTGATGGTCGAGGTCAGGCTCGAGGTGCCTGGTACCTATGTCCTCGTCGACCACGCGCTGAGCCGCGTCGAGAAGGGCGGGGCGGGGCATCTGATTGTCGAAGGTCCGGAGAACCCGAAAATCTTCAAGGAGAGCATCGACAAGCGGCTCTCGATGTACTGAAGCAATGCTGAAGCCGCGGGCGGGGCGACCCCCGCCCGCGGAATTCCTTCTCGACCAGGTGGCCCAATGCATGCCGACGAAATCCGCTCTGTCCTGCGTGGCGTCATCGACCCGGAACTCGGCGTCAACATCGTCGATCTCGGGCTGGTCTACGATATCGCCATCGACAGCGACGCGATCGCGGTCGTCATGACCATGACGACCCCAACCTGTCCGCTCGGCGAGTACCTGGTCGAGGCGGTCGAGCGCGCGCTGTTGCAAGAGTTCCCGGATTCGCAGATCGGCGTCGAGCTGGTCTGGGAGCCGGCCTGGCAGCCGGAGATGATCACCGCCGAGGGCCGTCGGCAGCTCGGCTGGACGGATCATTCCCGCCGCGTCGTCTAGCGCTTTCATCCAACGACAAGAGGACGTCTTCTCATGAGTTGCAGTTGCTCTTCCGAGAGGATCATCGACGTGCGTCAGATCCCGCCGCCTCACCGTCATCCCGTGATCTTCGGAACATTCAACGATCTCGCGGCCGGCGAGGCCTTCATGATCGTCAACGACCACGATCCGAAGCCGCTCTATCACCAGTTCAAGGCCCGGTATCCCGGCGCGGTCGTCTGGGAGTATGTCGAGAGTGGCCCCGATGTCTGGCGGGTCCGCATCGCCCGCGCGCCCTGACCGGCGCCGCACGGCGCGGCGCCTGTGGTTCCGTCTGCCGCTGCTGGCCGGAGGCGCGGGCGCCCTCGTGCTCGGCATCGCCGCCGGCCTGCAGCGTCTCGGCTGGGATCTGGCCGCCGATGTTGCGGGTTTCGCCGAGCTGCACGGGCCGTTCATGGTGTGCGGGTTTTTCGGCACCGTCATTGCCATCGAGCGCGCCGTCGCCCTCGGTCGCGGCTGGGCCTATCTTGGCCCGCTCGCCGCGGTTCTCGCGACCATTGCATCGGTCGCGGCAATGCCCCTCGCGTCGGCGCAGGCAGGCTGGCTCGCCGCGGGAACCGTTCTGCTCGCGGCCTCCTGTGTCATCGCCGTCCGGCATCCCGCACTTTTCACGATCCTACTCACCGTTGGGGCCGCCGCCTGGCCGCTGGGGACCCTCGCCTGGAGCGCCGGCACCCCGATGCAGGCGGTGGTGCTGTGGTGGATCACGTTTCTCGTCCTGACGATCGCGGCGGAGCGGCTTGAGCTCAGCCGGGTGCTTCGGCCCAGCCGCGCCAGCGAGCGCGTGTTCGCGACGCTGGTCGCGGTCCTGCTGGCGGCGGCGCTGGCCGCTCTCGTCGACAGCGGCATCGCCTGGCCTGTCGCGGGGGCGGCGCTCGCGGGCTTCGTCGCGTGGCTGCTCCGCCACGACGTCGCGCGGCGTACGATCCTGCTGCCCGGGCTGCCGCGCTATGCCGCTGCATGCCTGCTCAGCGGATACGGATGGCTCGCCGTCGCCGGTTTCACGATGCTGAGCCTGCCGCTCGATGTAGATCGCCTCGCCTATGATGCGGCCCTGCATGCGGTCTTCCTGGGATTTGCGTTCGCGATGGTGTTCGGGCATGCGCCGATCATCCTTCCGGCGGTCACGGGCGTGCAGGTTCCGTTCAGCCGTCTGCTCTACGCGCCGCTGGCCGTTTTGAACATCTCGGTAGCGGCGCGCGTCGGCGGCGATCTTCTCGGCGACCTCGAAATCCGGCGCTGGAGCGGCCTTCTGACAGCTGTCGCAATCGCGCTGTTCATCGCTTCGATCATCGTCCTGGTGTGCGGGGCGCGGCACCGGACCCGCCAAGTTTGCGCCGGCACAAAGACCGATGCCGAGGACGGTGCGACTCTCGCGCCATGACTGCGAATCGAATTCACCGCGATCTGACCGTTCAGAAGGTGCTCGATACCTGGCCTTCGACGCGCAACGTATTCATCGGACGCCGCATGGCCTGCGTCGGCTGTGATCTCGCGCCGTTCATGACCATCGCCGAAGCCGAGGCCGCCTACGGCATCCCGCCGGGCGAGCTGGAGAAGGAGCTTCACGCCACGGCGACCAGGGGGACAGAGACGCCCAATTCACACGCTGCCATCCGTAACCCGGAGTCAAGACAATGACCTATACAAGGCGTCTCTGGTTCGCCCTTGCCGCGATTTTCTTTGCGTCGTTCGCAGTACTTGGCCTGATCGGCCGGGAGATTCACCGCGAGGCGCCGCCGATCCCCGCGAGCGTCGTGACGACCGATGGCGAGGTACTCTTCACCGGGGCCGACATC
>JAWLHE010000005.1:268720-386133 GCA_041690495.1 Alphaproteobacteria bacterium | reverse complement strand
TGCCCCATTGGCTGCACTGGTACAACCATCACAGACCTCATGCCGGCATCGCCGCCTCAGCCCCCGCCGCGCGCCTGAACAACCTCCTTGGCAACGACACCTAGCGCGCGGCGCCTGGCTTCGTCAATCCGCGTGGCATGAATAGATGAGCTGGACGACGCCCTTCGGAAAGGGCGTGGCGCTTTCCAGATGCAGCGGCGCCGGCCGGCAGGCGCCGTCGAAGAGTGCGATCCCTTCGCCAAGCAGCACTGGAATCACGAACAGTTCCAGCCTGTCCACGAGATCGTTCTCGAGGAACTGCCCGATCGATCTGGCACCTCCCAGAAGCCAGATGTCGCCCGCGTTGCCGGCCTTGAGGTCGCCGGCGAGCGCGACGACGTCCCCGCTCCAAGGCTGGACGCCCGGCGGGGGATCGTCGAGCGGACGCGAGGTGAGGACGACGGTGCGCTGGCGGTCATAGGCCCAGGGACCGAAGCCGAGCGCCTGGTCGTAGGTCGTTCGACCCATCACGATCGTCCCGATCCCGTCGAGAAACCCTGCGAACCCGAAATCGTCGGCCGGGTAAGGCTCAAGCCATTCGACACCGCCCTCCGGCGTGGCAATGAATCCGTCGAGGCTGACCGCAATGTAGATCCGAAGCAGGGGGGAGGGCATGTCCCGTGCTGCGCATTTCGCATGCGCTCCAGGTGAGGGAATGCCGGCTCTCCTCCCGCTCGGAAAGCGAACCCGGCCCTGCCGCTCTTGCCATGGGCGGCGCCTCGCTTCAAGTCGGGAGTGGGGCGCCGGACACATTCGCGTAGAGGGCGCCTATTTCTCGCGGAAGGCGCGGCGCATGCGATCAAACAGCGGCGCAACGAAATAATCGATCGCGCGCCGCTCGCCGGTGACGAGCATCACCTCCGCCGGCATGCCAGGGTAAAGCTGCACCTCCGGCCACTCGGCCAGCGACTGCCGCGACAGGCGGACGCGGGCGGTGAAGTAGGGATTTCCGGTGCGCTGGTCGGTCATCATGTCTGCGGCGACATAGGTGATCACGCCCTCGACGGTCGGCGCCAGGCTGCGGTTGTACGAGGACAGCCGCACGCGCGACGGCAGGCCAACGCGCACCGATTCGATATCCGACGGGGGGACGCGCGTCTCCACGATCAACTCGTCGTCCGTGGGCACGATGTCCATGATCGGCTGGCCCGGCCCGATCACGCCACCGGGCGTCACCATACGGATGTCGGTGACGATGCCGTCCTGCGGAGCCGTGACCTCACGACGCTCGCGCACGTCACGTGCGGCGCGGATGCGGTCGTTCAGGTCGGCCTCGATGGCGCGCGCCTCCTGGAGCTCACGGGCAACCTCCGCGAGGCGCGTGTCGCCGAGATTGACGATCTCGAGCTGCGCGCCGCCGATTGCCTGGCGCCCGCGCGCGATCGCCCCGCGCAACTCGCCCTGGCGCCCCTTCAGCTCGGCGACCGCACGCTCCAGCTCGAGCAGGCGCGGCCGGCGCTCGAATCCCTTTGCCAGCAGTTTGGCGACATTCGCGCGCTCCTCTTCGAGGAGCGAGAGGCGGCGGGTCGCCGAGGTGAGCTGCGCCTCGTTGGCGCGGATCTCCTCTTCGAGCTGTCCGATACGTTTCTGTAGAACCGCCTCGGAACTTTCATGGGCGCGCCAGCGTGCGTGGAACAGGTTGGTCTGGGAGGTGATCGTATCGGCGACCACCGGGTCGGCGCGCTGCCGCAGCAGCTCCGGCGGGAACTCCAGGGTCAGGCTGCCCGACTGCTCGGCGCGCAGCCGCGCGATCCGCGCCTGCACCGCAACGAGCTGACTGGTGATCTGCCCGAGCTGCGCGTCCGCCTGGGTCGTGTCGAACAATGCCAGGGCCTGCCCGGTGACGACCGGCTGGCCTTCCTTGACGAGCAGCTCGCGAAGAATGCCGCCCTCCAGATGCTGGACGGTCTTGCGATGGCTGTCGACGACCACCGTGCCCTGGGATATGGCAGCGCTGTCAAGCCGCGCGAACAACGACCAGCCGAGAAAGCCGCCGAAAAAGGCGACGATGACCACCAGCCCTGCCATTGCCGTTGGGCGCAGTGAGGGCTCGGCGTCGGGATCCGCGACCGCGCGGTTCGTCGGACCGGGGAGGACCAAGTCATGTGCTGTCATGAGCGCACCGTTCGCTGGATTGGCAGGCGTGCGATCTTGGGATCGCCCGCGCGGCCCGGCCCATTCTGCGTCGTCAGGGCCTTCATCACGTCCTGGCGCGGGCCGAACTGGTCGACGGCGCCGTCGCGCAGTACCAGCAGCTTGTCCGCGACGGTCATGACCGACATCCGGTGTGCGACGATGATGACCGTGATGCCGGCCTTCTTCGCCTCGCGGATCGTCTGCATCAAGGCCTGCTCGCCGGCGCCGTCCATATTGGCATTCGGCTCGTCGAGTACGACGAGACGGGGAGCGCCGAACAGGGCGCGAGCGAGGGCCAGACGCTGGCGCTGCCCCCCGCTGATGGTGAAGCCGGCCTCTCCCAGCCGGGTTTCGTAGCCGAGCGGGAGGCGGCCGATCATTTCGTGCACGTCCGCGCGCTTGGCTGCCACGATGACGTCCGCCATCTCGGCCTCGTCGAACCGCGCGATGTTGTCGCGAACGGTGCCGTCGAGCAGGGCGGCGTTCTGGGGCAGATAGCCGATCTGCTTGCCGAAGCTCTCGCGCTCCCAGGAGTAGACGTTGTGCCCGTCCAGGAAGATACCGCCGGTGGTCGGGCGCCAGACGCCGACCAGCAGCCGCGCGAGGGTCGACTTGCCCGCACCTGATGGCCCGATGACGCCAAGCACCTCGCCCGGCTCCAGCGCGAAGGTCACCCCCCGCAGGACCGGCCGGTCCGAACCCGGCGGGACGAAGCTGACCCGGTCCACCAGCAGGCTGCCTTCCTCGGCCGTGTACGGGGCGCTGCCGCGGGCCGACTCATGCTTGGACAGCAGGTCGCGAATCCGGCTCAGCGCGCTGCTCGCGTTGCTCCAGTTGCGCCAGCCCTCGATCATCTGCTCGAGCGGGAGCAGCATGCGGCCCATGACGATCGTGGCGCAGACCATGGTGCCGGGGCTGACTTCGTGTTCGATGACCAGCGTGGCGCCGGTCGCAAGCATCGCAATCTGCAGGCCCATGCGGATGGAGCGCGAGATGGCGGTGATGGCGCGCGCGCCGCTATTGCCGACGCCGACCAGCATCAGGGCGCGGTTCTGGCCATGGCGCCAGCGGCGGATGACCGCCGGCAGCATTCCGAGCGCCTCGATCACCTCGGCGTGGCGGATGGCGGAGCCGATCTCGGCATGCGAGCGCACCGCGGCTTCGTTGGCGAGGGCGGCGGGGCGGCGCGCGACGAACTCCATCGCGACGCCGAGGCAGGCGAGGATCACGATGGCGGCGATCGCGACCACGCCGTAGGCCGGGTGCAGCAGGAACAGTACGAGCAGGAACAGGGGCGCAAACAGAATGTCGAACGGCAGGGTGATGGGCCCGCCGGTCACGAACTGGCGCAGTTCCTGAAGGTCGCGCACCGCGTTGGCCGAGCGGGCGGACTGGTTCTGTAGCGACTCGGTGACCGCGGCCTCCAAAATGGTGGCGTTGAGTCGTCGCACCATCTGCTCGCCGACGATGATGAACACCCGGGCGCGGATGAAGTCGAGCACGGCAAGAAAGACAAGGCAGCTCGCCGCCAGCACCGTGAGCATCGTCAGGGTATCGAGGCTCCGGCTGCTGACCACGCGGTCGTAGATCTGCAGCATGTAAAGCGGGACGACGAGATGCAGGGCGTTGATGAACACGCCCACGAACGCCGCATAGAGGATTCCGGCACCGCTGCGGCGCAGGGTCCAGCGCAGCAGATCGGTACGCGCTTCGGTCCGAGGCGAGATATTGCTCATGCCTCACTCGGCCGCGAGGGCCGCTCCATAGCCGTGCGGGTGGGCGCGGCGCCACGCCCAGGCGGTTGCGACGATCTCGTCGAGATCGGTATGGCGCGGTGTCCAGCCAAGCTCGCGGCGAATAAGGTCGGGGGCGGCGACCAGGACCGGCGGATCGCCCGCGCGGCGCGGTCCGATGCGTTCGGGCACTGCGGCGCCGGTCACGCGCCGGACCGCGGCGATTACCTCGCGCACGGAGTAGCCGCGGCCGATGCCGACATTGTAGTGGCGGCTGCCATGGTCCAGTGCGTCGAGCACGCGCACATGCGCGTCGGCGAGGTCGCAGACATGGATGTAGTCCCGGACGCAGGTGCCGTCGCCGGTCTGGTAGTCGGTGCCGAATATCTCGATATGCGGACGCCGGCCGAGCGCCACGTCCAGTGCGATCGGGATGAGGTGGGTTTCGGGCGAATGATCTTCGCCGATTGGGGCGGTCGGGTGGGCGCCGGCCGCATTGAAATAGCGCAGGCATGCCGAGCGCAGCCCGTGCGCCTTGTCGGCCCAATGAAGGATCCGCTCGATGGCGAGCTTGGACTCGCCGTAAGGATTCACGGGCGCCTTGTCGACAGTCTCGTCGATCGGCACGCGCGACGGATTGCCGAAGATGGCGCAGGTCGAGGACAGGACGAGCTTGCGCACGCCATTCTCGATCGCGGCGCGTATCAGATTGAGCGCATTGACGACGTTGTCCCCGACATAGAGCAAGGGGCGCCGCATCGAATCGCCGACCAGCGAGTTGGCGGCGAAGTGGAGGATCGCGTCGAAATGATGCGCGCGGAAGAGGGCCGCAACCGCAGATTTGTCGGCCAGGTCGCCAACGACCAGATTCGCCGCCTCGGGCACCGCCTCGCGATGTCCTTGCGACAGGTTGTCGAATACGACCACGCGATGGCCGCGCGCCAGCAGCTCGACGACGACATGGCTGCCGACGTAGCCGGCGCCGCCGGTGACAAGAAGCGTGCGCGTCATTGCGATACCCCCGGCTGGGTGCTGCCGTTGAGCGTGGCGCGGCGGGAGCGCCGTGCCGGGGGCTGGACGGCCGCCGGACGGCGAGTGCGTTCCGCCGCCAGGCGCTCGTACACGGTGCGGTGCTGTTCGGCGGCTTCGGTCGCGGAGATCGGACGCGGAATGCGGCTGCGCAGGCGGTCCCAGAGGTCGGGGCCGCGGATCGCCTCGACCAGCTTGTCGACCAGGCTTTCCGCACTCGCTGCGCGGAAGTGCAGGCCGCTGACATTGTTGCGTACTTTTTCGGCCATGCCGCCGATGTCGCTGCAGATCACGGGGCGGCCGTGCAGGAACGCCTCCTGGATGACGACGGGCGAGTTCTCCCACCAGGTCGACGGCACGACGACCCAGTCGACTTCGCGCATGAGCGTGGGGAGATCGGCGCTCTTGTAGCTGCCGAAGAAGCGCACGCGCCGGCCGACGAGCTGGACCAGGCGCTTGAACTCGTGCTGGAACTGCTCGGGCTGCACCTCGAGATTGCCGCCGAAGACGTTCAGCACGGCATCGCCCCAGATCTCGCGCGGAACGCGCGCCACCGCCTCGATCAGCACCTTGATGCCCTTGAACTGGTTGAGCTGGCCGAAATACGCGAAGCGGTTGCGCCGGCCGTCACGCCCGATCTGGCGCGGCGCCGCGATCTCGCCGACCTCCAGGCCGTTCTCGAGGAACATGATCTTGTCCGCCGGCACGCCCCAGGCGACGTAGCGGTCGACCAGGAAATGGCTCGGCGAGATGAACATGTCGACCTCGTCGAAGGCCGCCTTGATGAACAGCTCGCGGCGCATGAACTGGGCCGTGGAAATGCTTGGGAAGCAGACGGCGCACTCGGCCGGCGAGGCGCGCTGGCACAAGGCTCCGGTCTTGGTCTTCACCATCTGGCCGTGATTGTTGCAGATCGACAGGTACTCGTGCAGCGTCGCGACGATCGGCACGTCCGGCAGGGCGCGGCGGACGGCGCGCACCGCCTCCATGCCGAAGCCGAGGAAGTGGTGGAAGTGCACCACGTCCGGCGCCACGTCGTGCAGAAGGCGCGTGAAGTCCTGTGACAGCGTGTCGACATCCCGGTTCGAGAGCCGGAAATGGTCGTAGTCGTTCGCATAGAACAGCGTCTCGCGTTCCTTCTGGCGCAGGCTTAGGAACGGCGTGTCGCGGTGGCGGCTGATCGGCGGGCCGACCCGCGCTAGGTAGTGGCTTTCGCACCCCGGCAGCCGATTGAGGCCGTTGAAAAGGTTGTACGAAGCAACCTCGGCGCCGCCGATCGAGAAAGCCGGGTGGCCGTGAGAGAGCATCAGCACTTTCATTGGAGTCTCGTCTTGTCCTGCTTGGCGGCGGCGGTCAGAACGGTCGACCACTTGCGGCCGAACTCCCAGCGGTCGACCAGGCGTCCGACCCGCGTCCAGTACTCGCCGGTTTCCTCGGCCGGCGCGTCGTCGAGCGCGTAGAGGGAGACCTCGGGAGTCCAGTAGCTTGTTGCGCCGTGCGCGCCGAGGCGTAGCGCGAAATCTGCATTCTTCAGATCCGGCCCGATCAGCTCGCGCGAGAATCCACCCGAGCCGAGAAACAGGCGGCGCGGGATCAGCGCACATTCAGCCGTCCCGGCCCAGACCGCGCCGAGCTCGGCCGACTTCAGCCAATGGCGCGAGTAGCCCGCGAACGCACCGGCGGTCTGGACGGGATCGGGGCCCGATGGCGCCTTCGAACCGGCATAGCGCACGGAGTCGTCCTCGTAGAGCAGGGTGGGGCTGACCAGTCCTGTGTCCGGCACGCGCTTCAGCGCGTCGATCAGGCGCGATAGCCAGCCGCGCCCGGACGGCAGCACCGTCGGCGCCAGGAACAGCAGCAGCTCCGCCGCGGCGGAACGCGCGCCGAGCTCGAGCGCATCGAAATAGTCGAGCGGGCCATCGGCCATCACCAGCGCGCCGCCGAGCCCGTAGAACGGCCCGAAACGCCGCAGCAGCGCCGCGATCGGCTCGGCATGCGCGCGCGGCACGACGACGAGCAATTCGACGCGCCGGAAGTCCGGATCGCCGCCGAAACGGGCGAGATTGACGTCGAAGTCGGGCCGCGGCCCGGTCAACGGGACGATGACGGTGACGTCGGGGCGCTCGGGCGCCGTGCCGAACGGCACGCGAGCGCTCGCTGCCGCGGCGGCGCCGCGATTCGCCGATAACGCGGTCGCGATCGGCCCGACATGCGCGGCAATGATGCTCTCCACGGCAGGCTCGTCGACATTGATCGAGCCGAGGATCCGCCGCAACGTCGCCGTCGTGTCGCCGGCTTCGAACCCGAGCGGCAGGAACGCCGATGTTTCGTCCTCGAGCACGAGTTCGAGATAGTGCGCCTCGTCTGGCTGAACCGGTGCGGTCCATGGGACGAAAGCCAGGAAGCCGTGATGCACATCATCGGGTTTCAGCCGCCCCGCGAAGAGCGGATCGGCGGCATAGCCGTCGGACACGTCTCGGCGCGGCAGTCGCGACCAGGAATCGTCCAGGCGCGCGAGGAAACCTGCGGTGCTGCGCAACAACACCATCGTCGCCAGGCGGGTCGGATCGAGCAGCCAGCCGGAGAGGAAGATGCCCGAGCCGTTCGCGTGGAGGGCGACGTCGCAGGCGATTCGCAGCGGCGCGCTCAGGGTCGATACCGTCTCGTGGCCCGGAAAGCGCGCGCGGCACACCCGCTTGAGGGCGCGCGCCGTGGGCGGGTCGGCCTCGACCTTGCCGAGCATGTCCTTGAGATGCGCGGCCGCGGCCGGCGCATCGAGCACCGTGCGGTTCTCGATCACATCGAGATGGTAGTAGGCGGGGCCGGCGCGGAAGTAGACGCGCTGGACCGACTTGAGCTGTTCGATCCGGGCGTCCTTTGCATACACGAGGGTCCCGCGCGCGCTGGCGAGCAGGTCGTTGCGCTCGAACTTGGCGACAACCGCGGCTTCGGTGTCGAAGCTTGCGCCGGCGATGGCGATATCGACCGCGCCGGCGGGCAGGTGGACCGCCCAGCCCTGAAGCATCAGGCCGTCACCGTCGGGGCGGCCGAGGATTTCGATAAAGCCGTCATGCGCGGAAATGGAGTTGAGGAAGCCGAACAGGAAGCGCCGGGCCCGGTTCGACACCGCGCCGGTCGGCGGCGCCAGCAGCACGCGCTGCAGGAAGTCGAAGACCGTGGCAAGCTCGGCGCCGGCGGCACGAAGCTGCGGGAAGAGCGGCGCGATATCGATCTCGATCCGCCCGAAATCGGGCAGGGTGAAGTCGTTGCCAGGGGCGGCACGCAAGGCGGTGCGCACGGCCTGGGTGCGAATGATGTTCTCCGCCCAAAGGATGCCGATGAAATGGTGCTGCACGCCGCCCGAGTGCGAATCCGACCACGACAGCGAGCGCCACGCGCCTGCCGATGCGGCAGCGTCGCTGAACGCGGCGTCGGCGCTTGCGGGCGGCGCCTCCGCCGCGCTGCCCACCACGAGCATCGTGTCGCGGTCGAGCAGGATCGCCAGCGCCTCCCTGCCGGGCGACGACGGGCGGACGGCATCCTTCGGAGCCGTGAGGTTGAGGCGAGGGCGTCGCGTCATGCCGTCTGCGCCTCCTTACGCGCGAGAAGCTTCGAATACAGCGTGATGTGGTCCGCAGCCGCCTTCGTCAGGCGCGGGACGTCGGGAATTCCGGCGACGAGTTTCCGGTACAGTCCGTCCTCGCCGACGATGCGCCGCATGGCGTTCGCAAGGGCGACCGTGTCGCCGGCACGGAAATGCAGCCCGTTGACGCCGTCGCCGACGA
This sequence comes from Alphaproteobacteria bacterium, assembly GCA_041690495.1. GTDB lineage: Bacteria > Pseudomonadota > Alphaproteobacteria > CACIAM-22H2 > CACIAM-22H2 > DATAAP01. The sequence continues at coordinate 377,411 of JAWLHE010000005.1, read as the reverse complement.
GCTCCGCCATGCCCCCGATGTCGCTGCAGATGACGGGGCGGTGGTGGCGGAAGGCCTCCAGGATGACCAGCGGCGCGTTCTCCCACCAGGTCGACGGAACGATCACGCAGTCTATCTCCGCCATCAGTCGCGGCAGCTCGGCGCGGCGGTATGCGCCGCGATGCGAGACCGTGCCGGCGGCCTCGGCGAGTGCGGTGTCGAAGCTGGCGCGGAACGCGTCGCTCTGGAAATTGAGCCCGCCATGAATACGGAGCGCAATGTTTGGCAGGTCGCATGCGAGACGAGCCGCGGCGTCGATCGCCTGAATGACGCCCTTGTGGGGTGCGACGTTCGCGAATACGGCGAAGGTCCGTGGTGCCTGCGCCGGTGACGCGTTGCGCTGCGGCGGCGCATCTGGCACCGCATTGGGAATGACGTCGATACGGTCCTCGGCGATCCCCCAGGCGACGAAGCGGTCCTTGAGGAATCGGCTCGGCGCGACGAACCGGTCGACCAGCCCGAGCATGTTGCGCACGTGCAGCGCACGCGCCGCAAATCGGTTCTGGGCAATCTCGGGAAAGCAGGCGCGGCAGGCGTCGGGCGACGCCTTCTCGCACAGCGCGCCGTCCGTCGTGACCATCAGGCCATCGTTAGCGCAGATCGGATGATAATCGTGCAGGGTTGCGACGATGCGCGCCTGCGGCGCCATGCGGCGCGTTACCGCCAGGGCCTCGAGGCCGATCAGCGCGAAATGATGGAAGTGGACGATGTCGGGCCGGAACGAGGCCAGCAGCTCCGCCAGCGACTGGACGAAGCCCGCGGTCTCGGTGTGGCCGAGCATGAAGCGGTCGAAGCCGCCGACCCAGAGCAGGAGCTCGTCGCGCGAGCGGCCGATGGCCTGGAACCCCGCCCACGGGCGCGCCGGCCGGTGCAGTCGGCTGACGCAACCGAGAAACATCGTTTCGGCATGACCCTGGTCGCGGATCGTGCGGAACAGGTCGTGCGCCACCATCTCGGTGCCGCCGGGAACCAGATCCGGATGGCCGTGGCAGATGAAGAGAACGCGCTCGGGCTTCATGCGGCCCTCCGCCGCCGGCGTCCGGCGCTGCGGTTTCGGGTACGGGGCGCGGGCACATCTTTCGACGGCGATGCTGCCGGCGCTGACGCGGCGGTCTCGATCGCGGCACGCCAGTGCCGCTCAAGGCGGCGACGGTCGAGTTCGGCGCAGATGTCGTGTGCACCGAGCCGCTCCTCGACATCCAGGTCGAAGAGCACGGGCTCGGCCGCGCGCCAGATCTCGAAGCCGAGGCTGCGCACCTTCGCGCTGAAATCAGCACTCCGCCGCAGCGCACCGAGGTAGCCGGTGTCGAAACCGCCGGCGAGATCGAACAGCGAGCGCCGCACGACGAGGCAGCCGGCGGACGCGGCGCCGACCGGCGCGCTGTGGCTCGCGCCGGAGAAATCGCACGGAAAACCCTGGTAGAGCCGGCGAACGTCCCAGGTACCACCGAAATCGGTGGCGAACTCGGCTCCTGCCGCTGCGAGCGAATGGTCCTCGAACACCAGGCGCGGCGTCACGATCCCGCAACGCGGATGTGCTTCCAGGAAACCTGCCAGCCTGACCAGCCAGCCCGAGCGTTCCGGCAGGGCGCCGCGTCCAAGCAGGACGAGCAGGGGCGCACGCGAGGTCTGCACCGCGGCATTGATGGCGCTGCCGCTATCGCTGCAGTCCGGCACGATCACCAGCCGGCTCGCCACGCCATAGGCGGTACCGAATGCGCGCAGGAGGCGCTCGACGCCTGCGCGATGCTGGGCCCTGTCGGCCACATGGATGATCTCGACGCCGGCGAGCGCGGGGTCGGTCGCCAGCATGCCGATGCGGCAGCGGACGATATCGAGGTCGGAACTCAGCGGAATGATGATGCTCGAGGACGGCGTCTCGACAGGAGCGCCAATGTCTATGACCTCCGGCGTGATCGCCGGACTTGCCGCTTGCAGGGACTCGATGGCCGGCTCGATGCAGGCGGCGATTGTGTCCGGGGGCACCGGCCCCGTCGGGATCGCAGCGAGGATCGCTTCGCGCGCCTCGCCCGTCGGCAACAGGCATGGCCCCTCGGCAACCTCGATTCGGGCGTTCGAACGGAGGCGGATGAAAAGGCGGCTTGCCGAGTCGGGCGCCTGGCCGTTCTGGAGAGGGATGAAGGTGGCAAAGCCGCTATAGAGATCGCTTATCCCGGCGTCCGTACGGGCGTCGGCCTTGCGATGCGGAAACCGGGTCAGCCTGTTCAAGGCCGCGGAGACCGTCCGTCCGCCCCGCTCGATCTCGACCTGCTCGACCAGACCGTGCGGATCGCGGATCCAGCCGCACAGGAAGAGCCCGCCGGGGGTTGCGATCATCAGGTCGGCGCCGGCCGTCGCCGGACAGCTCGCGTCGTTTACGACGCGTCCGCGCTGCGGGCCGAGGATCTGCAACTCGCGCAGCAGCCATGCGGCCTGCCGGTCCTGCGTGGCGGACCGCGCGAGGCAGTCGAGGAGGTAGCGGCGGGCGGGGGCGTTTTCGGGGCGTGCCGAGGCGAGCCAGTCAAGTGCCGGCAGAGGCTGCGGTGCGTCGGCGATCTGGCGGCAGGCCATGCCGTTGTCGCCGAAGATGATGACGTTCGCGCCAGCGCTCGCGACAGCCTTGTCGAGCAGGATCGCGACCGGAGCGAGATCGCGGCGCGCGCTCGCCTCGCGCAGAATCGACGGGGCGTGAGCAACGCGCCTTACGCCATGCTGACCGACGACAACGGCGCTCAGCCGCTCGCCCATCGCGGGCTTGATCAGCGCGGTGCAAAGGACATGGCGATCGAGCACGGTGCAGCGGGGCAGCAGCGGCCCGGGACGGCGGCTCAGCTCGCCGACGAGTTGCCGGCAGTTGGCGACGAACTCCGGGTTGGTTCCAAGCTGGAAGATCGATGCGCAGATATCGGTAACGAAGCGGACGGCGCGTACGCGCGCCGCCCCGTCGAAGCCGGCCAGCAATCCGGCCGGGTCCAGTTCAGCCGCCCGTGTGCGGCCATGGGCGCGCGCCTCGGTCGAGGCGACGATCCGGCCCGAGCCGTCGCGTACCTCAATGGAAGCGCCGAGCGGTTCCATGCCGGCAATGCGGCACGCAAGCAGGTTGCGCACGCGGCCAGTGCCGACGGGAATCGCGGCGTGGCTCGCAGGGGGCGGCACCACTGCGCCGTCGAACGCGGCGCGAAAGCCGCGCGCCGGGGTGTCCTCGGCGCTCCAGGCGAGGAGGAGGACATCCTCGGCGAGCTTGCGGACGTCGAGAGCCACGGCTTCGAGCGTTTTGGTTGTTTGTGTCACGCCCGACCCCGGTGGAAGTGAATGGTCTGCTGCGGTGGAACACGTCCGGTCGGGCGGCACGCCCGCTTCCACGAAGCGGGCGTGCCGTCGACCTCACACCACGAGGAAGAACTTGGTGGGATCGTTCTGCACGTCGTCGGCGCACACACCCACCAGCGTGATCGTGTCGCCGCCGAGCTCGACGACCGTATTGTGGCCGTCCTGCGAGATGTGATCGGCAAGATCGGCGGCCGAGTTGATGTCGAGACCATTGATCCCCTTGGCGATGCGGACGATGTCCGAGCCTTCCTCGAAGTCGAGGATGAGGTCGTTGCCGCCGCCGCCATGGAAGAGGAACAGGTCGTTGCCCTTGCCGCCGGACAGGATGTCGTCGCCGTTGCCGCCCGACAGGACGTCATCGCCCTTGCCGCCGCTCAGGTAGTCGTCGCCATCGCCGCCGAAGAGCTTGTCGTTCCCGTGGTCGCCATACAGGTGGTCGTCGCCGTCCGCCCCCGTTACGACATCGTTGCCGTGGCCGCCATAGACGCGATCGTCGCCCCCGCCGCCGTAAAGGATATCGTCGCCGGAGCCGCCGTCGAGGCGGTCGTCGCCCTCGCCGGCGACGAGACGGTCGTCGCCCGAGCCGCCGTCGAGGCGGTCGTCGCCTTCGCCGCCGAGCAGGACGTCGTCGCCCGAATCGCCGCGGAGGTGATCGTTGCCTGCAGCGCCCGTCAGCCGGTCGTTGCCGGCGCCGCCGTGGACATGGTCGTCACCGTCCTGGCCGAAGATCAGGTCATCGCCCGCACCGCCGCTGGCATAGTCGTTGCCGGCCCCGCCCAGCAGGGAATCGGCTCCCGACCCGCCCAGCAGCATGTCGTGGCCTTCGCCGCCGAAGAGGTGGTCGTCGCCGTTGCCGCCATGCAGAAGGTCGTTGCCGTCCTGGCCGAGCACGGCGTCGTCGCCCGATCCGCCAAGGACAATGTCATTGCCCTCGCCGGCAAACACATGGTCATCGCCGCCGCGTGCGGCGATGAAATCACTGTAAGACGTTCCGACGATGAAATCGGGGAACGCGCCGCCCGGAATCGTAGACATTGTGCCTCCTTGAATCCCCTGGCCCGGTTCAACTCTTCCAATGTTCGCGTGGAGAAACTATGGATCACGGCAGGCTCTGTCAAATGAAAAATCGTTACAGATCAAGTAATTACGATAGTTTATTGGGGTTTTATTGGCCCTTTCATTGGAATGTGCCGCCATGTCTTTGGCAAGTTCGCGCGAAATTGGACGGAGTTTTCTCCATCGGCTGGGGTGGGCGCAAAAAATAGTGCTAAATCAATGGTGTAAAGAATGGGCGGGATTTGCGTAAAATTGTGAATACCGAGTGCACCGGCTTCGCCGGTCGCGGCCAAGTGGTTATCCCGCTTGGTTGATTCGGCATTCACCATGCGGGAAAGGGTACCTGCCCGGCGCTTTACGGGACCGGGCCTCTCCGGCACAGTGCGCGGACGGTGCCTGCGCATTTCGACCGGGGGCTTTCGATGAGAATGCTGGTGATCGGCGGCAGCGGCCAGGTCGGCCGGGCGCTGGTGTCATCCGCGCCCGAGACGATCGCGATCCTGGCGCCGTCACGGGCCGAATGCGATCTGACGCAGCCCGCGACCATCGCGCGCATGCTCGAGGGGCGGCCTGACCTGATCGTCAATGCAGCGGCGTTCACCTCCGTCGATGCGGCCGAGGACGACCCGGACGCCGCCTTTGCCGCGAACCGCGACGGTCCCGCCGCGCTGGCGCAGTTGTGTCGTGCCCATGCGATCCCGCTGCTTCACCTGTCGACCGACTATGTGTTCGACGGCACCAAACAGGGGCCCTATGTCGAGAGCGATGTGCCGTGCCCGCTCAATGTCTATGGGCGCTCGAAGCTCGAGGGCGAGAACGCGGTGCGGCACGCACAGCCGGACCATGTGATTCTTCGCACGTCATGGGTATTTGCGCCGTACGGAGCCAATTTCGTGCGCGCGATCCTCGCACGTGCGAACCGAGGCGAGGCGCTGCGCGTCGTGGCCGATCAGCGCGGCTGCCCGACACCCGCGTCGGCGGTCGCCGGCGCGATCTTCAGGATTGCGCAACGGATCGGCGCCGCCGGGGCGGTGCCGTGGGGCACGTATCATTTCGCCGGCCGCGAAGCGGTGAGCTGGTTCGAGTTCGCCCGGACAATCCTGAATGCGGCGCGGCCGGCGCTGCCGGATGTCCCGGTCGAAGCGATCGCGAGCGACGAATATCACGTGCGCGCCAGGCGGCCGCAGAATTCCGTGCTGGATTGCGGCCTGATCGCACGGACCTTCGGCATCGCCACAGAGACTTGGGCAGACGAGCTCGCCGCGGCCGTGGCCGGACTGTTGCCGAACATTCGCCGCTGCCGAACAACGCCGCGGGATCTCTGAACGATCCCGTGGCAGACAGATACGCGCGGCCTTCCTTCAGGACGTCGGCGACCGGCCGGTCAGTCCTGAACGTATGTCTTGATCTTGCGCTCGTACTCGGATGCGACGCGCAGATGCTCGTCGGCCAGCTTGTCGAGGCCGCGCTCGAGCGCCTCGCGGGCGAGGGCGAGGCGGGTATCCGCTCTGCCTCTCCACCAGCCGGGGAGGGCCTCAAGGGCGGCAAGGGGACTTTGGGTTCTGATCAGGGCAAGACGCGTTGCCATTAATGCCTCCGGTACCAGGTGTTCATCCGCAGGAAGTGTCGCTGCATCGGCGCAGCGGGTTTACAAAGCCCCCCTTCGCAGGGATGGGAGCAGCAATCGTTGTGCCATCGACCGGCTGTCCAAAAGTTTCGCGGCGAAACAGTGGGTTAAGCGAACGCGCCATTAACCAAGGCGCGATTCAGTAAAGGTTTCCGACAGTCTCGGGAAACGGGGAAAGACAATTGAGGTCATGCGGGCCGCGTCGTCCGTGGATAACTCACTAACAAAATATTACGATCGTCGTGCCAAGTAAGTCTATCTGTAAAGTAAATGCAAATTTACGTATTTTAACTGAAAATACTTATAGATTTTTAGGCTTCACGGAATGGCTCGGCGGAGCCATGGAACGTGCTGGCACCCCCGGAGGAGGATGTCAGGCGCGGCGCAACACGCGGCCGGGGCGCTTTCCGGTCGACGCCCCGTCGCGCCACACCGGCTCGCCGTTGACGAGGACGAGGTCGATTCCCGCGGCCGGCGACTTCGGGTGCTCGAAGGTCGCGCGGTCGATCACGCGGTCGGCATCGAAAATGACGAGGTCGGCGGCGGCGCCTTCGCGAACGACACCACGGCCCTTGAGGCCGAAGCGCTCTGCGGTCAGTGACGTCATGCGCCGGACCGCCTCTTCCAGGCTGAACAGTTTGAGGTCGCGGCTATAGTGACCGAGCACGCGCGGGAAGGTACCCCACAGGCGCGGATGCGGATGGATGTCGTGAGGCAGGCCGTCGGAGCCTATCATCGCTTCCGGCCAGGACAGCACGCGCTGGACGTCGGATTCATCCATCGTGAAATAGATCGCGCCGGCCGGCAGCAGCCGCCGCGCCGCTTCCTGCGGCTCGACCCCCATGTCGCGGGCGATGTCGGCGAGGTCGCGTCCGCCCATTTCGGGCATCGCTTTCGACCAGGTGACGATCACCCGCCGTGCGATTGCGATCCATTCGACCTTGAGGATGGTCGATGAGGCAATATACGGATAGACGTCGATCGCGATGGGCTGCGATTTCCGCGCCGCATCGATCGCCTCCAGGGTTTCCTTCGTCCGGCCGAAATTCTGCTTCCCCGTCACCTTGTGGTGCGAAATGACCACCGGCACCTCGGCCTCGCGGCCGATCCGGAAGGTCTCATCGAGCGACTCCATCACGCGATCGCTTTCATCGCGCATATGCGTCGTGTGGACCGCTTCGTGCGCATGCACGACACGCGCGAGCTCGATCACCTCGCTCGTCGGCGCATGCTGCGCCGGCGGATAGTAGAGCCCTGTCGACATGCCGACGGCGCCGGCGCCGAGCGCCTCGTCGAGCCGCGCGGACATTGCCTTGATCTCGTCCTTGGTTGCGGCGCGATCGAGCCGGTCCATCGCGCCGACCCGCAAGGTCGTGTGGCCGACCAGGCAGGCCGCATTCGTTGCGGCCGGCTGGTCATCGAGCGCCTTCATGTAGTCCCGGAAAGCGGCGAAGCGGAACTCGCCCCTGTCGCCAAGCAGATCGAGCGGCGGCGGCGGCACGCGCTCCGGGCGCAATGGCGCCAGGCTTATCCCGCAATTCCCGACGACCACGGTGGTGACGCCCTGACTTACCTTCATGGTCATGTCGGGAATGCGCAGCAGCGCATTGTCGTCATGGGTGTGCACGTCGATGAAGCCGGGCGCGACGACCTTGCCGCTCGCATCGATGCGCTGGGGCGCGCTCATGGAGCCCGGTGCGCCGACTGCGGCAATCCGGTCGCCGCGCAACGCCACATCGGCGGCCCGGGCCGGCGCGCCGGTTCCGTCGATGACGCGGCCGCCTGCCAGAATGACGTCGTATTGCATTGTGCTCATGACTGCCTACCGGGTCTTGACGCGGGGAAACGGGAACGGGCGCGCGATCTCGAAGGCACGGGCGGCACGCAGCACGAGCGCGTCCTCATTGAAGCGGCCGACGAGTTGCAGTCCGACCGGCAGGCCCGCCTTGGTCTGGCCGCACGGCACCGAAGCCGCCGGCTGCCGCGTCATGTTGAACGGATAGCTGAACGGGGTCCAGTCGATCCAGTGCTTCTCCGTTCTCGGATCGTCGAGGTCCTGTCCGGCCGGAAGGGCGGGAACCGCGACTGTCGGCGTGAGCAGAAGGTCGTAGCGGCGGTGAAAGATGTTCATGCGCAGGGTAAGCGCGGCGCGCATCGCCTCTGCATTCAGGTAGTCCACAGCGCTGAAGCGGGCGGCGGTCCTTGCCATCGCGAGCAGCCCCGGGTCCATCGCAGACTGCTCGTCGCTATTGAATGCGGCAACCACCTTCGCGCCGCCTGAGCCCCACAGGGTGTAGAACGCGTCGCGTGGCGACTCGAAGCCGGGGTCCGCCTGCTCGACGGTAGCGCCGAGCTCCTCGAAGACTTTCGCCGCGCCGGCGACTGCGGCGGCGACCTCCGGATGGACCTTGGCGTAACCGAGCGTTGGGCTAAACGCGATCCTCAATCCCTTCACGCCGCCCTCGAGCCCGGCTGAATAGTCCTGGCTGTCGGCGGGCAGGGCATAGACATCGCGGTCGTCGGCTCCGGCCAGCACGCGCAGCATGAGTGCCGCATCGCCGACCGTCCGCGTCATCGGGCCGGCATGGGCGACGATGGCAAACGGGCTGGGCGGATACTGCGGCACACGGCCATAGGTCGGTTTCAGCCCGAAGATTCCGCAGAATGAGCAGGGAATGCGTACCGACCCGCCGCCATCGGTGCCGGTATGGAGCGCCCCCATGCCGGTTGCGGCTGCGACCGCAGCACCGGCGCTGCTGCCGCCCGGCGTGCGCTCGCGGTTCCACGGGTTCCGGGTGATGCCGGTCAGCGGGGAATCGCCGATTGCCTTCCAGCCGAACTCCGGCGTCGTCGTCTTGCCGAGGATGACGGCGCCATTCTCGCGCAGACGCGCAACCGCCGGTGCGTCCTCTTCCCAGGATTGATCGCGGCGGATGTTCTTCGAGCCGCGCAGGGTCGGCCAGTCGCGCGTCAGCATCAGGTCCTTGATCGTCGTCGGCACGCCGTCGATAGGGCCCGCCGGCGCGTCCTTTATCCACCGCGTCTCGGACTCGCGCGCGGCGGCAAGTGCGCCGTCGGCATCGACCAGGCAGAAGGCATTGAGCAGGGGGTCGAGATCGGCGATACGTTTGAGCGCCATCTGCGTCGCCTCGACCGGCGAAATCGTTCGGCGGCGGAAGGCGTCGACCAGCACGGTTGCGGGCCACAGGGCCGGATCGTCCGAGAGCATGCGCGTTTCCTTGATCGTTGCTTGGGCGGTTCGGTCGGATCATACGTGCACCCTGCGGCAGCGGCTAGGTTCCGGCGCGCGGCGGCCGTGGGACGGCCTCCATGGGGGCGGCTGGCACACAATTCGCATTCGCTAGAGCGGGTGAATTGTGTCTAAGATGTGCCCCGCAAAGGGTGGCGCACATACCCGCATAGCTGGAGGAGGCCGCTTGATGATGCAGTTGTTTAAACGGTCCACGCGGATCGTCATGGCCGTCGGGATCGCCGCCGGCACACTGATGTCCGCCGAGGCATTCGCCCAATCCTCGGGCAAGACATTGAAATTCATTCCCCAGGCCGATCTGCGTGTTCTCGATCCGATCTGGACGACCGGCTACATCACGCGCAATCACGGCTACATGGTCTACGACACGCTGTTCGCGGTCGACGACAAGTTCAACATCAAGCCGCAGATGGTCGACACCTGGTCCATCAGCGACGACAAGCTGACCTACACATTTACGCTCCGCGACGGATTGAAGTGGCATGACGGCCAGCCGGTGCGCTCGGCCGATGTCATCCCCTCGCTGCAGCGCTGGGGCAAGCGCGACACGTTCGGCCAAACGCTGATGGCGTCGGTCGCGCGCATGGAAGCAGTCAACGACAAGACGTTCAGGATCGTCCTCAAGCAGCCATTCCCGCTGCTGCTGGATGCGCTCGCCAAGCCGAGCAGCAACGTGCCGTTCATCATGCCCGAGCGTCATGCCAAGACCGACGCGTTCGAGCAGATCAAGGAAGTGATCGGCTCCGGTCCGTTCAAGTTCGTTGCGGACGAATGGGTGCCGGGCAACAAGGTCGTCTACGTCAAGAATACCGATTACGTGCCGCGCAAGGAGCCGCCGAGCTGGGGTTCGGGCGGCAAGGTCGCCAAGGTCGACCGCATCGAGTGGGTTTACGTCCCCGATACGGCGACGGCCGCGGCGGCCCTCGCCGCGGGCGAGGTCGACTGGTGGGAGCAGCCGCCCGGCGACCTGTTGCCGGTCTTGCGCCGCAGCAAGGACATCAAGGTCGAGAACATCGATCCGCTCGGCTCGATCGGAATCATCCGCTTCAACCAGCTGCAGCCGCCCTTCAACAACGCGAAGATGCGTCAGGCCCTGCTGCACGTCGTCAATCAGCGTGACTACCTGTTGGCGATCGCCGGCGACGAGAAGAACGGCACGCCATGCGCGTCGTTCTTCACCTGCGGCACGCCGATGGCGAGCGATGTCGGGTCCGAGGTCCTGAAGGGCCCGCGCTCGATCGAGAAGGCGAAGGCCCTGGTCAAGGAGTCGGGCTACAAGGGCGAGAAGGTCATAGTGATCTCGGCGACGGACCAGCCGATCGTGCATTCGCAGGCGCTGCTGACCACCGACCTGCTGCGCCAGATCGGCGTCAACGTCGAACTGGCCGCCAGCGACTGGGGAACGCTGCTCAACCGCCGCGCATCTAAGGAGCCGGTGGACAAGGGCGGCTGGAGCATCTTCCACACCTGGTGGGTCGGTACCGATCTCGCCAACCCGGCGGTCAACGCACCGATGCGCGGCGTCGGCGATGGCCCGGGGGCTTGGTTCGGCTGGTCGAAGGACCCGGAGGTCGAGAAGCTGCGGGTGGCGTGGTTCGCGGCTCCGAATGTGGACGCTCAGAAGAAGATCGCCGAAGACATGCAGCGGTCGGCCTGGGAGAACGTGCCGTTCATTCCCACTGCGCAGTTCATCCTTCCGACGGCGTTCCGCACCAATATCACCGGCGTGATCGTGGCGCCCGTCACGTTCATGTGGAACGTCGAGAAGAAATAGACGAAGGGCATAACCGTCACTCGTGTTTGCGTATATCGTACGACGTCTTCTGGCGACCATCCCCGTCATGGGGGTGGTCGCCATCTTCGTCTTCTCGCTGCTCTATCTCACCCCGGGCGATCCCGCGGTCGTCATTGCCGGCGACTTCGCGACGGAGGAGGACATCGCCCGCATCCGTGAGCGGCTCGGGCTCAACGAACCGTTCCTGATCCGCTTCTGGACGTGGCTGTGGGCGGTGCTGCGCGGCGATCTCGGCATCTCGATCTTCACCAACCTGCCGGTCACGCGGCTGATCGGGCAGCGGCTCGAGCCGACCGCGGCGCTGACGCTCTGCACGCTGTTCGTGTCGGTGGCGCTGGCGGTGCCGATGGGCGTCGTCGCCGCATGGAAGGCCGGCACCTGGATCGACCGCGCGGTGATGGGCTTCGCCGTGCTCGGCTTCTCGGTGCCGGTGTTCGTGCTCGCTTATATCCTCATCTTCCTCGTCTCGCTCGAGTGGGACCTGCTGCCGGTGCAGGGCTTCGTCAGTATCCGCGAGGGCTTCTGGCCGTTTCTCGAGCGCATGATCCTGCCGAGCTTCGCGCTCGGCATCACCTTCATGGCGCTGATCGCGCGCATCACCCGCGCCAGCATGCTCGAGGTGCTGAGTCAGGATTACATCCGTACCGCGCAGGCCAAGGGCCTCGGCACGAACCAGGTGCTGATCGGACATGCGCTGAAGAACGCCGCGGTGCCGATCGTAACGATCATCGGCATCGGCATCGCCCTGCTGATCAGCGGCGTCGTCGTGACGGAGACGGTCTTCGCGATTCCCGGCATGGGCCGGCTCGTCGTCGACGCGATCCTGCGCCGCGACTATCCGATCATCCAGGGTATCATCCTGATTTTCTCGGGCGTCTACGTGCTGATCAACCTGCTGGTCGATCTCAGCTACACCTTCCTCGATCCGCGGATCCGCTACTGATGGCCACCTCCACCGCAGAGATCATCCGGCCCGTACCCGCGCTGCGCGGCCGCGTGCGCGAAATCGTTCGCCGCCATCCGACCGTGGTCATCGGCGCGCTCCTGCTGCTGGCGATGATCGCGATGGCGGTTCTTGCCCCGTATATCGGCACGATCGACCCGCAGTCCGTGTCGCCGATCCGCCGCCTCCGACCCCCATCGGAGCTCTACCCGTTCGGCACCGACATGATGGGACGCGACATCTACAGTCGCGTTGCCTACGGGGCGCGGATTTCGCTGCTCGTCGGCCTGAGCGTCGCGGTGCTGAGCGTGATCATCGGGCTCGCGCTCGGGCTCATCACGGGCTATGTGCGCTGGGTCGACGCGATCCTGATGCGCGTCATGGACGGGCTGATGTCCATCCCGCCGATCCTGCTGGCGATCGCGCTGATGGCCCTCACCAAGGCGAGCGTCGAGAACGTGATCGCTGCGATCACCATCGCCGAGGTGCCGCGCGTCACCCGGCTGGTGCGCAGTGTCGTGCTGTCGTTGCGCGAGCAGCCTTTCGTCGAGGCGGCAGTGGCCTCGGGCACGCGGTTCACCCGCACGCTGGTGCGCCACATCCTGCCGAACACGGTGGCGCCGCTGCTGGTGCAGGGCACCTATATCTGCGCCTCGGCGATGATCACCGAGGCGATCCTGTCCTTCATCGGTGCGGGCACGCCGCCCAACATCCCAAGCTGGGGCAACATCATGGCCGAGGGACGCAGCGTCTTTCAGGTCGCGTATCATATCATCCTGTTCCCCGGCATTTTCCTGTCCGTGACCGTGCTGGCGGTCAACCTGCTCGGCGACGGCCTGCGCGATGCGCTTGACCCGCGCCTGTCGCGGCAGATGTGAAGATGGAGGGCGCCGTGCTCACCGGGTCGAAGGCATCGACGGCGCCGTTGCTGTCGATCGAGGACCTGAAAACCTATTTCTTCACCCGCGACGGAGTCGTTCGCGCGGTCGATGGCGTGTCGTATTCCGTTGGCGCGGGCGAGACGCTGGCGGTGGTCGGGGAATCCGGCTGCGGCAAGAGTGTCACCGCGCTGTCGATCCTGCGCCTGATCGCATCGCCACCCGGCCGGATCGTCGGCGGCGCCATCCGCTTCCAGGGCAGGGACTTGCTGGATCTCGGCGAGACGGAGATGCGCAGCATCCGCGGCAACGAGATATCGATGATCTTCCAGGAGCCGATGACCTCGCTCAATCCGGTGCTGACCATCGGGCGGCAGATCGCCGAGACGCTGATGCTGCATCAGGGCCTCGATCACAAGGCGGCGATAGCCCGTGCGGTCGAGATGCTGAAGCTCGTGCACATCCCGGAAGCCGAACGGCGCGTCGGCGAATACCCTCACCAGCTCTCCGGCGGCATGCGCCAGCGCGTCATGATCGCGATGGCGCTCGCCTGCAACCCGAAGCTCCTGATCGCCGACGAGCCGACCACGGCGCTCGACGTCACCATCCAGGCGCAGATCCTCGACCTGATGCGCGAGCTCAAGGCCAAGATCGGTGCGGCGATCATTCTCATCACCCACGATCTCGGCGTCGTTGCCGAAATGGCCGAGCGGGTCGTCGTCATGTATGCCGGCCGCAAGGTCGAGGAGGCGCCGGTCGATGCGCTCTTCGGCAGCCCGCAGCATCCCTATACGCGTGGCCTGCTGTCCTCCGTGCCGCAGCTCGGCGAAACCCTGAAAGAGCATCCGCGCGAGCGGCTGATGGAGATTCCGGGCATGGTCCCGTCGCTGCGCACCGCGATCGTCGGCTGCGCCTTCGCGCCGCGCTGCCCGCTCGCGCGCGAGCGCTGCCACGCCGAGGCGCCGGCCCTCGAGGAGAAGATGCCCGCGCACTTCGCCGCGTGCTTCTATTCCGATGAGGTTGCGACGATATGACCGCACCGCTGCTCGAGGTGAAGGACCTCCGCAAGCACTATCCGGTGCGCAAGGGGCTGTTCTCGCGCATCGCCGGATATGTCTACGCGGTCGACGGCATCTCGTTCACGATCGGCGAGGGCGAGACGCTCGGCCTGGTCGGCGAGAGCGGCTGCGGCAAGTCGACCGCCGGCAAGAGCATCCTCAAGCTGATCGAGCCGACATCCGGCACGATCCGCGTGCGCGGCGAGGCAATCGAGAAGCTCGGTCCCGGCGAGATGCGCGCGTATCGCCGCGACCTGCAGGTCGTGTTTCAGGACCCGTACTCGTCGCTGAACCCGCGGCTTTCGGCCGGCGCCATCGTCGCCGAGCCGCTGATCAATTACGGCATCGCCAGCGGTGCCGCGCTGAAGGAGCGCGTCGCCGCGCTGTTCGGCAAGGTGGGCCTGCGCGAGGACCAGATGGCGCGCTACCCGCACGAATTCTCTGGCGGCCAGCGCCAGCGCATCGGCATCGCCCGCGCGCTCGCGCTCAATCCCAAGCTCATTGTCTGCGACGAGCCGGTTTCGGCGCTCGACGTCTCGGTGCAGGCCCAGGTCATCAATCTGCTGATGGACCTGCAGCGCGAGTTCGGTCTGTCCTACCTGTTCATCGCCCACGACATCGCGGTGGTCGAGCATATCTGCCACCGCATCGCCGTCATGTATCTCGGCAAGATCGTCGAGCTGACCGACCGCCGCTCGCTCTTCGCCAGTCCGCAGCACCCCTATACCGAGGCGCTGCTCTCGGCCGTGCCGGTGCCCGATCCGAAAGCGAAGAAGAAGCGGATAATCCTGTCCGGCGACGTGCCGAGCCCGATCAATCCGCCGTCCGGCTGCCGCTTCCATACGCGCTGCCCCTACGCTTTCGACCGCTGCCGGGTCGAGGAGCCGGCGATGCGCGAGCTGCGCCCCGGTCATTTCGCCGCGTGCCATTTGCGCGAAGTTGACACCACGGCGTTCGGCAAGGTGGCGTGAGGTGGCATTATTTGTTCTGCGTCATCCGCGGACCTGATCCGCGGATCCATGGACCCGCGGGGCGAAACCGCGGGTGACGCGAGAAGGGAGAGGCAGGAGAAATGCAGAACCTTCAGATTAATTCCGACCGGCTGTGGGACAGCCTCATGGAAATGGCGAAGATCGGCGCCACGCCGAAGGGCGGCGTGTGCCGGCTGACTCTGACCGATCTCGACAAGCAGGGGCGCGACCTGTTCATCCGCTGGTGCAGGGAGGCGGGCTGCGAGATCACCATCGACCAGGTCGGCAACATCGTCGCGCGGCGGCCGGGTCGCGATCCGAACCTGCCGGCGATCATGACCGGCAGCCATCTCGACACCCAGCCGACCGGCGGCAAGTTCGACGGCATCTTCGGCGTGCTCGCCGGGCTCGAGGTCGTCCGCACGCTCAACGATCACGGGCACGAGACCGATGCCCCGGTCGAGATCGTCGTCTGGACCAACGAGGAGGGCTCGCGCTTCTCGCCGGCGATGATGGGCTCCGGTGTCTATGCCGGCGTGTTCACGCTCGACGAGGTGATGGACAAGCGCGACGTTGACGGCAAGGCGTTCGGCGACGAGCTACGGCGCATCGGCTATGCCGGCGACGCGCCGGCGAAGCCGCGCAATGTCGGCGCCTATTTTGAGGCGCATATCGAGCAGGGTCCGATCCTCGAGGCCGAGAAGAAGACGATCGGCGTCGTCACTGGCGCGCAGGGGCAGCGCTGGTACGAGATCACGGTGACGGGGCAGGAGGCGCATGCCGGCCCGACGCCGATGGCGCGCCGCAAGGATGCGCTGGTCGGGGCCGCACGCATGATCGACGCGGTCAACCGCATTGGTCACAGGCATCAGCCCAATGCCTGCGCCACGGTCGGCCATGTCCAGGTCTCGCCCAATTCGCGCAACACGATCCCCGGCAGGGTCTTTTTCACCGTCGACTTCCGCCATCCGGACGACGAGACGCTGAGCGCCATGGACCGGGATCTCAAGGCATCCTGCCGAGAGGTCGCCGAGGCGATCGGCCTCGAGCTTGCCGTCACCGATTTCTGGTATTTTCCGCCCACGCCGTTCGATCCGAAGCTGGTCGCCGAAGTCAGGGCCGGGGCGGAACGGTTCGGCTACCCGCACCGCGACATCGTCAGCGGCGCTGGCCACGATGCGGTGTACATGGCGAAGGTGGCGCCGACCGCAATGATCTTCGTGCCCTGCGAAGACGGCATCAGCCACAACGAGATCGAGAATGCAAAGCCCGACGATTTGGCCGCGGGCTGCAACGTGCTGCTGCACGCGGTCCTCGCCCACGCCCATCGCGGCTAGGGCAGGGACGGCGGCAGGCGCCTCATGCCGGGCGTCGGTGGCCGGACCCGCTCAGTTCGGCGCCGCGGCCCATTTTCCCGCGGCATAGCGCGTTACGAACCAGGCAAAGGCGCCGCCCGCGACGGTGCCGGCTATGTCCAGATAGTTCGCGAGGCCGAGCCTGCTCTCGAGCCATCCGGCGAGGAACCCGGATGCCGCGAGCAGCAGCGTCAGGGAGAAGAAGAGGACGGCCCCGAAATTGCGGTGCGCGTACGGAACGAGCTGCGCGGTCACCAGGGTGCCGAGCGTGACCGCCCAGGTCACGCCTGACGTGTAGGCGCTTGCCGGGTCGCCGCCGAAACTCTTCCACACCATGCCGAACAGGCCGAACATCGCCACATAGACGCCGGCACCGACGAGCAGCGCGACGAGCCACTGGATCAGTATGCCGGGTGCCGAGCTCGGCTCGGCGTGAATGCCCGTGCGATTGAAGGCATAGCGGAAGGAGGCGACGTAGCTGGGGGCGTAGATCGCAGCGACGATCATCGCAAGCAGGAAGGCAGCCAGCGGCCGGTGTCCCTGCGCGATCAGGCGTGAGGTGCCGGCGGCCACCGATATGATTAGCGTCGCGACGAAGATCGGGAACAGGGCCTGCCACGCCGTGGGTGTGGCGATGCCGCGGCGGTATGCGTAGCCGAACACGGCGATCTGCTGGATGATCAGTGCGACCGCGAGGATGAAGTCGAGCGTCTCGAACCCGGCGCGCACCGCCGGAATCAGCGACACCAAGCTCAATAGCGTCGAAAAAACGCAATAGATCTTCCAGGACATCACGCCGCCCCTGTTCGCCCCCTTCAGTGTGCGGGCGCGGCCCTTAACAAAAAGCTGCTATCTACAATTGTAGATATCGGTGCGCAGTGTCGGGTCGGTTTTTGTCGGCCGACAAGCAGTTCTTCCGGCACTCACCCGAGATCGCGCGCGAGCCGGGCGAGCGCGTCGGTCCAGTCGTGCGACGGTGCCTCGCGGTAAGTGGGGCAATCGGAGAACCACGGCGAGCGGCCCTCGGCGAGCCAGCGCCACTCCGGCGGGTGCGGGACGAGCACATGCGTCGGCCGTCCGGCCGAGGCGCGCAGATGGACGTTGGTGTTGCTGACCGATACATAGAAATCGGCGAGCGCCATCAGCGCCAGCATGTCCTCGAGGTCGTCATTGACGTCGGTGAGATCGGCGGCCTGGTGGCCGAGCGCCGCCGTGAGTGACGCAACGTCTTCTGCCGCAGGCTTGCGTTGCACAAGCACGACGGTGCCGGGCTTGCCCGCAAGGGAGCGGCCGAGCAGGGCGGGGGGCACCTTCCGCATGTTGCCCGGCACGCCGGCCTGCCATGTCACGGCGATCCAGGGCGCCGGGCCGGCAGCCTCGAGACGGGTGCGCATTCGTGCCGATGATGCTGTGGTCGGCGCCAGCGGCAGCGCCCGCGGGCAATCCTCCGGGTGGGCGTGGCCGAGCAGGAACGGCAGATCGGCCATGAACAGGCGGCGGTCGAATGCCCCGGACGCCTCGCCGGGTTTGAGCACGCCGGCGAAGGTGCCGCTCCGCTCGATCATTCCGGCGAGGCGCGGGTCGACGACGGCGCAGACCTGCGCGCCGCGGGCGGCGAGCCGCGGCGCAAAGCGAAGGAAGAACAGCTCGTCGCCCACGCCCTGCTCGCGCAGGAGCAGGATGCGCTGGTCGGTCAGGTCTGCGGGCAGCGGCTCGGCCGGCGCGTCGGCGTCGGCCGGCGGCAGCGCGCGCGCGCGGTAGTCGCGCCAGCCCGCCAGGAAGGCACCGAGCGTCAGGCATACGAGGCCGCGGTTCTTCAACGCGTCCGGATAGTCGGGCTTGAGGTGCAGGGCGCGATCGAACCCCGCGATCGCTTCCCGATATTGTCCCAGCTCCTTGAGCATGTTGGCGCGGTTGTACCAGGCCTCGGCGAAGTCCGGTGCGATCTCGGTCGCACGCGTGTATTGGTGCAGAGCACTGACGCGATCGGCCAGCTCCTCGAAGACGCGGCCGAGATTGTTCAGCGCCCTGACGTGCGTTGGAGTCGCGTGCAGGGCTGCTTCATAGGCCTGCCGCGCGCCGTCGAGATCGCCCTTGGCCGCGAGCGCCGTGCCGAGATTGAACTGCGCATCGGCGGAGCCGCGCGCCAGCGATACCGCACGGCGAAGCACCGCGATTGCCTCGTCAGTGCGGCCGGCCTGCTGCAGGGCGGCGCCCAGATTGGTCTGAATATCCGGGCTTCTGCGGTCGAGATCGGCCGCGCGCGAGAAGGCGGCAAGGGCGCCGACGGAATCGCCCAGTGCCTGCAACGCGAAGGCGATGCCGGCATGCGCGCGCGCATTGCGTGTATCGAGCTTCAGGGCGCGGCGATAGGCCTCGATCGCGTCCTGGAAGCGGCCGTTCGCCGACAGCGCCTCGCCGAGATTGAACTGGTGGCCGGGATTGCGCGGCGCGATCGTCACCGCCAGCGACAGGCGGCGGAGCGCGCCTGCCGCATCGCCACGGTGGAGCGCGATGACGCCGGCAAGGCCGAGCGCCGGTGCGTGCATCGGCTGCAACGACAGCACGCGTTCGCAGAGCCTTGCCGCCTCGTCGAGGCGGCCGGACTGTGCAAGCTGTGCCGCTGCGGCAAGCGGATCATGGGCCACGACGCTCGTCCTTGCGCCGGGAGAGGTGGAACACGAGCGGCGCCAGGGTCACCACCATGATGATGCGCGCGATGTGGTGACTGGCGACGAACGCGGCATCGACGCCCAGAGCCAGCGCGACCAGGCTCATCTCCGCGAGTCCCCCGGGGGCGAAAGCGAGGACCAGGGCCGGGATCGGATAGCCGCTCCAGCGTGCGAGGGCCAGCGCGAACAGGACGGTCATCGCCAGCATGAAGATTGCGGAAATGATCGCGTGGGCGGCCGTGCGCGCCAGCCGTCCGACGGTGACGCCGGTAAAGCGCGCGCCGATCGCCGCTCCGATCGCGACCTGGGCGAATGCGACCAGCGCGTCGGGCGGCTTCGAGCCGGTGAGGCCGGTCAGATGCACCAGCGCGCTGAGGATCATCGGCCCGACCAGGAAGCCGGCCGGAATGCGCACCGCGCGGGCGGCCAGCACGCCGACCGGCGCGCACAGGGCGAGCAGGGCAAGGTCCTGCCATGCCACGTCGAGCAGGCCGATCTCCGGGCGCGGCGCCAGCGGGATGGTGGCGCCGAAACGGTACCAGAGCGGGATCGTGAAGACGACGAGCATGATGCGTGAGGCATGTGTGAGCGAGATGGTGCGTTCGTCACCGCCCATCGCCCCGCCGACGATCACCATCTCGTTGAGGCCGCCTGGCGTCGCGGCGAAGAATGCCGTCACCGGATCGTACCCGGCGACCTTGCGGAAATAGACGATCGCGGTCACGCCGGCCAGGACCATCCACACGGCCAAGGCCGACATGGTGATAATCCACTCGGCCATGCGCGCGAAGATCTCCGGCGTGAAGGCGCTGCCGAGCATGATGCCCAGCACCGCGATCATCACCGCGCGGAACTGACTCGGGATGCGCGGCCTGAGCCCCATCACCGTGACCGCAGTGACGAAGGTCATCGAGCCGAGCATCCACGGCAGCGGCAGGCCTAGGATCTGGAAGATGAACCCGCCTGCGCCGCCGATTGCAAGCGCAAGGAGAATCGCCAGCGCCTTGCTGCGCCAGCTCGGCGGCGCTACGACTGCGGCGCTCCCCAGGCCCGGTTCGTCTCGCGCCATCGCCGCTGCTCAGTCGATGAAACGGCCGAGGCGCACCGCGGTCTGCCCCTTGCTCAGGCGCCGCGACGGCATGATCAGCACGCACTGGTCGTACGGTGTGCGCACCGGCCGGTCGCCGTCGCGCGCGATCTCCGTGCCGCCCTTCGGGATGACTTCCATCCCTCTGTAGTCGTCGGCGAAGCGGAAATCCTCGGAGCGGATGGTGACCGCGTCGGTGACTTCGATAAGCCGCTGCGGCGGCGGGGGCTTCGGAAGGTGCGCGGTCAGGACCGCGGCATCGAGCATGCGGAAATGAGCGAGAAAGCGCAGCAGGGTCTCCTTGGCAACGTCGGCACTCGGCGTCGCCCAATGCTGGCCGCACTCGACCAGGATGGCGTTTTTCCGGCTGGCCGGGTCGCCGAAGCTGCCGTAGTCGCGCATGCGGCGCCCGGCCGCGTGACCGGAGTCGCTGACCACTATCTCGGGATAGCCGATATCGCGCGCGAATTGCCGGCCCTTCTCGAGCGGTCCGCACAGCATCAGCGGCGCGGTGCGTTGCTGCATCGAATGGATGTCGAGCAGGAAATCCGCGGCGTCGATGACCGGGCGTAGCTCGCGCGCGCGCAGGAGCTCCACGCTGCGCCGCGGGCCGTCGAGGACCGCGGGAGACCAGACGCGATTGAAATCCTCGTCGATAAAGCGCGAAGCGGCCGGCCGCGCGGGATCGAAGGTGTGGAAGGCCGCGACATTGCAGAAGGCTAATGTCAGAATTCCTTGCCGCGGCCGGATCTGCGTGCGCAGGAGAAAGTCGAGCGCGATGGCACCGCACAGCTCGTTGCCGTGGACGAGCGCCGTGACCAGCACGTGAGGCCCGGGCGCGCCGCTTTCGAACCGCGTAACGTACTCGATTCCGGTATTGCCGGCGCGGTAGGGCAGGATATCGGGCGGGGTCAGTTCGATCGGGTAGTCGTCGGACGGCAAGGCGATGGCTCCGGCGTCACAATGGCGGATACGGCGAGGCACGGTGTGGCCTGCCGCCGCGGAAATTACAACAGGCCATGATCGCGCAGCTCGGCCCGCAGGCTGTCGGGGTCGCGGAACTGGACCGCGTGCAGGCCGGCCGCTCTGGCGCCGGCCGCATTCGCCGCCGAATCGTCGATGAAGAGGCAGTCGCCGGCGGTCAGCCCGTGCGTATCGAGGAGATGGCGAAAGATGCGTGCGTCGGGCTTGATCAGTCGGATCTCGCCCGAGATCACGATGCCGCGGAAGCGCTCAAGGAAGGCAAAGCGCCGGCGCGCATGGACGAAGGTCTCGGCCGACCAGTTGGAGAGCGCGTAGAGCGGGGTGCCGCGCGCGTCCAGCTCCTCGAGGATGGCCACCGTGCCGGCGATCGGCCCCGCGAGCATGCGATCGAACTGGCCGTAGAAGGCGCGAATCATGCTTTCGTGTCGCGGGTGGCGATCGAGCAGCTCCGATTCGGCTTCGGCGACGGTGCGGCCGGCGTCCTGACACTCGTTCCACGCCGGCGTACAGACATTCCCGAGGAAATCCTCCATCGCCTGCGCGTCGTCGAACAGGTCGCGATAGAGATGGCGGGGATTCCAGTCGACGAGAACGCCGCCGAGATCGAAGACAACGGTGGTGGGCGCCAGGCGCGCTGCCGTCATGGATGGACGGCGACGCGCTCGACGAGCCGGCGCAGGAACGCCTCGCACTGGGCGATCTGGTCGATGGCGACGAATTCGTCGGGCTTGTGCGCCTGCTCGATGCTTCCGGGACCGCAGATGATGGTCGGAATTCCGGCCGCGTCGAACAGCCCGGCCTCGGTGCCGAACGCGACCTTGCCCGTGGCGTTTCCGCCCGACGCGGCCTTCGCGAGTTGCGTCACTTCCGCATCCTCACTGGTTTCAAGCCCGGGGAAGCTGGACAGCTCGCGCCAGGTGAAGCCGGTTTCCTTCTGCACGCGGCGCATCTCGGGTTCGAGCTCCTTCTCCACGAACTGGCGCACCTCGCCGTAGAGGGCCTGCGGGTCGTCGGCAGGCAGGTGCCGGAATTCGAAATCGAACCAGCAGTCCTTCGGCACGATGTTGAGCGCGGTGCCGCCCTGGATCACCCCGGTATGCACGGTGGTATGGGGAATGTCATATTCGTTGTCGAACGGCCCGTCCTTGGCGATCCGGCGCGCCATGCGCGTGAGATACGAAATGGCCTCGGCCGCGTACTGGACGGCATTGACGCCCTTCGGCGCCAGCGAGGAATGGCACTCGAAGCCGTGCACATGCGCGCGCACGCTGAGCTTGCCCTTGTGGGCGCGGATCACCTTCATGTCGGTCGGTTCGCCCACCACGCAGGCGAACGGCCGGACCTTGCGCTTCCCGAGTTCGGCGATGAGGCGGCGGACGCCGAGGCAGCCGACCTCCTCGTCATAGGAGAACGCGAAATGCAGCGGCAACCTGAGCTTGGCCTTGGTGAATTCCGGGGCGAGCGCCAGCACGACGGCGATGAAGCTCTTCATGTCGCACGTGCCGCGGCCGTAGAGCCGCCCGTCCTTCGGGACGACCTCGAACGGCTTCGTCGTCCATTCCTGACCGTCGACGGGAACGACGTCGGTATGGCCCGAGAGCATCAGTCCCGGCCGGTCGCCGGGGCCGAGCGTCGCGAACAGGTTTGCCTTCTTTCCGCTTTCGTCAAAGACGAGTTCGGATTCGATGCCCAGCTTCTTCAGGTAGTCGCGCACGAAGTCGATCAGGGCGAGGTTGGAATCGCGGCTGGTCGTGTCGAACGCCACCAGGCGCCGGATCATGTCGAGAGTGGCGGGAGTCGGGGCTGTCATGTGGGGGTGGCGCTTCTTGGTCAGGTTTGAAAAGGGCGCCTAATATGGCTGGAAACTAACAGGCGCGCCACATCGGTGACGCAAGGCAGGGATGTCCGGGATGGCGGGGAAAACCAAACGAATAGCGCTACTTGGTCTTCATCTCGAAAGTAACAGCTTCGCTCCGGTGACGACCGAGGCGGATTTTCGCGCCCTGTGCTTCCTGGAGGGAGAGGAGATCCTCGCGGAAGCGGCCAAGCCGGCGCCGGCAATACCCGCCGAGATTCCGGGCTTCATGGCCGAGATGGACCTGGCGGGGCCATGGATGCCGGTGCCGATCGCGGTCGCCGCGGCCGAGCCCGGCGGGCCGATCGACCACGGCTTCCTGCTGCGGCTGCTTGCCGACATGCATACCGCCTTGCGCGCCGCCATGCCCCTCGATGCGGTCTACATTACAAATCACGGCGGCATGACTTCGACCGGCACGCCTGATCCGGACGGATTGCTCTACAAGATGGTGCGCGACACGGTCGGGCCGGCAGTGCCGCTCGTCGCGACCGTGGATCTGCACGCCAACATCTCCGAAACCATGGTCGCCAATGTCGACGTTCTGGTCTCGTACCGCACCAACCCGCATGTCGACCAGGCGCAGCGCGGCGCCGAGGCGGCACGCCTGCTGCAGGAGCTGATCTCCGGCGTTCAGGCGCGTACCGCGTTCATCCGGCTGCCGCTTACGCCGGCCAGCATCAACCTGCTGACCGCCGCGGGGCCCTACGCCGAGCTGATCGAGGCCGGCCAACGCGCCATGACCGCCGAGATCATGAACGTGTCGGTGGTAGGCGGCTTCGTGTTCTCGGACACGCCCAAGAACGGGATCGCGGTGGTCGTCACGGCGCGCAACAACATTGGCCCGGCGCGCCACCTCGCGCTCGATCTCGCGCGGCGCGCATGGGCCGACCGGCGGCGCTTTGTCAAGCCGCTGACGCCGCTCGATCGGGCGGTCGAGATGTCGCTTGAGGCGGCGCGCGACCGGGCGACGCCTGCGCTCATCTATTCCGATGCCGGCGACAATCCGGGCGGCGGCGGGCGCGGCAACACGACCTGGCTGCTTGCGGCCCTGCACGAGGCGGGTGCCACCGGCGTGCTGGCCGGCGTCTTCTTCGACCCGGACCTTGCGGCGGAGGCTCACAGGAAAGGCATGGGCGCCGCCTTCAATGCAGTCTTCAACCGTAGCGGCGAAACCGCGTTCGCCAGGCGGTTCGAGACCCCGGCGAGGGTTATCGCGCTGCACGACGGCAAATGCGTCGGCAGACGCGGGCTGTGGCAGGGCAAGGGCCTCGATCTCGGGCCTAGCGCGGCGCTTGATCTTGGCGGCATCGTCGTTGTGGTTGGCAGCATGCGCAAGCAATGCGCCGACCCGGTGTTCTTCGAGATGATGGGGCTCGATATCGCCGGTGCGCGAACCGTCGTGGTCAAGTCGCGCGGCCATTTCCGCGCGGGCTTCGATGAATTCTTCGCGCCGGAGCAAGTGTTTGAAGTCGACACGGCCGGCCTGACCTCGCCGGCGATCGACCGCATACCGTTCCGCAACCTGCCGCGGCCGGTTTTTCCGCTCGATCCGGACACGATCTGGCACGAGCCTTCCTGGGGCTAGGCGTTCGGACTGCCACGTCTCGCGATGGGCCCGGCTACCGCGGCGGCGCGTTAGGTCCGGATGATGCCAGATCCGCACGGTTCCGGTTCGTGGACCTGAGCGAGTATCCGCTGCTCAATCGTCCCGCGCTGATGCTTCTTGCGCTCAAGGCGGCGAAGGAGGCACCGGCGACCCTGGACGACTGCATCGCGCGGCTCAGGGTCGATCTTGGACGCGCCCGCGAGAATCCGCCGGTCAGTATCGCCGAGATCGCGGCGGCCTTGGACGCCGTCCGCAACGAGCTGGTCGCCGCTGCCTTGCTGATCCCGGCGGGCGAGGGCCGTCTTGCGCTTACCGGGCGCGGCCGCGATGTGCTGCGCGAGCATCCGATGGGTATCGATGAAACGGTGCTGATGCGTTTTCCGGAGTACCGGGCATTCATTCGCGAATTCGCCTGCCGGCGCACGCCGGACGACCCGCGCCCTGTCCGGTACGACCAGGGCTACGCCGCCTACCAGGCCGGCCTGGGCCTCGCCGACAATCCGTTCGCGCCCGATACGATCGACCACCTCGCCTGGGAGAATGGCTGGTCCGAGGCACGCGACGCCGCCACCGAACTCCAGCGCCGGCGGCGCTAGCTTCCCTGGTTTCCGGGGGCGGATCCGCGGGCAAAACAAAACCGCGGTGGCACCTGCCGATGCCACCGCGGCTTCGGCGCTGACCTTCGGTCAGATCGCGCGGCGCCGGCACGCGAGTACAGGGTCGCTATGCAGGGGGCATACCAGATTCGGATGTTCGGGGTTTCAAGCATTTAGTGCGCCGCCGCGTATCGGAGTGTAAGGGGCGTCGACGCTGCGGTCGGCGGCTCATGGTTAACCTGGGATCGATCATCGGATCGAGCCGTCGTCCCGCGCGGCCCCGGTTTCGTGCCGCCGGTCGCCTCCTGCCGCTGCAGTGCCCGAAACCGAGGTGCCGGCGCAGCGGACTGAATGGGCTCGGAGAATCGCCGGGTCCGCTTGCGCCCCCCGCTGAATCCTGCAATTGTTAGCCGCAATTCAGGGGCCGAATTCGACGGCTGACGACGTCAGCTCCGCTCGAAACGGGGCGTGATTGAACGGGGAAGAGGGCTGCATGATGATTTCTGTGAAGCGAATCGCGCTCGGCGTGTTCGCGGCCGCGATGATGGCGTCAGCGGTGTCGGCGCAGGACCTGACGATCGGCCTGGGCGCCAACGTCACCTCAATCGACCCGCATTTCCACAACCTGTCGCCGAACAGCAGCGTCGCGGTGCATATTTTCAGCCGCCTGATCGAGCAGGACGACAAGCAGCGCCTGCGTCCGGGCCTTGCCACGGAGTGGAAGGCGATCGACGACACGACCTGGGAATTCAAGCTGCGCCAGGGTGTAAAATTCCATGACGGCAGCGACTTCACGGCCGAAGACGTCGTCGCCACCCTGAAGCGCGTGCCGTGGGTGCCCAACAGCCCGTCCTCCTTCGCAATCTATACCCGGGCCATTACCGAGACCCAGGTCATTGATCCGCACACGATCCGCTTCAAGACCAAGGGCCCGTACCCGTTGCTGCCGGTCGACCTCTCGACCATTCACATCGTTTCGAAGAAGGCCGAGCAGGCGCCGACCAGTGATTTCAACAGCGGCAAGGCGGCGATCGGCACCGGACCGTTCAAGTTCGTCGAGTATGTTCCCGGCGATCGCATCGTTCTCGCGCGCAACGACGCGTATTGGGCCGACAAGCCGCACTGGGCGAAGGTGACGTTGAAGCTCATCACCAACAACTCGGCGCGCGTGGCCGCCCTGCTCGCGGGCGACGTCCAGCTCATCGACCAGGTCCCGACCACGGACGTCGCCAAGCTCAAGACCAATGCGAACGTCTCCCTGACACGCACGGTATCGAACCGCCTGATCTATCTGCATGTCGACAGCTTTCGCGATCAGTCGCCGTTCGTCACCGACAAGGCCGGCGCGCTGCTGCCGAACAATCCGCTCAAGGACAAGCGCGTCCGCCAGGCCGTTTCGAAGGCGATCAATCGTCCGGCGATCGTCGAACGCATCATGGACGGCGAGGCGATCCCGGCCGGTGGCCTGCTGCCCGAGGGCTTCTTCGGCGCGAGCCCGAAGCTGAAGGCGGATGCGTTCGATGCCGAGGGTGCGCGCAAGCTGCTGACGGAGGCGGGATATCCCAACGGCTTCGGCCTGACCCTGCACGGCCCGAACGACCGCTATCCCAACGACGAGAAGATCATCCAGGCGATCGGACCGATGCTGACTCGCGTCGGCATTGACACCAAGGTGGTGAGCCTGCCATGGGCGACGTTCGCTTCGCAGGGCAGCGCTCCGACCTATGCATGGAGCCTGATGCTGGTCGGCTGGGGCTCCGGGACCGGCGAGGTCTCGTCGCCGCTGCGCTCGCTGCTGGCGACGGTTGCGCCGGGCCGCGGCGGCTCGAACCGGGGCCGCTATTCGAACCCGAAGATGGATTCGATCCTAGACCAGGCGCTCGCGACGGTTGACGACGAGAAGCGCGAGAAGCTGCTGCAGGAGGCGACGGAGGTCGCAATGGCGGATTACGGACTGATCCCGCTGCATTACCAGGTCAATCTGTGGGCCATGCGCAAGGGACTCGGCTACGTGCCGCGCGCGGACGAGTACACGCTCGCGCAGTTCGTCCGTCCGGCGAACTGAACGCGGCAGGCTGCAGGCGAGCGGGGCGGCGCGGGCGCGCCGGCCCCGCGCCGCGTGTCGCGCGGCGGACGTCACGCGAGAGATGATGATGACGCGGATGAGCAGCACGTCATGACGGTTTTCATCATCCGG
The DNA here is from genome assembly GCA_041690495.1 of Alphaproteobacteria bacterium. Lineage (GTDB taxonomy): Bacteria > Pseudomonadota > Alphaproteobacteria > CACIAM-22H2 > CACIAM-22H2 > DATAAP01. The sequence goes on along the minus strand of JAWLHE010000005.1, from coordinate 350,088 downwards.
CGCCTGATGCAGAGCGTGCTGGTGCTCTTCATCATGTCCCTGCTCGTGTTCATGGGCGTCTACGCGATCGGCGACCCGGTCGCGATTTTCATCTCGGCCGACGCCGACGAGATCGAGCGCGCCCGCGCGATCGCCGCCCTCGGGCTCGACAAGCCGGTCTGGGAGCAGTACCTGCTGTTCGTCAGGAACGCGCTGCTGGGCGATCTCGGCAAGTCGTTCGTCTTCAATCAGTCGGCGCTGCTGCTGATTATCCAGCGCATGCCTGCGACGCTGGAGCTCGCGATCGCGGCGATGGTCATCGCGGTCGCGCTCGGCATCCCGCTCGGAATGTATGCAGGGTTCCGGCCGCATTCGCCTGTCGCCAAGACGATCATGGCCGGCTCGATCCTCGGCTTCAGCCTGCCGACCTTCTGGGTCGGGCTGATGCTCATCATGATCTTTGCCGTCGAGCTCGGCTGGCTGCCATCGACCGGCCGCGGCGAGACCGCGACCGTGTTCGGCATAACCACCAGCCTCGCGACCTGGGACGGGCTGCGCCACGTGTTCATGCCCGCCCTGAATCTGGCCCTGTTCAAACTGTCGCTGGTGATCAGGCTGACGCGCGCCGGCATGCGCGAGAACATGCTGGCGGACTACGTGAAATTCGCGCGCGCCAAGGGCCTGACGATGCGCCGCGTCGTGTTCGTCCACGTCCTCAAGAACATCATGATCCCGATCGTCACCGTGGTCGGGCTCGAACTCGGCTCGGTGATCGCCTTCGCGGTCGTCACCGAGACCGTGTTCGCCTGGCCGGGAATGGGCAAGCTGATCATCGATTCGATCAACAACCTCGATCGGCCCGTGATCGTCGCCTACATGATGATCACGGTCGTCATGTTCATCGTCATCAACCTTACGGTCGACATCCTCTATTCGGTGCTCGACCCGCGTGTCCGGCTCTCAGAGGCGAAGGGGTAGGCGTGGCAACGGCCCTAGGACAGGACCTGGTCGGGCGCGAAGCGGCGGGCAAGATCGAGACGCCGTTCCGGCGCTTCGCCGGCGAGTTCGCGTCCAGCCGGGTCGCGCTCGTCGGTCTCGGGCTCTTCGTCGTCATCATCGCCGCGGCGCTCGCCGCCCCCCTGATCTCGCCGCAGGACCCATATGACCTGAACCAGCTCGACATCATGGACGGCCGCCTTCCGCCGGGCAGCAAGGCGATGCCGGGCTACACGTTCTGGCTCGGCTCGGACGACCAGGGCCGCGACATGCTCTCGGGGATCCTCTACGGCCTGCGCATTTCGCTCGGCGTCGGCGTGACGAGCGCCGTGATCGCGATGCTGATCGGCACCACGGTCGGTCTGACGGCAGCCTATGCCGGCGGGCGGATCGACGGACTGATCATGCGCATGGTCGACATCCAGCTCAGCTTCCCGGCGATCCTGGTTGCGCTCATTCTCCTCGCGGTGCTCGGTCCCGGAACGGGGAAGATCGTCGTTGCGCTGGTGACGGTGCAGTGGGCCTATTATGCGCGCACCGTGCGCGGCACCGCGCTGGTCGAACGGCGCAAGGAGTACATCGAGGCGGCGCGTTGCCTCGCATTGAGCCACCGCCGCATCGTGATGCGGCACTTGCTGCCGAACTGCTTGCCGCCGTTGATCGTCGTCGTGACCGTGCAGGTGGCGCATGCGATTGCACTGGAGGCGACATTGTCTTTCCTCGGCATCGGCCTGCCGATCACCGAGCCTTCGCTCGGCCTGCTGATCGCCAACGGCTACGACTACATGCTGGGCGGCAAGTACTGGATGAGCTTCTTTCCCGGCGTCGCCCTGCTGTTGACGATCGTCAGCATCAATCTGGTCGGCGACCAGCTGCGCGACGTTCTCAATCCGCGTTTGCAGAAATAGACGATGGCCGGCGCGCCGACCCTGGTCGTCGAGGATCTCAAGACCTGGTTCCATACCCGCGCCGGGACGGTGAAGGCGGTTGATGGGGCGTCGTTCGCGGTCGATCGCGGCAAGGTGCTCGGCCTCGTCGGCGAATCCGGCTCCGGCAAGACAGTTACCGGGTTCTCGATTATCGGTCTGGTCGATCCGCCTGGTCGGATCGAAGGGGGCCGTATCCTGTTCCAGGGGCGCGATCTTGTCGGTCTGTCCGAGGAGGAGCTGCGTCGCTTGCGCGGCTCGCGCATCGCCATGATCTTCCAGGACCCGATGATGACGCTCAATCCGGTCCTGCGCATCGAGACGCAGATGATCGAGGCGGTGCAGGCGCACGAGAAAGTGCCCGATGCGGAGGCGCGCCGTCGGGCGCGCGACGCGCTCGGCCAGGTCGGCATCCCCAGCCCCGAGGAGCGCCTCGCGGCCTATCCGCACCAGTTCTCCGGCGGCATGCGGCAGCGCGTCGCGATCGCGATCGCGCTGATCAACAAGCCCGACCTGATCATCGCCGACGAGCCGACCACCGCGCTCGACGTGACCATCCAGGCGCAGATCCTGTTCGAGGTGCAGAAGCTCTGCCGACAGACCGGTACCGCACTGATCTGGATCACGCACGACCTTTCGGTCGTCTCCTCGCTCGCCGACGAAGTCAGCGTCATGTATGCCGGACGGATCGTCGAGCAGGGCGGCGTCGATGACGTGCTCGACCGCCCGGCGCATCCCTACACGCACGGCCTGATCGGCTCGGTGCCTAGCCGCAACCGGCGCGGCGTTCCGCTGAGCCAGATTCCCGGTGTCATGCCTTCGCTCCTCGATCTGCCCGAGGGCTGCAGCTTCCGTCTGCGCTGTACGCGCGCCGATGCGGTCTGCTGCACCGAACCGGCGATGAGCCCGGTCGGGCGGGGGCGCCTCGCACGCTGCTTTCACCCGTTCATCGACGAGTTCGCATGAGCGCCGCAGCCGACAGGGCGACGCCGTTGATCGAGCTGCAGGGCGTTTCGCGCCGGTTCGTGCGCGGCCTCGACGCGGCGGCGAAGATCGCCAGTGCGTTCGGCGCCAAGGTGCGCGAGGAGGTCGTGCACGCAGTCGATTGCGTCGATCTCCATGTCGACCCGGGCGAGGTCGTCGGCCTGGTGGGCGAGTCGGGATGCGGCAAGTCCACGCTCGGGCGCATGGTGGCGGGGATCATGAACCCGAGCGCCGGCCGCGTTCTCTATCGCGGCCGCGACGTCGCGAGCCTGTCCGGCACCGAAGCCAGGGCCGTGGCGCTCGCCGTGCAGATGATCTTCCAGGACCCGTTCGCCTCGCTCAATCCGCGCTTGCGCGTCAAGGACATCATCGGCGAGGCGCCGCTCTATCATCGGCTGGTGACGCGGGCGGAGCTGGATCGTTATGTCGACGAGACGATGCGCCGCGTCGGGCTCGACTCGGGCTACAAGCGCCGCTATCCGCACCAGTTCTCCGGCGGCCAGCGCCAGCGCATCGGCATCGCCCGCGCCCTCGCGGTCAGGCCCGAGTTCATCGTCTGCGACGAGGCGGTCGCCGCGCTCGACGTGTCCATCCAGGCGCAGATCCTGAACCTGTTCATGAAGCTGCGCGCCGAGCTCAATCTTACCTACCTGTTCATCAGCCACGATCTCGGCGTGGTGCGGCATCTCTCGGATCGCGTGGCGATCATGTATCTCGGCCGCATCGTCGAGGAGGGGCCTGCGGAAGAGCTGTTCGAGAAGCCGAACCATCCATACACTGTTGCGCTGCTCGCGGAGATTCCACGGCTCGATACGCGCCGGCGCCAGTTCGCGCCGGTGAAGGGCGAGATCCCGTCTCCGCTGGCGCCGCCTTCGGGCTGCCATTTCCACCCGCGCTGCCCGCACGCGATGGAGCGTTGCAAGGTCGATGCGCCCGCACTCAGGGACATCGCGCCCGGCCGCCGTTCGGCCTGTCATCTGAACGATCAGATCTGAGGCGGTTCATGGGGCGCATCCGTCTCAAATCGCTCGACATGGATGCCCGACTCAAGGACAAGGACGAGTACGAGCACCGGCTCAAAGCCCTCCAGAACAAGATGCTGTCGATTCAGCAGGCCTATTATCATGCCGGCTTGCGCGGCATCATCGCGGTCGAAGGCTGGGACGCGGCGGGCAAGGGCGGCCTGATCCGCCGCATGGTCGAGCGTCTCGACCCGCGCGGATTCAAGGTCTGGCCGATCGGCACGCCCGAGCCGTCGGAGCAGGGCCGACATTACCTCTACCGTTTCTGGACGAAGCTGCCTGAGCCCGGCACGCTCGCCGTGTTCGATCGCACATGGTACGGCCGCGTGCTGGTCGAGCGCGTCGACAAGCTCGCCAGTCCCGATGCGTGGCGGCGCGCCTATGACGAGATCAACGACTTCGAGCGCATGCTGGTCAATGATGGCGTCCGGCTGGTCAAGATCTTCCTGCATATCTCGCCGGAAGAGCAGCTCGAGCGTTTCGCGGCGCGGCTCCATGACCCGTACAAGCGCTGGAAGCTCCGTGACTCCGATATCCGCGTGCACCTGCAATGGGACGAGTATCAGGCGGCGATGGAGGAGATGTTCGACCGGACGTCGACCCGGACCGCGCCATGGAACGCAATCCCTGCCAATCAGAAATGGTATGCGCGGGTCTCCGCAATGACGAAGATCACCGACGTCTTGAGCCGCGCCATCGACCTGGCGCCGCCCCCGGTCGACCCCAAGGTCGAGCGCGCGGCACGGCTCCTGCTCGGCGGGCGGTCCCGGGGCGGCCGCAGGAAGAGCAGGCAATGATCATCGCCGGCGTCCTGGAACGTTTCGATCCGCGCGGAACACCGGTTCCGCTGCTGTTCGACTCGCCGCACAGCGGCACGACCTATCCGGAGGATTTCGGGTTCGCGGCACCGGCGCACATCGTGCGGACGGCGGAGGACACGCATGTCGACGCACTTTTCGCGGCGGCGCCCGAGCATGGCGCACCGTTGCTCGTCGCGCATTTCCCGCGCAGCTATATCGACGTGAACCGCCAGCTCGACGATCTCGACCCTGATCTGATCGACGGCCACTGGCCCGGCAAGATCGCGCCCGGCGAGAAGTCGAAGCTCGGCATCGGCCTGGTGCGCCGCCTGGCGCAGCCCGGCGTCCCGATGTACGACCGCAGGCTTTCGGTCGCTGCGATCCGGCACCGGATCGAGACCTGCTATCTGCCGTATCACCACGAGCTCGGACGGATGATCGACGCGGCGCATGCGCGCTTTGGCGCGGTGTGGCACGTCAATTGCCACTCGATGGCCTCGCGCGGCAGCGACATCACGCCCGACGGCGCCGCCGCTCGCGCCGATTTCGTGCTCGGCGACCGCGACGGTACGACGTGCAGTCCTGGATTCACCGGCGCGGTCGCTCGGTTTCTGGGCGCAAAGGGATACGACGTCAGGATCAACGATCCCTACAAGGGCGCCGAAATCGTCCGCCGCCACGCCGATCCGCGTGCGCGCCGTCATTCCCTGCAGATCGAGATCAACCGCGCGCTCTACATGGACGAGCCGACGCGCGAGCGCTCGGGCGGCTTCGAGAGACTGCAGGCGGATCTGACCGAGCTGATCGGATTTCTGGCGGAGTATGCAAGGTCTGCCATGCCGTGACATCCCGTTGATATCAGGAATGTCGTCAACGGGCCTGACCCGCGGATCAAGTCCTGGGCGCCAACAAAATCAGGAGTGCGCGGAGCTAAGGCGCGAACTGCTCTTTCAGCACGCGCTCCTCGAGATTGTGCTCGGGATCGAAAAGCAAGGTCAGCGACACCGAGCGGTCCTCGCGGACGTCGACGGCGACGACGTCGCGAATTTCGGTGTGGTCGGCGGTGGCGCTGACCGGACGCTTGTCGGCCTCCAGCACCTCGAAGCGGACTTGGGCCTGGTGCGGCAGCAGGGCGCCGCGCCAGCGCCGCGGCCGGAAGGCGCTGATCGGGGTTAGCGCCAGCAGTCCGGCGCCGAGCGGGATGATCGGCCCGTGCGCCGACAGGTTGTAGGCCGTGCTGCCGGCCGGCGTCGCGACGAGTACGCCGTCACAGGTGAGCTCGGGCAGCCGCTCGACGCCGTCCACCTTGATCGAGAGCTTCGCGGTCTGTCGCGTCTGGCGGAGCAGGGAAACCTCGTTGATGGCGATCGCGGAGCTGCGCCGTCCGTCGATGGTCGTCGCTTCCATGCGCAGCGGATGAAGCGTCACGCGAACCGCCGCCTTGAGCCGCTCGATCAACCCGTCTTCGCGGTACTCGTTCAGCAGGAAGCCGACGCTGCCGCGGTTCATGCCGAAGATCGGTACGCCGCTGCTGAGCAGGTTGTGCATGGTCTGCAGCATGAACCCGTCGCCGCCGAGCACGACGACCAGATCGGCCTCTTCGGGCGAGACTCCGTCGTAGCGTTGCGTCAGACGCTTGAGGGCCTGCTGAGCGGCCTCGCCTTCGGCGGCGGCGAAGGCGATTTTCGATGGAGTCACGGCGCGGGAATCGCGTGGCATGAGGGCGGGCATTTCTTGGCAGTGGCGGCCGAAGTATAGCCGAGCCGTCGTCCGCGTCCATGCGCCGCGATTCCCTGCCCGGGCAGCCTCATTTCTTCAGTTTCGGCCAGTTTGCGTCGGCCTTGCTGACATTGCCCGGAATGTCCTTTATCCAGGTCTGCTTCACGCTCGCGTTCTTGTTCAGATAGAGCTTGCCGTCGGTGACCGTCCAGGCGGTTTCCGGCTGAACGTCGTAGAGGCCGCCCACGGAGACGCCATAGGCGCAATAGCCGCCATACTGCGGCGTGTATCTCGCCGGGTCGGCTTTGAACATGTCGCGATGTTCGGCCGAGGCGAACTGCCATCTGACTCCGCCGTACTCGTGCGTGAACTGCGGACTGCCTATTACCGGCCGGCTTTCGGTGAAATAGGCGACGACGTCGTAGCCCTTGGCGCCGAGGCCGGAGGCGTGATTGAAGCTCTGCGCCGCCGCGCCCGCGGCAACAAGAAGCAGGATTGCGAAGATTGGAGCAGCGTGACGGATGAAGCGGAACGGGTGAAGGATCATCGCATCTCTTCTCCTTGACAGGTGAAGGAACGATAGCGATGAGCGCATGCGCGGAAAATGCGCGCGGAGGCGGGCTTCAGACAAGAATTCGTGAACCGCGGCTCAGCCGCCGGTGACGCTCATGTGGCGGCCGACTGCGGGGCGGCGGTGGCGGCGGTCGATGATGAAGTCGTGACCCTTGGGCTTGCGGCCGATCGCTTCGCGGATCGCACCGTCAAGCAGCGCGTCGTCGTCGCTGGCGCGCAGCGGAGACCGCAGATCTGCGGCGTCCTCCTGGCCGAGGCACATGTAGAGCGTCCCGGTGCAGGTCAGCCGCACCCGGTTGCATGACTCGCAGAAATTATGCGTAAGCGGCGTGATGAAGCCGAGCCGCCGTCCCGTCTCCTTGACGGTCGCATAGCGCGCCGGTCCGCCGCTGCGGTAGTCGCTCTCCTCGAGCGTCCAGCGTTCGGCAAGTCGCGTGCGCACGAGCGAAAGCGGCAGATACTGGTCGAGCCGGTCCGGGCCGATATCGCCCATCGGCATGACCTCGATGATGGTCAGGTCGTAGCCGCGCTCGCCGCACCACGCGACCATGCGGTCCAGCTCGTCCTCGTTGACGCCCTTGAGCGCCACGGCGTTGATCTTGATCGCGAGGCCGGCGGCGGAGGCCGCGGCCAGACCCTCCTCGACCTGCTCGAAGCGGCCCCAGCGCGTGATCGCCTTGAACTTGGCGGGATCGAGGGTGTCCAGCGAGACATTGACCCGCCGCACGCCGCAGTCGCGCAGCTCCTGTGCGTATTTGGCGAGCTGGCTGCCGTTGGTCGTGACGGTCAGCTCGTCGAGCGCGCCGCTGGCGACATGGCGGCCAAGGGCGCGGAACAGGCTCATGATGTTGCGGCGGACCAGCGGCTCGCCGCCGGTGAGGCGCAGCTTGCGGACCCCCATGCGCACGAATGCGGAGCACAGCCGGTCGAGTTCCTCCAGGGTCAGGATCTCGGCCTTCGGCAGGAAGGTCATGTCCTCCGCCATGCAGTAGATGCAGCGGAAGTCGCAGCGGTCGGTCACCGAGACGCGCAGATAGCTGATGCGGCGCTGATACGGATCTATCAGCGGCGTTGCTGCGGCCTCGTTTGCGGCAAGTGTCGTCACTTGTCCCTGAGTCTCCCTGTCGACCCCATTATATAGGGAAGTCGGCTGCGCTTGTCTGCCCCCCGTCGACGGCATTCGCAGGCGCGAAAGACCATGGCGTCAGTGGGGGCAGGATTCTTCAGGAATGGAGCTTGTCGGGCGGCAGGGGCCCGGCGCTGGCGGCGCGTTCGCGCTCGCGCATGTAATCTTCGGACGTGCGCGTCGCGGGCCGCGGCGGCCCCGCGAATGGATCGATGACGTTGTCGCTCTGGGCGATCAGGCGGCAGTCCCCGCACATGCGGATGCGCTCGACGGCGCCGCCTTCCTGGAACATCCAGTGTTTGCCGGCGAGCTTGCCGATCACGGCGTCGATCGCGCTGCGCGTTCCGAACGGCTTGCCGCAGCGGATGCAGTGGGCGGGGTCCTCCTGCTTGATCAGCGCCGGGGAGCGCGCGGCCTCCGTGAAGTTGAGCCTCGGCTTCAGGCTGATCACCTGCTCCGGGCATGTGGACTTGCACAGGCCGCACTGCACGCAGGCGTCCTCGACGAAGCGAAGCATCGGCCAGTCGGGATTGTCGATCAACGCGCCGGTCGGGCAGGTGCCCACGCAGGACAGGCAGAGGGTGCAGCCCGCGGTATCGACCTCGACCGCGCCGAAGGGCGCTCCGGCCGGCAGCGGCACGGTATCTGCGGGCGCCGGCGCGACGTCGCACAGGTGATGCAGCGCCAGCATCGTGACGCCGCGCTTGCCGCCCATCGGCAGGAACGTGCCCGCCCGCGGACCCGGCTGGTCCGGCAAGGCGTACAATTCCGCTTCCACGGCTTCGGGATCGGGACTGTCGATGATGCCGACACGGCCTTCGCCGAAGCCGAGGCCGCTCATCATCGCCTCGGCGAGGCCGAGCTGGCCGGCGAGGCCCGCGAGCTCGTCGCGCTTCTTGGGATCGATCAGCACGCGCACCGCCGCAGCGCCGTAGGCGAAGGCGGCGGCAAGGAAGTCGAGCCCGAACTGCGTGGCTTCATTGACCGCGAACGGAATGACCCGCGCCGGCAGGCCGCGGCCGTGGCGCGCCATCAGCGCGATCAGGTCCTCGCCGTGCCGGCTGTCATGGAGCAGCAGGACCGGGTTCGTGCCGCCGGCCCCGGCATAGACCGACAGCAGCGTGCGCACGCGCTCAAGCAGCGCATCGCGCGGCGGCAGCGCATAGCTCGCCGCGCCGGTCGGGCACACGCTGGTGCAACTGCCGCAGCCGGCGCAGACATACGGGTCGAAGATGACCTTGTCGCCTGCCGGGGCGATCGCGCCGGTCGGGCAGACGTCGAGGCAGCGCGTGCAGCCGGTCCTGGTGTTGCGGCCGTGCGCGCAGATCGATTCGTCGTACCGGACGTAGCGCGGCTTCTCGAACTCGCCCACCATTTCGGTCAGATCGAACAGCGCCTTCTGTACCGCGGCGGGATCGCGCGGGTCGGGACGGAAGTAGCCGTCGCGCTTCGTGTGGGCGGGGAAGAGCGGCGTGCCGCCGGTCAGGTCGAGGATGAGATCGCAGCGTGAGCTGGCGCCGTCGCGCGCACGCTCGAATTCGAGAAAGCGGCGCGACGATGCCATCGCCGGCGCATAGCCGTCCACGACGATCTCGAAGGCGCCGAGATGGCCCTTCGCCGCGGCGATGGTGCCGGCGAAGATCGGGACCTCGGTCAGGCGCGGCGGAATGACGTCGACGGGCTTGGTCAGCAGAAGGGTGCAGTCGAGCCGGCTCGCGAGCTGAAGCGCCGCGGCGACTGCGACCTCGTCGCGGCCGTAGATCAGCGTGGTGCCCGCGGATTTGAGCGTGAGGGCCGGTGCGGGCGGACTGTCGAACGCCGCCTCGGCGAGCAGGGCCGCGATCTTCGGCAGCGCGCGGTCGCCCTGCTCGGACCAGCCGGCGCGCTCGCGGACATTGGTGAAATGGAGATCGACGTCGCGGCCGAGAGCCGCACGCGCCTCGGTGAACAGTGGCGCTTCCTGCGTGCACGCGACCAGGATTGGATCGTCGCTCGCGGTCGCCGCCTCGAACGTGCCGATCTGTCCGCGGCACAGCGCCGTGCTGACGCGCACCTCGCCGGTGCCGCAGGCCTTCGCGAGCGCGCCGCCGTCAACGCGCATCGTCCCGTTGCAATCGCAAACGAGGACGGTCTTGCCGTTCAGTTTCAAGGTCCGCACGCCTCCGAAACGAGACTTGTTGTGGCAAACTGCCCGTGGCGGCGCAAGGCGTTTCTGCGGGGCCGGGTAAAGCTTGCATGCGGAGGGTCGATCGGGCCGCGTGTTGCGAGTTGGTCGCACGCGGACCGCGACGCCGGCCATCAGCTTCGCTATATTCGGTTCGACATAACGCCGCCGCAAACCATTGCCGAGACCGAACTTGTCGCGCGACATGATGAACACCCGCGAAGTCGCGGAGTACCTGCGCATCAAGGAGCGCAAGGTCTACGACCTCGTGCGCGAAAAGAAGATCCCGTGCTCCCGCGTCACCGGGAAATGGCTTTTCCCCAAGGCGCTGATCGACGCGTGGGTGGCGCAGGCAAGCGATGGCGCCGCGGGCGCCGAGCGCGGCGCCGGCCCGGCGGTGCTGGCGGGCAGCCACGATCCGCTGCTCGAATGGGCGGTGCGGGAATCGCGTTGCGGGCTCGCGATACGGCCGGGTGGCAGCCGCGACGGGCTCGCGCTGCTTGCATCGGGCGCGGCGATGCTGGCGGGACTGCACCTGATCGAGGCCGATGGCACCTACAATGTCGCCTCGATCGCGGCAGCGATGCCGGCACGCGATTTCGTGGTGCTGGAATGGGCGCGGCGCGAGCAGGGACTGGTCGTTGCGCCGGGCAATCCGCTCCGGCTCAAGGGCATCGCCAGCCTGCGCGACGGCAAGGTGCGGCTCGTGCCGCGGCAGAAGGAGGCGGGCAGCCAGGCGCTGCTGCTGCATCTGCTCGGCAAGGCCGGAATCGGGACGGCGGATCTCGATATGACGGCGCCGGCGCTCAACGAAAGCGATCTGGGTGCGGCCGTCGCCGAGGGCAGGGCGGATGCCGGCCTTGCCATCCGCGCCGTGGCGCAGCAGTTCAAGCTCGGCTTTATTGCGCTGGAGACCGAGCGGTTCGACCTCGTCATGCGCCGGCGCGACTATTTCGAGCCGCCGGTCCAGACGCTGTTCGCATTCGCGCGCACGCCGGAATTTCGCGCGCGCGCGGCGGCTCTGGGCGGCTATGATGTGGACGCGGTTGGTCGGGTGATCTGGAACGCATAGGTCTGCAATGACGACGGCGCAAGCAATCGCAGGGCTCGACATCCTCGGCATCGACCACATCGTGCTGCGGGTGCGCGACATGGACCGCATGATCCGCTTCTACGAGGACGTGCTCGGCTGCCGGGTCGAGAAGCGGCAAGAGAAGATCGGCCTCATCCAGCTCCGCGCGGGCGCGTCGCTGATCGATCTTGTCGATGTCGCGGGCGAGCTCGGGCGCATTGGCGGGCGGGCGCCGGAGCGCGAGGGCCGCAATCTCGATCATTTCGCTTTGCGCATCGGGTCGTTCGACGCGGGGACGCTGCGTGCGCATCTCGCGCGTCACGGAATCGAGATGGGAGACGTCAAGCCGCGCTACGGCGCCGAGGGCGAGGGACCGTCGGTCTATATCGAGGATCCGGAAGGCAACGTCCTTGAGCTGAAAGGCCCGCCCGGTCCGGTGCGCGGCTGATCTCACTTTCTCTTGCGGGGGAATTCGACCATGACTCTGATGACGGCGAGCGATTTGCCGCTGCGCCGGATAGCGCGCGGCAAGGTGCGCGAGATTTACGAGGTCGACGAGGAACGGCTTTTGCTCGTCGCCACCGACCGGGTGAGCGCCTTCGACGTGGTGATGCGCGAACCGATCCCGCACAAGGGCGCGGTCCTCACCCAGCTCAGCGCCTGGTGGTTCCGCCAGCTCGGCGACGTCACAGCGCACCATCTGATCTCGGCGGACACGGACGAGATCGTCCGCGCGGTGCCGGCGCTGGCACCGGATCGTGGCGCGATCGCCGGACGCGCGACGCTCTGCCGCCGTACGAAGGTGTTCCCGGTCGAATGCGTGGTGCGCGGCTACATTTCGGGTTCGGCATGGAAAGAGTACAGCGCGAGCGGCACGCTGGCCGGCGAGACGCTGCCCTCCGGCCTGCGCGAGAGCGACCGGCTCGATCCACCGATTTTCAGCCCGGCGACCAAGGCGGAGACCGGCCATGACGAGAACATCACCGTCGCGCGGATGGCGGAACTCATCGGCGCCGACGTCACGAAGGAGCTGGAGCGGCTCGCCCGCGCCGTCTACGCGCATGGCCGGGCGATCGCGGAGGGGCGCGGCATCATCATCGCCGACACCAAGTTCGAGTTCGGCCGCGCCCCGGACGGCCGCATCCTGCTGATCGACGAGGTGATGACGCCGGACAGTTCGCGCTTCTGGGCGGCCGATAATTACCAACCGGGCCGGCCGCAGCCGAGCTTCGACAAGCAGCCGCTGCGCGACTGGCTCGACGCCGAGCGCAGGGCGGGCCGCTGGAACGGAGATGCGCCGCCGCCGCCCCTGCCGCAGGAGGTCGTCGATTCGACCAGCGCCCGCTATCTCGAGGCTTATCGCAGGATCACCGGAGAGGCGCTCGACACGGCCGCCTTCTGAGAGCATCCCCGTTCATGACCGGCGCTCGGCCGGCGTCGCGGGCAGGGTCTCATCGGCGCGGCTGACCGGCCAGGGCAGCAGCATGCGCACGCGGCGGCGATAGCTCAGATAGGCATCGCCGTGGATCGCGACGAGATCGCGCTCCTCGAGCAGGATGCCGATGAGGATGTAGCCGGTCGTCGCGACGGCGAAGACGAGGTGCCCGACCGTCATCACCGGTGCCGCCCAGAACGCGAGCAGGAAGCCGAGATAGATCGGATGGCGGACGAGCCGGTAGAGGAAGGGCGTCCGGAAGGCCGGGTCGGCCGCCGTCCGTCCGCGCCAGGCCGCGAAGACCTGTGACAGGCCGAACAGGTTGAAATGGTCGATCAGGAAGGTGCTCAGCAGCACGAGACCCCAGCCGGCGAAGTAGATCGCCAGGATCAGCGCCTGCGCTGCCGGAGCCTCCACGCTCCACACCGGCGCCGGGATCGGCATCCAGAACCAGAACAGCGCGATCAGGAGGAGCGCCGCCGCGAGCACGAACGTGCTGCGCTCCATCGGCTTCGGCATGAAGCGCGCCAGCCACTGCTTGAAGCCCTGGCGCGCCATCACGCTATGCTGGACCGCGAAGATCGCAAGGAGGGCCACGTCGATGGCGAGCGCTTCCTGCCAGGGCAGGGACGGTCCGCCGACATCGATCGACTTCGGCACGAAGAGATTGCCGGCGAATCCGACGGCGTAGACGATGCTGCCGAGCGCCAGAGCATAGGCGACGACTCCATAAAGCAGGATCAGGAAGCGGTTCATCGGGATTGCTCCTTTGCCGTTGCGAGGGGATTGCGGGCGCCGCGCTCGACGAGGACGAGGCCCGAGAGGACGAGCGCTGCGCCGAGGCACTGCACCAGCGTCGGCGCCTCGCCCAGCACGACGAATGCGAGAGCGGCGCCGAAGACCGGCATCAGGTTCACGAACTGGCCGGCGCGGACGGGGCCGAGCCGTGACACGCCGTAGGTCCACAGCAGGAAGGCGATGGCCGATGCGAACACCGCGATGTATCCGACGCTCAGCAGGACCGGCACCGAGCGGAGGGCCGCAACCGGCAGCGGGGCGCCGAACATCAGGAAGGGCAGTATCATCGCCAGCGCTGCCGCGACGCTCGCCACCAGTGCCACGGGCGACGGGAGATCGGCGGGCCGGCGGCGCAGCAGCAGCGAGTACGCGGCCCAGATCACCACGGCCAGCATCATCCACAGGTCTCCCGCGTTGAAGCCGCGCAAGACCGCCCCGGTAAGGTCGCCGCGCGTGACGAGGACGGCGGCGCCGGCAACGGAGATCACCATGCCGGTGGTCTGTCCGCCGGTCAGTCGCTCCGTCCCGATCGCCGCCGACCCGAGAAGGGTCGCGATCGGTGCGAGCGACAGCATGAGAAGCGCGCTGGTCGCTGTCGTGCTCTGCAGGGCGAGATAGACCAGCGTGTGGAAGGATGCGATTCCGGTCGCGCCGAGGGCGAGGATCAGCCGCCATTCCCGTCGCAACGCCGGTAGGGCAGTGGCCATGCCGCGCCAGGCGAACGGCGTCATAACGGCGAGCGCAATCGCCCACCGCGCGAAATTCAGTATCATGGGATCGACGTCGCCACGGAGTGCCCGGCCGGCGACGAAGTTCCCCGACCAAAACAAGGTGGCCAGAGCGAGGGCCAGGGCCGGCGACCGAATGGCAGTCGGAATCATGCGTGCCGTTTCCCAAGAATCGCGGAGCGGGGGAACAATGGTCCACCGGAACCCGGCGGTCATGAGGCCGGCGTCCCGTCGGCGTCAGAAAAGTGCCTGAAAGCGGAACGGTCCGTAGTGCGGATGTCCTACGAGGCGCCGCCGATGCCGGAATCCCGCGCCAGCACGATCGCCTGCGCGCGCGTCTTCACGCCGAGCTTGGCGAAGATGCTGGAGACCTGGTTGCGCACGGTCTTCTCGCTCTTGGCGAGCGCATCGGCGATGCCGGCATTGTCGAGGCCGCGTGCGACCAGTGCCAGCACCTGCAGCTCGCTCTCGGTCAGGCCGGACTTCCGCAACGCCGCCGTCGCGCCGTCGCTCTCGCCGACGAAGGCGCGGAATTCCTCGAGGAAGCGCGCCCATGCCGGCTCGCTCGCGAGCAGGACGTGGTTGCGGCTCTCCAGCGGCACGAAGCGCGCGCTCGGGATGAGGGCCGCGAGCTGCCGTCCCGCCTCGAACGGCACACGCGCGTCGTCGCGCGAGTGCAGGACCAGCGTGGGAACGCGCAAGCTCTTCGCATCCTCGGTGACGTCGAGCCGGTACAGCGTCTCGACGATGGTCGCGGCCATCTCGGGAGAGGCCGAGATGCGCTCGAGATCGTTGAACCACTGGTGCTGCTCGCGCGTCCCGTCCGGAATGAACTGCGAGGTGAAGACCTGGCGGAAGGCCGGATTGTCCCGACCCCAGCCGAGGCGGATGAGCTTCACCAGCGTCTCGGCCTCCTCGCGCTGCTCTGCCGTGATCTCCCGGCGCAGCACGCCCTTCCCGTAGGCGCCGAACAGAACCAGCCGCGACACTTTCTCCGGATGGCGCGCGGCATAGGCGATCGCGATGGCGCCGCCCTGCGACATGCCAAACAAGGGAAACCGCTTCAGGCCGCTGGCCTCGACCACGGCTTCCAGATCCTCGACCCAGGCCTCGAACGACATCGCTGGCGGCGACCGGTCGGACAGGCCGCAGCCGCGCTGATCGTAGCGGATGAAGACGTGATCTTGCGACAGCGCCTCGAGCCAGTGCGTCCAGACCGGGCTGGTCGCATCGTGTTCGACATGGCTCATCCAGTGGGCGGTGCGCAGCAGGGGCGGTCCGCGGCCGACCGATGCCATGGCGATCCGCGCGCCGTCGCGCGACGTGCAGAACTTTATGTGCTGTCCGGGGTGCGGCATGAGTTCCGCATCATAGCGCGTCCGGAGCGGTGGCTAGAGGGGCTGTCGCAGGGTCGGCGTGCAGATGCGGAGCGGCCGGCCGGCCTCGGGCGAGTCAATTTCGACCACGGCGACGTCGACTCCGTAGAGCTGCCTGAGGCTGGCTGGGGTGATCGCCTGCTCCGGCGGCGCGCAGGCGAGCATGCGCCCCTGATGAATCAGCACGACCCGGTCGCAGCACTGGAACGCCTGGTCGGGGTCATGGGTTGACAGGATCACGGTCATGCCTTCGCGCGAGAGGGCGCGGATGCGCTCGAGCACGCGGACCTGGTTGCCGAAATCGAGATTGGCCGTCGGCTCGTCCATCACCAGGATGCGCGGCTCCTGGGCCAGCGCCCGCGCAATCAGCGCAAGCTGGCGCTCGCCGCCGCTGATCTGGGTATAGGTGCGGTCGGCGAGATGGGCGATGCCGAGCGTGTCGAGCATGCGCTCGGCGATCGCGCGGTCGCGCTCGCCGGGTGCTGCGAACAGGCCGACATGGGCGGTGCGCCCCATCAGCACGACGTCGCGCACGGCGAAGGGGAAATAGCCGGCATGGGCCTGGGGCACGTAGCCGAACTGCCGCGCGATCGCCTGGCGCGACATCGCGGCGACTTCGCCGTCCTCGATCAGCACGCGGCCGCCCTGCGGCGCCAGCAGCCCGAGGATGGTGCGGAACAGCGTGGTCTTGCCGCAGCCGTTCGGACCGAGCAGGCCGAGCGTCTCGCCGGCGGCAACGGTGAACGACACGTCGCGGCCGACCGGCTTGTTGCGATAGCCGAAGGCGAGATTGTCGACCGCCAGCATCAGGTCCAGCTCCGCCGTGCCGCCGCGAGCAGCCAGATGAACACCGGCGTGCCGACGAAGGCGGTCAGCACGCCGAGCGGGATCTCCATGCCGGTCATGGTGCGGGCCAGCGTGTCGACGCCGAGCAGGAAGGCGGCGCCGACGATCATCGCCACCGGCAGCATCCGCGTGAAATCGGGGCCTGCGATCAGCCGCGCCACGTGCGGAATCAGCAGGCCGATCCAGCCGACCACGCCGGCCATGGCGACGGCGGCGGAGGTCATCAGTGTCGCCGCGGCGACGACGACGAGGCGCGTGCGGCGCGTACTGACGCCGAGCGCCTGCGCTTCCTCGTCGCCCAGCGACATCACATTCATGCGCCAGCGCAGCAGGTAGAGCGGCACCAGCCCGATCAGCATCGGCAGGACGCCGGCGCGGATGTCGCCGCCATTGGCGCCGGCGAGGCTGCCGAGCAGCCAGAAGGTGATCGCGGGAAGCTGGTTGTAGGGATCGGCCAGGTATTTGAGCAGCGCCACGCACGAGCCGAACAGCGTGCCGAGCACGACGCCGGCAAGCACGAGCACCAGCACCGGATCGTGGCCGCGCACCGACGAGCCGATCAGATAGACCAGGGCCACCGCCCCGAGCCCGAAGACGAAGGCGAGGCCCTGGATCGCGGCGACCGGAAGCGACAGGAAGATGCCGAGCACGGCGCCGAGCGCCGCACCCGATGACACGCCGAGAATGTCGGGCGAGACGAGCGGATTGCGGAACAGGCCCTGATACGCAGCACCGGCGGCGGCCAGCGCCGCGCCGATCAGCAGCGCGCCGGCGATGCGCGGACCGCGGATGCCGAACACGACGGTCTCGAACGAGGGCGGAAAGCCGTGCGGCGTCCCGGTCAGCTTCGCCCAGAACAGCCAGCACACGTCGCGCCAGTCGAGCGGATACTTGCCGACCGCGAAGGCGCCGACGACCATCGCCAGCAGCAGGGCGAGCGGGACGACTACTTCCACGACCCGCGCCGATCCCTTCTTCATCGCGGGAGGCCGGACCCGCGCAACAGGGACGCGATCTGCGCGTCGCTCGGCGTGCGGTGGTAGAAGCGGGTGAAGAAGTCGCGCACCTGGTCGGCGGCGTCGGCGGGCGCACCTTCAGGCCGCAGCACCCAGCTCAGCCAGCGCAATCCGATCAGGCGGTTGATCGAGGGCGGAAAGTCGACCCAGCCGAACGGCACCGCGGGCGAGAGATAGACGCGGCGCGCCCGCACCGCCGAGACGCCCTGCCACAGCGGATCGTGCCAGACGCCGGCATGGAAGTTCGGATCGATGGTGACGATCACGTCCGGATCCCAGGCGAGGACCTGCTCCATCGACACCTGGACGAGGCCGCCGCGGCCCAGCGCTTCGGCCGCGACGTTGACGGCGCCGATTCGCGCGATGCTCTCGACGTTGATCGAGCCGTCGAGCCCGGTCTGCAGGCCGTTCGGACCGCGCGCGTAGTAGACACGCGGCGGCGGCGACGGCTTCGAGGCGTCGACCCGCGCCAGGGTCTCCTCCGTGTATTCGATCAGCGCGCGGGCGCGCGCGGGTTCGCCGACGAGGTCGCCGACGAGCTCCAGCGCCTTCGTCATCGCCCCGAACGAGCCATCGATCAGGATGTAGGGAATGCCGGCCTGCTCCTGCACGCGATTGGCGAGCGAGACGTAGGTCGGCGAGATCGACCCGTAGTCGATGATCACGTCGGGCCTGGCTGCCAGTACGGCCTCGACATTCGCGGTGTTGCCCCGGCCGGTGAGGCGGCCGAGGGCGGGCAGGGCGGCGTAGCGCTCCGGAACGAACGGACGCTCCGCGGCCCGGAACGGGCTGGTCCAGCCGATCAGTTTGTCCGGCGCCACGGCGAAGACCAGCACGCTCGCGGGCGGGCCGGCGGCGTAGACGCGTCCGACGCGGAGCGGCACCTGCACGTCGCGGCCGGCCGAATCCGTGAAGCGGCGCGTCTCCTGTGCGTCCGCCGCGAACGACAGCAGGACGAGCAGGCCGGCTGCGGCGGCGGACAGGACGGCCCGCATGGCCGTCGTCCCGGTCGCCGCTACTTGCCGATCATCACGTCGGAAGCCTTGACGATCGCCGCGGCGTCGTCGCCGGCCTTGAGGCCGAGGTCGTCCACCGCCTCGTTGGTGATCGACGCGGTGATCACGGTGTTGCCGCCGATGTTGATGCGCACATGCGCGGTGGTCTGGCCCTTCTTGACCTCGACGACCTTGCCTTTGAGAACGTTGCGCGCGCTGAGCTTCATCCTTCTCTCCTTCTACGACCCGGCCGGAAGCGCGACGGCGCTGAACCCGTGCTTCGCGAAGATCGCCTGCCCGGCCGGAGACATCATATAGAAAGCGAGCCGGTTTGCCTCCGCCCTGGCGCCATTCAGGACGGTGACGCCGTAGTCGGCGCCCACCGCAAGCTCGGGCGGCAGGGCCACGATCTGCAGGGTCGGCACCTCGCGTTTCGCGATCACCGCGTTCGTGCAGTAGGTCAGGAAGATGTCGGCGTCGCCTCGCGCGACCACGGCGCCGTAGACGCTGCGGCCCTGCGGCGGCGGCGAGTTCGGACCGCCGGTCAGCTGCAGCGCCCGCTTGTCGAGTGCGGCAAAGCTGCCCGGCCGCAGCGTCTCGGCCCTTTCGAAGACCTTCCAGGCATAGTCGCCCGACGGATCGGCCTTCGGCGTCGACGTTCCCAGCTTGATCGCGGGATCGAGCAGGCGGTCGAGCAGGGTTTGCGTCTCGACCGACACGCCGGGGCGCGCCAGCGCACACAGCTCGTTGCGCGCGAACATCACGACGGGGCCGGCCTTGCCGCTTTTCGCCAGCGCCGAGGGATGCGCCATGTTCGCCGACGCGAACACCTCGGCCGGCTCGCCCTTGGCGATGCGGTCGCGCAGCAGGCCGGACGGGCCGTAGGTCCCGGCCACTTTCGTCCCGCTCTCCGCCGCGAACTGCGCGCCGATCTCCTCGAGCACGGCGCGCAGGCTGCCGGCCGCATAAAGGCGGACCGGCTCCTGCGCGGTGGCGGTCGTCGCCATCCCGATGCTGAGGATGGCGGCGAGAACCGCGCGCCTCACGAGCTGCCCTTCTTGTGGTTCGGGAAGAACAGCTGCTCGCCGTCGATCTTGTAGTCGGCGATCGCCTTCTGCCCCTCGGGCGAGGTGATCCAGTTGATGAACGTCGTGCCGAGATCCTTCTTCACATGCGCGTGTTTGGAGGGATTCACGAGGATGACGCCGTACTGGTTGAACAGCCGCTGGTCGCCTTCGACGACGATGCCGAGGTCGCGGCGGTTCTTGAAGCTGAGCCACGTGCCGCGGTCGGTCAGCGCATAGGCGTCGCTCGCGGCGGCCGTGTTCAGGGTCGGACCCATGCCCGAGCCGGTCTCGCGATACCAGCTGCCCTTGCCGGTCTGCGGATCGACATTCGCCAGCTTCCACAGCCGCAGCTCGGCGGCGTGCGTGCCGCTCTTGTCGCCGCGCGAGGCGAACGCGGCTTTCGAATCGGCGATCTTCTTGAGAGCGGCGGCGATGTCCTTGGTGCCGGCGACCTTCGCGGGATCGGATTTCGGCCCGACCATGACGAAGTCGTTGTACATGACCTCGCGCCGATCGACGCCTGAGCCTTCGGCGATGAACTTCTGCTCCGCCACCTTGTCGTGAACGAAGACGACATCGGCGTCGCCGCGGCGGCCGGTGTCGAGCGCCTGTCCGGTGCCTTGGGCCACCACACGCACATCGATCCCGGTCTTCGCCTTGAAGATCGGCAGGATGTGTTTGAACAGGCCCGACTGCTCGGTCGATGTCGTCGACGCGACGACGATGTGCTTGTCCTGCGCGCCGGCGGGAATCGCCAGCAGGGCCAGTGCGCCGGCGAGCAGTCCCAGGGTCAATCGGCGGTTCATGGCTTTCCTCCATTGGTTCATAGCAAGAGTTCGCCTTTCAGATAGGCCGCGGCCTCATCCGAGGCCGGCGCCGCAAAGAACGTCTCGGCGGGCGTTTGCTCGAGCACGCGGCCGTGATGGATGAAGATCACCTCATCGGCGAGGCGGCGCGCCTGACCGACATCATGGGTGATCATCACCACCTTGGTGCCGGACGCCCGGATCGCGCCGATGATGTCCTCGATCGCGCGCGTCGCCGCCGGATCGAGGCTCGCGGTCGGCTCGTCGAGGAACAGGACCTCCGGCCGCAGCGCCCATGCCCGCGCCAGGGCGACGCGCTGCTGCTCGCCGCCGGAGAGCACGCGCGCCGGGCGCTCGGCGAGATTCGCCAGGCCGACCATCTTCAGCGCGTCCCGCGCGCGCTGCTCGCGCTCGCCGCGCGGCACGCTGGCGCGATTGAGCGCATAGGCGATGTTGGCGTGGGTCGAGCGCCGCAGCATGACCGGGCGCTGGAACACCATTGCTTGGCGCGCGCGGGGCTGCGGCGCCGACCAGCGGATCTCGCCGCCCGTCGGCTGCAGCAGGCCATGACAGAGCCGCAGCAGCACGCTCTTGCCTGCACCATTGGGCCCGAGCACGATCGTGCAGGACTGCGCGCGCAGTGTCAGCGACACGTCCTTTATGATGTCGTTGCCGCCGGCGCTGAAACGGACGTGATCGAGAATGAGCGGCAGGATCGATACGGGACCGTGCATGCGGGTCATCCGTACCGGCGCTGCGCCGTTTCCTTGACGGCATAGGCGGCCATGTTGAGCACGAGGACGATTCCGATCAGCACGATGCCGAGGGCCAGCGCAAGCGGCAGGTCCCCCTTGCTCGTCTCCAGCGCGATGGCGGTCGTCATCACGCGTGTGAGCCCGTCGATATTGCCGCCGACGATCATGACGGCGCCGACCTCCGCGGCGGCGCGGCCGAGCCCGGCCAGAATGACCGTGACGAGAGAGAAGCGCGTGTCCCAGATCAGCGTCCAGATCGAGTCCGGAAGCTTCGCGCCGAGGGAGCGGAGCTGCTCCTCGTATTCGCGCCACGCGTCTTCGATCACCTGGCGCGCCAGCGCCGCTATGATCGGCGTGATCAACACCGTCTGGGCCATGATCATGGCGGTCGGCGTGAAGAGCAGGCCGAACGTCCCGAGCGGGCCGGCGCGCGACAGCGCGAGATAGACGAGCAGTCCGACGACGACCGGCGGCAGGCCCATCAGCCCGTTCAGAACCGCGACCGCGCCCGCGCGTCCGCGAAACTTCGTCAGCGCGACGATGGCGCCGAGCGGCAGCCCGATGACCGACGCAAGGAAGACCGCGGACAGGCTCACCTGCAGGCTCAGCAGTACGATCTGCAGAACCTGGTCGTCGGCCGACGCGATCATGCCCCACGCCGTCGCGAATGCTTCCCCCAGCTCGTTCATCCTGCATCCGTTGGCTGTTCTTATGCACACATTACGGAGTGGCTGAGGAATGCGCAACCCATGCAAGGGGTTGACAAGGGGCCGCATCTCACGGCCTGTTGAAGGGGCAGGCAAGGGGGTGTTTGCCGGCGCGGTGCGACGGTGCTGCGCGATGCGGGGGTGTTCCGATGCGTATCGAGATCGTCAACGGCTATGTCTGCTGCGACGGCTCGGACGTCGAGCGCGCAAAGAAGGGAGAGGATCCGGCGAGGCCCGACGGCGCCGCCATCGGTTCCCGGCGAACCGGCCTCGATGCCATGTCCGGTGCTGACGCGCCGCTCGGCGTCAATCGTCCGCGCGCCCTCGGCGATCGCGGCACGGTCCTGAATGTCCTGCTGTAGCTCCCCGTCCGGCCTGGTCAATGGACGCCGCGTGCGGCAGGACCTACCCTGCCGCGGCGCATGACGGGGGAGGGACCACGCGCGGCCATGGCAGCGGCGAGAGGCAACGGGTTCACCGTGAGCATGAACGAGCTGAGCGGCGCCCTTGGCGACCTCGGCACGCTCCTGCCGCTGATGCTCGGCATGATGGCGCTGGCCGGACTGTCGCCCGCCGCCGTGCTGGCAGGATTCGGACTGTTCTACATCGCCACCGCGCTTCACTACCGGCTGCCGGTGCCCGTCCAGCCGATGAAGGCCGTGGCGGCGCTTCTGCTGACGACGCAGGTTTCGCCGTCGACACTCGCGGCAAGCGGCGTCGTCATCGGCGCCGTGCTGCTGCTGCTGGGCGCGACGGGCATGGCGGAGCGGCTGGCCCGCGTCGTCCCGCGTTCCATCCTTCTCGGCCTGCAGGTCGGTCTCGGGCTGACGCTCGCGCTGGCGGCGATCCGCCTGATGGCCGGTGCGCCTTTGCTTGCCGGATTGATCCTGGCGCTTCTCCTCGGATCGATGCTGCTGCCGCGCGCGCCGTCGGCGCTGATCGCTGTGGCGGCGGCCGTTGCACTGGCGCCCGTCCTCGGCGCACCGCCGGGCATCGGCTCGTCAATGTCGGCGGAGATCGCTCTTCCGTCATGGCCGACGCTGGCGGAATTCGAGCGCGCGGTCGCGGAGCTCGCCCTGCCGCAGCTCTCGCTGTCGCTGACCAACGCGGTGCTGCTCACGGCGCTCGTGGCGGGCGACTGTTTCGGCGAGCGGGCGGCGCACGTGACGCCGACGCGGCTGTCCGTCACCAGCGGGCTCGCCAATCTGCTGCTGACGCCGTTCGGCGCCGTACCGATGTGCCATGGCGCCGGCGGACTTGCCGCGCATTATCGCTTCGGTGCCCGGAGCGGCACGGCGCCGCTGGCGCTTGGCGCCGTCCTGCTGGCGCTCGCCGTCGTGCCGGGCGGGCTGGCGCTTGCGGCGCTCGCCGCCATACCGGCGGCCGGACTGGGGGCGCTGCTGCTGGTGGCGGCGGGCGAGCTCGTCCTGACCCGGCGCCTGTTCGAAAGCAAATCGTCGTGCTGGCCGGCCATTGCGGTCACGGCGGCGGTAACGGTCTGGATCGATCCGTTCTGGGGCCTGGTGGCGGGCTCGGGCGCCGAGCTCGTGCGGCTGGCGGGCGTGCGACTGCTGCAGCGCCGCGCCGGCCTGTGAGGCGCCGGACCGCGGCGGCTTGTGGCCGCCCGGCGTGCGGGCCATAGTGCTGGCATGGATGAATTCATCGTCAGGCCCGACCCGTCGGATGCGCGTCTCACGCGGCGCGTGAAGGGGCTCGACCAGGACGGAAACGAGATCGAGACGTCGGTGGTGATGGAGCGGCCGCTGACGCTGTTCCTGAATGGCCAGGAGATCGTCACCATGATGACGATCGGCGACTATCCCGACTATCTCGCGGTCGGTTACCTCATCAATCAGAACATGCTGAAGCCGGACGACGAGATCATCGGCGTCGACTACGACGCGGAGATCGACACCGTCGTGGTGCGCACGAAGGGCCGCACCAATTTCGAGGACAAGCTCAAGAAGAAGACGCTGACCTCGGGCTGCGCGCAGGGCACGGTGTTCGGCGATCTCATGGAGAAGTTCGACGAGATAGCACTGCCGAAGGACGCGGTGCTGTGCACGTCGTGGCTCTACCGCCTGTCGAAAAAAATCAACACGGCGCCGAGCCTCTATCTCGAGGCGGGCGCCATCCACGGCTGCGTGCTGTGCGAGGGGGACCGGCCGCTGATCTACATGGAGGACGTCGGTCGCCACAACGCGATCGACAAGATCGCCGGCTACATGTTCCTCAACAAGGTCTCGCCGGACAACAAGCTGTTCTACACGACCGGCCGGCTGACCAGCGAGATGGTGATCAAGACCGTGCAGATGCGCATTCCCATCCTGATCTCGCGCTCGGGCTTCACGGCGTGGGGCGTGGATCTCGCGCGCAAGGCCGGGCTCACTCTGATCGGCCGCGCCAAGGGCGGACGCTTCATCGTGCTCTCGGGTGCGGAGCGCATCGTCTACGACGTCGATGCGCGCCATGCGGCGGCGGAGGATCGCCGCCACCAGCGCAAGAGCAGCCTCGCCGACGATGCGGCGTGAGGTTCCTCTTCACTATCCTCTTAGAGGATTGTCGCCCGCGGACTTGATCCGCGGGCCCATCGCGGTGGGTGCGCGGGTCAAGCCCGCGCAAGACAGTAAATGAATGCAAAGCCGAGCGTTGGAGTAGCCGGCGTGATTCTCGCGGGCGGGCTGTCCAGGCGCATGGGCGGCGGCGACAAATGCCTGCGCCCGCTCGGCGGCCGGCCGCTGCTTGCGCATATCGTCGAACGGGTGCGGCCGCAGGTCGATGCCCTCGTACTTAATGCCAACGGCAATCCGGCGCGCTTCGCCGAATTCGGCCTGCCTGTCGCGTCCGATGTGGTCGAGGGCTTCGCCGGGCCGCTCGCCGGAATCCTGACCGGCCTGGAATGGGCCGCGGCGAACGCGCCGCAGTGCCCCTTCGTCGCCAGCTTCGCCAGCGATGCGCCATTTCTGCCGCGCGATCTGGTGGCGCGGTTGCTGGCGGCGGTGGAGGCCGAAGGCGCGGATCTCGCGTGCGCCGTGTCCGACGGGCGGGCGCACCCGGTGTTCGGCCTGTGGCGCGTCGATCTCGCCGGCGATCTCAGCCGCGCGGTAGCAGGGGAGGGGGTCCACAAGGTGGACCGCTGGACCGCGCGCTACAAGCTCGCCCGTGTGTCGTTCCCGACCAAGCCCTTTGACCCGTTCTTCAATGCCAACCGGCCTGAGGATCTCGCCGAGGCGGAACGGCTGTTGGCCTGAGTTTGCCGGCTTTGATATCCTCCGGCAATGCGGCTTTACGCAGACATGCGATCGGCCTGATGCCGGGCGACGCCGACATTGCACCGTCCATCGCGCGCGATGCGAAGATCGCGCTGGGCGTCATCGTCGAGCGGCGCCGCTCGACTTCGCCGTGGCAGGATCATGTCTGGCTGCCGGCCGGCGTCGTTCCGGGCGGGACGGCGCTCGAGCCATGGACGGTGATGCGCGAAGCCGACGGCGTCGCGCAGTTCTTCGCCGGCGACCACGAGATCGAGTTGAACCCGCGCGAAACCGGAAACTACCAGGTCAATCTCGCCGCCGATCAGCCGGCCGTCTATATCGTCCTGCGCTTCGACGAAGGCGCGCCGCAGGGCGTGCGCGTTCAACTCGTCACAGTCTCGCCGGCCGAGGCACAAGGTTATCTCGAGAGCGGTGCCGATATCGTCGAGCGGGTGCCGATGCCCGAGCAGGCGGTCCGGACGCTCGGCGCATACATGGCCGCTTATCACGTCGAGCAGCCCTTCCATAAGCGCCAACGCCAGAAGATCGATCCGCGCAAGGTGGGATTCGGCCGGCAGACGCCGCCGCGCGAAACCGGCGGAGGTGGGCATGGCCGCTGACGACCGCGACGAAAATTTTCTGACGCGTTGGTCGCGCCTCAAGGGCAAACCCGCGGCGGCGCCCGGGACGGGTGGCGCGTCCGCCGCTGCAGAGCCGAAGGCCGCGGCAGTGGCACCTGCGGCACCGGACGACCGGAAGGAGAAAGTCGATCCCGCGGCGTTGCCGTCGATCGACAGTCTGACCGGCGATTCCGATTTCACGGCATTCCTGCGCGAGGGCGTGCCCGAGGCGCTCCGCCGCCAGGCCCTGCGCAAGCTCTGGATCAGCGACCCGGTCATCGCCGCGCCAGACGTGCTCGACATCCACAACATCGACTATTTCAACATGCCGAGCTTTCCGGAAGGCGTGAAGACGCTGTTCCGGGTCGGACAGGGCATGCTGGATGATGGCGAGGAAGTCAGGCGCGAGAGTCCGGCGGCGAAGCCGCCACCCGAGTCAGGTGGCGGGACGCCGCCGGCGCCCGAAACGTCTTCCGATTCGGACGCAATGAATGCTGCATCGCAGCATCAGGAAGGCCTCCCGCTGCTGAATACATCCGACAAGCTGCCCGAAGTGTGACCGTTGCTCGTTGCGATGCACAATCGCAACCGCACATCGCGAAACGTTGAACTTTGGTTAATTGACATTGCTTACGCGCCACACGTACAGTCGGTTTGGGAGCAATTAGAACTACGTAAAGAACGTAGCTTGGAAACCGACAGGCAGGGCCGGGGCCGCGCCGTCGATGTCGTCATCGGTTCATTCGGTGGTTTGACTCGACTCGCAAAGGCACTGGGCCACACACACGTGACGACGGTGCAGGGGTGGAAGGATCGTGGTGCGATCCCTTTGAAGCACCATGCACGCGTTCTCGATGTCGCCAGAGGCCTGGGCATCCGGCTCACGCGCGGCGATCTTCTGGACGAGATTTCCGTGATTGACATCGGCGACGAAGACGTCGCGCGCGCGCAGTGTTACATGCTGCTTGCGCGCCTGCTGGCCGCGCCGCCTTCCGACGAGCTGCTCGGAATCGTCCGCGGGCTGCACGGCGACCAGAGCGAACTCGGGCGGGCCCTGAACGCGCTCGCATCGACGGCGCGGCAAAAATCGGCGGCAGACGTGGACGTCGAGTACGGCGAGCTGTTCATCGGCCTCGCGCGCGGCGAGCTGCTGCCCTATGCATCGTATTATCTTGCCGGTTTCCTCCACGAGAAGCCGCTTGCGGCGCTGCGCGGCGATCTGGCGCGGCTCGGAATCGCGGCGCGGGACGACGTGGCTGAGCCGGAGGATCACATCGCCGCGCTGTGCGAGGTGATGGCGGGCCTGATCACCGGCGCGTTCGGCGAACCCGCCGCACTCGACGGCCAGCGCCGCTTTTTCGAAACGCACATCGCGCCGTGGGCGCCGCGGTTCTTCCAGGACCTGCAGGCCGCCAAGGCGGCGGACTTCTACAAGCCGGTCGGAACGGTCGGCCGCTTGTTCATGGAGATCGAAAGCGAAGCGTTCGCGATGTCGAGATGACACGGAACGGATCAACGGAATTCCAGGGATCGCGAGAGGAAGGGTGACCGCCATGAGTGAAGAGAAGACGCTGAAGTCGCCGCAGCGGCGCGAGTTCTTCAAGAAGGCCGGCCTTGGAGCGGGTGCGGCGGCGGTCGTCGCCGGCGCGCTCGGGTCGAGCGCGGAGCCGGCCGCGGCTGCCCTCGATCCATCGAAATCGCAAGGCTACCGCGAGACGGATCACGTCAAACGGGTCTACGAACTGTCGAAGTTCTGATCGGCGGCCTCAGCCTCTAAGCGCAGGAGATCACGATGCTCACCAAGAAGAGAAACATCGCCGCGAGCGGGTCCGGGCTGAGCCAGATGCTGGCCGGTTCCGCCGCAGCCACCGTCGACCGGCGCACGTTCCTGCGCCGCTCCGGTCTTGCTGCCGGAGGCATGGCTGCCGCATCCGCCTTGCCGCTTGGCATGGTGCGCAAGGCCGACGCCGCGGCGCCCGCCGCGGGCGCCGGCGATATCAAGCTCATCAAGAACGTCTGCACGCACTGCTCGGTCGGCTGCACCGTCACCGCCGAAGTGCAGAACGGGGTGTGGATCGGCCAGGAGCCGAGCTTCGACTCCCCGTTCAATCTCGGCGCGCATTGCGCCAAGGGTGCGGCAATCCGCGAGCACGCACATGGCGAGCGCCGCCTCAAATACCCGATGAAGCTGGTCAACGGCCGCTATCAGCGGATCAGCTGGGATGAGGCGATCAACGAGATCGGCGACCGGCTGCTCAAGATCCGCGAGACCTCGGGGCCGGACTCGGTCTACTGGCTCGGCTCGGCGAAGTTCTCGAACGAGCAGGTCTACCTTGTCCGCAAGCTCGCCGCGTTCTGGGGTACCAACAACGTCGACCACCAGGCGCGCATCTGCCACTCGACCACGGTCGCGGGCGTCGGCCAGACCTTCGGCTACGGCGCGATGACCAACAGCCTGAACGACATCCACAACACGCGCTGCATGTTCCTGATCGGCAGCAACCCGGCCGAGGCGCATCCGGTCGGCGTCATGCATCTCCTCAAGGCGAAGGAGAACGGCGCGAAGATGATCGTGTGCGACCCGCGCTTCACGCGCACGGCCGCGCACGCCGACGAGCATGTGCGCTTCCGCCCCGGCACCGACGTCGCGCTGATGTGGGGCATCCTCCACGTCATCCTCGAGAACGGCTGGGAGGACAAGGAGTACATCAAGCAGCGCGTGTTCGGCTTCGACGAGGTGCGCAAGGAAGTCGCGAAGTGGACGCCGGAGGAAACCGAGCGCGTCACCGGCGTACCGGCGGGGCAGATCAAGCGCGTCGCCCGCACCCTGAAGGACAACCGGCCGTTCACCGTCATCTGGTGCATGGGCGCCACGCAGCACCATCACGCCAATAACGGCATTCGCTGCTACACCGCTCTCGGTCTCGCCATGGGCACGGTCGGCGTGTCGGGCGGCGGCATGAACATCCTGCGCGGCCACGACAACGTCCAGGGCGCCACCGATCTCGGCCTCGATATCGTGACCTTGCCCGCGTATTACGGCCTGACGCCGGTCGCATGGAAGCACTGGGCCGGCGTGTGGGGCGTGTCCGTCGATTACCTGAAGAGCCGCTTCAAGGACGAGAAGATGATGGGGGCGTCGGGCATCCCGTGCTCGCGCTGGTTCGATGGCGTGCTCGAGGCGAAGGAGAACATCGACCAGGCCGACAAGCTCAAGGCGATGGTCTATTGGGGGCATGCGCCGAACTCGCAGACCCGCGGCGCCGACCTGAAGGCGGGCATGGAGAAGCTCGACACGCTGGTCATCATCGACCCGTACCCGACGGCGAGCGCCGTGATCCCCGACCGCAAGGACGGCGTCTACCTGCTGCCGGCGGCCACCCAGCTCGAGACCGACGGCTCGCGCACGGCGACCAATCGCGGCATCCAGTGGGGCTACGCGATCATGAAGCCGCTGTTCGAGGCGAAGACCGACCATGAGATCGCGTATCTGTTCGCGAAGAAGTTCGGTTTCGCCGGCGAGATGTTCAAGAACATCAAGGTCAACGGCACGGTGCCGGAAATCGAGTCGATCACGCGCGAGTTCAACAAGGGTGCGCTCAGCATCGGCTATTCCGGCCAGTCGCCGGAACGGCTGAAGCGCCAGCTGGCGAACCAGAAGGACTTCAACCGCACGACGCTGCTCGCCGAGTCTGGCCCCTGCAAGGGCGAGTATTACGGCCTGCCGTGGCCGTGCTGGGGCACGCCCGAGCACAACCATCCGGGCACGCCGTATCTCTACAACACGTCGCTGCCGGTCGCTCGCGGCGGTCTCAACTTCCGCGCCGCGTTCGGGCCCGAGTACAAGGGCATGAACCTGCTGGCGGAGGGCTCGGCGCCGGTCGGCAACGAGCTCAAGGACGGTCATCCGCAGTTCACCTACGGCCTGTTG
The DNA here is from genome assembly GCA_041690495.1 of Alphaproteobacteria bacterium. Lineage (GTDB taxonomy): Bacteria > Pseudomonadota > Alphaproteobacteria > CACIAM-22H2 > CACIAM-22H2 > DATAAP01. The sequence continues at coordinate 320,396 of JAWLHE010000005.1, read as the reverse complement.
CAGAAGCTGGGTTGGGACAAGGACCTGACCGAGGCGGAGCTCGCCGAGATCAAGAGGATCGGCGGCGACAAGCCGGAGGCCGTGTCGTGGAGCACCGACACGTCGGGCGGCGTCATCCGCGTCGCGATCAAGCACGGTTGCGCGCCATTCGGCAACGGCAAGGCGCGGGCCTGGGTGTGGAACTTCCCGGATCCCGTTCCGCTGCACCGCGAGCCGCTCTATGCGCCGGACCGTCAGCTCGTGGCGAAGTATCCGACCTATGCCGACAAGAAGCAGTACCGCCTGCCGACGATGTACAAGAGCATCCAGGACAAGGACTTCTCGAAGGACTTCCCGATCATCCTCACCTCGGGACGGCTGGTGGAGTACGAGGGCGGCGGCGAGGAGACGCGGTCGAACCCGTGGCTCGCCGAGCTGCAGCAGAACATGTTCATCGAGGTCAATCCCGCCGACGCGTCCAGGATCGGCGTCCAGGACATGCAGGATGTCTGGGTGTACGGACCCGATCACAAGCCGGACCGTCCGGTGCGGATCAAGGTGAAGGCGCTGGTCACGGAGCGGGTCGGCAAGGGCGTGGCGTGGATGCCGTTCCACTTCGCCGGTCACTGGATGGGCAAGGATCTGCGCAGCAAGTACCCCGACGGGGCCGACCCGATCGTGCTGGGCGAGTCGAGCAACACGATCCAGACCTACGGGTATGACTCGGTCACCGCGATGCAGGAGACCAAGACGACGCTGTGCCGCATCGAGAAAGCCTGAGGCAAGGAGCCAAGACAATGGCAAGAATGAAATTCCTGCTCGACGCCGAGCGCTGCATCGAATGCAACGCCTGCGTCACCGCCTGCAAGAACGAGCATGAAGTGCCGTGGGGCATCAACCGGCGTCGCGTGGTCACGCTCAACGACGGCAAGCCGGGCGAGCGCTCGATCTCGATGGCCTGCATGCACTGCACCGACGCGCCGTGCATGGCGGTGTGTCCGGTGGACTGCTTCTACAAGACCGCGGACGGGGTGGTGCTGCACTCGAAGGACCTGTGCATCGGCTGCGGCTACTGCTTCTATGCCTGCCCGTTCGGGGCGCCGCAGTATCCGCAGGCCGGCAATTTCGGCACCCGCGGCAAGATGGACAAGTGCACGTTCTGCAACGGCGGCCCGGACGCGGACCATTCCGAGGCGGAGTTCAGGAAATACGGCCGCAACCGAATCGCCGAAGGCAAGCTCCCGCTTTGCGCCGAGATGTGCTCGACCAAGGCGCTGCTCGCCGGCGACGGCGAAGTGGTCGCCGGCATCTACCGCGACCGCGTCGTGCAGCGCGGCTACGGTTCGGGCGCGTGGGGCTGGGCGACGGCCTATCCCAGCGGGACCTGAGACGCGCGTGAGACCGCGGCGGCGGGCGGACGATCCGGCCGCCGCCGGGCACGCCGGGACAGCGGTTCGGAGGGGGATCGATGACAGGAGTGCAGAAGCTGGTCGGTTGGGTACTGTTCGCCTTCCTCCTGCTCGTGCTGATCTTCACGACCATGGCGGACCGTCCGCATCCCGAGGGCTACACCGGCAGCTATCTCGGCAGGACCGTCGCAGACTCTTCGACCAGCCAGGACAACGCACTCAGGACCCGCGCGGCAACGCAGCGCTTCTGAGGATTCACCAGGGAGACGATCGCATGACGTTCGCAGCCAATCTTCGCCGTTTCGTCCGTTGCGCGGCCATTGCGGCGTTTCTGGGCGCCGGGGCGCTGGCGGCCGCGGCGCCGGCCGACGCGCAGACCGCGGGTCAGGGCGTGACGGAGACGACCCGTGAGCGCCCGACCTACGGCCTCACCAACACCAACGAGCAGGCGCTGCTGCAGGCGCTGAAGGGCCGCGTCACCATTCCCGACGAGAAGGCCGCGACCCTGATCCAGCCGCAGGGGCGTGACTGGCGCGCCACCATGGGCGGCACGGTGCGCTCGGTCGGGTCGTGGCTGATCCTCGGCATGGTGGCGATCCTCATCGCCTTCTTCCTGCTCCGCGGCACGATCCGGGTCGAGCACGGCCTGTCGGGCCGCACGGTGCAGCGGTTCAATGCCTTCGAGCGGCTGACGCACTGGTTCACCGCCAGCGCGTTCATCATCCTGGCGCTGACCGGGCTCAACGTGACGTTCGGCCGCTACGTGCTGCTGCCGCTGCTCGGGCCGGACATCTTCTCGGCCATGTCGCTCGGGTTCAAATACGCCCACAACTACGTGGCGTTCGCCTTCATGATCGGCCTGGCCGTGATGTTCGTGATCTGGGTCGTGCACAACATCCCCAACCGCTACGATGCGCAGTGGCTCGCTGCGGCCGGCGGTTTGTTCGGGCGCGGCGTGCATCCGCCGGCGCGGAAGTTCAACGCCGGCCAGAAGCTGGTGTTCTGGTCGGTCGTCATTGGCGGCACGGTGCTGAGCGTGAGTGGCATCTACCTTCTGTTCCCGTTCTACTTCGGCGACATGGAGACGCAGCAGCTTGCGACCGTGGTCCATGCGGTCTTCGCGCTCGTGCTGATCGCCGTGATCCTCGCGCACATCTATATCGGCACGCTCGGGATGGAAGGCGCCTGGGACGCGATGAACACCGGCAAGGTGGACGAGAACTGGGCACGCGAGCACCACAGCCTGTGGCATGCCGAGCTGAAAGGCCATCCGGCCCCGAAATACGGCAGCGACTGAGCCCGCCATCGGACGGCCCGGGCGTTCGCGCCCGGGCCGTCGTCGTTTCACAGCCTGGTTTTCCGAGCGCATGTCCTACCGCATCAACGGGCCGTGCCGATCGCTGCGGCGCTTCGCGCTCGCGGCATCGCTGTTCCTGGCGGCATCGGGTGCGCAGGCGCAGCTGGTCGGCCATGGCGGCATCGTCAACGGCGTCGCCGTGTCGCCCGACGGCCACCGCGCGCTGTCGGCGAGCTGGGACTACACCGTGCGGCTGTGGGATCTCGATGCGCAGAAGGAGCTCAGGGTCCTCAACGGCCATCGCGCCAACGTCAATGCCGTCCGCTTCATGCCTGACGGCCGCACCGGCCTGTCGGCGAGCTGGGATGGGACGATCAAGGTCTGGGATCTCGCCACCGGCAAGGAGCTGCGCTCGCTGACCGGCCATGCCGCCAATGTCAGCTCGATTGCCGTAACGCGCGACGGCAGGCTCGTTGCCTCCGGCAGCTGGGACCGCAGCGTGCGTCTCTGGGACATCGCCGCGGCGCGCGAGCTCAAGGTGCTGTCCGGTCACAAGGCGAACGTGATGGCGGTGGCCTTTACGCCCGACGGCGGGACTCTCGTCTCGGCCGGTTACGACCTCGCCATCAAGCTGTGGAACGTCGAAACCGGCGCCGAGATCGCGACGCTGACCGGCCACGAGAACAGCGTCAACGGAATCGCCGTGTCGCCCGACGGCACGCGGCTGCTGTCGGCCAGCACCGACCGCACCATCCGGCTATGGGACATTGCCGCGCGGCGCGAGCTGCGGGTCATGCAGGGGCATTCGGCTTTTGTGACGTCGGTCGCGTTCTCGCCCGACGGCAGTCTCGCCGCGTCGGGCGGCGGCGACGGCGTGGTGCGGCTATGGGACGTCGCGACCGGCGCGCCGGTGCGCAGCCTGCGCGGCCACAACCGGCCGGTCTGGTCGGTGGCATTCACGCCGGACGGCCGCCGGCTGCTGTCGGCCGGCTATGACGAACTCGTGCGGGTGTGGGATGTCGCGTCGGGCGCCGAGCTGACGCACTGAAGCGAGGCGCGCGGCCGGGAGCGTCCATCGGACCCCGGCTGCGCGTGCATGGGGCCGTCGCGCGCTAGCGGCGGACTGTGGTGGCGACGCTGTAGCGGTCCGAAACCGCGACCTGCGCCGTGTCGAGCCAGATGCCGGCGCACACGGCGACAACGATCACCGCAACAATGCCAATAATGATCTCGCGCATGTCACCTCCCGCGTTCTCTTGCCGCGTTGGCGGCATCTTGCGCCGATGAGTCTATAGCGGGCACGAAAGAATTCAAGAGCTTGACCGCGTCAACGGACGGTCGCCCGCCTCAGGAAGGCAAGCAGGTCCGCGCGATCCGCCGGCTGCGAGAGGCCGCCATACATCTTCGTCCCCGGCACGAAGGCCTCGGCATCCTTGATGTAGGCGTCGAGCGTCTGCTCGTCCCAGACGATGCCCGAGTTCTTGAGCGCCTCCGAGTACGGGTAGTCGGCGACGCTGCCGGCAGTCCGTCCGAACACGCCGTGCAGGCGCGGCCCGGCGCGATTGCGGCCGTTGGCCTCCAGCGTGTGGCAGCTCGCGCATTTGCGCCACAGTTGCGCGCCGCGCTCGGCGTCGGCCGCGGACGCCGGCGGGGCTGCGACCGTCGCCAGCCCGAGGGCGAGGATCGCGGCCCTGGCGCTGATGCTCATCGGCGCGTCTCCGGCGGCGCGTCGTCGCCCTCGACAAGATCGAGCGCGATGACGTCGCCGTCGATCAGCCGCTTGCCGGCATTCTCGAAATTGACCGTGATGCGCGGGCCGATCGCGGACTGCACCTGGCCCAGGCCCCAGTCGGGACGGCCGGGGTGGCGAACGAAGCATCCAGGCGTCAGACGGCTCATTGTCGCGTTCTCCACTCCGGTATATTAGGGTAGATGCGCGCAGGGAGAAACCCGGCGCTTCGTGCCCCTCTCAACCGATAGGCGTTTTCACGTGCAGGATCTGCGTCTTTGTGAGTTGCTTGCAGCCCGAATCTGCCACGATCTGGTCGGTCCGGTCGGCGCCGTCGCGAACGGCGTCGAGCTGATGGGCGAGGACGGTTCGGGCGCCGATGCCGAGGTCGTTCGCCTCGTGGCGGGATCGGCCCGCGTCGCCAGCCAGCGCCTGCAGGCGTTCCGTGTTGCATTCGGGTCGGCGAACACCTTGCCGTCGACGGGATGGGTTGGCACGGTGCGCGAGCTCGCCCAGGGTCTGGTCGAGGAGGGCAAGGCCCGGCTCGACTGGCCGGCAGCGCCGGCCGAGATGGAGGTGGGCGGCGACAAGCGGCTGGCGAAGCTCATGCTGAACCTGGTGCTGATCGCGCTGGATTCGATGCTGCGCGGCGGCACGGTGCGGGTCGAGATGTCGGTTTCGCCGAAATCGACCGCGGTGGTCGTGAGGGGCGAGGGGGGACAGGGCCGCATCGCCGACGAGGTCCGTTCCGGCCTCGAAGGGGTCTTCGACCTGTCCAGCGCCAGCCCGAAGGCGGCGCCGGCCTATTTGGCCGCATTCCTGGCGCGCGAGCTGGGAGGGGTACTTGCGGTTTCCGCCGACGGGGCCCCGGAATTCGAGATTCGGCTCGCAATTCCGGGCCGTGCGTAACGGCTTGATCTGCCGTTTTTTACACGTCCTTAATTTTATTTTGTAACCGTGAATTGTCGGTCGCGGGGCGCCGGATGGACCGGCGCCGCGGCCGCCGTTTCCGGAAGGGCGTGGCACTATGGACGACTTACTCCGCGAATTTCTCACCGAATCGGCTGAGAGCCTCGCGGTTCTTGACCTTGAGCTCGTGAAGCTCGAGCAGAACCCGAACAACCCGGACCTGCTCGGCAACATCTTCAGGCTCGTGCATACGATCAAGGGGACATGCGGCTTCCTCGGTCTGCCGCGGCTCGAATCCGTGGCGCATGCATCCGAGAACGTGCTCGGCAAGGTGCGCGACGGCGAGCTCGAGGTGACGCCGGAGATCGTCAGCCTGATTCTCAAGTCGCTCGACCGGATCAAGAGTCTGCTCTCCGCCCTCGAGCAGACCGAAGCCGAGCCTGCCGGAGACGACGGCGAGCTGATCGGACGCCTCAACGCGCTCGCCGAAGGCGGCGCGGCCGCGCCTGCCGAACCTGCCGCACCGGCCGCCGCCACTGCGCCGGCTGCGGCGCCTGCGGCGCCCGCCGAGGCGGTGCAGGCGGATAGCGCCGCCGATGCCGAGCGGCAGCAGGCGACGACGGCCGCGCGCGTCGCGGCGATCGAGGAACAGGCGGCGCGCGAGCCGTCGGTTGCGGCACAGAGCATCCGCGTCCACGTCAACCTGCTCGAGAATCTGATGACGATGGTCAGCGAGCTGGTGCTGACCCGCAACCAGCTCCTGCAGATCCTGCGCGGCCAGAAGGAAAGCGATTTCGCGGCGCCGCTGCAGCGTCTCAACCTGGTGACGTCCGAGCTGCAGGAAGGCGTCATGAAGACGCGCATGCAGCCGATCGGCAATGCCTGGGCGAAGCTGCCGCGCATGGTGCGCGACCTCGCGCACGAGCTGAACAAGAAGATCGACCTGCGCATGCAGGGGGCCGACACCGAGCTCGACCGCCAGGTGCTCGAGCTGATCAAGGACCCGCTCACCCATCTCGTGCGCAACTGCGCCGATCACGGGCTCGAGGGACCCGACGACCGCCGCAAGGCGGGCAAGCCCGACACCGGCCGCATCACGCTCGACGCCTATCACGAGGGCGGGCAGATCGTCATCGAGATCTCCGACGACGGGCGCGGGCTGCCGATCGAGAAGATCAAGGCCAAGGCGCTCGCCAACGGCGTTGCGACCGAGGCCGAGCTGGCCTCGATGTCGGACGAGCAGATCCAGCAGTTCATCTTCAGAGCCGGCTTCTCGACCGCGGCCCAGATCACCAACGTGTCCGGCCGCGGCGTCGGCATGGACGTGGTCCGCACCAACATCGAGAAGATCGGCGGCACGATCGAGCTGCGCTCGAAGGTGGGGCGCGGCACCTCGTTCTTCATCAAGATCCCGCTGACTCTGGCCATCGTCTCGGCGCTGATCGTCGAGGCGGGCAGCGAGCGTTTCGCCATTCCGCAGATCAGCGTCATCGAGCTGGTCCGCGCCACCGCGAACTCCGGCCAGCGCATCGAGCAGATCAACGGCGCGCCGTTCCTGCGGCTGCGCAACCGGCTGCTGCCGCTGGTGAATCTCAGCAGCCTGCTCAAGATCGACGCCGGGGACAGGAAGTCGGACGACACCTGCATCGTCGTGAGCCAGGTCGGCAAGCACACGTTCGGCATCGTCGTCGACCGCGTCTTCGATACCGAGGAAATCGTGGTGAAGCCGGTGGCGCCGATCCTGCGCGAGATCTCGATGTTCGCCGGCAACACCATTCTCGGCGACGGCAGCGTGATCATGATCCTCGACCCCAACGGGATCGCGGCGGCGATCGGCGACGCCTCGCTGTCGCACGACCAGAACTCGGCCGCGGATACGGCGCAGGCTTCTGCCCAGGACGACCGCGTCGCCCTGCTGCTGTTCCGCGCCGGCGGCGAGGCGCCGAAGGCGGTGCCTCTGGCGCTGGTCGCGCGCCTCGAGGAGGTCGATGCCGCTTCCATCGAGATGTCCGACGGACGTCCGGTCCTGCAGTATCGCGGCAAGCTGATGCCCCTGGTCACGATCGATCCGGCCTACGAACTCAGGAAAGCCGGTCGCCAGCCGATCCTCGTCTTCGCCGACGGGCCGCGCACGATGGGGCTGCTGGTCGACGAGATCGTCGACATCGTCGAGGAGCGGATGAACGTGCAGCTCGGCACCGACCGCACCGGCCTGCTCGGCGGCGCCATCATCGCCGGCAAGGCGACCGAGATCATCGACGCCGGCCACTACCTGACGCTCGCCTTCGACAAGTGGTTCACCTCCGAGACCGAGCGCCGCGAGCTGGAGCAGGGCCCGTCGAAGCGCGTGCTGCTGGTCGACGATTCGCCGTTCTTCCGTAACCTGCTGACGCCGCTGCTGTCGGTCGCCGGCTACGACGTGACCAGCGTCGAGAGCGCCGACAAGGCGCTGCAGCTGTGCGATGCCGGCAAGGATTTCGACGTGATCGTCAGCGATATCGAGATGCCGGGGATGAGCGGGTTCGAGTTCGCCGAGGCAGTGCGCAAGGGCGGCCGCTGGCAGGACACGCCGCTGGTGGCGCTGTCGGCGCATACCAGCCCCAGGGATCTCGATCGCGGCCGCCGCGCCGGATTCGTCGACTACATCGCGAAGCTGGACCGCGAGGCGCTGCTCAGCACGTTGTCGCAAACAGTCGAGACGCGAGGTGCCGCATGAGCGCGGTGATGGAACATAAGGGCGGCGCCGATGGCCAGCAGGGCCCGTGCGAATTCGTCTCGATGACGGTCGCGGGCCAGCTTTTCGGCATTCCGGTTCTCACGGTGCAGGACGTGCTCGGCGAGCAGCGGATCACCCGCGTCCCGCTGGCCCAGCCCGAGGTCGCGGGCACGCTAAACCTGCGCGGCCGCATCGTTACGGCGATCGATATGCGCCGCCGTATGGGCCTGCCGCCGCGCGAGGCCGGCCAGAACGGCATGAACGTCGTGGTCGACCGCGGCGGCGAGCTTTACAGCCTGATCGTCGATTCGGTCGGCGAGGTGCTGAGCCTGCCCGCCGATCTCTACGAGCGCAATCCTTCCACGCTCGATGCCGCCTGGCGCGAGGTGTCGGTCGGTGTCTACCGCCTGCAGAACGAGCTGATGGTCGTCCTCGACGTCGTCAGGCTCCTCGACATCAGGCGCACAGAGGCGGCCTGAGCTTGCACGGGGCGTCCGGAACGGGCGCGCGGAGGGGGCGATGAAGACGTGTCTGATTGTCGATGACTCGAAGGTCATCCGCATGGTCGCAAGGCGGATCCTCGAACGCCTCGAGTTCTCCATCGTCGAGGCCGCCGACGGCCAGAAGGCGATCGAGGCCTGCCGGTCGAAGATGCCCGATGCGATCCTGCTCGACTGGAACATGCCGGTCATGAACGGCATCGAGTTCTTGCACGAGCTGCGCAGGATGACCGGCGGCACCGATCCCGTCGTCGTATTCTGCACGACGGAGAACGATATCGGCCATATCCAGGAGGCGATCCAGGCCGGCGCCAACGAGTACATCATGAAACCGTTCGACAGCGACATCATTCAGGCGAAGTTCTCGCAAGTCGGGCTTCTATGATTCCATCGCGCGCCGATGCATCTGCGCCGGCGGCAAGCTCCGGCGCGATCCGGGTCCTTGTGGTCGACGATTCCGCGGTGATCCGCGGCCTGATCACGCGCCTGCTCGAAGCCGATCCCGAGATCGCCGTGGTCGGCTCGGTCGCCAACGGCGAAATGGCGGTCAGCACCCTGCGCCGCACCAGCATCGACGTCGCGGTGCTCGACATCGAGATGCCGGTCATGGACGGGCTCACCGCCCTGCCGCTCATGCTGCAGGCCGCACCCGACGTGAAGATCATCATGGCGTCGACGCTGACCAAGCGGAACGCCCAGATCAGCATCAAGGCGCTCTCCGCGGGTGCCTCCGACTACGTCGCCAAGCCGACCAGCACCGCCGAGATCCGGGCGGCAGAGGATTTCCGCCGCGAACTGGTTGGCAAGGTCAAGGCGCTCGGCGGCGCCGGCCGTCGCCGTCGCGGAGGGCGCGGAGAGGCCGCTGCCGAGCGCGACCTGCCGTTCCGTCCGGTCTCCAGACCGGAGCCCCGCGCCGCCATCACGCTCCGTGCCACGGCGCAGCGCCCGCCCGAAATCCTCGCCTTCGGCAGCTCGACCGGCGGGCCGCAGGCGCTGATGACGACGCTGGCGAGGTTTCCGGGCGCGATCCGCCTGCCGATCCTGATCACCCAGCACATGCCGGCGACGTTCACCGGAATCCTCGCCGAGCATCTGGCGCGCGCGAGCGGCTGGCCGTGTGCCGAGGCGGTCGATGGCGAGCCGGTGGAGCCGGGCCGGATTTTCGTCGCCCCGGGCGACTTCCACATGAAGGTCGCCGCGCAGGACGGCCGCCGCGTCATCCGCCTGACCAAGGAGCCGCCGGAGAATTTCTGCCGGCCGGCCGTCGACCCGATGTTCCGCAGCCTTGCCCAGACCTACGGCGCGGGCGTGCTCGGCATCATCCTGACCGGCATGGGCAGCGACGGGGCCAAGGGGGCGCGCGCCGTCGTCGAAGCCGGCGGCTCGGTCATTGCTCAGAACGAGGAGACCAGCGTTGTCTGGGGCATGCCCGGGGCCGCCGCCCACGCCGGCGTGTGCAGCGCGGTTCTGCCGCTCGCCGGCATAGCGGATTACATCAAGCGTGCGTCAGGGGTGGCGTTGTGAAACCGGACAACTTCGCTTGGTTCTGCCGCTATCTCCAGGACAACACGGGCCTCGTTCTCGGGAACGACAAGCTCTATCTGGTGGAGAGCCGTCTCTCGCCGGTGGCGCGCAAATGGAATTTCGGCGGGATCAACGCGCTGACGGAATCCTTGCGCAGCGGCAGGGATGCGAATCTGCAGCGCGACGTCATCGACGCGATGATGACGAACGAATCCTTCTTTTTCCGCGACGGCAAGCCGTTCGAGCAGTTCCGCCAGGTCGTGCTGCCGCGGCTGCTGCAGGGCCGCGCCACGCAGAAATCGTTCCGCATATGGAGCGCGGCGTGCTCGACGGGGCAGGAGCCTTACACCCTGGCGATGATCCTGAAGGAGGAGCAGGCGAAGCTTCAGGGCTGGCGGATCGACATCGTCGCGACTGACCTGTCGCGGGAAGCGCTCGATCGCGCCAGGGAAGGCGTCTATTCGCAGTTCGAGGTGCAGCGCGGCCTGCCGATTCAGCTGCTCATCAAGTACTTCACGCAGAACGGCGATCGCTGGCAGATCGCGCCCGAGCTGCGCAGCGTGATCGCGTTCCGCGAGCTGAATCTGCTGACCGACTTCACCGCCCTCGGCACGTTCGACGTCGTGTTCTGCCGCAACGTCCTGATCTATTTCGATCAGGTCACCAAGACCGCGATCCTCGAGCGTGTCAGCCGCATGATGCCGCCCGATGGCGTCCTCTATCTCGGCGGCGCCGAGACGGTGCTCGGCGTTACCGACAGGTTCGCGCCGCTACCGGGGCACCGCGGCATTTACGTCCACGCCGCCGAGGCGACCGCCAACCAGAAGCGCGCCATCGGCGCGTGAGCCTGCGCAGGGTACGGCCTCGGCCTATCTCAGGTTGATATGAGGCGGCCGACTGCGCGCTGTGCGCGGCTGGCCGGGCCGCGTTCGGCGCGCCGCCCGCCCGGAAAAAGGTTTTCCTAACCCGTTCAGGGCATTATCGCGGTCCATCATGACCGCCGACGCGCATCCGCTGATCGACCGGGCGACGCTTCTCTATGCGCTGGATGCGCTCGAGGACGCATACGCCCTGTTCGATTCGCGCGAGCGGCTGGTGTTCTTCAATCGCCGTTGCCACGAGGTCCTCGACGTTCCCGAGGGACAGCTGCGGCTCGGCCTCAAGCTCGCCGATGTGGTGCGCGTCCTTGCGCGCGCAGGCGTTTACGACCGGGCGCGGGAAAGCCGCGGATCGTGGGAGAGCTGGCGCGCCACCCGGCTCAGCGCCGCCGGCATGCCGCCGGAATTCAGGACCGTGTCCGGCAAATGGGTGCGGGCGAAGGAGCATGCGCTCGCGAACGGTTCGACGCTGATCGCGCTGCGCGACGTCTCCGCTGAAATCGCCGCCGAGAAGAGCATCAGGGAGGCGAGGGAGGCCGCGGAGGAGTCCAGCCGCGCCAAGTCCGAGTTCCTCGCAAACATGAGCCACGAGCTGCGCACGCCGCTCAACGCCATCATCGGCTTCTCCGAAACGATGGCGCATGAGCATCTCGGGCCGATGACCAATGCGCGCTACAAGGAATATGCCTCGGACATCGTCGCCAGCGGCCGGCATCTTCTCAGCGTCATCAACGACGTGCTCGATCTCTCGAAGGTCGAGGCCGGCCGGCTCGAGCTGCACGACGAAGTGCTGCAGCTGGGGGATCTGTTCGAGCGCTGCGCCGCGTTGGTCCGGCAGCGCGCGGCGGCGGCCCGGGTCCGTCTGGCGATCTCCTCGGCGCCGTTGCTGCAGCTCGTCGCGGACGAGACCCGGCTCAAGCAGATCATCATAAACCTGCTCACCAATGCGGTGAAATTCACCCCCGAAGGCGGCGAGGTCCGGCTCGAGGCGAACGCGCTGCCCGACCGGCGGCTGGAGATCACGGTTCGCGATTCCGGGATCGGCATGCGGCCCGAGGACATCCCCCGTGCGCTCGAGCCGTTCCGCCAGATCGCCAATGCCTACACCAAGATCAAGGAAGGGACCGGTCTCGGCCTGCCGCTGGTGAGAAAGCTCGTCGAGCTCCATGACGGCGAGCTGAAGATCGCCAGCGAACCCGGCGCCGGAACCACCGTCAGTGTGGTGTGGCCGTGCGCGCGGGTCGTGCAATCCGGTCCGGGCGGCGGCTGACCGGAAGCGGCGCGGAGTCGAGAAAGGCGGACGTTGGAGATCCTGTTCCGCCTGCTTCGACGGGTTGCCGCCAGCTCTCGCGTCGGAGATCGTGCTACCGGGGCGGCGCTTCAACGAGACCGCCGCCCGGCGGTCAGGCTAGCCGGCGCCCAGACCGCATGCGCGGCAGATCGCGGTCGCGAGGTCGTGCGGACATACCGGCTTCAGCACGAGGTGCGGATCGCGTAGTCCGACGATCCGCGCGTGCGTTGCCTTGTCCGCGTTCCCGGTGACGAAAACCACCGCGCTCGCGAAGCGGCCCTTGATAACGCGTGCGGCCTCGATTCCATCCATCCCGCCGTCGACGCTGACATCCATCAGCACGACATCGGGCGCGTGGCGCTCGACAAGCGCAATGGAAGCCGCCGCGCTTGCCGTCGCCGCCACGACCTTGCCGCCGTGATCGGCGACGATCTGCTCGAGATCGAGTCTGATGAGGGTCTGATCTTCCACGACCAGCACTCGAAGAGGCTGACCGGTGGGCTGCCGGAGCGCAGGCGAGCACTTGGGGCGGACGCGGTCAGCCCGCGATGTTCCGCCTCCATCGATGCTGCGTGGCATGCCGGGCTCCGCTGATGCCCAAATCTGTTCGGCACCGTTCGGTTGAATGCTACCAGACAATCTATCCGGCTGCACGACTTTGTACGGTGGTGAACAGTGGTCTGTAAGGGAAGGAACAGACGGGCGTAATGCGACAAGCCATTGTAGCGCTTCGTAAAACAAACTTGGCGGGCGGACCGGCGCCGGGCGTGGCAACCGGAACCCTCAGAGGCGGCGCTCGTTGTCGGGGACCATGTCGAAAAATGCGGTAAGGGACCGTGGCGGCAATCGCCTGCTGGCCGCCATGAGCAATGGCGATTTCTCGCGCCTTGCGCCACATCTGGAGCAGGTTTCGCTGCTGCAGCATCAGGTCCTGCAGGAATCAGGCGAACCGGTAAGGCGCGCGTATTTCATGCACGAAGGGTTTGCGTCTCTGCTTACCGTCTTCGAGGACGGGCTCAGCGTGGAAACCGCGACCGTTGGTCCGGAGGGTGCGGTCGGGCTGCCGCTTCTCGTGTGCCGGAGGGCGGCGCCGAGCCGCGTCATCGTCCAGGCGCCCGGCCGCGCGGCGACGATCGCGATCGAGCCGCTGCAGCGCGCGATAGACGAGAGCGCCACGCTGCGGGCGCTGTTCCAGAGCTATGTCCACAGCTTCCTGGTGCAGATCCTCCAGACCGTCGCGTGCAATGCCATCCACTCCACCGAGGAGCGGATGGCAAAGTGGCTGCTCATGTCGTCGGAGCGGACCAACGGCGACGCCATTCCACTCACGCACGAATTTCTTGCCGAGATTCTTGGCGTCGGCCGTCCCACCGTCTCCCTCATCGCGCGCGCGCTGCAGACCGCCGGCCTGATCGATTACCGTCGCGGCCTCATCACCATCGTCGACCGTGCCGGGCTCGAGAAGGTGTCGTGCTCGTGCTACGGCACGATCCGCCGCGCCTTCGAGGAAATGCTGCCTTTGACGTATCGCGGCAGCGCAGCGGCGAGCCGCCGCAGCGCAGGCGCCGGACGCCACGCATCGCGGACAAGCGCGTAGTCCAGGGCCACCGGTTCGCGTGCGCGCCGGCGCGAGCATGATTGTGCCTCGCGCGCGCCACACAATTGTCACGACTTCGCGCGATGAGTTCGTTGCAGTCGAGCGGTGGATTCCGATAATCACCGTGCTGGCGCTGATGAACACAGGCGGGGATGACTCTGTTGCAGCAAGTAAGCGCGAATGACAGAAGCGTGCGGCCGGTACCCGCGACAGCGCCGTTCCAGATCCGTGGCCGCCTGTTCACTGCCATCGTCCTGGAGCTGGCCGGTCCGGCAAACGATGAATTCTATGCGGCGCTCGATGCCAGGCTCGCGCAGGTCGAGCATTTCTTCACCTATGTGCCGCTCGTGCTCGATCTCGGAAAGGCGGCTGGCCTGTCGGTCGAGTTCGCCGAGCTTGTGCGCGAATTTCGCGCCCGCAGGCTAACCCTCATCGGCATTCGGAACGGCACGGCCGAGCAGAAGAAAGCGGCGCTGGCGGCCGGGCTGATCGCGCTTCGCGGCGGCCGCGAGCTGCCGCTGGACAAGGAAGATCGCGCCGATGCGCCGCGCGGCGGCGCGATGGTCGTCACCGAACCCGTCCGGTCGGGGCAGCGGCTCCTCGCCGAGGCGGGCGACCTCGTGGTGGTCGGCTCGGTCAGCTCCGGGGCGGAAGTCATCGCCCGCGGCAATATCCACGTCTACGGCGCGATGCGCGGTCGCGCCCTCGCCGGCGCAAACGGCGACACGAAGGCCCGCATCTTCTGCCACAGCCTCGAGGCGGAGCTGATCGCGATTGCGGGCATATACAGGACCACCGATGACATCGAGACCTCGCTTCGCAAGCAGCGGGTCCAGGTGTTTCTCAAGGGCGACGCGCTCTGCGTCGAGCCCCTGAAATAGCGGAAGCCAAAGAAGGAAGATCGGCCTTGGCCAAGATTATCGTCGTCACATCGGGAAAGGGGGGCGTCGGCAAGACGACCTCGACAGCCGCAATCGGCGCCGGACTCGCCATGCGCGGCAAGAAGACCGTCGTCATCGATTTCGACGTCGGCCTGCGCAACCTCGACATGATCATGGGGTGCGAGCGGCGCGTGGTCTTCGACTTCATCAACGTCATCCAGGGCGACGCGAAGCTCAACCAGGCCCTGATCAAGGACCGGCGCCTGGATAACCTCTCGGTCCTGCCGACCTCGCAGACGCGCGACAAGGATGCGCTCACCCGCGAGGGCGTGGAGAAGGTGCTCAAGGATCTGCGCAACGAGTTCGACTACATCATCTGCGACAGCCCGGCGGGGATCGAGCGCGGCGCGCATCTGGCGATGTATTTCGCCGACGAGGCGGTCGTCGTCACCAATCCCGAAGTGTCGTCGGTTCGCGACAGCGACCGGGTGCTCGGCCTGCTGAGCAGCAAGACCCGGCGCGCCGAGAAGGGCGAGACCCCGCCCAAGCCGCATCTTCTCCTGACCCGTTACGACCCCGCGCGCGTCGCGAAGGGCGACATGATGAAGGTCGAGGACGTGCTCGAGATCCTGTCGATCCCGCTGCTCGGCATCGTTCCGGAAAGCCCGACGATCCTGAAGGCGTCGAATACCGGCACGCCGGTCGTGTTCGACGAGAACTCGAACGCGGCCAAGGCCTATGCCGACGCCGTGTCGCGGCTGATGGGCGAGCAGACCGAGATGCGCGTTCTCGGACCCGAGCGCCGCGGGCTGTTCCAGCGGCTGCTGTGGAGAACGGCATGAGCCTTTTCAGCTTCTTCCGCCGGTCGCGTCCCGCGAGCTCGGCGGAAACCGCCAAGGAGCGGCTGCAGATCCTGCTCGCCCACGAGCGCCAGGATCGCTCCGGGCCGGATTTTCTGCCGCGGCTGCAGAAGGACATTCTCGAGGTCATCAGGAAGTACGTCCCCGGCGCGGACGAGAAGGTCGAGGTCAAGCTGCAGCGCGGCGCCGAGATCTCGACGCTCGAGATCGAGATCGAGCTGCCGGGCGCGCGCAAGCCGAAGCCGAAGCGGATCGGCGGACCGGGCGCGCCGGCCTTCGCCCGGTAGTTCCGTCGCCGCTGCGCGCCGCGCTGATGGCAGGCGGCGCGTTCGCGCGGGCGGGCTACGCCGCCGGTGCGTCCGCTCTCTGCGATTTCACCTGCGCCAGGCGGCCCGGCGCAAGCCAGCGGGGCAGCGCGCGGCAGGCCCATGCGGCGCCGTGCGCCTCGATCCGTCCCTGTTCGAGCGCGCGCGCAAGCGTCAGGTCGCCGCGGTAGATCCGGATCATGTCCGGCAATGTGGCGGCGAGGTAGAGATCGACCTCGAATCCCGGGTCCTTCACGCAGAGCTCGACCTGCCCGCCGGCGTTGACGAGCCACCAGTTCCGCACGCTCGCGGGCTGGTCGGTGAATGTCAGGGCCACGACGCAGCGCCGCGATCCGAACGCATCGGGCTTCAAGCCGGTCTCGAGCCCCCACATGAGGAGCGTGAGATTGATCTCGTGTTTCTCCAGATCGCGCCGCGACCAGCGCTGGCCCCAGACGCCGAGCCCTTCGATGATCGGCGCGAACTCCTTGCCGGCGCGCGTCAGATGATAGGTCCGGCCGCGGCCGGACGCCGCCCGGCGCCGCTCGATGATTCCCTCGGCTTCAAGCTGCTTCAGGCGGCGTGAAAGCAGGGTCGGCGAGGCAAGCGGCACGCCCCGCCTGAGCTGCGAGAAGCGCGTGGCGCCCGCCATCAGGTCGCGAAGGATCAGGGGCGTCCAGCGCTCGCAGAACAGTTCCGCGGCCTTGGCGATCGGGCAGAACTGGCCGTAGCTCCTCATGTCCAGGCCCTCCTGTCTTGACGATGACCTTGGGCGGCAGTCCGGTCCGCCGATAGTACACTTCGTGGACTATGCTCGTCAGGCCCCGCGGCGCCAGAATACGATCCGGGAGAGGAATGCAAGCGCGGGAGCGGAGACGATGGCCA
This sequence comes from Alphaproteobacteria bacterium, assembly GCA_041690495.1. Classification (GTDB taxonomy): domain Bacteria; phylum Pseudomonadota; class Alphaproteobacteria; order CACIAM-22H2; family CACIAM-22H2; genus DATAAP01. The sequence continues at coordinate 303,636 of JAWLHE010000005.1, read as the reverse complement.
ACGACATCGAAGGGCAGGTCGCGCGTCACTACGCACGAGGCGATCTGGAGCAGGCGATTCTCGACGCCCTCGTCGCCTCGGGCAAGGACCCGGGCCGGCTGGCGCCGGCCGATCTCGCGCCGGTCGACGAGTTCCACACGGGCGGGCGGCAGGCGACCGTCGAGCTCGCGGCGCAGATCGACATTCGTCCGGACATGCACCTGCTCGACATCGGCTGCGGCATCGGCGGGCCGTCGCGCTTTTTCGCGGAGACCGCGGGCTGCCGCGTGACCGGGATCGACCTGACCGGAGACTACGTACGCACGGCCGAGGCGCTGGCCCGCCGCGTCGGGCTCGGCGAGCGCGTTTCGTACCGGCAGGCCAGCGCCCTCGACATGCCGTTCGAGGCAGAGGCATTCGACGGCGCCTACATGATGCATGTCGGCATGAACATCGAGCGCAAGCCGGCGCTGTTCGGGGAAGTCCGCCGCGTGCTCAGGCCGGGCGGCGTGTTCGCCATCTACGACATCATGCGGACCGGCGAGGGCGAGCTGACCTTCCCGCTGCACTGGGCCGCCGGCCCCGAGACGAGCTTCGTCGCCACGCCGGCGGAATACGCGCGGTCGCTGAAGGCCGCGGGATTCGAGATCCGCCAGGAGCGCGACCGCGCCGACTTCGCCCGCGCGTTCTTTCGCGAAGTCCGGGCACGCGCCGCCGCGGGCGGTGGACCGCCGCCGCTCGGAATTCACCTCCTGATGAAGACCGACGTGGCGGAGAAGCTGGCCAACGTCATCGCCGGTGTCGAAAGCGGCCTGATCGCCCCGGTCGAGTTCGTCTGCGAGGCGCGATAGACATCGGGTCAGGCCGCGCGCCGGCGGCGGCCGAACAGGGCTAGGCCCGCGAACGCCGCGCCGGACAGCGCCAGCGAGGCGGGCTCCGGAACGCTCATCGCGCGCGTGCGGATATCGACGAGGTATTGCACCGATCCATCGACGGCGAGATGGAGAATCTGCCCCGGCGACATGTCCCGGACCTCGAAGAGGAACGTGATCGAGTTGTCCGTGAACGAGACCGTCTGTGTGAACGGATCGGAGTTCGGCATGTCGATGATCGCGCCGGAATTCAGGCTGACGCCGGCGATGTACTCGTTCGGGGCCTCGAAATGGATGTCGGTGATCGAGATCATCACGCTCTGATAACCGGTGTTGGTTTCCTCGTGCCGGAGCGTGATGGTATTGGGCAGCGGGTTGGGGAAGACGGAGTCGGTCGGCTCGATATCGACGGACAGGTAGCCGTTGAAGTTCGAGGGGTTCTGGACTTCCTCGCTGTCGGTCAGTTCGGGGATGGTGACCGTGTTCGGCGTAAAGGCGCGGTAGTCGACCGAGAACACGCGCGGGCCGAGCGCGGGGGAGGCGGTCGGAATGTCCAGGACTTCCCTGATATTGCCGGCCATGATCCACCCGGCCTTCGCCGGTCCGGCTGCGGCGATCAGGCTCGCGGCCGCAAGTAACGCGACATTCTTCCACATGCTGTCCTCGATTCCGTTTCAAATCCACATGCCGGGAGCGTCCGAACCCGAACGTCCATGCCCGAAGCCGCCCCGATCCGGTGACGATCGCTGCGTGACCGGCTGCTGATAGGCGCCTGCCGTGGAGGCGGGCGTGGGAGGCGACGTGGAATTGCCCGTGGAAACGCACGGGCGGCGGGTCGGGGGCGTCCCGAAGGATGGGCCGCCCTGCCATCCGGCTCAGCCGGTCTTGTGCCCGCCGTACAGCGCCGTGCTCAGGTATTTCATGCCGGTGTCGCACATCACGGTGACGACCGTCGCATCCTTGCCCAGCCGCTTGCCGATTTCGATCGCCGCGACCAGGTTGGCGCCGGTCGACGTGCCTGCGAACAGCGCCTCGGCGCGCGCCAGCCGGCGCGCCATGTCCATCGCCTCCTCGGTCGAGACCGGTACGATCTCGTCGGCGACGGCGTCGTGCCATAGCGGGACGACGAACCCGGCGCCGGCGCCCTCGATCCTGTGGACGCCGCTCTTCCCGCCGGACAGCACGGCCGACTCCTTCGGCTCGACCGCGACGATGCGGATGCCGGGCGTGCTGCGGCGCAGGCCCTCGGCGACGCCGCGCACGCAGGCGGCGGTTCCCGTGCTCTGCACGAAGGCGTCGATCCGGCCCCCGGTCTGCGCCCGGATCTCGTCCGCCATCGCGTGATAGGCGGCGAGCTGGTCGGTGTTGTTGAGCTGGTCGGTCCAGAACGCGCCGGTGCGCGCCGCGATCTGCCGTGCGGCCTCGATCATGTTGCGCGTCAGGGCCGCATCCATGCCGCCGCCGGCGCTGGGGACGATGGTCAGCTCGGCGCCGAGGGCCGCCATGTGGCTGCGCTTCTCGGCGCTGAACGCGTCCGACGTGACGATGCTGAGCGGGTATCCGCGCGCGGCGCAGACGAGGGCGAGCGAGACGCCGGTGCTGCCGCCCGTGTACTCGACCACGCGCTGGCCCGGCTTCAGCCGCCCGGTCCGCTCGCCGGCCTCGATCATGGCCAGCGCCATGCGGTCCTTCATGCTTCCCGTGGGATTGACGCTCTCGACCTTGATCAGGATGCGCGCGCAGCCGTCGGGCACGATGCGCCGGAGCTCGAGCAGCGGCGTGCGGCCGATGAGCCGCAGGACGGATGCGTCGATCCCCGGTTCCTTCGCGGTCGGATCGACGGTTTGCGCGGCGGTGAGCATGTGCGGCGCCTTGCATGTAGTTACAGTATATGCAAATACATACAACCATGACGCAGCGGAAGCAAGCAGGGCCGCGGAGGCTGGTCGCCGACGCACGCGCGGTCGTTCAGTCCTGCGCGGGGCTGAACGTCCGCGTGGCCGAGCGCCGCATCGCGCGCTTCATGGAAGCGAAGATGCAGGGCACGGGCCTGAGCCTCGCGCAGTTCGGCCTCATGACCCACATCGCGGCGGCCGGCGACGATACGATCGGCGCGCTCGCCGGGCGCGTCGGCCTCGACCAGTCGACGCTGTCGCGCAATCTGCGCGGTCTGGAGCGGGCGGGCCTCGTCGAGATCGCCGTCGTCGAGAAGGATCTGCGCCGCCGCGCGGTCTGGCTGACGGAACTGGGCGCCCGCCGCCTCGAGGCGGCGCTGCCGGCGTGGCGGCGTGCGCATGCGGCGCTGTCCGCGGTGATCGACCCGCGCGCCGTCCGGAAGATCGCGGCGGCCTCCGCCGCGCTCGCCGGTTCGGCCGATGACATGATGTCTGCCGGCCGGTGACGGTCTCGTCGTCATCGCCGGGTCCGTGACCATACCCCCGCGCCGCGCGCGGTGCGGCCGCGTGATTGGTCCGGAACGCCCGGTTGGCGCCGGGGAAGGAAGCTCGACGGACGCAGCTTTGGTGATCCGGGTCTCTGTGCTTCCGGGCCCGGTGCCGTTGAAGGAACCTTCACCGTAAATTTATTCCGCGGCCAAGCCGAACATTGATCGGCGCCCGCCGTTGTCGCGAAGGATCGAACAGCGGGAGGACAACCGTGCCACATCGCCCCACCCACAATCCGCCTGGTCAGTCGGACGACGACGACCGGCTGGCCCAGCTTGATAATGATGACGACGACGACGATGACGACGACGATGATGATGACAACGACGACGATGACGACGACCGGAACGACGATGACCGGGATGAAGACCGGGACGAGGATGATGACCGGGATGACGATGGGGACGATGACGACGACGCCCGGGACGATGATGCCCGGGAAGACGGCGTAACGCCGGTCTCCCCCGGCGGCACGGCAGCAACCGGCGTCCAGCCTCCGCCCTCCCAGGTCGCGGCGGCGCCCGACACGGTGGCGGAGCAGAAGGTTACCGTCGTGCAGCAGCAGGTCCAGGATCTGAGCGCGCCCGAACGGATCCTCAGCATCGATGTCGGCATCGATGTCACGAACAATGTAACGGTCATTCAGGGCGGCGCGCAGCAGGCCGCCGTCACCGGTACGGCGCGGAGCGACATCGTCTTTGCGGCGGTCAACAACGCAACGCTCGCCGGCGGGACGGGCGACGACATACTCGTCGCCGGCGCGACCAGGATCCATGTCGCCGACCTGCAAGCGGTGAACGGGTCGGGTGTCGACGGCACGGCGATTCTGGTGCAGGACGGCAACACGCTGACCGCCCGGATCGAAGCGCGCGGACTCGAGCCGGGCCAGGTCCATATCCAGGACATCAACGGACGCTTCGCCGGCGACGAGTTCCCCGACGCCGGCGTCGCGGGGGCCGACGCGGCCGGGGCGGGCGGGCCGACGCCGATCGATTCGGTGCGTCCCCCGGCGGCTGCGGATACCGACGGCGACGGATTGGTCGAACTCGCCGAGGGAATACCCTATTTCGGGCCCGGGATCATGGGCCTGGCCTCGCCGCAGGGCGCGCTGGCCACGGGCTTCCCCGTTGCCGCGCCGGACGGCACGGTTTCGTTCGCGCAGGCCTATGACATAAGCGGCGCGGTCGATCCCGTCGGCTTCACGCGCGCGGACCTGCTGCCGCTCGAGCTGCGCACGGTCGTGCTCTACGGCGACACCGTGGGCGCAGTCGGTGCAGGCACGCCCGGCGACGTCAACGGCGTAGCTGGCTACAAGCCCGTCCTTCCCGTCGCGGTGGGCGAGATCGAGTTGATCCAGGCGACGGCGCGGGTCGAGAGCACGGCGGTTCTGAACGCCACGCTCAACGGCGGCATCGGCGACGACATTCTGCTCGGCAAAGGGGGGAACGACATCCTGCTCGGCGGCGCGGGCGACGACTGGCTTTCCGGCGGCGGCGGCCGGAACCGGCTGGACGGCGGTGACGGAGCCGATGTGTTCGTGTTCGGCCCCGGCCAGGACACGATCGAGGACTTCGATTTCAGCGAAGGCGACCGCCTGCTCGTCGCCGGTCCGCAAGCCGCCGTCAACGGCGTGATCGCCAGCGCCCAAACGGCGCCGACCGGCGTGCAGCTCGCCGCCGAGGACGGCGGGCAACTGACGCTGATCGGCGTCGCGGCCGGAGATGTCAGCGCCGACTGGTTCACGACCGTGTAGCGGAATGCGCGTCGCGGACCGCGCGGCCCGCCTGGTGCCCCATGGCACGATGTCCGGAGAATCGCGGGGGCCGGTCTCTGGGCGCGGCCGAAGGCGGACCGGGAACCGGCGCCTCGTTCAGATGAAGATCCTGCGCACGCGCGCCGAGAGCAGATCGACGATCGAGACGGTCACGATGAGCATCAGGAGCACCGCGGCGGTCTGGTCGAAGCGGAACGCGCGGATCACCTCCCACAGCACGACTCCGACGCCGCCGGCGCCCACCATGCCGATCACCGAGGCGGAGCGCACGTTCGCCTCGAAGCGGTAGAGCGTGTACGAGATCCAGAGCGGCATGACCTGCGGTATGACGCCGTAGGCGATTTCCTCGAGCGCATTGGCGCCAGTCGCGCGGATGCCCTCGACCGGTTGCGGATCGATGGCCTCGACCGCCTCGGAGAACAGCTTGGCGAGGGTGCCGGTCGTATGGACGAAGAGGGCGAGGACGCCGGCGAACGGACCCAGCCCGACCGCCACCACGAACAGCATCGCGAAGACCATCTCGTTGATGGCGCGGAAGGCGTCCATGAGCCGGCGCACGGGCTGGTGAATCCACCGGGGCGCGATGTTCGATGCGCAGAGAAGCCCGAACGGAACGGCCGCGAGCACCGCCAGCGCCGTGCCCCAGACGGCGACGTGCAGCGTCACGACGATCTCGCGCAGGTAGTAGCGCCATTCGTCGAAATCCGGCGGAAAGAAATCCGCCGCGAACGTCTTCATGTTTCCGGCGTCGCGGAGCAGCGCCATCGGGCGGATTTCCGCGCCCTGCCAGGACCATGCAAGGACCGCCGCGGCAAGGGCGTACAGAAGAAGGCGTGTCAGGGAGGTCCTTGCGTCGCGCGGCGGCGTTTCCGGCGCGGCGTGCGACGCGGCGATATGGGTTCCGGTTGTCATGATCATGCAAGGTACGTCGCCGCTCCGCCCGGGGCGGAGCGGCGACAGGGTCTGTCAGGCGCCGGTCTGCTTCCTGAGATCGGCGAGCTTTTGATCGATCTCGCGGATCCTGGCCGACTTCTCCTCGGCCGACAGCTTGTCGTCGGCCTGGATCTTGGTCTTGTCCCGGAACAACGCCAGCTCGCGGATCGGAATGAGCTGGCTGTCGCTGGATTCGCGGAACGGCGCCCATTGCAGCTTGCCGAGAACGGCGAGCTCCTGTTTCACCTGGGCCTCGGACTTGCCGTTCTGCGGCGTGCCGTAGGTCAGGAAGAATGCTTTGAGGGCCTGTTTCGTCGCTGCCGGAAGGTCCTTGCGCCATACGATCGGGTCGGACGGAATCAGCGGCGACTTCCAGATCACCTTGATCTGCGCGTGCTTGTCGGGTGCGGTGACCTTCAGCCGGTCCATGTTCTCGGTGTTGTTCGTCGCGAGATCGACCTGCCTGTTCGCCACCGCCAGCGCGTTGGTTTCGTGGTTGGCGGAGACGACGCGGGCGAAATGCTTCTTCGCGTCGATGTCGTTCCGGGCGAAGACGTAGTAGCTCGGAACCAGGAATCCCGAGGTCGAGTTCGGATCGCCGTTTCCGAAGGTGAACTTTCCGGGCGCCGCCAGCACGTCCTTGAGCGAGTTGATCGGGCTGTCCTTGTGGGCGATCAGCAGCGACCAGTAGCCCGGCGAGCCGTCATGCGCCACGGACTGCACGAAGATTTCGGCTTTGGCGCGGTCGACGGCGTGGATCGCCGATGCGTTGCCGAGCCAGGCGGCCTGCACCTTGTTGAAGCGCATGCCTTCGATGATCCCGGCATAATCGGGCGCGAAGAACGCGTTCACCTTGAGGCCGGTCTGCTTCTCCATATCCGCGAGGAACGGCTGCCAGGTCGTCTTGAGATTGCTGGTGGACTCGGTTGAGATGATGCCGAAGTTGACCTCATGCGCCCGTGCGGCGCCGGCGCCCGAAAGGGCCAGGAGCGCCGCCGCGGCGAGAAGGGTGCGTCTTGCGATCATTGTTCTCTCCTTGCTGGTATGTGGCGGGTCGTATGCGGAGCAGGATTTCGTGCCGAAGCGCGGCGTGAACCGGCGGCGCGCTCAGCCGGTGGCTTCGGCGAGGATGGGTTCGCGGATCGGCCGCATGGTCGGTACGGGCCGCGCCGGACGCTCGAGGGCTGGCTCGGCGTCGTCGAAGTCGAGATCGGAGTTGCTGCCGTAGATCGTTCGCAGCCGGTCGATGGTCAGCGCCGTGGCGGGGCCGTCATAGACGACCGTGCCGCGGTGCAGCGCCACGACGCGCTGGCAGTAGCGCAGGGCGAAGCCGACCTGGTGTAGCGAGACCACGACGGTGATTCCGTCCTGGCGGTTGATCTGGCCCAGCAGCTCCATGACGCGGCGGGCCGACTCCGGATCGAGCGAGGCGATCGGTTCGTCGGCCAGAATGATCTTCGCCTGCTGGACCAGTGCGCGCGCGATCGCCGCGCGCTGCTGCTGGCCGCCCGACAGGGCCGAGGCACGCTTGTAAGCATGCTCGGCAATGCCGACCCGAGCCAGGGCCTGAAGGGCGGCCCGCCGCTCGTCCTGCGTATGGATACGGAGCAGGCTGCGAAAGAGCGGCATTCTGCTCAGCCGCCCGGCAATCACGTTGGTCATCACGCTGAGCCGCGCGACGAGGTTGAACTGCTGGAAGACGAAGCCGATATCGCTGCGGGTCGCCCGGATATCGCGAGAGATGCGGCCGCTTGCCTGAACCACGGCGCCTCGGACCCGGATCGCTCCCGAGGCGCGATCCGCCGCGATCAGGCCGGCCACATGCCGCAGGAGCGTCGATTTTCCAGACCCCGAGGCGCCGATCAGTGCCACCATTTCGCCGGATGCGATCTCCAGGCTTACGGCATTGAGGGCGGGCGTCGACGATCCGAAGGTCTTGGACAGCCGTTCGATGCAGATTGCCGCTCGTGCCATGTAATGAAGTCCCCGCCCGGATGGAGTCGCCTCGTTTTCGCGGGCAACCCTATCCGTGACCGATGACGGCCGTGTGACTCATATGTGAAGGCTCGATGGCCGCTGCGGCACACGAGATGGTTCACGCCCGCACACGCATGCAGATCCGTCCAGGCGAACGCCGGATCGCGAATTTTGCGGCGACGCGGACGCAGGAACCGGCCTGGCTTCGCCGGTCAGGACTTCTGCTCGAGCCGTTGCGACGTTCGATGCAGTACGGCGTTTCGGAGTCAGCGCCGAATGCGGCGCCGATCCAACTCGTCGTCGACGGCGCGGCGCTCACGCTCGATCTGTCGTGACTCGTCTTCCAGGCGATCGGCCCGATCGCGCAGATCCTCGTCCGAGTACCGGCTGTAGTTCTGCGTGCTGCGGTCATCGGCCCCCGATCGTGACCGGTCGCGTGCGCGCCGCTGATTCTGGTCCTGTTCGGGACTGATCGCCCGGTTGAGCTGGTCGACCGCGCCGCCGATGCCGCCACGATCCTGCTGCCCGAAGGACACGCTCGGCGCCAGGGCCAGGGCTGCTCCGATGCCAATGCCGAGTAGATGTGTACGCATATCCGTCCTCTTGGTGTGCCGGCGCCGTCGTGTCGGCGCCGATCCGGCCTGTCGTTGACTTGGTCCGGCCAACGTCGATGCGAGTCAATTCGTTCCCGGCGCTGCGTACAGGCAGGCCGTACCACGATATGCGGTCTGCACCGCGCGCCGGCCCAGCCGCGATGGCATGCCGCGTTTCAAGCCATTGCCGCAGGATCCCTGGCCCTGATACGCGCCCAATCGGAGTCGGCATCCAGCCCGAAACCACGATGATCCGGAAGGAGCCTTCACGGTAGTGTCATTGCGCGGTCGAACCGGCGATTGTCTGCGCCCGTATCCGTCCTGTGCTTCCGTCCGCCCTCGATTTCGCATATTTGGCGAGACACGGACTGTTCGAAGCCGGGCTCGGCAGTCGCGGTCGGTCGTCTTCGACGTGAGGCTTTATGGAAAATCACTCTGAGCGAATCATCGGGCTGTACCAGCGCCACGCCGGCACATGGGACAGGGAGCGTGGGCGCAGCCTTTTCGAGAAGCCCTGGCTCGACCGGCTTCGTGCGCTTCTGCCGGCCCGAGGGTCCGTCCTCGACATCGGCTGCGGCTCGGGCGAGCCGATCGCGCGCTACCTCATCGACTGCGGCCACGCGGTCACGGGGGCGGATTCGTCGCCGGCCATGATCGCCATGTGCAAGGCCCGGTTTCCGGCCCAGGCATGGATCGTCGCGGACATGCGCGATCTGTCCCTGGGCCGACGCTTCGACGGCATTCTCGCGTGGGATAGCTTTTTTCACCTCGGCGCCGACGACCAGCGCCGCATGTTTCCCGTCTTTCGCCGGCATGCGGCGCCGAATGCGGCGCTGCTGTTCACCTCCGGTCCGTCGCATGGCGAGGCGATCGGAACCTTCCAGGGCGAGCCGCTCTATCACGCCAGCCTCGATCCCGCCGAGTATCGCGCGCTGCTCCGCGAGAACGGCTTCGATGTGGTCTCGCACATGGCCAAGGACCCGGACTGCGGCGGCCATACGGTGTGGCTCGCAAGGCTGGAATAGAAAGGCGGAGCACGGATGGACTTGAGAAACCGCGCGTCCGCCCGAGTTTCCTGAGCAGGGCGGCGCGATGCTGTGATTTCACGTAGGGGCGCCGGCTCAGCTCCGCATCGAGCATGGCGAAATAATCCGCGACGATGGCATCGAGTTCATCGTCGATCCATGTCGCGCCTGCTTTGCCCGTATCTACCAAGCGTCCGGCCTCCGCGGCAGAGTCTGCGCGAGCTGGACCGTCATGTCAGCGCAAAACCGGCCGGTCGCGGGAGCGGCGGGTCCCGGCTGGACGGGCCGGTCGGGTTTGTGCGCGGCGAGCAGGTCCTCGGCAGCAGCGTCCAGGAACCGCACGGACGAAGAAAGGGGATTGTTGTGGTGCATTAATGCATATAGTGTGCAGATATGCATACAGACCGCCGCAGCGACAAACCAGGCGGCGAGGGAGGGCCGATGATCGACACCGACTCGCAATCGCACGTTCCTGACGGCATTTTCGATGATCCGTACGCTTCCCTGCCGCCGCTGCCGACCGCAACGGCAGCGCGCATGATGGCCCTGGCACCGCCCGAGCCGGCCCTGCTCGGGCCGCTGGCGCCCGGCACGATCACCCTGATCCGCGGGCCGCGTGCGGCGGGGAAGAGCTGGCTGGCCCTGGCGCTGGCCCGCACGGTCGCCTCGGGCGGGGCGATACTGGGATGGCAGGCGCGGCAGGCGCCGGTCCTTCATGTCGATGCGGCGATGGCTGCCACCGCCCTCGGCGCGAGGCTCAGGGCGCTCGGTCCGCCGCCGCCGGATCTCGACCTGATCGGCGACAAGCCGCTCGACCTCGGCATGGCCGCCACCCAGGCTCGCTTCCTCGACGAACTGCCGGACCGCGGCCTGCTCGTCCTCGACGGACTGTCGCTGCTGGTCCAGTCCGGCCGTGGCGCCCGCTGGCAGGCGTTCTGCACCTGGCTGCGGGCGCTGCGCCAGGACGGGCTGGCGGTGCTGCTGGTCGATCACGCGAGCCGCCCCGCGGTCGAGGCGCTCGCCGACACGCTGATCACCCTGAAGCCGCTACGCGACGACGGCTGCATTGCCTTCACCGCGGAGATCGTCAGCCGCAACGCGCTGCCCGCCGCCGATCGCGCCTTCACCGTCCGCCTCGAACTCACCGATACCGCGGCGCGCTGGAGCCGCGCGGCGGTCGTCGATCCGGCGCTGCGCGAGATCGCCGAAGCGGCGCGACAGGGCGGGACCGTGCGCGACATCGCCGAACGGCTGGGCCTTCCGACCGCCACCGCCTGGCGCCGCCTCGGCCGCGCCCGTGCCCTCGGCCTCGTCGCCCACGTCGAACCAGGTGAAACAGGTGAAACAGCCGCCGTGGCATCATCGGCGACGCGCGACGTCAAACCGGCTGAAACAGGTGAAACAGGAACGCCGCCGCCGAAGCCGACAGGGCGGTGGCCGGTCTCGGGAGCGGGACGCGAGGATGACGGATCCGATGACTTCTTCGGGCCGCCCGTGAAAAGTACGACAGCACCGCCGCTGCAACCCGCGGCGTGAGATATCCGGTGTCGGTCCGAAAGGTTTCACTGTCGTCCTCAGGCTTGATCCGAGGACCCATTGCGATGTCGCCGCAATGACAGGCTCTTGTTGCGTCGATCGAACCGGACCCGCGGATCGAGCCCGCGGGCGACAGGTTGTTGGAGATATTGTGATGAAAGAACCACCTCATCCTGAGGAGCCCGCGAACGGGCGTCTCGAAGGATGGGCGATGGGCACAACGTCACCGCAGACACAGTTCCGGCGGCGGGTTTGCGGCCCGCCGCCGGCGGAGTCACTGGCGGAGAGGAGGGGCGGCGCCGGTCGGTGCTGCCTCGGATGAAGCGTTCAGGCGCTCGCCGTGGCGGCGTTCTCGGTGCGGCCGGCCTTGGCGGGTGCGGGATCGCGCAGCACGTAGCCGCGGCCCCACACCGTCTCGATGTAGTTGTCGCCGCTGCACGCGGTGGCGAGCTTCTTGCGCAGCTTGCAGACGAACACATCGATGATCTTCAGCTCGGGCTCGTCGATGCCGCCGTAGAGATGGTTGAGGAACATCTCCTTGGTCAGGGTCGTGCCCTTGCGCAGCGACAGCAGCTCGAGGATGCCGTATTCCTTGCCGGTGAGGTGAACGGGCTGGCCGTTGGCCTCGACGGTGCGGGTGTCGAGATTGACGGTCAGCTTGCCGGTCTTGATGACCGACTGCGAATGGCCCTTGGCGCGGCGCACGATCGCGTTGATGCGGGCGATCAGCTCGCGCTTGTCGAACGGCTTGGTGAGATAGTCGTCGGCGCCGAAGCCGAGGCCCTTGAGCTTGTTGTCGAGCTCGGCGAGGCCGGACAGGATCAGGATCGGCGTCTTGACGCGTGCGGCGCGGAGCCGGCGGAGGACCTCGTAGCCGTCCATGTCGGGCAGCATGAGGTCGAGAATGATAATGTCGTAGTCATAGATCTTGCCGATCTCGAGACCGTCTTCGCCCAGATCCGTCGTGTCGCACACGAACCCCTCGGATTTGAGCATCAGCTCGATCGACTTCGACGTCGCTGAATCGTCTTCGACTAGTAGTACTCGCATGGCCGGAGCCCCCTCATTCGGACCAGTTGACCTTAACTGTGGTAAACGAAGATGGTTAACGAACAGTATATCCTGCAGCCATTGGATGTGAAGAAATAGCGTGCGGAAAAACGTCAGGTTTCAGCAAATTATATTGGATTTTACCGAAGCTTAAGCGCCCTGGCGAAATATGACGGGGCCCAGACACCCGCGTCGGCGCGCGCCTTCCGCTACGAAATACCCGCTTTTCATGGCCACCGCCCATCTGCTCGCCGACCTGACCCGGATCGCACCCTACAGGCTCTACGGCCGCGTGACCGGCGTGCAGGGCATGCTGGTAGAGATCGGCGGGGTCGAGCATCTGCTGTCGATCGGCAGCCGCTGCAGCCTGATCGCGCGCGACGGCCGCCGGGTCGCCTGCGAGGTGGTCGGCTTCCGCAAGCACCGCGCCCTGCTGATGCCGTTCAGCGCGCTCGACGGCATCGGCCTCGGCTGCAAGGCGGAGATCGCGGATTCCGAGCCGGTCGTCCGGCCGCACCACGCCTGGCTCGGCCGCGTCGTCAACGCGCTGGGCGAGCCGCTCGACGGCAAGGGCCCGCTGCCGAACGGGCCGCAGCCCTTTCTGCTGCGCGCCTCGCCGCCGCCGGCGCACTCGCGCCAGCGGGTCAAGGGCAAGGTCGATCTCGGCGTGCGCGCCATCAATACCTTTCTCACCTGCTGCCGCGGGCAGCGCATGGGCATCTTCGCCGGTTCCGGGGTCGGCAAGTCGTCGCTGCTGTCGATGATGGCGCGCTACACCGCCGCCGACGTCTCGGTCATCGGCCTGATCGGCGAGCGCGGCCGCGAGGTGCAGGAATTCCTCGCCGACGACCTGGGCGAGGAGGGGCTGGCGCGCAGCGTCGTCGTCGTCGCGACCTCGGACGAATCGCCGCTGATGCGCCGCCAGGCCGCCTATCTGACGCTGACGATCGCCGAGTACTTCCGCGATCACGACCGCGACGTGCTGTGCCTGATGGACAGCATCACCCGCTTCGCGATGGCGCAGCGCGAGATCGGCCTGTCGGCCGGCGAGCCGCCCGCCAGCAAGGGCTACACGCCGTCGGTTTTCGCCGAGCTGCCGCGCGTGCTCGAGCGCGCCGGCCCGGGCACGGGCAAGGGCACCATCACCGGCCTGTTCACCGTGCTGGTCGAGGGCGACGACCACAACGAGCCGATCGCCGACGCGGTCCGCAGCATCGTCGACGGCCATATCGTGCTCGACCGCGCCATCGCCGAGCGCGGCCGCTATCCCGCCGTCGACATCCTGCGCTCGATCTCGCGGACCATGCCGGGCTGCAACGTCCAGGCCGAGAACGACGTCGTCGGCCGCGCCCGGGTCCTGCTCTCGCAGTACGACGACATGGCCGAGATGATCCGCCTCGGCGCCTATCGGCGCGGCAGCGATCCCCTGGTCGACGAGGCGATCCAGTATTTCCCCGCGCTCGAGAAATTCCTTGCCCAGCGCAAGGACGAGCGCACCGACCTTGCCGCGGGCTATGGCGAGCTGGCCGATATCCTCGGGATGCAACGCCCCTGAGCTGAACCATGCGTACACTTTCGACCCTGATCCGCCTGCACCGCTTCCAGCTCGACGAGAAGCGCCGCGCGCTGACCGACCTCGAGAACCTGCGCGCCGACCTGGTCAGGCAGCGCGACAAGATGGAGGCGGAGCTCGCCGCCGAGCAGGAGGTCGCGAAGAAGGTCGAGGTCGGGGCCTTCGCCTATGGCGGGTTCGCGCGCGGCGTGATCGCGCGGCGCGAGAAGCTGGCCGGCTCGCTCGCGGAGATCGACACCCGGATCGAGGCGGCGCAGCGCGACGTCGCCGCCGCCTTCCAGGATCTCAAGCGCCACGAGATCGCGCTCGCCCAGCGCCAGCGCCGCCAGCGCGAGGAGGCCGAGCGTCGCGAGCAAATAGCGCTCGACGAAGTCAGCCTCGACATGCACCGCCGCCGCACCGCGTGAGCCCGGCCAAGATCGTGCAAGGGCCGATCTAAGATCGGCGCTCGTGCGGCCGTGTCTTAGATCGACACCTGCACCGCGCTGCCGGAGAACTCGTCGAGCGGGCTGACCGGAAACGCCGGCACGGCCTGGAAGAAGAGCTGGCCGTTGAGGCCGAGCCCCATGCAGGTCGTCCCGAACAATGTCAGGATGTCGCGCTCCATCTCCTGCGGCAGCGGATCGTGCGAGCGCAGGATGAGGTCGAGGCGCTGCTCGTGCATCAGCCCGTCGAGCTGAAGCGCTCCCAGCTCGCTGTGATCGCATTCGACGACGAAGCGGGCGGAGTCCTCGCGGCGCTTGTCCTTGTCGTCGCGCTTCCTGCGCCGCTCGAAGAACCGGATCTGGCGCAGCTCGCGGCCGTCGAGCATCGGCACGATCGTCATGCGCCAGTCGCCGTCGCCGGCGCGCGTGGCGAGCATGTCGCGCAGGTCGTGGTCGAGCCGGCCGATCAGCTCGCCGCCGCCGAGCCTCTCGATCAGCCGCATGACGGTCTCGCCGAGCCATGCCCTGGTTCCGCCCTGGGTCGCGGCCTCGATGAAGGCGAGCATCTGCCGGGCGAGCTGCGGGCCGGGCTGCGGCAAGGCCCGGTCGAGCACGGCGCGGACCTCAGGCGCGGTCGAGTCCTGCACCAGCTTCATCGCCTCGCGCAATCCCGGCCATTCGCGCGCGATCGCCGACGGTCCGGAGGCGGCGATGCCCGGACGCGGCGCGCCTGTGCCGCGCTCGGCGTTCAGGAGCTCGAGATAGATGCGGCTGCCGGGCACGGTGTTCTCCGCCGTGCGCGGCAGCGCCGCGAGAATCCGTCCGACCGGCGTGTCGAGGATGGTCTGGCCCGCCGGCGTGCGGGCGACAATCGTCGCGGCAATGGTCTGCTGAACCGTCGTCGCCTGTGCGGCCGACGGCGATGCTGCGACATTGGGCGCCGGCGGAAGGCTTGCGAACGCGGCACGGGCGATCGGCGTGGCGGGGGTGGGGCCGGAGGGCGCGCCGGCGGAAGGTGTCGGCGTCGCCGGCGGCGCGGCGCCGGGTTCGGCCGATAGAAGCCGGATCTGAACCTGCGTGCCGCTCGGCAGAGGGGCTGGAGACCTTGCCGCCGACGCCGCGGCTGCGCCGTCCTGCGAGGCCGGCGCGCCCGGACTTTGCGGCGCGCCCGCGGGCGTCGACGGTGTCGGAGGCTGCACCGTTGGCGCGGGACCGGGACTCGCCCCGGGCACGATGCTCATCTGCCGCTGATAGACCGCCGTTTGCGCGGCATTGGCGGTCGGCGCGTCGGGTCCTGGTCCAGCCGCGGCGGCCGTGGCCGGCAGGGCCGGCGCAGCGCCCGCGCCGGCGTTCGTTGCGGTTGCGCCCGTCGGCGCGGATGGCGCCGGCGGCAGGGCAGGCGTGGACGGCAACGCCGGTGCCGACCCGCCCGCGGGCCCGATCACGGTCGCGGTGATCGCTGTCGCGGCGGTGGCCGGACGATCGACGATCGCAGGAGCGGCGGCCGCATTGGGCGCGATCGGACCTGCGGCCGACGCAGGGGCGGATGTTGCGATCGCCGTCTGCCCGGGGGCCGGTATCGGCGATCTCGCGGGTACGCCCTGCGGCGTCACCGACAGCACGATCGCCAGCATCTGCGCGCCGGCAGACTGGATTTGCAGGGTGACCGTGCTGCCAGGCGGCAGCGGAGTCGTGGTCCTGAGGCCGAATACTCCGGCCCCGGTCTGGAGCATGGTCATGCCGCTGGCGTTGCGCTCCAGCACGGTGCCGCTGAGGAATGCACCGAGCGTGAGATTGCGCAATGCCGAAGGAAGATCGGAAAGCACCGCAGTGACCGGCGCGCCCTGCGAGAACGAGGGCGGCACGACGCCGGGCGGCGGTCCGCCGACCCGGGTCATCGCTCGGCGCCGCGGCGCTCATTGCCGCGGCAAGGGAAGCTGCGCATGGTCGCGCCTTTCTCAGATCTAGATCTGTCCGACGGTCTTGATGCGTGCCTTGGAGTAAACCTCGTTCTGTGACATGACGGTCGTCGTCGGCCGGAAGCGCTCGACGATCGAGCGGACGTAGGGACGCACGAGCGGGCTGGTGAGCAGGACCGGGGTCTCGCCCATCATCGCGTGCCGCTCGAACGCCTGGCGGACTTTGGCAATGAACTCCTGCAGCTTGCTCGGCGCCATCGAGAGCTGCCGGTCCTCGCCCTGGCCGACCAGGGATTCGGCGAAGGCCTGCTCCCATTCGGGCGATAGCGTCACGAGCGCGATGTAACCGCCCTCGCCGGTATTGGCGTCGCAAAGCTGGCGCGCGAGGCGGGCGCGGACATGCTCGGTGATCGACATGACGTTGCGCGTGTGCCCGCACGCCTCGGAGACGCCTTCGAGGATGGCGGGCAGGTCGCGGATCGAGATGCGCTCCGACAGCAGGTTCTGCAGGACGCGCTGGATGCCGCCGATCGAGATCTGCGCGGGAACGATGTCGGAGATGAGCTTCTGATGCTCCTTGCCGAGCTCGTCGAGGAGCTTCTGCGTCTCCGCGTAGGACAGCATCTCGGCCATGTTGTCCTTGATGATCTCGGTCAGGTGGGTCGTCATCACCGTCGGCGGATCGACGACGGTGTAGCCCTTGAACAGCGCTTCCTCGCGGTGGTTCTCGTCGACCCACATCGCCGGCAGGCCGAAGGTCGGCTCGCGGGTCTGCTCGCCGGGAATGGCGATCGCATCGCCGCGCGGGTCCATGACCAGCAGCGCATTGGGGCGGACCTCGCCGCGGCCGGCCGCGATCTCCTTGACGCGGATGACATAGCCGAAGGAGGGCAGCTGCATGTTGTCCTGGATGCGCACCGCCGGCATGACGAAGCCCATCTCACTGGCGAGCTGGCGGCGCAGCGCCTTGATCTGGTCGGTCAGGCGCTGGCCCTTCTCGCTGTTGATCAGCGGCAGCAGCCCGTAGCCGAGCTCGAGGCGGAGATTGTCGATGTGGAGCGCCGAAGAGATCGGCTCCTCGGCGGGCGGTGCCGGCATCGACGCCGCGGCCGCATCGATCGCCTCGGCCCTGGCGCGGCTGGTGGTGATCGCATAGGCGCCTGCGCCGGTCGCAAGCGACAGGGCCAGGAAGGGCAGCATCGGGATGCCCGGCAGCAGCGCCATCGAGAAGGTCAGGAACGAGCACAGGCCGAGCGCCTTGGGATAGCCGCCGAGCTGCGCGAACAGGGCCTTCTCGGCGGAGCCGCGGACGCCGGCCTTGGATACGAGCAGGCCGGCCGCGGTCGAGACGATCAGCGCCGGGACCTGCGAAACGAGGCCGTCGCCGACGGTCAGGATCGTATAGGTCTCCGCCGCCTGGCCCAGGGTCAGGCTGTGATAGGAGGCGCCGATGATGATGCCGGCGATGACATTGATGAAGACGATCAGCAGGCCGGCGATGGCGTCGCCGCGCACGAACTTCGCGGCGCCGTCCATTGCGCCGAAGAACGTGCTCTCGTCCTCGAGGGTCTGGCGGCGCTGGCGCGCTTCGTGCTCGTCGATGAGCCCGGCGGAGAGATCGGCGTCGATCGCCATCTGCTTGCCGGGCATGGCATCGAGGGTGAAGCGCGCCGATACCTCGGCGATGCGTCCGGAGCCTTTGGTGATGACGATGAAGTTGACGATCACCAGGATGGAAAAGACGATGACGCCGATGACGAAATTGCCGCTCATCACCAGGTTGCCGAACGCCTGGATGACGGCGCCTGCGGAATGTGCGCCTTCGTGGCCGTAAGTCAGGATGGTGCGCGTCGTCGCCAGGTTGAGGGCGAGGCGCAGCATCGTCGCGATGAGCAGGACGGTTGGGAAGGAGCTGAAATCGAGCGGCCGCTGGATGAACAGCGACACCATCAGGACAAGGACCGAGAACGTGATCGACAGCGCCAGCGACGCGTCGAGCATCCACGTCGGCATCGGCAGGAGCAGGACGAGCAGGATTGCGACGACGCCGAGCGCCAGGCCGATATCGCCGTGGCGCAACAGCCCGCTCAGCCGGGTCATCAAGTCGCCCGTGCCGGCCGGGGCGCCGGCGGTTCCGGACTCGCTCATCTAGTGGCGTCCTGCGCTCGTGTCTCCACTAGATCGCGGCACGCGCGCTTTCGCTCGAGGCGGGAACGCGTACTCCTTGTTCCGAGTACAGCTTGAGCTTGTTGCGAAGGGTGCGGATCGAGATGCCGAGAATGTTGGCGGCATGCGTGCGGTTGCCGAGGCAGTGCGTGAGCGTGTCCAGGATCAGGTCGCGCTCGACATCCGCGACGGTGCGGCCGACCAGCGCGCCCTTCGCGGCGGTCGCGGCCGCGGCAGCCGTGCCGGCCGCCGCGGCCGGCGCATCCGCGCTGCGCGGCGGGGCGGTAAGCCGGATCGCCTCCGGACCGATGCTGTCGCCCTGGGCGATCAGCACGGCGCGGTGCATCGTATTCTCGAGTTCGCGGACGTTGCCGCGCCAGCCGTGCCCCTTGAGCAGCTCCATCGACTCCGGCGCGATGGGCCGCGCGGGAAGGGCGTTCGCCTCGGCGTATTTGCGCGCGAAGTGCTCGGCGAGTAGCGCGACGTCGAGCGGCCGCTCGCGCAGCGGCGGCAAGACCAGAGTCATGACGTTGAGCCGGAAAAAGAGATCCTCGCGGAAGCGTCCGGCCGCCACCTCCGCCTGGAGATCGCGATTGGTCGTGGCGAGGACCCGGATGTCGACCTTCACCGGCGCCGAGCCGCCCACGCGGTCGATGACGCGTTCCTGGATTGCGCGCAGCAGCTTCGCCTGGAGGCGGATGTCCATCTCGCTGATTTCGTCGAGCAGGAGCGTGCCGCCATTCGCCTCCTCGAACTTGCCGATGCGGCGCGCGATGGCGCCCGTGAATGCACCCTTTTCATGCCCGAAAAGCTCGGACTCGAGCAGGTTCTCGGGAATGGCCGCGCAGTTGACCGACACCATCGGCTGGCTGGCGCGCTTGCTCTTGCAATGCACGTAGCGCGCCAGAAGCTCCTTGCCGGTGCCCGATTCGCCGCAGATGAGAATGCTGGCTTCGCTCGCCGCAACCTGGTCCGCGAGTCGCAACGTGGCGGCGACGGCCGGATCCTGCGACAGGATGGTGTGGCTTTCCTCGGTCACCGCCGCAAGGACGGCGGCGATCAGCTCCGCATCGGGCGGCAGCGGGATGTATTCCTTTGCGCCCGCCTTGATCGCGCGCACGGCCGCGGCCGTATCCGAGCCGATGCCGCATGCCACCACGGGAACGTGGATGCGTTCCGTGCGGAGCGATTCGATCAGATAGCCCATGTCCATCTGGACGTCCGCCATGATCAGGTCGGCGCCCTTCCCGGCGCGCAGGCTGGCAAGGCCGCCGTCGATATCCGCGACCTGGGCGACCTTGGCGCCGCGGCTGAGGGCGATCTTCGCCGCGACCGTGGCTTGACCGTTCAAATGACCAATTATGAGCAACCGCATGGACTCGAACTCCAAGACTTGAATTTTTCACCGCGCGTCGGGGCCGCCGGCGCGCGACGAATCAGCTTCGATCGACCTTGACGATTTCGGTCATCGTGACTCCGAGGCGGTCGTCGACGACGACGACCTCGCCGCGGGCCACAAGACGGTTGTTCACGTAGATGTCGATCGCCTCGCCGACCTTGCGATCGAGCTCCACTACGGCGCCGCGACCGAGCTTGAGCAGCTGGCTCACCTGCATCGTCGCCTTGCCCAGGACGGCCGACACCTGAACCGGAATGTCGTAGACGGCCTCGAGCTCCTTGGCGCTGCGCGCCTTTGCGCCGCCTTCGGCGTCGGGCTCGGGCTGTTCGGCCCCGAGCTCGTTCAGTTCCAGATTCTCGTCTGACATTGCCAACTCCTATTTACGGGCGGTTGCCGGAGCACCGGCCCCGTCGTCCACGAAGCGTTGAATTGCACCGTCGATCTCGCGCCATACGGCGCCGACGTCGCGGTCGATGCCGCCGTCGGCCCATTCGACCCGGGCGTCGCCCGGCTTCAGCGCGCCGTCGGCCAGCAGGATTGTGCGGCCCGCGAATCCGGCGGCCGCCGCGAGCGCGTCGATCCGCTGGCGGACAGGGTCGAGCAGGTCATCGGAGACGCGGACCACGAGCCTCGGCTCGTCATGCAGTCGCGAAAGGCAATCGGAAATCAGGGCCTCGACCTCGCTTACCGCCTCGCGCTTGCCGAGGGCGGGAAGGAGACGGCGCACGATCTCCGCCGCGGTCTGCACCGCCTCGCGGGTCTGGCTCTCGTGGCGGCGCGTGGCGCCGGCCATGAGGTCGGCGAGGCGCTGGGAAATCGCGTCGAGTGCCTCGGCGGTGCGTCGCGCCGTCTCCTGCTCGGCTGCGGCGCGGCCCGCCTCGATGCCCGCCGCGTGTCCGGCGGCGCGGGCCGCCTCGACTTCGGCGGCGGTGTATTTGCGCGATTCCGGCTTCGCGACGACGCCACCGGCGTCGTCGCCGGCGTCGAAATCCGTGTCGAAGAGGAACTTGCTGATTGCGGCCATATCGGTATGGGTCCTAGTAGATCAGCTCGTCTTCGCCGCCGCGCTTGTCGGCGATGACGATCTCGTCCTTGGCGGCGAGTTCCTTGGCGACGGCAACCATGTGCATCTGCGCCTCGTCGACGTCGCGCAGGCGCACCGGCCCCATCGAATCCATGTCTTCCTTGAGCAGCTTTCCGGCGCGTTCGGACATGTTCGAGAAGAACAGGTCGCGCAGCGGCTCGGAGGCGCCCTTGAGCGCGGTGGCGAGCTTCGCCTTGTCGACATTGCGCAGCAGGGTCTGGACCGCGCCGGGGTCGAGGCGGCCGAGATCCTCGAAGGTGAACATGAGCGCCTTGATCTTCTCGGCCGAATCGCGGTTTCGCTCCTCGAGGGCGGTAATGAAGCGGTTCTCGCTGGCGCGATCGAGATTGTTGAAGATGTCGGCCATCATCTCGTGCGCGTCGCGGCGGCTGGTCCGCGCAAGGTTGCTCATGAATTCCGTCCGCAGGGTGCGCTCGACATCGTCGAGCACTTCCTTCTGGACCGCCTCCATGCGCAGCATGCGCATGATCACTTCCATCGCGAAGGATTCGGGGAGCTGGGCGAGGACGCGAGCGGCGTGCTCGGGCTTGATCTTGGAAAGGACGACGGCGACGGTCTGCGGATACTCGTTCTTGAGGTAGTTCGCGAGGACCGCCTCGTTGACGTTGCCCAGTTTGTCCCACATCGTGCGGCCCGCCGGACCGCGGATCTCCTCCATGATGGAGTCGACACGGTCTCTCGCGAGCACTTTCTGCAGCAGGCGCTCGGTCGAATCGTAGCTGCCGACCAGCGAGCCGGTGGCGGATATCTGATCGGCAAAGTCGACGAACAGCCGCTCGATGACATTGGAGCTCACGTTCCCGAGATTCGCCATGGTCTGGGAGAGCTCCTTGATCTCCTCGTCGTCCATGAGCGCGAACAGCTTCGCGGCGTGCTCCTCGCCGAGCGCGAGCATCATGATTGCGGCGCGCTCCGGCCCACTCAAGCTGCGGACATCCTCGCGTGAACGCATGCTCATCGCCTAGTTCAGTTTTCCTGGTACATCCACGAGCGCATGATCGCGACGGCCTCTTCGGGGTGCTTATCGACGATCTCGCCGATCTTCTTGATCGACGATGCCTTGACCCGGCCTTCAACGCGATCGAGGTCGATCATCTGCTCCAGCCCCGGTGCCGCCTCCGCCAGCGGCGCGCCGCCGTCGTCTCCGGCGGGCGGGGCCAGTTGTGCCTGCGCGGGCGGCGCACGGTTTGGCAGCAACGGCGTGGCGCCCGAGCCCGATTGCGCGCTGGTCGCTGCCTCATAGAACCCGCTGGCCAGGGGGCGCAGGAAGAAAAGGACGACCAGCAGTCCGAGAAGGGCGGAAACGAGGATCCAGGCGATCTGGAAATAGTCCTGGCGGCTCAGATCGAGCAGGGAAGGGGCCGGCATCGCCTCCGGCGCGTCGACCTCGGCGAAGCGCAGATTCGCAAGCTCGAGCGTATCGCCACGCTGCTGGTTGAAGCCGATCGCCGACTTGGCGAGCGCGGTAAGCCGCTCGAGCTCTTCGGCGGAGCGTGGCGTATAGGTCGGCTTGCCCTCGGCATCGGTTGCGGTCGTGCCATCGACGAGGATCGCGACCGAGAGGCGGCGCACCATGCCGGCCTCGCGGACATGGCTCTTCACGATTTTCGTGATCTCGTAATTGACCGTCTCCTCGGAGCGGTTCGAGCGGTTGGTATTCTTGCCCGACTCCCCGCCGGTATCGCCCTCGGGCAGGTTGGCCGCTACCGAGACGCCGGGCGTCGAGCTGCTTTCCTGCGCGTCGGTCGTTTCGGTGACCGTGTTCGTCGACCGGACGACCTGACCGTCGGGATCGAAGGTCTCCGTGTTCGTCACGATGCGGTCGAAATCCATCTCCGCTGTGACCTCGGCGCGGACTTTGCCCGGACCGACCGAGCGCTCGAGAAGCTCCTCGACCGTGCGGGCAAGCCGCTGTTCGTAGCTGCGGCGCATCTCCTCCACCGTGGAGGCGGTCGTCGTTGCGCCGTCGTCGCCGTCCTGGCCGCGCGCGAGGAGATTGCCGCGGTCGTCGATCACCGAGACGCGAGCGGGCTTGAGGCCCGCGACGCTGGAGGCGACGAGATGCTGGATGGCATTGACCTGGTTGCGCGGGAGCCGGCCGGCCTGGCGCAGACGCAGCACGACGGACGCGGTCGGCTCCTGGCGCTCGCGGCTGAACAGGTCGCGGCGCGGTATCACGAGGTGAACGCGCGCGCCGGCAACCGGTCCGAGCGCGCCGATCGTGCGTGCGAGCTCGCCTTCGAGCGCCCGCAAATGATTCAGCGTCTGGACGAAGTTGGTGGCCCCGAGGGTGTCCGAGCGATCGAAGATCTCGTAGCCGATCGTGCCGCCGCGCGGCACGCCCTGCTCGGCGAAGCTCATGCGCAGGCGCAGCACGCGGTCGCTGGGGACATAGATCTGGCTGCCGCCTGCGCGAAGCTCGAACGGCACGCCCTGGGCTTCGAGCTTGCCGGCGATCTGACCCGAGTCCTGGGCCGACAGCTCGCTGAACAGCAAGCCCATCGTCGGTTGATTGACCTTGGATACCAGAAAGACGAAGCCCGCGACCAAACCGATCAACACCGCGCCGATCGTCAACAGCTTGGCGGGGCCAAGGCGGCGCATTGTCTCGAGCAGACTACCCACGCAATAACCCTCCCAGGGGCGGCAACGGCAGGTTTAGCCGCGCCGCCAGTTCGCAGGGGTCAAGCTACGGGTCGGTCGGTGAAAAGTCGGTTAAAACACCGGCAAATCTTGCCGGGGGGCGGCAATTTTTTCCGCTCGCAATGGTTGCGATCGGGAGTCCGCTCAGGTGCCGGTGCCCGGACCGCGATAGTCCTGCAGCCGGGTGGCACGGAGACCGGGCAGGCCATGGCGCTCGATCAGCCGCTGCCAGGAGAGGAACTCCTCAACCGAGAGATGATAGCGTTTGCAGGCATCCTCGAGCGTCAACAGCCCGTTGCGCACCGCGGCGACGACGGCAGCCTTGCGGCGGATGACCCACCGCTTCGTGCCCGGCGGCGGCAAATGGTCGAGCGAACGGGGCGCGGCATCGGTGCCGGCAGACTGCGGCGTCGCGGGCGTCTTGTCCCCGGCCATGTCGGCGCGTGAAAAGGCGGGCTCGGTCATGGGCGCATTCTGGAAGGTCGAGTTTAAGAAAACGCTAAACGTGCAAGGCATTTACGACGAATCCGAAGGGGCCGGGACGAGCCCCGAAAAGCCGCGGAGAACCGCGCTTTTTCTCGGCCGCGCCGGCCGCCTTCCGGAGCGGCCGGAGTCCGGCGGTCAGCGCCGCCTCATCAGCGTTTCATGTCGCGTACCGTCTGGGTCATCTCGTCCACGGTCCGCACCACCTGTGCCGCCGTGTCATAGGCCCGCTGGGTCGAGATCATTCGCGTGAAACCTTCCGCCAGATCGAAATTCGACATCTCGATCGCGCCGGCGACGACCTGGATGCCGTTCTCGCCCGCTTCCTGGAGGGTCGGCGAGCCCGACCTGTCCGTGATGCGGTAAATCGTTCCGGATTCCTCCTCCAATGCCGCGGGATTCGAGAATGTTGCGATCGGCAGCTTGTAAAGGGGCCGCACCGCGCCGTTGGTGTAGCGGGCATTGACCGTTCCGTCCTTCAGGATTTCATAGGCGACGAACTCGCCGCGCTCGATTCCATCCTGGATGTACTGGCCGAGCGAGAAGAACGAGCCGACCTGGTTCACCTGCGACACGTTCAGGGAGATTTGCCCGGCGACGGTAACCGTGGTCGCCGAGGTGAGATTGCCGCGGCCGTCGAAGGTCATCGGGATCGGCCCACCGACCGGCGCGCCGTTCAGGTCGCTTGCCTGCAGCGTCCAGTCGTTCGGTCCGTTCTTGGTCCAGTCGAGCCAGAGCGTCTGCCGCTCGCCGTTGCCATCGAAGTAGAAGATCTGGGTCGCGGCGCTCGTACCGCTGGCAGGAAGGGTTGCGATCAGGTCCGCATTGGCTGTTGCCATTCCCGGATGCGCCGTATCGGTCGTGGCCGGGATCGGCTGCAGGTTCGCCAGGCCGGCGCCGGCGGGAACCTGTCCGTTCTGCAGCCGCCACCCAAGCGCATAGTATCCGTGATCGTTGCCGAGATAGCCGACCAGGTCGTCGTCCGGGGCGCGGAGCGAGATCAGGTTTCCCGCACGCGAGTAGCGGAAATCCGCCCCGTTCGCGCTGCCATCGAACGGGCCGAAAATGAAGAACCCGGGTCCGTCGATCGCGACGTCGAACGCCCGGTTCGTCACCTCGAACGACCCCTGCACGTCCATGATCGAGCGCGTCATCGAGCGCACGCCGCCGGGCTCCTGTCCTCTCACGTCGATGCCGCCCAGCAGCGTGACGAATTCCGTCTCCGAGCGGCGATAGCCGGGCGTGCGGACGTTCGCCATGTTCTGGGAGATGGCGCCAAGCGCCTCGGATGCGGCGTAGAGACCGCCGACGCCGAGATTGAACGCTCCGAGAAGGCTCATCGTCTTTCTTCTCTTGGCTATTGCGATTTTGTCCGGGCGGGCCCGCGCCCGCCCGGCGCATTAGAGTGACCGATCAACGCTTGATCCGCAGCAGCTCGTCCAGCATCTCGTCGGCCGTGGTGATGGTCTTCGCCGAAGCCGAATAGGCACGCTGGGTGACGATCATTGCGGTGAACTCCTCCGACAGATCGACGTTCGAGCCTTCGAGCGCACCCGGCTCGATCCGTCCGGCGCCGCCTGTGTTGGCTTCCCGCAGGTTGAACTCGCCGGACTGCTCGGTCTGGACGTACGCGTTGCCGTTGCGTGCTTCGAGCTGCGCCGGGTTCGCGAAGGTCGCCACCGGCAGCTTCCAGATCTTCTGCGTCGCGCCATTGCTGAACGACGCGATCACGAAGCCGTCCGCGTCGATCGAAACGCCGGTTCGCAGACCGACCTCGGCACCATCCTGATTGACGAACGCGATGTTGTTTGCCGACGCGAACTGGGTGATGCCGTCGGTCCTGCCGGTGCCCACCGCGCCTTGCGTGCCGAGGTCGAGAGCGATTGCGCTGTTTGTGGCCCCGTTGGCCCAGGTGATCGCAAGCGTCTGGGTATCGTCATCGGTGCCGGGGGCGGTGACGTTCTCGAAGTGCACGTCGTTAAGACTGCCGTCGCCGTTGAAGGTCATATGGCCGAATGCGAGCAGCCCGCCGGTGACGCCTGCCGGCGACACGATCTCGGTCGGATCCTCGGCGCTGATGGCGAAGCCCCAGCTGTTCGGATCGACGGTCGAATCCAGCTTGTGGAAGCTGATGGTCAGGTTGTGCTTGGTGCCGAGCGCGTCGAAGACCGCAATCTGGCGGCTGAAATGCGCGGTCGTCGTGCCATCCGCGATGAGCTCGGCCTCCGTGGGCGCGCCGGCGGTCGGGTCGACCTCGAAATCGGTCTGGACCAGCGTCGAGTCCGTCTGATCGGAGTTGAGATTGGCGCCGATTTCGACGGCGGTGGTATCGACTGCGACGCCGTTGAGCGTGCTGACCGAAACCGTCTGGATGGAGTTGACGTCGATGATGTCGCCCTGCTGATCCAGCGCCCAGCCCTGGAGAAAGTATCCCGACGCGTTGACCAGGCGGCCCTGATTATCCTCGGCGAAGGAGCCCGAGCGGGTGTAGAGCGTCTCGCCGGTGGCGTTGTCCGCCGATTTCACGACGAAGAAGCCGTTGCCGAGGATGGCGACGTCGGTCGCTCGCGTGCTGGTCTGCAGGACGCCCTGCTGGTCGATCATGGCGCGCGGCGCGGCGCGGACGCCGCCGGGATAGTAGGTCGACGTGCTGCTTGCGCCGGTGACCAACGTCGCGAACTGCGCGACCGAGCGCTTGTAGCCGATCGTATTGACGTTCGAGATGTTGTCCGAGATCGTGCCGAGCGACTGCGATTGCGCGCGCAGCCCGGACACGCCCGAGAGCAATGCACCGTAAAGACTCATTTTCGTATCTCCTGTGACCTACTGGTACGTGTCGGTTGGGGCGTCGTTCTGACGCGGGTTCAAATTCGGATATCGAGCCGGCCCGCCGCAGCGGATCCCGCCGCATAGGCTTGGACCTGCGGCAGGGCGATCTCCGCGACCGGCTCGTCGCGGCGCTCCGTAGCGGTCGTTTCGGCGAAAGTCGGCGACCCGTTGCGGCCATCGCCACGGAGATTGAACGACAGACTGCCCGAGTCGGCGCGCAGGCCGGCGTCCTGCAGAGCCCGCTCGAGATCCCGCGCGTCGCGCTGGAGCAGTTCGACTGTCTGCGGCCGGTCCGCGGCGAACACGGCCTGCACGCGTCCGTCCGGACCGAAATCGAGCCGCACGTCGATACGGCCTAGGTCGGCGGGCGAGAGGCGGATGCTGATCCGGTCATTGCCGTCCGTGGCCGCCTGTGCGACGTGCATCGCCACCTGTGCGACCAGCGGGTGGAAGGCGGGGCGGGCGTGGCGTGCCGCTGCGGCGGCAGATGCGACATCGATGGTCATGGTGCGCGGCGTCGTCATATCGGCCTGCACCGTCTGCTCGAGCCGGACAGGCGAGGCCGCGCTTTCCGCGGCGGTCACCGCATTGCGGCCGGCGATGTCGGCGGCATCGGAAGCCTCCATCTCCTGCGCGCCAGCGAGCTGCGCGAGCCGTTCTGCGGCGCTGGCTTGCTCAGGTGTCTGCTGCGCCGTAACCTGCGCGGCGACAGTGAGCCCCGGGGCGACGCTGGCAAAGGGGCGCGAGGGTCCGTCTGACCTTGCGTTTGTGTTCGCGCTGGCCGGCGGCGCGGCGTCGACGCCGGCTTCCGGCCCGTCCAGTCCGCTCGGCAGAGCCGCTTCCGCAGCGGCATCGGCCGGTCGGCTCGCGCTGTTCGCAGGAGCTTGCGTCTGGCGGGGCGGTACGGCGATCTGCGCGAAATTCGCGTCGTCGTCGGCCGGCATGGACGCCGACGCCTGCGACTGCATCGGCTGCGGCGACGCGAACCCGCGGCTGCCGGTTTTCGCTGATTCATCGCCGCTTTCGCCGGACGGCTTGCCCGCACTAGCGACGAAAGAAACGATTGCGTTCTGGTCCGTTGCGGCGGGATGCGTCGGCGTCGCTTGACCAGCGGCGGGCTGGGTCCTGGCAACGTTCTGCGGCTTGGGCGACGCAGGCGTCGACTCGGCGGCTCGCGCCGTCGCGACCGCTAACTCGCCTGCAAAGACCGGTGCTACCGGAGCGTCCTGCGGCCTTGCGGTCGCGGCAAGAGCCTCGTTGGACGGCATCGCAGGCTCTTGCCCTTGCCGCTGCTGAGCCGGCGCGCTGGTGCTGGCGAGCGGGTTCGCACCGGAGGGCGACGCGGGCACCGGGGGTGGTGCTTCTTGAATCGTCGGCACCGGCAGCACTGCAGCGTTCGGCGCGGCTGTACGTGGAGCATCCTGCACGGCAGGCGAGGCGGGCGTCTCTGCGGCGCCTTGCTCAGGTCCGTCGGAAAGGCTTTCATCGACCGGCGCGTTCGTCTCCGCGACGACCGGCGTCTCGTTCGTCTCGGGAGCCCGAGGCGCCGGCTGCGAGGCGTCGGACGGCTCGACCGACGCGGCGGCACGATCGCGCTTCTCATCGGCGTCCGACGGACTGCGCGCGGGTCTGTCCTCGTCCGCCTCGCGTGCGGCTGGCGTCCGGCGCGGCGCGACGTCCCGGGTTTCTGCTTCGCGCGGTTCGTCGGCCTGGCGATCGCGCAGCGAGGAATCGAGATAGCCGGCGAAATCGGACTCCGCATGTTCGCGCGTGCGTGAGACGGAATCCGGGTGCGGATCGCGCGGGGCGGAAAGCTCGGGGAAACGGAAGTCCATGGGTGTCATCATGCCGCGGTCGTGTTCGGCATGATTGTGAGCAAGCCGCGGGCCAGTTCCGGCCGGACACGCAAACCATTGAAACGGATATATTTGTCGGAGCGCGTGGCGCCTGGCGTGCCGATATAACTGGCCCGGTGCGGCAGTTCGTGCCGGGCCGGCGCGGCAGATTGTTCCGCGGCCGGCGCTCGTGCCGCCCGGCAGGATTTGCCGCGGACAGGCAGAAATTGCCGGTCTGCATAGGCAGCTTCTGCCGATGCGGTAACGACCATTAACCGTGCGCGGCGGAAAAAGTGTTCCGGTCCGGAGCCGCCTCGGTGCAAGCGCCATGGCACATGGCTTGCTCCCATCATAGCGGGACAGTGCGGGCCCAAGGCGGCCCGCTTTGCCTACGGACAAGAATTGTCCGTTTTCAACTCTAGAAATCGGAGACGGTAAATGGCTAACTCAGTCAACACGAACATGGGCGCGTTGCTCGCGTTGCGTAACCTCAACGTGACCAACGAGAGCCTGTCGAAGACGCAGGACCGCGTCTCGACCGGTCTGCGAGTGATCGGTGCGAAGGACGACGCTTCGAGCTTCGCCATCGCGCAGGGCATTCGCGCCGACCTCAAGGCCTACCTGGCGGTCGACCAGGCCCTCGCCAATGGTAAGGGCATCGGCGACGTCGCGATCGCCGGCGCCACCCAGATCTCCAATCTTCTCACCGACATGAAGAAGAAGGCGATCGAGGGCATGAACGCCGGTAACACGGCGAGCCAGCAGTCGATCCTCGCCGCCGACTTCGAGGCCATGAAGGCGCAGTTCGCCACGTTCGTGTCGAACGCCTCGTATAACGGCAAGAACCTGCTGTCCTCGGGCGCCACCGACGCGACGGTCATCTCGACCATCTCGGGCGGCACTCTGACGATCTCGAACCAGGGCGCGGTCGGTGCCTTGACCTTCGGCGCGCTCACCTCGACGACGACCGCGACCGCGGCGCTTGCCGACGTGAACGCCGCGATCACCGCGGTCGGCACGGCGCTGGGCGATCTCGGCTCGGACGTCAACGCGCTGAAGTTCCAGCAGGACTTCAACAAGCAGGTGAGCGACGCGGTCACCGAAGGTCTGGGCAGCATCGTCGATGCCGACCTGGCCGAGGAGAGCGCGAAGCTGCAGGCCCTGCAGGTGAAGCAGCAGCTCGGCGTGCAGGCCCTCAGCATCGCCAACAGCTCGCCGCAGATCCTGCTCTCCCTGTTCCGGTAAACCCTACCGGCGCCGGGACCCCGGGCGGCTTCCGCCGCCCGGGGTTTCTTTTTCCGCAGATTCCGTCATTGCATTCCGGCCGGACGACGTCCGCGCCGCAGCGCGTCGGGCTGCCTACGGGCCGCTCAACGCTTTTTTAAGCCCTCAGCCACTATCTTCCGGGCCGTAGCGACCACCCCGGTCACAGAAGGTCCATGTCGCTCAAAATTGATTTAAAGCCCGGCGAAAAGTTCATCGTCAACGGCGCCGTGCTCAAGGCAGGCAAGCGCAGGGTATCGCTCATTCTCGAGAACGAGGCGGTTCTCCTGCGCAGCAAGGACATCATGCAGGAGGCGGATGCGACCACGCCGGCGCGACGCATCTATTTCACGCTGATGCTGCTCTACATCTACGGCGGCGATCAGTCCCTGCGCGAGCGGTTCGACGGCTTCCTGAACGATTTCCTCGGCGTGACCTCGCTGCGCGAGGTTCGCGCAGCGCTGCTCGAGATCCATCGCAGCGTCGAGAACGGCAAGTTCTATGCCGCCATGAAGACATGCAAATGGCTGATCGATGTGGAGGCCAAGCTCCTCAAGATCGCCAACGACCGAAAGCGGGCCGATGCCGGCTCGCTCGCCGAAATCCAGGAGTCGACATGAACGGTTATGCTGCCTATGGCCGGGTCCAGAACACCACCGAGGACCCGCGGCGGATCGAATTTCGCCTGCTGGCGCAGGTGACAGGTGCGCTCCGTGCCGCGCAGTCGGATCCGAACGACCGGCCGAAGCTCTACAATGCGCTGATCTGGAACAAGAAGGTGTGGGACACCTTCATGGCCGACCTGGTCGACGAGCGAAACCAGCTTTCCGGCGACGTTCGCACGTCGCTGCTCAAGCTCGGTGCATGGGTGTCGAAGCAGACATTCGCCGTGATGGACGGCAAGGCAAGCGTCGACGCGCTGATTGAGGTCAACAGCAACGTGATGGACGGCCTCAAGTAGGCCGGGCCCGTCGCGGCGCGCCAGCCGCGCTCACTCCTCGGAAATTCGGGAACGCCTGCACCAGTCGCGCCACAGCGCGCGATAAGCGTGCTCGACATCGCGGGCGAATGCGGCGCCGTCACAGAGCGGGGAGGCCGCCATATTCCCGCGAAGGTCGCGGCGGACTGCGGCAAGCTCGCCCAGCTGCCGGACGAGCGCTACCGCGCGATCGACATACGCTTCGACAGAATTCGTGACGAACTGCTGCAGGCCGACCTGGGTCAGCAGGCTGGCGCCGACGCGCGCGGCATGGCGTTCGCCCGCCAGGGTGAGGACCGGGACGCCCATCCACATCGCCTCGCAGGTGGTCGTCGTACCGTTGTACGGGAACGGATCCAGCGCAAGATCGATACGATCGTAGAGGCGCAGGTGATCCGCCGGATTGCCGATCCAGGCGACGAGTTCGAGCCGCGAGGCGCCGATTCCATGAGTCTCAAACGCGGCGCGGATGCGGGCACATGTCGGTTCATCGGCGAGGGAGCGCGACTTCAGGAGGAGGCGCGTTCCCGGCGCCTCGGACAGGATTCTGGCCCAGATCCCGATGACCCGGTCGTTTATCTTCGGCAGGTTATTGAACGAGCCGAAAGTGAAGGGATTGCCGGTGAGCGCCGGAAGCGGCCCGGCCTCAGGCGCATCGTCGTGCGGCCGGTAGCACAGGAATGTCTGCGGCAGTCGCACCAGCGTTTCCGTGTAGTGCGCGTCGGTCATACCGGGCGGATCGGCGATAGCGTCCGTCAGCCGGAAGCCGATCGCGCTCAGGCCGGTCGTGCACGGATAGCCGAGCCATGATATCTGGATCGGCGCAATCCGCGTCGCGAACGCGTTCAGCCGGTGTTGGCCGGTATGGCCGGCTAGCTCGATTGCGATATCGATTTCGTCCGCCCGCACCGCATCGGCCAGCTCCGCATCGGGCAGCTTGTTGATGTCGCGCCAGTGGTCCGCATGCTGCTTGATGCGGAGCGTCACCGGATCGGGCAGCGGCACATCGGAATAGCAGAAGACCTCGAAGTCGGCCTTGTCGTGCGCCGCCAGCAGAGGCTCGATGAAGAACGCGCAGGAATGCCGCTTGAAATCGGGCGAGATATAGGCGACCCGCAGGCGGCGCTCCGGATCGGTGCGATTGGCAAAGCTCCGTGCAGGCGGCTGGCGCGACGGGATTTCGAAGGCGCGGTGCTCGGCAAGCATCTCCGCTCCGGTGATCTCCGCGCGGTAGTTGAGACCGAACAGATAGTTGCTCTGCGCCCGCATGTAGTTCGGATCGAGCCGGAATGCCTTGCGGCATTGGGCGAGGCCGTCCTCGATGACGCCCGTTTCGATCAGGGTCAGGCCCCGGTAGTTGTGGCAGCGCGGGTTCTCCGGCTCGAGTTCAAGTGCACGATCGAAGCATTCGAGCGCCTCGGAGAGACGGTCGAGATTGCGCAGGCAGGCACCGAGATTGAGCAGTGCGTCGATGAACCCGGGGTCGCACTCCACGGCCTTGCGCAGGAAGGGCAGCGCTTCCTGAAACATGAATCGGGCGGCGAGGGCCGCACCCATGTTGCTCAATGCCTGCGGATAGAGCGGGCGGATCGCCAGCGCCTTCTCGTACCAGGCGACGGCCTCCTTGAACTTGCCGAGCTCGCGCAGCGCGTTGCCGAGATTGTTGTGCGCCTCCGCCGAGTGGGAGTCGAGCGCCACGGCGCGCTCGAAGACGTCCCGGGCCTCTTCGTTCCGGCGCTGCGCCATCAGCATGATGCCCAGGTTATTCCATGCAGCGGCGTTGTCCGGGCGCTGCTCGGTCGCGATCCGGTAGCAGTCTTCCGCCGCGGCATAGTCGCGTTCCTCGCGGAGGATGTCGCCGAGGGTGACGCATGCCTCGGCGGCCCGCGGATCCAGGGTCAGCACGCGCTCGACCTGGCGGCGCGCCTCCTCGACATTGCCCTGCGCCTTCAGGACCGCGCCGAGATTGCTTCTGGCGATCAGAAGGGAGGGCTTGAGCTCGATGGCGCGCCGGTAACTCGCTTCGGCTTCGCCGAGGCGCCCCAATGCCTGGTATGCAGTGCCGAGATTGTTGTGGGCCTCGGCCAGTTCGGGCATGAGGGTGACGGCCCGCTCGATCAGTTCCACGGCGCGCTCGTTCCTGCCGGCGCGGTGGGCGATCTCGCCGAGCAGATGCAGGGCATAAGGCTGATCCCGGTCGAGCTGCAGGACCTCCGTGTACAGATCGATCGCTTCCGGTATGCGGCCTGCCTTGTGATAGCCGAGGCCGAGCGCCAGCAGGTCGGCGACACTGCTCGGTGCGCCCGCGGGGCGTGCCGCACGGCTCGGCTGTGGGGTCATGTGCGAAAGCTACCGGGCCGGGGAAAAGACTTTATTAATCACGTGCCGCGATCTGTCCGCTGAGCCGCTCGACGGCCTGCCGGGCTGAAGCGAGCGCGTTGGCATGATGCAGCCGGAGCGACCGGTACCATGCCGTGCGGGGGCGTCCGTCCGGCCAGTACCAGAGCACGTTCGCGGTTACGAGGACGTCCGCCGGAATCCCGGCGGCCCCTGCGAGATGGGCGTTGAGGTTTGAGACGGTGACGACGTGATCGAGGCTTGCGATCTGGGCGGCGAGGCCGTCGAGATCGGTCCAGTTGTCGAAGCTGTCGTCATGGAGGATGGCGACGCCGTGCCGGCTTCGGGCATGGGCAAGCTCGTCGCGGGTGTCGCCGTATTGCAGCGAGACGAAGCTGGCATGGGGCAGGGCGGCGAAGAGCGGGGCGAAGTCGTCGAGGGCGAGCGACTTGCGGCGGTGGTTGGGGCTGGCCGAGCGCCAGGCGATACCGATCCTGGGGCCGGGTCCGAGGGCGGCATAGCGCTCCCTGAAGGCGGCGACGCGCTGCGGATCGGGCCGGAGATAGGGCCGGGTGTCGTTGAAGGCCTGAGCGGTGGTGCGCAGGAACAGGCCGAGCCGGCCGAGATTGGCCTGGCAGTCGAAGGCGGCATCGGCCGGAACCTCGCCCCAGGCGAAGACGGCGGCGGCGGGGAAGGAGCGCTGGAACAGGCCGACGAGGCGGGGATCGAGTTCGAGGCCGACCTTGGCGCCGGCGGCGAGCAGGTCGGGCAGCATGGTGGCGAAGAGGACGACGTCGCCGATGCCCTGCTCGCCCCACAGCAGGATGCGGCGGTCCTTGAGGTCGTCGCCCTGCCAGAGCGGCAGGCGGTGGCGCGCGCGCAGCGCCGGATTGTCGCCCAGCCGCCAGCGCCATTCGAACTCCGCCCAGCCTTCCGACCATGACTCGCTCAGCAGCAACGCCCCGCCCAGATTGTTGTGGGCCATCGCATGATCGGGCGTGCACGCGACCGCCTGCCGGTAGCAGGTGATCGCACCGGCGATGTCGCCCTTGCGGCGCAGCAGGTTGCCGAGATTGACATGCGCATCGGCGAAGCCCGGGTTGGCTGCAATCAGCGCCCGGTACTCGCGCTCCGCCGCGGCCGCATCGCCCCGCTCGGCAAGCACCGAGGCAAGATTGCCGTGTGCCTGAATCAGGTTCGGATCGAGCGTCAGCGCGGAGCGATAGCTTCGCTCGGCGGCGTTCCAGTCTTCGATCGCCTGGTGCGCAGCCCCGAGATTGACGCGGAGAGCTGCGTCGCGCGGCAACAGGCGCGCGGCGATGCTGAGCATCTCGACGGCCTGCCCGAACATGCCGCTATGCAGCGCCAGCTCGCCGAGCAGGCGGCATGCGTGGGGATTGTCCGGCTGATGCCGCAGGACGTCGAGATAGAGCGCTACTGCCTCCGAGGTTCGTCCGGCCTGCTGCGCCCGTACGCCGCGCTCGAGCAGCGCTTCGGCGTTGCGCATCATCATGGCCCGGCAGCGCGGAGCGCCGCCGCGATCTCTGCCGCGGCGCCGCGCGCGAAATTCTCGGCCGCGTGGACCAGCCGTATCGACCGATACCAGGAGGATTGCGTCCGCTGCGGCCAGTACCACAGGGCGTTCTGGGTAAGCAGAACGTGGGTAGGGATGCCTTGTGCCCCTGCGAGATGGGCGTTGAGGTTTGAGACGGTGACGACGTGATCGAGGCTTGCGATCTGGGCGGCGAGGCCGTCGAGATCGGTCCAGTTGTCGAAG